>CALSBI010000006.1:0-317920 GCA_943373145.1 Chitinophaga pinensis
CAATTCATTTTTAAAAGTGCCCCGGCTACGCTGGTTACGGTGGAAGGTAATGCCAAAACGGTGTACTTCGTCCCGGATGCGGCGGATCAGTTTCAAGCTCTCACTGTCCCAAGGCAGCTTTAGCGATTGGGTATCACCTGCATAAAAAATCTCCTCCTCGTTTTTGGCCAGGCCCACCAAGGTAATCTTGCCCTCCAACCCCAGCAAGCGAATGCTTTCCATGGCGGCGCTCAACTGGCCCTTGCCCCCATCAATGATCACCAATTGTGGTAAGGGGCTATGCTCTTGCAGCAAACGCTTGTAGCGCCGCTCCACCACTTCCTTCATGGTGGCAAAATCGTTGATCCCCTCCACTGTTTTTACATTATAGCGGCGGTAATTGTCCTTATCGGGCAGGCCATTTTTAAAGCATACCATCGCCGATACCGGAAAACTGCCCTGAAAATTAGAATTATCAAAGCATTCGATGTGCACGGGCAGTTCGGACAGTTGCAGGTCTTGCTGCAATTGTTGCAAAACGGCCGCTTTTTCGCTATCGTTCTTTTCCTCTAGGTGCAGCATCTTTTTCTTCTTGAGTTCTTCCCTAAAGTAGGTTACGTTTTTCTCCGACAGTTCCAGCAATTTCTTTTTATCGCCGCCCTTGGGCACGGTTATTTTAATGGTATCATCTGGGTACTCAATAGGTATCGGTACAATGATTTCTGGGGAAGTACTGTTGAACGTGCTACGCAATTGGGCAATAGCAAAAGCCAATATTTCGGCAGGGGGTTCGGCCAGCTTTTTTTGCAACACCACTGTTTGCGTAAGTACAATGCTACCATTGTTTACCGCCAAATAATTTACATAAGCCGTATCGCCCTCTTCCATTACGGTAAACACGTCTACCGAACCGGTTTTGATATTTACCACGGTTGATTTGGCTTGGTATTGTTGTAGATAGGTTAACTTTTTTTGAATGATGGCTGCTTTTTCAAATTGCAAATTGGCAGCCAATAGTTGCATTTCTTTTTTGTAATGCTGCATTACGGGCTGCAAGTTGCCTTTTAATAGCTCTTTTAGCAATTGTAACCCTTCGGCATAGTCGCTTTCGGTTTGCAAGCCCTCACAAGGCCCTTTGCAGTTGCCTAAATGGTACTCCAAGCACACTTTGAACTTTCCTTTTTTGATATTGCTTTCGGTGAGGTTCAATTTGCAAGTGCGCAGTTGTATGTTTTGCTTAATAAAGTCCAACAGCTCCCTTACCCTAGCTACCGATGTAAAGGGCCCGAGGTACTCCGACCCATCGGCAATTTTGCGCCGGGTAAGGAACACACGGGGAAAGGGCTCTTTTTTAATAACAATGTAAGGATAGGTTTTATCGTCTTTGAGGTTGATATTATAGCGGGGCTGGTATTCTTTTATCAGCGAATTTTCCAACAAAAAAGCATCTTGCTCACTGTTTACAATGGTAAACTCAATGGTGGCAATACGTTTAACCAGTTCGTGTGTTTTGTAGGTGGTAAAGGTTTTGGAAAAGTAGGAGCTTACCCGTTTGCGGAGGCTTTTGGCCTTGCCCACATACAGCAATTCGCCATCGGTGCCATAATATTTATAAATACCTGGCTGAAGGGGGATGCCCTGCGCAATGGCCGAAAATTCTATTTGTGTCATTGATTGTTAAAAATCCCACAAAATGGTTACTTCCTTTTCAACGGTGCTTGTTTCGGGGTTCAGCGTTACCATTTTGCAACGCTTCCCAGCCTCCCAAGTAAGCTGGAGTGTTTTGGGTTTCCCGTCCGTTGTAATCAGTTTCACCATATATACTTTTTTTACGGTTTGATTGTCTGCATCAACGTACACATCCCAACGCTGTAGGTTCAGGCTGTCGGGCAAGGGCCCCCGTGGCTCGTATGTAAAAGTGAAGGTATTGATGGTTTGGTCTTGAAAACTGGTTTCTTTGTAAAAGTCAATCAGGTTGGTAGAATCAATTAGCGGCTGTAAAAATTCACTTAATTCAGCGGGCAATTGTTCTAATGTTAACCAAGCAGAATCTACCTTTTGTCCGACTACCGTTATTTTAACGGGGTTGACACCTTTTTGTTTGATGGCCGCCAAATCCCCCTTTAAAAACCCCGTTACCGGAAAAAAACGCTGGGGTTTTGCGGCTGTGGTATCAGTGGCAACCGGTTTGGCAGGGGCCTCTTTGTCGTTGCCGCCACAAGACATAAGGGCGATACACCCTACAATAAAAAAGAAGATTTGCTTTTTCATGTGCCAAAATTAACTGTAAAACACCGTTTGGCAAATAGATTGTGTGATACCGCTATATAAGATTTGGGCATTAAACAAAAATAGTCCCCAACGAGTTGGGGACCATTATAATTATATTAAGTAGTTCTTAAAACTTTTTAGTGATGCCCATTTTTAAGCCAATATTATACAATTTTTCGCCAATGGTGTATTTGTCGCTATTGGTAGTAAGTAATTGGTAACGCAATTGTGGACCGGCCAAGAAGGTATATTCGCCCATGCGGAAACTGGCGTATGTTTCGATGCCCATCGCTACATTAAACCTACGCATGAATGAGGCGTCGCCTTGTTTGGTATTGTTTTCTACGTAAAAAAGGCGATCGCTGGAAAGTAAGGGCGAACTGCCGACCAATACAAAGGAGGGTTGAAGCGTAGCACCTGCAAAGAATTTCAGGTCGTTGTTGCCCGCCAGTTTGTAAGCAAACCCAATTGGCAATGCCAATTGGACGGTATAATTGTTCAACCTATTGTTGTTGGAACCGGGTGTATTAGAGATACTGGCACTGCGGTTTTCTATATCCAAACTACCATTGGTAAAATCGTTTACAGCAATGTTGGTGGTAATCGGATGCTGAATATTGTTGGCTGTGGCATGATAACTGGTATAGTTAACTTGTGCGCCCACTTTCAATTGCCATTTTTTTGCCAATTGGTAGGCCACTGCGCCGCCCAATTCTATACTAGGCCCGGGTTTGTGATCTACACTGTTTTCAATGCCCGGTTGACGCACAAAAGGATTGGTTACCAAACTTTGCAAAGTCGTCCTACCTTCTGCTATGCTATTTTCAAACAAAGTGCGATAAGTAATGGAAGGGGTGATATAGACTTGCCAACTGAGCCTGTTTTTTAACTTGTTACGGCGGGACTTGTTGTAAAAAGCATGATCGTCTATCCAAGCCCTGTCGATATAATTAACGGCAGTGGCTTTTTGCAAATCTGTTTTTTCCTTTGTATCCCCTACGGTTTTTTCATTATTTTCATTGTCTCCGTCGGCATTGTTGGCATTGTCTTCAGCCTTTGTGCCTGCTACGGGAGCAAGGGTTTCCATGTTGCCAGCCACTATTTTAATTTGGCTTTGGGCGGGGTCTGTCGTTATGTTATTATCACTACTAACCGGCCTGTTGTTGTCAACTTGTTCGGCATCATTACCCGCTGTAGGTGGCACAACATATAAATGGCTTGCATTACGTTTGCCTTGGTTAGATTGGCCCGTTTTGGCGCCAGGATCTTGCTGATTGTTTTTGTGCTGAATGGCCCTAACGGAGGATAACCTGCTGGTGCGCCTTGGCAAATTAGTATTGTTAACAGTTGGGGCCAATGGGTTTTGCTCAGTGAGACTACTATTGATGGGGGTTGTAGCGGTTGAGGAAGAAACTATTGAGCCATTGGCTACTACACTGGCCACCGTATTGTCGTTGCCCGAAACCAAGCCGCCGTCTGTACCATCTTGCTGACCAGTGCCACCTTGCTTGTCCAAAGCATTGCCTGCATCATTGGCCAAGCTGGAGCTTGTATTTTGTTTGCCGTTATTATTGGTATTAAAGTATCCCAGTAGCAGGATGCTGATCACCAGCAAACAACTGATAGCTATAGAAGGCCACCTGCGCGCCGGATGAAGGTCGTTATAAATGCTGTGCCAAACTCTTTTTGTGGGCTGCATGGTAAACCTATCCGCCTGTTCTTTCAACAGTTGTTCAAAATTATCTGTGTAAAACTCATTGTCCATTTTCACTAATATTTCTTCCGTTTTGGTAATGTGTTTTCATAAGGAATGGATTACTATTTATTATTTAGCAGCGGCTGCAGCATACATGGTATGTCGTTGCGGCTTTTGCATGATTTTTTTTCTCACCAATATATCTTCCAGCATGGCTTTGGCACGGGTATATTGGCTGCGGCTCGTACTTTCTTCCACTTCCAACATATGGGCAATTTCCCGGTGCGAAAATCCTTCAATGGCATACAGGTTCAATACCGTGCGATAGCCCAATGGCAATAACCTGATGCACTCCACTACTTGCTTGGCCTGCATAATGGCCGGTATCATATCCTCACGTATGTGCACACCCGTGGCATGTATAATGTCCACGCTGTCCGAAAACTTCTTGTTCTTTTTAAGTACATTGATGCAGGTATGTACAATGATGCGCCTGATCCAGCCCTCTAGGGCCCCCTCGCTTCTGTACTGGTGTAGTTGGGTAAACACTTTGATAAAGCCTTCTTGTAGCATATCTTCAGCATCTTCCCGGTTTTTAGCAAAACGGTAACATACCCCCAACATCTTGGGACTAAAGCGGGCGTAAAGGGCTTCTTGTGCTACCGCGTTATTTTTAAGACATCCAGCTAACATTAGCTCTTCCGTCATAATATGTGCATGGTTTTGTTTACCTATAAAGTTAGACAATTTAGCGGGTTACAATGCTGCGTGGATAATAAAATGGCCGGAAATATTAACATTTCCGGCCATTATTACAATCTTTTGTAAGATTGCTTACCAATTTACCCGAAAGGCAAGGTATAAATTACGGCCTGCAGCAGAAAAACCCGAAGCAAAATAGCGGTAATTACGATCGAAAATGTTCTCGGCACCGGCCTGAACGGTCATTACTTTATTGATGGCATAGCTGCCCCTAAAGTTGGCCGTTATCCAACCAGGCATACCATCGGCAGTGGCGTACTGGGCATTGTCTTCGCCATCGGCATTAAATTGGTCCAGTCTTTTCCAGCCGTTGTACAGGGCAAACAGCTCCAAACGCAGTTTGCTGCCTTGGTACACCAAAGCGGTTTTGCCAATCACGGGCGGTATATGGTCCAGTGGCTTGGAACTAACGTTGCGCTTTACCAGCAAATAAGTGCCGTTGGACTGCTTTTCGTAAATGGAGGAAGCCACGGCTGGGTCGGTATCAAAGCGGCCATTGGTATAGCTGATATCCGAACTCAAGGTGATTTGCTTGTTAATAGCAAAACTCAGCGAGGCGCTAAAACCGTACAGCCTACCCTTGTTGCTGTTTTGATTGGCCAATACCTGGCTTTTTACGCCATCGTAAATAATAGAATCTTGGCCGTTCACTTTAAAGGGCGCTTTTACCAAGGCATTGCGCAACAGGGTATAAAAGCCCGACAATTCCAAGGTGATTTTGTCGGCCATTTGCTGGGTGAGCGACAAATCAATATTATACGTGTATTCGGGCTTGATATTGCTATTGGGCACCAATACCTGCCTCAATGCTGTGCTGGATTCGAATAGTTTGGACAAATCGTCGATATTGGGCGTACGGAAGCCCGTGGCCAGTGAGAGACTGATGCGGGTGTTTTTTTGTGGGTTGTAAATTACCCCGATATTGCCGCTGATGGCGGTATTGTTTTGCTTAAAGACTGTATCGGGCAGGCGGAAGAAACTGTTGTTGACAATATTGGAAGAGAGGTTAACTACCTGAAAACGGATACCATCGTTGAGCACCCACTTGTCATTGCCAAACTTATGCACATGCTGTGCAAATACACCAAAATAATTCATCTTGTTTTTGCCATCAGGATAGCGGGTATCCAAGGCCGATACGGCACCTGTGGTGAGGTTGGTGCGGGTGGCCGTAGATGTGAGGTCGTTTAGTTGGCCATCCACTCCAAAAGTCAATTCGTTGCTGTCCCATTTTTTACGGGCGCTGACGCTAAAGCCCCAAACTTTTATGTTTTCTACCCGGCTATCAAATCGGTCGTAGCGGCGGTAGTCGCGGGTTTGGCGGCTCTCTTCAATATCTTGATAGTTTACATTGGCCTTTATTTCATCTACAAAGCCCAGGTTTTTAGCGTTGAACTCATAAGCGCCCAACACCCTTTTTTGTGGACCATAATACCACTCGGCGTAGCGCAGTGTTCCGTTGCGGATGTCTTGCAACCGATCGTACCGCGGCACATCGTTGGTATTGGAATATTGAAAATTGAGCAAGTGGCTGATTTTATCGTTTTGGCGCACCAATAGTTTTTGGGTAATATCCCATTGACGGTAACCCGAAAATTTTTGCACCCTGTCATCCGGGTTGGTCAATACGCTATCTACACCGTTCACCTGACCCATGTACACACTACGGCGACCAAAGTTGGGGTACTTGTCGGGGTATTGGTTGCCCATGCGCATATCGCCAAAGTCGCTGTAGGAATAGGCCTGTAGCCAAGCCACCCGGTTGCCGCCAATACTAGCATCGGCATGGATGGTTTTTTCGTTGTTGGCGCTACTGTAGCGGGCAAAAGCACTGCCGTGCGTTACCAGTTTTTTATCAATGCCCGATAAAACCGGGTTCTTTGTTTGCAGGTGAATGATACCGCCCAGGCCATCGCTACCGTAAATGGTGCTGGCGGGACCATACATCACTTCCACCCGTTGCAGCATGTTCTGGTCAACAGTGATTACGTTTTGCAAGTGGCCGCTGCGGAAGATGGCATTGTTCATACGGATACCGTCGATCACCAGCATTACCCTGCTGGCTTCAAAGCCACGGATCACCGGGCTGCTGCCGCCCTGCTGGCTTTTTTGAACAAATATTTTGCCCGTGTTAACGAGCAGGTCGCCCGTATTTTGAGCATTGGAAGTAGCAATGCTACGTGCCGAAATGACATCTATCTTTTGGGCGATATTCCTTTTATTTTCAGCAAATTTGGAAGCGGAAATAACCACTTCTTCCATCTTTTTCTCCAAGCTATCCGTGGCTATTTGGGCCATGGAGCATGTGGCTGCCCCAAGGACAATAGCGAGTAAATATATTTTTTTCATTGTATTAAAATTGTGTGCCAGTCCATTGCGCTGGCTAACAGTTAGTTATAATTAAATGCTGCACGGCCGTTGGCCAATGCATATACAGGCGGTAAGGCCCGTGGATGGTAAAATTGATATGGGCTTATACCAAATTGGGTGGCGGTGTGATAACGCTGAGACTAATGGAAGAGAGGACGGTTTGATAGGGTATATACTGCTGCCCCGATGGTTTGGGGGGCATAGCGATGATAATTTGATTTTCCGCAGGTTGGTAAAAAGCCATCAATAACCATTGTAAGGCCATTTGCGCCGCATCTCTCTGGGCATCACTTTGTTGGGCCGCTTTTTGGTTAATGGCTGTTTCCTGTGTGTCGAAAAGGCCTTTGATAAGATACCCTTTGTTGGTAAGTTGAATTTCCTTTACGTCGAACAATTGGTTGTTGACCCAGATTTCCTTACCGGCTTTGGCCCAGTGGAGTTGGTCGGGCTGGAGCAGCAGGGTTTGCAGGTTGGCTTTTTCCAATTGCTCCTTCATTTGATGCTGTACATATTGTTTTTGCAATATATAGCCAACCGATACCAGTAGCGGCGAAGCCACCAGCAACAAGAGTGTAAAAGCAGTGATATTTTTTTTGGCACCCGTCATCTCTAGGGCGCTAAGTTACTTCTTTTTGCGCTCCAAGCTATCAATGGGGTAAACACTGCGCATGCTATCCCGAATGGCATTTACCCAATTGTACAGGGCATTTTTTTCTGCCTCTGTAAGTTTGGCCTCTTTGTGTATGAATGTATAGGAGGAAAGGGGCATTTCGCCTTCTTTCACCTGCTCCTCCACTTCTTCCAGTTTATGGTATTGGCGGCGCAAGTTATAGCCCGCAAATTCAGAAAAATTCAGTTCCTTTTTACCCTCTTGAACATGGTCGTTTAGCCACCAAGCCACGGGCTGGATATGGCTGTACCAAGGGTATTGGGTATTGTTGCTGTGGCAATCGTTGCAGGCTTTTTGCAAAATGAGTTGCACATCGGCAGGTACTGCATGTACTTTGCTGATGTCTTTGGCGTAGGCTTCGGGGCCGCTGGCCGTATTTTTGTCCGGACGGAAAAACTGTATAATCACAAATGCTGCCAACAACACCAGCAGTACTTTTTTCATTACTTTTTTAAACATGGGCTTACATTTTATATTTTTTAACCAAAGCGGCCGGTAATAGCTTCCGAAGCATATTGCTTTGCTCTTGGTTCACGAATGTCCAAATATTTTTCGAATAACGGTCTTTGATAGCCAAAGAATATTTGATGGTGTGTATTTGAAAGATATCCGTTTCGCCCGAGTAGGTCACGTTTTGCTTTCCAAACTGGGCTTTCAATAATTCTAGGTAACTGGCCGCCATGTCTTCTTCGGTACTATCTTTTTTATTGAAGCGGATGCCGAATTTTACATAGTATTGAAAGCGGGTAAACTGGGTGGCGCCTGCCACGGTAATGGGTTCCGCCTTCATGGCCCGTACGCTGTCCATGGTGATGCTCATCTCCTCTGAGGTAACCGCCTTTTTCATTTCCTCCACCATCATGCTACGGGGTGCGATTTCAAACAGACGGGGGTAGATATAGTCCATGGTTCTGTCAATGTCCATATCCCTTGAGATTTGCATGAACTCGGTAATGCGGCGGTTGAGGGCCGTATCCTTACTTTGGGCTTGGACGAACAAACTGCCGATAATGAGTGACAGCAAAAGGGTAATCTGTTTCATGGGGTAAAGGTAAGCACTCTGGGATAAAAGCGATCTGTTTCCTAGTTAGTAGGGGGTAGGAAAAGTATAGATTAGAAGACAAAATATGCGTTTTAGCAGACTAACTTGTATTTTTTGAAGATAAAACTATCATAAAAGCATACCCAACTATATGATTAGCAGTCAACCAATGCAATGTGGAAGACAACCTTATATGGTTAGCAGTCAACCAGTGCGATGTGGAAGACAACCTTGTATGGTTAGCAGTCAACCAGTGCAATGTGGAAGACAACCTTATATGGTTAGCAGCAAACCAATGCTGTGCGGAAGACAACATAATGTGTTTAGCCTGTTGATTCCTGAATATTTCACAAATGCAAATAGTAATCTTTCAGCAGGGCAGTAAACGCTTCGCTGTACTGCTGATTCGTTTCCTTGATGGTTATGGTATTTTGTTGCAACTCGGATGGAGTATAGCCCAGTTGTACCATCATCCTAAACGGTTCGTGGCGGGGTGTTTGTTTTACCCAAGTGATGGCGTGTAGGTGCAGTCTGTGTTGGGCTGCCAGTTTTTCCAATTCAGCCAAGCGATAAGCAGGCAATAACAAGAGCAGCGTGCCTTCGGGATGGAGCCAACGTACAATGGCCGTAAACAAGTTGAACAAGCTGAGGTCGGAAGCGTGTAGGGCTTTTTGCCGCCCTGCATCCGGAGAAGTCAATTGATTTTCGAAAAATGGCGGGTTGCTGATAATGGTGTGATAAGTATGTGCCAATTCAAGCTGCGTGATGTCGCCTTTTATAACCTGTATCCTATCGTTCCAAGGGCTGGCCTGTATGTTTTGCATCGCCTGTTCCGCAGCTATCGGGTCAATTTCAACCGCATCAATGGAGTGGGTGCTTTTTTGTGCTAGCATTAGGCTGAGGAGGCCGGTGCCGGTGCCGATGTCGAGAATAGTTGACAGTTGACGGTTGTCGGTTGACGGGTGGCTTGGGGGCGTTGGCCGATTGTCGTTGGTCGTTGACCGTGGGTCGTTGACCGTTGGCCGTGGGTCGTTGGCCGTGGGCCATGGGTCGTTGACCGATGACCGTTGGCCGTTGGTCATTCCTCGGTTACCGTTGGCTGTTGGTGTGGGAATAGATCCAGTATCCAGTATCCAGTACCCAGTACCCAGTTTCCAGTATCCAGTCTCCAGCCTCTCCGCTGCCCAAGCCCCAAACAAACAGGCATCGGTGGTAACCTTCATGGCGCAATGTTGCTGCCATACGGTAAACTGTTTAAATTGAAAATAGTGATTGGCCATGGCTACCATACAGCCCTTGCGGTAGGGCTTACCGTGAGTGGAGCAAAATCGCCTGCCAAGTATTTATAATAAGCCGTGATGGCAATCATACCCGCATTGTCAGTGCAATATTGAAAAGCAGGGATATAGGTTTGCCAGCCCTTGCGTTCCCCCATTTCGGTGAAAGCTTTGCGCAGGCCGCTATTGGCCGATACGCCGCCCGCCAGACAAATATGTTTGATGCCCGTTTCCTTGGCTGCTTTGGCTACTTTCTTCAGCAAGATATTCACGATGGTGTGTTGCAAAGAGGCGCAAATATCTGCCAGCTCCTGCTCCACAAATTGCGGGTTGGCAGCTATCTCTTTTTGCAAAAAATACAACACCGAGGTCTTTAATCCAGAAAAACTAAAATCTAGGCCAGCGACCTGCGGCTCGGCAAATTTAAAACGAAGCGGATTGCCCGTTGCGGCATATTTATCAATCAATGGACCACCGGGGTAGGGCAGGTTCAGCAGTTTGGCCGATTTGTCAAAAGCTTCCCCAGCCGCATCATCAATGGTTTCGCCCAATACTTTTAGTTGCAAGGGGCTTTCGCACAATACGATTTGTGTATGGCCACCACTCACGGTAAGGCACAAAAACGGAAACTCTGGTGCCGGGTCGTCAATCAGATTGGCCAGTACATGGGCCTGCATATGGTGCACCGCTATCAAGGGTTTATCCAAGGCCATGGCAAGCGATTTGGCAAATTGGGTACCCACCAACAAAGAGCCGATCAGGCCGGGCGCTTGGGTAAAAGCGATGGCGTCCACATCGGCCAAGCTGCGACCAGCCTGCTGCAAAGCCACATCTACCACCGGCACAATCTTTTGCAAATGCGCCCTGCTGGCCAGTTCGGGCACTACGCCGCCGTATGCTTCATGCACTTTTTGTCCGGCAATCAAGTTGCTCAGCATCTGCCCACGGCTATATACGGCCGCCGATGTATCATCGCAACTGGATTCAATGGCCAGTATGGTAATGTCCTGCGGATTTTTGGTTGACATGGGGCAAAGGTAGTATAATGTGCTAATTAGCTAATGTGATAATGGATGCTCGATACTGGTTGCTGGATGCTCGATACTGGTTGCTGGATCCTTGATCCTTGATACTTGATACTTGATCCTTGATCCTTGATACTTGATACTGGATACTTGATACTGGATACTGAATGTTCCAGTCTAGCCTCCAGTATCCGCCATCCAGCATCTAGAATCTGCTATCCAGTATCTGCCCTCGAGCCTACTTGCTTCGTATCGCCACTACCGGATCCAGCCTAGCCGCCCTGATGGCCGGGATGATGCCCGACAAAATGCCAACTACTAAACAGATAATGATAGTGGTTACCAACATGGGCCAAGATATGTACACAGGAAACTCTAAGGGGCCGGAGAGTACCAAGGTGAGGATGTAAACAAATATGAGTCCGATGAAACCGCCCATGATGCAAAGGATGCTGGCTTCGGTTAAAAATTCAAACAGAATGCTGCGGCTCTTGGCGCCGATGGCTTTTTTTAGCCCGATCACATTGGTGCGTTCCTTTACGGTTACAAACATGATATTGGCGATGCCAAACATGCCCACAATCAAACTGATACCACCGATTACGCCGCCCACCACATTGATGGTTACAAAAAAACCGGTAATGGCCTTGCTAAAAGCCTCCACGCTGTTGAGCGAAAAATTGTCTTCTTGCATGGGGCTTAGCCGGCGTACTTGCCGCATGATGCCTTTCAACTCATCTGTAAGGGCAGAAGGTGTAATGCCATCTTTACCTTTGATGATGATCACGGGGTTGCTAAACTTTGGTTCAAATATTTGGTTGCAAAATTTATAGTTCACCATCACACAATTGTCGTAGTCCCAACCAATAAAGTTTTTGCCTTCTTTTTTTATCACGCCTACAATGGTCACTTTTTTACCACGCAGGTCAATTTGCTTGCCGAGGGCCCTTGCGGTGGAGCCAAATAGTTTTTCGGCATTGTCGTAACCAATCAAGCAAACATTGGTACCATTGTTGAATTCGGCGCTGGCCATGTAGCGGCCTTCTTCAAAACCCAGCGGTTGGATGATGGTTTGGGATTCCACAATGCCATAAACCGATACGTTTTGGATCACATCGTCTTTGTACGAAATATTGCTGCCGGTGCGTAGCAAAAAGGCGGCTTCGTCTGTAAGTTGCGACCGCTCCTTTATCATGGCCACTTCCTCATACTTCATTTCGGGCCGGGCCCTGAATTTCCACATGGGTTTGTCGGGGCCACCGCTGTACTCCCATTTGTCAACATAAATCGTATTGCTGCCCAACGAATTTACCTCGTTTTGGATATTGCGCTCCAAGCTGTTCACCGTAGCCAGTACACCAATGATGCAAAAAATGCCAAAGGCAATACCGGTAAGCGATAGGGCGGTACGTAGCTTGTTAACCTTCAGTTCCTGAAAAGTGAGTTTGAGCGAATTGCGCAGTATGTTAAACGATTTACGCATGGTTCAAAAGTAAGCCATTGTACGGTAATATTGTCCAATATTGGTTAAAAGGATATTGGGCATGGTAACTGGTTAGTATGGCCTTGGTAAAAGCCCTACCTTTGTCACCTATTATGACGTCTAAAGAAAGGATCATCCTCATTTTACTGGCGGCCCTCAATTTTACCCATATTCTGGATTTTATGATTATGATGCCCTTGGGCAGTTACCTGATGCCCTATTTTAATATTTCGGGGCAAAAATTCAGTGTAATTGTGGCGGCATACTCGGTGAGTGCCTGTATAGCCAGTTTGGTGGCTTCATTTTTTGTGGATGGGTTCGACCGCAAAAAAGTACTGTTATTTGGCTATATCGGTTTTTTGGGCGGTACCATTTTGTGCGGCTTTGCCCCTTCGGCCAATCTGTTGCTGGCTGCCCGTATTGTGGCGGGCTTGTTTGGCGGGCTCATCGGGGCACAGGTTATGAGCATTGTGGCCGATACCTTTCCTTACGAACGTAGGGGCCAGGCCATGGGCTATTTGATGACGGCTTTTTCCTTTGCATCGGTAATTGGCGTGCCTTTGGGCCTTACACTGGCCAATGTAATTAGCTGGCATGCCCCTTTTTTATTGGTAGGTTTTTTGGGCATTGGCGTATTGCCTTTACTGATTCGTTATATCCCTTCCATGACCAATCACATGCATGCCACCGAAGGCGAAAAAGTGCCAAGGATACAAAACTTTCTGTCCATTTTCCGCAATAACAAGCAAGTACTGGCCCTTACGTTGGCGGGCAGCCTCATGTTGGGCCACTTTTTGATCATACCCTTCATCAACCCTTTTATGGAGTTCAATGTGGGTTTTTCCAAAGGGGAAACTAAGTTTATCTACATGGTGGGCGGTGTGGTTACCCTTATCAGTGCGCCGTTGGCGGGCAAATTAGCGGATAAAGTGGGTAAATTAAAATTGTATGTGTGGGCTGCTATTCTTTCGCTGCCGCCCATTTTTTTAATTACCAACATGCCCAGTATTCCTTTTTATTATGTACTGATTGTAACGGGCTTTTGGTTTATGGTGGCCAACGCCAGGGGCGTTACCGCATCGGCCATGGTAAGTGGTGTGGTGGCGCCAGAACACCGCGGCAGCTTTATGAGCATCAATTCGGCCATACAACAAATGTGTACGGGCATTGCCGCCCTAATAGCGGGTTTTATAGTAGTAACCGATAAAGCTACCCAAAAAATCACCCATTACCCATGGGTGGGCTACCTCAGTTTGGCCGTTATCCTTATCTGTATTTTCTTGGGTAGAAAACTGGGCGAGCAAAAACAATAAGTACAAGCCAACGTTTGGCAAAATTTTGTTGTCAACAATAAAAAGTCTGTAATGAAATATTGCCATCTTTTTATTTTGTGCCTTCTTTTTGCAACCATTGCCAACGGCCAAGCCAAATACAGTGTGCACGCAGGTATGGGTCGCCACACTTCAAGCCGTATAGGCAATGAGTTTTATTTTGAAACCACGCCAACCCTCAGTCCCCGTATGGGTTTTACCATTGGTGGTCAAGTCAACCTCCCTCTTAGCAAAAGAATCA
Source organism: Chitinophaga pinensis (assembly GCA_943373145.1). Lineage (GTDB taxonomy): Bacteria > Bacteroidota > Bacteroidia > Chitinophagales > Chitinophagaceae > Ferruginibacter > Ferruginibacter pinensis_H. The sequence goes on from CALSBI010000006.1 coordinate 14,148, forward strand.
TTTACCAGTCGGGGCTTTTTTATCAAGGCAAAGCCACGCATTATCGGATAACGCCTACTGCCGATTATGATTTGAATAAATCCCTGCGGATACATTACTTAAGTCTCAACCAAAATGCCCTCTTCCGTTTTTGGGGCAATAAGCAGCAGGGCCTGTATGCCGGTGCAGGGTTATACGGCGCCATCGCCTTGGGCGGCCTATTTAACGATAAGGTTATAACCAATATGGGAACTACCAACATGGGGGGCAGTATGAAATTTGAAGCTGGCAGTAATGCTTATTATCGGATTTTTGATGCGGGGGGCAACCTTTTGCTCATGGGGCAGCATAAAAAGTGGCAGGCAACCCTGCAATTGAGCCATTCGGTTGCGCCCTATATCAAGCCCGAAAAAATCCGCTTTACCAGTTTGTTCCTGATGCTGGGCTACGAATTCTAAACTCCGCTAGGGCATCAAACGATACACCGGATAACGGTTATGCCCTGGCTCGTAATAGGGCGAGTTTTTGTAAATAAAATCCAACTGTGCCGAGGCATTCTTGGCAAAAGCGGTATCTGCTTTTTTCTTGGTTTCCAATTTTTCTTTTACTGTAGGATTGTCTTTTAATACCTGCGCCGCCAGATCTTCCCAGCGGTAATCGCTATACCCTTCTTTTTGTTGCAAAATGCCATCAAAAAAATTCCAAGCAAAAAAACTATCATCTGCCGTGGGCTCCAATACTTCGGTGATGTAGCGGTTGGCGGGCTGGTTCATAGGAATGATATAATCGCCTTTTAAAAAACGGATGGTTTGCCTACTTGCCGATGTTTTAATGCTATTGTTGCGATGGTGCTTTTCGTATGGCCGGGGCAGACTCTTGTATTCATCAATGCGGTAGGCTTCCACGCTTAATAAAGTATCCCTGTTCAGTTGCCGCATCTGCACCCCATTGATTTTTAAAAGGTCGATGGCGGCATGCCAACCCTGCGGGATGATATAGGCCTGTGGCTTGGTAATAAAATTGTTGGGCTTAAACGTATTGAAAAACTTTACTTGTTTGGTAAAAGGTTGGCCGTGGTCGTAATACATCCGCTGCAACCCCGTGGCTTCACTGGTTTTGAAAGCCGCTTCGTATCCTTTGAATTCCATCAAATCGTATAGTGTGGTATCTACCGACCATTGCAGCGGAAAGCTTTTTTCTTTGATCACTTCTTGTCGGGCTTTGTTGCGCTGGGCAATCAGTTCCGCATGGTTCGAGGCCGACTTTTCTATCAGGGTTTGCATAAAGGCATAGGTGGATTTTACCCTGTCGGCATAAGGCTTAAGCATATGCGTTTCGGGTACAAAGCCAATGGTTTGAAACAGGGCCGCATAACCCGACGAATAGCGGGGCGGATCGTAAAACTGTTCCATGCCCTTGTCCATTTCGGTGGTTTCAAAATTAACGTAGGGGCACATTTCCCAGTGCTTTGCTTTCATACCGGCATACAATTGCGGTTCAAATGTTTCCTTAAGCCAACCGCCTTGATCGGCCCCCAATTTATTGTATTGGGTAGTAAGCATCGTCATGGTGTGTTGGTAATCCGCCCCATCGCTCACATGGTTGTCCACCAAAATATGCGGATCCACCCAATGAAAAATTTCCGCAAAAGCACGGGCTTCCCTGCTATCGTTTTTGATGAAATCCCGGTTCAGGTCTAGGTTTTGCGCATTGCCCCTAAAGCCATATTCAATCGGTCCGTTTTGGTTGGCCCGGCTATTGCTGTTCCGGTTGAGGCAGCCGCCGATATTGTACACCGGTATGATGGCCAGCACCACATTGTTGGGCAGCACCACTTTTCCTTTTACGATATCCCTGGCCAGCATCATACTGGCATCAATGCCATCGGGCTCGCCGGGGTGGATACCATTGTTGATGAGGATAACGGCTTTTTTTTGCTGCTGCCATTGGGCAGGGTTAAACTGTGCGTTGCTGCTCAGTAGCACCACATGCAGCGGATAACCAGCATCGCTGATGCCCATGGTTTTTACCTGCAACAGGGGTGATTGTTTGTCCAATGCTTTGTACCAGTCGATGGCTTCAAAATAAGTGGCCGATTCCATGCCCTTGCTTTTTTCAAAGCGGCATTGTTGGGCATTGGTTGCAACAGCAAATAAGCAGCAGGATATGAGCAAACAAAGATGGCGCATGTATTGTTTTTGGGCCTAAACTACAACTTTATAGTGGAAAGTTGAAAGAGCAAAATTGAAAATGCGGCTGTTGGTCTGTTGGTAGGCAGCAATTGTGAAATGATAGCAATAAATGGTGGGATGCCATTTCGGCGAAGTAAACAAAACCCAAGCAGGGATTAATAAGCCCATGGCAAATCCTGCGGGTTCCTTCTTCCGTCCCATAGCAACAAGATTATTATTTTATCATCTGTCACTTTATAAAACAGCAGGTATTCCTTTACAATTTTAATACGGATGTCTGGTGAATTTGTAAGTTTACCAGAAAAGGGGAATGCTGCAATGGAAGCCACTGCATCATGTATCAGTTGATCAAGTTTTATGCTGAAAAGGAGCGATTTGTTTCGGGTTTTCCAGTACTGAAGGATGTCATGCTTTGACTTTTTGGCTGTGGCAGACCAGATTATTTTTTTGTCCATTCAAGGGTTTCTTTTCTCACTTCTTCATCTGTAAAAAACTCCCCCTGCTCGATTTCTTCAAGGGAAGCATTTATCAATTGTTGCTGTTCTTCTCGGATTTGATAAACGGTTGCGGTATCTTCCTCAAATTCTAGCAGGCGGCATACCTCTTCCAGTACATATTGCTCTTTGGTACCTTTTATCTTTTCAATCAATTTATTTTGAAGCTCAGCGGCTGACATACGGTCAAATTTTGTTACAAGTTACGCATTATGGGTTAAAGAAATATCGTTTGCCCCCACATTTTCAAGTTTCATGTATTTAGGAGGGCAAAAAAAGGCCCATCTTACAAGACGGGCCTAATCCTTTAAAATGTTTATACTTACCGCACTATACTAAAGTTTTGGTTGATGATGGTTTCTTGTCCAACTATTTTGATGAAATACCTGCCCACGGGCAATGTACTGGCATCAATCTGTATGGTGGTTTGGCGGGCGGGGATGTTCAGTTGCTTGATCACCCTGCCGGTTACATCGCTGATGGCGAGTACAGTTTTTTCTGCCAACGGATTTTGCAGTTGTACCGTTAATTGGCCAGTGGTGGGGTTGGGGTAGGTAAAGGCACCGCTAAAACCATTGAGCCGGATGGCCACTGTTTTGCTGTAATTGAATTTACCATCCACATCCACCAATTTCAAGCGATAATACACCGCTTTTACACTGGGCAATTGGTTATCAATAAAATGATAGTTGCTCAGGTTTTGGCCGTTGATGGTGCCAATAACCGTAAAGTCGATACCGTTGCTGCTGCGTTCAATTTCGTATTGTTTAAAATTGCTTTCCCTAGTGGCTTGCCATTGCAACACCACATTGTCGCTGTTTTTGCTGGCTTTAAAATCGATTAGGGTAACCGGTATGGCGTTGCTGCACTGCCATATCAAAGCAGCATATTCGGGATGATCTACAAAGGGGTTGCGGTTGCCCTGGCGCCTTGGGGAGCCGCCATCTGTTACCTCTTGATAATAGATGACATTGTTGCGGTCGATTTCTTTTTGGCTTACGGGATCTTGCGAATGCCATTTGAACAATAACCGGATATGCCAATCGTCATATACCTGCAGCTTGCGTTTGGCCGCATCGGGTTCGTCGCTGGGGCTCAGCAACACATCGTTGGCATTGCCATTTCCCGACCAACCGTTTATTTGATCTTCGTAACGAACGGCCATATACAGTTGGGCCCTAGCAAAATCGCCTTTGTATTCGTCGCGGGGTTCAAATACAGTGCCGCCATAACCCAATGTGGCCACAGGTGTGCCCCGGTAGCTTTCATTTTTGCTTTTGTAGTATTGTCCGCCCGTAATGGCCTTGTTCACTTCGCCATAAGGATAATTACCACGCACACCATTAACCGAGCCATCGGTGGCAAACAAATGATGCACATCGCTTACCATGGGTGAGGCACTGTTGAACCAAGATTGTGGGAAGGAGTGCTCCCTATTGTAGCAATCGCCCTCACCGCTATAGTTGCCACATTGGTCTGTTCCCAATGTAAACTGTATTTCGGGTGTGCCATTATAGTAGGTGCTGCCGGTGGGCAGATCGGTGTACATATCCCACACGATATTGGCCGTATTGGCATCGTTGCGGTGTACATCCGAATAGTAATAAATATTCCATACGCCAGGGGTATAGCTCAATGTTTGTACACCACTGCTAATGATATTTTTGAGTGCTGTTTTGAGTGGCTGACAGGTAAGGCCGCCTGCTGCATCATAATAAGCCGGAGGGATACCGCCGCTGCCGTTGGTAGTAGTGGTATTGCCCGTGAGCACCGTAGCGGTATAATAAACGGGTTCGCCACCACAGTCGCCCTGGGCGGCAAATACAAAGAAATAATAAGTAGTATTGGCGTTGAGGCCACTGGCAAAGAAACTGGTACTGCTGCCATAGCTTACAATGGTGCCGCCGCCGAATGCTTGTCCGGTTGTATAGTTTACCCCATTAACCGGACTGGCCGAAAGGGTAGGGCTGCTGCTACGAACAATTAAATAGCGGTTGGCCGTAGCTGATGCGGTAAAACTGCCCGAAACACTGATGCTGCCGGGCGTAAGTACCAAGCTGGTAGGGGCTGCGGTGGGGGCCACACAAGGGCTCAGGCCCAAGGTGGTGCCGTTGCTACTGAGTGGTGCCGTAACCAAATAGTTGGGGCCACCGGTGCAATCTTGGCTATTGGCCGAAAAAACAAAGTAATAATAAGTGGTATTGGCAGTCAATCCCCCATCAATAAAATTGTTGATGGTGCCATAGCTCACCACGGTACCACCGCCCAATGCTTGGCCAACGGTATAGTTAACGCCATCTACGGGATTGCCCGAAAGGGTAGGGCTGGTGCTGCGTACTACTAAGTATTCATCGGCAGCGGGCACAGCCAAGGTAAAATCTACGGTAAGCGAACTGGCCGTGGCACTGCCAACGCTCAAGCCGGTGGCCTGTGCTGTGGGTTCTGCGCACGGTGGGTTAACGGTACCGTTAAAAGTAATGGAAATATCATCTATCGACAGGCCATCATCGCTGCTGGCAATATTGTAATCTGCCCAGCGGAGGTAAAAACTGCCGCCATCGGCTATGTTCAATCCAACAATGGTGAAGCTTTTGGCGGTGCGGTTGGCGGCGGCATTGCCATCCACGGCACCAACTGGCACGTTTAAGGTAGGCGAGGCAAGGTCGAGGTTGTTTTCGTCTACCCAAGTACCGGTAGTAAGGCTTGTTGCATCGGTGCTGTATTGAAAATTAAGGGTGTCGGCGATGGTGCGGCTGGCCACACCTACCCGCCACTGCTCACCGGTGTAGCTGATGGTAAGGGTGGTAATGGGTACACCTGTATTATTGGTAAAACCTACGCCAAGGGTAGGTGCTACGCTGCCACTTTGTAGGCTGCCGAAAGCCCGCTCGGTATTGCCCGTGCTGCCATAGCTGTAGGTATTGCCCGCTGTATTGCCCCCGTTGTCGGCGCCGTAGGTTGTATTGGCACCCGTGCCAGCCTCGCTAAATAGCCAGCCTGTGGGCAGTGCGGTATTGGTAGTGCCAGTATTGGCCAAACTGTTAAAATCCTGGGTGTAAGGGGTACCGATATTGGTAATGCTTACTTGGGCTTGTGCAAAAAGGCCTGCAAAAGCGGCCAAGAGGAACGAAATGTATTTTTTATTCATATCAAAAAGATAAGTGCAGGTGAAAGACAGGGGAATGCTTGGTAAAGTTGCCTGCGGGAGCGGTGATTTATCAACAGAAAAGCCCATCAAGCTTGAATTTGACGGGCTTATACTGAATATTGTACTACAACGCTGGGCTTATTTGGCCAGTGCGTTGGCTTTTTTAGCCATTTTGCTCTTTAAATTGGCAGCTTTGTTTTTGTGGATAACACCACGTTTGGCCAATTTATCGATCATAGCAGCTACAGAAGGCAGGGCTTTGTCAGCTTCTGCTTTATCGGTAACCGCTTTAAAGTCGCGGATAGCGTTACGGGTAGTTTTACCATTGTAACGGTTGCGAGCATTGCGGGTGGCGCTTTGCCTAACATCTTTTTTGGTGGCTGCGTGATTTGCCATAATCTTCCTAAATTTTTGGGCTGCAAAGATAGGGGTTTTGCGTTATCCCGCAAACATTAATGGAAAAAAGTGACAAATTAGTAGCAGGGCCTCCTTGGGGCCACTTTTTACCGTTTGTCCACACCAATCCATCACCGGGCAGTACCCAGCGGCAAAGGTAACGGTACCGGCCTATCAATAGCGTAGCCCCGTACCACTTTCGTAACAAACCTACCTAAATCGGACATGCATCCGTTGGCCCGCACATGCACCTACCATCGGCAGCAGTAGTACAGGCGGCCATTACGGCCATTTGCCCAAAAGGCGAATTAACGATGTAGCAACAGTAGATGGGGTTGGTGGGGCAGCCCTGCGCTACGGCGGTTACACCCCGCCCGCCTTTTAGCAGTTGCATTTCTTTTTTTGACAGTTTTTTCCCCGCAGTGTGGGATTTCTTTTTGTTCAACATGGTTCTTGTTTTTATGTTTTTAGGTTGATGGCACAGCAGTTGCGCACTGCACCCAACTTGTAATGGCCTATCGGGCAACTGATCCGACAGGTTTGCTAGCGGGGTGAGGGGTTCCGTTTTCTGTGCTGGGTTAACAGATGTATAAAGTTGTTGCTATTGCTTATAAACCACCCCATTTTTCATTACAAAAACCACGTTGCCAAAGGCAAGGGGGTCATTGAGGGGGTTCCCCTCTACGGCAACGATATCGGCCAGTTTGTTAGCTCCAATGCTGCCCAATTGGCCCCGCATGCCCAGCAGTTCGGCGGCCCGGCTGGTAGCTGCTTTAATGGCTTCCATGGCGGGCATACCGGCTTCTATCATATAACCAAATTCCAGCCAGTTCATGCCGTGGCGGTAAACCCCCGCATCGGTGCCAAAAGCAATTTTTACACCCGCTTTGTAGGCTTTGCCAAAAGTACTTTGTATCTGTGGTCCCGTGGCGAGGGCCTTGGGGGTAACGATATCGGTATAGTAGCCCGGTATTTTGGCACTGTCGGCCACCGATTTGCCGGCAGTAATGGTGGGCACCAACCAAGTACCATTTTTCTTCATCAGCTTCATGCCCTCATCGTCCATAAATGTACCGTGCTCAATGGAGTTAACACCGCCCCTGATGGCCCTTTTGATGCCCTCGGCACCGTGCGCATGGGCGGCCACTTTAAAACCATAATCTTTGGCGGCACTTACAATGGCTATTATTTCCTCTTCGGTAAACTGGGCATTGGCCCCGTCCTTGGCTTGGCTCAATACGCCGCCGGTAGCGGTAATTTTTATCAGGTCGGAGCCTTCTTTGTAGCGCTGGCGCACGGCTTTGTAGGCATCCTCGGCGCCATTGATTACGCCTTCCTTGGGGCCGGGGTCGCCCATCAGGTCTTTGCGGTAGCCATTGGTAGGGTCGGCATGGCCGCCCGTGGTGGCAATGGATTTGCCCGCTGTAAAAATGCGGGGGCCCACTACCCAGCCCTTGTTGATGGCATTGCGCAGGGAAATGTTTACGCCGCTGCCGCCCAAATCCCTTACAGAGGTAAAGCCCGCCATAAGGGTGGTATTTACGTAGGCAATGGATTCAAACGCCACATCGGCGGGGTTGTAAACAAACTTATCCGCCAAGTTGCCCTTTTTGGTTTCCTGCTCCACATGCACATGGCAATCGATCCAGCCCGGCATCACGGTCTTGCTTTTGAGGTCGATGGTAATATCGCCATCCGCAGCAGGGGTAAACCCATTTTGCACGGCCGTGATTTTATTTTTCTCCACTACGATGGTCATGCTGCTTTTATCATTGTTGGCAACACCATCAATCAACGTGCCGCACCAAATCAAGGTTTTTTGCGCCATGCCTTGGTAGGCCATAAAAGTCAGGAGTAACAATGCGATTTTTTTCATCTTCAGTTTGTTGGTAGGTTAAATGTAGGGAAAAAAGTTGATAGGTTGACTGGGTTGATTAGTTGAGTAAGTTGATAGGTTGGGTTCATCTTTTCAACAAATCAACCTTTGAATCTGGCGCCAGTTTAGCGCAGCGCAACTGGGGTCAGTCAAATCCGCCGGTCTGTGACCGGATTAGGGTGTACAACTGTTGAGTAACTACTGGGAACTGGAACTGCCGCAGATCTTTTAGTAACTGACACTTAATGCATGAATAAAAAAACCTGCATCATTAGAATGATACAGGTTTTTCCAATATGATATTTCAAATTAAAATACCTGAAAAGTACCAGTTGCGGGTAAAGAAGTACCGCAATTATAATTCAAAGTACAACTGTATTCATAAATGCCCGGTGCAGCCGGTTGGTTATAAAAAGAACCTAATGCCGGTATGCTTATTGACTGCCACGAATTTGAAGACCCCGCTAAACGAAAATTAAAGGTTCCTCCATTTGGACATATAAAATGAGGATTAGGGCATGCAATTCCACATTGAGACTCAACATTAAACAAGCCTATAGCCGGATTGTTAATATAAATAATGGCGGGTGAATTTAGATATTCAGTACAAGAGTATTCGAGGCTTACATTGTTATAGAGCTTGGTTGGTGTACTACCCGGCTGCTGACAAGTCGCTGTAATTTCTATGGTAGTAGAATTTGTTTCTATATATGTATGTCGATACATAACAAAAGTTACCTCAAAAACCTTTAGCAATGGACATTCACCTGCTACACCATTTAGGTTCCAATCGGGACAGAGTATTGTGTCTGTTGGAGGAGTAAAAGTGCCAGGAATATAGAATAAAGGGCCACTAGGCGCCAAAGCAAATGAATAGTTTAATTGGTAAGTATATGCAGGAAGTTCTATCACACTAACTTGATACACAAGCGTTGTGTTTACGCCACCACATGTATCGGAAACTCGACTAAGGATACTCGTTGATTTAGCCATTGTTGGACAAAATCCCGGCCTTAAAGCCGTTCCTCCAACATTGCCAGCCTTAAAAGCATTAACAAGGCTCTGCGTATTTGCCTTTAAAGTAGCTTCTGATGCCTTATAATTAAAGACAACAGTACTTGATGTTGGTTTATTGGTTTTAAAGCTGGTGAATTGTCTTTCTTGTTGGTTTTCTAAAGTTTTATCTTTTTTGCATGAAGATAAAAATACTATAACGACTAAGGCGATGGCGGTTAATGCTCTTTTCATTTTAATGAATTTATAGTGTTAAAAAATAGTTTTCAAATACATAGTAATAGCAAAAGCGTAAAAGAATATGGTTTAGACAGGATGATAGATTATTGGTGTTCCGTTACGAGTTGAGAATACCCATTATTAAGCTGCTATTCTTTAGAAATATTACATTTCGGCTTACTGTGTTTATTCAGAAAGCGTTATATAGAACATTGGGGCTAGGTTATTGGTGTTATTACGCTTAACAACTGGTATTTTATAATAGAACAAAGTGAAATTAAATAAAATAGCGGGAACAAAAAAATAATATATTCTTGCTGAATTAAACACTCTACTTTCACTCCCAGCCTACATCCTCCTCTTCAATTCAGTTCAGGAACTGGGGGCAGATGGGTACAGCAGCGCCATTGATTATTGGACGAATGAGAAAGGGATGCTTACTGTTCAGCAGTTGTAGTGTGTAACCCGGTCACAGACCGGCGGATTTACCTGACACAAGTCACGCTTCGCTAGACTTGCACCAGTGGTGAGCATTGCCGTGGCTTTGGCCATCCATTTATTTCGCCTGTTGCAACTGAAACACATTCCCCTCAGGGTCTTGCCCATCGCAGAGCCAATAAGGGTAACCGTCAAATGTTTTTACGGCTTCTAGTTTTACTTGTTGGGCAACCAAGCGTTCCCTCAGTGCAACAAGGTCTTCCGTTACCGTAAAGATGAGCTTGGTGTTGCTTTCTTCGGGGTTGATGGGGGCGGCATCCTGCAAGTATTGTGGCGGTATCTGGTGCAGCCCGATATGGCAGTTGCCCGCTTTGAGCAGTACCCATTGATCGGGTGTCTCCTCTATTACGGGCAGTTGTAATAGCTGTGCATAAAAATGTTTCATCGTATCGAGCTTTTGCACAAAAAGCATAACGGTATCAAGGGAGAGCTGCATGAGCAAAAACGGTTTTGGTGATGAAATAAATATGGTTCAAGGGAAAATCTTCGTCTGTTTTGTTGGGGTTGTGCGCAAACCTATTTTTGGTAAGCAATTGTATGGAAGGTTTATTGTGCAGACTGGTGTATGCTTCCACGGTATCAAAGCCGAGTTGCGCAAAAGCATATTCCAATACGGCTTGGATGGCTTCTTGCATGATGCCCTTGCCCTGATGATTGGGGTGCAGTTCGTAACCGATTTCTGCTGTTGACCCATCTTCGGAAAAGTTCCACAGGCAGATGGTGCCAATGAGTGCTGCGTTGGGCGCTTGGGTAATGGCCCAATACACCGACTGCCCTTCGGTAACGCGTTGGGCGATTTTGGCAATGAATGCATCTGCTTCTGCCATCTCGGTTGCTAGGGGCCGGGCGATATATTTGTTCACGGCTTCATCCGAGCGCAGCACAAAAATGGCTTCCCGGTCGCTGGGCAGCAATTGGCGCAGCAACAGTCTTTGCGTTTTTATTTCGGGAAAAGGGATAAAATGATACTGTGGCATGGTTGGTTTTGATTGTTGAAAAATTGACGCTTGCTGTTATATCTTATTTGGTCGATAAAGTTACAGGGTATTGTTCAAAATGGCTCAATAACTGATTGATAAATGTAGACCAGTACCAGCATTGATGGTATCTAAAATTCAATTTCACTAAATACCCCTAGCTTTACCACTTATCAATACAACATGCCTACAGCTTTGCAAGTGGTAGATGCCACCAAAAAATGGATTGAAAAGGTGGTAATCGCCTGCAACTTTTGCCCCTTTGCGGCCAAAGTGGTAAAGCAACAAACGGCCCATTACCAAGTGGAAGCCAGTGTGGTGGCCGCCACTTGTTTGGCTGCCTTGGAAGCTGAATTTTTGCGCTTGGATGGGGATGATAGTATCGAAACACTGTTCCTCATTTTCCCCAATGGCTTTGCCCGTTTTGCCGACTATTTATTGTTGGTGCAACAAGCCGAACGGTTACTGAAAAAGAAAGGCTATACCGGTGTGTATCAATTGGCCAGTTTCCATCCCTTGTATTTGTTTGCCGGTTCCGCCGAAACAGATGCTGCCAACTATACCAACCGGTCCGTTTACCCCATGCTGCACCTGCTGCGGGAAAGCAGTATCGATGCGGCATTGGCGCATTATCCCAACCCAACGGCTATTCCCCAACGCAATATTGCTTTCGCCCAAGAAAAGGGGGTGGTGTATATGCGGATGTTGCGGGAAACGTGCTTTTGATGTGCTGATTAGCTAATATGATAATGTGCTAATTCTTTCAACTAGCGTGTTTATTTGCATATTGCTGTTTCCATAAGTGCAGGCTGATTTGTCCAGCACCATTAGCTAATTATCGCATCAGCTAATCAGCTAATTCACCTTCAGCCATCCCGCTATACTCATCCTGCTCCGATGGGCCGTGGCCACTTCATGCTCCAGTTCATTGCTTTTAAAAAATACGGCGGTTTGTGCATGCGGCAAAATAGATTGTGCGGTAGCCGTGGGGTACACCAACAAGGCGCCGCCATCGCTGGCCAGCCAATCCGTATTGAGGTAATGGATCAACGAAAACTGGCGACTGCTATTGTTTTTAAACTGGTCTTTGTGGCGTTGGTAACCGGTGCCGGGCGCATAAACCGCATAATGAAATTCATAACCGGTAATACCGGCATAGCAGGTGCTGTTGAGCCGGGCAATAAAGGCTTCGACTTGCAATAAAAATTGCTGTTCAAATATATTGGTGTGGCTTTTGTCGAGCCAATAAATGGAATCCCCCCGCATGGTTTGTGCCGCATCTAAAACGGCATGGTTGCCGATGCCCGCCATCTTCAACAAACCCGCCGTTTGTAGCTCCCCGATATGCTGTTGCAGCCCAAGGCATAGTGCCGCACTTAAAAATTGGGTGTCAACCCCAATGGTGTCGGCCAGGTAACTGTCTATCAATAAATCGAAGGGATTGTGCATATATGGGGTTGAGCGGTGCAAGGTAGGTTATTAATGTGCTGATTAGCTAATTTGCTGATGCCTGCCCGACTAGCTGGTCAGGCGGGTGCTAATTCCTGCTGGTTGTATAGCTTTTATTCATTTAATGATTAAGCTGGTCTGAGTGTTGCGGATTACAGCTTCCTATTCTTTAGCTAATTGGCTGATGTGCTTACTCCTTTGATTACTGTAGCTAGGTTATCATCAATATTAATTTGCTCGCCTTGCCCAGCATGCGTTGTGCATAAAAGAATGTTTTTTAACAATGCATCCCAATGGGCATATATAACATTTCGTGGCTGATAATGCTGTAAGGCCTATCATGGATTAGATAAGCATACAATTAGATATATATCATCAATTTGTTGTGCACCAGACTTCTTTCCTATTTCACGATTGCTACTACATCATTCGGGTTTAAGTAAAAAAGGTTTTACAGTACCATTACCTTATGATTGCTGATGGTATTGCCATCAATTACTTTCACAATATAAAGGCCCGGCTGAAGTCCGCTGGTGCGGAAGGTTTGGAGCCCTTGGCTTCCGGTGAAACTTTGTAGCAAGCGACCATTGGCATCTAGCAACTGTACAGTGAAAATTTCATTATTAGTTTTGGATACATATACATTTACAAAGTCTTTGGCAGGGTGGGGCGCAATCAAAACCTGGTTGATGCTGCCAAAAAACACACTGCGGGTAATGCTGTAATCAGCCCTGCCATCATTATCTACCTGTTGTAAGCGGTACAGGTTGATGCCCTTATTGGGCGCATTGTCTGTAAAACTATAATCTTTAAAACCATTGCTGTTGCCTGCTGCGGCAATAGTAGCAATGGTAGTCCAGTTACCGTTGCCGGAGGAGCGTTGCACCAAGAAGTGTTTGCTGTTGATCTCCTGTACAGTTATCCAGTTCAGTTGTACTGTGCTGCTTTTTTTCAGTGCGGTGAAACTGCTCAACCTTACTGGTATTGGGCCGAAGCTTGTGGCAGCAAAAGTAAAGGGGCTAAAATTACTTACACCAGTAACTGTTACACTGCCATTGGTAGTAGTATTGGTAGGGCTGGGGGTGCCGCCTAAATCATCCCAATCTGTACCGTCATTGTGCGCTATACGGATGGCATTGGGAGCAAATACTTGGCTGAATGCATCCGTATAATGGAAGGTAATATCGCAAGCGCCAACATTACTTTGTTCTATCTGCCAATATTCATGTTTGCTTACATTGTAATTGGGAAAGCCTGTAAGGGTAATTGGGTCGATGGTATAACTGCCAAGCCCATTGTTGAAATACTGTGCCGTATAGTTGTTGAAAGTGCTGATATTACTGATTTGTACTGGGGCATATTTAGCGCCTTTTCCTACAGGGAAGAAAATACTCGTACCCGATTGCCGGTTAAGCCTGCCGTCAACAAATGAAGCAGCGGAGCCGCCGGTGATAGTGCCAGTATTGGTAATGCTGAGGGTGTTTCCTGGAGACACTACCACACGGCCCTTGGTAAGGGTAAGGCTTTCTGTTACGTCTAGATTGCTTGCTACGGTAATATAGTCGCTGGTTTGGTTAGCACCAAAATTGATGATGAATTGGTTTACTGTAGATCCTGCCTCAAAACGGAGGGTACCTGCATCGGTATTGCCCGCTGATTTATCAATGCTGATATCACCACCCGTACTGCGGATGAGCCCGCTAGCACTGTTGGTGCTCACGGCAGCACCAATAAGTGATATTTCTGCCGTGCCTTTATCCAGTATAGTTGTAGTGGCAGCACCTTGATTCAACTGAAGGCCACCACCTGCATTATTGCCCAAGATGAGCCTGATAGTGGGTGCAAGGGAAATGGTTACACTACTAGCGGTGCTGTCGCGACGCAGGCGAAAAAGCCTTACATCGGCATCGCCGGTTATGCTTTGTATACCACTACCGTTCATTGCTAAGGTTAGCCTTGCATCATCGCCAGCAGGCGGGGGAACAAATGTATTGGAGCCCTGAAAAGTGATATTGCCCAACACATTCACCGTGCTGAACGGACTGGGTGCCCCATTTAGGCTTTGTACGTTATCAATTACTAAATTGCCACGGACAGTAGTAGTGCCGCTCTTGAAGAATTTCATCCCATTGGCGAGGGTGAGGTTGTAATAGGATGCGGCCGTTATGTTTACAAAATCAGTAATATTACCTTGAATGGTTTTTGAATAGATTACGGTACTGCCATCTGCCACTATACCTAAAGTGGGGGCGTTGAAACCTGTTATATTAAGTGTAGCATTATTTAACACATCTATCGGGCCAGCAAAGCTACCGATGCAAGTGATAGGGGTCACCCCATTACCGATAACAGTTTTTGAACCAATGCCGCTCATTACCCAAGGCATGCCTATAGCGTCAAAATTTATGACGGGTTTATTGACCATGTTGTAAATGCAATAAGGCGTGGTAGTGTTAGTAGGTGAAGTGCCAGTGCCGTCAGTATTGGTGCCCCAACCGTTTAAACCCACTTGATTAAAAAGCGGGTTAGCGTAGTATTGCCGGTAAACGCCGCCACTCAAGGCTATCTGTGCTGCTGGGGCACCGCCACCTGTATGGGTAACGGTTCCGCTAAAAACACCTTGGTTGGCGTTGGCAGCAATGCGTACATAAATGGGGGTATTGGACAGTGTACCACCGGAATAAGCAATATTGACCGGGGCCGTACCAAAACTGCTGTTGTTGGTGGATATTTCCAGGCCAACAGAAGAGGTTATGGAAATATTGCCCGATGCCGGGGTGAGGTTGATGGCCGATAGGCTGTACACCTGAGCTACCGAAGCAATACCCTCCGAAGTAGTGATATCGCTGAAATTGGGTGTGGCGGTAATGGTGGGTGCATTGCCAGCACAAGTATTGGCAGCGCTGGCTGTATTGCGGGGAGACGCCGTGGCTAATGCAAAATCGCTACTATTGTTGTTGGCATCGGTACAGCCATTGGCAGCACGCAGGATAGATTGTGCATTGGTAATGCCTGTAGTGGCAAAAAGTGCGCTGCCTTCCCAGCAACTGGCGGTACTGCCATACCCCAAAAGATCTATTATACTGGGGGCGCTGCAATCCGTGCTAGCTGTTAAGGCTGTACTATTATTAACAAGCGCCACTTTGCCCGCTGTGCCCGATATATTACTGCCGCCGTTGGCATCGGGTGTTGGCAAGGAAACGCCAGCGGAGCTTGCTGTAGCCAGTGCCATTAAAAAGTATTTACCTGGCGCAATGCTGGTTCCGGCAGGAATGGCATTCACTGCCCATGAACTACCTGCTGCAGAAGCATACTGCACACTCCAACCTCCCATACTGATGGTATTGATACCTGCATTAAACAGTTCTACAAAATCCTGATTGTAAAGAGCATTGGTGTTGCCTCCTCCCCCATATACCTGACTGATACGGACCTGTGCGGAAGACCCAAGGCTGAATAGTAACATAATGGCACAAATCTTACTTTTCATTTGTGTTGATTAAGTAATAAAGTTACTCATTTTGGCTAATAAAGGGTGCATTTCAAATTTTCGCTTTGCATAAAATCAAGTTTTCAGGGTTTTCAACCTCCGCTTAGGTACGGCCTCATAAAAAAGCCGTTAAGAAAATTGAAGCTGAGGGCGCAAAAGAAAAACGGTTGTTACCCAAACTTGGCGGAGCTATTAGCCTGTAAGTCGCACTAAAGCTAGGCTTTGCAATACTGATTGAGCTTGTTTTTCTTTAGCCCGAGGGTTCAATTTTTAGGCTTTTTTATGCAGCCTTGATTTTTTGCTCCACTTTTGTATCAAGACAAAAGTGGAAAAAGCCGCAGCAAAAGGCAACTTCAATTTGGGACAAGAGCGAAAATTTGAAATACACCCCTAATAAATGTGCTTGGGGGAATGATGTTTTTTTTATAGATTGTTAGGGCTAGTAGCTGATATCGGCAATATGCCACCGTAATATTGGATGTATATAAAGGGTGACCTATATGAAATTTCATCAGGTGAATTATGAAACAGGTCTAACAAATAAAAAGAGGCTGTACCATATTATGGAACAGCCTCTTTAAAATTTCTTTGACTTATTGTATCACCAAGTTGCCCGGTAATACCAATTTGGCATTGGGGCTGATAACGATTTGTGCACCGGTGGCAATGATTTGCTGACCGCCCACAATATTGTTGAGGATACAACTACCACCCGGTGTGGGGTTGATGATGATCTTGTTGGGGGCTGTAAGCGTAGCCGGTGGAATGGTACCGTTGCTCCAGTTGGCTGGGTTGTCCCAGTTGCCATCACCATTAAAAGTATAAGTGGTGCCCGCTGCCAAAATACCCAGTGTAAAGGGGCTAAAAGTAGCAAGTGCCGTAGAGATGGCCGTGCCAGTAGTGCTGTTGCCCGGCGTAATACCCGTACCGCTTACCGATACCCAGTTGCCGCCTTCAAAATGGGCTACACCCACTTCATCGCTGGCCGTAGCGCCTGCAAGGGCCGTACCGTTCAGGCTCAGCGATACGGTGGCATTGGCGCCACTGGTTTTGCTAATGTCCCAGTATTCGGTATTGGAAATGCCCGTGAGCGGCGCAGTAAAGGTAAGGGTACTATAAGCCGTTGGGAAGTACTCCGCAGCATATACCGAAGCGGTTGCATCTACAGGCGTAACCGTTACGGGCCTGTAAGTGGATGCTTTACCCACTGGGAATACAAAGCCAGATGCAGCGGCGGTATTTCTACCCAGTTTACCATCCACCAAAGCCGTGTTGGAGCCACCGGTAAAGCTTGCAGCGGCACCCATGCTAAGGGTTTTGCCAGCCGCTACCACAATTTTGCCCTTGGTAAGGCCCAAGGTACCGGTTACGGTTACGTTATCGGCCACCAAAATAGAGTCCCTGGTAAAAGCGGCGTCGAAGTCAACCGTAAACTGATTGAGGGTGGAGTTGGGCGTAAAGCGCAAAGTACCCGCATTGGTAGTAGTGGTTGATTTTTGTATGATGATATTGCTACCGGTGGTAAACAGTTGCCCCAGCGATGTGGAAGTAGCCGCAGCGCCACCAATCAACTTTAAGGTAGAGTTGGCCATGGTAAGGGTGGTAGCAGTAGCAGCACCTTGTGCCAATTGCAAGCCGCCGCCTGCCGAGTTGCCCAAGGTAAGGTTGGCGGTGGGCGACAATATAATGTCGTTATCGGTACCCGTACTGTCTCTCCTTAAGCGGAAAAGCAGCAAATCAACACCGGGGGCATTGATGGTTTGCGGACCGCCGGTAACATTGTTCATCGACAAAGTAATGCGGCCGGCATCGCCAGCGGGCTGTGGTTCAAAGGTAGAACCGTTGATAAAGTTAACATCGCCAAAAGCGTTGATGGTAGCAAAAGGCGTGGCTTTGGGGCCATTGAAGTTGAGTACATTATTTACCGTAAGGTCGCCACGCACCGTAGTGGTATTGCCCGCCAACAGTTTGATGCCGTCTTTCAATATCAAGTTAAAGTAGCTAAGGGCACCCACCCGAATGGTATCGGAAGTAGTAGTACCCGTTTGCGCATAGCTCACGGTAGAGCCATTGGCAATATTGTTGAGGAAGGGCCTGCGGTTGTTGAGCAGTACCAGTGTACCATTGTTGAGGATATCTACCCTTGTAGCGCCGGTCAGCGAATCGGCGCCGGGCTGTACGGTAAAAGTAAGCGGGGCAGTACCGTTGCCTACCACCACCCTTGACGTGTTGCCGGTAGCGGTAACATCCCATACGCCGGTATAATTGGCGTTGGTTTGGTTGATGATATTGAACAACTGATAACCATCGGTAAAGTTGGCGGGAGAAGCACCCGTGCCATCGGTGGTGGTACTCCAAGTGGTTACCACATTCAAACCATTGTTGGCCTTGGTATTGTAATAATTTTGAAATACACCGCCGGTAACCGTAACCGTGGCCGTGGGTGCGGTGCCGCCCGTGTGGGTAACACTGCTACTAAAAGCACCTTGTGCGGCACTAGCTGCCAAACGTACATAGATGGGCGTAGTGGCCAAAGCGCCAGCCGTATAAGGTACCAAAATGGGGGCTGTACCAAAACTGATATTGTTGGTTGAAATTTCAAGTCCGGCACCGGGGGTAACCGTAATATCGCCAGCGGCAGGTGTTAAGTTGGCCGCACTGATATTGTAGGATTGTGAAGCAGAAGCGGTACCAAAAGAAGAAGTGATATTGGTGATGCTTGGTCCTGCACTGATAAAGGGGGTAGGACCGCCGCAACTGTTAAAGGACGAACCGGTATTGCGGGGGGCCACGGTGCCCAACGCAAAATCCGTACTGTTGTTATTGGCATCGGTACAGCCATTGCTGCCACGTTGCATGGACTGGGCGGTAGTGATACCGGTGGTGGGGAATACGGCTGTTTCAAAACAACTACCGGCACCAAAGCCCAGCACATCTACCACCGAAGCATT
Source organism: Chitinophaga pinensis (assembly GCA_943373145.1). Lineage (GTDB taxonomy): Bacteria > Bacteroidota > Bacteroidia > Chitinophagales > Chitinophagaceae > Ferruginibacter > Ferruginibacter pinensis_H. Next base: position 32,831 of record CALSBI010000006.1, read on the forward strand.
GCTACAGGCCGTTGTGCCAGAAAGGGCCGTGGTACTGTTTACCAAGGCAACCTTGCCGCTTGTACCACTCATATTGCTGGTACCCGTGGCATCTGGTGTAGGGAGGGCCACACCAACGGCACCGCCAACAGCCAAGCCTACCAAATAATATTGGCCAGGGGCAAGGTTTACACCCGCCGGGATGGCATTTACCGCCCAAGCCGTACCTGTAGCTGAGGCATACTGTACGCTCCAGCCGCCAATGGCCACCGTGCTGCCACCTGCGTTAAAAAGTTCTACAAAATCTTGGTTGTAAGTGGCACCACCGTTACCGCCGCCGCCATAAGCTTGGCTAATGCGTACCTGCGCAAAACTGCCCAAGCAGCAAAACAGCGCTATCAAAGTAAAAAAATGCTTCATTTGTTTGAATTTGAACGGCAAATTTACTCTATTGGTACTGGCTTTCGGCCCCTTGGGGGTAATTTTTTTGTGTTAACGGAAAAATAATACAGGGACGGGGATTACTATGATTTTGGGATTGCCATGATTATTATAATCGGGGAGTACCATTATTACTGGGATTAGCGTGATTGTGGGATTGCCATTATTACTGTGATTACTATGATTTTGGGATTGCCATGATTATTATGATCGGGGATTACCATTATTAGTGGGATTAGCGTGATTGTGGGATTGCCATGATAGCCCTTTGCATACCCCTGTCTGGTCTTTGACCAACAGGTAGGGGCAATTGCTCATCAGCAGCCAAACCGGGCCTAATTGGGCGGTAGCACGGCGCAATTACCAACTATAGTAACCGTCATGCCATTATTGGTACTCAATGTGCCGTTATTGCGCAACTGTAGGCTGGCCACCACGGCATTGGCGGTACTGATAACCGGGGAGTCTCCTGTGCTAAGGAATGAAATGATCACATGCGTAAAGGCCGTAGGCACTTTGTTGATGCTCCAATTGGCCGGTGTATGCCAATCGGTATTCACATTGCCCGTCCAGTGGGCCACTTCCAGCTTGATGGTAGCAAAAGCCGTATCCGCACAGCCCGGTACGCTACTGGCTATTAACCGGTAATTGCCCGGTGGTACCGCAGTGGGGGTAGCCGTGTTCCAGCTAGCGGTAAAGCCGGTGGTATTGTACAGGGGCATTAGGTTGGCCACATCGCCAAAGCAGCTCAGGTACACTATGGTATCAGCCCCCAAATTGGGCTGCTGGCCAATGGCTACTACTGCAGGGGCCGAAAGGGGGCTTTGGCAACCATTGGCACCGGTTGTGCTTACCGTAAAGGTACCGTTGCTTGTTACCGTAATGCTTTGTGTGGTAGCGCCATTGCTCCACAAATAATTGTTTTGCGGGTTACTGGTCAGCACCACACTGCTGCCCTGGCAGGAGGAACCGGAACCGCTGGATGTAATGGTGGGCGCCGCTGGCAAAGGCTTTACGGTAACAACAACTGGCTGGGATGCCGGGCCCAAGCAGCCCGTGGCATTTTCTTTATAACGAACCGTATAACTGCCCGCTATGATTGTTTTGTAAGTGGGTGCTGCGGTGGTGGTAACAAAAGCCGCATTGTTGTACCAATTGTAGCTAAAAGTACCGGTGGGGGCCGTGCTAAGCGTGGCACTATCCCCTTGGCAAACAAGGGTATCCACTGCGGTAAGGGTAGGCGTGGCAGTGGGCGGCGGTATTACATTGATAAATACCGCATCTTGGGTAGTATTGCCAGCCGCATCGGTAACCGTTAAGGTATAAGCAGTGTTAAGCAGTGGCGTTGCCAAAGTGCTGGCCGCTGTAGGGTTGGCAAGGCCCGTAGTGGGCGACCAACTGTACGTATAGGGCGGTGTGCCACCCGTGGCCCCTGTGGGCAGGCCAATGGTAACGCTATTGCCTGCACAAATGAAGGTATCGTTACCCGCATAAGCCGTCAATGGGGAAGTTGTATATTTTACTTGGCCTATGAAAATATCGTCCGACCCATAATAGGGCAATACATTGTTGCCTACGGTAAAACTGCTGCCGGTGGCGCTGAAATAGCCTGCGGTAAATAAGTATCCGGTAGTGGTATCGGCCGCCACTTTTGTTAAAGTTTGGCCCAAGCTATTGGCAACGGGCGTACTGAGCAGGTTTTTTACATTTAGCGTATCATCCATTTCCAGCAAAAGGAAAACGGGGCCAGTGGAATTTTGTATAATCCCGTTAAAATTAATGTAGTTGTAAGAAAAGCCAACCGCAAAGTGCTTGCCGTTTTTGCCCGTAGCAATATTGTGCAAAGTGGACTGGGCTGGGTTACCAAAGCCGCCGCCAAACGATTTCTGCCGGATCAATGTATTGTTCGTATCGGAATAATACAACAGCGAATTGGGAGCGGGGTTGCTAAGTGTATTGACGGAGCCTGCCTTTACAATATATTTATCCAAGGTAAGGGTTGTGCCTCCGCCATAAACCCTTCCGTCGCCAGTAATGCTTTGATCGATAAAATTGCCTGTGGTATCCATTTTAACAGTAAAAACAGCTTGGTATAAACTAAGCATGCCAGTACCTGGTATACCAAAGGGGTTAAAATTTACCCTGTCGGCACCACCGCCGCCCATGCTGCCGTGCATGAGCAGTGTTTTGCCCGGCAGTACATCAAAATTGTAAATGGTAAAAGCTGTATTGGAGCTACTGCTCTTGGCCCAAATCTTGTTGCCGTTGCTGTCCAGCTTGCAGTAATATATATTGCTGGACTTTGGGGTGCTAAAGCTGCTGCCCCCAATGTTGAAATCATTACTTAGGTAAGAACCGGTAGTATAAATATTCCTTTTGTCATCGCATATCAGGGCCCCGCCCTTATCGGCCAGGCTACCGGTAAACTGTTTGGCCCATAACACATTGCCATCGGGCTGCAGTTTTACAATACACACATCGCTGGCCCCGGTGCTGGTAAGTGTGGTGCTGCCAAATGTGATACTGCCCTCAAAGTTGCCAGTAAGCACCAGATTGCCGCTCCTGTCGGTCTTGAGGCCCTTGGCTTCTTCGTTGCCGCTGCCGCCAAAGCGCTGGGCCCATACCAGGTTGCCGGTGGTATCGTATTTAATGAGGTACATATCGCTGCCGCCTACCGAACTAAGGGTTTGACCATCGGCCGTGATACTGCCGCTGAAATGCCCAAATACATATACCCCGTTGCGGCTGTCTACTGCAAGTGCTGCTGTGCTTTCGCTGCCGATGCCCCCAATGGTTTTGCCCCAGCCCCACGATAAAGTGGATTGTGCGTTTACGGCCATTGAAAAGCCGAGCAGGAATAAAGCCAATAAATACTTGAATACTTGTTTCATATACGTAAGGGTTTTGCCAATGAATCAATCCGACGGATATTGTATAAGCAAAAATAAGGGTTGCCGCCTTCTTCTACAAATAATGTGTCGCAACAATTTGTTATCCTTTCATCAAAACAACATGTACTTATACTATCAAACGAGGTTTTTTGTAAGGCCGGAAACATAAATTTTTATACAATCATAGCATCTATCCCTAGCAAACCATCATCCGTGTAAATGATTTTGAAAGCGCTTATCGCAGGTATAGTTTTACCTCAGATTAAAGGTTATCGGTATTGAGTAAAAATTTTAAATACACTTTTAATCGGTGCTTTATGAAGACTAAAATGACAAGGTGTTTGTTTTTATTAATCTGTACACTATGAAAACTGTATTGATTAATAGGCGGTAATATCAGCGCCCTTTGAAAACAAATAGGATGGCGTATCATAACGAAAACTGGGTTGAATAATCCGTGCTGTATGAAAACTAAAAGGGGTATCCGAAAACCTTTATAAAAGAGTAGGAATTTTTTTGTACTAAAAAACTCATGTACATGAAAACTGTATGTAACTGCTTATGCGACTTGTCGCCCCCTTGATGGATGGCTTTTTTACCCAATTGAAAACGGGCTTTGCCGAAAACCGTACAATAGAGTAGGCGTTACTTTTTTAATATGATTATCATGAAAACTAAATTATTATTTTTCGCTGTTGTTTTACTTTCGTTTTTTTCTTTTTCCACTCGTGTAAATGCGCAAGCCAATCCTGCCAACCCCTATGATGAGATGGGTGCTAGGCACAATGCGGCTATGGCCACTTTTTTAAATGAGTATTCTGAAAAAAGGCTTGTTGAAGAAGGTATGGATGAAGATGGCGTATACGATTATATGTGCATAAGGGTTGCGGCTCAAAACTGTGATTTTCAAAAGCAAATAAGGAAAACGCAAGTGTTTACGGCTACCGCGGATATGAGTTTGACCCAAACCGCCGCTTATCTTCAAGCCAAAGGGTTGGTTACCGCTGCTTTTACCGATTATGTTAACCGAATTGACAGGTGTGTTAGTCTGAGTGTAAGCGGCAGTTATAGTGCAGCCCATGCCGCATTGGTTGCCATTGAAAGCGAACTGTCAACCAACAAACAAGTAAAAGAAATTGAAAAGGTGGAACTTTTGAGTGCCTGCGCCATTGCTAGGTACAGTGCTAAGTTTTGGACCGATATCAGCACAGGTGTTACAAGTTATGCAAGTACAAGCGCCGGTACCGTGCGGGCAGCAGGGGATGGTATCATTAAAGAGGATGTAGCAGGAGCCATTAAAGGCGCTGTTGGATCTGCTGTCGGTGCTGCGTTAACAGGTCCAGTGGCTCCAGGCGTAGTAGGCGTTGGAGCAGCCGCCGGTGCCGCAGGCTCTTCTGCGGTAGCTGCTGCAAAGAAAATTTGGAGATGGCTACGTAGCTAAATCGCAAAAGGGGGGCTGGAAAACCTGGCCCCACTTTTTTTACCATACTCGCTTATCCATGCGGTAAGTATATTTCAAGGTGCTGGTTTCATAAACTATTTTTCATTCACCGTTTTCATACCCATGAACATGTTGGTTTCCATATTATGCTTGTTTTGTTTTTACACAAGTGCCGCACAAAAAAAGGACAGTGTTGCCAAAGCAGCCTACAAACCTGAAATTTTTACCAATGGATTTATCGACGTGATGGGTAATGGACAAGTAAATGCTGCCGCCCGCCTCATACGGTTGTACATTGGCGAACCGGGCAAATTTGCGGTGCCACTTTCTTTTTATAGTGGGGTAAGCGGCAACAATTTTCAAAATGGCATTACGCTTACGGGTGACAGATCCAATGAGCAATTGATCAACAATTACATCAATCCACTCAGCGGCCTTATCAATGTAAGTACGGAAGGTGTGGTATTTTTCAGGAAGAAGGCCAAAACAACTAAGGGAGGTTTACTGTATCATTTTGGCGAACGTGTATTAACCGGCAATAAAGTAGGCCCCATCACCAGTTTGGGAACAGGTAAGCCCATTAATTTTTTAAACAGCTTTGGTAGCTTGGGCTATTACTTTCAAACGGGAGCTTGGGAAAGGAGCAATGCCAAAAATATAGGCGTGTGCTGGATAGCGCTGCGCTATATTGCTTGCTACAGCAATGCGTCGCAAATAAAAAGCTTTTTACAGGATGTGGAAACCAATGGCTTCTATCATGGCTATTCGTTGGCATTCGGTATCGAAATCAATAGCTTAGTCAATATCAAAGCGGTGTACTACAAGTATAATAAAGCACCAGAAATTGAGTATGCACTCCCTATTTATCAATTTTCGTTTAATTATTCTTTTAAACAGTAGGGCTAGCTTATGATAGAGATGCCAATCGGGATTGCTGAAAACCGAAAAAAAGAGTAGGCATTACATTTTTATTTTGTTGTTATGAAAGCTAAAATTATTTATGGGGTTTTGCTTTTTTGTTTGTCTTTAACCGGTAAAATCCAAGCACAGGGCAACACCGCCAACCCTTATGACGAAGTGGGCGCCCAACACAATGCCGTACTGGCACGCTTTTTTACGGAATATTCAAAAGACCAGGTTGTAAAAGAACAGGTGGGTCAGCGGGCCTTGTGCCAATATGTTTGCGCCGTTTTGCAGGCTAACAATTGCGATGTTGCGCAGGCCCTTGCTACCAATGCTACCGTACAGGCCACCCAAGGAATGGCACCTACCGAAGCTGCGGCCTACTTGCAGGCCAAAGGGTTTGTCGGCGGCTTGTTTACCGATTATGTAGGAAAAATCGATAAGAGCTTAAGCCAGTATGTGGGCACAAGTTACGGGCCGCTTCACAACGCCGTGGTGGGTATCGAGGGCCAAATTTTGGCAGATACCAAACTCAATGAAAACGAACGCAAAACGCTTTTGCTTACCAGCTCGGTAGCTAGGCACAGCGCTAGGTTTTGGAAAAACCTGAACGAAGGGCAAACCAGTTATGCCAGCATCGGCCCAAACGCTGTAAGCATTGCCAAAGACAGCATTAACGAGATTGTCAGATACGATCTTATGGGCGCCATGTTAGGTGGTATGCTGAGCTGGTGGACCTGGGATTTGGAAATTTTTGTTAAAACAACCGCCATATCGGCCGGCGTATTTTCTATCGGTGCAGCGGTGCATACATTTTGGAAATGGCTCATTCGGTAGGCGCCCATATCCATTCCTGTTGCTTAAAACAGCAGGAGCCATTGAAAGCTACTTTGGAAAATGCGATACGGGATTGCTGAAAACCGGCAAAAGAGTAAGCGATTAAAAAAATCATACAATATGAAAAAGAGTATTATTGTTTTTTATGCCTGCTTAATGACTTTTTTCTCTTCATTAGCACAGGTAACGGGCATCGGCTTGGGCGCTAAGCACAATGCGGTTGTTAATTATTTGAATGGGTACAATTTTGACAACCAAACCGAGCAGGCTGTTATGGACGACCTGATATACAATACCGGTAAAATGTTTGATGAAAGCGCTTTCCCCGGTGGTAAGACCGGATTATGGCAACTGGTGCAAGCGGGCTGGAAGGCGGATTATGGTGAAGGCAAGATCCTGTCTTACAGCGCCGTGCTGGATATATTGGCGGCCCAAGGAAGCCTATCCCCAAGGTCCGCTCAATATTTGAATGCATGCTTTTCGGTGTTGACCGGTTCAACAAGTTACGGGCAATTTGCAGCCGAACTGAGCAAACTGGAGGGCAGCTACGACATCAGTAAGTTGCCCCTATTGGAGTACAATATCGTAGCGGGTTCAGTGGACGTGCTGAAGACCAGCGCTGGCCTTTGGCGTGCTGTTTTGACTGCGCAATACGGCGAAAACAGCACCAATTGGAAATGTGCGGCCCTTGTAACTACTGCCGATTTAAAAGGTGCCACGGGCGGGTTCTTATTGGGCAAATACATTTGCGAAAAGCTGGGCATTAACGATCCTGCAAAATGCGCATTGATCGGTGCGGCCATCATGGGCGGCCTGTACTCGTGGATTGAGGCAAGGCTAAAACCCGGTGGCTGTATATTTCCCTACCCCGGGCTTCCCCAACCCTTTGTGAGCGGGGTAGTGGGCGGAGCGGTGGTAGGGGCTGCCGCTGGTGGCGTTGTCCTATTTTGAAAAAAACAGGAGAAAAGGGGCAGTTGCCCCTTTTCTTGGATTTTTAAATACAATTGCCCCTAATTGGCTGAATACCAGCGCATTTTGGTTGCCTGCCGCATAACAATCCGTCATGGGCATTTGCAAATCCGTCATTCAAATGAGAAAATCTGTGTAAAAAAATTGCATAATAGCGTTTCGGTGCTTAGGTTTGGAAGCACAAACAATTTTTTTAAACAAAACTCATTTACCATGCGGAAAGTAAACAACGGCTGGATTCCCAAACGACTGGATTTAAAAAAGCGGACTATTGTGAAGCTCAATGAAGCGAGTGCCTCGCAAATACGCGGCGGCTATGATACCATTATACCCTCCCGACAATTGGATAAGCAAACAAAATGCACAGGCCAGGTGATTACACATTCTTCTAAAGATTGTTTACAGCAATCCTCTGCATGGTGCATAGAACAAACTTATTATAATGGTTAATCGTTTTACCTATTGAACATTAAGGTAAAGGAAACGAATTGTTTGCATTGGTGCTTGTATGTAGCACCAATGCAATTTTAATCTGCAAATTTTCCATCTTATGGAGGGGTTTTACCGGGCGTTTAAGAAAAACAGGAGCCATATTATTTTTTGGTCCATTTATTTTGTATATGCCATTATAACGGATTGGGTATTATCTCCTTACATCGTATTTGCCGATGAAATCATCATCTTTCTCACCAATAATATACTTATTTTTTACGGCTCTTTGTGGTGCGCCAGAAAAGCAAGTTTTGCCAATATTCAAACCAGTTTGGTCAGCATTTTACGGTTTATACTTGTCATCGTTGTTTATTGCTCATTTAAATTTCTGTATCGAAAATATTTGGGGTACTATCTTGGCTCCCCCTATGCGGGCATCAAAAACATCAACAAATTTTTTATTGAGGTTGTTATTTGGTATGTACAGTTTACCTTGCTTGCATTGGGCTATTACTTTTTGGAGAAGGCGAAAATACTGGAGATCGACAAAACCAAACTGCAACTGGATAGCTTAAAACTGGAAGCCAAAAACCGGCAGTTGGAAGCAGAGCAGATAAAAACTGAGTACAACTATTTGCGTACGCAAATCAATCCTCATTTTCTGTACAATATATTGAATATGTTTTATGGGCAAACGGCCGAATTATTGCCCAAAACGGCGGATGGCTTATTGCTGCTGACAGAAATCATGCGATATAGTCTAAACGCAGGCGATAAGGGTGATGGCCGGGTGTACTTAACTGATGAAATAGATCAGTTGAGTAATTTTATTGCACTTCAACAGTTGCGGTTTAATGATGAACTGCAAATTAAAATGAATGTTAGCGGACCGGTAGAAGATTTACGTGTATTGCCCCATGTGTTTTTAACCTTTGCCGAAAATGCGATAAAGCATGGCGAAACATTGGATCCGGCAAACCCAGTGCTGATTGATATCTATGTCAATCAAGCAACAATTGAGTTTGCCATTACCAACAAGCCCGGCCGCAGCACCAAAGATGCACCTGGTACGGGATTGGGCATTGCCAACACGGCCAACCGCATGCGCCTCATGTATGGGGATAGACTGGTTTTTACCAACGGAAAAGTTGGCGAAATGTATAAGGTTTTCTTTAGCATTGCCATTACGCCCGATATGTACGAGCGGCACAATCAAATTCAACCACAATTGACAAAGGTAATTTAAGTATGATTAAATGTATAATAGTGGATGACGAGCAGCATGGTGTGAACTTATTAAAGTCGCACATGAAGCATCTTAGCTTTTTGCAATTGGAGTATGCCACCACCAATCCTTTGGAAGCCATCAACAAAATCATTACGGAAAAAATCGATTTGGTTTTTTTGGATATCCACATGCCGCAAATGAGTGGGTTGGAATTTATACAAACCATCAACGGTAAAAGCAAAGTCATTTTGTGTACCGCTTATGCAGAGTATGCGCTGGAGGGTTTTGAACACAATGTGGTAGATTATCTTTTAAAACCCATTAGCTATCCCCGCTTTTTGCGGGCTGCCCAAAAAGCCATGAACATCATTGAGCAGGAAAAGCCCAGTGATATTACGAGTGCCGACGATTTTATTTTTGTAAAAACTGAGCAGAAGGGCAAAATGGTAAAAGTTAATTTTGCAGAAGTGCACTATATTGAGAGCTTGGGTAATTATGTACGTTTCGTAAGCCCTGCTAGCAAAATCGTGGCTTTGTTCACCATGAAAGAAGTGCAGAGCATCTTGCCACAGCACCGGTTTGTGCGGGTGCACAATTCGTTTATCGTAAATTTGGATTTGGTTACCGGCATAGAAGGGAACGAACTGATTATTAAAAGCAATGCGCAGAAAATACCGATTGGTATTACTTATAAAGACACGGTACTAACAGCACTGGGGATTCGTAAGGCCTAGCGGGTTGCGAAAAATTGTTTATTGCCAATGCATGCCCCGTCTTTGCGGGCCGGGTATTTATCCTCCTAATAACAGCATCTGTCAAATATCTTTTTGTGGTTGGTACTGCTTTGTAATTTTAGGAAGAATTAAATTATGACAGATATTGCGATACAATATTATACCCAATTGCACAGCCTCATATCGGCCCATGCACCAACAAAAGGGGGGCTGCTTGGCGGCGCATTGGGCTTGGCCTTGTACCATTATACGGTGTACAAAGTATCTGGTAAGCACCAAGATGCGGAAAAAGCCGTTGGGTTGATAGAAAGCATTTTGGCCGATACAAATGAAGGGAAAGGCAGGCTGGTGGGTACTTCGCTGGGCAGTGGCACGGCCGGCCTTGGTTATGTATTAACCATTTTGCAGCAAGATGGGCTGATCGCATTGGACTTGGATGACAAACTAGCAGCGTTGGATCTTCATTTGTTCCAAACCGCCCTGCAGCAAATCAATTCCCTAGATGCTGTTGATTTTTTGCAAGGTGCCATGGGGGTGGTACATTATTTTACCTTGCGCTTGCCCAGCAAAACCATCCATGGTTATCTAACACAATTGATGGAGGCTTTTTGCAAACATGCCATGGTGGAACCGGAAGGTATTTGGTTCAGGAATATGGTGCATGTGGGAAAGGATGAAGACAGGATAGACCTAGGCCTTTCGCATGGGCTTTGTGGTTTTTTGTTGGTGCTGATAGCGGCAGCCGAAAAAGGGATTGACTTGCCGGTTATTAGGAATACGGTAGAAGACGGTACCAACTTTATCATGCACTATAAAAAGGAAGTTGATTTTTTAAAGGAGGACTTTACTTTTTACCCATCTTCCATTTATGCAAAAAACAGAGCGCAACTTGTTTACCCCAAAAGCATGGGCTGGTGTTATGGTGATTTGAATATGGCCTTGCTTTTTATACGTGCAGGGCAGTTTTTGGAATATCCGGGATGGATTAAATTTGGCAACACCATCGGCACGGCAACCTTCATGCGCAAAACCATGGCTGATATAGATGCCAGCGATACCCATTTTTGTCATGGCACATCCGGCGTGGCGCAGTTTTACAAGCATTTGTATCAACTTACGGGCGTTGATGTATATAAAACCGCTTGGCATTATTGGATAAATGAAACCTTGCAATTATTGCCAGCCGAACTGGAGCTTGGCTTGTACAAGGGCAAGGAAGGCAATTTGCTAGAGGGGTTGCCGGGCATCAGCATGGTATTATTGTCCTACCTCAGCAACCACGACCTACTTTGGAGCAAAGCACTTCTGATATAACTAATAAAAAGGAATGATTACCCTTATTACTCACCTACCTTCTTCAACATGATGGTATAAACCGGAAAGTGATCGCTATAGCCATAATTATAGGTAATGCCATAACAAGTAGATTGTTAATGCCGTCATTAAAAGGGTTGTGTCTTTTTAATTAATAACTTTTAAGGGTAAGTGATGGGGGCATATTTATGCTGGTTGTGTTCTTATTGTCAAAGGATTGCATGGAGACGGCTGGTGGAGTTGGTGTTGAAAGCTATTGGGTTGCGCAAGGCGGTGGCGGGGAAAATTGGAAAAATAAGTTGGTGAAGGCACAAATCTAGGCGGGAATAGGGTGTTTTTCCGAGAGCATTTTTAGGAGAAAACGGGTACATTTGCGAAGCGGGAAGCCGTTTGTATGCGATTACAAACGGCTATTGCCGCAATGGGTTTTGGGTTGATAAGCAATTATTTAATTATAAAAAGAGGCGCATATATTTACGAATTGGGCGCAACCTTATGACAAAGCGATTTAAAATTTTAAGGATAGTATCTGGGACAGTATGTTCCTGCATAGGATTATTTCTTATTATAGACAACTTTCTTCCTGTAGACAAATCAAAGTATAAGGTTCCTGAAAAGGACTTGGTAACATTGACAGGCTATCTAATTAATGATCCTGCGTATCATAAATCATCAGGAAATGGAAGCAGTACAAATTTTAAAATAGAGCTTAATACTTACCCAGGGGTGGACTTTCAAAATGAAAGTATTTTTTTAAAAGCAACACAGTGGGAGAAGATAAAAACTGACGTAAAATACAATGACACAGTTATTATCAAAGTTTTAAAATCAGACTTTGATAATAAGTATATTAAAAGAGATTCCATGTCATTTTTTGGAAAAATTGCAAATATTCCGTTACGCAAGTTTGAATTTTATAGCTTTAAGTTCGAAGGTAAAGAGTATGTTTCTGATTTGTATGAAGCCGCAAAGCAACATCAACAAGATAATCGGTTTGCACAATCCATAATGGGACTTGTTTTTGTAGGCATGGGGATATACAGCTTTGTAGCAAAAAAATAAGCAAGGTATGCGCCCAACATGGGGTTTTTATGCAAGTTGGGCTTGATAATCTAAGTTCAGCAAATTGCAAAGCCAGGCTTCAGTTCCAGCAGACGAATATCTATCAACTTTTGTTCTTAACTTCATCAACATATTTTCAATCAGCAGCGGCACGGGTAGACGGAATTCTTCCCAACCTGCACAAAGCCTGTTCGTTGTGACCACCACTAATGATACTCCATAATTGATGAAACTTACATTTTTCACTTTTATCATACTATTGTATTCTTGTTCCAATAGAATAAGTAATAGTGATTGTGAAAGTAAAATGGATAGTGTACTCGAAATATCCAAGCATTTTGTAACGACAAATGACACAAGTAGTCTTGAGCGTTCTATTGGATTTTTAAATGATGCTTCTATGTGTGAGAAAACAAGAAAAAGTGCTATTGAACAAAAAATTGGGACTTTAATAATTATGAGAAAGTATGACCAAGCAATCAAGTTTGTTGCTTCAATCGACACTCGAGATTTACAATATCCATTCCAAAAGGAAGTGGTTTTAAAAAATCTACTTGGTCTAAAAGCGGAAACATTCGGGGATTCTATAAACCGACACACATATTATTCAGAGGGAATTTTATATTTGGAGAATTACATTAAAAGTAAAAAACCAGACTCTGTTGAGTTTTTTGCTGCATATCACGACTTGTTCTTTTTAAAGGAGAAAATTTTAGATACGATAACATTTAATAATAATCTCGATTCATTAATTAAGGCAATCCCAAGTAAGAAAAGATATTTTGGTTCTTTAAAGTTGCATTAGTTCAATTATGGCGGCGAACGCAAAGCTAAAAACCGCTGTCCCAAACCCTATTAAACACACCCTAACAGTTCACTCACTAAAAAAAAGATACTGCATGTTATTAAAAAGTAGCCTATTTTTAGGCTTTGTTTTTGAATACAGTAATTTTCGAAGCTGTAGTACCTTTAAAATAAGTTAATTACCCCAATATTACAACCAGCAAAAGATAAAATTATACTTGAACAATTAGTAATATTTATATGGCCTATACAAATGCTGATTATTATTTCCTCAGGGGCGGGGGCGAAATGGGGGAACTGATAAGAGCAAAGGATTGGAGTAAAACTTCTTTAGGTGATCCTGCAGACTGGCCTCAAAGCCTCCGCACCATGGTTGCCGTAATGCTGGATAACCCTTTTGGCATGTACATAGCCTGGGGCAACGAATACACCCAGCTTTACAACGATGGCTATCGCCCCATCCTAGGAGCGACCAAACACCCACAGGCATTGGGTATAAGCACAAGGCAAACATTTTCAGAAATCTGGCATATTATTGAATCCATGTTTGATGGCGTGATGAAAGGAAAAGCTGTTGGGTTTCCTGATTTAATGCTACCACTAAACAGGAACGGTTTTGTAGAAGAATGTTATTTTGATTTTGCATACAGTCCGATAAGGAAAGACAATGGAGAAGTGGGTGGCGTATTAGTTACGGTGATAGAAACTACAGAAAAAAAGAGGGCCACAGAAGCATTGAAGGAAAGCAATGCACGGTATATTAATAACATCATGCAGGCGCCCGTGGCCATGTGCATTTTTAGGGGGAAAAATTATGTAGTTGAAATTGCCAATGAACAAATGCTCCATTTATGGGGCAAGCAGGCAGGGGACGTAATGCATAAACCCATTTTTGAGGGGTTACCGGAAGCAAAAGACCAGGGCCTAGAGCCATTGCTTGAAAATGTTTACACCACCGGCGAAAAATTTGTGGCGAATGAACGCCCCGTTAACCTACCCAGGCATGGTAAAGTGGAAACCATATATATCAACTTTATTTATGAGGCATTGAAGGAGGCTGATGGAACCATTTCGGGTATTGCAGCAATAGCCAATGACGTTACAGCGCAAGTTTTGGCAAGAAAATCAATTGAAGAGCGTGATGGGCGATTAAGGAGCCTAATTGAAAATGCGCCCTTTCCTATTGGTGTGTATGTAGGCAAAGAGATGCGGATAGAAGTTGCCAACGAAAGCATTATTAAGGCATGGGGAAAAGGAAATGATGTAAAGGGGAAATTATTTAGTGAGTTAATGCCGGAACTTGTTTCGCAGCAGGTATTTGAACAATTGGACGATGTATTTAACACGGGTAAGCCTTTCCATGCTTTCAATCAATACATAACACTGGTGATTGATGGGCAAGAGCAACCCTATTATTACAATTATAGTTTTACGCCCGTGTTTGATTCATTGGGCAAAGTGTATGGCGTAATGAATACCGCATCGGATGTAACTGAATTGAATCTTGCCAAGAAAAAAATAGAGGAAAGCGAAAGCTATTTGAAATTAATGATTCATCAGGCGCCCGTGGCTATTTCCATTTTTAGGGGGCAGGATTATACTATGGAAATAGCCAATAAACATGCACTGGAACTTTGGGGGAGAAGCGAAGAAGCGGTATTGGGCAAGCCACTATTTACGGCTATGCCTGAACTTTTGACACAAGGCATAAAAGAATTGCTTGACGGTGTAAGAACCACCGGCAAACGATTTGCAATAACCGAACGGCCCGTGCAATTGTTGAGAAATGGCATTATGGAAACTGTTTTTATCAATTTTTCTTACGAACCGTTGTATGATGCGAATGAAAAGATCAATGGCATCATGACGGTTGCCATTGATGTTACGGAGCAGGTAGCAGTAAGAAAGAAAGTGGAAGACAGCGAAAAACGCTATAACCTGATGCTGATGCAATCGCCATTTGCTTTCCTGATTTTAAAAGGAAAAGATATGGTGGTGCATTTGGCTAATGAAAGTATGAAAGAGGTTTTAGGAAAAGGTTCCGACATTGAAGGGAAACCATTATTGGAAGTGTTGCCTGAATTAAAGGGACAGGCATTCCCGGAGATGCTTGATAATGTTTATACAACCGGCATTCCCTTTTCTGCCAATGAAATGCTTGCGAAATTAACCCGTAACGGCATATTAGAAGACGTCTATTTCAATTATGTGTACCAGCCTTATTACGAAGCTGATAATACTATTGCTGGTGTTACGGTTATTGCTTATGATGTTACTGCTTCTGTGATGGCGAATAAGAAAATAGAAGCAAGCGAACAAAGGCTTAATATAGTAATAGAAGCCAGTGAACTTGGTACCTATGAATTAAATTTAAAAACCAAAGAACCTAGCTATTCAAAAAGATACTTGGAAATTTTAGGTGGATATAAAGAAGATATACAGTTAACGCATGCCCAGCTTCTTCGGCATTTACATCCTGATGATCTTCCTATTAGGGAAAAAGCATTGAGAGACGCATTGATTACCGGGTATTTACATTACGAAGCAAGGCTGATATGGAACGATAACTCCATTCACTGGATGGAAGGGAAGGGAAAAGTTTTTTATGATGAAGAAAATAAGCCTATGACATTAATAGGCACCATACAGGATATTACCGAAGAGAAAAATCGGGAAGAGGAATTAAAAAAGAGCGAAGAGCAGTTTAGTACCCTTGCAGATAATATGGAAAACCTGGCATGGCTTGCGGATGGTGAAGGGTGGATCTATTGGTATAATAAAAGATGGTTAGCATATACCGGGCTTTCCCTGGAAGAAATGCAAGGTTGGGGCTGGCAAAAAGTACATCACCCAGACCATGTGGAACGCATTGTTGAAATAACAAAAAAAATATGGCAGGTGAATGAAACATTTGAACTCACTTTTCCCCTTCGCAGGCATGATGGTGAGTACAGGTGGTTTCTTACCCGTGGCTATCCTGTAACAAATAATGAAGGAAAAATAATTAGATGGATAGGTACCAATACAGATATTACTGAGCAAAAAAAGGCGGAAGAACAATTCAAAACACTGGCAGACCAAACGCCTATGTGGGTTTGGTTAACCGATAAAGAAGTGAATGTGTTATACGCCAATCCTGAAGTGCTTAAATTTATTGGCATTGCACATTATTCGGAATTTACCGGCAATATGTGGGAGCAAAAAGTTCATCCGGAAGATATTGGGATGGTGTACCAGTCTTTTAGCGAAGCAGTTGCGCTGCAACAATCTTTTTCATTTGAATTCCGTGTGCTCAATGCATCAACTCAACTGTACGAATGGTTTTACGTAAAAGCCGTTCCCCGGCTGGAATCGGGTGAGTGTACCGGATTTATTGGCACCGGTATAAACATCAACGAACAAAGATTGATATTGTCTCAGCTGGAATACCGCAAAGCACTACTGGAAGCGCACAACGAAGCAAGTATAGATGGTAATTTATTAGTGGATACAAAAGGCAAGATACTTTCTTACAACCCCCGGTTTGTAGCAATATGGAATATGCCGCAGGAGGTGCTGAAGGATAAAGACGATGAAACAGCACTTGCATTTGCATTAACGCAATTGGTAAATCCAGAGCTGTTTATGGAAAGGGTAAGATGGATGTATGAACATCCTGATGAAATAAGCATAGATGAATTGGAATTTAAAGACGGTAAAATAATAGAAAGATATGGCTACCATGTAACTGGTGCCAATGGCAATTATTACGGTTGCAGTTGGATGTTTAGGGATATTACTGAGCAAAGAAAAGCGGAGAGAATAATAAAGGAAAGCGAAGAGAAATTCCGCCTGTTGGCTGATTCCATGCCCCAACATATTTGGACATCCGACCCGGAAGGCAATTTGAATTATTTCAACCAATCTGTTTTTGACTATTCCGGGTTAACACCGGAACAAATACATAAAGACGGATGGCTACAAATAGTGCATCCCGATGATAGGGAGGAGAATGCTAAAAAATGGCTTCATGCCATCTCAACGGGTAAAAGTTTTTTATTTGAGCATCGCTTTCGCAGGTATGACGGAGAATACCGCTGGCAACTTAGCCGGGCCATTCCGCAAAAAGATAAAAATGGTAATATTCAAATGTGGGTTGGCACAAGCACAGATATACAGGAGCATAAAACAAGGGAAGAAAAAAAGGATGAATTTATCAGCATTGCCAGTCATGAAATGAAAACACCGCTTACCACCACTAAAGCCTATTTGCAGATGCTGGAACTTGTGCTGGAAGAAAACAATGAAGAGGCCATCCTATATACAAAAAAAGCAAGCCAGTCAGTTAACAGGCTTAATGAATTGATAAGCGAATTGCTGGATGTAAGTAAAATAAGGCTTGGCAAATTAAGCTATACTGTTACTACCTTCAATTTTAATGAGATGATTGAAGGTACTATTGAAAATATACAGCTTACTTCATCAACCCACAGCATCATAAAAACTGGCAAAGTAAATGATTTAGTAACCGGGGATAAAGACAGGCTGCAGCAGGTAGTTATTAATTTACTAACCAATGCCATCAAATACTCCCCTGGTGCAGCAAAGGTTTTTGTTAATGTAGCGCAGGAAAATGACAGCATCACCGTTTCCGTAAAAGATACCGGTATTGGTATTGCACAACAAAGCCTCGACAAAATATTTGATAAATACCATCGGGTGGAAGAACATGCCGTGCATTTTCAGGGTTTGGGTATTGGCTTATTTATTTCGTATGAAATTATCCAGCGCCATCACGGCAGATTGTGGGCAGAAAGTGAACCCGGAAAGGGAAGTACTTTTTATTTTACCATACCCGTAAACAGTAACTTGTAATAACAAAAAATAAGCTATGTCCAAAAATAATCAGGATAAATGTATTTTGATATACGAAGATGACCCGGAGATTTTACTCTTGTGTAAAACAATATTACTAAAAAGTAAATACCGGGTAGCCACATTGTCAAGATGTGAAAATGTGATTAATGATATAGCAATGCTAAAACCCGATCTTATTTTAATGGACTTATGGATACCAGCAATTGGTGGTGAAAAAGCGATTGCATTAATAAAAGAAAACCCTGCAACCACCCATATTCCTGTTTTGGTTTTTTCAGCTAATGCAGACATCCAAGATATATGTATAAAAATAAATGCTGATGGCTACATTGCAAAACCTTTTGACATAGATCACTTTAAAGAAACAATAGCACAACACATTTAACCTCAGGTACCACACGGCAGCCGGTAACATGGGTATTGCTGCAAGTGGGGCTGGACTTTGAAACTTCGGCTACACCGCTGTACTTGGGTTCGGGCTGACGAAGGAGGTGGCGGGGGATTGGAAAAATAAGTTGGTGAAGACACAAACCTAGGCGAAAACGGCTATTGGCCTAATAGATTTTGGGTTGATAATCAGTTATTTAAGTATAAAAAAATGCGCATAGTTACGAGTTGTGTGTCATTGTAAAGCGACCCCGTAATCCGATAAAACTTCACGACATTTTACTGCGACAAAAAAATAAGTGAGAAAATATTTGCGTAATCAAATGCTTACATATACTTTTGCGTAAGTGTTCACTTACATAATATGGCAACAGACTTAAGACGAGACATTTTTCAAGCAATCGCAGACCCAAACAGGCGACAAATCATAGATATTCTTTCAAAAGAACCTATGACATTAAATGCTATCGCTGAAAAATTTCGCATTAGCAGACCAGCCGTTTCGCAACACATAAAACACTTGACAGAATGTGGTGTTGTGGAAATCGAGCAAAAAGGGAGAGAACGCTATTGCAAAATAAAACCACAAAGTTTGATACCAGCGTTTATGTGGTTAGAACAATATCAGCAGCAGTGGGTACAACGAATTGACAACTTTGAACAACATATAAATAAATTACAAGCAAAAAATAAAAAAGCAAAGAAATGAGTAATACAGACAATGCAAAAAATTGCACCTTGACGATTAAAAAGGTTTTCAATGCCCCTGTAAATTTAGTTTGGAATGCTTGGACAGAAGCTGACCAAATCGTACAATGGTGGGCGCCACAAGGAATGAAAATAAAAGTAGTTGAACACAACTTCACAGTTGGTGGCAAATGGAAATTCTCAATGCCAATGCCTAACGGTGGCGACTTTGTTTCAGAAGGCACTTATTTAGAAATTGTAGAACATCAGAAAATTGTAACAAGTGCCGACTTTAAACCAATGACAGAGAATGTAGAATTGCACGTTACATTTTCGGCTGATGGCGACAAAACAAATTTTGAATTTAGTGTGGTTCACGAAACAGAAGAGTATGCCAAAGCACAAGAAAAAATGGGCTTTTACAATGGTTGGGGTTCGGCATTAAATAGAATGGAAGAAATAATAAGCAAACAACTAAGTAAATAAAGCAATGCCTCTAAAAATTAATTTTATTGCCATTTTAGTTGCTGTATTTATATGTTTCATCTTACAAACGATTTGGTACACAGCAATTTTTGCAAAACCTTAGATGAAAGAAATGGGCTATGACCCAAATTTGCGACCCGACAAAAAGTAAATGATGAAAGGAATGTTGCTTACATTCATAGGGGCATTTCTTTTTGCTTGGGTACTTGCATTTTACTTGGCAGGTTGGAAGTTTATTCCAGGTGCAGCAGAAATGACACCTATTGTAACAGGAATAAATTCGGCAATTTCAGTTTGGGCTGGCTTTTTTGTTCCAGTTCATTTAAGCAGAGTTGTTTGGGAAAACATTCGTGGAAATTATTTTTTATAAATAGCGGTTATCATTTAGTTGCGACAATGGTTGTATCGCTAATACTTTCATATTGGACATAGACTGACAGGAACAACAACGAACCGCTAACAAAAGGTTTGCCGCAAGGCTGGCTGTACATTTGAGCAATGGTTATTTTATCGCTGTTGTGCTTCATCTGGGCCGGATCCTCAACAAGTTGGAGACTGGGCTTTTGTTTGTAAACCTGTACTTTTATATCTTTATTCAGTAGCGGTTCTGGGCTGGACGAACAACGAACCTGCCTGACGGCAGTCAGGTTTCAGCCCTGCAGGAAACCCTGCCCCTTGGGGGTAATTTATAGAAACAGTGATATGAAGCTAGGTCTCGATAATATTATTCAGTTTTCATCTCCTCTTGACTCGAATACGATAAATCAATTTTTCGTAGACGCTGACGGGATGACGCCCACCAAAGAGCATCAGGGCCAAATTTTTGTATTTAAAGATGAAGCATCAAAATTTTTATGGGATTTTGAACATAAAATTGCAAGATTAGAAGCTAGCCCTCAATTTTATAAAACAATAACATCGTTTAATTCGAGTGGGATTTCAGTATCCGATATGAAAAAATACCTTTACAATCTCAGTATCCCTTTCGGCAATTTTGTATTTATTTCTGAGCAGCCGCATTTGGGTTTTATGCTGACCTGGAAAATGGTAATAAAATATTGTTCTGGCTTATTCTTTGACGACTATCAACAAGTTTGGGACAAAACCTTGAATTGGAAATTAGAATACAATCATGGACAATTTACTTTTGGCAAGGACTTAATATTTAATTCGGATAAAGAGGCTGATAAAGTATTTCAATCAATTTCGGAAATGACAAGGCGAAGTCGTACTTAAACTACGCCCAACATCGGGTTTGCTGCAAGGCTAGCTGGATGTTGGAGCAACGGTCGTTTTATCGCTGTTGTGTTTCATCCGGGCCGGATCCCCAACAAGTTGGGGACTGGGCTTTTGTTTGTAAACCTGTACTTTTATATCTTTATTCAGCAGCGGTTCCGAGCTGGACGAGCAATGAACCTGCCTAACGGTAGTCAGGTTCCAGCCCTGCAAGCAAGCCCTGCTAGTTATATGCCATTTTACATGAACAGACTTTTACCAATTGTACTTTTCTTGTCATTACTTCTGACAACTATTTCTGGTTGCAGAGAACGATACGATTCGGAATTACAAACGCCGGACATTGATAAGGCGGGAATGGATCACGGATATAATTTGACAGCATTAGGATGTTTAGTTTACAGGCCATGGAGTATTAAATCCGAAGACAATCCAGATTCTAATAACCTCGATAACTTAGTTTTTGAACTTCGAAAGAATGGAGACTTATATTATTGGTTTAAAGCAGATTATTTAAAATCTCCAAATGATACTATTATACTTGCAGATGGCAACAAAAGCTATGGACACACTATATGGAAAAGTGACTATCTCCTTGAACAAAAATGGTTAAAAAATATTTATAAAAAAGGGAATTGGGCAGCTAATTTTAAAGACAGCTCAATTCAAATTAATTTTGGAGACAATCAATTTTTATTACAAATAATTGAAGGCAAGTATACAAGTTTAGGAAGTAGTGAGATGACGATTAAGCAGGAAGAAATAAAAGGCAAAATGCGCAAGACTTATCTCTCATTTGAGCATTATTGATAGAAAGATTAAAATCCGTCTCTAAAACGGCATACAACATCAGGTTTTGTGCAATTGGGGCTTAACATTTGAGCAATAGTTATTTTGTCGCTGTTGTGCTTCATCTGGGCCGGATCCTCAACAAGTTGGAGACTGGGCTTTTGTTTGTAAACCTGTACTTTTATATCTTTATTCAGTAGCGGTTCTGGGCTTGACAACCTAAACAAGCTAACATTCAGCGCAATGACAAGACTATTTCTCATAATATTTTCATTTTTATATGTAAGCTTTTCCTTTGGACAAAGTGTAACAAAAGCTTTAGTGCCATATAATCAAAATCATAAATGGGGTTTTGCAACAATAAGTGGAGACATTGTTATTAAACCAACTTTTGATAGTGTTAGTTTTTTTTATGATGGTTTTGCGGAAGCGTACAAGTTAGGGAAAGTTGGTTTAATAGACACAAAAGGCAATTGGATAGTACCACCAATTTTTGATGGTATTAGACTTTTAGACAAGAAAAAAAGACTATTTGAAGTTTCTAAGGAAATTAGAAAAAAAGATAGTACTTGGTCTTTCCCTTGTGGAATTTATAAGCAAAATATTGGACTTTTAACCCCATTGAAATTCTATTCAGTAAAAGAATACAATTCTAATAAATATGCTTTAGAAGGAAAAGGAGGCCTCAATTATTTAGTTGATTTAAAAACAAAAAAAATATCAAGACTTCATCATAGCGATTTTTTTGATTGCGGTTGCGGCAGGTCTTATGAAAGACAATATAAAGCAGAACAAAAGTTTAGGAAGTATTTAAAGAAAAGACCTTTTTTAGAAGAATTGAATACAATTTATTTTTATCACAAAGACAGAAAACTTGGAGGATATTTTGTTTACGATACTGTTTATAATTACAAGTCAAAAAAGTGGATAAAGTATATTGATAGCATCCCTGCAATATATGACACGATACAAAGTGTCAGTTACTATAAAAATGAATTGTTTTATGTAAAGCAAAATAGCAAATGGGGTGTTGTAAATAATAAGGGCAAAACTATTTTACAGCCGCTGTATGACACAATAATTAAAGAAATTAATCAGCCTTATTTCCTGGTAAAGAATAATAATAAGTACGGAATTTTTAATACTAGCGGTGAGGTTATTTTTGATTGCAATCAAGACAAAGTAATAATACCTTGCAACTACTCAAACAAATTTTTTCTTGGAAAAAGTGAAAATAAATGGGCTGTTAATAATGATGAAGGTAAACCACTTTTTGAAAATGTTTATGACACTGTAAAAATTAATTGCTATTGGAATGATGATTGTGCTATAGTTAAGAAAGGTAATAAGTATGGAATTATTGATACTAAAGGCATTTTGAAATACCCAGTAATTTATGACGATTTAGTAATGAGAGACTCTTTTTTGATTTATCAATTAAACGGACTATACGGAGTTAGAAACTTAAAAACTAATAAGGATATTATTCCACATGAATGGGATTTAATCAAAACTGATGACGGGTATTACAATGATGGATTTTTTAAGTACTTCATTTTAAAAAAAGGTAACCAGTATGGCGTTCATTTACCAATTGGAAATAAACCCAAAAAACTATTTTTTCCAATTGCTGACACAGACGAAATTGAATTGCCGCTAACTTACTTATATAAAGACAATGTAGCATTTATTGTTTTTGGTATTCATCAAGGTGACAAATTTTATTATGTCGGCGAAAATTTCATCAAGTTTACAGCGCATTAGTGAAATAAGCCCTGTCTACAACACGGTATTGCTGCAAGTGGGGCTGGGCCTTGAAACTTCGGCCAATTGCAAATCCAGCCTTGCCCGTTAGCCTTAGCATACTTTACAAATGGTAAGCAATGAACAATACAATAAAAACTGAAAGCTAAGGAGTGAGCACCCGCCAACCAAAATTGGGCCGACTTATGTTAATCCATCCTTTTCAACATGATGGTATAAACCGGAAAGTGATCGCTATAGCCATAATTATAGGTAATGCCATCCCAGGTGCGCTTGCTGTACCCTTTGAACTTACCCGTTTTTTGAATGAGGAAGTCACGGTTGAAAATGGTGGCTTTTTGGTAAAAATAACCTGCCTGTTCTTTCGGCAGCCAACCGGGCGACAGGATAATCTGGTCGAACAAGCCCCAAGCATCTTGGTAAGCCAAGGTGCCAATGCCCTTTTTGTAAAAATCTACCCAAGGGTTGTACATATTGGGCGCTTTTACATCCGTTTTGCCCTTGGCCTGTAATACTTTGGTTACGCTGGGGCTGGTAGGGTCGTCGTTCAAATCGCCCATTACCACAATTTTGGCAGTGGGGTCGATGGCGGTAAGGGAATCGATGCGTTTTTTGCACACGGCAGCGGCTGCCGCCCGGGCAGGGATGCTACGCTCTTCGCCACCGCTACGGCTGGGCCAGTGGTTTACAAATACATGCACGGTATCGCCATCCAATAGGCCCTTTACGTACAACACATCCCTCGTAAAATAGGCATCTTTGGTACCACCGGGCAGTTGTACAAACAGGGGCGCACTGTACAAAGGCTTGAAATATTTGGGGTTGTAAAAAAGGCCCACGTCCACGCCACGTTGGTCGGGCGAGTCGAAATGCTCAAATTTCCACTTGCGGTCTTTGAGTTTGGTCTTTTTGATGAGATCGTTCAGTACCGTATCGTTCTCAATTTCGGCCACGCCCAGCATAGCCAGCCCATCGGGGTTGATTTCGGTGCCCATCTGCGTAATCACATCGGCCAAGCGGTCCAGCTTGTCCAAGTAAATGCGGGTATTGTAATTGCGCTCGCTGCCGGGCAAAAACTCCTCATCACTTTTGATGGGGTTATCCACCGTGTCGTACAGATTCTCGAGGTTGTAAAAACCAATTACGGAAACTTTGTATTTGTGTTGCTGGGCCACCGCTTGGGTTGAGAGTGCCAAAAGCATTGAAAACCAAATAGTTATCTTTGTCATGCTTGTATTATGTAGGCAAAGGTATTAAACCCTGCACACTTTGGCCAAAGCCCTTTGTGATTTTTTTGTTATGGATAAGTTTTGCCCATTGTAATCCGCCGTTATTGCTAACTTTGCGGGTCTTTAATAAAAAAATATGCTGCAAAATTTACCAAACAAACTGCTGTTGGCCTCACTTTTTATGTGCTTGGCACCGCTGGCAGGGTTTTCACAACAAAAGCCGCTACCCGAAAAAGCCAAAATCGATACCAATATTACAGAGGAAATAAAAGAGGGCGTACTGGACAATATCCCCATCGTGTCGCTTGACGAAAACGATTCGCAGGATGGCAGTTCCCAAAACATTTCCAGCCAATTGAATGCCGGGCGTGACCCCTTTTTCAGCGGGGCTTCCTTCCACTTTAATGCGGTACGTTTCCGCTTTAGGGGTTTCGACAACGAGCTGTTTGGTACCTATATGAATGGGGCACAAATGGAAAACCTCGACAATGGCTTTACCCCCTTTGGCCTTTGGGGCGGCTTGAACGATGTAATGCGCAACCGGGAATCGGTGCTGGGCCTCAAAACCACTACATTTGGTTTTGGCGACTTGGGTGGCAGTACCCATTTTGACACCCGGGCTTCGCACCAACGCAAACAAACGAGTTTCAACCACGCCATTTCCAACCGTAACTATACCAACCGGATGATGCTGACGCACTCTACCGGATTGAACCGCAAGGGTTGGGCCTTTACCTTCTCTGGCTCACGCCGCTGGGCCGACGAAGGTTTTGCCGACGGTACTTATTATGATGGCTGGAGCCTTTTTGTGGGTGTTGATAAAAGGGTGAACGACCGGCACCTGTTGTCGCTGGTAGCTTTTGCCACCCCGACCGAAAATGGCCGCCAAGGTTCATCAGTACAGGAAATGATCGACATTACAGGCGATAAATATTACAACTCCTTTTGGGGTTATCAAAATGGCAAAAAGCGCAATGCCAGTGTGGCCAAAACTTTTCAGCCTGTAGCTATATTAACGCACGACTGGCGCATCAACGATAAATCGACCTTGGTTACGGCCGCTTCTTTTTCTTTTGGCAAAAGGAGTGTGAGCGGATTGGATTGGTACAATGCCCCCGATCCACGCCCAGATTATTACCGTTACCTGCCCAGCTATCAAAAAGATCCGTTTTTCCGTCAACAGGTGCTGGATGCCATGCGCGGTGATGTAAACCTGCGTCAATTGAATTGGGACAGGTTCTACAATGCGAACAGGGCTAATATTGATGTGGTGAACAATGTAAATGGTATTGCCGGCAACACGGTTTCGGGCCGCCGTTCACGTTATATCTTAGAAGACAGGATCGTGAACACCACCCGCTACGGCATCAATACAACCTTGAACACCACCATCGGTTCTAATATCGACTTTACTTCGGGTATTAGCTATCAGCACCAAAACAGTGGCTATTATAAAGAGGTGAACGATTTGTTGGGCGGCGATTTTTATGTAGATATAAACCAGTTTGCCGAACGTATACAAATTGGCGACCCCAATGTTAACCAAAACGATGTAAACAATCCCAACCGTATTTTGAAGGAAGGCGATAAGTTTGGTTACAACTACGATATTACTACTACCAAAGCTGCGGCCTGGGTACAAGCGGTGATTAAGTTCCGCAAAATTGATTTGTTCATCAGCGGCGAGCATTCTTATACCCGTTTCCAACGCATAGGCAATGTTAAAACGGGCTTGTTCCCCAATAACTCTTTTGGTAAATCCAAGGCCAATCATTTTTACAACCATGCCGTTAAAACCGGTATCACTTATAAGTTTGATGGCCGCAACTACTTGTTTGCCAATGGTACCATCATGAGCCGGGCACCGTTTTTTGAAAATGCGTACATCGCACCCCGTCAAAGGGATTTTGTACAAGACGACATAAAATCGGAGTGGGTATATAGTGCAGAAGCTGGTTATGTGATGAATGCGCCCAAGCTGAAACTGCGTGCCACCGGTTACTATGCCCGCTTTACCAACCAAATGAACGTACTCACTTTTTATCATGAGGACTTCCGCAATTTTGTGAACTATGCCATCAGCAATATTGGCAAAGAACACATGGGCGTTGAACTGGGTGTAGATGCCAAAGTGTACAAAGGCCTGAGTGTAAATGCCGCAGCCAACATTGGCCGCTATTTTTACAATACCCGCCAAAACGCTGTGGTTACCTTAGATAACGATGCTTCGCAGTTGAGCAAGGAAACCATTTACTCCAACAACTTTAGGGTGCCCACACCACAAGAAGCTTACACCATTGGGTTGGACTACCGTTCACCTAGGTTCTGGTTTGTGAATGTGAACTTTAACTATTTCAACCAAATGTGGCTCGACTTCAACCCCATCCGCCGTACATATAGTGCTGTGGAAGGATTGGACCCCAAGTCGGATTTGTGGAGTGATATCATCGACCAAGAGCAATTGGATGGACAGTTTACCGTGGATGCATTTGCCGGTTATTCTTGGCGGATGAACAACAAGTTTAAGTCGCTGAAAAGGACCACTTACTTGGTGTTCAACATCGGTGTTAACAACATCCTGAACAATGAATCCATTGTGTCAGGCGGTTTTGAACAATTGCGTTTCGACTATACCGATAGGAACCCTGAGAAGTTCCCAGCCCGTAAGTTTTATGCTTATGGTCTTAACTATTTCGCCAGTGTAGGCATCAGGTTTTAACAACAACTAATTACATTATTAAATATACAGTTATGAACAAGTTATTTAAAGTTTCTTTTGCCGCAGTAGTAGCAGCGATGGTGTTGCTGGCCCTAAATGCTTGCAAGAAGAATTTTGACAACCCACCCAGTTATGTTGACCCCCAAATGGTGGCCAATACTACCATCAAATCATTGAAAGCTTTGCATAGCGCTGGTGGTTATGAAAATATTACCACAGATATGGTGATTGAAGGTGTGGTAGTTGCCAATGATAAGAGCGGTAACTTTTACAAAGAATTATACATTCAAGATGCCACAGGCGCTGTTGCCTTGGAATTGGACGGTACCAACTTGTACACCCAATACCCGGTAGGCCGCAAGATTTTTGTAAAGTGCAAGGGTTTGTACCTGAGCGACTACGGTGGCATGATCCAAATTGGTGTGATCGACAGGTCCATCCCCAGTAACCCTGCGCTGGTAGGTATCCCTTACAATTTGTTTGATACGTATGTTGTGGGCGGTTCTTTCAACAATCCCGTTACCCCTAAGCAATTGAGCCAATCGGCCTTGAGCACCAATATTCAAGATACTTTGCTGGGCACTTTGATTCAACTGAGTGGCTACGAGTTTTCTTCAGGCGATTTGACCAAAACATACGCTGATACATCGGCTGCAAAAAATTCCATCAACCTTACCATTAAGGATTGTGGTGGCAATAGCATCATCATCAGGAGCAGCGGCTACGCCAATTTTGCAGGTGTAAGGCCAGCAGCAGGTAACGGTACCGTAACAGCTATTTATACCATCTTCAACAGCACCAAGCAATTGATTATCCGCGACACAACGGATATCAACTTTACGGGTCAACGCTGCTCGTTTTTTGAAGAAGATTTCCAAACCTTAACCGTTAACAACGCTGTTTTTGCGATGCCCGGTTGGAAAAATATTGCCGAAGTAGGCAGTATTAGTTATCAAAATGCGGTGTTCGGTTCTACGGGTCGTTGCCCCAAAGTATCTGCTTTTGGCTCCTCTGCACCCGTTGTAACAAGCTGGTTGATTACCCCAGCCATTGCTTTGCCAGCAGGTGCTACCCCTAAATTGAGCTTTACCACTTCGGATGCATTTGACAATGGTGCCACGTTAAAAGCTTTTGTTTCTACCAACTACAATGGTGGCA
Organism: Chitinophaga pinensis; assembly: GCA_943373145.1. GTDB lineage: Bacteria > Bacteroidota > Bacteroidia > Chitinophagales > Chitinophagaceae > Ferruginibacter > Ferruginibacter pinensis_H. The sequence goes on from CALSBI010000006.1 coordinate 61,178, forward strand.
ACACGCCTTCTACTGCTACTTGGACGCAACTGCCCGCTACCATCAGCAGCGGACATACCACCAACACATTTGGCCCCTTCATCAGCTCGGGTATATTGAACCTTTCGGCTTATGCTGGTCAAACCGTTTATATTGGTTTTAGGTACGATGGTTCATCTACCAAAACCACTACCATTGAAGTGGATGATGTAAGGGTATTGCGTTAAGCAACGAGGTAGTTGGGTGGCCAACCGGAATGCCGGTGCCTATACATGCGGTGGCCCCACCGTTGTGCAAAATGATATTGGGGCAAACAATAAATGTGCATCATGAAAAAAATTATAGCGGTCCTTTTATTTTCTTTCGGTCTAATGGCTGCCCAAAGTCAGGGTGTTGTTATTAGCCAGGTATATGGCGGCGGCGGCAATACCGGCTCCGTTTATACCAATGATTTTATTGAGTTGTTCAATGCCAGCGCAAGCCCGGTTAGCCTCAATGGCTGGTCGGTGCAGTACAACAGTGCCACGGGTACGGGTACCTGGCAGGTAACCAACCTCAATAGCTTTACCCTACAACCCGGTCAATACTATTTGATACAGCAGGCAGCAGGTACGGGTGGTACTACGCCCCTTCCTACCCCCAATACGACGGGGACCATTGCCATGAGTGGTACGGCGGGTAAAATTGCTTTGGTAAACAATACCACGGCCTTAACGGGTTGCCCCACTGCAACGGGTTATGTGGATCTGGTAGGTTTTGGTGCCACGGCCAACTGCTTTGAAGGTGCGGCTGCCCCTGCACCCAGCAATAGCAACAGCATCATCCGGGGCAGCAATGGTTGCTTGGACAATAATCAAAACGGTACCGATTTTACTTCGGTTACGGCAGCGCCCCGTAACTCGGCTACTACATTGGCCCCTTGCGGCGCACCGGTGCCAACCCTAACGGCTACGCCCAGCCCACTCAATTTTGCCAATACCAATGTGGGCAGCAATAGTACTGAATTAACCTTTAGTTTGTCGGGCAGCAGTCTTACTGGTGCCCCCGGCAATATTACGGTTACAGCCCCTTCCACCGATTTTCAGGTATCTAATAACAATAGCACTTGGGGGCCTTCTACCACGGTAGCTTATTCGGCTGCTACGTTGAGCGCCACTACGGTATATGTAAGGTTTACGCCACAGACCAGCGGTCTTAAAAATGGCAACGTATCCATTACCGGTGGTGGTGTGGCTACGGCAGTTACGGTAGCCGTGAGTGGTACGGGTGTAGTGCCTACCCCCACTATTACAGCGGGGACGGTGGCCGACTTTGGCAATATTGTGTTGCTGAACAATTCCACTTCGCAATCCTTTAATATTACCGGTGCCAATCTTACCGGTGCACCCGGTAATATTACGGTTACAGCCCCTTCTACCGATTTTCAAGTATCCAACAACAACAGTACTTGGGGACCTGCTACTACCATAGCTTATACAGCGGCCACGCTAGCGGCTACCCCAGTTTATGTGCGGTTTACGCCACAAACAGTTGGTTTTAAATCAGGCAATGTGAGCATTACGGGCGGCGGTGTGGCTACGGCCGTAACCGTTGCGGTAAGCGGCACTTGCGTAGCGGCACCCATACCTAGTATTGCTACTAGTACCATCACGGGTTTTGGTAGCTTATGCCTCAATACAACGGGCGGGCCCAATAGCTTTACCATCACGGGTACCAACCTTACTACGGCCAACATAACAGTTGCTGCACTATCCGGTTATGTGTATGCTACCGCGGCTGCTGGGCCTTATACCAGTAGCTTGAGTTTAACACAAGCAGGTGGTTCTTACTCACAAGTCATCTACGTGCAATTTACACCCACGGCTGCGGCCAGCTACAATGGCAATATTGCAGTGGGCGGCGGTGGTGCGCCAACGGCGGCCAATGTGGCTGTTACCGGCACGGGTGTTAATACAGTGCCTACACCTACCACGGCTGTGGCCAGTGCAATTTCGGCTGTATCTGCCACTACGGCAGGCAGCATTGCAGCCAATGGATGTACGGCAGTAACGGCATACGGCATCGAATACAGCACCATCAATAATTTTGTACCGGGTACGGGCACCCAAGTAGCGGGCAGCAATATTGCAGGCGGTAACTTTACCGTGGCATTAAGCGGTCTGTCACCCGCTACCGTTTATTTCTTTAGGGCCTATGCCACCAATGCGGGTGGCACGGGTTATGGCACACAATTGTCTTTTTTAACGGCTACGCCTTTCTTTACGGCCACGGCTTTGGCAGCTTTTGGCTCCATCTGTGTTAATACCACTTCCACTGCCAATTCCTTTACCATCAGCGGCACCAATCTTACGGCAGCCAATGTGGTAGTAGGGCCCCGGCCAGGTTTTAGTTTTGCAACTACTGCTGGCGGTACTTATGCGGCCAGTCTTTCCATAGTGCAACCCGGTGGTTCGGCTTTCAATCAACAAGTGTTTGTAAAAGTTACCCCTACTGCGGTAGGATCGTTGAGTGGTAATATATTCGTGGGCGGCGGCGGTGCGCCCGTGGGCATCAGTGTGCCGGCAACGGCAGCAGGTATCAATACCACGGCCACGGTTACTACCGGTGCGGCTACGGTAGCCACGCCCAATAAGGTTGGCCTTGCGGGTACGGTAGATAATATCGGTTGTAGCGCCGTAACGGGTACCGGCTTTATTTATAGCAGTATCAGTGGCTTTGCCAATTACAACGGCACCAATGTACCCAGCAGCAGTGCCACAGGCGGCGCCTTTACTGGCAATGTGGATGGCTTGGTACAAGGCGCTACTTATTATTACAAGGCTTATGCTACCAACAGTGGTGGCACCAGCTATGGCGCTGAGCAAAGTTTTACCATGAAGAATATTCCGCTTGGATTGGTGTTGTATGCCACGCCCATTCAACGTGGCGGCAGGTTGCATTTTACGCTTAACAATATCAAGCCGGGGCATTATGCGGCACAAATCATCAACCGGGCTGGTCAGATTGTGTTCCAAAAGGACATGATTGTACGGGTGAACTTCATTGATGAAACCATTACCTTGCCCGGTATCCTTGGATCGGGTGTATATACCCTGTATGTGGGTAATATTGAAACTGGGTTTAAAAAGACTTTCATGATCTGGTAAACAACAGTATAGCGATTTAGGAAGAGGCCCCATTGGGGCCTCTTTGCATTTTGGCCGTTAGCCACCTAAATCATGTAAAAAAGGCCTAGATGGCATCCAAAAAATGTCAGTTTGGCAGCAAATGCCCGTTGGTACTATGTTTGATGGGCAGGGGTAAAATGAATTGGATTATGCAAAAAGGAAATATCAGGGTACAAACGGAGAACATTTTTCCTATTATCAAGAAGTTTTTATACAGCGACCATGAAATTTTTATCCGGGAGCTGGTTAGCAATGCCATTGATGCCACACAAAAATTGAAAACCCTTTCTTCCATTGGTGAGGCCAAGGGCGAACTGGGCGAGTTGCGGGTGGATGTAAAACTGGACACCGAAGCCAAAACCCTTACCATCAGCGATAGGGGCGTGGGCATGACGGGTGAGGAAGTGGACAAATACCTCAACCAAGTGGCTTTTAGCGGTGCCGAAGAGTTTTTGGAAAAATACAAGGGCCAAAACGAAAACAATATCATCGGCCATTTTGGTTTGGGCTTTTACAGCGCCTTTATGGTGAGCGACAAAGTGGAAGTGATTACCCGCTCTTTTCAAGAAGGTGCCACTGCTGTGCGTTGGGAATGTGACGGTAGCCCCGAATTTACCTTGGAGGAAACGGAAAAGGAATTGCGTGGTACCGATATTGTACTACACATCAATGAAGAAAGTAAAGAGTTTTTGGAGGCACATCGCATTGAAGATATTTTAAAGAAATTCTGCCGCTTCCTGCCTGTGGCTGTTTATTTTGAAGACAAGCAGATCAACAATACGACACCTGCTTGGACCAAGAAGCCAAGCGAACTGACAGATGATGATTACCGTAATTTTTACAAGGAGCTCTACCCTTACAGCGAAGCCCCTTTGTTTTGGATACACTTGAACGTGGATTATCCCTTTAACCTAACCGGCATTTTGTACTTCCCTAAAATAAAGCAGAGTTACGAAATTCAAAAAGACAAGATACAGTTGTATTCCAACCAAGTATTTGTTACCGATGAAGTGAAAGATATTGTGCCGGAATTTTTAATGTTGCTGCATGGTGTAATTGATAGTCCTGATATTCCGCTGAACGTAAGCCGTAGCTATTTGCAGGGCGACCCCAATGTGCGCAAAATCAATAACCATATTACCAAGAAGGTAGCCGATAAGTTGGAGGAAATCTTCAAAAACGATCGCAAGAGTTTTGAAGAAAAATGGGAGAGCTTGGGCCTGTTTGTGAAATATGGCATGATGACCGACGATAAGTTTTTGGAGAAAGCCAATAAGTTTCACATCATGGAATTGGCCGGTGCGCCCGCTGCCCCTGCCGAGGAAGGTGCCGAAGGGCCACAACGCTTTTACACATTGGATGAATACCGCTTGGCTACCGAAACCTTGCAAAAGAACAAGGATGGCAAGTTGGTGATATTGTACACTACCAATCCGGTACAACAGGATGCGTACATACAGCAAGCGATTGGCCGTGGTTATTTGGTGGTGAAGATGGAAACCATTGTGGATGCTGGCTTTTTGAACCAAATGGAAATGAAATGGGAAAACGTACAGTTTACCCGTGTAGACAGTGATATCATCGACAACATCATTGATAAACAAGATGCCGCAGAAAGCATTTTGAGCAAGGATGATGCGGAGAAATTGAAAGGTTTGTTCAGCATGCCCATGCCCGAACTGAATGTATCGGTAGAGGTAAAAGGGTTGAGTACCGATGCACCGCCCGTAGTGGCCACCCGCCCCGAGTTTATGCGCCGGATGAAGGATATGGCGGCGATGCAGGGCGGTATGGGTGCCTTTTATGCGCAAATGCCCGATGAGGTTACGTTGACGGTAAATGGCAATCATCCCATCTATAAAAATATCTTGGCAGAAGCCGATGCTACCAAGCAAGAGAACCTTGTACACAACTTGGCCGACTTGGCATTGTTGTCGCAGGGCTTGCTCAAGGGCAGTGGGCTAACGGATTTTATCAATAGGAGTGTGGCGTTGATGGTTGACTAATTACTGATTAATAAATTACTGATTAATAAATTACTGATTATTGGGAGCCCACAAAAACTTTGACGCTTTAAATAATCAATAATGAATCATGAATAATTTTTTGACACTTACCGGCCGTGGCGTATGCTGCGGCCTGTTTTTTAAATAGGGCTGCACAACAATTTTTAACCATGGGGAAGCATGCTTGCCTTTAGCCCAGGGATCTTGCTATTGTAAAATTTAGGCTAAAGCTTAATGATTTTATGCTTAATGGCATATATTACCAGTCCCATACGTGTTTTTAGATTAAGCTTTTCAAAAAGCATATCCCGGTAACCTTCTACGGTGCGGGGGCTGCAAAACATCTTTTCGCCAATTTCTTTATAGGTCAATTCTGAGGCAGCGTGTTGTAAAAATTCAATTTCTTTTGGGCTAAGTGATATAGAAAAACTATCCGTTCTATCTTCGTTTACAATATTGTTCAATAATTTGCCCGTAGCCCAAGAAGGGAAAAAGTACCCTTTTGTAGTTAATGTTTCCAATGCCAATTCCAGCTCGGTAGGGTGTATGTTTTTGTGCAAAAAACCTTTGGCCCCGCATTTGATCATTTTGATAAGGGCCTCATCCTCATTTTGCATCGTAAGGGCCATGATTTGAACTTGGGGGTAATGTTGGGTTAACCAACGGGCTGTTTCATAACCATCCATTTGGGGCATAGAAATATCCAGCAGCACAATATCAGGTATGTTGTGTTTGCTCTTCAACTTTTCCTGAAGCAGGAGGCCGTTTTCTACTTCGTACAATACCTTGTATTTATTAAAACCCGCAATAATATTGGCAATTGCTTTGGCAATCAGCAAATGGTCGTCAACAATAACTAAGCTGTACTGCATAAACTAAAATAAATCATTTTTTTGTGTTAGTATCACTTTTGTGCATGTGCCATTGTTGGGGCTGCTTGTTTGTATCAGTTCTGCACCTATTATGCCTGCCCGCTTTTTAATGCTTTTTAGGCCGAAACCTTGCGATTGATCCGCCACTACTGCATCAAACCCTATCCCGTCATCGCTTATTGTAAGTGTAAAGGGCCCGTGCCTGTTTGCTAGGGTGATGCTGATGTTATTACAATGGGCATGCTTCATGCTGTTTTGGATAGATTCCTGCACAATACGCAATAAGGTATTGGCTACTTTTGTATCCATCATTATACTGGAGCAGTCGCTAATAAAATGAACCAAACATATTTTTAATTGTGCCACCCGGTTACACTCCCTTTGCAAAGATTGAACGATATCGGTTTGTTCGTCGCCTTGCTTTAACAGGCGGCGGGAAAGCAACCGAAGTTCGTCAAGGGATTCGTTGATAAGGGAGCTACTGAGCATAAGAATTTCATTAAGGCCTGGGTACTTATTTTCGTATTCGGCGTGTTGCAGGTGCAAACTGGCCAAGGTCAATTTTTCGGCAACGGAATCGTGTATTTCTATGCCAATATGTTGCATGGTTTCATCCTGCACTTCTAGCTTCACATTCAGCAATTCCGTTTGATGCAGCGCTTCCGTTTGTTTTTTTTCATTCTCATAAGCCATTTTCTTTTTTCGGTATTGCAGCAATAATGCAATTGTCATTACAACAAATGCAATAATGGCCAAGCTTACCAAGGCTATGAAAATGATGATTTCGGTTTCCCCCATATAAATGCTAATGTAAACAATCCGTACATAATATAATTGAGAAAAAAGATGATGTTAGAGTAAGTAAGGTAAAAATTATAGTGGTGTTTGTACAGGTAATTGTACATGCCATAGAAAGGTAGAGAAAAAGCGTAGAAAACAAACAGTCCCATACATACCCAAAACATCATGTTATGTTTAATAAATACAATTTCATCGCTGGAGGAAAGCTTGAACAAATATGACAATATTAATACGAGTAATGTAACGATGCCCACCGTATAAGAGAGTGCGCCTACCCAAAAAGAAGATACTTTAGGTAAAAGAAACATTTCCGAAAACCAGCAAGCCATATAAATGAAAGCGACAATAATGGATAGGCGTTTGAGGGAACGGGTGGAGAATGTTCTGTAAAACAAGCTAATAAAGAAAAGGATCTCTAAGGGGATAACAAAATAGTTGTAGAGGGCCAAGTTGGCCGTATACAACTTTTTATACCCTAAGTATCTGCCCAGCAACTCAGCTGCTAAAATGCAGGCCAAGTACACCGGAAAGAATTTCCAATACGTATCCTTTAGCTTTTTCCAATACCTAAACCCAACTATACAGGCAGTAGCTTCGGCTATAGTTAATGCAATCTTTAATAAATCTATCTTTTGTAACAAAATATGGTGCGTTTTGCTATCAGTCAATAAAACCAGAGCCATTGTTGCCCATGGGCGGTGGCTCCATATTGCCGTGGTTCATGACTCCAAAAGGTTGCCCCCGCAACATCCATGGTTGTACAGCGCCACACTTGTCTTTGTAATACTGGGGTTCTGCAATCGAAAAGAAGCAAGAATTCTTCTTGAGAAAGGGTCCCATGGAAAATACTTGGTGCAAAGGGGTTGGGGTACACTCATTTCCCCAATTCCATGGATCAAAGTCCACTTGTGTGCCAGTTTGGTCTTCGTAGGTAGGAACCATAAACAAAGTATGATGTTCGGCATAATCCTTAGGGAGGCCACGTAGGCCATCGATATGCATATCGGATGGATACCTAGCATAATAGACCCTTACGCCGAGCCGTAATTCGTTTTCCCTTGCACATGGCCTGTTGCACATTTCTTTTTCTATTTGCCAAATGAAATTTTTCAGTGATTCTAAGCTAAACCATATACGGTTGGCATCCGCTATATTTTCTGGAATCTGTAAACGGGGCTGGTTCTTTTCTACATAGTCAACAAAAAGCTGCTTTGCTAAAAAGGGGTCGATGCCGTCGAACCGTGAGCTCGAATAGTCGGTGCACGCCATGCAGTTTTCGTTTTGACAAGGAGCCTTGGATACTGTTGCAGACTTCTTGGATTCGTTAGACGTATTATCGGCTACTATATCTGCCTTATTGCATGATAGAACTAAGATGATGCTTAGCAGCGCTACATTGGTAAATAAAAGAACCTTTTTCATATTATCTTTTTTGTTTGATGGATTGCCGTTACCAACTAAAACTACTAAAAAAAGAAAAGTGTTGTTGTTGGCAATTTGAAACATGTACGCATGGAGGCAGTGTAAGTGTTTGATATTCATTTAATTACGACCATTTTTAACTAAAAGATACCGTTGTTGAACTGCTAAAATACCGCTAAAAAGCGGTGCTGTCCACCAGCCAAATGCATGAAAAATAATTATGATGCCTCACCTTAAATTCCGGCTTTCAACGATACTGTGGGTTTTCAAAACGATAAATAAAGGGTTTTTTGTTTCACCAAATCTAGTTGTTGCAACCTTGTTTCTCATTTGCTGGATTAACAAATTTGCATTGGTTATCAGAATTGACCAAAGTTGATTTTTGAAGAATGTTGTTGGACCATTGCTTTAGATTTTTATGAAATCGTATTGGGATGTTTAAGCAAGCTTAATACAGAACAACTATAGCAAGTATCAATCACTTTATGGCAACTGTATCATTCGTTAAGGCACCATGCGCTAATAACAGTAGAACGGACTTGTAAATATCAAAATAGTAAACAGTTTAATACGGGTTGACTTACCCAACGTCGGAAATGTGCAAATGAACAACGACATTAAATATGAAAGTAGTCCAGTGTCTGAAAATGGAAAGAGTAAGATCACTTCAAAACAAATATTATGAACATTAAAAAAGTCATTTTACTAACGGCAAGTGCAGCCTTGTTGTATGCTTGTTCGAAAAAGGGGGATATCGTAGAGAAGCCGCCTGCAGAAGAGGAGGTTACACTTTTGCGAAATGGTACTACCGCATCTATTGATAAAACGGCACTTTTTAGAGAGATTTTTTTTGGAGACGCAGCCACTACCCAGCTAAGCCATGTTGAGACTATCATGGGTATCACGGCCGATCTTGCGGTGCCGCAACTACAGGAAGCAAAACGGATACAAACGCTAATCATAGATGCAATTGAAAAAGAGGATCCGAATTATTTTAACCAATTCAATGCAGCTATAACCAGCGGTCAACACTACACAATCAGAGATGCCATTTCCAAGGCAGATCAAGTGTTGGAAAAGGCTTTACTGGGTACACCCGAGTTGGCGAGCGCCGTTTTATTAGGTAAGGAGCTTGCCGCAAAGATTGACATCAAACAGTTTTTGGATGATAAAGGGGCTGTGAATGTACAGGCATTGGCAGACTATGTCAAGAACAACTATCCAAATGAAGTGGCTTTGATAGGTCCCACATTTATTTTTGCGGCAGCCGTTGCAGCGGCCGTTGTTACTGTGGCACTGGTGGTATCCTATGGCGTGGTGCTCAATGTTGGTATCCTTATCAATGCCGCCGCCGCCGTAAACGCCGCCGTAACATTGCCGCCTACCATCGGCCCGGTTGCACCGCCTCCGCCTCCACCGCCTCCGCCTCCGCCTCCACCACCTCCGCCACCCCCGCCACCTCCACCGCCGCCAATTATTCCTGTGCTTCCCATGACTCCTGTTTTGCCAACTCCCGTTCTGCCTAGCCTTCCTTACACAAACATTTGCCTTGTGCTTCCCATGCCTCCCAATGCACCTGCAAGCACGGCTACTAGCGTGTACCAAAACGCTTCCTTGCATTTCGAGATAATGGTAGAAGAATTGGCTAAATATTATGTTGCAAAATGAAAAAGAGAATAATAAATCAGGTAAGGTATTACCTTTTTATCCTTGTCGTTGTGGCAGGGGCCTATTTTGCTTTCATTGTTTCCAACAGAGATACTCCTGTACGCTTTTCTTATAAAAGCGTACGGGAGTATTACTCCATCTTTCCGCAGGGATGGGCCTTTTTTACCAAGGATCCTAAAGAGCCGGTTTTGAAAATATTCCGGCAAGAAAATGGACGCTTGGTATATCTAAACAATACGGCTTCATTAAACTTTGGCGATGCCTTGGGCCTCAAAAGGCACAAGCGGAAAATGAGTGGCGAGTTAGCTCAAACCCTTTCTAAGGTTGCAGCCACTAAATGGACGAAGTTCGCAGCGGGCAATATCGAAGAAGTGGCTGTAAAGCTACCCATTGCAGATACAATAGAAAGCAGGTTTAACCACAAGCTACTGAAAGGCGAATACATATTCTATCAATCAGAAAGGGTGCCTTGGGCATGGGCCCAATCAAGCCCCAAGATGCCCTTTCAATGCATTAAAATTTTTGTCAAATGAATATTACATTTTCTTGGTCTAACAGCATCGGGCTGGTCAGGACTATGCTGGCAATGGGTACTTTGTTGACCCTGCTGTTTAACCCCACGGAGGTTTTGTTTGATCCAAATGTATTAAACGAAAAAACGAATCTGTTGCGTAGCTACAGCTTTTTTTTCTTGTTTAAAAATTCACTGCTCACTGCCAAATTGGTTGCCTGTACTATACTGATAGCGGTGGTTTGGGGCATTTATCCCAGGTTTACAGGCCTCTTGCATTGGTATGTGTCCTATTCTTTTTTTGCAGCATGTACCTCGATTGATGGAGGAGACCATATTACCTCGGTATTGTCGCTTTTGCTGGTGCCACTTACCTTAACCGACAGTAGAAAATCGCACTGGGGAACGCCTGTGCAAGCCACTAATACAATCAGGTCTTTTTTTGCCCGCAGCTTTTTTGTGTTGATTCAATTGCAGGTGTGCGTGATTTATTTGCATGCTTTTACCGGAAAGTTAGAGGCTAAGGAGTGGTTGAATGGTACGGCAACCTTTTATTGGCTCACACATGAATATTTTGGGATAAACGAGATTTTTAGACCGCTTTTGTATAAGGCATTGGCCAACCCCTATATCGTAACCTTTTTCACTTGGGGCATATTGGTTGTGGAGTTTGTGCTGGCTGCCGGTGTGTTGTTAGATGCACAAAGCAAGAAGCGAAAGTATTTGTTGGCCATGGGCATTTCATTGCATTTTGGCATTTTCGTGGTACATGGGCTGGCCAGTTTTTTATTTGCCACAACGGCCGGCTTACTCATGTACCTATTGCCCAATGGCCATCAATTTAATTTCGCTGCACTAAAAAATACAGTTAGTGCAATGTGGCCAAATATCAAACCAAACAAGAGCAATCCTATTGAAGAAAGAGTGTTGGGATTGCCGAGAGTTTGAGCAATGTAGTACAGAAATTAGTTGGTGCTAATTGAAGGTTATTTAAAAAAAACGCTAATCTATAGATAAAGTTATAAGAAAACTAAATGTTTCAACCCTAGTTGTTTGTTGTGTAAAACAAATGAAACAGATTTTAGATATTAGTTTCTTAATCTTGTAGAACATAAGATGGGTTTTTCGATGTAATAAAAGTTGTATCCTAAGGAATTTGATAAGTTAGTATTTGTAGTAAACAATTTAAAATTTTTAAAAATGAAAAAGCTGGTAATCTTTTTTGCGATTTTATTCATCGCAACAATAATATCTTGCAATAAACAAAGCAAATTGGATGTTTTACAATTGAAAGAAGTAACCGACGAAAATGTACTGAAGAGTATTGAAAAGTCTGGTATCATGGGAATTCCGTTTCCTTCGGGTTCTGTTGCGTATAAGATTTCTGAAAGTGAAACAATGTTGGTACTTCCCAAAGGGTACCATTATTTACGGAGTGAGTTTGTAAATAGTAACAGCTTTAATTCAAACTTGCTTGCCAACTCAGCAGACACTGTTAAGGTTACGTGTACTTGTACAACTGGTTCGGGTTGTAATCCTACCCTTGTTGATAAAAAGTACTTATGTACTATGTCCGAAGGTTGTAGTGTCTGCGAAAGGAAGGTAACCAATACTAATAATCAAAGTATTGAAGTATCAGGTGTTTTTGACGTGAATAGGGGTATTACGTTTATTTCAACCAGTAAAGAAAAGCTTGAAGATAATACCTCATTGGTATCGGACCTACTGGGTAATGCCAATGAGTGGTTGTTTAAAGAACCTATTGTTAAGAATGCACTCGAACAATTTTACAAAAAAATTTATGGTGAACAATTGCCCATATTCCTGCTTAAGAATGAACCTGCGCCAGAAGGCTACCAATATGTAGGTGTAAGTATTTTTGGTAATGAGGCAGCCTTGCCAATACCAAAAGAATTGGTTTCGGAGAATTTTACATTGGCCAGTAGTACACAATGTAAGTGTGAGGATACCACTCCTTCGGGCTGTCAGCGTAAAACTGCTGGATTGGGTAGTGTAATCTATTGTGAAGCCGGTACCTGTAAGTCTTGTTCTTTGCTAAATATTACTTCAAGAGAGTAATTACGGGTTGCCAATTTGAAGATTAATCAGTCAGTTTAAAGGCGGCGTCTATATTGTTCAGTTGGTAGCTACAAATAAGGTGGTTGTGGAAAGATAAAAGTTTGTGAGGCTTGAGAAGTAGCTTTATCAATCGTAGTGTGATGCTAATGATTTGATTTATGGGCTGGGATTTCAATACTAGACTGAAGATGGGAATCGGCCGTGGCGTATGCTGCGGCCGATTTTGTTTATGGACAATCTATTTTACACCTGGTAAAAAACTAGGGCCAAGCACGAAAATGTACAACAGTAAAGTACCAACCGCCAGTATAAGGGCGCAGGCATACAAAATATTCATCTTATGCTGGATATCGTACCGCTTTTCCCAACGCTTAAAAACAGCAGGCTCGTAATATTCGTTGCTAAAAAAATGTACCACAATGGCTTTGAAAAAAAGGGATGTGTTGCCAAAGATATATTTGAGGCAAACCGCCAATAGGGCAATGTCGGCGAGGATGATATAATGGATAGTTTGCATGTGCCTGCTTTTATGCAGGATAACATAAAAGCGATGCGACATATTGCTTGGGAAATGTTAAAAATTTCATAAAAAAACACAACCGTCTTTTGCCCTAAATATAGTTGGCGGGCATCAGTGGAAACACCCAGTTTGACCGGAAATCAACCCAATTTGTTCAGAGCTGTTTTTTTTGATGATAGCAAACGGTAACTTTCCTATAAAAAGGGATATGGCTAACAATGCACAAAACAATACTTCATTATTTGGCTGCGTGGTAATAATAGCAGCCATCATTTTTCTTGGTAAAACTTGTCGATGTAGTGATGATAAACCTGCTCCTACTTATAGCTATTCATCCACGCCATCATCCCAATCGGCATGGCCTGCTACCAGTACAGCATCAGAGCAACAAAAACCTAGGGCAGCAAAAGTTGCCCGTTACCGTACACACCGGCGACGGATACCAGCCTCCAGCCGCCAACTCATCCGCGGCCCCCGTGGAGGTTGCTACTACATCAACGAAAGTGGCAATAAAGTATATGTGGATAGGAGCTTGTGCGATTGAGGAGAGGGTATATGAAAATCCCCGCAGCCAACAAGCCACGGGGATATACCATTATAACCAAATAGTTATGGACTAACCCTTTTTATCTCTAAAGAGCATAAAATCCCTGGAGATGGTAAAGCCCCAGCGGAACTGACCTTGTTTGATATCGCTGAATGTGCGGGGGATAAATCGGTTTTCCAGCAGATTGGTGGCATTCGTAAAATTGAGGTTGAACAAATGGCCGGGCGTTTTGATCTCAAAACCTAAACCCCATACATCGTATAATTTTACACCCCTAGCGGCCAACGCTGTTTTGCTACTGCTAGAGCGGAACGGGTGAAAGTAATCCGCAATCAAAATAATCCTTTTGCTGAGGGGTATCCTTACGGCTCCACCCATGGCGAAAGTATTGTTCTCATCGCCGTTTTGTACAAAATTGCGACGAACAAATGTGGGGTTCAATTGCAGGCTTACACCACCGAATTTGCGGGCCAACAACAATTGCAAAAGACTGCTGCCCCTATCTGAAAAATTGTCAAAGGAATTCTCGTTGTCTGGATTTACATTGGCCGTTTGCGATGAAACCACGCCATTGGCAAACAAAGTGAGTGAAAGCGGATGAGAAGGATCGTTTTGCATTTGTTGCAATATCTGGTATTTCAATCCCATCTCCCACATCTGCTGTACTTGGCCACCACCACGGGTACGACTCACCAATAAATTCAATTTTTTGGCCAATCCTATTTGAAAGCCGATTTTAATGTCGGCAGCATTGTCCAATCCATAAAAACGGGTAACACCGCCATTGCTGCCACCGATATCACCAAAATTATGCTGCACCTTAAACTCCAAACGCCCTTTGGGCAACACTTCTACAGTATTGGCATTTATAAGCTTTTGACTGTAAAATACTTTTACCGGGGTTTTGCTTTCTTTTTTGTTGTCTTTTTCTACCTCGCCCAACAGGTTGTCAGGCTGGGCAAATGCAGGTAGGCAAGCCATCAATATCAATACGCCTACCAAAAATAAATTTCTCATAATATGCTGTTTACGTTAGTAATAATGTATAGTATCGGATAAAAACCTGTGGGGGTTGCCGCTTCGTAATTTTATTACAGATTGTAAAAAGCTGTGGGTTTTATTGATAAATTACGCCATCAATTGAGTACAAGCGCCCATCCATGCGGCATAGATTTATTCACGACATATCAGCCAATACCTTACAGGTAGCTATCAACCAAGGTTGTGGGCTGCTCATTTTCTACATCCTGTCGCTTGCATTAGGCAAAGATTTGTTTGGCGAACTCAACTGGACTTTGGCCGTATTGCTCACCCTTTTCGGCATATTATCATTTGGTATCGACCAAGTGGCTGTGCGCAAAATAGCAGCCGGGGGATCGCCCCATTTGGTACTCTCGGTGTACCTAACCCATGTAGTAATTTGGGGTCTAACTGTATATGGGTTATTGGCGCTGGCATGCTGGATATTCCCCCATTTTTTTGCGCAGCACCACCTGCTGATTTGGATTGGCATCGGCAAGCTGGGCATCTTTATGGCCAGCCCTTTTAAGCAAATCGCCAATGGTTTGGAGAAATTCAAAGCATTATTGTACATGGCCACGTTTTCGAATATCCTACGCAGTGCTGCCCTGCTGGTACTTTACCTATCCGGCTATTGTAGTATGGAAAATGTGGTGTGGGTATTCATCATTGGCGACCTAGCGGAATGGCTGCTTTGTTATGCGGTGGTGCGCTGGCATTTACGGGTACCCGTAGCACTCAGCTTTCACTTGCAGGCCTACCGGGCATTGATAAAAGAAGCGGCCCCGCAATTGCTGTCGGTAATACTTACCACGGGTCTAGCCCGCCTCGATTGGATATTGATCGGCTTTTTTTGCGCTACAGGAATAGTGGCCAATTACAGTTTCGCCTGGAAGGCTTTTGAAGCAACCACTTTGCCTTTATTGGTACTGGGGCCGGTTCTGCTCACCCGGTTTTCAAAAATATTTACGCAAGCGGATAGGCAGCCTACCGTTGCCCAAATGCACCCTTTGATGGCCTTGCTGCGTATAGAAATGGCCGTGGCGAGTGGCTCCGCCCTGTTGCTGAACCTGCTTTGGGTGCCTTTGATTGATGGCATTACCCACGGTAGCTATGGTGCCGTCAACAGCAGCACTATCTTTTTGTTGTCGCTATCATTGCCATTGATGTACCTCAACAATTTTTTATGGACCATCAATTTTGCCCGCCACGGGATGAAGCGCATTTTAACAGTCGTAGCCATCACTTTTGTGGTGAACGCAGGGGCCAATTTGCTGCTGATCCCGGCTTATGAAGGGGTAGGGGCGGCGGCGGCTTTCTTGGCCGCCACCTTGGTACAGGCGCTGCTATATGCTGGGACAACCCCATTGGCCGTACAAAAAACCAATTGGCTACCTGTGCTTATTTCGCCCGCTGCGGCCTTGATTGCTGGCTTTGGGGCGCATTATTGTTTTACACATACGGCGGCTGTAATTAGCTGTGCCCTTGCGTTCTACCTCTTGCTCCTGCTGGCTTTGGGGCAGGTAAAAAAGGAAGATGGACAATTGTTGCACAGGAGTGGTAGATAGGGGCAACGGGGAGTGTTTTTTTTGCGATTATAGTAAGTATAATCAAACAACCATAAACAACGCTGAAAATTGGGCCACAGCTTGAACAGAAATCTTTTTCCCATTCCATTTTTAAGTAGGGTAAAACCCCTCGACTGGAGGCTGCTGGTATTCCTGATTCTTTTTGTAAATGTAAAATTGCTGGTTAAGGTGGCAGCCATCCTGCTCATCTATCTGCTACGGCCTAATGCCAAGGCAGGATTTAGCTGGAAGCATTCCCGGTTACCGCTTTTTTACCCAGCCATGATGGCAATTGCGGTGATCAATTGGGTACTGCAAAAAGGGTTCTTGCAAATGGATACCAGCATATTACTGCTGGCGGCCCTTTTTTATTGGGCGCTCTGCATTTTGGCCATCCATCAAGTAAAATTGTCTGTAGAGCAGCAGGATACCGAAACATTACATCGCACTGTTGCCGTTTTTTTTGTGATAAACCTGCTCGTATCATTCATCACGTATGCCTCTATCGTTGGGCAAACCGGCACCCTCAATCCCTATCGCTATCAAGGTGATTTTCAAAAATATTTTATTGGTACGGGTGATTATATAAAGGGGCTTAGTTTTGATACCTCCACCACCAATGCCGTGCTCAATGCTTTTGGGGTGCTGTATTTTTTGCAGCGCAATAAGTATTTGCTGGCCATTTTTTGTATGGCTGCCCTGTTGCTTACGGGCAGCAACCTGATGAATCTACTACTGGGCGGGGTGTTGTTGTATCTCTTTTTTTTCAAAACGGCCAAAGCGCAAAAAAGTGTAATTGTGGTTTGCCTATTGTTGATGGTGGTATTTTGGGCCAAGGTATCGCCACAGAACAACCGCTACATCACCGAAGCCATCAGCCGGTTTTCAAAAAAGCCTGTTGATAGTAAGGCTAGCAATACTATGCCGGTATTGCCTTTGCGGGAACGGTCCGATAGTTTATTGAGTACTGAGGAGCGGAAAGAAAAACTGGCACGCTTGTACTTAGATAGTATGCGTGACCTATTGTTGGCCAAATCGAACAAGCCCGTTATTGCAACCGAAAAACCCCTGTTGCCGCAAGCCAATATCCATTCTGCTAACTTTCAACATAAAAACGATACGACCAGCAAGCAACGGCAGCTTATTCAATGGATGCAACAGGATAGTGTGGACTTGGCCCAAACGGTTGTTGCTGCCAAACCCGGTAAATGGGTGGCCTTGCAACAAGTGCTGTATTTATTGCGTACGCATCCTACGGCAGTTTTTACGGGCGTAGGGGCTGGCCATTTTTCTTCCAAGTTGGCTTTTCGGGCCACGGGGCTCAATATAGCCGGTAGCTATCCTTCAAGGTTCAACTATATCGACCCCCGTTTTAAAGAGGGCCATTTGGCTTTGTATCTCTATTATTTTACCAAAACAGCCGGATTACATTCTTTAACCAATAGCCCCAACACGGTGTACGGTCAAGTATTGTCCGAATATGGATTACTGGGCATATTGGCCCTCCTCATTTTATATGGCGGCTTTTTTGCCAAGCAGTATAAAAAGATGACCTATGGCATACCGTTGCTGATGCTGATGGTGGGTGTGTTTTTTATTGATTACTGGTTTGAACAATTGTCGGTAATGGTGATATGGGAGCTATTGTTGTTGCTAAACATAAAGGAGGGTACCCGGTCATGAACAACACAATAGCCATAACGGTATTGATGCCCGTTCATAATGCGGCGGCTTTTATTGGCGAAGCCATTGCTTCGGTGCTTGCCCAAACATTTACCAGCTTTGAACTGCTGATTATCAACGATGGCTCTACCGATGAAACGGCCATGGTGATTCAACAATTTAACGATGCCAGGATACGAGTAGTGCATCAGCCACAGGCAGGTATAGCCGCAGCATTGAACAAAGGCCTGACCTTGGCCAAAGCGGCGCTGGTGGCCCGCTTCGACGCCGATGATGTATGTACGACGGACCGCTTGCAGGTGCAATATGATTTTATACAAGCAAATCCCAACTATGTGGTAGTGGGTTGCAATGTACATTATGTGGATGCGCATGGGGGCTTTGTGTTTGCCCATGAAATGCCAGCCGGTACGGATGCGGCTATCCGTAAGCTGCCCCCAGCTATTTGCCCCTTTATCCATTCGGGTGTGTTGTTTGTTAAAGATACCATTACCCAAGCAGGCGGATACAATGAAAGGGCGCATACATTTGAGGATCATTTTTTATGGAACCAAGTATTGCAGCAAGGGATGGGATGCAACCTGCCGCAAGTATTGTTGAAAGTGAGGCTCAATCCGCCTTCGCTGACCATTGATGAAAAATGGCGGCCCGCCAAGTTTTTGGCACTTAAAAAGACTGTTTTGCAAAAAGGCCATATTACCAAAGCTGAAGGGGAGGAATTAGCTAGGCTGATAGCACAGCAGCAAAACAACCGGTTAAAAGAAGGGGCCTATCATGCATTGCTGGGCAAAAAATTTTTATGGAACAATCATCAACCACAAAAAGCAAGGTTCCACCTGCGTCTGGCTTTGCAGGTAAAACCTAGTTCGCTTACCTTGCGTTGTTTGTACCTGCTTTCATACCTGCCGGGCAAATGGATACAGACTTTGTACCGATGGCTGGGCGGTAAACATTATTCACCAAGAAACAATAAAGAAAACGAAGTGTTGCAACAAGGCAACCTACTGTATGGCAAAGGATAGGAAAATAAAAATATTTGTAGATGCGCATTGCTTTGATACCCAGTACCAAGGCACCCAAAGTTTTTTGCTACAGCTCTACCAGGCACTCCTGCAACAGTATCCGCAATTGGATATTTACATGGGCGCTTATTATACCGATCGTATCCAAGCCGCTTTTCCGCTATTGCCCCCCACAAATATTTTGCCTTACAAAAGTCTGCGCCCTGCTGCATTGCGTTTTGTAAGGGATATTCCCCGCTTGCTGAAAGAACATGTTTTTGATTTTGCCCATTTTCAATACATCGCACCATGGCCTGTACAGGGCTGTAAGTACATTGTTACTTTACACGATGTGCTTTTCAAAGATTTTCCCAGCGCTTTTCCTTGGGGCTTTCGGCAGAGCCGTAACAAACTATTTGGCGGTAGCATTAAGCGGGCTGCGATAAAAACCACTGTTTCCACATATGCCAAGAGCCGGATCATGCACCATTATGGCGTGCCGGATAAGGAACTGCATTTGGTGCCCAATGCCATACCATCCTTAGCAGCAAACCATATAAACAAAGCCGCTGCCCGTCAACAGATAAAGGAACAGTTTGGCATTGGCCAATTTATCCTCTACGTAAGCCGGATGGAACCACGTAAAAACCACCTGTTGCTCTTGCGGTGTTGGTTGGAACTGGGCTTGTACCGACAGGGCATTGCCTTGGTGTTTATTGGTAGCCGTCAGGATGCAAAGGGCAGCAAGTCGGCTGCTTTGTTTAAGGCAATGCAACAATTGCCCGCTGAGGCAAAGCCTTTTTTTCATCATATAGAACAAGTGGAGGGGAAAACACTGTGGCTTTTTTTGCAAGCGGCCCGTTTGTTTGTTTATCCCTCCTTGGCAGAGGGGTTTGGCATCCCGCCCCTGGAAGCCGCCGTGGCCGAAACGCCCGTCCTCTGCTCCCAAACCACGGCCATGCAGGATTTTAGCTTTTTTGGCAACGGCCTTTTTGATCCACACAATAAGCAGGAGCTGAAAGATAAAATGGAAGCCATGCTTCACCACCCACCATCTGAAACGGAGCTGGTGACCATTGCCGAGCAAGTGCAACAGCAATATACGCCATCTAGGAGTGCTGCTATTTTTTATAACCTCTTAAACCAACACCTATGATGAAAGTGGGTATCATAGGTACAAGGGGTATCCCCAACCGATACGGTGGGTTTGAGCAACTGGCCGAATACCTTGCTGTTGGGTTGGTGCAAAAGGGCCATGCGGTAACGGTGTATGGTGGCCATGACCATCCCTATCAAGAAAAATCATACCAAGGGGTAGCATTGGTGCATTGCCGAAACCCGGAAAAGTATTGGGGTTCGGCAGGACAGTTTGTGTACGATTGGCATTGTGTACAGGATGCCCGTAAGCAGGGTTTTGATGTGCTGTTGTTTTTGGGTTACACCAGTAGCTCGGTTTGGGGTAGGTGGTATCCCAAGGGTGTTGCTATCGTTACCAATATGGATGGGTTGGAATGGCAGCGCAGTAAGTATAGCCGGATGGCGCAATGGTTTTTACGTCATGCCGAAAAATGGGCCATCAAGTACAGCCATTGCCTAGTGGCCGATTCGACTGCCATACAGCAATATCTTGCCAGCAAATACAAAGTCGATAGTACCTATATTGCTTACGGAGCCGAAGTAATAAAGAACCACGAGTTCACGGTTTTGTCAACCTATGGCCTTGAGCAGCGGGGATACATGATGTTGATGGCAAGGATGGAGCCGGAAAATAATATTGCCATGATATTGGAGGGCTTTGCGGCCAGTAATACAGACTGTAAGTTGTTGGTTGTAGGCAATATGCAAAATAAATACGGGCAGCAATTGCAAACCAAGTATGGTAGCGATAAGCGCATTGTATTTGCAGGAGCTATATATAATAAAGTAAAGTTGCACACCCTAAAGCAACAGGCTGTATTGTACTTTCACGGCCATAGTGCTGGGGGTACCAATCCGTCTTTACTGGAAGCGATGGCCAGCGGGGTTGCCATCGCAGCGCATGACAATGTATTTAACCGGGCTGTATTAGAGCAGAACGCTTTTTATTTTGAGAACTCACAAGTTGTCACTAGGTTAGTAGAATCAATACCTCCCCAATCAGAATTGGATATGATGATTCAACAAAACTTGCATAAAGTACAGCAACAGTACAATTGGCCCTTGATTATTGACCAATACGAGCAACTGTTACGGAGTTGTTGTAAACCCATTGCCAAATGAAGCGTTTGTTTAACATAGCAACAACGGTAGAGGACAATATCAGCTATTGGCACTTGGCTATTTTTCTGGCCATGCTGCCTTTTGATTTTTTTTATAGCCAATTGGTGATGGTAAGTTTTGCGGCCCATACCCTTATCCATCTGCGCAAGGAGCGGTTGCGGCTATTGTTGGCCAAGCCTGTTTGGATAGTAATGGCAGTATATTTAGTAGGCTTTGTGGGTATGTTGTACAGCCATGATAAAGCCGCTGCTGGGGACTTGGCGGGGCGGCAGTCCGCTATTATGATATGGCCGATACTGTTAACGCTTACCCACTTGCCCTTGGCACAATACACCGAGCGCTTGTTGCGCTTTTTTGCAGCGGTATGTGTAGCCACCATCCTTTATTTATATGTGGATGCCTTTCGCATCATTGTTTTTTATCAGATGCCTTTAAGCAATATCGTTTCGCAGGCATTTATGAACCATCAATTTTCGTTGCCCATTGGTATCCATGCCACCTACATCTCTTTGTATGCGGCACTTTCTTTTGTGGTACTGCTGCATGGCCTGTTTAATACAAGGGATAAGGTAAAACAACTGCTGTATATGATAGGGTTGGCCATTTTAGCAGCAGGATTATTGCAGTTGTCGTCTAGGGCGGTGTGCATTGCTTTGTTGGTGATTGTAAACACGGTATTTCCTTGGCTGGCGATAAAGCGTAAAAAGCGTTGGTGGTTTTTAACGACCTCCCTGCTGCTTACTTTGGCGGCAGGCCTGTTTATCAATAATACAGCGGCTTTTAAAACCCGCTACTTTACCGAGCTCAAGCAGGATGTGAGCAATCGGGATAAAGTGGATTACGATATAACCGAGCCAAGGCTGGAGCGCTGGAAACTGGCTTGGCAACTGGTGCAACAAAAACCCTTGATCGGTCATGGGAGCGGATCTGAACTGCGCTTGTTAAAGGATGCCTATTTTGAGCATCAGTTGTATAGCTCCTACCTCAATGAGTTCAATGCGCATAGCCAATACCTGAGCTTTTTGATCAAGATGGGCTTTGCGGGACTGTTAGTTTTCCTTGGTGTGTTGGGCTACTGCACATGGGTTGCCATCCGCAACAGGCAGTTGTTTTTCGTGAGTTTTTTACTATTGATCATCATCGTATCGGTAGGTGAAAATATCTTGGATGTTAACAAAGGGATATTTTTCTATGGTTTTTTCATGAGTCTTTTTTTGTTGCCACAGGCTAAACCCATTGAGGCAACCCAATAAGTATTAAAAACGATTTTATTTAAAAGAAAGCAAGTAGGAATGAAAGCGCTATCTGTAGTGATTATAACATATAACGAGGAGAAAAATATAGGCCGATGTATCCGCTCTGTTCAAAGCTTTGCAGATGAGGTAGTGGTATTGGATTCTTTTTCTACCGATAATACAGCCGCTATTGCGCTGGAAATGGGGGCCGTGGTTACCCAGCAAAACTTCTATGGGTATATTTCGCAAAAGAATAGAGCCATACAATTGGCCAGCCATGATTTTGTGCTGAGCCTTGATGCCGATGAGGCGGTAAGTGAGCAATTGGCCACAGCCATTTTGGAGGCAAAGGAGCACTTTACCCACGCTGCTTATAGCATGAACCGCTGCAACTGGTACCGGGGTAAATTCATCCGTCACGGACTTTGGTACCCCGATAGGAAACTACGCCTCTTTGATCGAGCCATCGGTTATTGTGGCGGCTTTAATCCGCATGACAGGATTGAACTGCGGCAGCCGGTAGCGGTTAAACATTTGGAAGGGGATCTGCTACATTATACCTACCATTCGGAAACCGAATATGAGCAACGCAACGAGGAAGTGAGCCAGATTGCTGCGCAATCTCTTTTTGAAAACGGTAAAGGCAGGCAATGGTATAAGATATGGCTGAACCCGGCATGGGCTTTTTTAAATGGGTATCTGCTTCGGCTCGGTTTTTTGGATGGTAGCCGCGGCTGGACCATCGCTGTAAATACCACAAGACAATGTTACAGAAAGTATGAATTGTTGCATGGATTGTACCGGCAGCAAGCAAAACATAAGCTGATAGAAAAAGAAGTGAAGTCGTAATGAATAAGTCGCAAACAATTACAGTTAACAAAAATATATTTGGACAATAGCCACCAACATATCATCAAGCCCTTAGCTTATTTTGATATTTTTCATTATCCCCTTAGCAAGGAGGAACTGCAATCCTATAGTGGGTTGTCTCCTGTGGATTTGGATAATGCCTTGTTGGCGTTGGTGCAACAACAGCAGGTGTTTGACATAGCAGGTTTTTATGCTTTGCAAAACAAGCTGCAATTGGCACATGATCGGCGTAAAGCCAATGCCCTAGCGGCCGAACGCATGAAAATGGCGGCCAAAGCAGCGGCCATCATTGCCCGTTTTCCCTATGTGCAGGCGGTGGCCGTGTCGGGATCGCTTTCCAAAAATTTCGCAGATGCAAAAACGGATATTGATTTTTTTGTCATCACCGCAGCCAACCGGTTATGGCTGGCCCGCACTTTTTTGCACCTGTTAAAAAAAATCAGTTTTGTTACCGGTAGTCAGCACTTGTTTTGCATGAACTATTTTGTGGACACTGCCGCATTGGAAATTGTAGAAAAAAATGTTTTCACGGCCACGGAAATCGTAACGCTGATACCCATGTACGGCCCCGAAGTATTGCAAGAGTTTATGCAAGCCAATCAGTGGACCCAGCATCATTTCCCCAAACAAATAAGCAAAACTGCCATGGCCAAGCCTGCCAAGAAAGGATGGTTGGCCCGTTGGGTGCAAAGCTGTTTAAACGGTCAATGGGGCAACCGATTGGATGATCGGCTGTTGCGTATCACCCAAAAGCGTTGGCAAAAAAAAGCTGACCGTAATCAATTGAATAGCAGGGGGATTAAAATGGGTATGGTGGCGGATAAACATTTTTCCAAACCCGACCCTGCCAATTTTCAGCAAAAAGTAGTGCGGCAGTTTGAAGAGAAGATAGCGCAGTTGAACAATACAATACAAATCCCTATGAATTGAGGGTGCATTTCAAATTTTCGCTTTGCCTAAAAACAAGTTTTCAGGGTTTTCAACCTCCGCTTAGTTACGGCCTCATAAAAAAGCCGTTAAGAAAATTGAAGCTGAGGGCGCAAAAGAAAAACAGTGGAACTAAAGTTTGGCAATGCAATTGGTCTGTAAGTCGCACTATGGCTAGGTTTCGCACTACAGATTGAGCTTTTTTTTCTTTAGCCCGAGGGTTCAATTTTTAGGTTTTTTTATGCAGCCTTGATTTTTTGCTCCACTTTTGTATCAAGACAAAAGTGGAAAAAGCTGCCATAAGAGGCAACATCAAGCATGGATAAGAGCGAAAATTTGAAATACACCCATGGATTGATTGGATGCGCTACTAACCTTTCTTTTCTAATACGATAATATAATAATCCCCCCAATACTTCCAGGGCCAAGCAGTTTTCCATTTGTCTTCTTTGCGGCGCAACCATTGATAGAGCTTTGGCCTGCGTTCGGCAAAATGGGCAATATAAGAGGGCGGAACGATTGTGCAAAGGCCCTCCAAATGGCGAAGCGCAAATGTGGGCCCCAACTTTTGTTGTATATACGATGGGTTGTAGTACCAGCAGGTAAAATGCTGCCCTTCTAAATGGGCGGGTGCGCCGTGCTTACTAAACAACCGTCGAAAAGCTGTTTTAAATTTTCCTTTAAATAGCAAAAGGAATTCCCACAAACAGAATTTGGGCAATACCACCAACACCGCCTTACCGCCCGGCCTCAGCAAACCATCGAACTGCGCCAGTACTTTGTGTAAGTCGCCCGTACAATTGAGCCCCGCAAAATTGGAGAAGATACCGTCATAAGGCCCTTTTTGTTGCAAGTTTTCCAGTTGCGTAAAGGAACAAAGCTCCGTGTCAATGGAAGCCGTAAGTACCGCTGCTGCTACTTTCTGTTGTAATACCTGCTGCATGCCAGGCGACACATCGGTAGCATGCACCCGATGTCCTTGCTGCGCCAACCATATCGCATCTTCACCCGTGCCGCTGTTCAGTTCGAGTAGGGAGCTGTTGGGTGGCAATACTTGTTGCAACACCGCCCTCACCCGGTTGCGTTTGTATTGTACGATTGCATCGTTGCCATACTGTTCATCAAATACAGTGGATTGCTTACCAAATGCGGCAGCCGCCCTTTGCTCATTATCGGTAGTGGATAACTGCGGCATCAGATTTTTTCCAATTGGTTTAACTTAAACTTGGCCAATGCCGTTGCTGGGGCGTAGTATAACCAACTGATGGCTTTCTTTATCTTTTGCGCATTGGCTTGCAATGGTTTGCCCAGCAATTGTTTGATGGTAGCGGCTGCCAAATGGCTGCGATAGCTTTTGTGTACATACCGGTGCAACTGTTTGTAAAAGCCGGGTTGGTACGTATTGCGGAACATCAGGGCCAACTCATCGGAGTCGGTCCAATTGGTTTTTTCTTTCAATTCGTTTTTCACCCGTTCAAAAAAAACAGTGCCGGGCAATGGGTAGGAAATGGATATGCCTATTTCGTAAGGGAGTAGGGTGTTGATCATTTTTACCGTATTGCGAATATCTTCCTTGGTTTCGCCGGGATAGCCAAATTGAATAAAGAAAGAAGGGTGAATGCCGTTCTTTTTGAGTAGGGCAGTCGCTTCGTAAATCTGTGCAATGGTAGTGCCTTTGTCCATGGCATCCAGTATTTTTTGCGAACCACTCTCGGCGCCCATCCACACATTGGTACAACCGGCGGCGGCCAAATGGCGGATATTGTCTTCTTGCAACAACAAGTCCACCCGGCTTTGTATCTTAAACTGAAAACGCAAATCCGCAGCCTGCACCAATGCCGCAAACTCCTTTACCCAACCCGGCTTCAAACCAAAAATATCATCGCAAAACCAAATATGGTCAAACTGATATTTTTCCTTTAGCATTTGCAATTCGTTTAGCACATGCTGTGGCGAGCGACTGTTGTAGCGGTTGCCATAGATGGGCTTGGCGCACCAGTTGCATTTAAAGGGACAGCCTCGGGTAGTGCCCATGTTCATGGAAAAATAGCCCACTGATTTTAACCACATATTTCGGTAAGGGGCTATGTGCGCCAAATCCCAAGCGGGAAAGGGCAGGGCATCCAAATCCTTCATCACGGCACGGGCAGCCGTTTTGATAACAGCGCCATTTTGCAGGTAGGCCAAACCATTGATGGACATGATGTCGGTTGTATGGTCGTTGATGGCTTTCAACAGTTCCAATAAAGTCATTTCGGCCTCGCCCAGTAAAATATAATCGGCACCTGCCGACAAATATTTTTCGTAGCGATCCGTACTATCGGAACTGGACACAATCACCAGTGCACCCCTTTGCTTGGCATGGGCAATCATGGCGAAAGCGGCTTCCCGCATATTGGTGAGACACATTTTGGTAAGGTAGTTAAAGCCATCATCGTACACCACCAATACATCGGGTTTTTCTTTTTCCAGTATCGGTATTATTTCATCGGGGCCGTGGGCAAACATAGTGTCGAACAAACTTACCGCATAACCCTGCTGCCGCAACACCGCTGCCGCCTGCAAAGTGCCCAATGGGGCAAAGGGCTGCCCGATGGCCCATTGCTTCGGGTCGAAGCGGAGAAAGTAGGAATGCGTAAATAATAGTTTGTTCATGTTGTAATGTACGATTGATTTTTTTTACCTAGCTTACTTGCCTACATCGGCTGCAGTGGCGTCGCACTCTTGTGCTTAATACCGCTACGCAACTGTTTATACCCTTGTGCCCCCGTCTAGATTTTAATCCACGGATAACCCTTACACCTTACTCCCCGGTGGCAAATTCAAATAGCACACACACTTTACACAGGTAGCATCGCTGTCCATATCCAACTGCTTTCTAAAGGCAATGGCCGATGGACTGTTGATGATTTCGCCCAAGGGCTGTTGGTGGATATTGCCCATGCCTGCATGGAAAAAGCAGGGCCGCACCGTGCCATCGGCCTCTACCACCGTACTTACCCAAGGGGCATTGCATTTTTTGTAGGGATAGGGATTGAGGCCATAATACGCTGCATAATAATCATGTATCTTCTGCAGCTTGGCAGGTGGCTCGGCTATAAAGCCTGCTTGCCCATCGGTACCATACTGGGCCACCAATTGGTTAATTAGTACCTGTAGTTCGGGCAGGTCGGCGGCATCGGGCACAATCTGTTGCTGCCGATCGACACCCCAAGGCTGCGAGCGGTTAAAGGCCTCGCTGCTTACATCGGCGGGCAAAAAACTAATTTGATCCAAGCCTATGCTTTGGGCGGCTTCCACTATGGGCAACCATTGCCTGAAGTTGAGCCGGTGGATAACACTCCTGCCGGTAATAGGATAGTTTGGCCTTAGTTCCTTTAAACGCTGTACCCCTTTTTTGAGTAGGGCAAATGCACCTTCCACATTTCTAACGGCATCATGCGTTGCCTCATCGCCATCCAAGGATACCACCACATCATGCACCCTTGCTACAATCTGCTCGGCATGTTTGTGCAATAGCAAGCCTGTACTGAGCAAGCTCACCTTAATGCCTTGCTGTTGTAATATTTCGCAAAAGCGGAAAAAGTTTTTGTTCAACAAGGCTTCCCCGCCGGACATCACTACCAATTGAGTGCCCAATGTTTTAAAGGTTTGCAAAAGGCCCTGTATATCCGCTTCGGTAAGCTGTTGCAGGTTTTGATTGTCCTTCCAAATATCGCACATGGCACAGCGGCAGTTGCAGGCACTATGCGGCATCAGTATCGCAATGGGCAAAGAACCGATGCGGTGCGTTTGCAATGTGCGGTAACGTTTGTATGTACGATATATGGGTTGGGCAAACATCTTAAAGACAATGGTTTTTTATCTGTACATGGTAAAAGGGATGCTGTACAAAGCGCAAGCCTTGCCATATCCGGCCCGGCTTGTGCAATAATTTATATTGAAAGCCTTCCAACTCTTGTAAAGCATGATGGTAATACCGCTGTGCCATTTGTGGAAAACCCAATTGCGTATAATATTGAATACTGCGCTGCCGGGCTGCTACCAAATCCGCTGGTGCATAAAAAGCGGTATCCATAATATGCACTTCGCCCCGGATGCTGCTGTGTGTAAGGGCTTGTGCAATGGTTTCTTTAAGTGAAGGGAAATATTGCGCAGCCGCCGCAAATAGGATGATGTCGAAAGTTTTATTGGTTAAGATACCCTCTCCCAAATTGGCATGGGCAAACTGTAGATTGGGTAAGTGCCCAAACACCCGTTGCGCTTGTAAAAGCTCGGTGGTATTGATGTCGCTGGCCGTTACCTGCCAAAGGGGGTTGGCCGCCAATTGTGCAGCGAGCCAGCCATTGCCACAGCCAATCTCCAAAATCTCCAAGGCACCGGGCAATTGTTTTAAGTACTGTATCAATCGTTGTGCAGAAATGGCCCGCAATTTCCATTCTTTGTAATGCGGATGCCAACGCTTTACCTGGGGCAATTGCCGCAATTGTTCATCCCCTACAATGCGCCCTTCCTTATACCGCAATTGATAATAGGTTTCAGCAAACACATCGTTGGAAATGCTTGCTTGTTTAGCTTGGGGCGATATGGTTAAGTTGGACAATGCTATTCGTTGGTTTTAAAATCCCTGTATTTCAGGTTGCCGGTATTTCCACATCCGTTGTAGTAATTTTATTTCGTAAGGGTAGCGGTAAAAATTAATTTTATAACGCAGCCCCGACGCAAATTGTACCAACCTACGTTTAAGGTTATTCATCCGTATATCGGTAATGGTGGGGTAATACCCATTCAGCACTGTTTCAAAATTGCGTATTTTGTTAATCATCTCTGGTGTAAGCCAAGGCGTGAGCGGATTTTTGCGCAAGTCAAATCTCTCCCATTCCGGTTCCATCCAATCGTCTAGTGTTTGCGGAAAGCTAAAACCGGCCGCCTCCACTTGCTTGAACAATTCCGACCCTTCGGTAGGTACGGGACTGTAGGTATAAAGAATGATTTCTGTGTTGGGGTTGGCCGCTTTTACTTTTTTGATAAAAGCAATATCAAACTCAATCTGTTCCATTACCTGCTCGGGTGTGGGTGCGGGCATACCCAGCACAAACGAATATTCGGGTACGATGCCAAAGGGTTTCAGCCGTTCGGCAAAGCGCAAAATCTGTTCGCCCGTTTGCGTACCGCCCTTGTCCATCTGCTGTAATACTTTATCATTGCCACTTTCGGCACCAAAGAAAATCATCTTGCACCCCGCCTCACTGATCAATGCCAGCGACTCATCCTTGTATTTATCCATGGTGTCGATACGGGCCATACCCCACCACTTCATACCCTCCGGCTTTATCAATTTGGCAAATTCCACGGTTCTCTTTTCCGATACAAAAAAATTGTTGTCGTGAAACTCTACCGCATCAGCCCCCCATTTGTCTTTGATATACTTTACATCGTTGTACACCAATTGCGCCGACTTCGCCTTCCACCTTGCTTCGTAAATGGGCACTACGGCACAAAACGAACAGGTAAAGGGGCAACCGATGCTGGAATGGTAGGCCATGGTTTTGTTGCCCAAATAAGTTTTGCCCAAATATTTTTCTATCGGATATAGTGCCGCCAATTTGTCGTAGGGTAGTGGTGGCAGACTGTCTTGTTCAAACAAATCCTCCTTGGGATTTTTAACAATGGTTTCATCCGACTTAAAAATGAGGTTCTTGATGAGTTCGTAAGGGTGGTTGTTTTCCAGCGCATCCAGCAGGGCAGGGAAGGCTTTGTCACCCGGACCGTTTACCACAAAATCCACATACCCGGCGTTTAGTATCACCTTGTAATGGGAGGCCGGAAAATAGCCGCCCCAAATCATCACGGTTTCCGGAAACTGCGCCTTTATCTTTTTTGCCAAGGGGATGGAGGCTTTGGCCTGTGGTCCCGGCATCACGGTAAAACCGATATAGCGATACTCGCCTGTTGCCAAATAGCTACTGATTTTTGCAAAAACGTCCTTTTCCAAATTGCCGTCCACGATCACCCAATCGTACCGTTCATTAACCGATGCGGCAATGCTCAATACCGAATTGGGTATCCGGTACTTGGCTTCCGCACTTTTGGGGTTAAATAGCAGCACTTTTTTCATACCTTATTAAACGCAACTGATGGCTACTTGGTTGCCTTGTGGGTGCATTTCATTGGCGGCGCCGTGGTCGGTGTCCCCATAGGGCAAATGCATCTGATTTTATTAGGCTTGAATCGTCGCATTACAAGCTGTATCGCTGCATTCTATGGGCTGATTGCTTGTGCTTGCCCTGCCTTTGCCGGCAGGCAGGCTCGGGCCGCCTGGCCTCGTTCCGGGTTCACCACTGCATTTAGCCCTTTTTTTGGGACCCCTACCCAAAAAATCCGCCTATGGCGGACCGGACTAAATGAGGTGGTTCACCTCGGAACTGGTGGGAGGTTACCCACTTTTTGCCTCGTTCCATTAAGCCAAATGGGCTGGTTTCAATGGAGTTAATTTAGATGGGTTTGCCCTGCGCAGGCATCCTTTGTCTGGTTGTACTTCAAATTTTCGCTTCTTTGAGTGACGCCATGTTCTTCGCTACGATGTAGAATTACTAAAGTTGAAGCTACAGTAGTACTAAAGCCAAATCAGGGAACCCTCCGCCGCCGCGGTGTAATCGGCGGCGGTGTCCTTTTTTGGTTACTTTTTTTGACAAGAAAAAAAGTAACACAAAAGGCTACCGAAAAGTGCGAACTGTGACCATAAAGCAAAAAGTTTGAAATACACCTCTAAAGCCGTATGGCCAATTTTACCTACTTTTAACCCATCTCATGACTTTATTACAAACGATAAAAGGCCTTCTTTTCAAACGCAGGGCACCCCTGCCCGAAACGGCCCCCGCCGAAGGCTACAACCTCTGGGCCCCGGCCTATGATGCGCAGCCCGATAACCTGATGCTGGCATTGGATGAGGCCCTGTTCGCCGACTTGCTCCAGGGCTTGGAGGTAGCGGGCAAAACCGTGGTGGATGTGGGTTGCGGTACGGGCAGGCATTGGGCCAAACTGCTGGTGCAGGGGCCAAGCGAACTGATGGGTTATGATGTGAGCGAAGGCATGTTGGCAATGCTGCAACAAAAAATGCCCCATGCTACGGTGTATTTGTTGGATGCAGCGGGCGCATTATCAAACACGGCCGATGGCAGTGCCGATATAGTGATCAGCACACTTACCATGGCACATATCCCCGATGCGGCTACGGCCATTGCGGAATGGTGCCGGGTGCTAAAACCCGGCGGGCATCTCATCATTACCGACTATCATCCTACTGCCTTGGCCAGGGGCGCCAACCGCAGTTTTTCGCACCAAGGCAAAACGGTGCATTTAAAAAACCATGTGCACCCCATCGAAAAAATAAAAGCCGAATTGGGGCAACGGGGCGTGGCGGTATTGCGTTTAGTAGAGCGTACCATTGATGATAGCATGCAACATTGGTACGAAAAGCAGGGCGCATTGGCCGTGTTTCAACAGTATAAAGGCACCCCGATTATTTATGGACTCTTGGCAAAAAAATAATAGTGCAGCTTTGTAATGTACATACCGTTGATGGCGATGGCCCTATTGACATTGCCGTACAGGGCCGTCAAATTATAGCGACACCGCCTGCCGAAAAAACAGGTTTGCAATTAACATTTATCGATGCACTGGCTTTTCCCGGCCTCATCAATTCACACGACCATTTGGATTTTAATTTGTTCCCGCCCTTGGCCAATCGGGTGTATGACAATTATAGGCAATGGGGCCAAGATATTCATGCCAACAACAAAGCCGCCATTGAGGAAGTGCAGCGCATACCACAACCAGTAAGGGCGCAGTGGGGCGTATATAAAAATTTGCTGTGTGGTGTTACCACGGTGGTAAACCATGGCGATCAATTAAAGCTACCCAATGACTTGCCCATTCGTGTTTTTCAAGACTGCTATAACCTGCATTCGGTGGGTTTTGATGCGCATTGGCGAAAAGCTTTGCGCCGCCCCTTCCGCAGGCGCAAACCTTTTGTGATACATGTGGGTGAGGGCAAGGATGCACTGAGCCATCAAGAAATTGATATGCTGATAGCAGCCAACCGTTTCAACCGTCATGTAATAGGGGTGCACGGTGTGGCCATGACCCCTGCACAGGCCGACCATTTTAAAGCGCTGGTTTGGTGCCCGGCCTCCAATATTTTTTTATTGGGACAAACGGCAGCGGTGGATGAGTTGTATGGGCATATCCAGCTTTTATTTGGCACCGATTCCACCCTTACCGCCCCTTGGAATATTTGGCAGCATCTGCGACTGGCGCAGCAGCAGCAATTACTTACGGATGCGGCATTGTTTGATGCACTTACGGTAAATGCAGCGGCGGTATGGGGATTAAGCAACACGGGCCAATTGCAACCCGGCTTTGCTGCCGATATGGTAGTGGCCAAAGCCAAGGGCAAAACGGGGATGGATGCTTTTTTTGCCATTGATCCACCCGATATAATATTGGTGATGCACCAAGGGCGCATCAGTTTGTTTGATGAAAGCCTATTGGTACAGTTGAACGGCCAAGGCATTTCGATAGATGGATACGGAAAGATAAATATAGGCAACTCGGTAAAATATGTAAAAGGCCCTGTGCAGCAATTGATGGAGGATATAAAGCGGTATCATCCTACGGCAACATTTTTTCCAGATACCTTTGATGCAGTATGACCAAGCTAAAAATCATAGAGCTCAATTATCATTGCCACCCCAGTGGTTCGCCAGCCGAACTGTTGGCGCTGCACCATGCGGCATCAGGCTTTGTATGGGAGTTGAAAGCTTGGGCCGATATGGTGTTGGTGAAGCATCGCTTTGAAGCATGCCAAGTGGAGCAAGATGGCGTACGCTGTCATTTTTTTGTGCGCCGCAACCGCTTTTGGCAAATACCCTGGGCTACGCACCGCTTTATCAAAAAAGAAAAACCAGATGTGGTTATTGTGCAAGGCTTTGTTTTCCCTTTGCAGGTAATGGCCTTACGTATGCTGTTTGGGAAGCGGCCCCTCATCATAGCCATGCACCATGGCGAGCGGCCGTGGACAGGTATCAAGGGCTGGGCACAGCGGATGGCCGATAAGTACGTTGCCGCCTATACGTTTACCGATAATGGCAATGCAGTGCCTTGGTTGCGCAGCAACATTATCAACAGCCCTCAAAAATGTTTTGAAGTGCTGGAAGCTGCACCCAGTCTGCAACCGCAAGACAGGGCAGCGGCCCTACAACTAACCAGTATGGATGGCCATCCCAATTTTTTATGGGTGGGACGCTTGCAACCGGTTAAAGATCCTGTAACAGTAGTAAGCGCTTTTGCAGAATACCTGGCCCATCAACCGCAGGCCAAGCTTTATATGGTTTTTCAAGATGCTGCGTTGCTGGGCACTATCCAAGCCCTGCTGGAAAAAGATGACCGATTGCGGCAGGCCTTGCATTTGGTAGGCAAGCTGGATAATAGTACGCTGGCCCATTGGTTTAGTGCCGCCGATTATTATTTGTCAGGTAGCCATCGGGAGGGGAGCGGCTTTGCCCTGCTGGAAGCCATGAGCTGCGGCTGCATCCCCATTGTAACAGATATACCTAGTTTTAAGAAAATAACCGATGGGGGCAGATTGGGGTTTTCTTATCCGCCCGGTCAGCGGGATGCGTTGTTGCAACAATTGTTAAGATTAAATGATGTTGATGTGAATGCGTTACGTGGGGAAATATTGGCTTATGCTCAACAAAACTTTACGCATGCTGCGATAGCGGAGGAGATGATTGCTTTGTTGGAGAAGTTGAGAGTTGATAATTGATAATTGATAGTGGAGAGTTGAAAGGTGAAAGTGGAGGGAGAGGAGAGGGGGAGGAGAGTGAATAATGCCATGCCTTCGGCTTGGTGGCGCTCTGCGCCAAATAGTGAATAATGAAGAATGCCCCGCAGAGCATGGTGGCGAGTTTATAACAGCGAGTTTACCTCGTTGCAAAGCTTCGCCAAATAGTTAATAATGCCCTATCCTTCAATAATTATTAATTGAATAACGTGTTGTGCTATTAAAAAACAAATGTTAGCCATCAGAACACAATGTCAGGGAACCAAATCTGAGTTTACAGTAGTACGAAAGCTTAATCAGGTTGACAACCAAGCCAAAGGCATGGGCACACTCCGTCTCGTCATTTTGACAAGAGGATGTAATCCCCCGCCTGACCGGCTGGGCAAGGTTGGCGGGCCCCTTTCCTGCCTATCCGGCAGGCAAGGTTGGTTCCTTTTTGGGCAAACAAAAGCAACATAGTAAAAGTTTGAATTGCTTCTAATAAAATATATCCTTCGGTAGATGATCTCATAGCACAACACGTTAATACTTAATACTAGTACTTCATACTTTAGACTTTAAACTTTAAACCTCAAACAACCGAACGACGGAACAACCAAAAAAATCCCCTACTTTTAACATACATAAATTTTCAAAGCCATTACACATGCAACAGAACCTGCGCAGTGCGTATAATAGTCATTTTACAACGGAGAACTACCAAGCCTATTTAACGGCGCTCAATGCGCCCCATCCGGGGGCTTTGGAGTTTAGGGTAGCGGAAACGGCGGTATTTGTGCCCAA
The DNA here is from genome assembly GCA_943373145.1 of Chitinophaga pinensis. Lineage (GTDB taxonomy): Bacteria > Bacteroidota > Bacteroidia > Chitinophagales > Chitinophagaceae > Ferruginibacter > Ferruginibacter pinensis_H. The sequence continues at coordinate 95,943 of CALSBI010000006.1, forward strand.
GGATTTTAAGCACAAGTTGCTGGATGCCTGTGAGGCGATTGTGGATGTGATTGTACAGCCCAATTTTAAGGAGCTCACCAAAAATGCCATCCCGCAGGGCGAAACGGTGCCGGGCGAAAACGAACACACACATTTTATCTGTTTCGATTTTGGTATTTGCGAAAACGAGGCGGGCGAACTGGAACCGCAGTTGATTGAAATGCAGGGCTTTCCCTCGCTGTTTGCCTACGAAGCCTTTATGCCCATTGTTTCGGAGCAATATTTTCCGGCACCGGCTGGGTATAGCCCTTATTTGGGCGGTTTTACTTTTGAAACCTATATACAACTGTTGAAGGATATTATCTTGGGCGGCCATGCCCCCGAAAATGTGGTGCTGCTGGAAATAAAGCCCCATCAACAAAAAACCCGTATTGATTTTTATTGCACCCAACAATACTTGGGCATCCCCATCGTGTGCCTCACCGAATTGATACAGGAGGGGCAGCAATTGTTTTACCTGAACGAGGGCGTTAAAACCCCCATCCACCGCATTTACAACCGGGTAATTTTTGACGAGCTGCACCAACAAAAAGAAAGCTTGGGCGATATTGTGGATATTACCCAACCGCTGAACGTGGAGTGGGTGCCGCATCCCAATTGGTTTTACCGCATCAGTAAATATACCTTGCCCTTTATCAAACATCCCTTTGTGCCCGCCACTTATTTTTTGGATGAGTTGGTACAAGTGCCCGCCGATTTAGAAAACTATGTGCTAAAGCCACTGTTTTCCTTTGCCGGTCAGGGTGTGGTGATAGACGTTACCACCGCCGACGTAGAGGCCGTTACCGATCCGCACAATTGGATACTGCAACGCAAGGTAAAATACGCCGATGTGATTGTAACGCCCGATGGCCCCGCGAAGGCAGAGATACGCATGTTCTACTTTTGGAAGGATGGAGCGGCCCGCCCCGTGGCCACCAATAACCTGGCCCGCCTGAGCAAGGGCAAAATGATTGGTGTGCGCTACAATAAGGACAAGGAATGGGTGGGCGGCAGTTTTGCGTTGTTTGAGGAGGGGTAGGGGAAGCATGAAAGAGGAGCAACAGACTGTATCAGTTAAATTACAAAATAAAAAGCCGCCCTTATGTAAGGGCGGCTTTTCAATGAATTGCTTGCTTTACATTATGCAAGAATAGCAGTACACTTTAAATCAGTGTGACAAAGCGAGTGGCCACAACAAATAGGGCCAGTCATAGTGATGGCCCTCGAACAAGCTTGGCCCAATGCAATGCAATCGCCACCGCCATCGATGGCTTTGCCACCTTTTACAGTTTTCATGTCAGCGGCACTCAATTTGCGAAAAGAGGGAAAAAGATTTTTTGTACTCATTGTTAACATTTTACAGTGATTAAAAAATAAGGCATATTGCCAATCCTCTCAAGATACATATATTTCTCAAAACAATAGTAAAACTTGTACAACAGGGTTTTCTGATTTTTCCCCTTTTGAAAGTAGTTAGCCACTCTTTCTTTTCTCCAAATGTCAATATAGAGTAAACTGCCCGTTTTCTTTGCTAGCAATTTTTATAGTAAGCTGGGTTAAAGCCCGTGAAGAAATGGTATCGTAAAAAGCAAGGCCCCCAACTATTTGGGGGCCCTTGCTTTTGTAATGTTGTATGATGCTTAAAACGGCAAATCATCCGCTGGGGCCGGTCCATCTGGCGCAGCGCCCATGGGTGCCGCACTATAATTATTGGACGGTGCCGGGGCATATTGCTGCTGCATGCCAGGGGCGCCGCCACCGGGTGCACCATCGTTGCCACCCAATAGTTGTAGGCTCTGCACCCGCATCCGCAAAGTAGCGGCTGCCTGATTTTCTTTGTTCATATAGGCATCGGCCTCGGGAGTTCCCTCGGCATATACCATTTTACCTTTTTTGAGGTATTGTGCTACGGCAGTGCGATCTGTCCAGTAAGCACATTCTACCCAAGTGGTACGTTCTTTGGGATTGCCCTGCGCATCTTTGTAACGTTCGGTGTGGGCCACACTGAAGTTGATCACATTTTTTCCATTCACCTCTTTGGTAATACAGTCCTTACCGAGATTACCTACAATTTGCAACTTAATCATAACTTGTTTTTTTAATAAATGAATCGTTGTATCTGAAATCGGTTAAAGTTATCATTTTTTCAAACCCCGTAAGTTGCTACCCTATCCTAAGTGAGCAAATTGTTATTAATTTTTGACCTTTTCGTAAAGCTTGCCTATATATAAATGTACGCATGCTTCGGACAAAGAGCAGGTTATGATATTGCCAAACATACCATTACCACCAACCGCTTGCGCCATTGGTGCCACCTGTAGTTTTAAGGGTACGATATTAATCCCATACCGATGGGCGCGGTACCTGCAGGGTACGCAGGTAATCCAGCAACTGGCCACAATGGATACTTTCATGGTATGCGATACGCAGCAGGTAGTCTCCCAACTTTCGGTGTTGGTTCAGTTCCTTGCGAGTAACCTGTATTTCGTCCAGTTCCTTTTGTGTAAAGCCATGCACCATTTGCAAAAACTTTTCCCGGTAGGGTTGTGCCTGTTGTAGTTCGGCATCCACTGTAGAGAAAGGGTTGTTGCTGAGTGGGCTGATAAAATTGCCCAACTCGCCACGGTGCAGTACGATATGGTGATAAATATTTTCACTTTCCAGCACATGGCGCACCATTTCGATGCAGCTCATGGCGCCGGGGTCGGGCCGCCAGTGCAAACAATCGGCTGGGATACCCTTCCACAGCTTGATGCTGCGCCGACGGACTTCTTGAAAATTGAGTATCAATAATTCTTTTGCGTTCATGTATTTGCTTTAACTATCCGAAGCTCATGCCTGTATTACAAAGTATGCTCTTGTCTCTAATCGTAGGTGCCTCCGGTGGTAGCTTTTCCACTTTTGTCTTGAAACAAAAGTGGAGCAAAAGTTCAAGGCTGCATAAAAAAGCCTAAAAAATGAATCATCGGGCTAAAGAAAAACAAGCCCAAGCATCGGAATAAAGCCAAGATTCAGTGCGACTTACAAGCCAATTGCAAAGCCAAGCCTTAGTAACAACTGTTTTGCTTTTGCGCCCTCAGCTTCATTTTTCTTAACGCCTTTTTTATGAGGCCGGACCGAAGCAGAGGTTGAGCACCCAATGAACTCGCTTATACTGAAAACGAAAGAATTGAGATACGCTCTATCCGATTGTATCCGCTTGTCCCAGTAAATGGGCCAATGCATCCACAAAATCCAAAAGTTCCGTTTGTGTTTTAGCATCGGTTATTTGACCATTGGCATCCAGCTTGCCCTTTATGCCTTGGATGAGCAACGTGGTGGGCCCGGTAAATCGGGCTTCCACGGTGCGCATGATCAATTGCAGTTCTTCATGTCCTTTAAGTCCGCTTGCCGCAGCCGTAATAAGTCCTGTTGGCTTATGGGCAAAAATGGTGGTGGCTACGCACCATTCAATGGCATTTTTTAACCCGCTGGGAATGCTGAAAACATATTCCGGTGTGGAGATGATGATCCCATCCGCATCGGCTATCTGTTGCCGCAGTTCCAGCACCGCCGAAGGTGTATCGCCCACCGATAAATCCGGATCAAAATGGGGCAATTCCTTTAGCTTGTTATAAATCGTTATCCTAAACTTATTTTGTGCCAGTGTGGCCAATTGTTGTACTACATACAAATTGGCCGACTGGATATTGGCGCTGCCGATGATGGCTAAAACTTGCTTCATGGTGTGTGTTTTGAATGGCCGGAACTGACCTTTTCTTCAAAGCAATAATACACTAAACTTGTTTATGCGCCCGTTTCTACCAACTCTTTTATCGTTTCCAATAAAGTTTGCCAACCGCCTCCGGCGCTTACTTCATTGTACCTTTTTTCGCCTTCTGCCACGGTGGCAAAATCGCCTTGCGTTACATGCAATGCCGTGCCATCGCCCACGGCCTCTAGCTGATAGGTAACGGTGGTATGGTTTTCGGGGATATCGGGTGTGGCGGGGTTATTGGGGTCGATGGTGGTAAAAGCCAGCACTTGGCAGGGTTCGAACTGTACCACCAGCCCTTTTACAAACACGGCTTCCTTGCCTTCCCAAACGCCCTGCCACAATAAAGGGCTACCGGGCTTCCAATCGGTTATGGGGGCACACCCAAACATATACTTGCGGGTATGTGTTTCATCTACCAAATACTCCCAAACCTTGGCGGGTGGTGCGGCAATGGTTACCGTTCCCGTAGCCACTAATGAATCGTTCATATTTACTGTTTTTTGATCCAATGTTTTAAAGTTTAGGTAACAAAATCCCAATACACCGCCCCCGTGCAATGGTAAATGGCAAGCAGCCGCCCATGCATTACTATAGATCTGCTAGGGCATTTGCTGCCGCCAACATGGTTTTACGTACCTGAAAAGTGCAAGCTTGACAAACCGGCCAAGGCACAGGGGTGCGGTATTATTGGGTGTCCCTAAAAACCCATCTTTGTTTAAGTTGTGTTATCTGTTTTTTCCAACCGCTTTGGCCAAAGGGTAGGAGGGGCAGCTGGCAATTGCCGCCCGTTTAATTCATTTTCTTTTTCATAACGCTTACCTGATCTTGCAGATTGGTTACCAAGTTGGCCAAGGTGTTCACATCCCAGCGTTGCTGGGTAGTTACCTTGCTGATAACGTTTTGGGCCTGCCACAGTTCCAGCACATCCTCGGCGTTGATTTGGTAAGGCTGATAATTGGGATTATCGCTTACCAAGGTTATTTTGCCTTTGTTTTTATTGTTTTTAATAATGCGCTTATATACAATACCCTCGCTGCGGCTTACCACAATATAGGCCATATTGTTTTTGGCATCTTCTACACCACCATCTACTTTTTCGCCTACAATGATGCTGCCGCTGGGGGTGGGCAACATACTATCGCCAATGATTTCAAAAGCACGATAGTTGCCGCCACTGAGCATGGGCAGGGTAAAAGTATTCAGTTCATCAATAAACTCACTATCGGCATAGCCAGCCAAATAGCCCGCCGCTGCTTTTACCGGCACAAAATGGATCAGGTTTCTTTCCGAGGGCATCATTTTTAACTGCCGCCTTTTGGAAAGATAGGTATCCCCTGTACTGCTCAGGTCTTTGCGCAGTAGATCATCCAACGATAATTTAAACATATCGCCAATGATTTCCAGCACTTCCAAGCGGGGATCGGCCCTTTCTTCTTCATAAGCGCCTACCAAAGAACGTTTGATGCCCAGTTTTTCGGCAAATTCTTCCTGCGTAAAACCGCGAAGCTTGCGCAGGTATTTGAGGTTTTGACCAGCAATTGACATAACGAAACTAATTTGATTAGCACAAATGTACTAATAAATTTAGTTTTACCAAATTTATTTTCTTTTTTTCTTAAAATACCTAATCTGGGGGATTGCATAGTTGTTTCATTGTTTGTACTTTACGACCCATACTGAAACAAAACAATTACAATGACTAAGCTTTATCTCCTTACGGCAGCAGTTTGCTGTACCATTTTATCCAAGGCACAGGTTGCGATCAATTTCACGGGTGCATTGCCTGCGGCCAGCGCCATGCTGGATGTAAGCAGCACCAGCAGAGGTATTTTAATACCGCAGATAAGCATCGACAGTTTGAAAGACGTAACCAGCGTACCCAGTCCGGCCAATGGGTTGATTGTGTATAATACCACGCAGCCGGGTGTGCGAAACGATATGAGCAGGGGCTATTATTGGTACAGTACCAACGCCCTTAGCTGGGTAAAGTTTGCCGATAATTTAACGGATAATGTATGGAAACCGGGTGGCTTGGGCGTACAGTTGCGGGATACCACCGATGGCGTGGAAATGATGGATGGTTATACAGGCACATCCATCAACTGGAGCCCCAAGGTAAAGATTTTAAAAAAGCTGGATTCGGCTTTGTTAAATGCTAAAAACAATATTACGGCCTTGGTGCTTACCGGTGTAAACAGAAAAACAATATCAGGCTGGGAACCACTGCAAAAAACCTCTATCGTTTTTGAAATGAATTATCTTAACTCCACAGATGGGTCATCCGGCACTGCTAACAATGTGGCCATTTCGTCTTATATCGACAGGATTGGCCCCACCCAAACCACCCAAACGCAGGGTCTGGCTTTTTATGTAACGGCACCGCCGCAAAATACCGCGGTGGCAGATACTCCTTCCTTGGCCATGTTCAGGCACAATGTGGGTATTGGTGCCTATCCCACCGACATCAACAATGTTACCGAAGGCCGGTTACAGATAACCGGCCATAGCAATGGCGATCAATTGTCGCTGCGCCACCCCAGCAGCATCAACCTCAAATGGGGGCTGTATGTAAGCAGTATCGACTCATCGCTGAACTTTTACTCTAATGGCAGTCTACGGGCCAATATCGATCGGGTAACCGGTGTTTATTCCGCCCTCAGCGACCGCAACCTCAAAAAGAATGTGGCGCCCCTACAACCGGTACTGGCCAATATCAATAAGTTAACACCGTATATATATAATTACACCGACAACGCCGAAGGTGACCGCAAATCCATTGGCTTTATGGCCCAAGATGTGGAGCCTTATTTCCCCGATTTGGTTTTTCATAAAAAAGACAGGGAAACCGGAGCGCCCTTTATGATGATGAGCTATCAATCGTTTGGGGTGATTGCCATTAAAGCCATACAGGAACAGCAACAAATCATCAACAGCCAAGAAGAGCGTATCAAGGCGCTTGAAGCGGATGTGCAGGCGATGAAACGGAAGCTGAGGAATTAGGGGGAGTAGGGAATTGGGAATTTGGGATTGGGAATTGGGTAGGGATGCTGGTCGCTGGATGCTAGATCCTAGATCCTGGATGCTGGAAGGAAGCATCCGCTATCCAGTACCCAGTATCCAGTACCCAGTACCCAGCCAAGCTTAGGGCCCGCCTGTCCGCCCGTGCCGGATCGGACGGGAATGACGCAGTCGGGCAGGCCCGTCCGAATGGCTTCAGCCGGGCGGGCGCGGTATCGGCTATGCCTCCATATCCAGCCACGCCATGCGTGGTGTCGGGCTAGGCCCTCCACATCGAGCATCCGTTATCCGCTATCCAGTATCCGCTATCCAGCATCCATTATCAATTATCCCTTATCAACTATCAATTATCCTTACTTTTGCATCAAATTAAAAACATATGCAAGCAGTACTTGTTTTTCACAATATTACCCGCTGGGCGGTATTGCTCTTTGGGCTGTGGGCCTTATTGAATGCCCTTACGGGTGTGATGGGCAAAAGGGCTTTTAATGCCAACGACAAACGCAGTGGCCTTTTCTTTATGACCTTCTGCGATATCCAATTGGTGCTGGGGCTTGTTTTGTATTTCAAATTTTCTTGGTTCGACAAGTTGAAAGACATGGGCAATACCATGAAAAATGCGTTTGACCGTTTTTTTGCGGTAGAGCATATGAGCATGATGCTGATTGCCTGGCTGCTGGTGCATATCGGCTATAGTGCCGTAAAAAGGGCCGATACCGATGCCAAAAAGCACAAGAAAATGCTGATCTTTTTTGGATTGGCCTTATTGCTGATACTGGCTTCTATCCCCTGGCCTTTTAGGGAAGCCATTGCCAAACCCCTGTTCCGCTGGTTCAATTAGCTGATTGGCTAATTGGCTCATTAGCTAATTGATTACAATGAAGAAGAAAATAAAACAGGTCCCCACTATCCTTATTACCAACGATGATGGTATTACCGCACCGGGCATCAAAAGCTTGGTGGAAGCGGTAAAGCAATTGGGCAAGGTAGTAGTGGTGGCGCCCGATAAGCCACAAAGCGGCATGGGCCATGCGGTTACCATTGGTACACCGCTGCGCATGAATAAAGTGGAGGATATGTTTGAAGGGGTGGAAAGCTGGCAAACCAGTGGTACCCCGGTGGATTGCGTAAAACTGGCGGTGGATAAAATCCTGCACCAAAAGCCGGATATCTGCCTCAGCGGTATCAACCATGGTGCCAACCACTCCATCAATGTGCTGTACAGCGGTACCATGAGTGCTGCCATGGAAGCGGCCATCGAGGGCATCCCCAGCATCGGTTTTTCGTTGCTCGACTTTCGCTTTGAGGCCGACTTTAGCGCTGCCCAACATTGGGTTACCAAAATTGTAAGCAGTATATTGGCCATGAAGGCCGAGAAGCATTTGCTGCTGAATGTGAACATACCGGCCGTGCCCTTGAAAGAAATCAGGGGCATCAAAGTGTGCAAACAGGCATACGCCAAGTACCAAGAAGATTTTGACGAACGCATGGACCCACAGGGAAAAAAGTATTATTGGCTCACGGGTGAGTTCCTCAATTTCGACAAGGCCAAGGATACCGATGTGGCGGCCTTGCAAAAAAATTATATCAGTGTAGTACCGGTACAGTACGACCTTACCAACTACACCCTGAAGAAAGAATTGGAAAAAAACTGGAAAATCTAATGCTAAAAAAAGATAGTTTACCCTACGGTATTGTGCTGGGCCTCATTGCCCCGATAATTGGTTTTTTGGTGTATAAATTTGTGAAGTTCCGCCTGTTTTCTTTTGGCGAAATGTTCAATTTTATGCGGCAAAACCCGAGTCAGGTTACGGCAGCGGTTATCATGTCGCTATTGGCCAACCTGGTATTGTTTACGCTTTTTTTAAACAATAAGGTAGATAAAACGGCCAAGGGCATTTTTATCGTTACCGTTGTGTATGCCATTGCGGCCCTTGCATTCAAATATTTTTAGTGTCCCGTTGGTATGCCTGCTCCCAAAACATATCGTTGCACACTCGAAAAAAGGGGTAATGCACATGCTATTCCTATTACGGCTAGTGTAGCGGCTGTCTTTATTGCCAACGGTAACCGTAGGGTGATATGCACCATTAACAATGCCCATACCGTGCATGTGGCCCTGATGTACAGAAAAGCAGAGAACGACTATTATATTTATGTGGGAAAGGGCCTGCTTAAAAAAGCCGGACTGAGCGCTGGGGAAGCGATAAAAATCCAATTGGCCACCGATGATAGCGAGTACCAGTTTGAAATGCCCGAGGAACTGGCCGAAGTGTTGGCCACCGATGCCGATGCCCACCGCATTTTTCATGGCCTTACACCGGGGAGGCAGCGGGGCTTGATCCACTTGGTGGCCATGGTAAAAACGGTGGATAAAAAAATTGAACGGGCCCTTAGAATTGCCGATAAAATAAAAGCGGGTATTACTTCGCCCGCAGCCGTACTGAAATAGTAACTTTGCCCCGCATGAAGTACTACATTATAGCTGGCGAAGCCAGTGGCGATTTGCACGGCAGCAACCTCATTAAGGAACTGCACAAGCTTGACCCTGCTACGGATATCCGCTGCTGGGGCGGCGATAAAATGCAGGCGGCCGGAGCCATTTTGGTGAAGCATTACCGCGACCTGGCTTTTATGGGCTTTGTAGAAGTGCTGAAAAACCTGCGCACCATCTTCAAAAACCTCGCTTTTTGTAAATCGGACATTACGGCTTTTCGGCCGGATGTATTGGTATTGGTAGACTATCCCGGCTTTAACCTGCGCATTGCTAAATGGGCCAAACAACAGGGCTTTAAAATAGTGTACTACATTTCACCACAGGTATGGGCCTGGAAGGAAAACCGGGTGAAAATGATGAAACAGTGCATCGACAAGATGTTGGTGATACTGCCTTTTGAAAAAGACTATTATCAAAACAAATGGAACTGGCCAGTTGAATATGTAGGGCATCCCTTGGTACAGGTGGTGAGGGAGTTTAGGGAGGAACGGAATTTGGAATTTGGAATTAGGAATGCAACAACTCCCAATCCCCAATTGATGGCGCAGACAACATCATTCCACAGGCAGGAACCCAATCCCCAATCCCCAATTGGAGGCGGAGCCAACATCACGCCACAGGCGGGAACCCAATACCCAATTCCCAATACCCAATTCCCAACTATAGCTCTTCTCCCCGGCAGCCGCAAGCAGGAAATCCTTAAAAAACTGCCCGTGATGCTCGAAGTATCCAAACGCTTTCCCGATTACCGTTTTGTGGTGGCCAAAGCCCCGGGCGTGGAAGAAAGTTTTTACGATGAACTGCTGCAACCTTACAACAATGTATCGTATGTAAGCAACCAAACCTATGCGCTTTTATCGGAAAGCAGGGCCGCCTTGGTAACCAGCGGCACCGCCACGTTGGAAACAGCGCTCTTTGGTGTGCCGGAAGTAATTTGCTACAAGGGCAACCCCATCAGCTACCAAATTGCCAAACGGCTTATCAGCATCAAATACATTGGCTTGGTAAACCTGATCATGGACAAGGAAGTGGTAAAGGAGCTGATTCAAGACGATTTTACGCCCGATAAACTGGCCCATGAGCTGAACCTGTTGCTGAACGATCCGGCCAAGCAGGCACAGATTGCAGCCGATTATGCGGCTTTGTGGCAGTTGCTGGAGCAGGGTGGCGATGCATCGGCCAGGGCTGCGGCGCTTGTGTGGGAACTGGTTAGCGCTACCCAATAGGCTACAATACCGACGCCACTTATTAAATAGTCCAATTATTTCTGAGCTAACCCAAGGTGGGTCGGCATTACCCCACATACAGTTGGACTAATTCATATGTGTAATTGGTGTAACTTTCCAATCTTTTACCTTTGATTTTATTGATAGGGGAAAACAAAAAAAGCCACCCCGTTGGTAGCTTCCTTGCACGGGGTACGGGTTGTGGATATCTGAACAGAAGCCCATCCTGGTGGGATAGGCGAATGCGGTAAGTCCATTTGATTGATGATTCAAAATAACAGCAGGAAGCCCAATAAAAAAACCTACAATTGACAGGTGCGTCATTTTTGGCAATAATCGTGCAGTTTTTGGCAATAACCGTGCAGCGTCACTGCCCAAATTTGGCCAAAAATTCGTCGCGGCGGCGGATGGAAACCTCAATATTGGTGCCGTCGTCCATTACCAAATAGCCCCCACGCCCCTTGTGGTACTTTTTAACCCGGTTCAGGTTGATGATATGCGAGTTGTGCACCCTGCAAAAAATAGAAGGGGGCAAAATATCTTCGTATTCCTTAATATTCTTGGAAACGGTAATTTTTTCCACTGCATCAATGTGAACGTCGGTATAACTGCCATTGGCCTCAAAACGGATGATTTCGGTTACGTTTACAAACATGATCCCATCTATGGCCGGAAGGGCTATCTTTTGCAGGCTTGGTTGGGTGTTTTTCAAATTGCCCAGTAGGTTGGCTAGCTGTAAATTGATGTTTTTGCCCGCCATCCGCTCCACGGCCCTTTTTACAGCAGCTTTCAAATCTTGGATATCCACCGGCTTTAGCAAGTAATCCAGCGCACTATATTTAAAGGCTTTTAAAGTGTAGGTATCAAAAGCCGTGATAAAAATCACCTCAAAATCGATGGGCATCAGTTTGTCCAGCAAATCAAATGCATTGCCATAAGGCATTTCAATATCCAAAAAAACCAAGTCGGGTTTATAATGGCGTATGGCCGTAAAGGCGGTGTTCACATCCCCAGCCTCGCCTTCGATCGTTACTTCTGGACAAAATTCCTCCAGCAGGTTTTTAAGAATCCTAACGTTTCTTGGTTCATCATCAATAATGAGGGCCCTTACCATTTCTCCTGTTGTTTTACATACTTAAATCGGGATGCTCAGCGTTATTTTGGTTCCTGATGCTTTGCCATCGCTATCCCGCATATCTTCTACTTGCAATATAATTTGCTCCTTTGCATTTTTGTTGAACAATGCTATCCGCTGGCTGGTGAGCAACATACCCTTGGATTGGTACTCGATATGTTGATTACTTTTATACTGCTGCGCAGCCTCACGGCCAACACCATTGTCAACAACGGTACAAATTAAGCGATTGAATGCTAATGAAATGTTAATATTCACCAATCCGCCACCATTTTGCATCAACCGGATGCCATGCCGGATGCTATTTTCTACATAAGGCTGTAGCAGCATCGGCGGCAAAAAAACTTCCTCTTTACTTATTTGCCCGTCTACCTGCACCTGGTATTCAAACCTACCCTCAAAGCGTAATTTTTCTAAGCTAAGATAGGCATTTAAAAAGGCTTCTTCTTCACCCACGCTGATCAATTGTTTGCTTGAATTTTCGAGGGTTTGCCTGATCAAACGGGAAAAACCGGTAATGAATTTATTGGCCCCCAGCACATCCTTGTCAATAACATACTGTTGGATGGAATTGAGGCAGTTGAAGATGAAATGCGGGTTCATCTGCGCTTTTAAGGCTTGTTGCTCCAATGTGGCAATGCGGGTGTTGGTTTCAATTTTTTCGCGGTAACGCTTACGGATACGCCTGATACGCCAACTGGTAAGCGCCCATGCTAGGCCGATGGTGAGCAATACCATGGCCACCCTAAACCAGTTTTCCTCAAAAAGTTTTTTGCCAATGGTAAAAGGGATGTGGAGTTCCTCGCTTTTTACCCCAAATTTGTTAGTGGCCATCAGCCGCAGTTCGTAATTACCCGATGGAAGGGCCGGGTAAAGCAAAAAATTATCCCGGGTGGTTTTCCACTCATCGTCAATGCCCACTAGCTTGTAGCTGTAGGTAATATCGCCGCCCGACACATAGGAAATGGCCACAAATTCAAAACGGATATTGGTTTCCCGGCGGTTCAGTAGCAGGGCTTCGCCAGTAAAAGGCCTGTTGGTGCCCGCAACGGTTATCGCTAGCAACCTTAAATCGCACCGGGATTTTTGTGCAGCTTTTGTTTCGTCAAAAAAACTAAGCCCATCGGGGGTGCCCACATACACCATACTGTTGGCCACATACACGGCATTGATCATGTCGCTGGCCAATCCGTTGGCCGAGCTATAGCGGCTCACGATGGGCAGGCTGCTGTCTGCCGTGTTCAATTTGTTCAGCCCCCTATCGGTGCCCACCCACAAATCGTTGCCATTGGCGTACAAGGCCCGTACAATATTGCCCGTAAGGCCCTCTTTTTCCGCCACTTTTTTAATTACTTTTTTGCCATCAAAGCAAACCACCCCATAAGCGTTCGTGCCTACCCATAGCCGGTTATTGGCAAAAAGCAATTTGGTAATGCGGGTGGCCAAAAAGGGTTCGCTTTCCCCAAGGTATTGGGTTTGCCCAGCAGGGCCAATGAAATACAGCCCATCCAGTGTGCCAATGAACAGGCCGCCATAAGCTTGGCAAACCGCCGTGCTGCGCTTGTTAAATATTTTGTGGGGCAATCCGATAAACGATTGGGTAAAGGTGTAGGAATGTATCGCAAATGCAAAACTGTCTGCTGATACCAATGCCATATCCTTAAAAGTATATCCTCCCCTGTTAATGCTCGACGACTCAAAGCCCTTGAATGCAGTATCTGATCGGTAAAAGCCCCGGGTTGACAAAAAGTAAAAATGATTGTCCATTTTGTCAATATCCACAATCTTTCCATCCTTTAGCCAGGGCAAGAAACGGCTAGCCAAACAGTTGCCCGTAGCAAGGTCAATTTTGTAAATGCGGTTATCGGCATTGGCACCAGCAAATAATAAATTTTTGTTGCCGTTAATAGCCGTTATATACTCCTTGGCATCCAACAACTTTACCCGTTTTACATCGGGCGATACCATGTACACACCCTTGCCCAGCGTGGCAAACCATTTATTGCCCTCGTTGTCATCCATACAATAGGATACGTTTTCGCTTTCCAGTAAATTGGCGGTAAACTTTTTGGCTTTTAGATCATAGACTTTTACGCCATTGAACGTGTTAAAGTACAATAAACCATCGGGTCCATGAGCTATAACATTCAGCCCTGGGGGTAAATCAATGGTATCCCTCCTATTATCGAAAGTGCCCCAGTACTGAAGGCCCGTTGGCGGGTTTATGCCTACATAGTCTTCCAAGGGAAACACCAAACCATCTGGGGTAAATAAGGTATAACGCATTTCCACGCTCCCCGGCAGTTGTTCAAAACCTTGTACTTGATGCATGACAACCCTTGGCACACCATCGGTTTTCACTTCCAAACAAGCCGTAGTATATTGGTTGGAAGTATATATCCTGGCAATGATGTAAGGGTTGCCCCTCTTATCAATACCCGCCGTGGAAATCCCTAAGTCCCCTGTTAAATAGCGGTCTATCCAGTGATGCCCGCCTTTAGCAAGGATAATGCACAACCCCCTGTCGTCCACTATCAAAATATTGTGTGCCGCGTCTTCCATTATTTGCCTTGCCGGATGCCGCATTTTTATGTTGCGCAAAATGGTATCGCTCTTTTCATTGTATATCTTCCCTTTGTAGTAATAGCATACCGAGTTTCTAAAAGGTGCCATCCAAACCCTGCCCTTGCTGTCAACAAATAACCGCACAATCTCATTGTCGGGCAATCCATCTTCCGTAGTGAAATTTTTAAAATGGGTACCGTCAAACCGGCTTACCCCTGTTTCGGTGGCAAACCATAAAAAGCCATCCTTATCTTGTACCACATGGTACACATAGTTGCCCACCAATCCGTCTTTGATATCATAATGCCGATAAGAAAACTCTTGGCCGATTGCATTGGCATAACAGCCAAGGGCAAAAAATAAGGATAGTATCAATTCTTTTGTTGCGGTCAAGGAGCAAACGAAATTTGTCGTAAAATAATGCATTCATGCCTTGTTTGCCAAAAAGCGGATAACTTTTTTGCCAGCAATAGGGTAGCCCTCAATGGGGTATCTTATTAGCGAAACAAGGGTGGAAGAGTTGGGGAGCTAGGCTAGGTGCCAAAAAAACAGCCGCCCGGGTTGGGGGCGGCTATCCTGTAATACATTGTTGCGTTACCAATCAATATTCATCTTCATTAAAGAAGAAGTCATCTTGGCTGGGATAATCTGGCCAAATGTCTTCCAAACCCTCGTACACTTCACCTTCATCTTCCAACTCCTGCAGGTTTTCAATTACCTCAATGGGGGCACCGCTCCTGATTGCGTAATCAATCAGTTCATCTTTTGTGGCCGGCCAAGGCGCATCTTCCAAGTGTGAGGCTAATTCTAAAGTCCAAAACATCGTTTAAGAGGTTTAATTTTTTGCAAATGTAGATGTTCGTACGGAATAACCAAATTGTTTTATTAACGGGGGATGGGAGGGGGGCCAACTGGTTGGTAAATGGGTTGAAATGTGCAATAAATGCTTAATTTCGGCGCATGCTACAGGCGATTGATATTAGAAAAAACTATGGCGACTTACAGGTATTAAAGGGGGTAAACCTGCGGATTGAGCAGGGCGAGGTGGTGAGCATCGCCGGCTCGTCTGGTGCCGGCAAAAGTACCTTACTGCACATTTTGGGCACCTTGGATGCGCCGAGCAGTGGCAAAATCTATTTTGGCCAGCAGCCCGTACAGTTGCTCACCGGGCGTAAATTGGCGGCCTTTCGCAACAAGAACATCGGTTTTGTGTTCCAATTTCACCATTTACTGCCCGAGTTTACGGCTTTGGAAAATGTATGTATCCCCGGCTGGATAGCGGGCAGGAAGCGTAAAGAGGTACAGGCAAGGGCGGTGGAGCTGCTGGGCATTTTGGGCCTGGCCGACCGCCAGCAAAACAAGCCCAACCAACTGTCGGGCGGCGAACAGCAGCGGGTGGCCGTGGCCCGTGCCCTTATCAATAGCCCACAGATTGTGATGGCAGATGAGCCTACGGGCAACCTCGACAGTGCCAATGCCCGTGAACTGCACCAATTGTTTATGCAACTGCGCCAGCAGTTTAACCAAACCTTTTTGATTGTTACCCACAACGAAGAACTGGCCGCCATGAGCGACCGGATTGTGCATATGAAGGATGGGGTGGTGATTGGGTAATGTGCTGATTAGCTGATACTAGTCCATGGTCCATGGTCGATGGTCCATGGTCAATCGACCAGGCGATACACTCCACTGTCAACGGCCTTCCTCCTGTCAACTGTCAACCGTCAACTATTCCTAAGCCATCGCAAACTGCCCAATGGCGATATTTAAAAAGTTGGGGAGGATATGGGCGTAGGTCCACATAATTTTTTCGGGGTCGTTGAGGTGTTCGATCATGCTCTGCCATTTATCGAAACCATAGTTGTCGATAACGGTTTTCTTTTTGTCGGCGGTTTGCAGGTGCATGGTCATACCCACGGCATCGGCTTCGGGGTGAAACTGGGTGCCGATCATGTATTCATTAAAGCGAACGGCCATTACCGCCCTTTCCAAGGCAATATGTGGGCGTTCTTTTTCGATGGCCAAAATGCGGGCACCCATTTGCATTAAACGGTCGTGATTGGGCTCAATTACCTGAAAGTCGCGGCTGTCAACAGCATAAAAGGGATCGTTGAGGCCATCAAACACAATTTCTTCTTTACCATCTGCAATCAAATGCACGGGAAAAACGCCAAAAGCCGTACTTTTTCGGGCACAAACCTTGGCTATATTGTAATGCCTACAGGCTAGTTGGTAGGAGTGGCAAATAAAGAAAACATATTTTTTGATATGGTTGACCGGATTGGCGTTCCATTGCTCCACTTGGGTGAGCCAAGAAAAATAGCCATGCTCCCATTCGCTGCCCTGGCTTTCGAGTGGGCTACCGGGGCCACCACTGGATATGTATATATCGTAGCTGGTATCGGGCACTTCCATTTTTACCCGTACATCAAATTCATCCCAGCTAATATCCATACCGCTTTGGTCGGCAAATTGATTAACGATTTCCCTAATACAGCGCATGCCTTGATTAGGTTTGCCGTCGTTTAGGTCCAAAATTGCGATGCGAATGGCTTTGGTATCCGAAAAATTCATTCTTACAAATTTATGACAATTTGGCAACATTTAATAAACGTATCCGGCGTCAACACATTGCATTCTTTCAACAGCCTGTGGAAAAATGTTGGCCCAATCTAGCATTATTAATAGTATCCCCATTAACAATAACATAACACAACGCACCAATGTTGGGGGAATATATCAAATAAAATTATAAATGAAGAAAAAAAATGTTTCTAACCATCTGGTTGTCAACGACTTATCAAAAGTTAAAAAATTGTTACCAAATAACGCATTAGAATAGTCGCATTGACTTAACTTCAACGTCCCAAATCAGAATATCCCATATATTAACCTCTGTTAGCTTTTACTTACATCTGTTGGTTATCGACCGATAGCCAGTGTTATTTTTATTGAAACGATTGAACTACTTAAATTTTTTTATTCATTAAACCAAACAAGTATGAGGAAGATTTACTCTCTATTTATTGTGGTGATGTTGGTTTTTTCGGTGACGATTGTGGCACAGCCCACGGTCTTTTACACCAATCTTACCAGTACAACCAACCCGGCTTTAACCAATTCGCGGTTAAACCTAACTGATTTGGGCGCATTTAGGCAAACAAGGTTTCAAACCACTGTTGCACCTGCGCCTGCCCCACAAACCTATGCCTTCCATACAGGTACGGATGTGTCTCCAAACTACAACGATAACTGGAGGCCCTACACGCCTGCTGATGCAACAGGCATTGCGTATGCGTTGAACACGGTTACTGTGCCCAGCACGGTAGTTAACAGTGCCCGTTACAACAGTGGTGGTGGCGGTACGGATGGTAATTTGGCTGCTTTGGCCAATAACACTTACTATACCGTGAACATCCAAGAGAATGCAGGCAGCGACAACCTTTCGGCCATTTGGGCCACCACTTTCAACCCAGTTACTTTTTCGGCGGTTACACAAGCGCCTATTGCAGGCTCGGTTAACCCCGGCAATCCGGTAACGGTAAGCATTACTGCTTCGGCTGCGCTGGGCACAGGCGAAAATGTGTTTGTTCGGTATTCCACCAATGGGTATACTACTTCTTCGGTTGTGCAGGCTACCTTTGTTGCTACGGCGGGCACAGCAGTGATACCTGGACAACTTTCGGGTGCCAATGTATCATATTATATCTTTTCCAGCAATCGTTCCTTGGCGCAGTTAACTACCATTGTGGGTACTGCGGGTATTGGCCAGGCTGGGTACGATATGGCTACTTTGAATTTGCAAAACAATGCAGGGGCCAATTATGCTTACACGGTAAATGCGGGAGCCAACCCAGTTGTAGTAACGGCTACCGGTGGTGCCCTTAATGGCGATTATGTTACTTTAAAAACGGCACTTGATTCTATTAACTCAGGGTATCATACAGGTGTTATTGCAATAACGATTAATCAAAATACAACTGAAACGGCAACAGCGACCCTTAATGCTAGTGGGACCGGTTTGGCTTCTTATGCTTCTGTAAATATAAGTGCCAGTATTCCAGTTACGGTTTCTGGTAATATCGTTGGTGCCATTATCCGGTTAAATGGTGCAGATAATGTAACCATTGACGGCCGGATTGCCGGAACTGGCAGAAACATAACAGTTTCCAATACCAGCACTTCTGCTTCTACAGCTGCCATCTGGTTATCAAGTAATGGCGTGGGTGCTGGTGCAACCAACAATACAATCCGCAACCTTGAGTTGCGCGCCGGGGCAACGCAAAACACCGGCACAAACAGTACGTTTGGTATTATCATGTGCGGTAACACCATCAGCACCACTAGCAACGGAGATGATAATGACAGTAACTCATTTATTGATAACCGTATTATGCGGGTACGTTACGGCATTGTTACCCGTGGTGTAACAACCAACAATAACCAAAATATTACCGTTAGCGACAACCTTATTGGTCCTGCTGCCTTTGGTGCAGATCAGATTGGTAAAGTAGGCATATTCATGCAGGCCGATAATAATTCCACTGTAACACGTAATACAGTACAGTTTGTAGGTGGCGAATTTGCCAATACAACTGTTGGAGCCGACCGTGTAGGTATTGCCATTGGAACAGAGTCTTGGTCAATGGCTCCTGGTACAATTACTTCGGCCAATTATACCGTTACCAGAAACATAGTGCATGACGTAATTGAAGAAAGGACTTTTTCTGCTGTTGGGCTGCTCTTAGGGACAACTGGTGGTGGTTCGCCAACCAATAATTTGGTAGCCAATAATTTTATTTATAACGTAAAGTCAAATGGCACGTCTGGCGATCATACAGTTGGTCTTGGGATATCGGGTGGACATACTGACAGAGTGGTTTACAATTCCATTTATCTTTCAGGCGATGTTGACCCCAACCCAGGAGCTACTGCAACCAGCAATTTTGGGAGCGGCATACGTATTGGTAATACAAGTGGCACAACCCATGCAAACCTGACCTTACAAAATAACAGTGTTTACATGGATTTGTCTAGTAGTAGTACGGCAGCCACACGTTATTATGCCATTAGCGGCCCTTCTGCGGCATATAGCTTTGGTACCGGCGGTGAAAATTATAATAATTACTACATCAATCCTGCCAACACCCAATTACAAACTGGCGGTTTGGGTACAACATCGGGTAATACCTTAACCACTCAGTTTGCGACATTGGCCAACTGGCAAATAGCCTATACTGTTCCACAAGACGCCAATTCTATTCAGGCAAACCCCAACCATATTTCTGCTACTGATTTGCATATTCCGGTTGGGTCGCCCAATGCGGGAGCCGGTATTGCCATTGCTGGTGTTACTGTGGATATTGATGGTGAATTGAGGGATGCCAGTGTTGATATTGGTGCCGACGACCCAACAGGCGTATTGCCACCTGCAAATGATATGGCCGCCACTGCTTTTCTCAACCCACTTAATGGTTCAACAAGAAATGCAATAGTGCCATTCATCCCGCAGGCAACTTTTGCCAATAACGGTACCAATAGTCAAACCAATGTTACCGTTCGCTTCAGAATCATCAATTCCCTGTCGGTAATAGTATATAACAACACCCAAACCATTGCGTCTATTCCTGGTAATGGTGGCACAGCCAACGTGACATTCAGTTCGGTATTGCTGCCTGTAGATAGCTACACAATGCAAGCTATTTCCGAGTTGACGGGAGATGCAAACCTGCTAAACGATACCCTCAACGGTTCGTTTACCGTGCTTGCTCCTTTGAGTGGTGTATATACAGTAGGTGTGGCAGGCAATTATGCCTCTTTAACTAACCCAGGCGGTATCTTCGACGATTTAAATCAACGTGGTGCTGCTTCCGATATTACCGTCAATATCATTTCCGACTTGGCTGGGGAAACGGGTACGCATGCCCTGAACGAACTGGCAGGCGGTTATGCTGTTAGTATGCAGCCTACAGGTGGGCCCCGTACCGTAACAGGAAGCAACACGGGAGCGCTTATTAAACTAAATGGTACCGATAAAGTTACTATCAATGGTTCTACCGCGGGTGCCAGTGCAACTGGTTGCCTTATTGGCGGTAATGCTGCCATTAGGGAATTGACCTTCCAAAACACCAATACAGGTACTTCTGCTGCGGTAATTGCCGTTCAAACAGGTACTAATGGTGCTAAAAACAATATAATTAAGAATGTGAACGTGCTGGGCCAAGACCCCACTACGACTTTATTGGGTATATCGATCGGCGGTAATACGCCTGGCTCGGTTGGTGCCGATAACGATAGTAACAGGGTAGAAAACTGTAGTGTGCGCAGAGCTGTTTTCGGTATCTATGCTTCCGGTGCTTCTGCCGCCAATATGGATGTTTACACCGTTATCACGCAAAACGATCTAGACTCTACCAGCGCTACCGACCGCATCAGGCGGGTAGGTATTCTGCTGTTCAATGATTCTATTCCTGAAGTTACCTACAATAGCATCAGTGGTATCAATACCAACGAGAGTGCTGATGCTATTGGTATTGCCTTAGGTAATCAAGCTATTGATGCTACCATCACTACCTCTGGTAGTATTGTGGGTGCCTTGGTTGCCAACAACAGGATAGCCGGTGTGGCCAGCTTAAGCACTACAGGTTTTTCTGCCGCTGGTATAACCGTTGCTGGTGGTGCCACGGGTGCCAACACCATCCGCAACAACATGATTACAGGCGTAACCGCCCCGGCTACCTCGCCCGATCTTGTTGCCGGCATATATGTAGTAGGCGCTACCGGTGCCAACACACGCTTGTACCACAACTCTGTGGCTATGACAGGGGACAGGGGTACTGTTGCCACCCAAATGCCGAGTTTTGGTATTGCCATTACCGGTACCGACCCTACAGTGGATTTGCGTAATAATATTTTATACACTACGCAAATTGCTTCAGGTGGCGGCGTAAATGCGGTGAGCTATGCAATAGGCATGGTAAGCACTACATTTACCAACCTCAATTCCAATTACAATGCCTTCTGGAGCACAGGAGCCAACGATGGCGGTTTCCGCACAGGTTCTTTAAGCACGGCTTCAGGTACCAGCTATGCCGCTTTAGCCGCTTGGCAAACTGCCGTAGCAGATGATGCCAATTCGCTAGAAGTAGATCCCGGTTTTGTGAGCCCGCTCAACGACCTGCACATCAACCCAGCCGTATGTACCTTTAAAGGATTGGGTACGCCCATTACCGGTATTACGGACGATTATGATTGCAACGGACGTAGCACTACCTTGCCCGATATCGGAGCAGATGAATTTAATCCTGCTGCTACTGTTACCACTACGCTGGCCGGTTCGATAAGCCCAGGTGCTATCGCCAATGAGTCGGTGCGTTACACAGTAAACGGTACTACAGATTATCTATATTACTGCGACCGTATTATCGCCACCCTTACCCCAGCAGGTGCTTTGCCGGTTAGCGGTAATGTAACTGTCGGCGTACGAATTGATACCGGTGCAACCCAAATGGGTACTGCCCGCTTGTACGCTGCACGTTTCTACGACATACTGCCTGTAAACAATGCAGCCACGGCCACAGGTACGGTTAAGCTGTACTTTGTGCAAAGCGAGTTCGACAACTACAATGCCAAGGCTTTGGACAGCAACTATTATCCATTGCCCTTAACCGGTGGTGGTAATACCGACAGTTTGCGTATCCTTATTTATCATGGTGCGCCATCAGGTGGTTACTTCCCCGGCAATTATTCCGGTGCAGTAGAGGAACTATCAACTGCCGATGCTGGTGTATCGGTTGTATGGAACCCCGCAGGTAACAATGGCGGCGGCTGGTGGGAAGTAAGTTTCCCTGCCAATGGCTTTAGCGGTTACTTCATTTCTAGTAAACCACGTACACCATTGCCCATCAAGGTAGAATACTTCCGCGGTGCTAAACAAGGCAGCAGCCATGTATTGGATTGGAAAGTGGTACCTGTTAATACAGTCAATGGTACGCTTAGCTTAGAGCGCAGCAGCGATGGCCGCAGCTTCAGCAGTATTTACAGCATTACCGCTAGCGCTGTAAGGATGCAACAGCCATTCAACTATGCTACTAGCAACTTGCTGAAAGGAACCAACTACTATCGTCTGAAATTGACCGATGACAATGGTGTGGTAACTTACAGCGGTATCGTAGCACTGTTGAACAGCAGCAAAGGTTTTGAACTGGTAAACATCACGCCCAACCCCGTAACGGAAGGCCGCTTTAAACTGAACATTACGGCTGCCGAGCAGTTGAAAATGGAAGTAGTGGTAACCGATATGGCGGGCAGGATCGTAAGCCGTCAAACCAACAACCTTATCAGCGGTTTCAACGCCATTGAAGTAAATGTAAATACGTTGGCCAACGGTATGTACCAAGTAATGGGCATCATCGAAGGAGAGCGGACGAAGACGTTGAAGTTTGTGAAAGAATGATGAGGGAGTTATGAATTATGAATGATGAGTTATGAGTGATTGACTTGTAACCTTTCGATAAAAATCCCCGTTTGCTTAGGCAGGCGGGGATTTTTTTTTGAAGGGGAATGGTTAATTAGATAGTTGAAAGGTGAAAATTGCCGTGCCTTTGGCTCGGTGGCGCTCTGCGCCAAAAGTTGAAAGTGGATGAGGCGGTACGTGTATTGTCCATCGAGCATGGTCTGTCGTCCATCGTCTGTCGTCCATCGTCCATCGACCAACGGCCAACGGTCAACGGCCAACGGTCAACGACCAACGGCCCACGCCTCCCTCATCCTGTCGTCCTGTCAACCGTCCTCTGTCAACTGTCAACTGGTATCTCCCTCCCCATTTATCCCGAAAATGCTATTTTTTTGTATATTGTATGCCTCAACAACATCAATATGAAAATATGCTTACAAATTTTATTGCTCATTGGCATAACTATACCTGCCACTGCCCAGTGGAGCAATGATGCACAACTGAATCTAAACCTTTCCACTTATACTTCTGGTGATATCAAAGCCGAAAGCGATGGGGCAGGAGGTACCTATATTGCTTTTTACAAACCCAATGGTTCCGGCTTTTACGATATGTGTGTGCAGTATATCGACAATAACGGCATCAAGCAGTTTGGGCCCGATGGCCTCATCCTGAACAGTTATCCTTCCAATACGGCAACTTTTGTATTCAATGCGATGGTGGATGCGCAGGGCAATTTTATTGTGTGTTTTCAAGACCAGCGCAATGGCTTGACCTTTGCGGCTGTGGCCTATAAAATCAATAATGCCGGGCAATCGCTTTGGGAAACGACACCCGGAACAGGGGATGGGATATTGTTGGGTACGGGCCTATCGCCCTATCCCTGCCAAGTAGCAGATGGGGATTATGTTTTCGCTTGGAACAATACCACCAACAACCGCATCAATTATAATAAGGTGAGCAGTGGCGGTGCGCTCCCTTGGGGTACGGCCAAAGAGGTGTTGCCCCCCACAACGGGCAGAACAATCTCCCGTCCGCAATTGGTGGGGCATAGCGGCGGTAATTGGTCCATGGTATTTCAGCAGCGCAATGGTACGGTGGGCAGTCCAACGCCCACCACTTTGTATGCCAAAAAGTTTGATGGCGATGGCAACCAGCTTTGGTCAACCACCCCATTGGCCAATTATGTAACCTCCAGCACCAGGTATTATACGGTTTTTGCCGTGGCCGATACCACGTTCATCGCCTATTATGCCAACCCCTCGGCGCAAAACCGTTTTGATGCCCTGCTGCAGCGCATCAATGCCGATGGCAGTTTACCCTGGGGCATCAACGGCAGCGACTTTAGCACTAGTCAAGCTTTTTATGAAATGACGCATAATGCCACTTATGATGCTAACACGCACGAAATATGGACGACCTGCACCTTCTCCAACACCTCGCAATCGCAGTACGGTATTTATACGCAACGATTCAATGCGGCTACGGGTGCACGACAATTAACGGATGCGGCGCAGCAGGTGTTTGCCGTATCGGCCAATACCGAGCAGCAGCCACCATCGGGTGTAAGTGTTTGCAGCGATGGCAATTTGATGCTGATGCTGTATGATGTGAGCAATAAAATTTATGCAGCCAAAATAAACCCCTCGGGTTTATTGGTGTGGGCGGGAGGAAAAGTGGTGCTGGCAGGTACGGCCAATAATAAACTACGTTATAATTTCACCCGTACAGTGGGCGACCAAGCGGTTTTGGTTTGGCAAGAAAACCGTGGCGGCACCGATAACCCTTATGCACAAAATATTACCTGTGCCGGCAATTTGGGTGCCATACCCATTAAGGTGGAATATTTCCGAGGTACGAAGCAAGGTAGCAGCCATATATTGGATTGGAAAGTAGTGCCGGTAAATACTACCAACGGTACAATTGCCCTAGAGCGTAGCAGCGATGGCCGCAACTTTAGTAGCATCTACAGCATCACGGCCAGTGCAGTGAGGATGCAACAGCCGTTCAGCTATAACACTGATAACTTGCTGAAAGGAACCAACTACTACCGCCTGAAAATGACCGACGATAATGGTGTGGTTACCTATAGCATCATAGTGGCCCTGTTGAACAGCAGCAAAGGTTTTGAACTGTTAAACATCACGCCCAACCCCGTAACGGAAGGCCGCTTTAAACTGAACATTACGGCTGCCGAGTCCTTGAAAATGGAACTGGTGATAACCGATATGGCGGGCAGGGTAGTAAGCCGTCAAACCAATAACCTCATCAGCGGTTTCAACGCCATTGAAGTAAATGTGAGCAGTCTTGCCAGCGGTGTGTATCAGGTAATGGGCATCATCGAAGGAGAGCGGACAAAGGCATTGAAGTTTGTGAAGGAATAATACTGGATACTAGATTCTGGAAGCTAGATGTGGAGGCTTTGCAGCGAGGCAAGCTACGCTGTTAAAAACCGACACCAAGCTGAAGGCATGGCCAGATACTGTATAAAATCCCCGTTTGCTTAGGCAGACGGGGATTTTTTAATGAAGGGGTAATGGTTGATACTCCTTGTCTCCTGTATATCTAAAATTTGGTAACTGGTTTATTTTCTTTAATTTTAATATTCCAATTAGCCTTGAGATGCCATTAAATCCTGCACCCTGAAGATGATTGTAAATTGTATTACACCACCCCTTTACTGAAGTGAAGCAATGCTGAGAAGATAATTGCAACAACATAGGGAGACCCGCTTAGAAGTTTCGTAATCCTAAATTAACAACGCTATAACTAGCCGGAAGTTGGCCTTTGTGCTTTAGCAACCTGTGATGTTATGACCGGATGATGAATATGTATTAAAACATAAAAACTAAAAAAAAGTACATGAAGAAGGGTTACTTATTGCTTGTATTTCTGTTCATACTTGCCACTCAATTAATGGCCCAGTTAACAGGAACCAAAACGATTCCTGGTGATTATGCAACGGTTGCTGCTGCTGTAACCGATCTGAATGCCCAAGGTGTTGGTGCAGCAGGAGTTACATTTAATGTTGCGGCAGGTCATACAGAGACAACAGATATTACTGAAATTACAGCAACGGGAACGCTTGCCAACCCGGTCGTATTTCAAAAATCAGGTACTGGGGCCAACCCCCTGCTTACAAGGCTTACGCCGGGAACCATTGCTTCAACAACAACTTTAGGCAGTCATGGCGATGGTATTATTGTTATCAATGGAGGTGATTACATCACATTTGATGGAATTGATGTTCGAACAGATGCCACATTTTCCGGGGTGGGATATATGGAGTATGGCTATTACCTGAAAAAGGCAAGTGGAACAGATGCCTGTAAAAATGTAACCATCAAAAATTGTGCGATTACCCTTAATAAATTGGCTGTTTACTCTTTTGGGGTTTTTGTTTCCAATATTTCCGGTACCGCCACCGTAACGGTTACTTCCACGGGTGGCCGAAGCGAAAACATTAAAATTATCGGCAACACAATCTCCAACTGTTATGGTGGTGTGCAACTGAGAGGTTTTAATTCGGCAGCACCCTACGATCTTTATGATCAGGGCAATGAGATAGGAGATGGGGGCAGTAATACCATTTCCAACTATGGGGGCGGAGCCACCACAGCTTATGCCGTGTACGCAATTTATCAAAATAATGCCAAAGTAAATAATAACACCATTACAGGAGGGGATGGTACCACCACAACCCAGTATGCCATTTTCTTTTCAACTGCTATCAATGCTAATATTGACATCAACTTCAACAATATTTCTATCAGCAACGCAGCCACCACCAGTCAGCTTTCCGGCATATCCATACAGGCTGGCACAACTACAGGAACGACCAATACACAAAATGTTATCGGGAACTCACTCATCAATTTTACCAGAACGGCTGCAACAACAGGGGTTACGTATTTTATTTATTTTACCAGCAACCAGCCCCTCAACCTGAATGTAGCCAATAATACCATCAGTAACCACGCCCTTTTAGGTACTGGTGCAATTTATGGCATCTACCAGTTAAGTAATCCGGTCAATACAATCATTGCCGACAATAATATCAACACCATTACACGTTCGGGAACTACTTCCACCAGTGCCTTTTACGGTATCAATTGCGACAATGGAACGGCAACCAATCTAACAAATGTGTTTGGTAATGTTATCCATACCCTTACCGGCAATGGTTCTACAGGGGCAGTCGGCGGTATCACCATGGGAACACAGGCCACGTATAATACGTATAAGAATAAAATATACAATTTAACGAGTGACAATGCAGGCGGTGTGGTGTATGGCATCACGGTGGCATCTGGCATTACAACTGCCAATGTTTATAATAACTTAATCGGGGCACTGAACGCACCCAATACCAGCGCTGCTACGGATGCCATACGTGGTATTAATATCACTAGCACAACAACAAGTTCGAATATTAATGTATCCCATAACTCGGTTTATTTGAATGCTGTTTCTGCCGGTGCCAATTTCAGCAGCACCTGTATTTATCATACCACCAACGCCACGGCAACAACGGCAGCTTTGAATCTGAGAAATAATATCTTGGTCAATGCATCAACACCTGCAGGCACTGGGGTAGCATCTGCTTACCGCCGTTCGAGCACCACCCTCACAAATTTTGGCAGTTCATCCAACAACAACCTGTTCTATGCAGGCCCGCCCTCTGCTGGTCGGTTGATCTTTTTTGATGGAACAAACAGCGACCAGACCATTGCCGACTATAAAAATCGAGTAACACCAAGGGAAACGGTTTCCATCACGGAGAATCCAAACTTGCTGAGTACAACAGGGTCAGCCGCCAATTTTCTGCATATCAATACCGCTATCCCTACACAGATAGAAAGTGGTGGAATACCAATAGCGACGGTTACGGATGATTATGATGGCGACACACGGAACCTAACCAATCCAGACATTGGCGCCGATGAATTTGCAGGCACGCTTGCAGACCTTTCGGCCCCAACTATTACTTATACGCCTTTGGGTAATACCTGTACCCTCGCCGGGGTTACTTTAACAGCCAACATTACCGACCCAAGCGGTGTGCCAACAGCAGGTATCGGTTTACCGGTATTGTATTGGAAAAAAAATGCCGGGGCCTATTTACCAGCAACGGCTGGATCGTTGGGCGCAGGTCAATATCAGTTTAGTTTTGGAACAGGTGTTGTTGCTGGTGATGCCGTTTCCTATTATATTGTTGCCCAAGATAATGCCGGCACACCCAACATAGGATCATTTCCTTCAGCCGGTGCGGCAGGGTTTACGGCCAATCCCCCAGCAGCAGCTACACCACCAACTACACCAAGCTCCTTTACAATTCAAAGCAATCTCAGCGGAACCTATACGGTTGGAGCGGCAGGCGTTTATCCAACTATTACCGCTGCTGTGGCGGCATACAATAGTTCATGCCTTTCTGGCCCGGTGGTATTCAGTCTGCTGGATGCAAGCTATCCTGCCGAAACATATCCCATCATCATCAACCCGAATAGTTTTGCCAGCGCAACCAATACACTCACCATAAAACCGGAAATAGGCGTGAGCCCGGTGATCAGCGGTAACTTGGCCAGCGGATATTTATTCCGTATATATGGCAATTATGTGATCATGGATGGGTCCAATGCCGTGAATGGCACTACCCGTGATATGACCATCACAAATACAAGCGCTACTTCTCCTTCTGCTTTATTGATTGGATCTGTTAACCCCACCCCGATAGTTGGTAGTACCATAAAGAATACGATCTTTATCAACGGTGCTACAACAACAAGTAATATTGTAGTGGGAAGTTCAACATCCACCACGGGCAGTGCAATAGCCGGATATTGCAACAACTTCACATTCCAGAATAACAGCAGCAGCAATACCAATTTCGGGTTTTTTATGATTTTGGTTGCTGGGGCTGGAAACGGAAGCGGAACACTGATTGCCGGGAATGATTTTACAACAGGAGTAGACATTACCGCTATCAGTATTCAGGGCGTAGACGGGGCTATTGTAACACAAAATACAATCAGCGGGCTCAGCAATGCAGATAATGAAATTGATAATGGAATTAGGATACGTACCGGCACCATCAACACAGTAGTTTCAAATAATACCATCAGTAACCTTGGCTATGCAGGTGTTGCAGCAACGGGCAATGCTTATGGCATCTGGGTTGAATCGGGCAATGCTGCTTCCAATGTAACGATATCGGGCAATACCATAACCGGGTTTGCTTCTTCCGGTGCCGCAACAACAGTTGGAACAACCGGTATTTATGTTTCAGCAGCTACAGCAGGTGTTATTATAGAAAAGAATATTATCCAGAATATGAAGAATACCAATACCAGCGGTTTTGGTGCCAGTGGTATTCAACTGAGCAGCAGTTCCACCGCCGCAAATATTGTAGTCAGGAACAATATGATATCAGATATAGCCGGCTATGGCAAGGCCTCCGCAGGTGTAGCGGATAATGGATACGGTATTGTTATCAGTGCCGGTGCAGGGTATACCATTTATCACAATTCAATTCATTTGAATACCGACCAAACCTTTGTGGGAGGTTTGCCCGCTGCCATACATGTTACGGCAGGCGTTTCAGCGGCAGGGGCCATTGATCTTCGGAATAATATTTTAGTAAATAGCCAGACCTTGGGTACCGAGCGCTATGCCCTCTATAGCGGCGCTGCCAATACGGTATTCTCCTCCATTGATTTCAATGATTATTATACGGCCGGTCCTAACCTTGGTTTTATCGGATCAAACCGGGCCAATCTGGCAGCCCTACAGGCAGGGTTTGGCGGCAATGCCAATTCACTAAACATATTGCCCATATTTGCAGCAGCGGGCGATTTGCATGTGAGTGCCAGTGCCAATAGCAGCCTCGATAATACCGGTACGCCCATTGCCACGGTAACCACTGATATTGACGGGCAAAGCCGCAGTGCCACTGCACCCGATATGGGCGCCGATGAGTTTACATTTATTGGTACCTGCCCCGGCGTGAACGTGAGCTATGTATCCAACCTCAGCGGGGCTACCTATCAATGGCAGGTGGACAACGGAACCGGCTATGTAAATATTACTGATGGCGCTGTTTATGGCGGTACGGCTACCAATACACTAACCCTTACTGCCCCGCCCACTGCTTACAACCGATATAAATACCGGTGCGTGGTGGATGGCACTAATTTCAGCAATATAAGTACGTATAAAGTAGGCGTTACCTGGATTGGTGCCGTCAATACCGATTGGACGGTAGCGGGCAACTGGAGTTGCGGCGTAGTGCCCGATCAGTACACCGATGTATATATCAATTCGGGTGTGCCCAATTACCCGGTGGTGGGTGTAAACGTGTCGCTCCGCAGCCTGACCGTAAACCCTGGTGCTTCAGTTACCGTGGGTGCCGGATTTGCTGTTACACTTACGGGTTTTTAAGGCCTTATCATCATCTTTATGATGAAGTAAGACGAACAAGTAATCATGAACCCAGATTGGCAGGGTTGAAAATTAGTTGGTTTTATAAAATCCCCGTTTGTATAGGCAGACGGGGATTTTTTTGTAGTAAAATTTATTGAGCGTGAATGATTAAGGGTTAACTGGTTGGTGATTCGCCGCCGTCTGGTCTTCGACCAACGGCGTATCAGAAAATTTTACAGCCACAGGCGCACGGTTTCCGGTCAACAATTATCGGCTATCGGTTGTTTTGGGTAGGATAACCGTTATGCTGGTACCTTGTCCGATGGCTGTGTTGATGGAAAAAATTGCACCTATGAGTGTTGCACGGTTCTCCATGCTTTTGAGTCCGATGCCTTTTTGTGCGGCTGCCAATGCAGCAGGCTCGAAGCCCTTGCCATCATCGGAAACCATGAGTTTGAACTGATTGGGTTCATAATGCAATGCAACGTTGATATGGGTAGCTTCGCTGTGTTTGATGGCATTGTGCAGCGCCTCTTGTACCATACGGAAAAGCACCATTTCGTGTTGCGCTTCCAAGCGGTAGGGCTTGCCCGTGGTTTGTAGCTGGGTGGTAAACTGCCCGGTGTTTTGCAAGGTGTGCAGTTCCTGCTCCAAGGCATCGGGCAGGCCCAAATCGGCGATACGGCCACCGTGCAAGCTGCGGGTAAGGTTGCGCAGGTCGTTGATGGCCTTGCCCACAAGGTCTTTGGTATCGGTGAGTTTGGGTGTATCCGGTTGTAGGGCAATGAGGTTGTTGAGATTTAGTTTAGCCAGCCCCAGTATTTGACCGATATTGTCGTGGATTTCTTGTGCCACGGTATTAAGCGTTTGTTCTTGTATTTCTAGTTGGGTTTGGAGGATGGCTTGGGCGTGTTGGGATTGGAGGAGTTTTTTTTCTTGTAGGTTTTTTACTTGTCTACGGTGATAGATAAAGATAAATAGAACTATGAATACAGTTATAATGAATATGAATAATACTATTAATGCAATCAATACAACATCTGACATGCTAATTTCTTTGTATTGAAAGTTTACTGGAGGAGCCCATAATGATACAAGATACAAATAATATTGTATTGTGAATATTCCAAAGAATCATAAAATTGCCGCCACCTGTGCTTCTTTCTGTAAAGAACTTGAAGGTGACATAAATGATAAAACAACTGCAGTAGTATAAGAAAAAAGCACTTGATACCCAAAATGAACCTGATTTTAACAAATCTTTTTCTGTAACATTAAGCAGCGTTAATATGTAAAATATGGTGCAGTACAAACTGGCATCGAGCGCTGTAAATGAAAGGCTCATACTATTTAAAGCGTCGGTACTTTCTGTGGATATGAATACGGCAGAAAGGCAGAGGGATATTATGGCATATAGTCGAAACCATGACAGTTGCTGGGGCGATAGCTCGCTTTTGAATAAGCCCCAAAACCAGCGTGTAACCAGTAATAGCGAAAAAAAAGCATTGGCCTGATATACCATAATGTTGTTCATCTGGTGCATGGACATATATTTAGCTATGCTGTTCGCTATAAATTGCAGTAACAAAAAGTTTAGCACTACATAGAAGCCCCCTGTTTTTCGTTGTCCATAGCCACGGTATAGGCATAAAACAACTCCAAGCAGGGGGCCTGCAATGTCTAGATATTTTGTAATGATATGTAAGATACTCATCTGCTTTTACTGTGTTAGTCCTACTACAGGATTACCAACAGGATTTCCTGCGGCATCTTTCATAATGAAAGATACGAAAGTTTCCAAATCACCATTGGCTTGCGCTCTAGCATCAATTTCGGCAGATATAAGTTTGTCTGTTCCGGGGGCGGGTGTGTGTTGGTTTTGTGGTAACAATTGGGCTAATGCGGCTGCACTGAAAATGAATTTTGGATTAGCCTCTAAAACGTCATGTGGTATAAATTCAAGGTTATCTCTCCAAAGCGGAGGATATGGGCATCCAACAATTGGACGCACCAAGGTGTTCATCACATCTTTTTGACCGGGCATAGCTTTCATCGATATTGCGCAAAGATAGAAGGTACTGTCCCCTCCGTAGCCCTTTAGGCCGCAGAATGTAACCGCAATGTTGTTGGGGCCACTAACGCGAACTAAATTTTCTAGTTCCTGCTGATTGAACTTGAATTCGTGTGTCATAAAAATAGAATTTTAATAGTTAAAAATGATTTTGGCAAACCTAATTTTGTTTTTTAATAATTTGTAGGTAATGAGATGCGAAAAGGTAGATAAACTACAAGTTCCCGTTTTTTCACGCTTATTATTTCCCGTTTTTACACCGTTGTACAATTTTGTGTGCAAAGGATAATTTCGCCTTTTGTTTTATGCAATTTTTAGTTTCATATAAAACCTAAACGTTATGGGAATAAATGTTAAAGATTATGATTATAATAGTTTATTATCTACTATTCAAGGAAATATCCTAAAAGGTCATGGGCGTAATCATACTACTCATATTTTTATTCAGTTTAACAAAGAAACAAAAACCGAGGCTATTAAATGGATTGGTAAGCTAGCATCCGAAGTTGTTACATCAGCTCAGAAGCAGTTCAGGGAGCGGGAATTATATAAACGCAATAGAGTTTCCGGAAGCTTATTTGCTGCTTTTTATCTTTCTGCTGAAGGTTACAAGATACTAGACCTTAAAATGCCGCCGATGAATGGAGATGTAGGGCTACAACCGGATGAATCCTTTGTAAGGGGAATGAAAGACAGTAAAACAAGGACTACATTATCAGATCCAGAAGTAAATACATGGCAAAATGAATATCAGAGGGATTTACACGCTATGCTTTTATTGGCCGATGATGATGCTGATGTTATGGCCATAAAGGCGAAAACCTTGATTGAAGAAATTTCACTTTTTGGCAAAGTGGTACTTATTGAATATGGTCATGTAGTTCGCAATAAGGAAGGCGACGGTATTGAGCATTTTGGTTATGTGGATGGTATCAGTCAACCCCTTTTTCTACAAGACGATTTAGATGCTTTTAGGAAAGGGAAAACTGAACCTCTTTTGTGGGACCCGGAAGCGGATTTGAACTTAGTACTAGTGCAGGATTTGCCCGACAACAAAAATGCAATGGGTAGCTATTTTGTGTTTAGAAAGCTGGAACAAAATGTAAAAGGATTTATGGAAGCTAAAAAAAAATTAGCTAATGAAATAGAACTGATGCCAAGCGATGAGGAACGAGTTGGGGCTATGATTATGGGCAGGTTTGCGGATGGCACACCTGTAACAGTGAGTGGTCTGGGAGGTATCGTTAGTGCCACTACAGAGAATAATTTTAATTATAAAGGCGATACGTTTGGTGCCAAATGTCCTTGGCATGCACATATTCGAAAAGTTAACCCTAGGGGCACTAGCAATGATGAAACATTGAAACAAGAGAGGCAACATCGAATTGTCCGAAGGGGGATCCCCTATGGTATGCGAGACGTAAACCCGAAGACCTCTCCCTCAATACAGCAAGCCCCAGTAAGTGGCGTAGGGTTATTATTTATGTGTTATCAGGGAAGCATTACTAATCAGTTTGAGTTTATACAGAATAGATGGGCAGGTAAGGATAATTTTCCAGGGGATGGGGCTGGGATGGATGCTATGATAGGTATTGATAGAAAGTTTGTAGGACGATATGCTCAGTTGCATGGTAATTTAAGTAGCACAAAAATGTGTAATCTGGGAAACTTTGTCACACTCAAAGGAGGCGAATACTTTTTCGCCCCCAGCATTGCTTTTTTGAAATCCTTAGCATAAATTTCTAATAGTTATTACACCAAAGCCCCCTGCTCATCGCAAGGGGCTTTTAACTATAACCAAAACCAAAGAATACTTACTATAATTTCCCGCTTACACTCACCGACAACTCATCGCTCATTTGGCCAGTTTCTTCATCGTTGTCGATGTAAATCGCCTTGTACTTCCACAAAGCGGCTTGGCCTGCGGCAGGTAGGGGATAGGTATCCAGGTAATCAGGATGCGTATCGGTGGCCAAAAACTGATAACCCTTGCCATCGCCGCGGTCAACATAAATGTGGATGCCGTCCATACCTTGTTTTTTCCACTTGATATTGGGGTGACCGGCCAGCATTTCGTATGCCAGTATCGGCTTCACTTCAGCCAAGGATTTGGCGGTTTCTTCGCCAATAATACCCAGGTCCTTGCCAATGGCCTCGTTGTAGCTCTTACTGTTTTTAATGGTTTGTACCAGCTTACTGGTGCGCCCAAAAATATCTGCCCGTGCCGGAGCGGGCAAAACGGGGGTGGGCGGCGCAGGTGGTACAGGGCCCATAACGATGATACCGCTACTGCTGCCTGACCGTAACAGATTTTTATAAGCGGTAATCTGTTTGGTGTACTTGCGGTCTTTTTCAATACCGCCAATGATGTAGGCGAAATTGTCCGCATCGTCTTTGCACTCCTTTAGGGTTTCATCTGTAAGCCCTAAAGTTTCTTTGTAATTGGGCAATTTGGCTGCGAAATTGTTGAGCCATTGCATTTTTCCCGCATCGGTACGGGGGAGATAACTGTGTGCCATTTTGTACTTGATTAAAATGGGTGAACGAATTTTGTTGACCATACAAAGTTTAACCGTTCTTAGAAAATAGCAAAATTTAAAATGTTAAAATTTTCTTAAAATTTTCAAAATCCCTTTTTTAACAAAATATATTTTGTTCCATGCCATGCCAGGTTGTAAGAAGTCACCTGTATAAAACGATTGACTGGTACAAAATGATTGGTTACCAGTACGCAACGGTTGGTGACTGGTGCAAAACGATTGGTTACCAGTGCGCAACGGTTGGTGACTGGTACAAAATGCTTGGTTACCGGTACGCAACGGTTGGTGACTGGTGCAAAATGCTTGGTTACCGGTACGCAACGGTTGGTGACTGGTACAAAATGCTTGGTTACTGGTACGCAACGATTGGTTACTGGTGCAAAATGCTTGGTTACCGGTGCGCAACGGTTGGTGACTGGTGCAAAACGATTGGTTACCAGTACGCAACGATTGGTTAGTGGTACGCAATGGTTGCGTACTGGTACAAAAAGGCCACTGGGGCGGCCCTGCTCATGCCTGCCCTACTTCGGCGGCCAGTTTGGGGAAAAGGTAGGTTTCGCTTAAATGGTAGATACGGGTTATGGCCTGCTTTGTAGGTAAAAGCGCAGGATATTATGAATATACCTGAACAGTTCAATATCGAAAACATCACCAATTCGCAAGTAGGCCAAGGCTACAACCATTGGGAAATCAAACAATCTGAAATGGCATTGGATGGCTACAAATTGACCATTGAAGAACTGAAAGCACAGGTGGAGTATTTGAAGGGGCAGGTGGACAAGCTGACGGATAAGTTGGTGGGGAAGTAGGGGGGTGGGTTAATATAATCTCAATTGACAGTTTTATAACATATTCTTGTTTTAACAAAAAAGAAGAGGATGTATCAAAAGTAAAATCAAGGCTCTGAGAATTGCTTAAACGATAATCTTCTCCATCCCTCTACCGTATTAAAAGGGGCTGTCTCGGACTTTTGATACAGCCCCTTCTTTTAATTACTTAGTCAGCATATAGCCTAATTGGAAGGTTCGGAAGTTGTACCACTACTCAGAAAACTCTTAAATGCTTTTGTAAATAGTGCAGCGTCAATATTTACGCCCAAGTAAACCCCTGCATTCCACCTTTTAAGTGTAATAAGTGTGCCCGAAAACTTATCTTCACCATACTTGAAGTCCCTGTAATTCGCAACATAATTTACCCTTGCAAAATGTACGCCACCATTTAAGCAAAGACCATTGGTAACTTCAAAATTAATGCCCGTAAAGAAGTTTGTGCCTATTTTCCCAGTCAGGTTGGTGCCAAAAGTAAAGCCAATTTTTTCCCTGTAATCCCTTACTGGTACATTGATATTCCTTGGTTTCAGGTGAAAAGTTATTTGTGCTATCAAAGTGCCTCTAACATCAGGGTCGTCGGCGACAAGAGTAGAGTCGCCATTGGGTTTTACAAAACTGCGGATATTATCTGGATTTTTCAGCCAAGTAGATACAGCACCGATATTCAAACTTACCCTGTTGGTTTTTAACAGCTTAATAGTTTTTGTAAGTGTTAAAACCGAATTGCCTGTATTATTGAGCTTGCTTATCTTTTCAATTGTAAATGGAAAAGTTCCTGTGTAAGGGCCAAAAATTGGGGATTGGTACTCCTCAAATACCTTTTTAGTATTTGCACCTGTCGATTGTGCTGTTGGTTTGGGAAAGCCGTTGTCTGCAATCTCATCTCCTAGTGCAGTTGGTGTAAATTCGCCATCACTGCTTATTTTATAGTAATAATTATTATCTGTTGAAATGATGTGAAACTGAAACTGGTCATTACTTTCACGGGCTGTTGTGGGAAAGTATGATAAAATGGGCTGTAGGTTTTCATCAAGAAATACATGAACAACCCCAAAGTCATCTATGTAAAGATTCTGATTGGGTACACGTTTGTATTTGCGATTTCTTACAATCTTCTTAACAAAAGCAACTATGTCTGCACGTGTCAGGTCTTTAGTAGCTTTAACTTGGCTCGATGACGAGCCTGTGCCATCGGCAGATTTAAATAATGCTATTTCATTACCGTTATTGTTTTTCACTAGGATATTACTGCCCGTAATAATTTTCCCAATTCCGAATGCAGGGGAAATGGCTCCGCCTGCAGAAATAGTGACAGTAGCTTTGCCTTGTTGCGCATCAGATTTTACAGGAAACGTAAAGGGTGGTGAAGTGGAGTTTGCAATCTTGGTCTGACCAATAAATATCGCAAAATCTTTTTCATCCGTTTGATTAATTATTTCAATGGATCCCGGAGAAGTACTGAAGTCTATTGTTTTGGGCGGTAAAGTTTTGTTTCCTGAATTATCAAAAAAAACGATATCTGCTTTATCTGTATTTGTTATTGTAATTTGAATTTTGATTTGAGAGAATATAGTTGTATGGCATGATACAATGAGTAGAATGATACAAAGTAATCGTTTCATGTTATAAAATTTATTATTTAAACTAATGTTATTCCAAACGTTTGAGCTATCTTATCCATCTTTATAGCATAAGTAAAAAGATTGTCGCCGCCTACAACCATTCCAACTACCTTGTTGGTACTGTTGTCGATAACCAATGCGCCAGAGTCGCCTTGCTGGGTCATACTAATTAAGGAACCGTTTGCTTTGTTCGTTAAGACGAGGAGGTCTTTGAGTAACCATGGATTATTATCGCTATAAATAAGTTCGGTATCCCAACTGTCATTGTAAATGATGCCTTTTTGTTCTGAGCCTGTTTTAGCTCCAAGTATCCGAACAGGTGTCTCGTTTATTGCATCTTTTGTCTCTATCTTTCTTATTGCTTTTGGATTCTTTATTGTATCGTTTGAAATACTTGTATCCTTTTTAATAAGTGCTATAGCAGCATCAATTTGGTCTGTTCTGAAACCCATTATCATTTCTGCAATAGTTTGGGTGCCATTACTTCCCAAAACAATTTCTCTCGTTGAGGGTAATGCTGTCCAATTGCTATCTGAGTTTAGTACATGGAAGCATGATAGGATATAATGCTCACCAGTTGTGGTGTCTTTAAAAAAACCACCCAACGTCCCCAAACCTAGATTTTTTGTTTTGTTGCCTATACTTAAAGCTGCATTGAGGCTATGGGTTACTGGTTTTGATCCAGTTATCATTACTACTACTGGTACTGGTACGGTTAGTCCAGAGCTAAGTGTAATAGGAAAGTCTTTGGATATTTTCTCGGCTGTTGCTGCGTCAGCTACATGTACTTCGATACACCCAGTTTTTTGACCACCTACAAGTGTATAGCCTCTACCTACCGTTAATACGCCAGGAATGCTTCTGATGCTTTGACTGTTTTGGTCAAGAGCAATTTGTGCAAGCTTAAATTCTGGGGTTTGTATAAATTCTGTTATCTGATTGACAGACTGCGGATTGTCAAAAGTTCTACTATCGTTTAGTTTACGCCGAAAATTCTTTATTTGTAAAAGTAAATCCAGCATGTCATGCCAAAATTTTGAGCCCACTGAGATAAAGAAAGAGGTGAGCATACATCCTATCAGTGGCATCAAAGTAAAATCCCTTTCTCCACTAAGGGGATAGGTATTACCCCAGTTTTTTAGACCAAGAACCTTCGATGGGTCATCACTTGAAATCAATTGTATGAGATTGGCATTTGATAGTATAGCGACTAGTATTGCTGTAATGAAGGTAATTCTTTGTATATTTCTTTCCCTTTTCTTTTCCAATAATTCAGAAGGCTGCTTAGTTCTGAAAAGCCCCCAAAAAAATAGTTTCCCTTGTTCATTTTCCCATATATTCAACTTTATGAAATCAGTAATTCTTTCTACTATCATACTCAGTATAAAAAAAACTATTATTATACCTATTAGCTTGTCTAGCAAAGAATTATTTGTTGATTTAGTGGGCGGTTCTTGAGCATAAATTTGATAGGGTACAAGAAAAAAAAGTAGGCAGAATAGGCCAAGGGCCATATATATACGATTACTTTTTATGCTCATGACGATTGTTTTAGTATTACGAAGCATAAAATTATATCTGTACTGAAATGGGCGAAGCCGTTAATTCACCCTTCTTTTGTGATGAAATCACGCTAATACAATTGATTATTGAGCCCTACAACACTGATTGTGCTGGGTATTGCTAAGTCTTTTTGTCCATTTTGGTGATTGGAGTATGATAATTTGTTGATTTTCAATAGGCTTGGCAGTGGCAATTAGAATTTTCAGGAGTAAACAAGATTTTCTGGATATTGCTCCTCACCCCTTCACCACTTCCACCCCCCTCAACTCCTTCAGTTTGTAAAGGGTTTCTTCCAAGCGGTTGTTGGGGATGCCGGTGGTAATGCTGCAAAACAGTTGGGCTTCTTGGGCGAGGATGGTGCAATTGTATTGCTTGAGGATTATCATCACATCATTCATTTGGGTATAGTCGAATTGCAGGTGGTACTTTTGTTCCACCTGTTTTTGTAAAATGGGGGTAACCTGTAGGGCCAGGGCCGTTGCGGTTTTGTAGGCATTGATGAGGCCGGGTACGCCCAACAAGCTGCCGCCCCAATAGCGTACTACAATCACTGCAGTATCGGTCAGTTCCTTGCTGTCTATTTGGCCGAGGATGGGCTTGCCCGCCGAGCCACTGGGTTCGCCGTCGTCGCTTTGGCGGAAGGTATTGCCATCGGTGCCAATGCGGTAGGCAAAGCAATGGTGTACAGCTTTGGGATGCTCTTTTTTCAATGCCTGTAAATGTTGCTTGAAATCATCTACGGTAGTAATGGGGTAGGCGTAGGCAATGAATTTGCTGCCCCGGTCTTTGAACTCGGCGGTAGAGGGCTGGGAGATTGTGAGATAAAAATCAGGGGTAGTGCTCATTTTTTATTTTAGTTACGAGTTGTTTTAGTTGCGGGTTGTTTGAGTTATGAGTTATGAATTATGGGTTATGAGTTGGGGCAATTTCCTAATCTATTTGTTTAGCCGTACTGCATCCTCGGTTTTGTGCAATCAGCTTTTTTAAGGGAGCCAATTTGCATCGCATTACTTCCTCCTATCCCGCAGTCACTAACAGTTTGAAAAAATTAGCTAATCAGCATAACTTGTGCCGCCATAGCGGTATTAGCACATTAGCTAATTGGTTAGCCAAAGGCTATCAACGCAATCGCCCCCAGCGCCAATACAATCCCCATCCAATTCAACCGGCTCAGTTTCTCTTTGAACAAGAGCCATGCCATGACCGCACTGAACAGCACAATGCCCATATTGTTAATCGGGATGATGGCGGAACTGTTGGCGCCATAATCTTTCAACACCCTTACCAAGCACCAGATGGAAAAATAATTGGGAATGCCAATGAGGATGCCTGCCAACAACGCCTTGGACTGTAGTTTTGTTTTTTTGAGCATCAACTGCACCAACAACATAACAAGGCCAATGCAACTGGCCACCGCAAAACCCATAATGAGGTAGGCATTCTTGTTGCCCTCGTTCAAAAATTGTGACTCAGCATACTTAATTAATGTATCCAAAAAACCACTGCCAATAAAGAGGATTACCGGAATCAGGAATATCCCCTTGCCTTCCTTTTGTTTGTTGCCGCCATCTGTTTTGTTATTGGGGTAGCAGGTAAGCACCACCGATACCAAGGCAATGGCAATGCCAGCAATTTTGAGCCAAGTTGCTTTTTCGCCGTATAGATACAGCGAAAACAAAAAGGGTATGACCAATGATAGTTTGTTGGACACCGAAGCTACAGCCACGCCCATTTTTTGTGCCGTAAAGCCGATGATATAGAACAGGATGATGAACATGGCACCCATCACCATTGCCCAACCCATCCAATCGCTCTGTAAGTTTTCAGTCGTAAACGGAAAAGAACCGCTGAACACCGATCCGGTTACTACACAGGTAACATAATTGAACACGATGGCTTGAAAGATATTGATGCCATAGCGTTGGCAAACCTTAAAGGCCAATGTTAAATAGGAACTGAGGATGATACTACCGAGGAGGAAAAACATTGATAAATTATGAATGATGAATGACGAATGACGAATGGGCATTTTGCAGATTTGTAAAATATGCGATACTATCGTTGCCCAATGTTTTTTGATGGATGAACTGCTTTTGCGGTAGTTGTGGGGCTGCGATGCCATCTTCAATAACCAGCGAAGGGTTGGTGATGATCCTTGCTTCGTCCCACAGACCACTGTTGATAAAGCTTTGCAGCAACCGGGCACCGCCTTCTACCAATACACTGTTGATGCGCAGTTGATACAATTGCCCAAGCAACGCATCGATAGTGTTGTCGCCAGTGGGCAAGGGATAATAACTGGCATGTGGATGTTGCACCTTTTGTTCGTTGGAAAAAACCAGTGTGGGTGCTTGCTCGTTAAAGAGATGCAAATGCTCCGGCAACTGTGTTTGCCCTGCTACTACAATGCGGCTGGGATTGGGGCCCTTCCACAGGCGGGTGGTCAGTTGTGGATTATCGGTAAGGGCCGTGTTGCCGCCTACCATAATAGCCATTACTTCACTACGCCAGCGGTGCACCAACCGATTGGTAATTGGCCCGCTGATGGCTGTGCGTTCGCCAACGGTCCCTATCTGCCCATTGGCGC
Source organism: Chitinophaga pinensis (assembly GCA_943373145.1). Classification (GTDB taxonomy): domain Bacteria; phylum Bacteroidota; class Bacteroidia; order Chitinophagales; family Chitinophagaceae; genus Ferruginibacter; species Ferruginibacter pinensis_H. Next base: position 137,249 of record CALSBI010000006.1, read on the forward strand.
TCTGTGCCCACTTTAAAATAACATAAGGCCTTTGTTGAATATGATAGGTGAAAAAATATCGATTGATTTCCTGACAGGCTGCTTCCAAGATGCCTGTTGTTACTTGGATACCCGCCGCTTGCAACTGAGCAATGCCCTTGCCGTTTACCGCTTCAAATGGGTCTGCACAGCCGATTACCACTTGCGGTATGCCGCTACGGATAATGAGGTCGCTGCAGGGTGGGGTTTTGCCAAAATGGGCACAAGGCTCCAGACTTACGTACAATGTGGCGCTGGATAACAGTGGTTTATCGGCGTCGGATACACTGTTGATGCACATTACTTCGGCGTGTGGGCCGCCATAGGGCTGTGTATGTCCTTCGCCGATGATGCGGCCCTCATGCACCAACACGGCGCCTACCATGGGGTTGGGCGCTGTATAGCCAGCCCCCAATTGGGCCAGTTGCGAACAGCGGTACATATATGTTTCGTGTTGGGACATTGGCTGCAAAAGTAAGGATATAGGGGCTTATGCAACATAGTAAGTTGTAAGTTTGCGTATCATGACGGTTCAACAGGCTTTTGCGGATTTTGTGCAGGGCTTGCAGGCGGTTTACTCGGCCAGCGAGGCAAATATTGTGGCGGATTGGGTTTTTGAGAAAGTGGCTGGTCTAAATACGACCGGTCGTAAAGCGGCGGCCGATCAATTGCTGGATGCAGCCATTGCTGATACCTTGCAACAAAAACTGGCTATGTTGCTGGCACATCAGCCGGTGCAATATGTATTGGGCGAGGCTTGGTTTTATAAAATGCACTGGACAGTGGATGAAAATGTGCTGATCCCTAGGCCGGAAACGGAGGAATTGGTGGAGTTGGTGGTGAAGGGGATGGGGAATTGGGAATTTGGAATTGGGAATTTGGAATTGGGGGAAAGGAATGGGGAATTAGGAATTAGGAATTTGGAATTGGAGATGCCGTCTACTGTCAACCGTCAACCGTCAACCGATTTGGGACCCCGGCCAACGGCCAACGAATCTCGGCCAACGATCCTCGACATCGGTACCGGCTGCGGTTGCATTGCGGTTACTTTACAAAAATTATTGCCAGCTACCCAAGTAACGGCGGTGGATGTTAGCGCTGGGGCTTTAGCGGTAGCCCAACAAAATGCGGTGGCGCATAGGGCAGCGGTTGAATTTTTGCAAGTTGATTTTTTGAACCAGGATAACTGGTCCTTACTGGGACAGTATGATGCGATTGTAAGTAACCCGCCTTACATCCCTCAAAATGAAAAGGCCAAACTGGATGCCAATGTAGCAGCCTACGAACCAGGCTTGGCTTTGTTTGTACCGGATAACAACCCTTTGCTTTTTTATGAAGCCATTGCAGCTTTTGGCTTAATACATCTCCGCCCCGGCGGCTTTATCGCTGTAGAAACACATGAAGATTATGCACAGGCAACAGCGGACTTATTCCGGGCACACTATGGCTCGGTAACGGTGAAGCAAGATTTGTTTGGGAAGGAGCGGATGGTGGTTGTAATGTGCTGATGTGCAGATTTGCAAATGTGCAAAATTAGAGTTGTTACTGTAGCCTAAGAACAGATGGATGTTTTGTGTAGGCAAGTTATCATCAATATATCAATTGCTATGTTAAAATTGTCACATAAAATCCATTATGGCCATGTCTTCCAGATACTGTATCAATGAAACAGCAGCCCCCTTCGAGTATTTTTTGCACATCTGCACATTTGCATATTTGCTCATTAGTTCCCGTCCACACTCAACGAAGCGCCGGCAGCACCGGCTTTTTTGGCTGCGGTCATAATGCCCACAATTTTATTGATGGAAACAGCGGTATCTGCATTGATCACCACGGTTTGTTTGTTCAAGCTGTCTTTTTTATCGATCATCTTGCTCAAATAGCTTTGCAGCGAATCGTATTGTACAAATTGTTGCCCTATATAGGTACTACCATCTTTTCTTACGCTTACCACCAAGCTCTGCTTGGTTTTGGTATCCCCCTTGCTTTTGGGATTGGTTACCTTAATAACATTGGGATTGGCCAAGGTAGAAATGATCAGGAAGAAAAACATCAGGATGAACAAGATATCGTTCAGCGGGCCCATGTCCACTTCCTCATGCCCATGCCTTTTATATTTTTTGTGTAAACTCATTGTATTGATAAAGAAGTGGTTTATTTAGTGGGTTCCTGTAAGATGTCGATAAATTCGGCACTGGCGGCTTCCATCTTGTTTTCTATTTTGCCAATTTGGTTGTTGAGAATGCTAAAGCCCAAATAGGCCAAGATGCCGATGATCAGACCCGTGGCCGTCGTAATCATTTTGATATAGATACCGTCGGCAATGGTTTGTGTGGTAAAGGATGTACTACCAGCAATACCCTTGAACAAGTCCAGCATACCGATTACCGTTCCCAAAAAGCCAAACAGCGGTGCCATGCGGGAGATGATAGATAGGATACTGACATTCCGCTCCATCTTGTACATTTCCAGCATACCCACATTGTCCATACTTTTTTCAATGGTATCAATGGGCTTGCCTATACGCTGTATGCCCTTGTCAATCATGCGGGCTACCGGATTGGCAGTATTTTTGGCCAAACTACGGGCCGCTTGTATATTGTTGGTAATAATATTATCCCGGATAATGCTCATGAAATTATCTTCTATTTTGCCCACTTTACGTAGGTAAATCATCCGCTCGATAAAAAAGAAAACAGCTACTACAAATAAAATAGCCAATGGAATCATCAGTACGCCACCTTTGGCCAATGTGCCGAGGGTATTTTCAAATTTTGGTAAGGCATTGGCTACCGAATCTACTTGCAAAAAAATATCAAACATAATCTGGGTTTATTGTTACACCTAACTTTAAATTATCGTGCCAAAAATAAGCACTTGTTATTGCTAAACGAACATTTTTGTAAAATGCGTCTTAAAGAAATGTTAAAATTTTGTTTTTAAGGGATAATTATACAAAAAATGCTGCCCGATGGGGGCAGCATTGCAAATATTTTGAGTACTTGGCTATCGTTTTTCGCCCATTTGCTGCATGGCCATAATCTGGCGCATGGTTTTTTCCATGCCTTCGCTGCTGCCATCGAGGAAGATCACATTGCCCTTGCCATACTCCGCAAAGTTTTTGATCGCTTCCGTCCACATACTGAACAAAATCACATTGGTATCCAAGTTGGCCTGCTTCATCTGCTCGGCGGCTTGGCTCATACCCTTGGCCACTTCTTCCCTAAACAGGGCCACACCTTGACCACGTAATTGAGCAGCCTGCCTTTCGGCTTCAGCAGCAATTTTAATGGCATTGCCCTCGGCTTCGGCGGCCTTGGTTTTAGTAATCAACAGGGCCTGGCCTTCGTTTTCGGCGGCGGCTTTTAAGTTGTTACTGGCCACTACCTTGCTCATACTGGTAATAATGGCCTCGTCGAACGTAATATCGTTTATCTGCAAATCCTGCAAATGGTAGCCCCAGCTTTCCAACTGCAAATCCACCTGCTCCTTTACATTTTCTACAATATCCCGGCGTACATTCAGTACCTCGGCTTGCTTCTTGGTAGATACAAAGGCCCGGATGCTGCCCTCTACGGTACGCACCAATGCTTGCATCAGGTCTTTATCGCTGATGAATTTAAAAGCCACGTTTTTGATGGTTTCTTCCTCGTGGTTGAGTACCGAATACAACAACATGCTTTTAAAATATACATTGGCCTGGTCTACCGTTACGGCCTGAAACTCCAGTTCCACCGAGCGGTTCTGTACGCTTACCCTTTTGTATATCTGCTCCAAAAAAGGGATTTTAAAATTAAGCCCCGGCCGCATGATGCGCTGGAACTTACCGAACATGGTAATGACACCAATGGTGCCCTGGTTGATGGTAACAAAACTGCCCAGTACACCTAGTACCAACAGTGCTACCCACCAATATTGAACATATTCCATAATTGAAAAATTTTAATGGTTGAAGATAAGGGTTTTTGATGTGTTAATTGAAATAATGTGATACTTTGCTTGTAAGTATTTAGGCATGATGGCCTTAAGCATCATTTCAAACGGCCTGTTTATTGTACCTGCCACAGGCTGTCCACTTTTACGGCTTTTGCCTCACCTGCCATATCGTTTACGCTACTAAAGGTGCTATCATAATTGTTACGTGTGGGAGCTTCTCTGTATTTGCCGCTCCAGCTATACTTTATCCAAACCGTATCCAGTACCTGCTTTTTGGAAAGGATGGTAATGGTTTCGGCCTTGGTCGTGCCTGCGCCGTCGAATGCCGTATTTTTGTAGTGCATATAATCCCGTACAATTTTTTCGGCCAACTGATCGTCTATTTTCACCTCGGTCGTATGGTCTGCATTGTTGCAAGCAGCAAGCCAATAAAGAGCAATGAGGGGTATAATATTTTTAATCATATAGCGAAAATTAAGATGGACAAGGCTTCCCCTGTGCAGATATTTGTGCAACAAAATGATAGGCTCAACTCTTTTCCTCCCAAATCATGCACAAATGCACAATCGTTTCGGCAGCTTTGGCCATATCCTTGGTGCCCACCCATTCCAGTTTGCTATGGATGCCCTGCATACCGGTAAAAAGGTTGGGACAGGGAAGGCCCATGTGGCTGAGGCGACTGCCATCGGTACCACCGCGGATGCTGGACTTTTGTACCGTGAGGCCGGCCCTTTGAATGGCTTCTTCGGCGTAGGCCACCACTTGGGGGTTTTGGTCCAGTATCTCTTTCATGTTGCGGTACTGCTCCACAATATCGTATTGCATCGTAGCGCCGGGATACTGGGCTACTACTTCGGCAGCGATTGCCTGTAGGCGTTCGTGGTGGCGCAGTAACCCATCTACCGTAAAGTCGCGGACAATGAATTGCAAGGTGGTTTTTTCGGCAATGCCATTTACCGATACAGGATGTACAAAGCCTTCCCGGCCGTTCGTGGTTTCGGGGCTCCATTCATCCTTGGGCAGGGCGGCCAATACGGCACTGCCTACCTTGAGGGCATTCACCATTTTATTTTTGGCGTAGCCGGGATGGGCCGATACACCGTAGATGGTAATGATGGCCGCATCGGCGCTAAAAGTTTCATCTTCCAAGCTACCGGCTTCGCCACCGTCGAGTGTATAACCAAATTGGGCACCGAGTTTTTGCAGGTCTACCTTGGCCGTGCCCTTGCCTACTTCTTCATCGGGTGTAAACAATATTTTGATGGGGCCGTGTTTGGCACCAGGGTTTTGTATAAAGTAAACAATGGCTTCCATAATGGCGGTAATACCGGCCTTGTCGTCGGCACCCAATAGAGTGAGGCCGCTAGCCGTAATAACGCCATGGTTGATATGATTGGCCAGATAAGGACTGTCTGCCGCACGCAGCACCAAGCTGGGGTCATCGGGCAGCACAATATCGCTACCGTCGTAATAACGGTGCAGGATAGGCTTAACGTTGGTGCCGCTGCAATCAGAAGTCGTATCCACATGCGAGCAGAAACAAATGGCCGGCACATTGGGTTTGTCGGAATTGGAGGGTAGGGTAGCATATACATAACCGTACTCGTCCGTTTCCACATCGGTAAAACCATAACCACGTAATTCTTTGTACAGCAACTGGCTCAAATCTTTTTGCTTCTCCGTGGTGGGATGGGTATTGCTGTTGGGATCGCTTTGCGTATCAATTTGTACATACCGCATAAAGCGTTCGGCTACTAGGTCTTGACTGATTGGTACCATTTTTTTACGGGTTGATTTTGTTGCGAGTTATTTTGGTTACGAGTTGTTCTGCAGTTCTATTGTTCCACTGTTCTTTTGTTTGATTGTTCCGTGTTGGATTTTGAACTGCTTAATTGTTTGTTTAGCGGAAGATTGGGTATTTGAAGTGCAAAACCCCTCAAATACCCAATTGGAGGCCCGGCCGACATCCCGCCACAGGCGGGAACCCAAATACCTAATACCCAATTCCTAATCCCTTCAACCGATCGCTACTAATTCAATATCAAAAACGAGTTCTTTGCCAGCCAAAAAATGATTGGCATCCAGTACCACTATTTCTTCTTGAATATCGGCTACCATTACCGGTACAGGTTGGCCCTGTTGGTTGGTAAGTGTCAACTGCATGCCTACTTGCAACTGGGGCAGCATATCGGGGGGTATATTGGTTTTGGGGAATTCGATGATGGCTTCGGGATTGCGTTCGCCATAGCCTTCTTCGGGTGAAATGTTGATGGTCTTTTTGTCGCCAATGGCCATGCCTGGTATTGCCACATCAAAACCTTTGATCATTTGGCCACCACCTACGGTAAACTGCAGGGGTTCCCGGCCTTCGGATGAGTCGAACTGCTCGCCGGTTGCCAATTTGCCAGTGTAATGCACTTTTACCAGGTCGCCATTTTTAGCTTGTTCCATTTTTTTTATTTTACGTTAGGCGTAAGTAAGCCGGGGAGATAAAAGTGTATTATTTGTTTGGCCCCTTACCCTGTTTGTAACTTTTCATCTCCGTGGCCGCAAGGTATTATATTAACGGCAAAAAATAGCCATTAGGGGCCTAAATACAGATTTCTGCTGATGCGGTATGCGTTATGGGCCTGCCTGCCGTAGGCATGGTTATGAGTGATGAGTTATGGGTTATGAGTTGGGGGGACTTCATTTAGTGTAAGGGCCACCGCTGTTGGCGGGGCAAACACGGCGTCACTCGTCATTTGGCGCAGAGCGCCACCAAGCCGAAGGCATGGCACCACTCCCCATTCATCCCCTTCTTCCCATCATTTGGAAAGTTTTTGTTTACTTTGAAACATGAAGTATAACAAAATGATAATCTGGGGCTTGGCCCTGCTTCTTTCGGCTACGGTGTGCGGCCAAGGCAAGGTAATAACGGGTGCCGACCGCATGGAAGTGTACCTGCCACTGTTGAAAGCCAAGCGGGTAGCGGTTTTTGCCAATCAAACCTCGATGGTGGGCAATACCCATTTGGTGGATACCCTGCTCAAATCGGGCGTGAATGTGGTGAAGATTTTTGGCCCTGAACATGGTTTTAGGGGCACGGCAGATGCCGGTGAAAAAGTAGGCAATGCGGTGGACAGCAAAACGGGTGTAACCGTGGTGAGCCTGTACGGCAGCCATAGAAAGCCTACCGCAGCCGATTTTAATGGGGTGGATGTGCTGGTTTTTGATATTCAGGATGTGGGTGTTCGGTTTTACACTTATATTTCTTCACTGGAATATTTTATAGAGGCGGCGCTGGAAAATCACAAGCCCCTGCTGCTGTTGGACCGGCCCAATCCCAATGGTTTTTATGTGGACGGTCCTGTGCTGGATAAAAAATTCAAGAGCTTTATCGGCATGCAGCCGGTGCCCATTGTGTACGGCATGACGATTGGTGAGTACGGTATGATGCTGGCTGGCGAAAAATGGTTGAGCAAGGAAGCCAATGCCATCCATGCGTACAATATTTCTACCAAGCCCAATGCGGATACGCCCTTTCATTTTTTAGTGATCAAATGTAAAAATTACGACCATACCACCCATTACAGCTTGCCCGTAATGCCTTCGCCCAATTTAAAGGAAATGCAGAGCATTTATTGGTATCCCAGTACCTGCTTTTTTGAGGGTACGGTGCTGAGCGAGGGCCGGGGCACCGACAAGCCTTTTCAAATGTTTGGGCACCCCAACTTGCCCAAAAACCTCTATTCGTTTACGCCCAACCCCAATGCAGGGGCCAAGAGCAGCAAGTGTTTTGGCCAATTGTGTTATGGCTGGAACCTATCGGGCACAGAAGCGCAGGTGCTGGCCAAATCGGGCGGTAAAATACAACTGAAGTATTTGTTGGATGCATATAAATTGTTTCCCGGTAAGGATAGTTTTTTCCTAAAGGCGAAGAGCGGCAAGCCGGAAGATGTGTTTTTTAACAAACTCACCGGTAACGCCAGTTTGATGGCACAAGTAAAGGCTGGCAAAACCGAGGCCGAGATTAAAAAAAGTTGGCAGCCGGGATTGGTGCAATTTAAAAAGATGCGCAAAAAATATTTGTTGTATAAGGATTTTGAGTAGCCACTTCGCTATTCCCCTGTCATCAATAAGCCCGTCAAGTGTCCGTTTTAATAAGGGAGTTTGATGGGCTTATTGGTTTTGTTACCTCAAAGAAATGCTATTGAATTATTGTATCGTTAAATTACCCGGCAGCACCAAGTTGGCGCCACTAGATATGATAAACTGCACACCGGGCGGTATGGTTACCGGTACATTGATGATACAACTGCCGCCGGGCGCATGGCTGATGATGATAATTGAGCCGGGTGTAAAGGTGGTCGGGGGCATGGTACCGCCCTGCCAGTTAGCTGGGTTGTTCCAATTGCCATTGCCGGTAAAAGTATAGGAGGGGCCAACGGGGCCTGTACCATAGCTGGTCATGTAATCAACTCCAACTACTGTTCCATTTAAAGGGGATATAGACATCTCTAGCAGCGGATAAGGGATGCCTTGTTTTACATAAATCATGTTGATCTCAGGAAAGAAAAAAGGCGAAGATATAGTAGTAGTTTTAACTTGCAGCACATCGGTAAAGGTTCGGTTGCCCGGCAATATCAGTGTGCCATAACCTGTTACCTTATAATCAAAATTACGCCTGGAGGTATCGGTATAGCCAGTCCCAAGTACGTCAGTTACCAGGGTAGAATCACTAGCATGGCTATTATACGTAAAAGGATAGTAAGGAAATACGATGTATGGATTTTGATAGTACTGAATAAAGCTGTCCAATGGATTCGCCCAATAACCCATATTCCGCACGGTGTCGCCGGATACTTTATAAAAATAATCTCCTTCATCAACTATTCCACCATATTCATAATATAAATAACCTTTTAGATTGGCGCCCACAAAATATGGGGGGATAGGGCCGCCACTGGGCAATGAAATACTATCAAAACCAGATGAGCCAGGCATATCAACAAGGTTATTATAGTTCCAAACTTGATTTATACCCGAACTACCCGCCACTACCCCCGTTATTTGAGCCTCTTGGATACGGCGCCAATCCCCTGGCTTAAACTTATTGGCCGCCGTAATTACGGGCTGTGCCGTGCTGGTAATGCCCAGCAACAAAAAACAACAGTTGAGTAGTATTGCTATAATCTTCATTTATTTTTGGTTATGATACTTAATGGAAGTATGGTTTTATTAACCGTTGGTGCCGCCTGTTGGGTTACTGTATCGTCAAATTACCGGGCAATACCAAGTTGGCACCCGTAGATACAATGAACTGCACACCGGGCGGTATGGTTACCGGTACATTGATGATGCAACTGCCGCCAGGCGCATGGTTGATGACGATGGAGGAGCCGGGCGTTATGTTGGCCGGGGGCATGATACCGCCCTGCCAGTTGGCGGGATTGTTCCAGTTGCCATTGCCGATAAAAGTATAGGTGGGTCCAACGGCCGCTGCCCTGCCGTAACTGGTCGTGTACCTTACAAAATTAACAGCGCCATTGTAGGTGTCGATATCCATTTCCAACAAAGGTAAAGGGATACCTTCTGCCATGTAAAATGTGTAATTGCTTACTTCGTTGAGGGTGCCAAAAACTGGGTCAACAATATAAAAAATCCGTTCAACTTGCAACACATTGGTAAAGGTTCTGTTGCCCGGTAATATCAGGGTGCCATAGCCGGTTGCTACATAATCAATAGAATAGTCGGTAGTATCAGCATGCCCATTATAAACATCTATTTCCTGTGTGGAAGCGATATGATAGGTATCGTAAGTGTAAGGGAAGTAGGGGAATACGGTATAAGGTGGTTGATAGGAAGTGGTTTCGTTAATATTGCCTGAATAAGAGCCCATGATGCGCACCGTATCGCCTGCGGTTTTTAAAAAATTATAATTGGTATAGCTGCTTCCGGGTTCGATGTTAGTAGAATAGGCCATCAAATTGGCACCCGAAAAAACGGGCGGAATGGGTACGCCGCCTGGCAGGGCCACACTATCGTAGGCCGTAAAACCTGTCCGATTGACCAAGCCGCTATAGTTCCAAGTTTGGTTGATACCCGTAGTACCCGCTACCGCAGTAGCAGTAAAAGCTTCTTGGGTACGGTACCAATCACCCGCTTTCAATTTACTGGCACCAGTAATCACGGGCTGTGCAGTACTTGTAAAAATCAGTAACAATAAAACGCCGAGCATGGATACGGTTGCCTTCATATACTTGATATTAGAGTTGAAATTTAAAACGCCCGGACGGCCCTTATGCGGGCACCGGAGGACTTGGAGAAATTTTGTTGACTAGTACCGTTTTCGTCAAACAAGGCTACCCAAGCTTGGTTTGCAGATATTTCACTGGAACTCCAATAAAAAACAGGTCCAAAACTTAGGTCGGGGAAACCGCCTACCGCAGCACGTTGCAGATACAATTGGCTCAACTCAAACAACGAGGGAAGGTGCCAATCGCTAAAGCCCCCGCCGTTGTAATAGAGGCGGCATATCGTTGCGGCATACGGCGTATTGCCCTGCACATTAATAATGCTCGTGGTATTGGCCCCACCTGTGCCAATGGCAAATCCCGATGCATTGCTGAGTACGGGACTAAAAACACTGGCAGGGATCCATTGGACGTTGGAGCTTTGGTCAACCGGGGCCGCAATCAGCCCGTGCTGGCCGCTAGCATCAATATAAAAAATGATGCCGCCGCCATAGCTTTGGCCAATGGTAAAGGGGCCCGCTGCCGCCGTGGCAACAAAATTGATTTGGTTGCCGTATGTAGTCCCGTTGGCATTGGTGGCATAGCTGCGCACATAATAAGTATAACCTGCTGTTAGGCCGGTAATATTGCTGGTAAAAGTACCCGTGCCGCTCCCATCGTTGGTTTTGGTGGCCAAGGCAATGGTGGGGTTGGGGTCGCGGCTCCATACCACGCCACGGGCGGTGATGGCAGCGCCGCCGTCGGTACTGATGCTGCCGCCGCTTTGGGCCGCCGTTTGCGTAATGCCCGATGCGGCCGTGGTGCTGAGAGCCACGGTTCCTGCGCCCGACCAGATGGGCGTGCCGCCCGCATTGTACGTAAGGTATTGGCCAGGTACGCCGGGAGGCAAGGAAACCCAGCGGCTGCCGTTCCAGTATAGCATGGAGCCATTGCCTGTGCCGGCCGGGGGCATGTTTACCCAAGCGGCACCATTGTGGAACCAGTAACTGTTGTACGTGGTATCGTATACCAGTAAACCCTTGGTAGCGGGGATGTTTTTACGACTGGTGGAATCCATACGGGGCGCCAAAAGGCCTTTGTTGCCACTGCTGATGTCGAGCAAGGCATTGGGGTTGGGGCTGATAGTGCCGATGCCGATATTTTGGGCAAAACCGGTTTGTAGGACCATCAAAAATAGTAGGGCCAATAGGGATTTTTTTGTCTTTTTCTGCAATAGCATTTTGTACAGATATTTAGGGGTGCAAGATAAGGCAAATGTGCTAATTAGCTGATGTGCTGATTAGCTAATTTGTTCAATTCGATGGTATATGCTGGAGTAGGCAAATGCTTTTGTTGATTATTGATTATTTGTTGATTAATTATTGGGGCTGGATTGCGGGGCTGACCCATTACATTTCGTATCTGTGTTTCTATTTAACATAATGTGATTTTTGATGGACGCTGATGGCTTAGGTATGACGTTGGTATGGCTTAGGTATGGAGTAGGCATGGTGTAAGTATGGCTAGGATGGATATGTTTTATATTGATTTTTGGGTGTTCGTACGGGAATCTGTATCTTTATTCTGTTAACAGCACCAAGCTAAACCAGCAGATGTTGATAACCTTAAACCCAATATTCCATGAATACAAGGCGGATGATTTGAGTGTATGTGTGGGCTTGTAAGCGTTTGCAAAAGACTACAAAAGGTTAAAACGGATATTTCCGTAACAGGTTTTTGAAATAATACATTCATAAACAATTGAAAATCAATAATAAAAGGAACGATCTGTTGTGTTTGGGTTGCATGTAATAGCGCAAATACAAGAATTGTTATGTGCAAACTAAAATGACATTATGAAACCAAAAGTATTTATCGGATCATCAGTAGAAGGTCTCAGCGTAGCATATTCTATTCAACAGAATTTGGCTTATGACGCAGATGTAACTGTATGGACACAAGGCGTCTTTGAACTTTCAAAAACTTCCATAGAGTCATTAGTAGACTTTTTAGATAAATCGGATTTTGGGATTTTTGTTTTCAATCAAGATGACATTATCAAAATTAGACATAAGGAAGAAAATATTGTGAGAGACAATATTTTATTCGAGTTCGGCTTATTCATAGGAAAACTAAGTAGAGAAAGGGTGTTTTTCATAATCCCAGAAAGAACCACTTTACATATCCCTACGGATTTAATTGGTGTTACCCCTGGAACCTATGATCCAAATAGAGATGACAAAAGTTTACTAGCTGCCACCGGTCCTGTTTGTCACCAAATTAGAATGCAAATGGCTAAATTGGGAGTTATACATATAGTTGAAGAGACCACCGCAAAAGCTCCAGAGGAAAAAGCTACATTAAAAGATGAAGAAAGCAAATGGGTTGATCTTTTTTTTGATAGGCAATATAAAGAAGCAAAAACAATACTTGAAAAAATGCTTGTCAACGAGAAAATTCCAGAAAAAAAAATGCACAATATAGTATGGTTAGGGTATTGCGATTTTAAACTTGATGAAATTAAAGGAATTAGAATATTTGAAGAATTGCTTAAAGAAAATCGCCAAAACAAAACAATACATGAATATATAGCTAAAATATACTATTGGGAAAATTACTTTGACAAGGCAATTGCTATTCTCGAAAACGCAATTCCGAAATTTAGCAATGATTCTATTTTAAGTAAAACCTTATCGGATTGTTACAAAAAGACCGACGGAATCGGAAAAGCGCTAAATTATTTAATGACATTATCCCCAGATACTAATCTAGCAATAGCAGAAGAAATATATAACATTTACTGTGACCAAAAAGATTATTCTAAGGCGAGGGAAATAGTTCACAAGATATACCTCAATTTCCCAAATAATGAAATGATAAGGTTTTATTATGCGAAAGTTGCATTAGAATTAGATCAAAATGAGGTTGCTCTATATTTTCTTACATCACTTGCTAACGAATTTCCGGACAGATACATATATTGGGGATATTTAAGCAATGCTTATGTGAAACTTGATTTATATGATCGTGCCATGACAGCGAGCAAGAAAGCCAATGAGGTTGCAAACGAAAAAGAAGAATGGCTTATTGCAAATATTGGTAACATATTAAAAAATAAAGGATTTTATTCAGAAGGAATAAAATATTTAGAAGCTGCTCTTAAATTAGACAATAATTCTCAATATTCTCATGATAGATTAGCCACTTCTATAAAATACAAGAACGAAGAAATAAATAAAGCAAACACACATTTTGAAGAAGGAAGAAAGCAGTTACGACAATATAAAGTAAATGAGGAGCTCATTGTTAACTAGTCTGCACATAACATACGTATTGGCAAAAGTCGGGTTTGACGGAAGCCGTGTCGCATCAGTTTTAATATTTTTTAGCAGTTGTTCGGGTAGTACAAGCAATTTCGAATTGAGAATTAATCATCAACTTTATTTCAATTTTCAACATCGGTTAGCCGGGCGGACGAAATACTATCTTCCGCCTTTCGCCAATACGTGGGCCGTTAGGCATAAGTTTGTGCCAGATATAATTTGAAATGTATGAATCTAGAAAAATCAGATCAAGAAATTCAACGACAGGAGTTACTAAGTCTCCATACGCACTACGAATCAGTAATAAAAGATGAACTAGATTTATTTTTCAAGTACTTCAATTTCTACATTGGATTACTTTCAGCGATTGTTGCTGCTACTCTAGCTGGGTTTGTTAGTTTAAAAGAATCGTTACAAAGTAACATTAAATATGTGCTGACAATCGGCCCTTTTCTCATAATTTGTTTGAGTATACTTGGCTATTCTTTCATTCGCGTTTATTATAGACGTTTTTTGGAGGCATTGGTTACTTTAATCAACATTAAATCAATGCTGAGGTATACTGAAAAGGTTGAATTAGCTAGAAATATTAAAATCCCGGTTAAGTTTCCGAGCAAATTCGGCGGCGGGTTTATCACGCAGTTCAATCGAAAAGAAACGAGGGCTATATTAGAAGAAGGATTAAATAAAAATTGGCCGGCAGAAGATGTCTTAGACAAGCTTTTAAAGAAGGGAGATACATTACAATTTGCAAAACTTACATTGATGCTTTATGGAGCAGCTGCTATTGCATTAATGGCATTTATCATTTTTCTATAGTAACTGCACTTATGATTGCATTGGCCGCATGACGACTGCTAGACGAATATATTTTCAGCTTTTGTTCGCCAATCGGCCTCGGTTTCGCAGGCAAATAGCGCCAAGCAGTGTAAAAAACAATAAGCTTTTGTATCTTTAATCAACAGCGGCACCATGCAGACAGAACACTGAATACCCCCATGTCGCCAATGCTTTAACGTTATATCCCTCCCCCCTCACCCCCCTTTCCCCTGCCCAATATCATCTCCCCAATGTAACCTATGTTACCAACCAAGCCGCCCGGCAAGGGTACCTTAGCCAAAAATACAGTTATGGCAAACCATTATCAGATACTGATCGTTGGCGGTGGCAATGCGGGCATTTCCGTGGCATCGCAATTGCTGCGCAAAAAAGGCGACCTGCAAATAGCCATCATCGACCCGGCCGAAAGGCATTATTACCAACCGGCCTGGACCTTGGTGGGTGCTGGCATTTTTGATGTAAATAAAACCATCCGCAGCGAGCAATCGGTAATGCCCAAAGCCGTTACTTGGATCAAAGAGGCGGCAGCGGAATTTTTCCCTGAACTGAATAAGGTGGAGACCGGTACTGGCAATGCTTATACGTATGATATGTTGATTGTATGCCCCGGCATCCAAATCGATTGGGACAAAATAAAGGGCCTCAAGGAAACCTTGGGCAAAAACAACGTCAGCAGCAACTATTCCGTGGATGCGGCACCCTATACATGGGAAATGATCAAAAACTTTACGGGTGGTAACGCCATCTTTACCAATCCGGCCAACCCCATCAAATGTGGCGGGGCCCCGCACAAAATTATGTACCTAGCGGTGGATTATTGGCGCAAAAAAGGCATATTGGACAAGTGCCATGTGCATTACCTCTCTGGCGCCAGCGTTATTTTTGGCATAAAAGAGTATGCCGAAACGCTGAATGAAGTGGTGAAACGGGGCCATATTCAAACCCATTTTGGGGTAAATGTAGTGGAGATTGACGCAGCGGGCCAAACGGTTTACTACGAAGAAAAAAATGCGGCTGGCGAAATGGAACGCAAAAGCATGCACTTCGATTTGTGCCATGCCGTGGCGCCACAATCAGCCCCTGATTTTATCAAAAACAGTCCCCTGCGGGATGCGGCCAATGCGATGGGTTATGTGGAGGTAGACAAAAATACGTTGCAGCACAGCCGGTACCGTAACATTTTTGCCTTGGGCGATTGTACCAATGCACCTTGTAGCAAAACCGGGGCCGCCATCCGCAAGCAAGCACCGGTGGTAGTGGAAAATGTGTTGGCGGTACTGGCGGGCGGCACGGCCCAAGCGCAATACCAAGGCTACAGTGCTTGCCCCATCCCCACGCAGTATGGTAAGTTGATGCTGGCAGAATTTGATTATAGCAATACGCCCAAAATGACTTTTCCTTTCAACCAGGCCAAGCCCCGCTGGAGCATGTGGCTGCTGAAAACCAAAGTGCTACCTTGGTTGTACTGGCACAAAATTTTAAAAGGTACAGCCTAGTCTTTACTGTGTAACTAAAGTAACTGTTGGTAAAAGGTAAATAGGGCAACTTTGCATTCCCAAACGGTGGGGGTGTAGCAATAACAAAGCAAACCACTTACTGGGTGAAGGGTTTATATGGGGGATTTCTTTATGTCAAAACAAATTGTTCTAGTCATTGTATCACTGATAATTGTAATTGTTATGTTTGGATTGTTTAAAAAATTGTTTGCAGGGCCCGATAATACACAATTGGCCACTGTTTTAAAGCAAGGGGCCTATTTGGTAGATGTGCGCAGCCCCGGCGAATTTTCGGCGGGTAGTGTAAAAGGCGCCATTAACATACCTTTGAACCTGTTGGCGCAAAAATGGCAACAACTAAAAGGTAAGCAACGCATCGTGGTGTTTTGCCAAAGTGGTAACCGCAGTTCGCAGGCCAAGCGCCTATTGGAACAACAAGGGCTTGCCAATGTTACAGATGGCGGTGGTTGGCGCAATGTGCAATCGGTGGTAGGGGCACAATAGGCTACCCTGCTACATCTTATTCATTTATAAATACGTATAGTAATAAACGAAACGTAAGGAAAACAACTTACAATCGGCAAATAGAAAAATAGAAAAGTACATGCTGGATTTTATCAAACAACCCTGGCCTTGGTATATTGCAGGCCCCCTAATCGGTTTAACCGTTCCTATTTTGCTCATCATCGGCAACAAAAGCTTTGGCATCAGTTCCTCCTTGCGGCATGTATGCGCCGCCTGTGTCCCCGCCAATATTCCTTTTTTTAAATATGATTGGAAAAAAGAAGTGTGGAACCTATTTTTTGTGGTGGGTATCTTTTTTGGTGGCATCATTGCCATGCAAACCTTGGCCAATCCCCAGCCCATGGTGGTGCACCCCAAACTGGTAGAAGAACTGGCGGGCTATGGCATTACCGATTACAGCAACATGCTGCCGGTACAGATAATCAACTGGTCGTCGGTACTTACCCTCAAGGGTATTTTGATGATGGTGGTGGGTGGTTTTTTGGTGGGCTTTGGCACCCGCTATGCCGGCGGCTGTACCAGTGGCCACGCTATCATGGGCCTTTCCACCTTACAATGGCCCTCTTTGGTGGCTACCTGCTGCTTTATGATTGGCGGTTTACTGGTGGCCAATTTTGTATTACCCCTTATCCTTTCACTGTAAAAAAAAATCCATGCAACAAAAAGAAAAAAATACGGATTTTGAAGTACGCTCTTTGGATACCATTTGCCTCAATGAGAGCCAAAAGGAAACCAAATGGTACCAAAACCTCAAGTACTTGGTAGTGGGTGTGGCTTTTGGTATCGTGTTTGTAAAAGCCGAAATCATCAGTTGGTTCCGCATACAGGAAATGTTCCGTTTTCAATCCTTTCACATGTATGGCGTTATTGGCAGTGCCGTGGTGGTGGGCATGATTTCGGTATGGCTGATCAAGCGTTTCCGCATCAAAACCATTCATGGCGAACCCATCGTTTTCAGCAATAAAACCTTTAGCAAGGGACAAATATATGGCGGCCTCCTGTTCGGTGCCGGATGGGCCATTACAGGTGCCTGCCCCGGCCCGCTCTACGCACAAATTGGCACGGGGGTTACCGTAGTCGTTATTACGCTGTTGAGCGCCATCGCCGGTACCTGGGTGTACGGGCTGTTAAGGGACAAACTGCCACAATAAGCAACAAAAATTTTTATAGCCATTGGCCCTACTGCATGTAGGGCTTTTGCTTTTTGCAGGTAATGTTGAATGGGATCTGCCCTGCCTCCAACCAGCTAACTGCTCCAAAACCTTTATTTTAGCAGTTCAAACAGCATGGCATGATGCACAAAGCAATCATTTTCGATATGGACGGTACCATGATCAACAACATGGGTTACCATTTACTGGCCTGGGAGCGGATGGTGGCGGAGCTGGGCAGTCCCATGCAGGGAGAGCCGCTGTTGGCACAATTGTACGGGAGTAATAAAGGTGTAGTAGAAAGGGTTTTTGGTGTGGGCAGGTTTTCGGATGTGGAAATACAACAAATCGGAGATACCAAGGAAGCTTATTACCGGGAGCTATACTATCCCCATATCAAGCTGATAGAAGGGTTGCCGGAATTTTTGGCAGCCAACCAGGCAAAGGGCATCCCCATGGCGCTGGGTACGGCTTCCAATATGCCCAATATCAATTTAACCTTGGATGCACTTAATATCCGCCCGTATTTTAGTGCGATTGTAAGCGCCGATGATGTTACCCATGGCAAACCCGACCCAGAAACCTATCTGCAAGCTGCTGCCAAACTCGGCTGCGCACCGGCGGATTGCTTGGTATTTGAAGATGTGCCCAAAGGGGTGGAAGCGGCTGCCAATGCGGGTATGCAAGCCATTGTGCTTACCACTACGCACCCCGAGCAGGATTTTAATCAGTTTGATAATATTATTCGGTTTGTGGCAAACTATAACGAATTGATAATGGATAGTTGATAATGGATAGTTGCGGTACACGAATTGATTAAGGATTGTACGGACCTGCCTGACGGCAGTCAGGTTACACAGATGGGATTGGGCACACGGATTAATATGGATTGCACTGATTACACGGATTAGGGTTGGGTTACTGGTTACTTTGGTTAAGGGTTGTTTTAGTTGCGGGTTACAAGTTATGGTTTTTCTCTGTCAACCGTCCTACTGTCAACTGTCAACCTTTCTCGGCCAACGGTCAACGACCATCGCCACCACCCCCTGTCAACCGTCCCACTGTCAACTGTTCACTTCCTCCGGCCAACGGTCAACGAATAACGGTCAACGATCCTCCCCTGCCTCAAAATAAATACGTAATTTACCGCTTCAAACAAATCAAATGTCCATACACAAAGAAGTAAAAAAGGTGACCACCAACACCCTGCTAAAGATGAAGGCGGCGGGCGAAAAGATAGCCATGCTCACGGCTTACGATTATTCTTTTGCAGGTATCATTGATGCGGCGGGTATCGACATCATTTTGGTGGGCGATAGTGCCAGCAATGTGATGGCGGGCCACGAAACCACACTGCCCATTACGCTTGACCAAATGATTTACCATGCCCAATCAGTGGTGCGGGGCATCAACCGTTGTTTGGTGGTGGTGGATATGCCCTTTGGTTCCTATCAGTCCAATTCGGAAGTTGCACTGGCTTCTGCCATCAAAATCATGAAGGAAACGGGCGGCCATTCGGTAAAGCTGGAGGGTGGGGCAGAGGCGGTGGAATCCATTAGAAAAATTGTAGGGGCAGGCATACCGGTGATGGGTCACTTGGGCCTTACGCCACAATCCATTTATAAGTTTGGCACCTACACGGTTAGGGCCAAGGAGCAAGAAGAGGCCGATAGACTGAAAAGCGATGCGCTGCTATTACAGGAAGCGGGTTGCTTTGCCATGGTGCTGGAAAAAATCCCCGCTGCATTGGCCAAGGAAGTGAGCGAAAGCCTTACCATACCTACCATTGGTATTGGTGCAGGGGGCGATTGCGACGGTCAGGTATTGGTGATGCACGACATGCTGGGTATCAATACCGAATTCAAGCCCCGCTTTTTGCGGCAGTACCTCAACCTGAGCGAGCAGGTAACGGGTGCTGTGCAACAATACATTCAAGATATCAAGAACAAGGATTTTCCCAATGCGGATGAGCAGTATTGATTTTAAAAAAATTAAATGACCGGCGTATGAAACCATTTCTACTTTTTGTGGCGATACTTTTTTCTTTGGAGGGCAATAGCCAATCGATTTTGCAAATTGGCAACCGGGCTTTTGCCGGGCTTTCTACCAACACCTATGGGATCATGAACACTTGGAGTGGTGCAGCACCTGCCGAGCGGGGCAACCGCCATGCCATTATTTACCCCTTGCAAAGTATCGGGCTCATCCCTACAGGTTCGCAAATAACCGCACTCAAGTTTTATCGGGATATACTGAGTGGCCAACCAGAGGGCGTTTTGCAGGGCAACCCTACTTTTAAATTGTACATTAAAAATACCGGTCTATCCACTTTTGCCACAGCGGTTACTTGGCAGGATACCGCCAATACCATGGCCACAGTGTTTAATGGCGATCCCAGCCCCATCGTGGGCACTTCTTCGGGATGGATAACATTTACCCTGCCTACACCGCTGGTATACGATGGTACCAACCTGATGCTATTGATGGAGTATTGGCAAACCGCAGCGGCATTGCCGTCGATTGTTTGGTCGTACGACAACAGTTCGGTATCGCCCCAGATAACAACCGATTATTTTAACGCTACACAGAACCGCTACAATGCACCCGTAACTACTTTACCCTTTGCGGCCAATACTACGGGCAGCAATATCCGGCATCCAAGTTTGCAAATTGTATATACACCTAGTGCCATACCTGTTAAGCTGGTATCTTTTGAGGCGCAAAAAAATAACCGTTCGGTGCAATTGAATTGGGCCACTTCCACCGAAACGGGCAGCACGGTATTTGAAATAGAAAGGAGCGCCGATGCCATCAACTGGCAAAACCTTGGTACGATTGCTGCGCTCAATACCAGCAATGGAGCTATATATGGTTACAAAGATGATAACCCTGCTGCCATTAATTTTTATCGCTTAAAAATTATTGAAGACGGCGCAAGGGTGTATTATTCTAGCACCAAAAAAGTATTGTTTGCACAAAAGCATGTATTTACGGTAAGCCCATCGCCGGCGCAGGATTTTATCAATATTCATTTTTCGCAAGCCACCCTGGCACAAATTCAAATCATCAATGCATCGGGTGTAGTGGTGAAGCAAACGGCTATGCAACCCATGCAAAACATGTACCTCGATATAGCGCAGCTTCCCGCTGGTATTTATTTGATAAGGGATGTGGTGGCAGGGTATTCAACCAAGATACTGGTGGAGTAGTAGGGCTCGCTCGATACTTTACAACAATTGCTTTTGGGCCATACCCACTATTTTCCCATCGGCTTGTTGCACCAACAGTACTATTTTAAAAACTGCATTGGTTGCCGTGGAAGGTATTTGCAAATACAGTTGTCCCGTTGCCGTTGCTGGCACTTCTTTTAAATCACGGGCAATATGATAATTGGTCAACGATAGGCCCTTGTTTTCCCCTGCTTTTATTTGAGTTTCAACCTGCTCTTGTACCAATACAGCTTGCAATGTGGCATCGCTGTAGGCACCCGTTATATTGTATTGGATATGGATGCTATCTGCTTGTTGTTCTATGCTAGCAATGTTGATGCTGGCCGTAGGTGCTGTTGCTTTGGCATCCGCTACCGCCGAAGCAAGCAAAGCCGCATCGCTGCCTACCATTTGCCGCTTCCCATTTACAATAGCTTGCGGTGTATATACACCATCTAAATGGAATAGGCTGGCATAATCCCGTTGCCGCTGCGAATAGCTTGCGTTGCTAAAAGGATCCTTCCAACCCAAGCGGTTCCAATAATCCACATGAAAAGCGATGGGCAATA
Organism: Chitinophaga pinensis; assembly: GCA_943373145.1. Taxonomy (GTDB): domain Bacteria; phylum Bacteroidota; class Bacteroidia; order Chitinophagales; family Chitinophagaceae; genus Ferruginibacter; species Ferruginibacter pinensis_H. Next base: position 158,531 of record CALSBI010000006.1, read on the forward strand.
CCTGCGCATCATGGGCCATTGCCAATTTGCCCATCAGCGCATCCGCAGGCGGGCAACTACTACAGCCTTGTGAAGTAAATAATTCAATCACTGCAAATCCTTTTCCTGCCTGTATTTCGGCGGGTGCAGCTTGACGTTCCTGCGCTGCGGATGGCTTGGCGGGACTTGCCCATAACGCAACCAATGCAGCCAATGGAAATATCCCCAACCAAATATATTTATGCATCATATTTGTTTGGCATATCTACGCAGTAAGGCAGCAAGTGGATTGCTAATGAGTTTGTCTCGGCGGCTATCAGATAGTTTTATGGGCTAACTCTTTTCGCAACATACCATAATAGCCCAATGCCGTAATGATACATATACTGCCCACCGTCCACCACAAATTGGCAAAGCCCATGCGATAGGCCAGTAAAGTGCCTGTGCCGCTGCCAATAGCCTGTGCGATGCTCCAAGCCATGGTGTACAAAGCAGCATACTGGCCGCGGTTGTTTTCGTTGGTGCGGGCAATATAATAGCTGTTCATAAAAGGCATGGCCACCATTTCACCAATGGTAACCAGGATAGTAGATATGAGGGCTACCAACAGACCGCTGGCCAAGGGCAGGTTGAGTGCAAAATAGGAGAGGGCTACCAATACGGTACCATAAGTAATTAAGCGCAGGTAGCGGTGCTTGCCTTCCAACTTGTACACAATCACCATTTCAAACAGGGCGATGATGATGCCGTTCAACGACATCACCACACCAATCCAAAATTCGCTCAAATGCAGGCCCTCGTTGAAGTACAGGGGAACGGTGGTGAACAATTGAAAAAAACAGATCGCAAACAAAACTTTAAAGCCGATATATACCAAGTAGGTTTTGTCACGGTATGCCGATGCTTTGATGGTTTTGGCCGCTTGTACTTTCGGTGCAGGTCGGCCCTTGGCTGGCGGCAGCAATACCAATAGCAAAATGCCCGCAAATATATTGGTAGCACCATCTACCCAAAAAAGCCATTGGTAACTTTGCGAAGCCAAAAAACCGCCCATGGCACTGCCCACACCCCAGCCAATATTGATGGCCAGCCGAATAAGGGCGAAAGAACGGGTGCGGTTTTCTACCGTGCTGTAATGTGCAATGGCCGAAGCATTGGCCGGGCGAAAGGATTCGTTGACCAAGCTGAGCAGAAAAGTGCAGATGCAGATAGAGAGAAAAGAGGGCATTTGACCCAGCAACATAAACAAACTGCCCCCACCAAAAAGCGCCACCAGTTGCATGCGGTAAAAACCAATTTTATCGCTCATCCATCCACCGATAAAAGCGCCTGTCATAGAACCGAGGCCATACAGCGCCATTACCACACCGGCCATCGGCATGGTAAAATGCATTTCCTTGGTGCAGTATAATGTCATAAACGGCAGTACCATCGTGCCGCTGCGGTTGATGAGCATCACCGCACTCAATAGCCAAATGTGCCGGGTAAGGCCATTGTATGCATTTTTATATAAATGGATGGTTTGCGACAGCATGGCGGCAAAGATATTTTTAATAGGGTGCATTTCAAATTTTAGCTTTCAATACAATTTGGTTATCAGAGTTTACAACCTTCGCTTCGATTCGGCCTCATAAAAAAGCCGTTAAGAAAATTGAAACTGAGGGCGCAAAAGAAAAACAGTTGTTACTGAAGTTAGGCAATGCTATTGGCTCGTAAGTCCTACTGATGCTGGGTTTTGTATCACAGATTGAGCTTGTTTTTCTTTAGCCCGAGGGTTCAATTTTTAGGCTTTTTTATGCAGCCCCGTCCGACTGGCGTCAGCCGGGCGGGCTTGATTTTTTGCTCCACTTTTGTATCAAGACAAAAGTGGAAAAAGCCGCTGCAAAAGGTTACTTCAAATTCAGGGTAAACGTATTTAATTTATTATGCTTGAATCGTTACTTTACTAGCTATATCGCCGCATTCCATTGGCTGATTGCTTGTGCTTGCCTCAGGCCGGCTGGCCTCGTTCCGGGTTCACCACTGCATTTAGCCCTTTTTCTGGGTCCCCTTCGCCCCAGAAAATCCGCCTACGGCGGCCCGGCCTAAATGAGGTGGTTCACCTCGGAACTGGTGGAAGGTTACCCACTTTTTGACTTGTTGTATTAAGACAAATGGCGCGTTTTTCCTAAATATAATTTAGATGCGTTTGCCCTGACTTCAAATTCAGATAAGAGCTAAAACTTTAAATCCATCGAAGATATTTTTAATATCACAAAGAAATAATACCTTTAATCCGGTTTTGAAAAACTTGTTATCCATATTATTCATTACAGTTTTCTTGTCGGCACAATACGCCCGGCAGTTTGCGTACCTGCAATGTAGGTTGGCAACCATCGGCATGCAGGATTGCGGTTGCGATAAGGTGGCGGATATTGATAAACTGGGCGAGGATGGACACCCCCTATCCAAAAACCATACACACCTCACATTGGATGAGTTTTTTGCACAGCCTACACAGTTGACGCAGCCTGTCGTTTTGCATTTTCCTGCTGATACGCCCCAAACACTGTATCAGCAAGATGTTTGCCCCGGCTGCCATACGGGCATTGACCGTCCGCCGCCTGTAGCCTAACAACTTCTATTTCCATTTTCCATATTTAATTTTTATTGACGGCGCAATAACGGCAACCCCTTTGTATGGGGCACGCCTGTTGTTGGCTATAAATCATATTACAATGACTAAATTATTTTTAGCTGCTGTAGCGGCTATGACTATATATGCATGCTCGCCCAAAATGGGGAGCCATACTACACAAGTGGTTACCGATGCCAATGGCAACAAAATGTTGTTGGGCCTTGCGGAAAAAAAGGATTTGCTCAAAGAGCCTTTTGCGGACTGGTTTGTAAAAAATGAAACGGCTTATACGGTGGATGCTGCTACCGTACAGCTTTTGCAACCACAACTCGCCAATAAGAGCTTTACCATTTTTATGGGCACATGGTGCGGCGATAGCAAAAGGGAAGTGCCACGTATGTATAAGGTACTGGAAGCCTGCGGGGTGAAATCCAAACAAATTAGTTTGATAACGGTAAACAATAACGATACTGCTTATAAGCAAAGTCCCGGCCATGAAGAGCGGGGCCTGCACATCCACCGGGTGCCTACGCTTATTGTATGGGAAGGCGGTGCAGAAAAGGGTCGCATAGTAGAATCGCCGGTGGTAAGTTGGGAGAAAGACCTGTTGGCCATTTGCAGTGGCCAAGCCTATACGCCGCATTATGCAGGAGCGGAGTATTTGGAAAAACAGTTTTTGCTATTGGGATTGCAGGGCATGCTACAGGATAGCGTTAACTTGGTAAACGGACTGAAGCCACTGGTTAAGAACGAAAACGAATTGGCCGCCTATGCCAAAATGCTGCGCACTTCGGGGCAAATGGATCGGGCGTTGGTGGTAACCCAATTCATTGCCATGGCTTTTGCCGATAAGGCCGATGCTTGGTACATCGCTGGGGCCTATCAACAAATGGCGGGCAATAACAATTTGGCCAAAACCTATTACCAAAAAGTGTTGGCCTTGCAGCCCGGTCATGAAAATGCTACCAAAAAATTAGCGGAATTGAATTAGTTATTATATAAAAGGGGCTGTTGCATTTTGTGCAGCAGCCCCTTATATATACTGTCTTCTATCAATCAACCTGAAAATTAGCAGCATGCGGTATGGCCGCAAATCCCTCCCTAAAAAGTTCGGGCGGTGCGGTTACCTTGCGCAGTTGCGTATCCAGCCACGCCCCATCAATGGTGAGCAGGGCCGCTAGGGTATCACCATTTACCCATACCTCGTTTTGCATGGTCCACTTGCGGTAATCGGCGGTAACCTTTTGCAAGAAGAGCCGAATCTCCACTGTATCGCCAAACTTTATCTCCCGCTTAAACACACATTCCTCCCTAAAAATAATCGGCCCAAAATGATATTGTTGCATGAGGGCGGTTGTCAAACCATTTTCTTCCATAAAAGCCAAGCGGCAATATGCAGCCCAATCGTAATAGCAAGAATGCCTTACATGATAGTTGGGGTCTAAATCGCTCCAGCGGATTTCTACTTTTTTTGCATATATCATGTGGTAAAGTTACGAGTTGCGAGTTGATTTAGTTGCGAGTTGTTTTTGTTACGAGTTACGGGTTGGGTGCATTATATTATATACTGCAACCAACCCGCAACAAAACCAACTCGTAACTCGTAACCACTGTATTAATACAAATTCAACGTCTTCCCCTTCGGATATTTAACACTATACCCAATCCGCACTTTCTTGCTTTCGCCGGGGGCCAGTTCCAGCTTCCAGGTAAGTACACCCAATTCAGCATTCACCATGGCATCACCACTTTCCAGCAACTCTACTTCAATGTCTTTATTGGTACTAAGGGGATATTGATCTTTCAACAATAATTTGATGGGCTCTTTTTTATTGTTCTTTACCGTAAGCTCATAAGTGAGTTTTTGCAACTTGTAACTGCCCAAAAATTTCACGCTGCTGAAGTCGGCCATTTTTTCCCTTTTAATCACCACCCGCTTGTCTTTGCCCATCGTAAGGTTGAGGGTGTCGGCGGTATTGGCGGGGTCTATAAAGGTTTTGCCAATATAGGTGCCTTCAAAAATGATATTGGCTTCGCCGGGTAACAGGTTCAGTTTCTCCCAATCGCTTATCTCGGCCAACAAGTAGGCATCTTTGTCCAACTTGGGCACTGCATAATATTTGTAGGCAGCGGCAATGGTACTCTCTTTCAACGTAGCAATTTGCTGTTTGCCGTTGGTAGGCACATCGTAGGGCAGTTCAATATCATAAGTAAGGTCCAGTTCGTTGTCGGTAATGGTTACATAATCTTCCAAGCCTTCTTTTAAAGTAACCACAATGGCACCATTGGCACCCCTAGAACCATAGATACTGCTAGCCGCCCCATCTTTCAATAGCTCCATGCTTTTAAAGGCACTGGGGTTGAGTTTGGCAAATTCATCGGCCCCCATCACGGAACCATTTACTACATATAAGGGCGCACTGTTACTGTTCAGCGTATTGCCACCACGGATTTTCACGTCATTTATTACCAGCTCATCCAATTCTTTTGCCGAAACGCCTTGCCCTGCACCTGCGAAAGATTGTATCCTATTGCTGGCCAAGCGCCTATCCATCGAACGGATGGGGTCGATATAGCTGAGGAACCAACTGCGCAGGATAGGTGCGGTTCCATATTGCGTGGGCGTACTGGTGCTGAGCGACAGCTTCACCTGTTTCCAGTCGATACCCGTGGTTTGTACAATTTTGGCCTTGTGGGTAATGGCCATGGGTTTGTTGATATCATCTACTTTAATATCGTAGTAAGGCGTCCAAAAAGCATTTTGCGTAATATAAGTGAGGGAAAAATCAAAGCGCCCGGCCATGGCTGCCGAAAGTTGCAGGATGATGCGGCCACCGCTTTGGGTATTCTTTTTTTGTTCTTCTGCAATTTGCTTGGCCAGTTTTGCTTGCAGGGCCTGTAATTTTTTCTTCTTCAATTGCAGGGCGGCCATTTCCTGCTGCAATTCGTTCGATTTGTTTTTGTAATAATCCATCAGCTTGATCAGTTCGGCCACACTCAAACCCGTTTGGGTACCCTTGATATCTTGGTTGGCTTTTAGCACTTGCAACAGTTCAGTTACCGTGGCTATGTTTACATCAAGTGCAGACACATCGGCGGTTATCTTCTCCACCGAATCTTCCAGTTTTTTTACGGCGGGCAGGGCCATATCGGGTTGCAGGTAATTGTTGCTGAACTCCACGCCCAGTATGGTTACGCTGGCCGGGCAGTGCACCTGTATGCTGTTGATATCTATATAGCTGCTGATGCCCTGTAGCACCAATTCGCTGGCACCTTGCTTGAGTACCACCTGTGCATTGTGCTCCAGTTCGGCGCCGGAGGCAAATACGGTCGCTTTTTTTAACTCGGCATTCACGGTATTCCTATCGTCTGCGGCATACAACTGCAGGCTGGCTGCGGCAAGCAGCAGTACTAATATTCGTTTCATATTTCTAATGATTTCCAACAGGATGCGGGGGCAGACTAGATTACATACGGGGATTTTTGTGATTTTATGATTGACATGATTAGGGTAATGGATAGTTGATAATGAATAATTGATAGTGAATAATGAAGAATGAATAATTAATAGTTGTAGGTCAGCATCTAGCATCCAGCACCCAGTATCCAGTATCCAGCCCCCAGTACCCACGCATAAAAAAGCTGCGCCATCAATGGCACAGCCGTAATCAAGAAAAAAGTATTTTTATACAGCAACAAGGTGCTAAGGGACATTGGATATCAACGGGCCTTGGTAATGGTATTAGCCAATGTAGGGCCCAAGCATGCAGTTTACATATCCGCCCAAGCAGTCGCCAATTGTGCCAAACCTTGAATAACAAACGTTCATCAAGTTTTTGCACAGGTCTTCCCTGGGGCCTAGGCCACCTTTTACCAATTTCATTTCTTCTTTTTTTAACGCTTTCATTTCATTTGTTTTAAGTAGTTGTAAAAAAAATAGCGATGGATAAACATCGCTATTAAAATTAACTATTGCTACTATGCCTTTTCTACTCAATACACCAACTGGGCTTACAACTATGCCAACGGGCCGTTGCTCGGTATAAACCTAAGCCCCGCCCACCATTTTCAAAATGTCGTGGCCCAGCTTGTCCCGCTTGGTGGTTAGGTATTTTTCGTTGTGTATATTCGGCTTTATTTCTATGGCAACCGTATCCACCACTTCCAGTCCGTAGCCCAGTAGGCCGGCCCTTTTGCGGGGGTTGTTGCTAATCAGTTTCATTTTGCTCACGCCCAGGCTGCGCAATATTTGGGCACCCACGCCATAATCCCGGTCGTCCATACCAAAGCCCAGTTCCAGGTTGGCTTCTACCGTATCCCGGCCCTCTTCCTGTAATTTATAGGCTTTCAGTTTGTTCAGCAGGCCAATGCCCCGGCCTTCTTGGTTCATATATAATACAAGCCCCTTGCCGGCAGCTTCCACCATGCCCAGTGCGTGGTGCAGTTGATCGCCACAGTCGCAGCGCAGGCTGCCCAGTATATCCCCCGTCATGCAACTGCTGTGTACCCTTACCAGCACAGGTTCGTCCTTTTGCCAAGTACCTTTTTTCAGCGCCAAATGGATATCGCCGGTATTTAATTGTTGAAAAGCCACCAGTTCAAAGTCGCCGTATTGGGTGGGCATCTGTACCCTTACCTGCTCTTTAATAAGGGTTTCCCGCTGTAGGCGGAACTCGATCAAATCCTTGATGGAAATAATTTTAAGCTGGTGCAGCTTGGCAATCTCCATCAGTTCGGGCAGGCGGGCCATGGTGCCGTCTTCGTTCATGATTTCTACCAGTACCCCGGCAGGTTCAAAACCGGCCAACCGGGCTAGGTCAATCGTGGCTTCGGTATGACCGGAGCGGCGCAGCACGCCCCCTTTTTTGGCCCTGAGGGGAAAAATATGGCCCGGACGGCCCAAATCGGCGGGCACCGTGGCGGGGTTGATGAGTGCTTGGATGGTTTTGGCCCGGTCTTGGGCCGAAATGCCCGTGGTACAGCCATGGCCCAGCAGGTCGATGCTCACGGTAAAGGCCGTTTCGTGCAGCGAGGTATTGCTATTTACCATGGGGTGAAGCAACAATTCGTCGCAGCGCTCCTCCACCAAGGGGGCACAAATAAGGCCGCGGCCAAATTTGCTCATAAAATTGATTACTTCTGGCGTGGCGTTGCGGGCAGCGGTGATAAAATCCCCCTCATTTTCCCTGTCCTCATCATCTACCACTATCACCAATTTGCCATTGCGAATGTCTTCTAAAGCGCTTTCTATGCTGTCTAACATATTATCTTTTTGTTACTTGTAGAAGCACAAAGATAGGCCAAGTAGGAGTAATAATGCCCAGATTGGGGTTTTTTGAATGTATTTCAAGTTTTCGCTTTGCTTAAAATCAAGTTTGTAGGGTTCTCAACCTCCGCTCTGGTCCGGCCTCATAAAAAAGCCGTTAAGAAAAATGAAGCTGCGGGCGCAAAATAAAAACAGTTGTTACTGAAGCCTAGCCGTGCAATTGGCTTGTAAGTCGTACTAGAGCTGGATTTCGCACTACAGATTGAGCTTGTTTTTATTTAGCCCGAGGGTTCATTTTTTAGGCTTTTTTATGCAGCCTTGATTTTTTGCTCCACTTTTGTATCAAGACAAAAGTGGAAAAACCCGCCGCAAAAGGCAACTTCAAATTGAGACAAGAGCGAAAAATTTGAAATGTACCCGCTTTTTAGTCACTAATGCAGCATTTTTAGGTAAAACCCTGCCTTTAATGTTGAAAAAAGAAGGGTACAGTTAGCTAATTATTTAGTTTCTTTGCACCCGTAAAACCAAACGAGTTATGTTTATCAAAAGAATTTTACTAATTGTAATCGCAGCGTTTTCGCTACCCATTTTGGCCAATGCACAGGTAACTACCGGCTCTATTACCGGTACTGTAAAAGAGGCCAATAATGCCGGCCTAGAGGGCGCTACCGTTAAGGTAACCAATGTTCCCACCGGTACCGTAGTGTTTACCAAAACCCGCAAAGGCGGCAAATTCGACGTATTGAACCTGCCCGCCGGTGGCCCATACAAAGTGGAAGTAACCTTTGTAGGAAAGTCCATCGAGCCTAGGGAAGATGTATTTGTGCAACTGGGTAACGAAGAAAGGGTGGACTTTTTGGTAAAAGATGCCAACACCGAACTTACAACCGTTACCGTAACCGGCTCTCGTGGTGTACGTACCCTTAAAAGCGGTACGGGCAGCAACTTTGGGCAACGCATTATCAACAATTTGCCCAATATCGGCCGTTCTATCACCAATATTACTACCCTTACCCCGCAAGCGGGCGGTGGCAATAGCTTTGGTGGCCGCGACGGTCGTTATAATAATATTACAATTGATGGTGCCAACTTCAACAACAACTTTGGTTTGAGCAATACACCGCTTCCCGGTGGTGCTTTGCAACCCATTTCGTTGGATGCGATTGATGAAATTTCTGTGGCTATTTCGCCTTACGATACCAAATTGGGCAACTTTACCGGTGCCAACATCGCCGCTGTTACCCGCAAAGGTACCAACCAATTCCATGGCAGCGTATATGCCTTCCGTAGGGATGAAGGTTTGTTGGGCCGCAAAACAAACGGCATCAAAGTGCCTACCGTACAAAGCTCAAGCAGCACCTTGTATGGTGGCCGCATTGGTGGTCCCATCATCAAAAACAAATTGTTCTTCTTTGTAAATGGTGAATACGAAAAGCGTGACGCTCCCGGTATCGTGTGGAAAGCTTCACGCCCCGGTGTTACACCCGATGTGAATACCAGCCGTGTACTGGCCACCGATTTGGACAACATTAGCTCGTTTTTGAAAACGACCTATAATTATACCACAGGTCCTTACGAAAACCTGGGCAACTTCTTAACCAAGGGCTACCGTATTTTGGGCCGTTTGGATTGGAACATTGTACAAGGCCATACACTTACCCTACGCTATAACTATAGCAAAGGTGATGATGACCAATTGCTGAATGGCAACAGTGCCCCCAACCCACGTTCTTCTAGCAACCGCTGGAGCAACAATAGCATGAGCTACGAAAACAGTAACTACCGCAATAGTACCGAGGTTACCTCTTACACGGCAGAATTGCGCAGCAATTTTAGCAATAGCATGAGCAACCAATTGCTGTTTACTTATACAACTAAGATTGACCCCGAAAGGAGTACATCTAGCGATATCTTCCCATTTGTAGATATACAAGATGGTGCAGCTACAAGGGATAACTACATCAGCTTTGGTTATGAACTGTTCAGCCGCAACAACAAAGTGGATGAAAAGAACCTGACCATCAACGATAACTTTACCTATAATGTGGGCAAGCACTCGATTACTGCGGGTGGTGAGTTTCAAAAAATTAAAGTGGCCAACAGCTTCCAGCGTTATGCTACCAGCTACTACCGCTTTAGCAACATGAACGATTTCTTAACCAATGCAGCCCCCAATGCGGTTGGCTTTACCTATCCGTATGCTGGTAAAACGGCTATCGCTGATTTGGATTTTGGCCAATTGGCTTTTTACCTGCAAGATGAAGTGAAAGTAAATGATCGCTTTAAATTGACTTATGGCCTTAGGGTTGATAAGCCTTTGTTCTTGAACGACCTGAGTGCCAACCCTGCTATTACTGCATTGAACTTCCGTGATTTGGGTGGTGCCCAATTGAATATTGATGTGAGCCAATGGCCCAAAAGCCGTTTCTTGATCAACCCACGTATAGGTTTTAACTGGGATGTGCATGGTACCCGTGACCTGGTTATCCGTGGTGGTGCTGGTATGTTCAGTGGCCGTTTTCCCTTTGTATGGTTTACCAATATGCCCACCAACAGTGGCGTAATACAAAATACAGTGGAACTGGTAGGTGCTGCCATTCCCGTGGGTCTTCGTTTTGGTGCTTACTACAACAACCCCAGCAAGCTGTTGACGGATTTCCCAACGCAGTTCCCCTCTGCTCCCGGTACTTCTTCACCCGGCTCAATCGCCAGTGTTGACAGGGATTTCAAAATGCCGCAGGTTTTCCGTGCAAGCATTGGAGCTGACAAAAAATTGTCGGAAAATACAACCATTAGCTTTGAAGCGATTTACAATAAAGACATCAATGCCTTGTTCCAATACAATGCCAACCAAAAAGCATATAACGGATCATGGAAAGGTGCCGATACCCGCCCAGCTATCTTAACTGCTGCTGGTGCCGTATCAACCGCTACAACCGATCGTAGGTTGAACAATGGTATTTCTGAAGCGATGGTGTTAACCAATACCAAGCGTGGTAGTGCCTTTGTATTTACTACACAATTGGCCCGTAAGTTTAGCAAAAACTGGGAAGCTAGCATTGCTTACACCTTTACCCATGCTATGGACGTAACGGGTAACCCCGGTTCGCAAGCGGCCAGTGCTTGGAGCAACAACAACGGTATTTATGGTCAAAACGACCTACCCCTTACCGTGTCTGAATTTTCTACTCCCCACCGTTTCGTAGGTTTCCTTACTTGGAGGAAAGAATACTTTAAGCATTTGGGTACTACCATTGCGCTGGTTTATACCGGCTTTAACCAAGGCCGTTTCAACTACCGTTATTCTAATGATGTAAATGGTGATGGCAATAGCTCTGATTTGATTTATGTGCCAAAAGATGCATCTGAAATCATCTTTGTAAACAATACCGGTACTTTTGCTGGTACGCCTTTTGCCTACACACCGCAGCAACAAAGCGATGCTTTCTTTGCTTATGTAAATCAAGATAAGTATTTGAGCAAGCGCATGGGCCAGTATGTTGAACGTAATGGTGCTTTGATCCCCTTCTTGCACAATATTGACTTTAGGATATTGCAAGACGTTTTCACCAATATTGGTCGCAACAGGCACACATTGCAATTGAGTGTGGAAGTGGAAAACTTTACCAATATGCTCAACAGCGATTGGGGCGTAAGTAAATCTACCGTTTACAACAATGGTGCAATCCTCGCCTTTGCCGGCTTGAATGGTGCTGGTGTTCCTACTTTCCGTATGAATGCGGTAAATGGCAAACTGCCAACCCAATCATTCCAAAGCCAGAACAGCGTTGGTACTACTTGGAGGGCTAACTTAGGTTTGCGTTATTCTTTCTAATACAAAAAGAAACGATATACAGAAAAGCGGTCTTTATGGCCGCTTTTTTTATGGGGGTGTGGTTGAGGGGTTGAAGGGTTGATTGGGTTGAAGGGTTGAAAAGTTAATTTTGTAGAGGTGAGGATGGTTCGTGAGGAGAAGAATGATGGTTCGTGGGACACGAACCATGGCGGGTAAATTTTTGCAGGAGCGAAGATGGTTCGTGAGGACACCACAAGTGTTCGCAATCTTAATAAGCTGCCCATTAATCCCGAAGGGATGTTATTATTGTAGAATGATTCAGACGGATTGACCAATCAATAAGAACCCCGAAGGGGTGATATTATTATTCAGTATTAATGTTTCGAATAGGTATGGCGGGGACACGAATTATTGTAGGGGCGAGGATGGTTCGTGGAGACACGAACCATGGCTACACGAACCATGGCGGCTTACTTGATAAGTTTCAAATCGTAAGCATATTTAATCAAACCGATAACGCTGCCGGTTTTTGTTTTGCGAAAAATGTTTTTGCGGTGGGTTTCTACCGTGCGTTCGCTTAAAAAGAGGGTGTCGGCTATTTGTTTGTTGCTCATCTCTTTTTCTATCAGGCGGATGATTTCTATTTCCCTTGCGGTGAGGTGTACTTCTTCTGCTTCTTTTTTTAAGTCGCTGGCCTTGGTCATTTCGTTCAGCACTTCTTCGCTGAAATAAATACCGCCACCCGCTATCTTTTCCAAAGCGGCTATGAGTTCCTGTTTGCCAATATTTTTGAGTACATAACCCGCAATATCCGAGTCGTCTATCATTTGGTTTACCAAATCGCCCTGGCCACTCATGCTCAAGGTCAATATTTTTATTTCGGGAAATTGCTTGCGCACGGCTTTGGCCAGCTCGGCACCATTCATCACGGGCATCATTACATCCGTTAATAACATGTCTACCGGCGTATGTTTCAGCAGATCCAATACTTTTTCTGGCTGTGTACATTCTATGGCCACTTCAAAAGTATCATGACCCAGCAACAATGATTTAATACCATCAATCACTATCTGATGATCGTCCACTATTGCCAGTAAAATTTTATTTTTTGCCATGTAAAAAAGCCATTTGTTAAGAGATAAGCCTAGTCAATATACAATCAATAGCTGTACCCTGTCTGCTGTTGGGAGGGTAGTGGGTAAACCATTTCCGTAAACATAATACTTTTTTTACAAACCCAACACATCCTTTATGCTATAAATGCCCTTCTTGCCTTGTAAGAAAACGGCAGCTTGCAAAGCCCCGGCGGCAAAACCTTGGCGGCTATGGGCGGTATGGGTAATTTCTATGTCGTCGATGGCACTATGGTAGGTAATGGTATGGGTACCCGGTGCCGGATCGATGCGGTGGCTGATGATGGACAGTTCATCGGGGCGGTCAGTGGGTTGGTTTACCCAAGTCTTTTTTCGGCCCAGGCTAGCTAGCAACTGTTCCGCCAGTGTAATGGCCGTGCCGCTGGGCGCATCTTTTTTATGGGTATGGTGTGTTTCGGTAATGCTTACCTCATAACCGGGCTGTTTGGCCATGAGTTCGGCCAGTAAGCGGTTCAGCTCAAAAAAGAGGTTGACGCCGGTACTGAAATTGCTGGCGCACAACAAAGCCCCTTCGTGTTGGGTGCAATAGGCGGCCACTTCGTCCCATTGGGCCAGCCAGCCCGTGCTGCCACACACCACCGGCACCCCGGCATCAATGCATTGTTTGATGTTTTGCACCGCACTGTGGGGGTTGGTAAACTCAATGGCCACATCGCAGCGGCGCAGGTTGTCGGCGGTAAAATCAGCCAAATTGCTGCTGCCGATGGCCAAGCCAATTGTATGGCCCTGCTCCAAGGCAATGGCTTCGATGGCTTTGCCCATTTTTCCGTATCCGATGAGTGCTATGCGCATATTTTTTATTTGTTGAGATAGCGGTATGGGTTATTATGGTATTGCGGTAATTGCAATGTATGCCTTAGGAAAACCTTCGCTGAGTAGGCGGCATCTAACCTTGCCTACTCAGCAGACAGCATAAATTAAAAAACTGCTCAAATACCCATTACCCATTACCCAATTCCTACTTCCCTAACCGCAGTACCACACTCACCCCATTCGTCTGCGCCAACGGCGAATAACCCGCTTTAAATTGTAGGCTTAGGTTATCGCCCACATCAAACCCCTTTAAGTGGGCGTCCACCGTGGCATCTACTACGTTGAGGCCCCAAAATATGATAAAAAACAAGGCTGAGTAATCTACGTTTTGCCTGATTTGATTGCGGAAACTGCGGATGCGTTCGGGTTGGCTCCTCACGCTGTAGTAAGGTTCGGGAATGAGATTGTCATTGGTGGTAATGCCGTCAGTGGCGTTGATATATGCGTTCTTGGCTTTTTTGAATGTATTGAGATTGTATATAAAAACGCCTGCCGTAACGCCCAGTGCCCCGTACACCAAGGGCAGTTTCCAATATTTTTTGTTGGTAATTTGTCCCCAGCCCGGCAATACGGCCGATCGGATGGTGGCCAGCCGGGGTGGATAGGGCTTGATACTGTCGGGTGCTTTAAAAATGTTGATTTTTACATGCTTGGGGGCCGCTTTTTTGGCCTTGGGCGGCAGCGAATCGCTCAAAGGCTTTACCTGCGCCTCCGCTGCTGTTAGCAACAATAGCATTAAACCCAACAGTACAAATATCCTCTGCATCAGCTCACTTTAATGTTCAGTTTATCCAATAAAGCATTCAGTTCTTCCAAGGAATAATACTCCAACGTGATGGAACCGTAGCCTTTTTTATTATGGCTCAGTTTTACCTTGGTGCCATAATGCGATGCTAAATTATCTTCTATTTTCTTAAAAGCGGGGGCCAGCCCGGGTTTTATGCTATTTTTAACATTTGTGGGCGTTGCATACATTTTGCGCACCAGTTCCTCTGTTTGCCTTACCGAAAGGTGCTTGCTTTTTATTTCACCAAAAATATACAGTTGTTTGTCCACCACATCCACATTGATGAGTGCCCTTGCATGCCCCATGCTGATGCCGCCATTGCGTACCGCCACTTGGATATCGGGGGGCAATTTGAGTAAGCGGATATAATTGGTAACCGTGCTGCGTTCCTTGCCCATGCGTTCGCCCACCTGCTCTTGGGTATAGCTCAGGTCGTCCATCAGGCGCTTGTAGCTGAGGGCAATTTCGATGGCATTCAGGTTTTCACGTTGTAAGTTTTCCAACAAAGCCAGTTCCAGCAACTGTGCATCATTGGCCTGGCGGATATATACGGGTACATCCGTTAACCCGGCTATTTTAGAGGCCCTAAAGCGGCGCTCACCGGCAATGAGGCGATACTTGCCACCAGCGGTGCGGCTTACGGTAAGGGGTTGGATGATATCGTGCAGCTTGATGGAGGAGGCCAGTTCCTGCAGGGCCGTTTCATCAAAGTCCTTACGGGGCTGGTTGGGGTTTACCTCAATATCCGTAAGCGGTATGCGCTGGATGGCCGTGGTTTTGTCTACCACTTCATCCTTTAGTGTGCCAGCGGTTGTTTTTAAATCGGAATCAATGTTCTGCAGCAAACTGCGGATACCTTTGCCTAATGCGTCTTTTTTATTGGGAGGGGTCATTGTATGTTTGAATTGTAAAAATGATATAACCTGTTGCTACGAGCCCGTTATTCCAGTATCTTTTCTGCTTGGCTCATTTTGGTAAGATTGTTTTTTTGCAGTATTTCCCGGGCAAGGTTCAGGTAGTTAACGGAGCCTTTGCTTTCCGCATCGTACAGTATCACCGGTTTGCCAAAGCTGGGTGCTTCGCTCAGGCGGGTATTGCGGTGGATGATGCTGCTGAATACCATATCGTCAAAATGGCGGCGCACTTCGCTCACCACTTGGTTGCAAAGGCGCAGGCGGCCATCGTACATGGTCATCAAAATGCCTTCTATTTTCAAGTCCGTGTTCAGGCGGTTCTGCACAATTTTAATGGTATTGAGCAGTTTGCCCAAGCCTTCCAATGCAAAAAATTCGGTTTGCACCGGCACCACCACGCTATCCGCCGCGGTAAGGGCATTTACGGTAATCAGGCCCAGCGAAGGCGAGCAGTCTATTACAATAAAATCGTATTCGTCCCTAATGGGTTCCAGTATCCGCTTCAATACCGATTCCCGGTTGGGGTAGTTGATCATTTCAATTTCGGCACCCACCAAGTCGATATGCGAGGGCACCAAGTCCAAATAGGGTATATCCGATTTCAGGATCACATCCTTTACCTGCGCTTCATTTACCATGCAATCGTACAGGCTTTGGGTAATATTGTGCAGGTCGAAACCAATACCCGTGGTACTGTTGGCCTGTGGGTCGGCATCTACCAGCAATGTCCTGTATTCCAGCACAGCAAAACTAGCTGCCAAGTTGATAGCCGTGGTGGTTTTGCCCACGCCCCCTTTTTGATTTGCGATACCGATAATCCTTGCCATATTCTAGCCCTTCAATGCTTTTAATGTAACCAAGTGCAAGCAATGGGTAATGCCTTGCACTGGCTTGTTTTTTTATAAATCTACTGTTTTTCCGATCTCCACCAAATGCAGTTCCACGCCCGCCTTGCTAAAAGTATCCAATGCGGCTTGGTGGTCTATTTTGATAAAACCAAAAGTATCATAATGTACCCCCAGTACTTTGGGGCTACCTGCCATTTTAGCTGCTTCGGCGGCATCGGCATAGCCCATGGTAAAATTATCGCCAATGGGCAGTACCGCAAAATCCAGTTTGGCCCAGCGGGGTATCAACTGCATGTCCAGCGTAAGGGCCGTATCGCCACTGTAATAAAAATTGCCTTCGCTGCTGCTAACCACAAAGCCCATGGGGTTGCCACCATAGCTACCATCGGGCAGACCAGAGGAGTGCTGCGCCACTACAGCTTTTACCGTTCCACAGTCCAGTTGAATGGCGCCACCGGTATTCAGGGGGTGAAAGTTTTCCAAGCCCTGTTTTACGTACCATTCATAAATTTCCCAAGAGCAGATGATTTTGGCCCCCGAAATCCGGGCCATTTCCGCTGCATCTGCCAAATGGTCGCCATGGCCATGCGAAATGAGGATATAGTCGGTACCAGCAGCTACTTCCGCCACGCTCAGGTGCTTGGCCAGTTCGTTGCCGGTAATAAAGGGGTCGAACAGCAGTTTTTTGCCATTCACCACTACGCTAAAGCAGGCATGGCCATAATATGTTACTTGCATGTTGGTTTTTTTTGTGCTGAAACCGCTGGCACGAGGGGTAAAAGGAACCGCCCCATTATGACAGGATGGCAAAAATAACCATTCGGCATAAAATTGGCGAACAATAATGCGCTTAATTTATTATTGTAGCATATATTGCCTCGCTGGGGCATCATTTAAACAAACTTTTAATAACCAAAACATGCGTTATACGATCATTTCCGGTACGGACAGGCCGGGCAGCAATACCAAAAAAGTAGCCAATAATTACCTGCGTCTGTTGCAGGAAAAAGGGGTGGACGTCCAACTCTTGTCCTTGGAAACCGACGCGGTATTTGCCAAAGACGGCCAATTTACCGAGCTGGCACAAACTTATTTGTACCCCACCGACAAGTACATCATCGTAATGCCGGAATACAATGGCTCTTTTCCGGGTGTGCTGAAGCTGCTGATTGACAAAAGCGATGTAAAAAACGCTTGGTGGAACAAAAAAGCCCTGTTGACCGGGGTGGCTACAGGCCGTGCGGGCAATCTGAGGGGCATGGAGCACCTGACCGGCTCGCTGATGCACCTGAAAATGATGGTTCACCACAACCGGCTGCCGATCAGCATGGTGGATAGAATTTTGGATGCCGAGGGTAATATTACCGATGAAGGCACGCTGAAGGCCATTGGCCAGCAGTTGGATGAGTTTATCGGGTTTTAACATTTTAGCGGCAAGATTTACCGTGCGGAAGGGGTTTTCTTTTGGGCGGCATTGCCAATTGAGTTGGAAAGCGGCTGTTATGGCAATTGGACCGTATGGCAGTGTTAAGATGTTTTTTCAACGGTTTTACGCCTCTTTTGGGCTTTTTAACATATCAAAATCAATAAATTAGCTATTTTTACGTTGTAATAGTGTAACTCCCCAAATAGTTAAATATTCATGAGAGGCCTTTTAAGTAAATCAATTACCACTATCATCGTACTTTTTATTGGCATGGCAGCCCTTTTGGCCCAGCCATCTTTTGTGAGCGTGCAAAAGTTTTCGGGCAAGGTGTCAGACGCCTTCAACCGGATGGAGGATACGCTGAAAAAGCAGTTTGATGCCAAAAAATTAAGTTGGCCCCCCGCCGCCATGTATGTGCGCTCCTTTAAATTCGACCGCCAATTGGAAGTATGGGTAAAAGGTAAAACCAACGAACCCTATAAGCTGTTCAAAACCTATAAAGTGTGCATGCAAAGCGGTACCATGGGGCCCAAGCGTATGGAAGGCGACTACCAAGTGCCGGAAGGTTTTTATTATATCAACGAATTCAATCCTAATAGCAATTATCATTTGTCGTTGGGCCTCAACTACCCCAATGCTTCCGATAGGGTGCTCAGCGATTCCATCCGCCCCGGTGGCGAAATTTATATCCACGGCAACTGTGTATCTACCGGTTGTTTGCCCATCAGCGATATACCCATGGAGGAAGTATATATCCTAGCATCGCATGCCAAAGAGCAGGGGCAGGATTTTATCCCTGTACATATTTATCCGGTAAGATATGGGGTAAAAAAATCATTTGAATATTTGGCCGAAACTACCCGTAACAACCAATCCTTGCAGCAGTTTGCCGTAAGGCTCAAAGAGGCCTACGACTATTTTGAGGAAAAAAAGCAATTGCCCATCATCATGGTGAGCAAGAATGGCAGCTATGTTATCAACTGATGCAACGTTTTCAAGGTAAAATGGTCTTCTACATTATAAACAAGCACATCTAATCTCCTTACGAAAGCCCTGCTGGCTTTTTATAACCTCAACTTACCAAACAACATGCGTATTAGTTTGCTGTTATTGCTATGCTTTGTGTTGAAGCAATCATTTGCCCAAAATATTTCAGGCGTTGTAAATGAGTACCGCAAGGTATTGTGGGCCGATAGTGCCAAGGGTGCCGTAAAGCTTTCGAATGTTTCGGGTTTTGGTAGCTATGTTGGCCGGAAAGTGATGTTGGTACAAATGAAGGGTGCCGTTATCGACCAAACGAATGCAGCCAGTTTTGGTAATATCAGCGATATTGGTTCGGCAGGCTATTACGAAATAGGTACTATCTGCGGTTTTTTGAATGACACCCTTATACTGGAACGCAAGTTGAATAATTTTTATGATGTAACGGGTTTTGTACAATGCGTTATTTTACCCGATATCAGCGGCAATGCCACGGTAACTGATACCCTAAAAGCCCAGCCTTGGGATTCGGTATCTGGTACGGGCGGCATCATTGCGCTGGATGTACCGGGCACCCTCACCCTCAACAAACCCATTGATGTCAGTGGGGCGGGCTTTCGTGGCGGCATTTATCAGGCCTTTACCGTTTCCTGTGCTTTTACTTTTGGGGTTACAGCTTATTATTATGCCAATACGGCTACCACCAATAACAATGGTGGCCCCAAGGGGGAAGGTATTGCCACTTTTATTACTACAAAGGAATGTGGTAGGGGTAAACAGGCTAGCGGCGGCGGTGGCGGCAACAATCATAATTCGGGCGGCGGTGGCGGCAGCAACTACGGTACAGGTGGACAGGGTGGTCACCGAACGGGTACCTGTGCTTCCAATACACCAGGCCTAGGCGGTTTGGCATTGAGCGGTTATGGCTATGCCACCAGTCCGGGTACGCAAAACCGTATTTTTATGGGCGGCGGCGGTGGCTGTGGGCAAGACAACAATACGACGGGTACCCCGGGCGGGCACGGTGGCGGTATTGTGTATATAAAGGCTGACCGTATGGAAGGCGGAAGCGCCACAGCAGCTAATAACAAAATAATGGCCAACGGAACCAAGCCTTACCGCTTTATTACCGCTTTTGGCTTTGCCAGTAACAATGCGGGTAGCGATGGCGCTGGCGGCGGGGGAGCAGGTGGTACCATTTTGCTGCATGTGAACAGTTACGCTGGCAATAACATTGCTGCAGAAGTGATTGGCGGCGATGGGTCGGGCACTGAGTCTTTTGGCCAAAACCAATGCAGTGGGCCGGGCGGTGGCGGCGGTGGCGGCGTGGTATGGTTTAAACAAGCTTCTTTGCCGGTGGGCATTACAAGCAGTGCGGCGGCCGGTAGCAATGGGGTAACGAGTGGAACGGCTTCTTGCCCCAACAGTGCTAACAGCGCCACATCCGGCAGCACCGGTGGTACACTCTTTAATTTTGCATTGGCAGCACCAAGGGATACAACCGCTACCTGTAGGCAGTTGGTGCCTTTGTACGTTAATGCAGATATTTCGGGTTACCAACTCGGCAATAGGCGTTTTATCACCGCTAGGGTAAGCCATCAAGACTATATCCAAGCATGCATTTTGCAAAAAGCGGCTACGCCAAATACATTTGCCAATTTGGCCATCCTCAATGGCAACGGCCAAGCTGCGTACCAGTTTACCGATGCACAGGATATGGATAAAATGGCCATCTATCGCATCAAAATCATTACAAAGGATGGCCATATCGCTTATTCTCCCGTATTGCGCATGAGTAATGTGCAGTCTAATATCAATATCGGTGTGGATGTATTTCCCAATCCATCCAAGCAAAAAATTTCTGTACAATTATTTACCACCAAGGCTGGCCCTGCTACCATTACCCTTGCTAATGCCCTTGGCCATCGCTTGAAGCGGCAACAGCTTTGGTTGCAAAAAGGGTACAATACGATTCCATTTAATATTGAGCCACTGCCCAATGGCCCCTTGCTGTTGACCGTACACACAGAAGCAGGGAAAGCTACCCGCTATTTTGTAAAGCTGGGCAGTTAATCATTGATTGGGAACTGGATTACCCCGCCATTAGGATTGAAAAAAAAATGCGCTATCATTTTTTTGTTAAAATAATTCTGATTAATTTTATCATATCCGTTACAATCAAAAGCATAAAAATGGAACACAATTTATCCGGCGATGATGAAATCCTAAGCCCAGCGGCTAGGCAAGAAATTAAAACCATAACAGAAGACGAAGCCAAGAAAAAGCAATGGCGAAACGAAATGATGGCCACCGAGGCAGTGCGCAAATACCTTGAAGGGTTTGACGAAGGAACGGTGGACTCGTTTTTGGACATGTATGTAACCAATAAGCTGTATTGGGTTAAACATGGCGATATGTACGCTCGAATTAAAGAGGATGAAGAGCTGCGTTTCGACAACGAGGCCGAGGTCTATCTTAAAATGATACAGCAGAAAAAACTGTTTGATTTGCAGTGCCTATGGCGGGCCGAAAAACTACAACTGCCTGGCATAGAAATCTGCTACGATTTTACTGTATGGCAAGAGAATATATTGAATTGTCCTTTTATTGAAAACATTACCGAAGATGACGTGAAACTGTGCCAAGATTACCTATTGGCAGGGAATGTGGAGAAGGAGGATGAAATACTGAGCGTGGGTTGGCAGGATTACGAGGATATCATAAAAGGTGCTAAAACCGATAACAAGGAAGGGTGGTATCCTGTTTGGTACCAATTTTACAATTTTTACAGAGGCACGGGTAATTTGATGCTGTTGCCCAATAGCAGGGGTGAAAAAGAAGATTTTTTTAGGTATAAATATTTGGATGAACGAGCGGAAAAACGGGAAGCCGTCGCTGCGGCCCAGCAAAGCGAAGCAACTGTGCGTAAACCACCGCTGCATAGTTTTGATAGTAAGCAAACCGAGTATTTTGTGATGAATTTCGAAAGCAGGGAAATACAACGGTTGTATAAGGCGTATCAATGGAGCCACGACAATATGGAGCAAGAGGAAAAGATGGAGGAGTACATTGACCTGTTGCTTGCTGCGAAAGAGCCAGTGCCCATTGAGGCAAATGATAATTGGAGGGATGCCATAGAGCAGGCCGTGCTAAAATATAAGTGCAAAAAAATAGCCGAAGCCCTATCCAGCGCTTGGGAGCAATACATGATCAATATACAAACGGGCATCGCTTTCCCCCAGGATGATAGGTTTAGTTACCTAGATGTGCGGAAAGCAATATATGAGCAAATACTGCATGGCAGAAAAATGAACGGTTATCCCGAAGACTTGAATTTTTAACGATGGTTTATTGGCTGCCCATCAGTACCTGTATGGTTTCTGTTGTTTTTTGTTCCAACAAAATCGTCTTGCCTTGGGTGAGCGCCGCAATCTTTTCGGGAGTATAATGCCGGATGGTGAGCAGGGATAAATTTTTCTGTAAAGACACATCAAAAAAAACTGCAGCGGCCAAGGCCAGCTTTTCTATCTTTTCGGGCTTATCATCTAAACAGCACAAAATACTGATGGCGCCCGTTTGGGTAAGATTGGGCCGTATCTTCAGATGGGCAAACAGTTCGTACAACTTACTGATGCCCGTTTCGCCCACAAAAGAAAAATCCTTGGAACTCAATTGTAGCAACACTTGGTTGTCTTTTACAATAATAATGGGCGGCAATTGCTTAACGGGTTCGGCATTGATGGTAGTGCCCGGCAGCTCAGGTTTTACAAAGCAGCGCACATGCAGCGGTATGTTTTTGTTCTGCAGCGGTTTGATGGTTTTGGGATGGATTACCTGCGCCCCATAGTAGGCCATTTCAATCACTTCGGTAAAGCTTAGGTGCGGTATATATTGGGCATCGGCAAAAGCCTTGGGATCGGCATTCATCACCCCTTCCACATCCTTCCATATCGTTTGGCTTTCGGCATCCAACATATTGGCAAAAAAAGCGGCGGAATAATCGCTGCCTTCCCGGCCCAGGGTAGTGCTTTCGTTTTCGTCGGTGGCGCCGATAAAGCCCTGGGTAATCACCAAGCTTTGTTGTGCCAAAACGGGTTTAATCTGCTCTTCCACTTTTTGTTGGGTATAGGCCCAATCAACTGTAGCGTCCCTAAAATTGTCGTCGGTACGCACAATGTCCCGCACGTCCATCCATTGGTTGGTAAGGCCGATATGGTTAAAGTAGGCGCTTACAATGGCCGTACTCAACAGTTCGCCACAGCATACCACTTGGTCGTAATAATAATCATATTCCCGAACCGGTTTGTCGTGCAGCAACCATTCGGTTTCGGTAAAAAAATCCATCAATAGCGCCCCATTGTGTGGGCTGTTGGGCACCAGGGTATCCAGTAAGTCCAAATGGGATGCTTTGATGTCGGCAAACAATTGTAAGGCCAATTCCTGATTGCCTGCATAAAAAGCCTCGGCCACTTTTTCCAGCGCATTGGTGGTTTTGCCCATGGCCGAAATAATGATGAGGATGGGCTGACCGCTGTATTGCTGCAAAATGTTGCCCACATGCTGTATTCTCTCAGCCGTACTGATGCTGGCCCCGCCGAATTTAAAAACCTTCATGCCGATGCTATTAAATGGCTGCAAAGATAGATGGGAAAATGGGCAAATGTTCAATTTATTCGTTGGCCGATGACCGTTGGCCGTTGGCCGAAAAAAGTTGACAGTTGACAGTGCGACGGTTGACAGCGAAAGGAACCACGGATGGAACCAATTACACGGATTACACGAATTTATAACCCGCAACTAAAGCAACTCGCAACCAAAACAACCAAATCGACCCGTAACCAAAACAACTCGTAACTAAATCAACTAAATCAACCAAAACAACTAAATCAACCCGCAACCAAAATAACTGATACCGCTAAAACAATCCGTGTAATCAGTGCAATCCATATTAATCCGTGTCCCCAATCCCATCCGTGTTCCACCACTATCCATTATAATTTCCTTACTTTTGAGCCAAAATACTTGCAATATGAGCATCAACCGCAGGGTACAAACCTTGGATGAGTTTACAATCCAGCAGATGCGGGACTTTCCGCAGGCAACGGGTGAATTGGCCGGTCTTTTACGGGATATCGGTCTGGCTGCCAAAAGGGTAAATGTAGAGGTGAACAAAGCGGGTTTGGTGGACATATTGGGCGATGCGGGTACGATGAATGTGCAGGGCGAGGAAGTGAAGAAGCTGGACATTTATGCCAACAACCAATTTATGGGGGTGTTGCGCCACGGCATCAGTTGCGCAGGCATCGGCAGCGAGGAACTGGATGATATTGTGGTGTTTGACGATGAAGTGAGCAACAACAGCAAATATGTTTGCCTGTTCGACCCGTTGGACGGTAGCAGCAATATTGATGTAAATGTGTCCATCGGCACCATTTTTAGCGTGTATAAAAGGGTAACGCCCATTGGCAGCCCCGCTACGGATGAAGATTTTTTACAACCGGGCATCAACCAAGTGGCGGCAGGTTATATCATTTATGGGTCTTCCACCATTATGGTATATGCTACCCGCAGGGGCGTAAACGGTTTTACATTGGATCCGTCTATCGGTGAGTTTTCGTTAAGCCATCCCAATATTACCTGTCCGCCTACGGGCAAGTTTTATTCGGTGAACCATGGCAATTTCTTTCAGTACGACGAGGGTGTAAAAAAGTACATCACCGAATGCCAAAAGAAAACAGTGGAAACGGGTGGCCCTTATACGCAGCGCTATATCGGCAGCATGGTGGCGGATGTACACCGCAACCTCATCAAGGGCGGTATCTTTATGTATCCCGGCACTACCGATAAGCCCAAGGGCAAGCTGCGCCTGTTGTACGAGTGCAACCCCTTTGCTTTTATTGTAGAAAGGGCAGGCGGTCTGGCCACCAATGGGGTAGAGCGGATTTTGACGCTGAAGCCCGAAAAGCTGCACCAGCGCACACCGTTTTTCGTGGGCAGTAAAACCATGATGGAAGAATTGGACACATTTTTGCAAGCATAACAGCAATTGAAACAATAGATGCAACAAACAATCATATCGGTTCGGAATCTGGTTAAAAAGTACGGCAACTACGAAGCGGTAAAAGGCATTTCATTTGATGTAATGGAAGGGGAAATTTTCGGTTTGCTGGGTCCCAATGGTGCCGGTAAAAGTTCTACCCTCGAAATCATTGAAACGCTGCGGGAGAAAACCAGCGGCGAAGTAATGGTGGCGGGGATGGATCTGGATAAAGAGCCGGCAAATATCAAAAAAGTGATTGGGGTACAGTTGCAAACATCGGGCTTTTATCCCAGCCTTACCCTTACCGAATTGATCAACTTGTTTGGCGGTTTATACAACCAAACGGTGCAGCCATTGGAATTGTTGCAATTGGTGAACCTAGCAGATAAAGCCAAGAACAAATTTAAGGAGCTGAGCGGTGGGCAAAAGCAGCGGTTTTCTATTGCCACTACTTTGATCAATAAACCCAAAGTAATTTTTTTAGATGAACCCACTACAGGCCTCGACCCACAGGCCCGGCGCAGTTTGTGGGAGTTGATCAAAAATATCCGCCAGCAAGGTGCTACCGTAATCATTACTACGCACTATATGGACGAGGCCGAGCAATTGTGCGACCGCATCGCCATTATAGATGAAGGCCGTATCATCGAAATCGGTACGCCTGATGCCATGATCGACGACTTGGTGGCCAAGGGTTTTGAAAGGCCCAAGCAAGTAAAATCGGCCAATTTAGAAGATGTATTTATTCACCTTACCGGCAAAGCAATCCGGGAGGCTTAATATTTTAATGCAAATCAATACGTGTAAAACGATGCAATTATTTTTTGTAAGTGTATGTGTCTTGGCCACCATGGCCGCTATGGCCCAAAAGCCCCAACCCAAACCAAAGGCCAAACCTATTGCCATGGCAACGGGATTAAAAAACTACAACGATAGCCTTAGCTATGCCTTGGGTATGAATGTGTATGATGGGCTGAAGCAGCAGGGTATCAGCGGTATCAAAGCGCCGATGATGCAAAAGGGCATGGAAGCCTTTGTCAATAAAAAAACGCCTTTGATTACCCCGCAGCAGGGGGGTGCCTGTGTGCAAAAACTGGTACAGGTTACGAAAGACAAAAAACCTATTCCGCCAGCAGCCAAAACACTGCCGGCCACGGCCATTTTAAAAACCTTGCAGGATAGCGCCAGTTATGCCGTTGGGTACAATGTGGCCAGTAATATCGAACAGCAACAGTTTGGTAAAGTGGATATTGCCAAAATTTGTAAGGCAGTGGGCGATAACAATGCCAAAAAACCCACTTTATTAACAAATGAAATTTCAAATCAATTAGTACAAAAGCACATGCAAACATTGTATGAAAAATTGCAAGCCGCCGCGGCTGGCAAGTTGAATGCTGAAAAAGCAAAGGGCGATGCCTTTTTGGCCGCCAACAAACAAAGGGCGGGCGTTATCACAACAGCCAGTGGTCTGCAATACGAAATATTAAAGCGTGGCGATACGGCCAGCGCCAAGCCTACTACCGCCGATAAATTCATTGCCCATTATGCGGGCACGTTGATTGACGGTACCGAGTTTGATAATTCCTATAAGCGTGGCGAACCCCTAACATTAGGCGTTACCCAAGTGATTGCGGGCTGGACGGAAGCGCTGCAGTTGATGCACATTGGCGATAAGTTTAAGATTTATATGCCCAGTTCGCTTGGCTATGGCGATAGGGGCGCTGGTGCAGGCATACCCGGCGGTGCGGCACTTATTTTTGAAATGGAATTGCTGGGTATAACAAAGTAAGCAAAGGCTTTCCCTAACGTAACTGGTCAACTTAAATACATCATACAATGGATAGTATGCGTTATCCCATCGGGCAATACGAACCGCAGCCTTTTAGTGAGGAACTATGGCAAAGCTGGATCAGCGATATTCATTTTTTGCCCAATGCCATAGAGGCGGCGGTACATAATTTGGATGAAGCCCAACTGGAAACTCCATATCGTGATGGCGGCTGGACGGTGAAGCAGTTAGTGCATCATGTAGCCGATAGCCACTTGAATGCCTATATCCGCTTTAAGTTGGGATTGACGGAGGAGAACCCCACCATTAAAACCTACGAAGAGCAATTGTGGGCCGAGATGAGCGATACCAAAGAATTGCCCATCAATATTTCTATTACCTTGCTATTTGCTTTGCACGCCCGCTGGACCAGTATTCTCCGCAATATGACCCGTGCCGATTTGGATAGAACGCTCTTTCATCCGGGGCAAGGGAAAGATGTAACGCTCTGGTTTATGTTGGGCATGTATGCGTGGCATAGCAAGCACCATACGGCGCATGTCAATCGGTTAAGGGAAAGGAGGGGTTGGTAATTAGCTGATGGGATAATGTGCTGATTCCTTCAACCTGTTGGCACTTGCGGAATGGGGAAGTGTTTGGCTCCAAACAAACTTTAGACTTTAAACTTTAGACATCAAACAAACATTGAACTGGAAAAAACTATCATCCGAATACATTAGCA
This sequence comes from Chitinophaga pinensis, assembly GCA_943373145.1. GTDB lineage: Bacteria > Bacteroidota > Bacteroidia > Chitinophagales > Chitinophagaceae > Ferruginibacter > Ferruginibacter pinensis_H. Next base: position 185,662 of record CALSBI010000006.1, read on the forward strand.
AACACATCTACTTTACCGCCCGTAAAGATAGATGTGAGCGGCCCGATGGTTCCATTGTGGATCCTTATTTTGTGGTGGAGCTGCCGACCTCGGTTTGCGCTGTGGCATTAACCGAAAACAAGGAAGTGGTGATGGTAAAACAATACCGCCACCCTTTGGGCGAAGTGTTGCTGGAACTGCCCGGCGGCTTTACCGATCCCGGCGAAGATCCGCAGCAGTCCATCGCCCGTGAACTATTGGAAGAAACGGGCTATCAATTCAGCGGTTACCAATACTTGGGTAAAATTGCGGCCAACCCTGGGGTGCTGGATAATTATACCCATTTGTACCTAGCCACAGGTGGTGTAAAAGTAGCTACCCAACAATTGGATGCCAATGAAGATATTGAAATGGTATTAGTGCCCGTGGATAGTTTAAAAACAATGCTTCGCCGCAACGAAATTGCGCAGGCCCTACATGCTACTTGCATTTTTTATGCCTTGGATGCGTTGGATAATAAAGGTTAACTGGTTACCACTTCCCCTACAATAAATACACTGCCGCACACCAGTATCAGGTCGTTATAACTGGCATTGCTTTTTGCTGCGGTCAATGCACTGTTTACATCTGTATATGCCTGCCCCTGTAACATAAAGCCCTCAGCCTTTTGCTGTAATTCATCCGCTGGCAATGCCCTGGGTATAGCAGCTTGTGTAAAATAGTATTGTGCGTTTTTGGGCAATAGGCCCAATACTTTTTCAACATCCTTGTCTTTTACCATACCCATCACCCAATGCAGTTGTTGATGTGGTGTAACCGATAATTGCTGTAGTATAGCTTTGATGCCTGCCTCATTGTGGCCCACATCCAGTATCACGGCAGGGTTTTCTTGTATCAGCTCCCAACGGCCATGCAGCCCTGTTAGTTGCTTTACTCGACCAAGCGCCGTTTGCACTGTTATATCAGTGATGTCAAAACCTGCTTGATTGAGCAATACAATAGCCTGCAGTACGGCGGGCAAATTATTTACTTGATAGGTTCCCGGTAAATCCAATGTATAATGGCTGACTTGTGCTGTTGTTGTATCCCTTGCCGTTACCTGTAATAAATGGTTTTGGTATTGCCAATCGGTAATGGTATAGCAATCCTTGGCATAATAGATGGAGGCCTGTTGCAAGGCTGCGGTGTTATCGAAAACCGGCTGGGTTTCGTCAGTGGCTTCGCCGATGATAACCGGAATCCCCGGTTTGATGATACCCGCCTTTTCCATGGCTATTTGTGGCAGTGTATTGCCCAACAGGTTTTGATGGTCATAGCTGATATTGGTAATGAGGCTCAGTAGGGGTGTGATAATATTGGTGCTGTCCAAACGACCGCCCAATCCGGTTTCTATCACGGCGATATCTATTTGTTCGGCAGCAAAATATTCAAATGCCATGCCCACGGTCAGTTCAAAAAAAGAAGGCTGTATTTGTTCGGTGATATGGCGGGTGCGTTCAGTAAAATCAATCACCGCCGCTTCGGATATCATTTGGCCGTTGATTTTGATACGTTCCCTAAAATCTTTTAAATGGGGCGATGTATAGAGGCCCGTTTTGTAACCCGCCTGTTGCAAGATGGCGGCTAGCATATGGCTGGTGCTGCCCTTGCCATTGGTACCCGCAATGTGGATGCTGACAAATTTCTGCTGGGGGTTATGGAGAAAATCGCAAATGGCCAAGGTATTGGTTAAGTCGGCTTTGTAGGCCGCTGCACCAATGCGGCTGAACATGGGCAAGCGGGAGAAAAGATAGTCTAACGTTTGTTGGTAAGTCATCGCTACAAAGATAGATACTGGTGCAATTTTTTACTTTCTTTTTTAGGGTTTGCTCCTAGTACTAAACCGCATAAAAAAAGCCAGTAATGGATTACTGACTTTCTTCTGAGGCTTTTTCTTCTAATCTTTTATTGTACCACAAAGTTGAAAAGTAATGTTGAAACCCCATCTTCACCACTTGTTGGCGGGAATTTTAACTCAGTAGCCTTGCGCTTAGCGATACTAAGTATGGTATTATTGCTGGTAGTGGTTCCCTTCGATATAGAGCAGCTAATAAAATTACCTGAAGAGTTGTATCTAATTTCTAAATATACTTTAGCTTTTTCATTAAAATCTTCTTGAAACTTCATGTTACCCATATTCAATGGTCTTGCACCTTTTACCACACTTACCCCTGATTTGCCAGTAGGACTGTTGCCATAGCTGTCTGGCTTACCATTGGGGTTGCCCCTATCGCCCGTACCATTGGGGTTGTTGCCCTGCATGCGATAACCATTGTCTTCTGTAGCACCATTGCCGTTGCCATTGCCTGGACCATTGTACGTGATCCTAGGCTTTCGGGGGGTAGGTGCCGGAGCTACCGCAGGGGTAGGGTTGGGGCTGGGTTTGGTAACCGCAGGGGTGGGTTTATCCGTAATCTTTTTGGCTTCGGGATCTTTTACGGGCGGTTTGGCCACTGCGGCCGCATCTTCATCCGTTTCGTTATCGTCGGTAATGTCACGGGCAGGTTCCTCATTGGCCACGGGAGCAGCGGCTTGCTCCTTGGGTGGGGCAGGCTGGTTCTCCTCGGGCGACATTTCCCCTTTGATCAAGGGTTGGTCTTCGCCCCAGCCTTCGCTTTCATTGCCTAAGTTGATGGCAATCAAATCTTGCGTTACAGGCTCCTTCAACACTATTTGCCGGGGCCATTTGTACACAATGAACAGCAACAGCAATGCCGCACAAATGGATGCGGTATATATAAACGCCTTTCTGTTCTTTTCCGACTCAAATTGTAATGACATAGCTGAATATTGCATATCAAAGTTACTCCTTTATACCTAAAACGATGCAATACCATGCCATATTTCATACAGGTAGTGAGGATTGGGAAAATTTTAACATTTCGAGGGAGTAGTTGATTTAGTTACGGGTTGGGGGACACGGATTTATAGGGATTGCACGGATTACACGAATTCTTTTAAAGGTATCTGTTGTTTTTGTTACGGGTTGGGGTATGGATTCATGGGGATTGCACGGACCTGCCTAACGGCAGTCAGGTTACACGGATTTTCTTTACCACGGATTTGGGTGGATTGCACGGATTACACGGATTGTTTATTTTAGTTGCGGGTTGATTTGGTTGATTTAGTTACGGGTTATAAATTAGTGTAATCTGTGTAATTGGTTCCATCCTTGGTTCCGGGTCGAAGGCGGCGGGCAGGGCCTCGCTGTTGATTTGGTTACAGGTCGCTCTAGTTGCGGGCTATAAATTCGTGTAATCCGTGTAATTCGTTATATCCGTGGTTACGGGCCACAGGCGGCGAGCGGAGCCTCGCTGTTATTTTAGTTACGAGTTACGGGTTTGGCCAGTCTGCTGTCACCGGTCAACGGTTAACGGTCAACGAACATCAGCCAACGAACATCGGCCAACGCCCTCATCCTACCCTATGGTACACCCACCCCGGCACCCATTTCATCAGTTGGGCAATCAGCCACCAGCGGCGGGTGATGTACACTCGAAAGCGTCTTTTTTGCAGGGCAGTAAATATTTGGCGGGCGGCTTTGATGGGTGGGGCTACCCAAAACTGTTTGTTGCCCTTGGCCATTTTGGTAGCCACAAAACCGGGCTGAATATCCGTGATGGCGATGGGCAGGTGTTGTTTTTTTGCCCGCATGTACAGCCCTTCCATATAAGTACTCATATAAGCTTTGCTGGCGCTGTAGGCTGGCGCAAAACTATTGCCGCGGATGGAAGCAATGGAAGAAGTGGCGGCAATATGTCCCGGCTGGGCGTTGACGATGAAGAAATTGAAGGCATAATTTACCAATCGCAAAAAGCCATTGACGTTGGTCAGTGTGGTTTGGTTATCGGTATCCCAATCCAGTTGCAGGGTTACATCGCCAAAACCACTGTTGTAAATCAACAAATCCATGCCGCCCATTTGCAGGATTAATTGTTGCAGATTTTCCAAGGCTGTATCTTGGGTTACGTCCATCACTTGGGTGTAGATATGGTGGGGATAGGCTGCTTGCAGGGTTTGCAGCAGGGCCTCCCTTCGTCCGGTGACACCTACCAGCCAACCCTGCTGTGCATAAATTTCCGCCAAGTGGCGGCCAATGCCCGATGTAGCGCCGATGATAATGACTTTGGGTTGCATAATTGAGTATCAAAAATACGGGGTATTTTAAATTTATGGCCTCTGCAATTATTTGTCAAGGGATGAACAAAGCCACAATTCTTTTTTTTTATTTAACTTTATAAAAAACCAGCAATGGTTCCTGCGGATTAATTTCAAAAAACCGCTACAGATAATTTCAAACGTTAGCTACAATTTTAAGCGATATTCTCTATGATGAAAATCTTTATTAAACTAATTTGCTTCATTACAATTCCTTTTGTTCTTGTGTGTTGTTCGGATAACAAAAGTACTTCTACAAATGAAAGCCTTGCTTCAACAAGGAAACTTGATGTTTTGAAAGTTGGCGGGTTATATATTTTGATAAATGAAGACGGTACCTATAGTATTGCCAAAATTTTAGTTCTTGATGATTTTGCAGTACATCTCCGCACATATAGCGACACCTTTAAAACAAAGCCAAAGGACATCAGTACCGAAAGCCTCAGAATTTTAATTGGCCATGCGCCTCTTGATAAGAATGCTTTTTTAATTAATAAACCAGAATTGTTAAAAGTGGAAGAAGTTAAAGAGTCGGAATTGGAAGGGTATAAAGTATATTTAGAATCAATGAACGAATGAATCTTTCAATCTAGTTTCCTGCCCTTAAGAAACACAGCTATTATAGTTAGTAAAGTCACGTAAAATTGCCAAAATGTACCAACCATTCAACCAATCACCCCTTCGTCAACTGCCCAACCATCCGTTGCACCCGGTCTTCCAGCTTTTCCGAAGTCATGTTTTCCCGCATGCTGTCCACCTTTAAAGGGAAGCAGAAAGGCGTGAGCTGTTGGGGATAGGTAATCACAATATTGCCGGCCGCTACCCGCTGCAACATATTGCGCAGGCGGGCTTCTTCCATTTGTTTTTCCATCACCTCACTGTAAGCCTGTCGCATCAACAAATTGTTGGGATCGTATTCGCTAAACACATTGAACAACAGCGAGGCGGAAGCCTGTAAGTGCCTATCTTTTTTTTGTGTACCGCCTGGAAAGCCCTGAAAGATGAGTCCCCCAATAACAGCAATATCCCTAAACTTGCGACGGGCCATCTCACTGCTGTTGACGCTTTTTTGTATATCGGCCAAAAGATTGTCGGGGCTAAAGAGTTCATATGCATTGCTGTCGTCGAGCGGTATGGGTTGGTCGCTCAGCAGTTCAAACCCATAATCGTTCATGGCAAAGGAAAAAGTAATGGGTAGGATGCGGCCAATGCGATAGGCCAAGATGGCGGCCATGGCTTCGTGTACCAAACGCCCTTCAAAAGGATAGGCAAAAAGATGAAAGCCATCTTTGGTTTCGATGTGTTCGATGAGTAGTTCGTTTCGTGTAGGCAGGTGCGATAGTTCTTCCTGTAATGCCAATAAAGGACGAAGCGCTTGCAGTTCCCTGTCTTGCTGCGCAAAGGGCAGGGTAGTGGTTTCATCCAATTTTAGACGCAGCATCTGGCCGAGGTTGGCGCTCAACGGCATGCGACCACCATTCCAGCTAGGTACCGCCCCCTTGGTGGCGTTGCTTTTTCTGGCCAGCACCGTCATGTCTTTTATCATCACAAACTCTAGGTTGCGTCCTGCCAAGGTAAAGATGTCGCCGGGCTGTAAGCGGCTGATGAAATATTCTTCTATCACGCCGATATAACCACCGCTCATGAATTTTACTTTTAGCATGGCATCGCTTACGATGGTGCCAATGTGCATGCGGTGGCGCATGGCAATACGACGACTGGTTACTTGGTACAAGCCATTTTCGTTGATGATGGCTTTTTTAAAATCATCGTACTGGTGGAGCGCATTGCCGCCATTCACAATAAAATGCAGCACTTCTTGCCATTCTGCTTTTGTGATATCGTTAAAGCAATAGGTGGTTTTTACTTCATCAAACAATGTATCGGCATCAAAGCCATCGCCCACGGCCAAGGTGCAGAGGTATTGGACCAGTACATCAAAGCAAAGTAGCATGGGGTCCCGGCTTTCGATGAGGTTTTGTTGGATGGCGGTAGTAAGGGCAGCCGATTCCATCAGCTCCAGCGAGTGGGTGGGCAAAAAATAAATCTTGCTAACGGCATCGGGTTGGTGACCGCTGCGCCCCGCCCTTTGTAAAAAACGGGCCACACCTTTAGGGGAGCCAACCTGTACTACGGTATCCACGGGCCTGAAATCTACACCCAAATCCAGACTGGCCGTACATACCACGGCTTTGAGGGTGCCGGTATGCAGGGCATCTTCCACCCATGTGCGCAGCTCCTGCTCAATACTGCCATGGTGCAAGGCAATGGCCCCAGCCAAGTCGGGCGACACTTTTAGCAGCGCTTGGTACCAGGTTTCGCTCATACCACGGGTATTGATAAAAACCAAGGTGGTTTGGTGGCGGTTGATGATGTCCACCACTTTTTCTACCAACTTAATGCCCAAGTGTCCGGCCCAAGGATATTTTTCAATTTCATCGGGCAGCACCGCTTCCACTTCAATGCGTTTGTTCACTTTAGCGGTGATGATGGTGCCGCTTGTTTGCAGGGGGGCCATCAACACTTCTTTGGCCTGTTCCAAATTGCCGATGGTAGCGGAGATGCCCCATACACTGCAAGGTGAAAGGCCCATGGCTTTTTGTGCATGGATGATGCGGCTGATGGCCAATTCGGTTTGTACGCCCCGCTTGCTGCCCAGCAGTTCGTGCCATTCGTCCACCGCCAGCACCTGCAAGTTTTTGAAAAGGGCGGCATGTTCTTTTTGTGCCAGTAACAAATGCAAACTTTCCGGGGTGATGATGAGCACTTCGGGCATACGGGTTTTTTGCCTTTTTCTTTCGGCCGTAGAGGTATCGCCATTGCGGATGCCTACTTGCCACGCTAGGTTCAACTCGCTGATTACTTCTTCCATGGCCCTGTCAATGTCTTTGGCCAAGGCCCGTAGCGGGGTAATCCAAAGCAATTGTAACCCATTGTTGCGCTGGATTTGGTAATGGTTGGGGTATTGGTTGATAAAGCGGATAATCGACCCCAAGAAAACCGCAAAGGTTTTGCCACAGCCCGTTGGTGCATTCACCAAACCACTATTGCCCAACTGTATCTGCTGCCAGGTTTGCTCCTGAAAGGGGAAGGCGCTGCGGTTGTTGCTTTGCAGCCAAGTTTGGATGATATGGAAACCGGGGGAGTTGATAGTTAATAATGAAGAGTGAATAGTGAAGAGTTGATAATTGATAATGGATAATGGATAGTTGAGAGTTGAAAGTTGAAAGTTGAAAGTGGGGGGAAAAGGAGATGTGATTGGCCTGCTGATTCGTCATTCAACACTCATCATTCATCATTCCATTAAAGTGTTTTCAAATACTCCACCACCGCCTTTCTTTCCTGTTCCGATAATTTATCACCAAAATAATGACCATAATTGCCGTAACCGTTCAAGGTAGTATTGTAAATGGTATTATTGGTATTGCCGCCGGGTTGGTTGTGCAACTGATAGGGCCAGCCGGGGTTGGCATAATCGTATTGCGGGTTATCAAAATTGCGTTCCCAATACGTGGGGCGTAGTTGACTGTTCAGCACGGCTTCCAAATTGGGCACCGAACCATTGTGCAGATAAGGGGCCGTGGCCCACACACCATCCAACGGCGGTGCGATATAGCCATTGTACGGCACCAAGCGGGCAGGATGGTCGCCTTGGGCAAACCAACTGTTGTTGAACCAATCCACAAACTGCGGATTTTGGTAATTGGCTTTGAACAAGAAAGAATCGGTTTGTATGATGCTCTCTGGTATCAATAAATTGGGATAGCTACCATCGGGGCCATAGCTGCCATGGCATTTGGCGCAGTTAGCGGCAAAGACGGTTTGTCCTGCTGTGGCTAATTCCGCATTGATCGGCATGGGATATTTGGGCGCTTGCAAACTATAAATATAAGCCAACACATCCGGTATTTGGTTGTCCACCTGCCTAGATTCGGAGGTATCATTAACGGTCAATAAATTACTGGCCATCAAAAAACGACCAAAATCGCCCCGGCCAAAACCGTTGTAAAACATACCGTGTTTTTTCTTCAGCAGCCACCAAGCCGGCACATCGCTGGGGATGACTTCTTCAGGTATCTCTATCTGCGACTTGCTGTTCCATTCAAAAGTGGTGGGGTTGCGGTGGGCCGCCAGTACTGCCGCCAAGCGGTCGGCCGCATTTACCCCCCGCACATTGGCGGTAAGATAGGGGCTGATGGTGCGGGTTACTTCCAAAAATGATTTGGCAGCCTGGTATTTTTTTGGCGCTGTCAATTTGAGAAAACCTTCCAACAATTTTATTTTGCCACTGCTGATGGTTTTGGTATCGGAAAAGTCGATAAACGTATTGCCCATGCCCATGTACAACTGTCCATCGAACACCTGTGCATGGCATTGTAAGCAGTTGGGCGCCACCAGTTCTTCCCCGTTGCGGGCAGTAACAATGGTGTACTCGTGGCTCACCGTAGCATTGAGGCCATTGCGCCCCAGCAAATTGCTGGTATCCTTGCCCGCATTTTTGATAAAAATATTGTACGGGATACCGCTCTTTACATAATCACCGGTGGTGAGGTAGGCAAAACCCTTGTCCGCATCGCCGGTACGCTGGGGTGAAGCGGGAATGTGCTGCGGGGCATCGGCATCTTGCTGTCCACCTATAAAACCTGTGAGTGATGCAACTAGCACCAAAAGGCCGCCCGTTATTTTTGATATCTTCATGCCATAAAATGTTGTATAAAGTTAAGGAGAGTTGAGGGAGTGGGAGGATTTGTTTTGGAAGAAGGGCCAATTTTATTTTTAGGCATTAAAATTGTTAATAAAATTTGCTTTTGTTTCCCAGATTTGAAAATCTGGGCAATTGAGGTCGAGAGTCTGGGCAAGTGAAGTCGGGGTTCCTTTTCCCTTCCCCCTTCAGGCTAGGGCAGGCAATACCAATTCTATTACCGCGGCCTTCAGGTCGTGGAAAACCAAAAAAATATGCACAAAACCAAACTATTACTGCTGCTGTGTATCACAGCTTTTCAAATCAACGTTACCGCCCAGTCCTTCGCCATCAACAACGATGGTAGTGCTGCCCATCCCAGTGCCATGCTGGATGTAAAAGCCAATAACAAGGGCTTGCTGATACCAAGGCTTACCAAGGCAGATAAAAACGGTATCGCTGCCCCTGCGGAAGGGTTGTTGATTTACCAAACGGCCCCCGATAGTACCGGATTTTATTATTACAATGGTGCCAGTTGGCAATATATTACCAGTGCGGTAAACGCTTGGGGCCTTACGGGCAATACGGGTACGGGCAGTGCCAACTTTTTGGGCACACTCGACTCGCAGGCCTTGGCTTTTCGGGTCAACAATTTGCCAGCCGGGCTATTATCGCCAGCAGGGAACACCGCTTTTGGCCTCAATACCTTGCTGCTCAATGGTGGTTCGGCCATTACGGCCATGGGTGCTGGGGCGTTGGCGCAAAACAATACGGGCAACAACAATACCGCTTTGGGTGCCTTGGCCTTAGCAGCCAATGATGGGGGCAGCAATAATACCGCTACAGGTGCAGCGGCTTTGCAAGCCAATACCAGCGGCGGTAGCAATACGGCCACGGGTGTTTTGGCGCTGGCCAGTAATATATCGGGCAGCAACAATGTGGCTGTAGGGGTAAGTGCTTTACAAACCAATACCGGTGGCGGCAGCAACACGGCGCTGGGGCACTTCGCCTTGAATAGCAACACATCGGGCAGCAACAATGCGGCCGTGGGACGCAATGCCTTGCAAGACAATACCAACGGAGACGGTAACACGGGCACGGGTAACAATGCTTTGCAAAACAATACTTCGGGTGATGACAATACGGCACTGGGCCGCTCGGCTTTGCAGCAAAATAGCACAGGCCTTGGCAATACGGCCATTGGGGCTTTTAGTGGTCAAAACAATAGTACGGGGGAGTACAATTTGTTTGCAGGTTTTGAGGCGGGGCTGAATGCCGATACCTCCTTCAATGTATTTGCGGGTTATCGGGCAGGTTACTCCAATAACAGGGGCTATAAAAATACTTTTGTAGGCAATGAAGCCGGGCGCAATACTGTAGATGGTTTTAGCAATACGGCCATCGGCAGCACGGCCTTGCGCAGCAATAGCAGTGGATCGGGTTCGGTGGCGGTGGGCGATAGTGCGCTTTATACCAGCAATGGCAGTAACAATACCGCCGTGGGCAACAAGGCCTTGCTGCGTAATAACAGTGGTGCACAAAACGTGGCCATGGGCCATCAGGCACTCACGGCCAATACCACGGCTTCGGATAATGTGGCCATTGGCACACAGGCCTTGCAGCGCAATTTGGCGGGCGGCCGCAATGTGGCGGTGGGCAGCCAGGCCATGGCGAACATGGTAAACAGCGGTGGCGGCTTTACCTACAATGTGGCCGTGGGTTATCGTACCTTGGCCACTACCACGGGCGGCAGCAGTCAAAATGTGGCTATTGGTGGTTTTGTGGGCGACGCCATACAAGGCGCTTCCAATAATGTAATGATCGGTTTTTCGTCGGGCAGCACCTTGCAGTTTGGCTCCGGTAATACTTTTGTGGGCCATGGGGCGGGATCTTCGCCTACCAATGGCGATAACAATACTGCTATCGGTTATGGTAGCAGCATTACCAGCGGCAGCATCAACAGCACGGCCATTGGGTTTGGCGCAGATGTAACGCAGACAAACAGCATGGTGTTTGGCAACGATGAAGTAACCAAATGGGGCTTTGGCGTAAATGTGGCCAATGGCAATATCATCGAGTTCAACCCACTAGTAACCACGGCCCGGCTCACCTCGGGCGGTGCTTGGACGAATGCTTCCGACCGCAACGTGAAAAATAACATTACCGCATTGAATGGACAAGAAGTGCTGAACAAAATCATGCAACTGCCGGTTACCCGTTGGAGCTATATCAAAGAGGGCAAGGCTGTTACCCATATCGGCCCGATGGCGCAGGATTTTTATGCGCTGTTCAAAACCGGTGCCGACGACAAAACCATTTCTACCATCGACCCGTCGGGCATTAGCTTGGTGGGCATACAAGAACTGAAAAGGGAGAATGAAGGGTTGCGGCAGGAGTTGACAGCGTTGCGGAAGATGGTGGAGGAGTTGCAAAGGAAGATGCAGTAAGGGTATGCGCAATTGGGTAGATAAAGCGAATGCTTTATTTTTACGCAATGGCAAATAACTATTACAGTAAATTCAGTACCCAGGAGCTGATAGAGGTATATACAACTACCATCGACAATTATGGTAAGGTAGAAGGCGAATTACTGGCTGAGATCAATAGCCGCGGTGGCGAAACATTGTTGAAGCAACAAATAGCAGATTCCAAAAAGATAGCCAAAGAACGGCAAAGGATTGCAAAAGAAGTGCAACAGTACACCAACGATGCCATGGACGTGGGGCTGATTAAAAAATTCATTCAGTCGGATATATTTAGCCCTGCCGAACTGGAAAATGAAATTGATAAAGTGTATAGCTTTATCAGAAAAGCACAACACAATCGAAAAATAGATGGCAATGTGATAGCGGGCTGTGCAGTAGGTATTGTGGTGGGGGCGGGGTTAGGCAGTTTGCTCATCTATTTAGAACTATTGTTTTTCCCCATTTTACTCTACCCCAGCTTTTTGATTGTATATGGAATAGCCTATTATATCATCCGGTTGATTACAAAGCGGAATGCAGCTAATTTGTTGGTGCTACTCTCGGCACTATTGGCCACTATCCTTGCTTTTACTGTAGTACTATCATTTATAGGCAATTTCTTTTCTTAAGGCCTTATTATAGTAGACCTCTTGCATAATTCACTTTTAATTACCGGAAACGCTCCTTTGTTACCGGTCAGTACTGATTGCAATGAGGTCAGACCGAAGTAACAATCCTTTAACTTTGATTTATGAAGGAGGTCTAGTGATAACTGCACCTGTTGTGGGTTTAACATGGGTGGTACAATAACCTGTTGAGGCACGATTGCTGAAAATGGACTTTTTTACTGACACTTTAGGGATAAATGATGCTTTAGCCCGCTATTCCTTTCTTGCTTTCTTAAAGCCGATATACTTGACTTCACTTATTTGTACAATGGGTTGGATATTGGTGTAGTTTTTAAAGTCGCTTATGATGGCATCTATGTTTTGCGCTATCGCTTTATTGTATTCGGTAACATCCTTTACATAAAAATAGCCAACGGCCAAATAAGGTACTTTTTCATTGGGCGTTCTGCCGGCTATGCCTTTGTCGATTTCATAAAATGTTAAGTTTTTACCCAACAATCCGGCCACCATCGGCATGTGCGTACGCTCATAATAAGTCAGGTCAAAAGTCTTTCCTTCTCCGTTGGGGTACAGGATAGCCACTTTAAACAATGTATTGTCCGCTGTTGACGCATGTATCAGTTGGCTGGTTTTACAGCTTAGCAAGCCGAAAAGGGCGAAGCATATCAGAGCGCATCTAACTTTCATCTATTTGGTTTTGGTTAATGATTATCAATGAATAGTTATCGTGTTGATTGGAAATATTTTGATGAAGTTAAGCCCTAAAGCTGAAACTTGCCTTTTGCAATGATTGGTATCGTACGAATCATTACAAAAGGCATGCGTCAATTTTATTCGGTTAAATTTGTCCTTTGTAATTGGCGTCAAAATCTACCATCCATTCAATGCCATATTTGTCCCGGAACATACCAAAATAGGAACCCCAGGGACTGTCGGAAATAGGCATTTCTATTTGCCCGCCTGCTGAAAGCCCGTTAAACAATTTGTCTGCTTCTTCCTTGCTTTCTGCACTGATTGCTATTTTAGACCTGTTCTCGTTTTCATTTGTTTTCCCCATAAATTCGGGAACGTCATTACCCATTAAAACGTTTTTGCCAATCGGTAATGCAATGTGCATGATTTTATTGGCTTCACTTTCAGCCATGGGAAATTCAGGGCTAGACAAGTCTTTGAAACGCATCACCTTTGCAAATTCACCACCAAATACAGATTTGTAAAAAGTAAATGCTTCTTCGGCATTTCCGTTGAAATTAATGTGAGGATTGATAAGTGCCATAATGTTGATTTTAATTTTGTATCACAAACGTACCACTTAACTACTAAATAAGTAAGGCATAAAAGCGGCAAAAAAGAGGTTTTTTGCGCCATTGTGATGGGTGGTAATATCACGCTAGGTGATTAATGGGGGGAATTGGAATGAGGGCTAACTCCATGTTATAGGCCGGACGACTATGGGTTGATCATTCCATTATAAATAAGCGGGTTAATAAATTTCTCTTTGAACCTAATAAACTTTTTATGATTAGTATCCTTTTCTTGGAAATAATCTGGGGCTGAATACCGCAAATATTTGTACTTACCTGAGTCATTAATTTCAAGGATATAAAAATGGCCATCTAACATTCCAAAACTTTTACCTTTTATTTCACTTTGTGTTTTCAGGTAGAATAGGCTGTCCAACTGGAGCTCTTGAAAATATTTGCTCCATGATTTGTGTTGAGGTTTTAAAGATTCCATTGTGACACTATCAATACTAGGATTTAGATAGTCTGCATTGGGTGAATGCGAGCAGTATATCTGATAATGAAATATTGTTGCCGTAGAATCCTTGCCTTTAAGAATATATAGCAACGAAGGTTCCATCATGGCATGAAATAACCACAACCTTAACTCGTACCCCTCGGTTTGTTTAACTAAATTATAAAGCCCAAGTTTATGAGATAGTGACTTTATATGATTTAACTCGTTAAGTTCAGATTGGTATTCGAACTTATCAAATTTAGCGGTATCAAGTTGAGCCAGCTTCATGCTGTCACTATTTGCAACAGCTAATTCTTTTGCTTTAGTTTTACAACTTGCAAAAAGTAAAATGCAATAAAAAGTGTAGAGCAATTGTTTCATGATACTTTTTTCTTAAGCGTGGCATATAAAGGGCAGGGATTGCAGAGCTGGAATTTTATAACGTCTAGCTTGGAACCGCTGCTGGCCTGCCTGTCGGCAGGTGAAAGATATAAAAGTACAAGTTAATTAACAAAAGCCCAGTCCCCAACTTGTTTGGGGATTCAGCCCAGATGAAGCACAGTAACGATAAAATGACCATTGCCCCAATATCCAGCCAGCCTTGCATGAAACTCCATGCTCGTAGCAGTTCTTTTAAATAACAAGTTTAAAGTCGTATTTCCTTTGCCAGTTTCCCATTCTCAAAATAATGTTCAAAAATATTAATTCCACCTGCACCAAATTTTTCTATTTTTTTGCCTGTGCCATTTTTTAAGAGTTGATTTCCATCTTCATCCCAGAATTCTTTCGGTGAGTAATCGTTTTCAATGTATTCTCCAGTTTCTTTAATTTTCCCATTCTCGTAATATTCCTTCCAAAGTCCATTGGTTTTGCCATTTAGTTTATTTTCTTCTAGATAAAGATTACCATTTTCATGCCACATCAACCAAATTCCATTTTCTATCCCTTCTAGATAATTAATTTCTCGAAACTTATTCCCATTTTCATAATAGTATGTCCAAAGACCAGTTTTCTTCTGGTCAATTATATAGCCTTCTGCCTTTAATTGGTTGTTTTCATAGTACTCATGTATTTTTTCCATTGTCAATTTAATAATGTGTCTGGAATTGCTGCCAACGGCCACGGCTTTGTGCAGGTGGGGGATTTTATAACTGTCCGCCCGGAACCGCTGCCCAATTGAAAAACTGATGTTGAAGATAACAACAAAAAGCTAAATTGAAAAACGTCCAGCCCGAACAAATGCCGCCATGTTGCTTCTGATGAAGATAACAACGTCCTGCCCCAATAACGCCAAACCCAATGTTGCCTGCAGGCGTTTGTGTATGGTTTTTAGAATGCCTGATATTTGTTAGGTAATTAAAGTTTGAAATGCGTCCGCCACATTGTTTATAAATTCTGAAACAGCAACTATGTCATTTTCATTTTTGTCAATTGTCTTGAAGTGCGAATAAGGAATGAAAACAGTAACCTCATAACCTAACGACATTGTAAAATAATTTCTGTCTGTGTTTGTAAAATTGTCTGTCCATTTACTATACTCACGCCATTTAAATTCTGGTTTGAAATGTTCGTCCATAAACTGTTCAAAGTCATTGCAAGCTCCTTTGCACCACTTTTCAGTTTCATTATTCCAGACCCATTTCCCTGATTTGTTGTAAAAATTGTCTGCGGTATGCAAAGGTTCAATTACGTCTTGTTTGTAAAATGTTATGCCAGAAACATATCTATTGAAATGGCAAAGCTTGACATTAAAAGCAATTTCCAATTCATATTCTATCCCATTAATTGTCAATGTTTCTTTGTCTTGCCAAGCTAAAGGTTTATTGAATATTTGATAGCCTTGCTGCTTTGTATTACCTGGCCAGATATAGAATACTACACAGTCTTTTGTATTATTTTCGTATGACTGAAATTCTGGAATTATCTCGCTTGCCCAACCAAAAGGAACAGCAATTCCAAGTCTTCCCGAATAACCTAATAGCTCAAATTTTGATGAAGCCAAGGCCTGACGCATTCTCTTTGCAAGCTGAATGTAATTTGGTGTGCCTTGTTGCGATGAGAAAGGTAAAACATTAAAGGGTTTAGGTTCAAACCAATGAGGAAATCTAATTTCACTTAGTTGTAAAAAGTCGGTTATAAAAACTGATTTTTGATACATGAGATGTTCAACGTGTTTAACTTTTTCCATTAACTTGACAATTTCTTGCCACGAAAATCTTTTCGGAATTACGTTATAGTTTTCCTTTACAAATGGAAGGACTTGATTGTATAATTGTGCTTTACAGTCCTCTCCAGTTCTTTTAACTTCAATTATTATTGCAATGTCCTTTATGCTAATAATTATGTCTGTTATTTTTTTCTTTTCTCCAAAATCTGGTTGAGTAAAAAAGTCGCTTATATCCAGATTTTTATCAGAAGTCATAGCAATTGCATAAACCTTACTGAAACTTTCTTTTTCAATTGTCGCTGTGTCAATTTGTATGTCTAACCAATATTTAGTGTCCTCACTGATAGAACTGAAAAGATATTCATAGTCTTCGGTTGTAACGATAGCTTTAATATACTCGTTAAAGAAGAAGCTGTTATTTGTCAAGCAAATTGAAAACGCTCTACTTAGATTGTTTTCAATAAACTCTTTCTCTGTGCTTTCATTAAAAAAGCGAAATAAGTTTAAATGGTGATCCATATTTTATGTCTGTTAGTTAGTAGTAGGATGCCCGTTACGCTTACAGGCAACGTTTGTATTGTCGCATGTTTAAAATTATTTAGCACAAAATACGTAATTTTTATTCGCCGCTGCCCTAGATTCGCTGTTAAAGTAACACCAATATACTTTTATATCCCAATAACTAAGTTCTCCTCAATTTCAGCGTCTCGTCAACCGATTGTAAGGTTGCTAATGTAAAGCCATATCTATTGGTTAACTTTAACGTGTCCTTGGGGTTGAGGAATATATGTAACGTGAATGGCGAAGACAAGTATTTTGTCAGACCAGAATTGTTAGATAATGTTGAAGTCACTTGACTTACATCATATTGTTTTATCTTTTCGCCAGACATTGGGCTATGTAGGATCACCGTCATTTGTTGTTTTTCCCCATCAATTCGAATTTCGTTTACATGGTATTGGGTCAATGTGTCACCCAGTTTAATAAGCAAGATGACAGCAGCTACAATAACAATATTGTCATCGGTTAAAGTGGTAAAATACTTACATCCAAGGTATAGCAAAGCTGCAAAGGCAATATCCCATAACCAGCTTTTTAGCTCGTTTATCCAATAGTTTTTTTTATCTATCTTAAAAATTTGCATCATTTAACCGTGTTAAAAAGTTTCCTGCCGCTTGTCCGGTAGGTAAGTTTTACGCTCATAATCGACTAAAGATAGAGAAAATGTTCAATTGTTTAAAGCTGCGAGGCCTTGCAACGAGGCGGGCTCCTTGTATGTTCCCGCAGTCAAGTGGGGGCAGCTCTGTTTACCAATAACTTCCATGTGTTGCGCTCTTTCCTAGGGTGTAAATATTACAAGAAAGCCTTATTTTATCCGAAATACTACAAAAAAAGCTCGAGCTTGGAGCTTTTTACTCCGAACTCGCAGTTTTTTACTGCAAGTTCGAAGGTATTTGCCCCGAGCTCGCAGCTTTTCACTCCGAGTTTGCAGTTTTTTACTTCGAAGCCGGGGTTCTCTACTCCGGCTTCGAAGCTATTTGCCCCAAGCTCGCAGCTTTTAACTCCGAGTTCGCAGTTTTTTACTTCAAAGCCGGGGTTTTCCCCCTCGGGCCCGAACCTTTTCCCTTCGGACTCAAAGATATTGCCCCTAACCTCCAAAGCCCTCTCTCAACCCAAGAGAAACCTATCTACAACATAGGCCTTTCCATCCCCAACATGCAACCCTTCCATCTTCAAGATAGGTCGCCTTATCTTAAACATGAAATATTCCATCTCATACATAGGCCGTTCTATCTCCAACATGCAACCCAATGTTGTTAAGTTAAGCAGTTCTCATACCCCAGCGGGGTATCTCGTTGGTAGTTTTGGGTTGAAAAGTGGTCGTTACGTTCCCTAGGAACGTTTGGTGCCCGCATTTTGCAAGCACGAAGTGTTCCGATGGAACACTTGTCCTCAATCGGTTGGGGCAACCCACCAGTTGTTCCGCTGGAACAACCCCTTAACTTAATGACATTGACATGCAACCCTTCCATCTTCAAGATAGGCCGTCCTATCCCAAACATGGAAGCACCCCATCTCAAACATAGGCCGTCCTATCTAAAACATACATTTTTTGAACGCTAACACCCAGCCATGCCCCTAATTGCAAACAGGCAACCAACCATTTTTTATAATGGCCGGCGCCTGTTTTATTTGCACCCGTGTAATTGGTATGTTATGTTTTGCTGGCCTTGGGTATTACTATAGCTGCACTTGTAGGGTGGCTAGCGTGGGCATATCGTAAATGGTAATGGCACCGTTGCCAAAAACCGGCTGTTGTGCTGGTGGCTGTGCCAAAGGCGCTTCCAATGCCGTTACCATTTCCAACTGCATGCCGGGGCCGCCCACAGGCAGGTTGAACTGCCAGTTTTGTGTGGTATTGTTGGTGGGCTGGTATATACGCAGTACAAAGCTAAAGGGCGCATTTTCCACTGGGTCTTGCGGCCGGGCCACCCTTACCAAGCAGTTGGAAGCAATAGGTGCTACCAAGGTGGCCGTTTCGGGTAGGCTTGCTGCCACACCTGCAAAGGGCGCGGCGGCGATGGCCAACAGTGGCTGCTGAAAAGCAATGGACTCTTGCAAGGGCTGGCAGGTTTCGGGGCGGCCAATACCATTGGCACCGGGTACCCTAAATGCATAGCGCTGTGTAACGGTACCTGTATCGGTACCATTGGCCCCACGCTGTGTACCGGGCGGGTTGCGGAACAAAGTGCCCAGCAACAAACCTTCGTAATACGACCAGGCCCGCATGGCTTCGTTGTACACAGCGGCCAAGGGCTGACCGGCTGCGGGGTTACCGACAGGCTGTAAGGTGAGGTAATCGTGTACGGGCCTAAAATTGGGACCGTTCCAATAAGGGGTAAAGGCATACGGATTGCCATTTTGCGCCGTAATCCCATCGTTCCAGTGGTTGCCCGTACCGTATAACATGCCGCTGGGCGAAACATCGTTTTTATCGGAAATGGCCCAAGTAGCCACAATCGAATTGTCTACCGTAGAAGCGGCATTGCCCGTAATTTCCATCCGCAGCAGTGGCTCGTTTGCATACAATTCGTAGGTTATAGCTGCCACGGCATCGGTAGCGGTATTGGCCACGCTGGCCTTCAATCGCCATACATAGGGCCCATTGTCCACCACCGAAGCATCATACAGGCCATTGGTTTGCACCGCAGTAAAAGGGCTGTTGCTATCAGTGTAAAACCCGCTTCCATTGTCAGCGCTCGGGTCCAGTTCGTTGCCCATTTGGTAGATATTGCCATCGGCATTGTTGTTGCCATACGCAGTTTCGCGGTACAGCATCAATTGGTTGCCATAGCCGCCGCCCTTCAGTACCGGAAAATTATTGTTGCCGATATCAATCAGGCTGCTAATGGCCCAGCCACTGTTTGCTGTAACCGTTATGCTTACCAAGTCATTGGAGAGGGTATAGCTGTCCTGCCCTGCATCGGGCAAGGAGTTTGTTGCGGCAACTACTTCCGGCGTAAAATAAACCGTGGTGTACATCATGCTGGGCGTACCCACATCGGTATAACAGGGAAAAACAATATGGCCGTTGCTGGTGCGCTGTATCGGTACCAAGGTATCATTGTCGTTAATCAAAACACTGTTCATGCCATCTAAATCAGGCGTGGCGGGTATCTCCACTAAGTTACCTGTTTCCATGCGCCTAAAGCCGGAGGGATTGTACACGATATACGCTACTTGCCCCGCAGCGGGATTCGTTTTTACCGCACCGCCCAATAGGGCCAATGCTATTTCCAAAGCGTTTTTTGCTTTTTCCAAAGCCTTGTTGCCCCATGGCAATTGTTCGTGTGTATATACATTATCGGGCGAGGTGCCGGTTACATAATCATGATGGGTAGAAGGGCATAGCAGGTCCCATGCATCGGCAATGTTGGGTGCAATGGCAGTCCATTGGTTGGCAAGGGCTGGGTATTGCGCCTGTAGCAGCGTGCCCAGGGTTTCGGTGGCCATCAAGATATTTACGCCCTGTTGTTGATTGATTTTCAACTGTGGCCTGCTGGCAAAATAGCCGGTCCAAAAATTGGAAGCATCCATGGCATGGGTTTGCAGGGTGCCGGGGTTGGCGGCTTCGTAAGCGTTCATGGCATTGATGAAATCTTGAAAAGTTGCCAGGCCCGCATAAGGAGAACCGGGATATTCATTGTTGTAATCCTGCACGGTACTGCAAAGGGTACCCGATGGATCGGAAAAGTCGCCCCCACAGGGTGCCATCAAAAGACCGCCGGGCTGTACACCGGATTGTTGCGTAAAATTATATAAGGTTTCAGGCTTGTTGTTCTTGGGGTTGCTGCTGCCCGGTACAGCATTGTTTTGGTTCCAAATTACACCATAGCCACCCGACATTTGTTGGGTGAGTATTTTACTGCCATCGGCAGCCTGCCAAAAAAAGCTGACCCCGTCCTGCATCAGTTGATAGCTGATGGGCGCTGAACCATTTGTTGGCACATAGTTGCATCCGCCATATATCGCCGGATTGCCACTGGGCGGCGAAGGCTGATTGCCCGGCACCCGCCAAAAGCCAACACCGTTCATACCCATGGCATTGAGCACTACGGGCAGTTGCGGGTCTTGCCCAAAATCGTCGGGTATCCAGCAAACATCGGTAAGGGCGGCATCCAATTGCTTTTCTTTTAAAAATTGACGGCCTACCAAATAGTTGCGGATAAAAGCTTCGCCATTGCATACCAAGTTATCGGGTGACGTGATGCCGCCGCCCAAAAACACCAGTTGGTCGGGCGCAAAACCTTGCAATACACCCAGTTGTTCGGGAAACTCGTGGAGAAAGCGTTTTAGCCAAGCTATTTCTGCTAAGTTGAATTGATAGGGAAGGGGCAACGTTTCATCTTGTAGCAATGAAATGGCATTTTGCAAAATCGTTCTTACGGGCGTACTGTACAAATTAGTACGGTAATACTCCTCGGAAGTTTGGTTCCAATCCCAATCCATATGGCTGGTGGATACCACAAAAAGTTGGATAGGTGGGTTGCTTGTGTTGTTTGCCATTAAAGTTAATTTTAAAATGAGGGTGCAGGGCAGTTAGCTGTTACAGTGCGGTTGAGCCGTTTTATCAAGGTAGTATGTGTAACAGGTTAACCATCCGATACCCGATCAAATTGGTTGAAAAGGCAAATATATCCGCCGATTTTGAAAACTTATCAAGTAGAACTACGGGTTTTGTAATTCAAAGTGGTTTGGCAAGGAATTTTAAAACAGTATCAAACGGCTGTGGTTAAAGGTCTGATCCTGTCTGCCAGTAGGGGCCCTAAGTTAGGCTGACTTTTTCGGGCATGCCATGCCTTCTGCTTGCTATACTACATCGGTTCTGACCCTGCTTACTGCAGCTATGCTTTACCCAAATTTAGGGTCTCAAAATCAAAGCATATAGCAGCGCTAACCCGAACAGAAGCTGGCTATTGGCATATAATGCCCCGTCTTGTCATGCCTGCCCCGCAAGGCGGGTGCCGAGGAGTGATTTTGTGCGTAACAATCAAAAGGGAATGACAGGGATTAATTGCGGGTGCAGACCTCTCCCCCAACCCCCTACCCCAAAGGGGAGGGGAACTCGAAGACCAAAGCGACGAACTCCTCGAAGGCTTCGCTCCAATCTTCGTGATTGCCCTTCTCCATTGGAGAAGGGATAGGGATGAGGTCTTTGCAAACTGTCATTGGCAGGAAGGAGGCATTTACACCAACACATAACAGCCTGCAACAAGTAGCAGTAGATGCCTCGCTAGGGCAATCGGCATGACAGGACGAGTAGTATGCTCCATTGGATACTGTAAAATTGGCGGCGAAGGCTTATCTATTGTTGTAAAAGAGCGGCTTTGCAAGCATATAAAAATTTGGGTAAGGATAAGCAACCGCAGGCAGACTTTAACCAGATCAGCACCGATCCGCCATAAGCGGAGAGCCTGCCTGCCGGCAAAGGCAGGGTCAGACCTGGGCTACGCCGATTATTGTTAACTAACCGACTTTGATTTTATCATTTGTAAAAAAAGTAAACCCCACGCCATACAGCGCAGGGTTTACAATACTTTGTTTTACCAACCTAATTACTTACACCCTTGGTGGATGGGCTAAGTTCCTCTTTGTTGTCGGCCGCATCGCTGGCATTTTCAACAGAGGCAACCGTGGGTTGTTCTGCTGGTGCCGGGCTGGTTTCTGGAAAGAGAGTGGCTACGGGTTCGGCAGGCTTAAAGGAACCTGTTTTTTTAATGGGCTTGGCAGGCACAGCACTTGGTTTAATGCTATTGCTAACCCCTTTGGTACCTGGCCCTAGTTTGGCCTTTACAGCAGGTGCTGCTGCGGCCCTTACCGTTTTTTCGGGGAAGCCTTTGGAACCCGGACCAAAACGTTTGGGGCTACTGGCTGGTACAGCTTTTTTCGGCGCTACCTTTTTAGGGGCGGCTTTTTTCGGTGCAACCTTTTTGGGCGCCACTTTCTTGGGGGCTGCCTTTTTGGGTTTGCTTGGCGGAGCCACTTTTTTAGGAGCCAGTTTTTTGGCTACCTTTTTTGGGGCCGCTGCTTTCTTTACTGCCGCTTTTTTGGGAGCCGCTTTTTTAGCCGCCACTTTCTTGGGTGCGGCCTTTTTTACAGTTTTTTTAACAGCCGCTTTCTTAGGGGCTGCTTTTTTGGTGGCCTTTTTAGGCGGCGCTTTTTTAGCAACTTTTTTAGGAACCACTTGCTTAGCGGCTTTTTTAACTGCTTTTTTTGGTGCTGCCTTTTTAACAGCTTTCTTGGGCGCAGCTTTTTTAGCTGCTTTCTTTTTTGTAGCCATAATATGGGTTATTTTTTTGCGGTGTTAAGTTACATCATTCTACTTAAAAAAAACTATCACGCATAACCCAAATAAAAAAAAGCTGCCCCCAACTAAAGGGGGGCAGCTTTTTGTTTTTTATTTAGCCAGCAATAAATCCTTTTATTGTTTTATCAATTTATACTGCTGGGCAGTACCATCTGGCAATAAAGCTTTTAACAAGTACATACCCGGTGCCAAGCCCTGCATGTTGATGGTAGCGGTACTGTTGGCCATCATGGAGCGGCTGAGCAATTGCTTGCCACTCATGTCGGTGATGTAAAGCTGTATGGGCTGGCGGCTTTCTCCCGCGGCTACAATCGTTACTTGGGTTGTTACCGGATTGGGGAAAACATCTGTAATGCGCAGGGCTTTTTTACCAAATCGCACCAATAGTACATTACTATAGCTGAGCGCACCGGTGGCCGATAACATTTTTAAGCGGTAGTATAACTTATCGCCAAAGGCAGCCGCATTGTTGTGCGTAAGGGTATATAGCTTTTCGCCATTGCCGGCTTGGGCAGGCAGTTTACCAGCAAAGGCAAAGCGGGTACCGTCCACACTGTACTCCACTTCATAATAGGCGTGGTTTACCTCGTTGCTACTCTTCCATTGCGCCAGCACATCATTTCCTTGTACCTGTACGCCCCAGTTCAGTAAGGTTACTGGCAACACAATCGGATTGGTTTGAACGATGAAGCCGCTAAAACCGGTTACATCAAAACCCACTTCCCACCAACCGGCAGTGGCATTCCATACAATGTCGGCATCGGCGGGGTCAATCACCACGGGGGTGCCGGTATAGGTAGCGGGCAATCCACTGCCATCGCTGCTGGTGCCGGGATATTTCACTATCCGTAGGCTGCTGATACCGGCTGCATCGGCAGGGCCGGTAGGCAGGTCCAAAGCACTGGCGGGATCGTTGTTGAAATTGTCAAATTCGGTCTGTGTAAAATAGAGTGTTACCCTGCCCGTGGCCGTAGCGGAATTGCTGGTAGGCGTAATTTCGTAATGGCGCTGCACAAAAGGTTGACCACTTACCGTAGGCACCGTGCTTTCTATCCACACTTCGGCATCCACGCTGCCGCTGATGGGGCTGGCACCGTTTTGGTTTACCTTGGCAATCAGTCCTGTACAATCGCCGTACGTAGTAGTAACACCCTGTACCGCCGTTATAGCGGTATTAACAGTAGGCAATTGCGGGGCTACCAAGCTAAACTCGTACACAGAAATCGTTTTGCTGATTTCGGCACTGGCAATAATCAACGCTTTGCCCGTAGGGCTTTGGTGCGCAGGCACAAACAACAGCCCCTCTACTTGCAGGTCAGTAGGGTTGTCGATGTATTGTTTAAATACAGGAGCCGCAGGGTTGCTGATGTCGTACACCAAAATATCGCCCGTGCGTTCGCTGCCCACAAAAGCATACAGCACACCATTTACCATACCGGTGGTAACCGCTTCCGGCTCGGGGCCCTTGTTGTCGCTGCGGGTATCAAAACTACCGGTGGTACCATCCGAATTAAAGGTGGCCGGTGTTTGTGCAGCGGTAATCTGTTCCAACTGGTCGCCGCTATCAAATATCCGTGCAAAGGAACTGTTCCAAATGCTAAATGACCTTGCGCCAAAAGCATGTATTTCGTCAAAGTCGCCATCGTTGTCGGTATCGCCGGTAGCGTTGGTCAACTGCAAGCGGCCCAAATTGGCGTTCAACTTTAAAGTAGCCGCGTTGGGGAACACAGTAGGATCCAGCCCATAGGCCGCATTGCCCACCCGCACTTCTTCGCTAAAACCGGTGTATGCCCTAGAGTCACCTTCGTTGGCCGTAATATAATAAGTATTGCCACCCACGGTAAAGCTGGTAATGGCATCGGGCTGGTACATGCCCTTGATGGGCCAGTTTTGGATATTGATGGTGCCACCATCTTGGTCGCTGGCATCCAATCCATTGCCCGCCAAGTTATGGTCTTTCAGGCCCAAGGGCAAAATTTGGGTAACCGTAGCCGTGGCAATATCCACTTCTGCAACTGCATTGTTTTCTTGCAAGGTTACATAGGCTTTGCTGCCATCCGCAGAAAAAGCAATGTACTCCGGTTCCAAATCCTGCGCTACGGTAGCACCCGGTCCGTAGATGCGTACACCTGCAGCCCGTAAAGCTGCCGCCTGTCCGTTGAAGCTGGTAAAGCCAGCCGTTTGTACCGTAGCCGAAGCTACACCACTGCTGATGTCGATGATAGAAACAGAGCCTTCGGGATCAAAAGAGGTACCCTGGCCATAGCTATTGGGTTCGCCTTCGTTGGCAGTTAATATTTTAGAGCCATCGGGCGTAAAGATCAACATATCGGGCAGGTAACCCACTGTTACATGGTTGATATAGGCTGCGGTGGCGGCATCGTAAAAAGCTACCACGCCGGGTTGCTGCGCATTATTGGCACCTACTATAGCATAACTAACTGCTACGGTGCCATTTTTTACCGCTACACTGTTGGGCAAAATGGTATTGCTGCCCACAGTAAAGCCAAAGGGCATATTGTTGGGGCCAGATAAAACACCCGCATTGCTCAAGTTATAATATTCCATGGCAGTACCCGCCACGGTAAACACCCGCTTGGAAGCCGAGTCGTAAGCCGATATTTCAGCACCATTGACACTGGTGGCGGTTGATTTGCGGAGGAGGGGTTGACAAGTGTTATCGGTGATGGCGATGTTTTGCGTAACCGGTGTGCCCAATGTAATGCCCGCTGATGGGGCACTGATGGTGAGCACGGCGGTTTCGGTACCCTCTGTTTCGGCATCGTTGCGCACTTTAAAACTAACCGATCCTGTGGTTTGTCCATTTAATATAGTAATCGTAGTACCCGACAATTGGTAATCAACTGCTGTAATGCCCGTACCGCTTACAGCCAAAGTAACGGTTTGGTTGCCGCTCACTGGTGCAGAAGCTGTAGCCGTAACCGTAATGGAACTGCCTGAAGCCTCACTGCCTGCATTAGCGCTCACGCCCAAGCTAACCGTTGGCAATGCCAGATCATTATCCGTAATATCAATATTTTGTGTAACCGGTGTACCCAGCACAATACCTGCCGAAGGATTGCTGATGGTAAGCACGGCTGTTTCAGCACCTTCCACCACCGCATCATCTACTACTGTAAAACTAACAGTGCCGGTAGTACCGCCACCGGGGATAGTAATAGTGGTATTGGTTAGTGTATAATCACCCGCCGTAATATTGGTGCCAGATACGGCTAGGTCAACGGTCTGGTTGCCACTTACCGCCGATGAAGCCGTAGCTGTAACGGTTATAACAGTTGCACTGGCTTCGCTGCCGGTATTGCTGCTCACCGAAAGACTTACCGTGGGTGTAACGGGCGGTGCAATAGGTGCAAAACTGAGGCCCCTAAAAGCGGTATTGGTAGGTGCCGTGGCCAATAGGGTGGCAGGCGAAGCGGCACCGGCATCGGTAAAGCTGACCAAGGTATTGGCGGTAGTAGTGGCATAGATAATGGGGTTGGCACCCGAAAAATCAACCGCCAGGCCCCTGGCCCCTACATTGGTAGCGGGGCTAAAGGTATAAGCCAATGACCATGCCGTACCGTTAAAGGTCCATTTTTGTACCCCGCCCGCAGCCGTCGTTCTATCATCGGCAATATAAGCCACATTGCCCGTAGCGTTAATGGCAAACCCATAGGGGGAAGCACCCGTGCCCGTACCAATGAACAGACTGGCTGTACTAGTGCTGGTGGGGGTACCGGTAAAAGCATATACGCCCACCGTGCCCGAACCTGTGGAGTAGTATAAATTATTATTGAAGATGTTGACTACCCTTGTATTGGTGGTGGTATTTTGTACCGTGGCCGCCGCCGCACTGGTGCCAAAATAATAGGTGCCGGAATTGCCACCGGCCCCCCAAAAGTCGGCACCATTGCCCCTCACGGCCGAGCGGAAATTGTTGCCCGAAAACTGGGTGCTGGTACTAGCCGCACGGCTAATGGCAGCACTGGCATTGGCCGTATTGATTACCCGATTAACCGTAGCCGAAGTAGTGCCCGTAATGGAGGCAGTACCCACAGCGGCATCATATCCGGCAAGGGTAATAAACTGACCGTTGGCCGAAAGCGTTATCTGCCCATCGGAAGTAGAAGTGCCACTGATGGCAAGGCGGTCGGCACCGGTGGTAGGTACCGCAACGGTAATACCGGCCGTTCCGGTATTGGTATATTCCTTTAAAAAAACCGGGGTAGCCGCATTGGTGAGTACAGCCGAGCCATCGCCCACCTGCAAAACCACCAGCCTGCCAGCGGTAAACTGTGCCTGCGCCGCAAAGCCGCAGCTAATGGCCAGCAAAAGCAACCATACTCTCAATCCTTTGTACATTTTGTTCATGTGTGTAATTTTAAAATATGCAGGCAGCAAGTGCCGCAGTAAACATTTAGCTGCAAAAGTATTGGGCCATCGGCGGGTGTATATTAACCGTTGCCTAAGTTAACAATATGGTATCCTTATCTTAATAAAAACATAACACAAGCCCGACAAACAAATTTGCACCCATGCTCCAGCTTGGTCTGCGGCATTGGCACATCAGCACATTATCACATCAGCTAATTATCACATCAGCCAGTTACCTTTGTTTCATGAAAATTCTAATGGTTTGCCTCGGCAATATCTGCCGCAGCCCTTTGGCAGAGGGTATCTTACAGCAACGGGCCATCGAAGCGGGGTTGAACTGGCAGGTAGACAGTGCGGGCACCAACGGTTACCATGTGGGCGAAGCACCACATCATTTGTCCCAAAAAGTAGCCCAACTAAACGGTATTGATATTTGTCAACAAAGGGCGAGGCGGTTTGTAAAAGACGATTTTGACCGTTTCGACATCCTTTACGCCATGGCCCCCGATGTGCTCGACGATATGCGCCGCATCGCCGGCAACCGCTTTGATGCAGCCAAGGCGCCCTTACTATTAGATGTCCTTTATCCCGGTGAAGAAAGGGAAGTGGCCGACCCTTGGTACGGTCCCGAGCCCGGCTACCATGAAGTTTTTGCGCTGATTGACAAGGCTTGTAGGCATATTATTGCCACTGCTGTCAAAGGAAAACCTTCCAATTGATGAATTTTCAAATTATGATGGCTATTTCTCTTACACTATCTATCTAAAAAGAGGCCACTCTCCCACCAGTTCCTGAACGACACGCCTCTTTTCGGCTGGTCCCGCCGCAAGGCGGGATTAATTGGGGACGGGGCCCCAATTAAAAGGCGAAAAGTAGCGTGGAGTCAGGAACGGGGCCCGCCGGCCCCGGAGGCAAGCAGATATTAACAAATTTAAAGCATGAAATGTAAGTTGTTCAGTATCATGAATAACGAAATCTATTCAAAAAGACAAAAGCGCTAAAAATTAAACACCATTTACGCCACTGCCGTCCAGTTATCGTAACTTTGCCACCATTTATCAAAAAAGAGCAGCAATAACAGCATGAAACCGTCCATTCCACAGGGCACCCGAGATTTTGACGCCCTCACCGTGCGCAAGCGGCAATATATACTCAATACCATCAAATCCGTATTTGAGCTGTACGGCTTTGCCCCGCTGGAAACTCCCGCCATGGAAAACTTGGATACCCTCATGGGCAAGTACGGCGAGGAAGGCGATAAACTCATCTTCAAAATCCTCAACAACGGGCTGGACAATCCTGATAAGGAAACCAAAACCCGGGAGGCTTTTGAAAAAGTACTATCGGGCAAAAACAGCAGCGACCTCACCGAAAGGGCCCTCAAATACGATTTGACCATCCCCTTTGCCCGCTATGTGGCCATGAACCACGGCAAACTCAGTTTTCCGTTCAAGCGCTACCAAATGCAGCCCGTATGGCGTGCCGATAAACCGCAACGGAGCCGCTACCGCGAATTTACGCAGTGCGATGCCGATGTGGTGGGCAGCACGGCCCTGCTCAATGAAGTGGAACTTGCCCTTATTTACCATACCGCTTTCACCTGCTTGGGGCTGGCCGGTTACAACCTCTGCATCAACAGCCGTAAAATATTAACGGCCTTGGCCGAGCACTGCGGCGGTGCCGATAAAATGATGGACATTACCATTGCCATCGATAAGTTGGACAAAATTGGGCTTGACAAAGTAAAAGAAGAGCTGCAACAGCGGGGGCTGAACGAACAGCAAGTAGCGTTGATTGAACAATATTTGCAAATCACGGGCAGCAATGCCGAAAAACTGGCGCAGGCCAAAGCCTTACTGGGCGATACGGCCACCGGTGCTGCCGGTATTGCCGAAGTGGAGCAAGTAATTGACCGTGCACAAAAGGCCGATGCCGCTTGTAATATTACCGCCGATTTTACCTTGGCCCGCGGCCTCAATTACTACACAGGCATTATCTTTGAAGCCAAAGCCCCCGCTACCGTAGCAATCGGCAGCATTGGCGGCGGCGGCCGGTATGATGATTTGACCGGGCTGTTTGGCGTACCGAATGTACCCGGCGTGGGCATCAGTTTTGGCATCGATCGGATATATGATGTGCTGGAAGCACTGGAATTGTTTCCGGCCAATTTGGAAGTGGGTACCCAAGTATTGTTTTTCAATTTGGGAGAAAACGAAAGCGCTTTTGCCTTTACGGTAATGCAACAGTTGCGCAGCAGCGGTATCGCTTGCGAACTGTACCACGAGATGGCCAAAATGGACAAGCAGTTTAAATATGCCGAAAAAAAGAACATTCCCTTTGCCGTTATCATCGGCAGCCGGGAACTGGAGCAGCAACAATGTGTGGTAAAAAACCTGCAGAACGGTCAGCAACAAACCGTTGCCCCGCAAGACCTGTTGGCTAGCATCCGATTATAAAACGTAAAAAGTATAGTAATGATAAAACAAAACAATCTATTCCGCATGGCCGCCATGGCCGTATTGGTATTGGCCCTTTTCTCTTGTAGTAAAACCAACAAGGAAGGCCGCATGATACCTGTCAACGCCAGTTATGTAATGCACATCAACGCTGCGCAAATGTCATCCAAAGTGAGTTGGGATGAAATGAAAAACAGCGAAGTGTTTAAAGAAGCCTTGTCCGACACCACCATCCCTAAGTATGTTACGGAAGTGATGAGCAACCCCGAGAACAGCGGTATCGATACCAAAAAAGACATGGTTGGCTTTTTGGTGGTAGATAAAAAAGGCAGCTACTCGGGTTTTGTAGGCAGCGTAAAAGATGCCGAAAAATTCAACACCTTTAACAAAGAGCTGATAAAGGACGGTTTTGAAAAACAAGAGGACGGCATTACATACATAACTAAAAAGCCGATGGCCTTAGGCTACAACAAAGAAAAGTTTGTGTATGTAACGGCAACCCCCGGCATGGAAGGTTTCGGGCGTCGTTATGATAATAAGGAGGAGAGCAGCAGCTTGGATTTGAAACAAGTAATAGCCAATCTTTTTAAGATGTCGGAAGATCAATCCTTGGCCAAAAACGAAAAGTTCAGCGCCTTGATGAAAGATAATGCCGACGTACATATTTGGTTCAATAGCGAACCTTTAACAGAAGGTTTGGGTGATGCTATGCCGCTGGTTGACCTGAGCAAGTTTACCAAAGGTAACATCACTACGGCATCCATTACATTCAACAATGGCAACATAGCGGTAAAAAGCAAATGGTACGCCAGTAAGGAATTGAGTGCTATTTTTAAAAAATACAAAGGCGACAATATTGATGAAAACATGGTGAACAGGCTGCCTGCCACTGGTGTAAATGCATTGTTTGCCATGAACTTTAAACCAGAAGGCATTAAAGAAATCCTGAAGCTAACCGGTATGGATGGCTTGTTGAGCGGTATGTTAAGAAAAGAAACCGATTTTTCGGTGGATGATTTTATCAAAGCCAATAAAGGCGATTTACTGGTGGCGGTAAGCAATGTACACAACAAAAAAGAATCCTTCTCTTTTGGTACAGGCCCCGATGCCCAAACCTATACCCACAGCAGCCCCGAAGCGGATTATATATTTGCTGCCAGCATCAACGATAAACCCTCTTTCAATAAAATTATCCAAGCGGGACAAGAAAAAATGAATATGGATAGGATGGCCGATATGCCGGATAGTGTGAAAGCCAAACTGCCTGCTTATAGTACCAACGACAAATATTTTGCCATCGGTACCAAGCCTGTTGTAGATGGCTTTTTGAGCGGTAGCAATAAAAATACCGACTTGATCAAACTGATAGGCGGCAAACCCTTGGGCGGTTATGCCGATTTTCAATCCTTAATGAAAAGCATTGAGCCCGACGAAAAGAAGGACAGTGCCGAAAAAGTGATGTACGAACTATCGCTGCAAATGTGGGACAATGCCATCTTGAAAGGCGGTGATTTTGAAGACGGTGCCTTGGTATTGGACTTTACCATCAATCTCAAAGACAAAAGCACTAATAGCCTGAAACAATTAACCGGCTATCTACAAAAACTGGCTGCTCTCCAGCGGCAAAAGGAAAAAAAGGAAGATGTGGAAGTAATGGATACGATGATAGCGCCCCCACCGCCGCCGCCAGCGGATTTGGTAAAACCCAACGCAAACAAAGTACCAGCGCCAAAAAAATAATATAAACTGAATGCAGTTGCCGGTTACCTAACCGGCAACTGTTGTTTTATACCCTTTATGCAGATACAACTACAGGCCGTAGTGCCTACTTTTTTGGAGCAAGAAAAAATGGCCTCCTCGCAGGTGTGGGGACAGTCATTGGCTTTTGCACCCGGCGAATTTACCCAGATAGTGGCCCCCAGTGGCCGCGGCAAAACCTCGCTGGTACATTTTTTATATGGCCTGCGCAAAGACTACGATGGGCAAATATTGTACGACGGCAACAACATTGCCCGGTTTACCACCGAGGATTTTGCTGTGTGGCGGCAAAAGCACATCAGCGTGGTGTTTCAAGACCTCCGCTTGTTTGCTGGGCATACCGTATTTGAAAATATCAATATCAAACGGCTGCTCAACCCGTACCATGCCGAAGACAAGATTCAGGCCATGGCCAGCCAATTGGGCATTGGCAACAAATTGCAAAAGCTGGCCCAAACCTGCAGCTATGGCGAGCAGCAGCGCATCGCCATCATCAGGGCGCTGATGCAACCTTTTGATTTTTTGTTGCTGGATGAACCCTTTAGCCATTTGGATGAGGCCAACCGCCAAATAGCCATGCAACTGATGGAGCAAGAAGCCGCCGCCCGTAAAGCTTCCATTATTTTAGCCGACTTAAAGGCCATTGAATTTTTTAATGCAAGCCGCATCATTCATTTATAAATCCTTAGCAGTGCAGCCACTTCACAAACATATCACCCCCTTTTTGCAAACCCAACAAAACAAGGCCAGCCGCTTATTGAGCTATATGGGGCTGGGCATTGGTATTGTATTATTGCTGAGCGCCCTACAAATGTATGTGAACATCAACCACCTGCTCAAAGACAAAAGCCCCAAAAAAACGGGCTACGATTTTTTGTCGGTTACCAAAATGGTTACCAACGACAATATGGATGCCGACAATAGCTTTACGCAGCAGGATGTGGACAGTCTTGCGCAGCAACCTTTTTTGGAAGGTGCCACCCCTTTGATATCCAACCAGTTTAAAGTGATTGGCAGCGCTGGTGATATGATCCCTTTTAGCACCAACCTGTTTGTAGAAGCAGTGGACAACAATTATATTGATACCGTGCCGGCTAACTTTACTTGGCAACCGGGCCAAAAGGAGTTGCCCATCATCCTCTCCGCTGATTTTTTAGAGATGTACAATGTGTTTGCCCCCAGTTGGGACCTGCCCCAGTTGTCGGAAAAAACTATTTCATCATTGGGCCTTTCGCTGCGTTGCTACGGCAATAAAGGCGAAGAAACTTATAAGGGTAGGGTAGTGGCCCTCAGCTATCGCATCAACTCCATATTGGTGCCCAAAAGTTTTGTAGCATGGGCCAACCAAAACCTAGAGGGCGTTGCGCAAAAAAACGTAAGCCGGGTATACATCAAAACCAAGGATGCCAACAACCCTGCATTGTTGGCCCATTTTGAAAAGAAGGGCTACCATGTAAACAAAGACAAAACCCGTTTTGGTAGGGTAAAGCAAGTGCTGCAAGCCATTGTGAGCGGTATGGCCGGTTTTGGCATATTGGTGATACTGTTGGCGATGGTATTGTTTTCGTTTTATTTACAACTTATGATTGCCCGCAGCAAAGAAAACCTACAACTCTTGCTCACACTGGGCTACTCACCCAGTTGGCTCAGCAAAACCGTGGCCCGGCAATGGGTGCCCATTTATATCATCGTGGTATGTGTGGCCCTGGGCGTTACCGCACTGCTGCATTGGTTGTTCAAAACCTATGCCATGGCCGGGCGTGACGATCTGCCGCCCTTTATCAATTGGACGGTAGTGGCTACGGCAGTGGTTTTATTGGCCCTGTCTATTTTTATCAATTATAGAATGGTGAGGAAATTGTTGAATAGGTTGTAACAAGCCCCATTACAGGTACGTACTAAGTTTTTTACAAACGAAAAGAACGGCATGATAAAAAACATAGCATTCGTTTTTGCTTATTGCCTGATGGCCGCCTGCGGTACCAGCCATCAAGCAATCAGTAAACCCATCGACCCTATTGGCCAATCTTTAACAACGGAACTGGACAGCCTCTACCAACAAAGCCGCATGGCCGGTTTTGGCTCGGCCATTGTGATAGGGAACGGCCCCATTTACCAAAGAAGTTTCGGTTACAGCAATTTTGCCGCCAAGCAGCCCTATACCGAAAACACCATTCAAAACATAGGTTCTATTTCCAAAACATTCATCGGCATTGCCTTGATGAAGGCGCAGGAAATGGGCAAGCTAAATTTGGATGATGCCATCAATAAATATTTGCCTACACCCATCGTACACCCGCTCTATCCAAGCTTACCCATCACCATCCGCCAGTTGGCCACGCATACTTCCGGCATTGCTGATGATGCTACTTATATGCAAAAAAGTTATGTGTTAAAAGCCAACCAAAATTTGGCGGATATCAAAACCGATTTTGGAGAGGAGCAAGTTTTCAACCCCGCCGATTCCCTGATGCCCATGGGTTATTTTTTACAACAACTGTTAACCCCCAAGGGTAAGTGGTACAACAAAGAAGCATTTTTGCCCCACAAGCCCGGCGAACGTTTTGAGTATACCAATATTGGCGCCACTTTGGCCGCATGGGTATTGGAAAATGCCACTGGCGAAAACTTTGACGCTTTTACGGTAAAGCACATCTTACAACCTTTGCGCATGAACGCATCCGGCTGGCATTTCGAATCCGTTGATTTTGCCGCACATGCCCGCTTGCATTATACCAGGGATACCGCACTGCCCTATTACCGACTCATTACCTACCCCGATGGCAATTGCATCAGCTCCGTTACCGATATGAGTCTGTACTTGGCCGAACTGATTAAGGGGTATCAGGGCAGGGGCTATCTGTTGAGCAAAGCCAGTTATACGGAACTGTTTAGGCCCCAATTAACTGCCGCCCATTTTCAAAAACGCAACGAAAAAAATCCTTATAGCGACACTTACAACAGCGGCATCTTCATGGGTTTTAGCGCCAAGGGCAATATCGGCCATACGGGCAGCGACCCCGGCGTTAGTACCGCCCTCTTTTTCAACCCTACCACCGGCATTGGCCAACTGCTCATTATCAACACCAACCTCAACGACCAAAAAGATGTCAACGATTATTTTGGCATACTGGATAAACTGGCGGTTTATGGTAAAAAGATGATGGAGTAGGAGGGATAACGTTGGCCGTTGATCGTTGGCCGTTGATCGTTGGCCGTTGACCGCAGGCAGTTGACAGTGGACAGTTGACAGGAAAAATACCATAACTCGTAACCCCCAACCACGGATAAAACCAATTACACAGCCCTGCCTGACGGCAGTCAGGTTACACGAATGAATAACCCCTAACTCGTAACCCGTAACTAAAATAACTCGCAACTAAATCGGCCCGCAACCAAAATAACTACTCTAATCCGTGTAATCGGTGCAATCCATATTAATCCGTGTACCTAATCCCCAATCCCCAATTCCCGTAACTTTACCCCATGACAATCAGCCAAATCATACAAACCCTCACCGCCATCGCCCCGCCATCCCTACAAGAGGGGTACGACAATGCAGGCCTCATCACTGGCAGCCCCGGCTGGGCATGTACCGGTATCATCACTTCGCTGGACGCTACCGAAGCCGTGGTGCAGGAAGCCATCGAAAAAAAATGCAACTTGATTGTGGCCCATCACCCCATCGTTTTCGGGGGGCTCAAACAAATTACGGGCAAAAACTATGTAGAGCGGACGGTGATAGCTGCCATCAAAAACGATATCGCTATTTATGCCATCCATACCAATTTGGACAATGTAATAGCAGGGGTCAACGGTAAAATAGCCGACAAACTGGGGCTAGTCAACCGAAAAGTACTTCAACCCAAAGGGGGCCAATTGAAAAAATTGATCGTTTTTGTGCCCGAAGCACAGGCTGCCCAAGTGCGTCAAGCCATGTTTGAAGCCGGTGGCGGCCATATCGGCAACTATAGCGAATGCAGTTTTAATAGTAGCGGCACCGGCACTTTCAAGGCTGGGGCAGGTACCAATCCCTTTGTAGGTGAGGTAGGGGCCCAACACCAAGAACCCGAAACCAAGATAGAAATGGTGGTACCCGCTTGGCTGGCGGGGCCCGTAGTAAAAGCGATGCTCGAAGCCCATCCCTACGAGGAAGTGGCTTATGATATGATGGCTTTGGATAATACAACCGGTCATATCGGCAGTGGTTTGGTAGGCGAACTGCCCACACCTATGGCAGAAACAGCCTTTTTGGCCCTGTTGAAAGAGGCATTTGGCCTCAAAATCCTCCGCCACACCCCTTTATTGGGCAAAACCATTCAAAAAATAGCCCTTTGCGGCGGGGCGGGCAGCTTTTTAACCAAAACGGCCATTGCTGCCGGGGCAGATGCTTTTATTACCGGAGATGTGAAGTACCACGAGTTTTTTGATGCCGATGGGAGACTGCTGTTGGCAGATATCGGGCATTACGAAAGCGAACAATTTACGATTGACCTGCTATTTGACGTTTTGCAGGAAAAATTCCCTACCTTTGCCGTCCTAAAAACGGGGGTAAATACCAATCCGGTGCTTTATTTCCCGTAACATTAAACGCAAATTACAGTTTATCAATGGCAGCAGTAAAAGACTTTTCGGTTGAAGAAAAACTCAGTTCGCTTGTGCGTTTGCAAAAAGTGGACAGTTTATTGGACAAGCTACAGGTAATGAAAGGCGAATTGCCCATGGAGGTGAAGGATCTGGAAGACGAAATTGAAGGCCTGCATGCCCGCCAAACCCGCATTGAAGAAGAAATCAACGGTATCCAAGAGTTCATCGAGCAAAAAAAGCAAGGCATTAAAGATGCCCAAGAGCTCATCAAAAAATACGAAAAGCAAAGCGAAAACGTAAAGAACAGCCGGGAGTTTGAAGCCATCAACAAGGAAATTGAGATGCAGACCCTGGAAGAAAAGCTTTGCGAAAAGCATATCAAAGACGCCATGGAAGAAATTGGCGAAAAAGCTAGGTTGCTGGAAACTGCCAAGAAAGCGGTAAGCGGCAAAGAAACCCATCTGACCAATAAAAAAGGGGAACTGGAAAAAATTGTTTCAGAAACCGATAAGGAAGAGAAACAATATAAAAAAGATGCCGAAGGAGCCCGTAGCCATGTAGATGAAAGGCTGTTGGCCAGCTACGACCGCATCCGCAAAAACTACCGCAATGGCTTGGCCGTTGTACCAGTAGAAAGGGATGCCTGTGGCGGTTGCTTCCATGCCATTCCCCCACAAAAGCAAAGCGAAATCAAAATGCGCAAAAAGATCATGGTTTGCGAAAACTGTGGCCGCATCTTGGTAGATAACGACCTGCACGACACGGTTTAATCGCAACAATATATAATTGATAAAGAGCGTCCGATATGGGCGCTTTTTTTGTTTGGCGTTGGTCGTTGACCGTTGTTCGTTGGCCGTGGGAAGTTGACCGTGGGAAGTGGACGGTTGACGGGAGGCGTTGACCGTTGTTCGTTGACTGTTGGCCGCAGACTGGCCAAACCCGTAACTCGTAACCAAAATAACTAATCCAATCCGTGTAACCTGACTGCCGTCAGGCAGGTCCGTGCACTCAGTCTTAATTCGTGGTAAAGAAAATCCGTGTAACCTAACTGCCGTCAGGCAGGTCCGTGCAACCCCAATCAATCCGTATCCCCTAACCCGTAACTAAGCCAACCCCTAACTCGTAACCAAAACAACAGCGAGGCTCCGCTCGCCGCCTGCGGCCCGTAACCAAAATAACTAATCTAATCCGTGTAATCTGTGCAATCCATATCAATCCGTGTTCCAACCCCTAACTCGTAACCAAAACAACTCGTAACTCGTAACCTTTGAACTTTAAACCTTCAACATTCAAACACGGAACAACCAAATGAACTATTTTTGCTGCCCATGTTGGTACAACTCCAAATACAGAACTACGCAATCATCGATTCCCTGACCGTTGCTTTTGCCGATGGTCTCAATATCATCACCGGCGAAACGGGTGCCGGTAAAAGTATTGTAATGGGCGCATTGGGACTGGTGCTGGGCAATAGGGCCGATAGCAATGTACTATTGGATAAAGAAAGTAAATGTGTGGTAGAAGCCCATTTTAATACCACCGCCAAAACCGTGGAGCAGTTCATCATTGCCAATGAGTTGGATAGCGCCGACGAATTGGTGATCCGGCGGGAAATTGCGGTGAATGGGAAATCAAGGGCCTTTATCAACGATACCCCGGTAACCTTGGTGCAACTGAAAAGCCTTTCCGGCCTACTGGTCGACCTACACCAACAATTTGATACACTGGAACTGGCCGATGATGCTTTTCAGCGGGAAGTGCTGGATGCCCTGGCCGGTAATGCCCAACCTTTGGCAGTATATACTAGCCTTTACAAGCGGTACCTATCGGCCAAACAGGAACTGGAAACCCTGCAAGCCAAGCAGGCCGATGCCAACAAGGAACTGGATTACAACCAGTTTTTATTTGATGAACTGGAAGCGGCGGCCCTTGCGGAAAATGAATTGGAAGAACTGGACGCCGAGCTGAAATTATTGGGCAATGCCGAAACCGTGCAACAGCAACTATTTGCGGTGTACCACGATTTAAAAGACAGCGAACAGCCCATGGTGCAGCAACTGAAAATATTGTGCAACAAATTGCAGGGCATTGAACAATACCATGCCGCATTGCCCGGTCTGGGGCAGCGGATGCAAAGCGCCCAGCTAGAGCTGAAAGATATTGCAGCCGAGCTGGAAAGTATCGCCGCAGGCGTAAAACACAATCCCCAGCGGATGCAAGCAGTAAGTGAAAAAATCGCCATGGGGCATCGGTTGCTCAAAAAGCATGGTGTTACCACCACTGCCGAACTGCTGGCCATCAAAGAGAACTTACAACAAAAACTAGACGCCGTACTCAATATCAGCGAGGCCATTGCGCAAAAGCAACGGGAAACCGATGGTTTGCTCAAAGAATGTGGCGAGCAGGCCCAACAGTTGGGTGCCAACCGCAGCAAAGCGGCCCAACCCTTTACCACACAGGTAAACAAATTGTTGGCCCAAGTAGGCATGCCCAACGCCGTATTAAAAATCGACCTGCAAGCAACCCCCTTGAACCCATACGGCAGCAATAGCGTCGCTTTTTTGTTCGATGCCAATAAAAGCGGCCGTTTTGAGCCCTTGGCCAAAGTAGCCAGTGGCGGCGAACTGAGCAGGCTCATGCTCTGCATCAAATCGCTGGTAGCCAAAAAACTGCAACTGCCCACCCTTATTTTTGATGAAATCGATACCGGTATCAGTGGGGAAGCCGCCCGCCAAGTAGGGCAGATCATGCAGGAGCTGGGGCAGGCCCATCAAGTAATTGCCATTACCCATCAGCCACAGATAGCCGCCCGGGCCCACGCCCATTATTTTGTGTACAAAGCCAACAAGGGCAACAAAATAACCACAGGTATCCGCTTGTTGGATAAGGACGAACGCATTACCACCATCGCCCAAATGCTCAGCGGCGAAAAGCCCACGGCAGCCGCACTGGAAAATGCCAAGGAAATGGTGCGTAATTAATTATATTTACCCCATGGGAATGGATTGGGCATTCATCATTGCTGCTATTATACTGTTGGCAATTTTATTCTTTACTGGGCGGTTCCTCTTCCGCATCAACCAGCGCAACAAAGGCAAAAAGCAATTTGCCCCACTGTTGGTACTCTCCATCATTGGTTATACGGCCATGTTATACTTTAGCCCCTACGCTTGGCTGCTATTGGGTATTTTATTATCGGGCGAAAATTTTAGCCGCTAAGCACCATGATACTAAAAAAAGTACTGTTACTACTCTTGATTTTTGGCGCCCTGTTCATTGGCCTTTGGCTCAACCGTTTTTTAAAGCAAAAAATCAACCCCTATCAGTCCACTAAAAACGGGTTGCTGTTCCTGCTGCTGCACTTATTGGCCATATTAAGTTTGGTATTTGTAGTAAGTTGGGCAATCATTTATTGGCGGGAATTTTTCTTTAAGGCATAAGTGTATTATTTTTACCGCTACTAAAAGGGCTGTTATTGTGTTTTAAAGCAATAAAGCCCGTATCAAAAAGACTAAAATCATTCGTATGTCATACAACTTGCTCAAAGGAAAAAAAGGAATCATTTTTGGCGCATTGGACAGTAATTCCATCGCATGGAAAACCGCCCAACGCTGTTATGCCGAAGGTGCCCAAATCGTATTGACCAATGCCCCGGTGGCCCTGCGCATGGGCGAAATCAACAAATTGGCCGAGGAATGTGGCAATGCCCCCGTAATTGGTGCCGATGTTACCCTGAACGACGATTTGAAGAACTTGGTAGATAAGAGCATGGAGCATTTTGGCGGCGGTATTGATTTTGTGCTGCATTCTGTAGGCATGAGCCTGAATGTGCGCAAGGGCAAACCTTATACCGACCTCAACTACGATTTTCAGCACAAGAGTTTTGATATATCTTCCATGAGCTTGCACCGCCTTTGCCAAGTGCTGTACCAAGCCGATGCCATGAACGAGTGGGGCAGCATTGTAGCCCTCACCTATATTGCGGCGCAAAGGGTTTTCCCCGACTATAACGAAATGGCCGATGCCAAAGCCCTGCTGGAGAGTGTGGCCCGGAGCTTTGGCTATCACTATGGCGTTAAAAAGCATGTACGCATCAATACCATCAGCCAATCGCCTACCCGTACAACGGCCGGTAGCGGCGTAAAAGGCTTCGACGGCTTTATCAACTATGCCGAAAAAATGAGCCCCTTGGGCAATGCCAGTGCCGATGACTGTGCCGCCTACACCGTAAGTTTGTTCAGCGACCTTACCAAGATGGTTACCATGCAAAACCTCTTCCACGATGGCGGTTTCTCCTTTACCGGGGTAACGCAGGAAGTGATAGAACAGATGGAAAAATAATGTGCTGATTAGCTAATGAAGTGTGGGGGGTGCGAAATTGATAGGGATGGATAAAATGTGTGTATTTCACGTTATCCATTCCTTAAAACATAGCTGCACTGTAAACTAAGGATGTTGTCATTATTCACTATTCCTTATTCACTATTCACTAATCTCACGGTCTAAAATAATACTGCGCAATCGCCTTCACCTCCACGGGCCTCAGGGTGCCCAATATCACTTTATTGCCATCCCGCAATACCAGTTGTAGGCCCGTTTTGCCACTCATATTGTAGGCCCTGTTTTTGTGGGTGCCTTTAATGCCCCAACCACCATATTCGTACAAAGGTTCGTACTCACGTACATAGGCGTCACTTACATTATACCAAATGATAGTGGTGTATTTGCGATGGAAGGGAGCGTATTTGTAATGAATCCCTTCCTCATCAATACGTAATTTAAAACTGATGAGTAGGCAAAAACTGAGCAAGCCAACACAAATGAGGAATACGGCAATTACGATGGCATTGGGTAGCGGGGTGCGGCCAAAAGGATGGCCCAAAATAATTTGCTCCACGAATATATAGGCAAACAATAGGTTAATGGCTGCCAGTGAAGCCCATAGCCACCACAGCTTAATGCGTTGTGTTTCCTTAAAACTTTTCATGGTTGAAAATATAAGCAGTTTTTATTGATTTTGCCAACTGATCGGCCCATTTGGCGTACTCCAATGCCGAAGGATGTAGCTTGTCAGTTGCCAAATATACATCCTTATTGCCATCTACCCGTTGGGCCTCTGTAATATTGACATAGTGAACATGCTTATCACCGCAAATCCGTGCATTGGCGGCATTGTAAGCATCTATGGCCAGGGCAATTTGGGCGGTATCCCTTTCGGCTGCAAAAGGCGTTACGCCCCAATCGGGTATGCTCAGCACAAATACATGCGAAGGCTTACCGCCTGCAAAATCGATCGCTTGTTGCAACAGGCCCTCAAATTCGGTAGCATATTCCTGCACGGAGCGGCCACGGTACTGGTTGTTCACGCCTATCAACAGCGTTACCATATCATAGCTGGGTAGCAACGCCCTTTGTTTAATAGCCGAAGCCAGTTCATCGGTTGTCCATCCGGTAACAGCAATGATTTCCGGCGCAGCTACCCTCACACCTTCCTGCCTGAGCAATTGTACCGTTTGATAAGGGAAGTTGTCAGCAAGTGCCACCCCTTCGCCAATGGTATAACTATCGCCCAAAGCCAAGTAGGAAAATGCCTCCATAATAAGTTATCAAAGTGTTAAAAAATAATTTTTTGAGTGCTATATCCGCAAAGATTATATATTTGTACCACAATTCACAAAATTGAACGAAAAGTTATACCATATTCTTACTCGCTTTGTTAGCCCGGCATTCCCCGCTGGCGGCGGTATAACTTATCATATTACCCGACGTGGTTGCTGACAGGACTAGCCGTTAACCCCGCCCCTGTCAGTGAATTTTCCTCGAATTTTTATTTTACGGATTGGTTATCCGGTTCATTTGTAACAATCTTTTATATAAGATGAGCAACCTGAATTTTATCATCCGCAATGCGGTGCCTGCAGATCATATATACGCTACCACCATTACGGCAGAAATGGAATCCTCGGCCAAGGCAAGAGGCACGGGTATCGCACAACGGTCGCCTGAATATATCGTACAAAAAATCAACGAGGGCAAGGCCGTGATTGCCATAACGCCCGCAGGCGAATGGGTGGGCTTCTGCTATATCGAAACCTGGGGCCACGGGGAGTATGTAGCCAACAGCGGTTTGATTGTGGCCCCCGCCTATCGCAAAAGTGGCGTGGCAAAAGCCGTTAAGCAACAAGCCTTTAACCTTTCCCGCACCAAATACCCCGATGCCAAAATTTTTGGCCTCACCACCGGCTTGGCCGTTATGAAAATCAACTCCGACTTGGGTTACGAACCCGTTACTTATTCCGAACTGACCCAAGACGATGCTTTTTGGGCCGGTTGCAAAAGTTGTGTGAACTACGAAATTTTGGTGAGCAAAGATCGGAAGAATTGCATGTGCACCGGTATGTTGTACGACCCCAAAGACCATTATGAGCCTGCGGAAACAGCGGAAGCTTTCAGCAAGAAATCGAAACTGTACGAGCGTTTGTTGCGCTTTAAGCAATGGGCCTTTTCAAAACCATCTGTTAAAAAAGAAGGCATGGGCGGCGGCGGTGGAAAAGGCTTCTTCCGTTATTTTTTCAACTTTTAAATCAACTACATGGCCAATAAAAAAATTGTACTGGGCTTTAGCGGAGGGCTGGATACCTCTTACTGTGTTAAATATTTAACCGAGGAAAAAGGGTACGAGGTACACAGCATTATTGTAAACACAGGCGGTTTTACCCCCACTGAATTGCAAGCCATTGAAGCGCATGCCTACAAGCTGGGCGTGGTAACGCACACAGCGGTGGATGCCGTGGAAACTTATTATAACAGTATTGTACGTTTTTTGATTTATGGCAATGTGTTGAAAAACAACACCTATCCATTAAGCGTTAGTGCCGAGCGCATGAGTCAGGCCCTGCACATTGCCGA
Organism: Chitinophaga pinensis; assembly: GCA_943373145.1. Lineage (GTDB taxonomy): Bacteria > Bacteroidota > Bacteroidia > Chitinophagales > Chitinophagaceae > Ferruginibacter > Ferruginibacter pinensis_H. Next base: position 228,472 of record CALSBI010000006.1, read on the forward strand.
GCATGCCAAAGCCTTGCAAGCCGATGCGGTAGCGCACGGTAGTACCGGCGCAGGCAATGACCAAGTACGGTTTGATATGGTGTTCCATACCCTCATTCCGCAAATGGAAATCATTACACCCATCCGTGATTTGAAGCTCAGCCGCCAGCAGGAAATCGATTATCTGCAAAGTAAAGGTGTAGCCATGAATTTTGAAAAAGCCGTGTACTCCATCAACAAAGGTTTGTGGGGTACATCCGTGGGCGGCAAAGAAACGTTGGTGTCCAACGGTATGTTGCCCGAGGAAGCTTGGCCCACACCCGTAACCAAACACGATAGTGAAATGGTAAGCCTGCGTTTTGAAAAAGGTGAGTTGGTACAGATAAACGACCAAACCTTTTCGCACCCAACAGCCGCCATACAATATTTACAAGAACTGGCCGGGCCTTATGGCATTGGCCGCGACATACATGTGGGCGATACCATCATTGGCATCAAGGGCCGTGTAGGCTTTGAAGCCGCAGCGCCCATGGTCATCATCAAAGCGCATCATGCACTCGAAAAGCATGTGCTTACCAAATGGCAACTGAATTGGAAAGATCAATTGGCGCTTTTTTATGGCAACTGGTTGCATGAAGGCCAAATCATGGATCCCGTGATGCGGGACATTGAGGCCTTTTTTACCAACAGCCAACAAACGGTAAGCGGTACGGTGCATGTACAGTTGCTGCCGTATCGTTTTCAAGTTACAGGGGTAGAGTCGCCACACGATTTGATGAGCAGTAAGTTCGGCAGCTATGGCGAAATGAACAGCGGTTGGAGCGGTGAAGATGTGCGGGGCTTTAGCAAGATATTTGGTAATCAAACAAGGATATGGCATCAGGTGAATGGGAATGACGAATGATGAATTTGGAATGACGAATAGGGAATTAGGAATTGGGAATGACGAATAGAGAAGTTGGTAGTGGATTTACCATTCAACATTCGTCATTCATCATTCGTACTTCATAATTGGTGTAATTCGTGTAATCCTCATAATTAGTGTTAAAAATGGATAAAAAAATTCATATCGGTATCATCGGCGGCGCAGGTTACACAGGCGGCGAGCTCATCCGTTTGCTGTTGCGGCATCCGCAGGCTGATATCGTGTTTGTACACAGCAATAGCCAAGCAGGCAAAGCCATCAGCAGTATACACCAAGATTTGGTAGGGGATACTGAGTTGGTATTTACCGATGCGCTTACGGATAATATTGATGTGCTCTTTCTTTGCGTAGGCCATGGGGAAGCCCGTAAATTTTTAACGGCCAACACCATTGCCAATCATATCAAAATCATTGACCTATCGCAGGATTTTCGTTTGCAAAACAATAACGGCCATCAATTGGGCAACCGCCAATTTGTATATGGCCTGCCCGAATTGAACAAAAAAGCCATACAAACAGCCAACAATATTGCCAACCCCGGCTGTTTTGCTACCGCCATTCAACTGGGCCTCTTGCCATTGGCCGGTGCCGGTTTGTTGGGTGATGTACATACTACGGGCATCACGGGTTCTACGGGTGCGGGACAAGGGTTGGCGGCCACCAGTCACTTTAGCTGGCGGGCCAATAATATACAGGCGTACAAAACTTTGCAGCACCAGCATCTGGGCGAAATACAGCAATCCTTGCAACAGTTACAGCCCGGTTATACCAATGCCGATGCCATCAGCTTCGTGCCATGGCGCGGCGATTTTGCAAGGGGTATCTATGTATCCTCGGTAGTGACTGCAACAATCGACTTGGCCGATGCTATTCAACTGTATCAAGATTTTTATGCAGGGCATCCCTTCACGGTTGTAAGCCATAATATGATTGATCTAAAGCAAGTGGTAAATACCAATAAGTGTTTGGTACATGTTGAAAAAGTAGGTAATCGATTGGCCATTCATACGGCTATTGATAACCTGCTAAAAGGGGCCAGTGGTCAAGCGGTGCAAAACATGAACCTGCTGTTTGGCCTAGACGAAACGATAGGGCTCCAACTCAAGGCCAATTATTTTTAACACAAACCAATTTAACAATATGCAGTTATTTGATGTATATCCCTTAAACGACATTACCATACAAAAAGCCTTGGGCAGTTATGTGTGGGATGATAAGGGCACACAGTATTTGGACATGTATGGCGGCCATGCGGTGATTTCGATAGGCCATACGCATCCGCATTATGTGCAACGCTTGGAGGATCAATTGCATCAAGTAGGTTTTTATTCCAATTCGGTAAAGATTCCCTTGCAAGTGCAATTGGCCGAAAAATTGGGGCAAGTATCTGGCAAAAAAGATTACCAACTTTTTCTTTGCAATTCGGGTGCGGAAGCCAATGAGAATGCCTTGAAGTTGGCCTCCTTTGCTACAGGCCGTAAAAAGATCATTGCTTTTCGCAAATCCTTTCATGGGCGCACTTCATTGGCGGTGGCGGCTACTGATAATCCCAATATTGTAGCTCCTGTAAACCAAACCGAAAATGTTGTATTTCTTCCATTCAATGACGTAGATGCTTTGGTGGATTACTTTGCTAAAAATGGCAATGAAGTAGCTGCCGTTATCATAGAAGGCATACAGGGCGTGGGCGGCATCAACGAAGCCAGTGTTGCATTTTTGCAAGCCATCCGCCAGCAATGCGACCAATATGGGGCCGTGTATATTGCCGATAGTGTGCAATGTGGGTATGGCCGCACGGGTATTTTTTATGCACATGATTACAGTGGGGTGGAAGCCGATATTTATACCATGGCCAAGGGCATGGGCAACGGTTTTCCGGTAGCGGGTATTTCCATTGCGCCACATTTGCAAGCCAAACATTTTATGTTGGGTACCACATTCGGCGGCAACCATTTGGCCTGTGCTGCAGCCTTGTCGGTATTGGAAACCATGGAAAGCGAAAAACTAATGGAGAACGCTGAAACCATTGGCAGTTACTTGATAGCCGAGCTAAAAAAACTGCCCGTTATCACCGAAGTGCGAGGCCGTGGTTTGATGATAGGCATTGATTTACCTGCGGAGTATAAAGACGTAAAGCGGAACCTGCTTTTTAAGCATCATATCTTTACTGGCGAAGCCAAACCGAATGTGATACGGTTATTGCCCGCATTGAGTATTACCAAGGTGGAGGCGGATAGGTTTTTGGAAGCGCTTTCAAAGGAATTGAGAGTTGATAATTGATAGTTGGGGTTACTGGTTACGAGTTGATTTAGTTACGGGTTACGAGTTGTTTTGGTTGCGGGTTAGTTTAGTTGTGGGGTGTATGCAGATAATTCGTGTAATCAGTGTAATCAAAATAATTCGTGGTCAAAGTAATTCGTGGTAATAGCAATTCACAGGAAGTAATCACACAATCACAGCAATCACAATAAATCGTGGTCATATAATCACAACAATCATAATAAATCAAAGTGAAGAATTTCGTTTCTGTTAAAGATGTAACCGACATTCCGCAACTGGTTCAAGAAGCCTTGGCCTACAAAGCCAATCCGGTAAAAGATCAGTTACTGGGTGCTGGTAAACGCATTGGGCTTTTGTTTTTAAACCCCAGTCTGCGTACCCGCCTCAGCACACAGGTAGCAGCGCAGAACCTAGGCATGGAAGCCATCGTTTTCAACATCGACAAAGAAGGGTGGGCGCTGGAGTTTGAAGAAGGTGCCATCATGAGTGGCAATACGGTAGAACATGTAAAAGATGCAGCCCCTATCTTGGGCAATTATTTCGACATTCTTTGCATCCGCAGTTTTCCTTCGCTCAAAAACCGGGAAGACGATTACAGCGAACTCGTCATCAACTCCTTTGTACAATATGCCGGTGTGCCAGTAATTAGTTTGGAGAGCGCCACCTTGCATCCGCTGCAAAGCCTCACCGATATTGTAACCATCACAGAGCTATTGCAAACCACAACCATTCAACGACCCAAGGTAGTGCTCACTTGGGCACCACATGTGAAAGCCCTGCCGCAATGTGTGGCGAACAGTTTTGCCCAATGGGTAAATGCTTGGGGCGGTGCCGATTTTGTAATAACACATCCAGAAGATTATGAATTGGATACACAGTTTACAGCTGGGGCTACCATTACACACAATCAAGCGGAAGCCTTACAGGGCGCCGATTTTGTATATGTAAAAAACTGGAGCACCTATAAAGATTATGGTAAGATTTACGAGAATGATCCTGGCTGGATGCTCACCAATGAAAAAATGAAGGCGACCAATAATGCCAAAGTGATGCACTGCCTGCCCGTGCGCCGCAATATTGAACTGAGCGACGAAATCCTCGACAGTCCGGCCAGTATTGTTACCCAACAAGCGGCGAATAGGGTATGGGCGGCCCAAGCCGTGATTGCACAATTGCTCAAACAAAAACAAAGCTGATGCAACGGTTACTGGTCATAAAAATTGGCGGCAATATCATCGACGATGAAGCCAAACTGCAGGAAGTGTTGCAACAGTGTGCGGCCTTGCAAGAACCCTTTGTATTGGTACATGGCGGCGGCAAACTGGCGACACAATTGGCCGAAACCATGGGCCTGCCACAGCAAATGGTGGATGGTCGCCGGATTACTGATGCCGCTTCGTTGAAAGTGGTAATCATGGTGTATGCTGGCTACATCAACAAAACCATTGTGGCACAATTGCAGGCCAATGGTTGCAATGCGCTGGGCCTTTGCGGTGCCGATGGCAATGCGATATTGGCACACAAAAGGATACATGGTGCAATCGATTATGGCTTTGCCGGCGATGTGGATGCAGTAAATGCCTCGATGCTAGCAGGATTGTTGCAAAACGGGCAAACAGTTGTAATCGCCCCCATCACCCATAATGGGCAAGGGCAATTGCTCAACACCAATGCCGATACCATTGCCCAAGAAACGGCCAAAGCCTTGAGCACTCATTTTGCGGTACAACTGATTTATACCTTTGAAAAACCGGGCGTTTTGTTGGATGCAAACGACGATAGTACGGTGATTCCCAGCATCAATCCTACAGACTATCAACAATTAAAAGCCGATGGAAAGATATTTGCGGGCATGATACCCAAGTTGGACAATGCTTTTGCCGCCCTGCAAAGCGGTGTGCAAAAAGTAATCATTGGGCAAGCGGAAAATTTATCACAACTCATCAATGGCCAAAGCGGTACAACATTACAACATGCATCCTGATATAACCATATTGCAAAGACAAGCCCTAGCGCTGCTGCAACAACTGATTGCAACCCCATCTTTTAGCAGGGAAGAAACTGAAACAGCCAATACCATCGAATTGTTTTTACAGTTGAACGATGCAAAGGTTCAACGCTGCGGCAACAATGTATGGGCTGTCAACCAATATTTTGATGCGGTAAAACCCACACTGCTGCTCAACTCCCACCATGATACGGTGAAGCCCAACCCTCAATACACCAAGGACCCATTTGAACCTATTGTAGAGGCCGGCAAACTCTACGGATTGGGCAGCAATGATGCTGGCGGGTGTTTGGTAAGTTTGATAGCAGCCTTTCTGCATTTTTATCCACAGGAAAATTTAGCTTACAATATCGTTATCGCTGCCACTGCCGAGGAAGAAATCAGCGGTACCAACGGCATTGAAATGCTATTGCAAGATGACGCTTTTAAAACTACTTTGGGTAATAGTAGTATCACTGGCCTTGTGGGCGAACCTACTTTGCTGAACTTAGCTGTAAGCGAAAAGGGCTTATTGGTATTGGATTGCACGGCCACGGGCAAGGCGGGCCATGCCGCTAGGGAAGAAGGCGAAAATGCACTCTACAAAGCCATGGCCGAAATAGAATGGTTCCGCAGCTATCATTTTGAAAAAGTATCCGATACACTCGGCCCCATTAAAATGAACGTAACCGTTATTGAAACGGAAAATAAGGCCCACAATATGGTGCCAGCCCTTTGCCGCTTTGTGGTGGATATACGCATTACCGATGCTTATACCCATGAAGAAGTATTGGATATTGTTCGACAGCATGTGGGTTGTGAGGTGGTGCCTAGAAGCCTGCGGATGCGCTCTACGGCCATTGCTACTGACCATCCCTTGGTACAGGCGGGTATTGCATTGGGCAGCATGGTTTATGGCTCACCCACTTGCTCCGATAAGGCGCTTATGCCCTTCCCGGCCCTCAAATGCGGCCCCGGCGATAGTGCCCGCAGCCATACCGCCGATGAATTTATTTATGTGGAAGAAGTGGAAAAGGGAATCGCTTTCTATATTCAATTGATCAACAAAGCAATGGAACTTAGCAACAAGTAAATTGAATGGCACAAGCTTGCCTGTCAACCGTGAACCGTCAACTGTCAACTTTGTACTTTAGACTTTAAACTTGAAACTCAGAACAATGGAACAAACAAACAATAACACCCTTTGGCAAAAGAACAGCCTCCCCCTGCAAGCAGTGGAAGCTTTTACCGTTGGCAATGACAAACAGTTTGATGCCCAATTGGCCCGCTACGATGTATTGGGTTCCTTGGCGCATGTGCAAATGTTGCACAGCGTGGGTTTATTGGATGCCGCTGATACCACTGCCGTAACCACGGAACTCAAAGCCATTTATCGTTCCATTGAAGCGGGTGATTTTGCCATCAGCGAAACAGCCGAAGATATCCATTCGCATATTGAATTGTTGCTGACCCAAAAGCTGGGCGAAGCAGGCAAAAAGATACACAGCGCCCGCAGCCGTAACGACCAAGTGTTGGTAGACATTAAGTTATTTCTGCGGCACCAATTGCAGTTGGTGGTAACCGAAGTAAAATCCTTGTTCGACCTACTACAATCATTAAGCGAACAACACAAAAATGATTTATTGCCCGGCTATACCCATTTGCAAATGGCCATGCCTTCTTCCTTTGGGCTTTGGTTGGGCGCCTATGCCGAGAGCTTGGCCGATGATACGATCACCCTTAAAGCCGCTTACGATATCGCCAACAAAAACCCACTGGGCTCAGCGGCGGGCTATGGTTCTTCTTTTCCCATCAACCGCAGTCTCACTACCCAGTTGCTGGGCTTCGCCGACTTGCATTACAATGTGGTGTATGCGCAAATGGGCCGTGGCAAAACGGAGCGCATCGTGGCCATGGCATTGGCCAATGTAGCTGATACGTTGGCCAAATTGAGCATGGACGCCTGTTTGATGCTGAACCAACATTTCGCCTTCATTAGTTTTCCCGATGAACTGACCACCGGTAGCAGCATCATGCCCCACAAAAAAAACCCCGATGTGTTTGAACTCATCCGCTCACATTGCAACCGCATCAAGGCACTGCCCAACGAAATCATGCTGATGACGACCAACCTGCCCTCAGGTTACCACCGTGATTTGCAATTGTTGAAAGAGCATCTTTTTCCTGCATTCGACAACCTGCGGCACTGTCTGCAAATGACCGGACTGATGCTAAGCAACATGCAAGTCCAGCCCAACATCTTATCTGACGAGAAATACAAATATCTCTTTAGTGTAGAGGAAGTGAACAAACTCGTTGCGGCTGGTATGCCTTTTAGGGATGCTTATAAGGAAGTGGGCCTCGCCATCGAAAACGGCACCTATCAATACAGCACGGCTATCCACCATACGCATGAAGGCAGTATTGGTAATTTGTGCAACGAAGCCATCCGGCAGTGTATGGAGGCCACGTTGGCGGGATTCCCTTTTGCGGCGGTGGCTGAAGCGGAAGAGAGCTTGGTAATGGGTATTGGGTAATAGGTATTTGGGGTACCCAATTCTTTTTAAAGGCGCTTACTTTTGCGAAAGTAATAAACTCACCCATTGCTGAATACGCTTCAATTACCAAATACCATAATACCCAATACCAAAAAAATTAGCACATCATCGCATTAGCACATTAGCCAATTAGCCCTTACCTTTGCGGCACAAAAAACAACGATTGTATGGCACAGGATTTATTTCAGTCGCCCGACTATTTTAATGTAGATGAGCTGTTGACTGAAGAGCATAAAATGATACGGGATACCGTACGGACTTACGTAAAAAAAGAAATTTCCCCGATTATAGAAGATTGTGCGCAAAAAGCAGAATTTCCCCAACATATTGTTAAACAATTGGGCGATTTGGGCTGTTTCGGTCCCACCGTGCCCACCCAGTATGGCGGCGGCGGATTGGATTATATCAGCTACGGCCTAATGATGCAGGAACTGGAGCGGGGCGATAGCGGTGTGCGCTCAACGGCCAGCGTACAAGGTTCGCTTGTGATGTTCCCCATTTATGCCTATGGCAACGAGGAGCAGCGCAACAAATACCTGCCCAAGCTGGCCAGTGGCGAATGGTTGGGCTGCTTCGGACTTACCGAACCCAACCACGGCAGCGATCCCAGCAGCATGCTCACCAATATTAAGGATGCTGGCGACCATGTCATCCTCAACGGAGCCAAAATGTGGATCAGCAATGCCCCTTTTAGCCAAGTGGCGGTGGTTTGGGCCAAAGACGAAGCCGGTATTGTACGGGGCGTGATTGTGGAGCGGGGCATGGAAGGTTTTAGCACCCCCACTACGCACGGCAAATGGAGCCTCAGGGCCAGTGCCACCGGCGAGTTGGTGTTCGACAATGTAAAAGTGCCCAAAGAAAATATATTGCCCAATGTACAAGGCCTCAAAGGCCCATTGGGTTGCCTCACCAAGGCCCGCTACGGCATTGCCTGGGGCGCTGTGGGTGCGGCCATGGATTGCTACGATACGGCCCTGCGTTACAGCAAGGAGCGCATCCAGTTTGGCAGACCCATCGGCGGCTTCCAATTGCAGCAAAAGAAACTGGCCGAAATGGTGACCGAAATCACCAAGGCCCAATTGCTCAACTGGCGGCTGGGCGTTTTGATGAACGAAGGCAAGGTTACCCCGCAACAGGTGAGCATGGCCAAGCGCAATGCCTGCGAAATTGCCACCAATATTTGTAGGGATGCCCGCCAAATGCTCGGCGGCATGGGCATTACCGGCGAATATCCCGTAATGCGCCACATGATGAATTTGGAAAGTGTGATCACTTACGAGGGTACACATGATATTCATTTGTTGATTACGGGTATGGATGTGACGGGGTTGAATGCGTTTAAATGAGTTATGAATTATGAGTTATAAGTTATGAGTGAGGGGAAGAGTACAATAAAGGAGAAGAGTTTTCTTTTTGCCAAGCGGGTGATAAAGCTGTATCAATATTTAACAGAGCAAAAGAAAGAGTTTATTATCAGTAAGCAAATATTGAGAAGTGGAACAGCAGTTGGGGCTTTGGTAAGAGAAGCCCAAAATGCAGAAAGCAAAGCAGACTTTATTCATAAACTTGCCATAGCACAAAAAGAGTGTGACGAAACTATTTATTGGCTTGAATTACTCGTTGCAACAGCATATCTGGAGCAAAAAGAATTTGATAGTATCAACAAGGAAGCCTCCGGTCTGTTAAAAATGATCCGCAGTGCCATCCTTACTACCAAATCTCGAAAATAATAAACGGAGCATTTTTAATACATTTCATTCATCACAATACAGAAAATTGCAAATAAAGGGAAAGGGTCATCGAGTTCAACACTCATAACTCATAACCCATAATTCATAACTTTAAAAAGTACTTATGAGTATAAAAAGAGTTGCTGTTATCGGTGCAGGCACGATGGGTAATGGAATTGCGCATGTTTTTGCACAAACAGGATTTAGCGTAACATTGATTGACGTTAATGCGGCGCAATTGGAAAAAGCGGTAGCCACCATCGGTAAAAATATTGACAGGCAGATCGCTAAGGGTACGGTAACGGAAGAGCAAAAGCAATCCACGTTGGCCAATATCACGACCAACACGGCCATTGCCGACGGCGTAAAAGATGCCGAACTGGTGGTGGAAGCCGCTACGGAAAATGTGGAGTTGAAGCTCAGCATTTTTAAGCAATTGGACGAAGCGGCTCCTGCTGGCTGCATCTTGGCCACCAATACCTCTTCTATTTCCATCACCAAGATAGCGGCGGTAACCAAACGTCCACAATTGGTGATTGGTATGCACTTTATGAACCCCGTGCCGGTTATGAAGTTGGTGGAGATCATCAATGGCTATGCTACCGATAAGGCAGTAACGGACACCATTGTTGAATTAAGCAAACAACTCGGCAAAGTGCCCTGTTCGGTAAACGATTACCCCGGCTTTATCGCCAACCGCATTTTGATGCCGATGATCAACGAAGCCATTTACAGCCTCTACGAAGGCGTAGCCGGTGTAGAAGCCATCGACACGGTAATGAAGCTGGGCATGGCGCACCCCATGGGCCCGCTGCAACTCGCCGACTTTATTGGCCTCGATGTGTGCCTGAGTATTTTACGGGTACTGCACGATGGCTTTGGCAACCCCAAATACGCCCCCTGTCCTTTATTGGTCAATATGGTGATGGCGGGCAAGCTGGGTACCAAAAGCGGCGAAGGGTTTTATGTGTATACTCCCGGCAGTAAGGATTTGGTGGTGAGCAGTAGTTTTCAATAATAAAATGTCATTCATAGAAAAGCCCTGCATTTGCGGGGCTTTTTTGCATTCAATGCTATGCCGTAACTTTTGATTTTCTTGTCGAACGGGTAACTAAGACGCCCCGGTTTCACCCCACGAATCGGAAGGCCCGCTCGATTTCCATCCCCTTACTCCGGCCTCCCCGTAATCGTCAACTGAAAACCCGTCTTCACCGTTACGGTACTGCCCGGTGATAAGCGCAAACTAAAACAAGCCGCATTGCTGCCTACCTGTGGGTAGTTGGTGCCAGCAGGTATCACTACTTCCGTCTTGCCATCGGGTAACGTACCGCAATCCCAGTTGGCGGGGTTTTCCCAAGCCGTATTGGCATTGCCCGTCCATTGTACGGCAAAGCGCAACAGGTTTTCGGGGCTGTACTGGTTGCCATTCACCACACAACGGTAGCGGTTGCCCCTTAAGGCAGTGGATACACCGGTTAGCCGTAGCACAGGTGTGGTTACATCGCTGTAAATGCCGCCATTACTCAGGTTTACATAGCCGCTGCCTGTATTTACCTGCCATTGATAAGTACTGCCGCTCAGGCCACTGGTATAAGACACATTGCCATTGGGGCATACCCCATTGTTGGCACCCAAGATGGTTTTGTCTTCATTGGTAATCACGGGCAAGTTGTAATCAAAATAAATGGCGGCCTTGTTGCTAAATGCATCGCCCACCGTAAGTCCTGTCTTGGGCTTTATCCTAAACAAAATAAAACCATGACTGGCTGGCTCATCGGTGGTACTATCGGGCAACAATATCTTTTTAAAATCCCAAGTGGCTACTTGGTCTTGCAAGTTAAATACAAAGGGATGGCTGGCCGAAAGCACTTCCAGGGTTGTGAGGTCTAAGTTTTGTTGCAGCGTATCTTTTACCGTAATAAAGAAAGCCGTATCCGTACCCGTATTTTGAAAACGCACCAAGTATTGCAAGTATTCGCCACCGGCATATTGTGTGGTGGTAAGTGTACCGCCATGTGCTTCCGTTTTGTCGTTGGGGTCAAAAGAGCCACGCACTACTTCCCGCAACACAGCCCTGTTGTTGGCCGTAGAGGAATCGCCCGTTACGGGATTTGCCGTAGCCACATGCGTCAACGTATCATTGTTGTTCAGCAGGGGTGGCGGGTCCAACGTAAAGTTTACAAAAAGCGTATCTATATCAAAAGCATTCAACGTAAAGGGCCCCCACCAAAGCGAATCTGCCGTGGCCCCATCTTCTGTTCGGCTGGCAAAATTGTAGGCCATGCGGGTATCATGTTTCAGGCCAACCACCGCATTGTTCACGGTGGAAGTACCCACGTTTTTGGTAATGATGCGATAAGTAACATCAAAACCTGGGCGGGGGGTGGAAAGTGGCACTAACTGTATTTCCAAATCCTTAATGCCCGGTATCGGCGTAAGCGCAAAATCGGCGCTGTCCTTTAAATCAAAACTGGTAAAGTTGACTGTACGGGAAGCGGGGAAGATGGTGTAGTAATTGTTGGCGGGTTGGTAGCGGGTGATATAGGTGCCTGTATCCGCATTGATCAAATACTGCCCATTAAAAATCCGTGCCCGAAGGGTATCGCTGCCCTTGACACTTATCACTTGCCCTTGGCTGTAATAGGGTTCATTGACATCTTTACTATGGTTGCCATTGTTGTCGACAAACACTTGCCCTTTGATGATATTGGTAATGCCCAGTTTGCCCACCATCATATTGGAAAAGAAAGATGTAAAGCTGCCCTGGGCCGTATGTAGGTAAAGATCATCGTTCTCCGAATTGGAAGTGCCGGCAAATAGGATGTCGTCATTTTTGTCCACTATCATTTCATAGGGATATTCGTATCCATTGCCGCCAATAGCCTTTTGCCACAGTATATCACCTGTATTGTTCAGCTTAATAATATTTACATCTGCATAGCCATGCTTGGCTTTTACGGTACCATACTTGTCGGAGCTAGCACTGCCCAGAACAAAATTTCCATCCTTTGTTTTGAGCAAGTTGGTAGCCACATAGTTATCGTAGTAAGCTTCGCCATAAGAAGCATAGTTGCTGTCGGGATAGCCCTTGTAGAATTTGTGCAACTTGCTCCAAATAATATTACCATTGCTGGGCGATACCTGCAGTACCCAAAGTGGTACACTGACTTCGGGGTAATAGGGCAGGTCGCCATCTTTTGAATCGGTGGTACCTACCAGCATGATGCCACTGCCATTTTCGGCGGCACCGCTGATATAACTGTTTACCGTACCCCCATAACACCGGCTCCAGATAATGCCGCCACTGGCATTGATATTCAATACCCAAGCCTCTTCGGTGCGCACGGTATCGGTATAATTGCTGCTCAAATAATATTGATAAGGGTTTACCACATAATGCGGATGGGCACCCACCACATCCCCATTGTTGGAAGCGGTAATGCCCAGCACCAAGAAACTACCGTTTTGCAGGGGCACCAGCCTTTCCCCATATTCATAATTACTGCCACCGTACACTTTGGTAAAGAGCAAATTGCCATTGGCTGCCAGCTTGGCCACAAAAATATTATTGTAAACCGTATCGGCATTGTTGTGTGCAAAATCGCCATCATGGGCATTGGTACTGCCCACTATCCAAAAACTGCCATCGGGTAGGGTAACAATGTCTTTGCCAGTGCTTTGGTCGCCGCTGCTTTGTAATTTTTTTACCCATTGCAAATTACCCATCGCATCAAAACGAACAACTACCACTTTATAATAATTAGGCACTGTTGTAATGCTTGTGTCAAATGCAGTGCCCAGTACCAAACAGCCCCCATCGCTGGTATGTTTAATAGCGGTTGCATCTGAAAGTCTTAGGTGGTTGGGCAAATATTGCAAATTGTGTTCCCATACGGATAGTCCATCTTTGTTGAGCTTGGCTACATATACATAAAATAACGAAGGTGTAATGGAAAAGCCCGTGGAACGGTGGCCCACCATAAAATAACCATTGCCATCCTGCGTGGTATCAATGGACATAGCTTCCTCATAAGCGCCTTCGCCAAAGGTAGGGTACTGCCGCAACCATTTAACACCGCTGGTTGTACCAATCGGCTGGGGATCGGGGTGTTCTATCGTTTGCGTATAGTTATAATATTCTGTGGTAGGTTTTTTTGATACCGGGATATTTGATGCTAGCTTGGGGACCAAGGAGAACAGGGCGATGGTATCGCCCACGGGCGGGAAATCAAAGCTGAGGTCAATGGCATCCAAGCCTTGGGTAAATAAAACATTGCGCGGCAAGCTGGCAAAATTCCATTGTAAGAGCCCCGGTGCCGAAACCGAAGGCGGTACACTTACCGTTTGCAAGCTAAGCATGGGGTTGTACCGGAGGGTAAGGGTAGCGGGCAGGGTGGGCAGCCAACCATCGTAACCATAAGAAAGGGTATAGGAACGGTTGCCACCTGTGGGCGGTAGGCTGCCCTGACCATTTTCTACTATGGAAGCATTAATCCGTACAATACTGTCCCTGGGCTGAAACGCCAAATCCACCACATCGCTGCCGGCTACGGTATAGGTACGGTAATTGTCGGCAATCATATCATAGTTCTCAACATCAATCCGGCCGGGTGTGGTAATATTGTAGGTGCCCAATGGCAATGCAATATTGTACTGCCCGGCACTATTGGCCAGTGCATTAAACGAACCACTGACGAAATCGGCATACACATATACATTGGCCAATACCGAATCGCCACCATCAAATACATGGTTGCGGTTTACATCGTAATAACAACGTCCCGATACGTTAACGGTTTGGGAAAAACTGCTATTGATAATGAGTACGAAAAGTAGGGATACTAACCATTTCATATTGTATGCATTATTGAGTACGGGGCAAAGTTAGGGGTTTGAAGGGGTAATTGGGCTGGGGTACGCAAGTTGGGCACCCTATTCATTATTCGTCATTCCTTTACCACGGATTCCCTTCATTCCTAATTTTTTGTACACGGATTATGGCTGATTGCACGTATTACACGGATTCCACTCATTGCTAATTTCTTGTACACGGATATAGACTAATTGCACTGATTACACGGATTCTCTTTATTCCAAATTCCTAATACCCAATACCTAATTCCCAATACCCAATTACCAATTCCTCATATAATCCTTATTTTTGGGCAAAAATTAATATGTACACAACCATTTTAACCGATATCAACAACGGCATTTGCACCATTACCATCAACCGGCCCGATAAACTGAACGCTTTGAACCGGACGGTTATCGACGAATTGAGTGCTGCTTTGGATGAGGTGTATACCAACCCTGCTATCCGCTGTGCCATCCTTACCGGTGCTGGCCCCAAGGCCTTTGTGGCGGGTGCCGATATTACCGAGTTTTTGGATACGGATGCGGCCGGTGGTGCCGAACTGGCCAAACGGGGACAGGACAATGTGTTTAACAAAATTGAAAACTGCCCCAAACCCATTGTGGCGGCGGTAAATGGTTTTGCCTTGGGCGGCGGCTGCGAATTGGCCATGGCCTGCCACTTTAGGTTGGCCAGCGAAAATGCCAAATTTGGCCAGCCCGAAGTAAACCTGGGCTTGATACCCGGCTATGGTGGTACACAACGATTGGCGCAATTGGTGGGCAAGGGCAAGGCGATGGAACTGATGATGACGGCCCACTTGATAGATGCCAACGAAGCCAAGCAATTGGGATTGGTGAACCATGTAACCACTGCCGAAACGCTTTTGCCACATACCCAACAAATACTGGAAGTGATCATGGGCAAGGGGCCGCAAGCTGTAGCCAGGGTTATTACCGCCGTAAATGCCGGATACGACCATGCGCAAGATGGCTATGCTACCGAAGTGGCGCTGTTTGGCCAATGTTTTGGTACCGATGAAATGAAGGAAGGGGTAGGGGCATTTTTGGAGAAACGGAAGGCGAATTTTTAGCAAAGATAACGATGAGGGCTGGTTGAAAAACTAGCCCTTATTCTTTGCTCCAAATACGGGTATTCAAGTCCAAACTGTCGATGATATCAATCAACTCGTATAGCAAACGCAGCTCCCCTTTTATTTTTTCGGGGTTTAATAAACTGCTCCATTGGTTGGGTTCAAAGTTGTCGTTGTGGTCAGCAATCGCAATAAACAATTCGCCATTGTAAAAAGAAGCGCAAATGTTTTGCCCCCAATGCTGGTTAAGGGCGGCAAAGCGCTCAATAAATGCGGGTGTAAGCAAATAGCGGGCTTCTTGGTCGCTTTCGCTGTACACATCAAAAGTTTCCTCAAAAGTCGGGTCTTCCATCTTTACCCGGTTGCTGCTGCCAAATAATTTAAAACTGTCTTTTTTGATGAGCGTGGTATTGCTAAAGTGTTTGTTGAAGTCTGCACAAAAAAGGATACCCTTAAATATGTCATGCCATTCGGTTCTGGTAGAAGTACTACCGTTGCTGTTCGTTACGGTATGTTCCGTTTTGTATTCAGCATGTACTTCGCTAAAGCGGTAGCGAGTTTTGTCTTTGATACCGCTGAACAGGTCCTCGCTTTTGTAGCGGTCGGGGGTTTCGTTAAACAGGTCGATGGCAATAAAAGTCTCTTCGGTTAAGCCTGTAAAAGGTTCGTAGCTAACGCCGTCTAAAAAATCAACAGCTATTTTTTGTACCACTTCTTGTTTGTAGGCATGAATAAGTTCCCCATCTTTTCGGTTAAAGGCGAAGAGGAAAATGGCGCATCCCAATGCCAGTGCGGCCAGTACGGGCACGGCCGTTCCAACAAGGATAAAGCCAATAAGGGCAGCCACAAGCGTTATGACAATCAACCATATTTTATTTTTCACCACGGCACGGCGCTTGGCTTCCAATTGCTCCAATATGGGCAATAGGGAGGTTTGGTAATAGCTGTCAAAATCTTTTTTCACTTATGAGGCAAATAGTTTTTTTACGTCCACGGGGGTGGCTTCCGTTTCGGTAATAGTCGGTACTTCTTGAGGGAACATTTGCATACCGCCGGCAAATAGGCTACCGGGGAACATCTGTATTTTATCGTTGTAATGGGTAATGGCAGCATTGTGGCTGCGCCGGGCTGCGGCAATCTGCTCCTCTGTTTCGTTGAGGGTGCGTTGCAGTTGCTGATAATTTTCGCTGGCCCTTAGCTCGGGATAGTTTTCCGATAGCGCTACGAAAGATTTGCCCAATGCCGAAAAACCGCTGTTCAGTTCGGCTTGCTCGGCAGGTGCCAATACGCCGCCGATGGCTTTGCTGCGCAGTTCGGTAATCCTCGTAAGCACATTTTCTTCGTATTGGCCATACTGCTTTACCGTGGCCACCAAATTGGGGATGAGGTCGTACCGCTTTTTGAGCATGGCATCAACGCTGCCCTTGGCAAAAGCCACATTGTTGCGTGCCCCAATCAGGCCGTTGCGGGTGGCAATTACAAAAATGGTGATGAAAAGCAGTAAGGCGATAATGATGATCAATGCAGGTCCCATAGTGTAATTTTTTTAGGATGTGAAAATAATGGAAAATCACAAATGACCGATTGTTTTTTTGATAGGAAGCTTTTTTAATATGGATAAGTGTAGTCGCCTTACTCGTCAATACTCGTCAATATCACCTAAGCCAAATCGTTTACCTATTTTTAAAAAGGCAAAAACTATTTTCTTTTGCTTGCCTTTTTTATTGGTGTACTCCAGTTCTAACCCATGCCAAGTACCTTCCGATTCGGTTTCGGTAAAATAGCCCAAGATCTTATAGCTGTTGGATTGGTTGATGGTGCGGTTAAAACGTTCGCAAATATTATCTACCCCTTGCTTATCTTCTGCCAGCTTGTAATTGCAAAACGCCTTCCATTTGCGCTTGGCATTTTCGCCCCTATAGATAATGTAGGGGGCTGCTTTATAAAAATAGCCCTGCTCTTGCACTTGTGGGTCGGTAAAGTTTACGTTTTTGGCAATACGGGCCAGCGTATCCAGTACTTTGGCTATGGCCGTAGAGTCGGCACTGCGTTTTTTTTGGGCCATCATAGCCATTCCGCAACCCATCAACAATAGCAAGCAATATACCTTTTTCATTTCCGATTAATTTAGGGCAAGGTAGCTATTTGTATTTGTTGTAGCCATACCCACTATCCGGTATATGTGGTACTTTGTCCATACAATTTTTCCGTTACCTGCGTTAAATAATTGCTTTGGTCGCCATCGGGTAAATTGTAGTACATAAACAGCCCATAACCTTCGTCGATGGTTTGCTGGGCCAGTTGCGCCGCTTCGGCTGGGGGTGTATAACCTTCTTCATCTGCGATGCCCACGGCTGCGGCAGACAATTGACTGTTGGTCATGCCGGGTATAACGGGTGCGTTGAAACTACCGTAAATGGCATTCCAACTATAATTGAGCAATGAGCCTACATTGATGGTGCCGTACGATAAGTAGCTTGCCGCAGGGCCGTAGAAATACATGGTAATCAGTTTGTCGGGCAATTGTTCCCGAAGGGCCGATATCAGGTAGGGGAAGGAAAACTCGTTGGGCATGCCGATATTATTCACGCCATACTCCGCCCATTCATCGTCAAAATCAATGCCATCCAGTCCGTACGTATTTACGGCATCGGTAAGTTGCTGCGCAAAAGCGGTAGCAGCGGCTTGATTGGGAAAATTGCTGATGCCAGCACCTTGGTGGTTGCCCAAGATGGTCATCAATACTTTAATGCCCTGTGCCTGTAAGGGCCGCACATAAGTCTCCACATTGTTGAGAATATTGCTCACCGTATCATTAAAATACAAATAGGCTTCCTGTTTCTCCGTATCATAATTGATGTTGGCAGCAAATAAAATACCGATGTCGAAAACCAGATTGCCGTTTTGCATTTTATACATACCCAGGTCGAGTGGGTTGCTGCTGTTGGTAAGCGAATAACAAACGCCCAAAGGATTGTTGGCCATAGTGATATAATTTTATTGCACAATATAGGGTGCTTGCTTATGTGGGGGAAGCGTAGTAATACCTGTTTTGGGGTTTGATGGACAGGTTGCGCTGCGCTAAACTGTCGCCAGTGGGCTGTTGCTGGCAAACCGGACACAGTCCGGGTGATTTATTGGGTCCAAGTTACGCTACCCTACACTTGAACCAGTATGGCATGGAGTGATGCAAATGCATATCATCAATCCTTAAGATACTGTTTCAGTTTGGGATAAAGCATGTAAAGGTTTTGTACAGTCGCTTCATCGTAATCCCTGTTCTGTTTTGCTTTGTTCACAATATCGGCTGCTTTTTCATATTCGTTTTTGTCCATGTAGTAGGTAGATAGTTCCATGGATCCGGGCGAAAAGTCTGGCAGGTTTTTATGAAGTTGCTCAAGGGTTTGCATGGCTTCTACCCTTTTGCCCTGTAGGTTGTATAACAAAGCTCTGTAATAATCCAGCATGGGATCGGTATTGATGCGCTTGTCTAACCGTTCTACACAAGCGAGTGCCTCGGGGTATTTCTTTTTAAGGAAATAACCATCAACCAAAACCAAATCCAGAGAAGGGTCGCCGGGGAAATCCCGTCCAAACTTTTCAATGGCATCATTGTACAAGGAGTCGTTGATCTGGCTACAAGCCCTGATATTGTAGAACTGTATCGATTTTACAGACCTTAAGTTGACCGGTAATTCGTCAATTAATTCCTTGGCAGCTTCATTTTTGCCTGTATTCATCAACATGGTCAATTTTTTTAACTGCTCCATTTGGGGCATGGATTCGCCCTTCTCCATGTCCATGATTTCCGTAAATAAATTGTTCAACGTAGTGGAAAAATATTCCCCACTCATATAAATATAAACATCGGCAATTTTAATTTTACCTTTTTTACTGGCCAACTCAAAATCGTGGTAGTTAATGGAATAGTCTGCAAATAACCTAAAAACCAAATGCTGCTTGCCGTCCTTCTCATATTGCTTTAGTAGGTCATAGCGACCCTTCTTTCCCAACGCAGTCAGTATTTTATTGCCAAAATCTATTTTGTTTGCAATGCCATTTTTTAGACCCTCCCAGTAGTTGGCAGGTTTTTCTGGCGAACTGGCCTTGATACGGTCTGTTAACATATCTATATCAAAGGAGGCATCCAAAATAGATTTATCCCTTTTGATAACTGATTTTACAATCGCATTGGCAAGTTCCTGTGCCTGTTCTTTGGTAACAGGTTTTTCAGCTTCTTTGCAAGAAGTGGTAAAGATAGCAAGGGCTAGGGCCAAGCATTTTATATATTTCATAAAGAGAATTTTTGGAAAGATAATACAATTTTAAAGGGCTATGTTAAAACCTGCTACTGCTCCACCAGCTTCCCATCTATCCAGTAACCTTCTATCTCCCTAATGCGGGTAGGGCCATTTTGCTCCTCAATGGTTAACTCAATTGTACTAACCCCCACGGCAGGAAAACTGATGATGCGTTTGTTACCAATGGTGGTGCCATATATCTCTTTGACCAATTTTTCGTTTTGGTCAAACAGCAACAATTTGAATCGAACACAATGCTGCCCTTGGCTTAGGTCTTCCCGCAGTACCACACAATTGATGGGTGTTTGTTGTTTGCGTTCTACACCCACCGATTCCCGTACCGCTTCCGTAAAAATGGCTACGGTAGAGGGATTGCCATCGTTCACCTTGGGTTCTTTTTTTACAATGCCACCATACAGATGATAAGTATCCGATTTTTTAAAAAGGTTCTTGCCAAAACTTTGTTGGCGCAGTTGGGCAAAACCCATCAAGGCAGCGGAGTCCTTGGCATGTAGGCGGCCCTGTTGGTCCGGAGGTGCATTCAACAATAGGTTGGCACCGCGGCCCACCGATTTTTGATAAATGGCAAAAAGCTGGGCCGGTGTTTTTACTTTATCGTCTTCCTCGGCATGATAAAACCAGCCCGGACGGATGCTCACATCGCATTCGGCGGGTATCCACGTGCTGCCGTTGTAGTTGCCACTGTTGAGGGTATCAACCGATGGCGCACCAAGGCCGGGCGTAAAGCCTGCCGTATCTAAGTAGTTCCAGTTGGTGGTGCCAGCAAAACCGTTTTCGTTGCCCACCCAACGGATATGCGGACCAATATCGCTGAACACGAGGGTGTTGGGCGATAGGCGCTTTACGGTTTGCTTAAACAAGGCCCAATCATACACCTGCTTTTTACCGTTGGGGCCTTCGCCATTGGCACCGTCCCACCAGAGTTCGGTAATAGGGCCATAGCGGGTAAAAATTTCCTGCATCATGCCCACAAATACTTGGTTGTATTTATCGGTACCATAGTCGGGGTGGTTCCTGTCCCAAGGAGATAGATAGACACCAAAAGCCAGTCCGTATTTTTTGCAGGCCTGCGAAAGTTCTTGCAGTACATCGCCCTTGCCCTTCTTCCATGGGCTTTCCCTTACCGTGTGGGTGGAAAATTTACTGGGCCATAAACAAAAGCCATCGTGGTGCTTGGCCGTGATGATAATGCCCTTGGCTCCGGCGGCTTTGGCAATGCGGCACCATTGGTTGCAATCGAGTGCCGTGGGGTTGAACAGGGCTTCTTTTTCAGTGCCCTCGCCCCATTCTTTTCCGGTAAAAGTATTGGGCCCAAAGTGGGCAAATAAATAATACTCCTGTTGCTGCCATTGCAGTTGGGCCTTGCTGGGCAGGGGCTGCGCCCAAGTGGCATGGCCAATGAGTAGGAGGAGCAATACGCCTATCGATTTCAATGTTGATTGTTTGGCGAAAGGTAGAGAAAAAAATGATGTGGTGGGATACCCACTGGTACGGGTTTGAGGAAGGTGAAAGTTGATAATGGAGAGTTGAAAGTTGAGCGGGAGTAGTGAAACGTTTTTGTTTGGGCAAAATGAATGTGGACAGAGTCCTTAAGTGTTCTAAACGTTTTAAATAGATAATAATGTCACCCCTTCGGGGTTGGGCTTGATTGATTTTCCGCCCGAATCGCACTACAATAATAACATCCCTGCCTTCGCCGGCAGGCAGGCCTTCGGGATTAATGGGCAGTTCGCTAAGGTATCCAACACTTATGGGCAGAGCCTTGCTTCAGTGGATAGGCTTGATAGAGAAAAAATTGAATTGATGAAAATAATTCGTGTAACCTGACTGCCGTCAGGCAAGTCCGTGCAATCCGCCCCATCCGTGTGCCAATCAATAACGACAATCAGTGTAACCTGACTGCCGTAAGGCAGGTCTGTGCCATCAACGCATTCGTGTAATCCGTGCAATCCGTCCCATTCGTGTCCCAATCATCCCTTAGCTCACGCTGCTCCCCGGCTCCACACCACCTTCTGGCATCATGAAATGTAATTTGCCCGCACTGTCTTCCGCCATCAATATCATGCCTTGGCTTTCGATGCCACGCATTTTACGGGGGGCGAGGTTGGCCACTACCGTTATCTGTTTGCCCACAATGTCTTCGGGTGCAAAGTGTAGGGCAATGCCCGATACAATGGTGCGCTTTTCAAAACCCAAATCCACTTCCAGCTTCAGCAGCTTGTCGGCCTTCTCTACTTTTTCAGCACTGGTAATGGTTCCGATGCGCAGGTCCAGTTTGGCAAAGTCGTCAAACTGGATGGCTTCTTTTATGGGTGCGATGGTTTTGGCTGCTTCTACTGGGGTATTGTTATCTTGTTCCATTTTAATTTTTGTGGCTTTGGCTTTTAATTTTTCTACCTGTGCGGTTACTTCTGTATCCTCTATTTTACGGAACAGCAACTCCGGTGCCCGCAGGGTGTAACCCACGCTGAGCAGGTTGGTTTTACCCGCATTTTCCCAGTGCAGCATCTTGTCCACCACTTTCATCATGGCCAACATTTTTTGGGCCGCAAAGGGTAGGAAAGGGTTGACAAGGATGGCCAAGTTGGCGCAGAGCTGTAAACAAATATGCAGACTGTTATCGATCAATTGTTGATTGCCAGGATTATCCGCCAAGGTTTTGGCTACAATCCAAGGCTCTTTTTCCTGCATGTATTTGTTGCCGCTACGGGATAAATCAATCACTTCAAACAGGGCATCCCTAAACTTGTATTGTTCAATCAGGCCTTCTACCGTTGCTTTGGTTTTGGCAAAAGAAGCCAACATCGTTTGGTCGTTGTCCGTTAAAATAGCTTTGTGCAGCGGGGGTACCTTGCCGTTACAAAGTTTGTGCATCAACACAAAAGTGCGGTTGACAAAATTGCCAAAAATGGCCACCAATTCACTGTTCACCGCATCTTGAAAACCCTTCCAAGTAAATTCGCTGTCCTTGGTTTCGGGGGCAATGGCCGTGAGGTAGTAGCGCAGGGCATCCACCAACATATCGCCACCGTTTTCGGGCTTTACAAAATCGTTGATATAGTCTTCCATTTCAATGCTCCATCCCCGGCTGGTGCTCATCTTGTCGCCCTCTAGGTTCATGAACTCATTGCTGGGCACATTGTCCGGCACAATATTGCCATGCAATTTCAGCATGATGGGGAAGATGATGGCATGGAAAACAATATTGTCCTTGCCGATAAAATGTACCAGTTTGGTATCGGCATTGTACCAATAAGGCTTCCAATCTTGGTTATTGTCCAATGCCCATTGTTTGGTAGCACTTACATAACCAATCGGCGCATCAAACCATACGTACAAAACCTTACCCTCGCTGCCCGGAATATCGGTAGGCACTTTAATGCCCCAGTCTAGATCACGGGTAACGGCCCTGGGCTGCAGACCCGCTTCAATCCAGCTTTTGCACTGGCCGAGTACGTTGGCCTTCCAATCGTCTTTGTGGCCCTCCAGTATCCATTGGCGCAACCAATCCTCATGGCGGTTGAGGGGCAGAAACCAGTGTTTGGTCAATTTTTTGATGGGCGCATTACCGCTGAGGGTGCTGCGGGGGGTGATGAGCTGTTCGGGACTGAGGGTACTACCACATTTTTCGCACTGGTCGCCATAAGCGCTGTCGTTACCGCATACAGGGCAAGTGCCAATGATATAGCGATCGGCCAAAAAGGTATTGGCCTCCGTATCAAAATACTGCTCGGTTTCCTTTACTTCCAGCTCGCCCTTATTGTTGAGGTCGGTAAAGAACTCCTGCGCCGTTTCGTGGTGGATGGGCTCGCTGGTGCGGTGGTAAATGTCGAAGGAAATGCCCAGATCGGCCATATTGCTCTTGAGCATGGCGTGGTACTTGTCCACGATGGCCTTGGGGGTAGTTTTTTCCTTCATGGCCTGTATGGTGATGGCGGCGCCGTGCTCATCGCTGCCGCAAACAAACAGCACATCCCGCTGCTGGGCCCTTAAATAGCGCACATAAATGTCGGCGGGCATGTAGGCCCCGGCCAGGTGGCCAATATGTTTGGGCCCGTTGGCATAAGGCAGGGCCGAAGTGATCAGATATCTTGCAGGATTGTTCATTGGCGCAAAAATACCGCAAATTAGGGTGAGTTGAAAATTGAAAGTGGAAAATTGAAAGTGGAAAATTGAAAGTGGAGAGTTGATAGTACCATGCCATAGCGGGTTCCAAGGCCCAAAAGGGTAACGGAAGGCCTTTTTTCCCAAAAGGAGGGCGGTTGTGGTAAATGGGTATTAGGTAATGGGTATTCGGGGGTTTACAACTACAGTAGGATACCTATTGATTGTAATGCTCCAATACCATAATACCATAATACCATAATACCATAATACCATAATACCATAATACCATAATACCATAATACCATAATACCATAATACCATAATACCATAATACCATAATACCATAATACCATAATACCCAATACTTGTATTTTTTTGCACCAATGCCTAAAATCGGTATCTTAGCCCTGTTACCGACACTAAGCTAGCAGCATAAATGTTGATAATCTTGCACCAATATTCCATATAATACTATTTAGGGTAAATCATAGGGCATTTATCTACAATAGGTTTTGGGTTTATTGCCTAAGTGTTGGGTTTACCGGTCGATGGTTATGCAGGCTATAGAGTTGGGGAGTGCGGTGGTGGGGAGGTTGAGTAAGGGGGTACTATCGCATGACTTTGTCCTGTGTTTAGGTGTTACTTAAGCTGTGTGCAAAAAGCTTAGCAACAATAGGCGGGGCATTATGCTGAGTATGTTGGGTAAGGCTTATTTGTGTGTTTAGCAACATAGGGCAACAAGACGGAGTTCTGCTTAAGTGGACAAATAGTACTAATGTTAGCAGTAATTTCAATCGACATTAAGACAGTTTCAAAACATGGAAAAAACAATATCGAGTTTAGGGCAGCTCATAGAAACTCTTAAGACGGACTACTCTTCCTTTGCTGAGGATTTATGGTATAGGGGACAGTCCAATTTTGATTGGAAATTGTCACCTGGTTTAATGAGGCTTAACGAAGCGCCATCGGAAGGGGCTCTCTTAACAAGATTCAAACAGTCAGCAGGAATGCTCATAAATGCAAGTCCTAAAGATGAATTCGATTGGCTTTTTTTGATGCAACACTATGGGGTCCCAACTCGATTATTGGACTGGACTGAAAGCCCATTAACTGCTTTATATTTTGCAGTTGACGAAGAGAATGATGATGTTGATGCTGCATTATGGGCTTTGAAACCGACAGAGCTTAATAAAATTGCGAATATTAGCACAACTGAGAAGAATTTCATCCCATCTTTTGACGATGTTGAATTACAAAATTATTCTGTTCAAACTTTAAGTTCGAATCCGAGAAACAAACTGGCTCCAATAGCCACAATAGCTACAAGAAACAGCCCTAGAATTCAAGCTCAATTAGGTGTTTTTACAATTCACCACCTAGATAATAGGCCTATTGAAGAGTTTTGCACTAGACAAGAAATTACTAAATATAGAATACCTGGCGAATCGAAAAAGGTGATTCGAAAAGAACTAGCTCTACTTAGTTTTAGCAAATTCACTCTTTTCCCAGAACTGGCAAGTATAGGCGAAATACTTAAAAAAAGATTAAGATGAGTTATATAGAAACAAATTCCGTTCAACACGCAACAATTCTTCGGATATATTCAGAGAAAAACGAGATAATCACTTCTCCTGAATACCAACGTAATGGAGGAATATGGACATTAGAGAAAAAGCAACTCCTTATTGATTCAATAATTAATAACTATGATATACCTAAAATTTATTTTCATCAGTTTTCAAGAGAAGAAAAAAGTCGGACAGGGAAATCATATGCTATTATAGATGGGAAACAGCGCTTAGAGACAATTTGGGGATTCATTGAAGGGGCCTTTTGTCTAGATGACGGATTTGAATACCAAGATAATATAGGTTTACGGCTGGGTGGATTAAGCTATGATGATTTAGCAAAAGAATATCCTAAAATAAAAATAAACTTTGATTCATTTGTTTTGCCAATAATTGGAGTACAGACAGACGATATCGACTTAATAGAAGATATGTTTTCTCGTCTAAACGAGGCTGCTCCTCTTAATGCGGCTGAGAAAAGAAATGCATTTGGGGGAGATATAGTTGCCGCAATAAGAAATATTTCAAATCATCAATTCTTTACTGAAAAAGTTAAGTTTAATAATAATCGTTATCAACATTATGAAATAGCGGCAAGATTTTTATTGGTTGAAGTTTCTAGTCATGAGAACCAAAAAATAATTGATACAAAAAAGGTTTATCTAGACGGAATGACTCGAAATTATCGAACTGGACAAACTGCGCTGGTAGGACAATTTGAACAAGTAATTGTAGGTGTCTTGAATCAGATGACTTCATGTTTTACTAGTAAAGACATTTTGCTAAGAGCACAAGGAGCCATGGTCGTTTATTATCTATTGTTTAAATGGTCAATGTCTTCAAGTATTGTAATCAACAGATCGTCACTACTAAATTTTGATCAAAGAATTAAAGATAATCGGGCATTAGCAGAAGTTAATTATGAAGGTGCAAATTATGAATTATTGGAATTCGACAAGTTGTCGCAGCAAGGAACAAATGATGTTTCAAGCATTAAAGAAAGATTGAGAATTCTTCAAGAATTTATTCAAACTGGACAATAACAAAAACCACCCCCTTTGCGCAAGCTTGAGTTTACCTAAATCTCTGCGATTATCTAACTTCTACTGGCGCAAGTCTTCCGCAGGATGACTTGTGTCTATTAATTCCGCCCGATTGTATCGGGGTTTTGAGAACGGAATTTTGTTATATTTGCTGCATATAAATCATACCTTATGTCATCAAAGTATAAAGTGGCCGAATCCGTACAGCCACATTTTGTAACCTTTACCGTTGTTGGTTGGATAGATGTATTTAGCAGAACGTTGTACAGAGATATTGTAGTAGATAGCCTGCGATACGCCATGGAGCAAAAAGGATTGTTGTTGCATGCATGGGTAATAATGACGAACCACGCACACTTCATCATAAGTAGTGAAAACAATCGGCTAGAAAACATTGTACGGGACGTTAAAAAATTTACCAGTAAACAAATCATCAAAGCCATACGGGAAAATAGTGAGGAAAGCCGTAAGGAGTGGATGTTGAATTTATTCAGTTTTGCGGGTAAGCAAAACAACAGTAACAAAGATTTTCAATTTTGGAAACAGGATTATCATCCCATTACATTGGATACGGGCGAGAAGTTAAGGCAACGTTTGAACTACTTGCATGAAAATCCGGTAAGGAGTGGGTTGGTATGGGAGCCATGGCATTACCGATATAGCAGTGCTATTGATTATTTGACTACCGAAAAGGGTATGTTAACCATTCAACAGTTGGAACCATAATCCGGACACAGTCCGGCAGATTTAATAGACACAGGTGATCCTGCGGAACACCTGCGCCAGATTACCACAAAAAGCCCCCCACCAAATGGCAGAGGGCGATTGCTTGTTGTCCCCACAAAGTGAAAATTTATCGGTCCAGTTTGCTCAATGCGTTGGGTAGGGCTGCCGCTTCGGCGGGCTGATAAGTGATGCCGGATAAGCCGGCTTTGTCCGTTACAGCTTTTTGCATCGCATATACGGCCTGGCCTTTGTTGTTAATGCCCACACTGACCACGGTTACGTCCATACCCACGGGCACACCGCTAAAGATGGCCGTATTACCCGATATATAACTGTTCATCACGGAGTTGATTTTGTTGAACACCAGTAGCGTATAATAATTGGCCGCCGAATCGCCCAATTGCACTATATAGTTCGAGTTTTCCCCAGAACCATTGTAAAAACGGTCGCAATTGATCCAGCCCAAGCGGCTGATATTGATGCCGTATTTATTGTCGATGGTGCGCAGTGCTTGGCCCATTTTAATACTGGCTACCGTATCAATGCCCAGCGATTGCACCACTCTTACGGTAGTATTGCGGGTTGCTGTGTAAGGCCATTTCCTCTTATCCGCTTGCTGCTTATCAACCCAAACGGAATCACCTATTTGTAAACCGTCGTGATACCTCTTGTGCAGGCCCAGCCAGTTGCGGGTGCGGTAGTTTTTAACTTTAATTTTGTAATACGTATCACCATATCTTGCTTGCAATAATTTCGTTAGCTCGGCTTTCGATAATTTTGAATCGGGCGAACGATAGAATACCCCTTTTAAGCCTTTGGAGCGTTGGATAACTTTGGCATTGTCGTCATCCAAATCCAATACCCTTACTTCATTTGTCGATTCGTTTCTAACAAAATATTTGTACTGCGGTATCCAATTCATATAAGTAGAGGCGGCCCCACTGGTTATATCCTCCATCTTTTCATTAAAGCGTACAACGGCACTGGGCAGGCGTTCGGTGGTTTTTTCACCGGTAAACAATTGCATCTGCTGCATATAGCTGCTGGTGTCGGTCATGTACACGGTAATGGGCTTATTGGGCGCTACATCCACCGGTTGGTCATTTACCGTGGCGGTCAATTGCAGCATGCCACCGCTTTCCAGCAGTGCCTTGTTGCTGGTGGCCGACAATTGGTTGAGCACCATATCGCTCTTCTTGTAAATTTCTTTTACGGTAAACACAATGTTGGCATAGCCACCCAAACTGCCTGCGGGTATTTGCAGGGCCGTGCCTTCTTGGCAGAACAGTATCGTATCTTTTCTATTGTCAATTACAAATTGGTTGGGCTCTTTTTTCAGTTGGGTAAACAGTTCGTTGAGCCATTGTTGCCGCAGGTTGCTAGCCTTGTTATCCGTTGCATTGCTATCAACACAAGGAATAAAATTGATGCTGAAATATTGGGTGTCGGGTGTTGAGGTAGGCAATAAGTCGTCTGCACTGCCCCTGCCTGTATTCCTACCTGACCGGGTATTGGCAAGCCCTGTAGGCGGCTGCTGTATCAACTTTAAGGTATCGCCACTGGTTGTCCATTTACCGGGTACAAAGGTGTCGGTTAAGGTCTGTGGAGACACAGACCTTGGCGACAAAGACCTTGGCGCAGGGGCTTTGGCTGCTGATAGTTGGTTGTTGGTATTGGTACGGGTCAATAGCAAAATGGAAACGATCAACAATACAGCGGCAGGGATGAGCCAAAGCCAGCGTTTGTTGTTGGTTGCTGGGGCAGCGGGCACCAACATCGCCTGCATCTGTTGCCAGTGGCTGTCCATCTGGCTCAGGTCGGGCAGTTGCTGGTTTTCCAGTTGCTGTAATTTGGTGATGATATGTTTATCCTGCTGCATTTGCCTGTAACTCGGTTTTAGTGATCAGTTCCAATTTTTTTTTCAACATTTTTTTGGCCTCGCTCACATGCCATTTGCTGGTGCCATCGCTGATGCCCAGTATATCGCCAAT
Organism: Chitinophaga pinensis; assembly: GCA_943373145.1. Taxonomy (GTDB): domain Bacteria; phylum Bacteroidota; class Bacteroidia; order Chitinophagales; family Chitinophagaceae; genus Ferruginibacter; species Ferruginibacter pinensis_H. The sequence goes on from CALSBI010000006.1 coordinate 257,636, forward strand.
TTGTTTGTGGGTAAAACCATCATATACGTACATATTAAAAACGGTACCAGTGGCTTGGGGCAGTTGCCCAATCAGTTGCTGTATTTCTTTGCCCGAAATACGGTCCAAGGCTTCGGGGCGCAGACCCTCATCGCTTTCGGAAAAATAGGGTACGGACTGTGAAAAAATATTTTTCTTTTTGCAAAAATCAATGGCCGTATGCACCACAATGGTCTTAATCCAGCCCATCAGTTTGCCTTCTTCGGTGTAGCTGCCGATATGGCGGAACACTTTTAGCATGGCATCATTGTAAATGGTACCGGCCCCGTCCGAATCATGCGCATAACGGAAACAAACCTTGATCATATCAGGGTAACACAACTTGTACAACTGCTGCTGGCTCTGCAGGTTTTGCTGCTGGCACCCTCGTATCAGTATGTTTAAGTCTGTATGCAATAGCCTTTTTGTTATCAATTGGTCCATCTAATATAGGTAACTGTGGTGGAGTAGCAAAGGGTTGGGTAGGGGGAAAAGTTTTTTAGGTTTAAAGTCTAAAGTTGTTTGATTGTTCAAAGTTCAACGTTCAATGCCCGGTACAAATGCTGGGATAGCGGCTTTTTAACAGCGACCACATCGTTGTTGCCAGCGTCACCAATAAATGTTCGGCATTCTCCATTCTTTATTCGTAATTCAACATTCCCCTAGTTTCCGTACTTTAGGTGCATGGATCGCAAAAAATTCTTGGGTACGCTCACGGCATTATCGGCACTGGCATTGCCCGGTCGGGCGCAAATGGCCAATATAGAAGGTATGGAGCCGGAGGAACAGGCTGCCCCGCCCAGCCGTATCCCGCCCTACCTCAAGCCCGGCGATACCATTGGCATTACCTGCCCAGCGGGTTTTATCTTGGCGGAAGACATTGCCCCGGCCGTGCAACAAATCGAAAGCTGGGGCTTTAAGGTAGCGATTGGGTCAACCGTGGGCAAAAAAGATTTTACGTTTGGCGGTACCGATGCCGAAAGGGCGGCCGATTTTCAGCAAATGATGGACAATGGAAACATCAAAGCCATTTTATGCGCCAGGGGTGGTTATGGCATGGGGCGGATGATCGACCGCTTGGATTTTAAACAATTTTTGGCCAAGCCCAAATGGGTGATCGGCTTTAGCGATGTAACGGTGATGCACAATCACTTGACGGGTAGATACGGCATTGCGTCTATCCACTCCAAAATGTGCAACAGCTTTCCCGCCGATTGGGCGCTGGCCGAGCCGATACAGGTAGCCACCATCCTCTCCATTAAAAAGGCATTGATGGGCGAAAAGATGGAGTACTCGGCCCCTGTCAATACCAATAACCGCTTGGGCACGGCCGTGGGCGAACTCACGGGTGGCAATTTAAAAATGCTGGAAACCTTGGGCGGTACGCCCAGCGATGCCAATACGGATGGCAAAATATTGTTTGTGGAAGATACCGGCGAATATGCTTACAGTGTTGACCGTATGTTTTGGAACCTCAAACGGCGGGGCAAGTTGAAAAAGCTCAAGGGCCTGATAGTCGGCGGCTTCAAACTAAAAGTGGAAGAACCGGGCGAGGAATTTGGCCGCAGCTTATATGATATTGTGCAAGAAGTAACAAAGGAGTACAACTATCCGGTTTGTTTTGATTTTCCCGTAGGGCACCAAAGGAATAATTATGCGTTGAAATGTGGGGTGCGGCATCGGTTGGAGGTGAAAGGGGATGGGGTAGGGATGAGGGAAATATGAAGTTGCGGGTTGCGAGTTGTTTTTGTTATGGGTTTGGCAAAAGTCTATTCGATTATGGCCCTCAATTTTTAGGTAGAAGAGGAAACCTTCAAAGCAAGCAATACTGTTTCAATAAAATCAATAAAAACTAGTGGCGGACCAATAAAAAAAGTCTTGGAGACAGCATCTCTCAATTTATCAAAATGACCAGCATAAAAAATATCACTAGCATTATTCTAATTTGTGTAGCTGCATTAAAGGGCAGTGCACAAACGCCATTTGGCCCCGTGCGGCTTACCGACTCCGTTGCCTGTACCGCCGTATCCGACCAAGGCGTAGCGCCGGTGTGCTGGACTTTTGGCACCAATTCTTTGTTTGAAGCCGATTTGATGCGGACACAAGGGCTGCGGGTAAACCTTTCGGAAATGTATTATGCCCGGTATGCGTATATCGACAAAGCCAAAAAGTACTTGGCCACCAAAGGCAAAACCTATTTTGAAGGGGGTGGCCAGTTTCATGATGTGATCAGGGTGATCGAACGGTATGGCATGGTGCCCGAATCGGCCTATCCCGGCAAGCCCCAAGGCCGGCGGCAGCACGACCATACTTTGTTGGATACGGCCATGCAGCGATTGGTGAAGCGTTGGCTGCGGTTGGGGCTTGTCAGTTTACAGCCAAAACACCTGCGCCAGTTGGATGATACGCTCAATAAATATTTAGGCAAACCACCTGCCCGTTTTTTGTACAACGGCAATTGGCATACGCCCCGCAGCTTTGCCGATACTTATTTACATTTTACCAATGATTATTTAGAGTTGGTAGCTTTTGCCGATAAACCTTTGTACCAAAAGCATGAACTGGTAGATCGGTACAATTGGGCGGCCGATCATTTTTATAATATCAGTTTGAAAGATATGCAAATGGTAGCCGACTCGGCATTGGCGGCAGGCTGGTCGCTGGGCTGGGAGGGGGATGTTACTGAGCCTGACTTTTATACACTCGACGGCTATGCCAGTTTGGGAAAACTCCCCGCCGATGTGGACGATAAGCGCTTGGCCAATTACAAAGACCTTTCCACCGAACGTGACCATATGCTGCATTTGGTAGGGGCGGGTTACGATAGCTTGGGCAAACGCTGGTATTATCATAAAAATTCTTGGGGCAATTACAACCGCTTCAAAGGCTTTTTGTACATGGATGAAAATTATTTTTTGTACAAAACGGTTATCCTGTTTGTGAATAAGGCTGCGTTAACGCCGGGGCTGAGGGCGAGGCTGGGGTTGACCGGAGGCCGATGACCGTTGGCCGTTGGCCGTTGGTCGTTGGCCGTTGACCGTTGACCGGAGAGGCAGGCTAGTGTAATTTTTGCATTAATACGTGGACAAAACAACCTGCAACAAAAAAACTCGTAACAAAACAATCCGTGTAATCCATTAAAATCCGTGTTCCCAATCTGTGTAACCTGACTGCCGTCAGGCAGGTTCGTGTAATTTATTATTAATCCATGTAGGGAATAACCTGCAACAAAATCAACCCGTAACTAAACTAACCCGCAACAAAAACAACCAATCCGTGTAATCCGTGCAATCCATTAAAATCCGTGTTCCCAATCCGTGTAACCTGACTGCCGTCAGGCAGGCAAAAAACTCGTAACCCGTAACCAAATCAACTCGTAACTTTATCCCATGAGCAACAGCCCCTCAAATATCGACACAAGCAGTTTTACACTCAAGCAAGAAGTGGTGCATAGCCTCATCCACGCTTTTGGCATCCTCTTCGGCATCATCAGCATCCCCATCCTTACGGCATTGGCGGCCAACAATGCCAATATACCGGGTATCGTAGGGGCCAGTATTTATGGCTTCAGCTTTCTCATGCTCTTTAGTTTCTCCACCCTGTATCACGGCATTCAGCAACCGCAAACCAAAAGGGTATTGGAGATATTGGACCATATCAGTATCTACTTTTTGATTGCAGGCACTTATACCCCTTTTCTGCTCATTTATCTCAACAATGCGTTTGGTATTACGTTATTATCAGTATTGTGGGGGCTCACCATATTGGGTATCTTTTTCAAAGTGTTCTTTACCGGCCGGTTTGAAGTGGTATCTGTCATCATTTATCTCGGCATGGGCTGGATCCTTTTTGCCGGCGGCAGGCAGTTCATCAATGCGCTCCCAAGTGTAGTAATGTTGTTCATCGCCATTGGCGGCGGACTTTATACCATCGGGGTATTTTTTTATCTCTGGCGGGGATACAAATGGAGCCATGCCATTTGGCATTTTTTTGTACTGGCAGCCGCCGTTTGTCATTATGTGGCGGTTTTGTTGGCAGTGTAGGGGTAATGTGCTAATTTGCTAATGTGCTGATATGCTAATGAAGAGGCGGGGTAGGGATAATGTGCAAATATGCAAATGTGCAGATGTGCAAATGAAGTGGTGGGGGATGTTAAGGGGAATGTGCTATGGGTTGGGGTTTAAAGTCTAAAGTTTCAAGTTTAAGGTTTAAAGTCTCAAGTTGAGTATCAAGCCCCGCCTGCTGCGGGATGTCGGCTTGGCCTCCACATCCAGTATCAAGAATCCAGCCATGCCTTCGGCCCGCCTGAATGACGCAGTCGGGCAGGCTTGGTGTCGGCTTGGCCTCCACATCCAGCATCCAGCATCAAGAATCCAGTATCCAGCATCAAGAATCCAGCATCAACTATTCATTATTCACTATTAACTATTAACTATTCACTATCATGAACCAATCCATCATCAATCTCTACGACGATTATACGCACACGCCACTTTCACGGGGCGAATTCATCCGCCGATTGGCGCTGATTACGGGCAGCCTTACTGCCGCCATGGCCATTTTGCCGCAGATAGAAGTGAATGCGGCCAATGCCAATATCACGGCGCAAGAGGATCTGTTTACCGAGCGCATCAACTATCCCGGTGTGCCGGGCAATATGTCGGCTTATGTGGCCAGGCCCAAGGCCGATAAAAAATACCCGGCCATCATCGTCATCCACGAAAACCGTGGTCTCAATGCGCATATAGAAGATGTGGCCCGCAGGGCAGCCAAAGAAGGTTTTTTGGCCATTGCACCCAATGCACTCTCGGCCATCGGTGCAGCACCGGCCAATGAAGATGAGGCTAGGCAACAGTTTCAAACACTCAAGGCAGAAGACAGTCTGCAAAACTTCATCAATGTATTTGATTATTTGGCCACCCGCATAGATTACAATGGTGCCAGCGGCTGCGTGGGCTTTTGCTGGGGAGGTGCTATGGCCAACAATTTAGCGGTAAAGATACCTTCGCTCAAAGCGGCCGTGGCTTTCTATGGCCGTCAACCTGCCGCTGCCGATGTGCCCAATATCAAGGCGGCCGTGCAGTTGCATTATGCGGCGCTTGACGAAAGGGTAAATGCGGGTATTGCGGCTTACGAAGCGGCGCTGAAAGAAAACAAGGTTACCTATGAGCTGCACATGTACGAAGGGGTAAACCATGCTTTTCACAATGATACCGCACCGGCCCGGTACAACGAGGCGGCAGCCAAACTCGCTTGGCAGCGCAGCATCGAATTCTTTAAAAAATATGTAAAATAATTTTCGATACTACATCGTTTGCAAAAGGGCACCGTAATTACCGGTGCTTTTTTGTTGCGCTGTAAAATAGATGGATTGTATCTCCGTTTCATTTTGCACCGGCGCACTTAACAGCGAGTTATTGGTTTGCTCGTTCAGGCTCAGGGCATACATCATTTGGGTGCCATTGTTGTACTGTACGTTTGCCGAAACGGTAAAATCGTTGGGGTTCCAAAAAGAAGTGGGCAAGCCTATGGTGGCTTTGCAACCGCACATCATGGTGGCAAATACCGAAACCGCACCGGGGATGGGATTCTCCGTATTGGCTTGCAGCAATAGGCCCGGCACCACCACGGTAATGCGGTAGTCCGTTTGTTCAGGGGTTAATATTACCGGTTGCGTAAACTGCAGCACATAGTCATTGGGTGCTGGAATGTTTACCGTTAAAGTAGCTGTTTGGATGGAGGTAGGTAGTTCCAGTTTAGCTTGGCCTGCAATGGTGTTGGGGCCAGGTGTTAAAAAAAATACAGTGGGGTTTTGACCGTTGAGGGCGGGCATGTTCAAAATGGGCATAAAGGAACTACTGCCATCCGTAAAGCCCTGCGATATGATGCCATCGTCGCTTACGCCCGGCACCAATTGGTAGGGAAAATTCACCTGTCCATCCGTATAGCTTAGATTGATACTTATAGAGTCGGTTGCGTAGGCATTAGGGCCTAAAAATTTGCCGCCCAGGGCTTGTAGATAAACGGTGATGGATGCTGTAGCCATATATCGTATTTTTTATGGATAAATATATGACGTATTGCAACAAAATGTATTGAATTGCCCTAAAAAGGATGTATTTCAAATTCCCCGAGCAGCGGCAGCGGGGCTGTAAAACTGCTGCAATAACTGGCTGGCAGTCTACATTTTTTAACTCTTTTTGTTTTTGATAAAGTTTTTATGTTCAGATTTTTCCACTTTTGTCTTGATACAAAAGTGGAGCAAAAAATCAAGCCCGCCCAGCTGACGCCAGTCGGACGGGGCTGCATAAAAAAGCCTAAAAATCGAACCCTCGGGCTAAAGAAAAACAAGCTCAATCTGCAATCCAACGCCTAGCTTAAGTGCGACTTACAGGCCAATAGCATTGCCAAGCTTTTACTCCACTGTTTTTCTTTTGCGCCCTCAGCTTCAATTTTCTTAACGGCTTTTTTATGAGGCCGTACCGAAGCGGAGGGTGAGAACTCTATGAACTCGATTATATTGAAAACGAAAATTTTAGATGCCCCCCAATAATCTTCCATTTGATATGCGCATCCTTGCAAAGGGTTAGCGTAAGAGGGTGCTTTAACTGAGGCGGGTGAAGTAAAAAAAAGCGGAAACCGTAGAAACGGTTTCCGCAGCAATGAAAAAATAATACTTGCTCTATTTTGCTTTAAAAACGTTGCCGTTTGGTAAAAACTTAACTTTTGCTTTCTTTTCACCTTGCTTCAGTTCCACTTCGTACATTATTTCGTTTTTGTCATTCTCCCTGTCAACTTCTACAATTTCATAACCGGGATAAGTTTCCATGATGGCTTTAACTACCTCTTTGGGCAAAACCCCGCTATTGGGCAATGAAATTTTTTCCTCGCTTTTAATCATTTCGCCATTGCCATAATACCAATCTTCGTAAGGAACATTTTTATAGGTATACATCACAATGTAATAATCCCTGGCTGTATCCCATTTGTCGGCCTCTACAGGCACATATTCCACCCACTTTACATCTTTGGCAGTTTTTACCCTTGGATCCACCTTGGCAACAAGGGGTGCTGGCACGCTAGTGGCTACAACATCTTTACGTTCGCCCTGACCGGCCATTTTCACCTCTACCCTTGGCGCTTTCTCCTCTACTACTACCGTTGTATTTGCGTTATCTGCTGCATTCGTTTTATCATCGTTGTTGTCGCATGATGTGTTTGACAGTAACAGAAAGCCCAAAAAAATAATAGGGCTGATGTGTGATTTAAGTTGTTTCATTTTTTACAATTTTAAACAGGTTAGCGAAATACTATGCCATTTATCATTCCCGTGTTAATTCGGGCAATACAAGGCTTTAGGGAAGCACTATTCGGCAATAAATTCCACACTCTGCGTACTGGCTGCCCCATATATATGTAATTAGTATGGGAAGGGCAAGTAATATTGACCCGTCCTGAAATTAGTTTGTCCAGCCACACTTGTCCAAAACCGTTTGTTGGCTGAAGTGCTGTGAAGTGGTTATATATTTTTGAACTTCCTCTCACCGCCATAATAGTAGGTGATAACATGCTCACCTTTTGTATTTACAATCCAACACTCAATTTCTGGGCAGTCCTTTATTTTATTTAAAACAAAAATTTCAGCTTCCTTGTAGCTCTCAAATATTTCATACATGTCATTTAAACTTTGCCCATTTAAAAATAATGTGCCATCGTTCCTAAGAACATGTCCTGTTGATAATTGAGCTTTCCCAACAGCGAACTGGTTGTCTTTTAAAAAAGGAATTTCCATAATTGAACAGTTTCAGTTACGCATTACAGCGAACGGGCACGGCTTGCTGCATGTGGGATATTTTATAACATCCAGCCCCGCAACCGCTGCCCAATTGAAAATATAATGTTGAAGTTAACAACAAAAAGCTAAATAGATATTCGTATGCCGGAACTAAAGCACAGCGATGCACTTAGTTGAAGTTTGCTTGTCCAGCCCCACTTGCTGCAATACCATGTTACCTGCAGTATTGATTTATTTCTTATTTTCTTTGATTAAGCCATTTTCAGAAAATGTAAATGTTCGTTCATTAAAAATTGATTTCATAATTAACCAAACTTCGTCAACTAATTTGAAGTTTAAGTTTCTACTTTCATCTCTTATTCTCAATTGGCCAGTGAAAGTTATTCCATCTATTTTTAAAGATTCCTTAGTTTCTCTATTGTATAAAAATCCGTTTGGTATTTTATAATGTTTGCTGAGTTTTTCAGTTTTTTCGTTTTGTGGATTCACTTCCTTTCGAAATTCCGCAATATAAGTAGCCAAAGACAAATAGCTTTCATCTTCCCGTATTACTAAGAAATTATAATATTCGAATTCACTTTTTCCCTCTATTTTTCGATTTTCTCCTATGTCAATATTTAAAATTTCAGTCCGACGAATAGTTGTTTTGACAGATAGTTCTAAATCTGCAAAATGTATTTGTCTGGGATTTTCATTTAGATCTTTTTCTTCTATTTCCCTAAGTTCAACTAGTTCAATGTTTTTATGTTTCGCATATTCAATTCCGTCATTTGTAAATCCATTTTTGCAAACAATAATTCCTTTATTAATGCCACAGTCTTGAATAATTTCCGCCAACTTCATTACAATATCTTTGTTTACTTTTTGATTCCAATGCTTACATTCGATAGCAGTTTCATAACTGTGAACTCCATCAGAATGAAATGTTAAAACATCAATTTGATGTGCAACTCCTGATTTTCCAATCACTTTACAAGTACTACCATAACCTTTTATTTTTACACCAAACTCTTTACCCAAAGTTTCATAGATGTATTTTGTAATAGACTCGTAGATTTTCCAATCTAAATTCTTTTCTTGTGTCATCAATTCATTTTTAGAGGAATGCTGATAATATTACAGGAAACCCAATGTTAGCGGCATGGCTAGTTGACCGAAACGAAGCCGCTCCAGTGTTTTGGTTGAGAGTATATAGTTATCCCTATTATCGACCATTTTAGTGTTCCGACTACATCGTACTTAAAAGAGCCCGGAATATCTGATTTACTTGTAGTGATCATAAGTGGATTCCACTTTGTGCCAACACTGAGTCCTGTAGTCCAAGAGTTTGCAGAACTAGGTATTTTTTTTTGTGTGTCTTTAAGTGTACTCCAAATAATACCCAAAGAATATCTATGAAAAATATTTTTCTCTAAAACAATGTTTGTATCACTTGTAAATTCTTGGTTAAGACTGTCATGGCTAATAAGCCTCCATGTTTTTAACCGATTGCTATTAGGTTCAATCTCTCCGCCTTCATTGCTTGAAGACCCAGTAAATGCAAGTAATAGAAACACTGCAAAGCCAGCAGAAAAACCACCAAGTTTAGTTTTAATTGCTTTATATAAAAAGACACAGAGAGTAATAAGAACTACAATGTTTAGGAGCGCCCAAATTATGTATGTCATAGTTTTAAATTAATGAAAGGTTCTTATAGCTTGCCGCTAACTCTTGTATTTGCGCAATTGTAAGCAACCCAAATACAACAGTCCGCTCATTTATTTTCAATTGCTTATAAATTTGTTATTTCAAAAAACCTATTGCGCTAATATCCGTGTGTAAACGTTTAAAACGACTACAAATCTAACTTAAACTGCACCTTCATCCTACCAGAAAAATACCCTGTTCATCATCAAATTTTCCAGCCCTTTAGGGTTGGGTCTCCCTCTTTAACTTCTCTGCACTCGACTTCCCGCAACTTTCTCGCCTCCTCGCTCTCCTTATGCTTTACCTCGTAGAGCCCTCTTTTGTTCAGTGCTTTTTTTGTACTGTCTTCATAATTCCTTAGCTTAAAAATAATGATTTTATAGCAGCGGGAGCCATTTTTTGCATAAAATACAATCCACAAAGACTTATTTGCATAACGCTAATTTGAACTGCGTTTAGCCCTACCAATAAATGCAAATGGGGAGCTTAACGGCAAAGCACAAAGCCTGTTCTCAAACAATAATAGATATTACCAATTAATAAGCCTACCTTGTAATGTCATTATATAGCAATAGTGATGCGCAATAATGACAATTATACTCCTTTTTCTTGCCATACACTGGTATGCATCACTTTTTATGCAAACTTTTTTGCAGCACCGATACGCCGCACATGGTGCCTTTAGCATGAACAAATGGTGGGAACGTTTTTTTTATTTGATGGCTTATATTACACAGGGCTCCTCTTACATCAGCCCTAGGGTATATGGCATCATGCACCGCATGCACCATGCCTATACCGATACGGAAAAGGATCCCCATTCGCCCAAATACGATCGTACCATCTGGGCCATGATGCGTCGTTCACGCCAGGTTTCGATGGCCATCTTCAACAAAACCATGCCCATTGAGCCCCGGTTCCTCAAAAACCTGCCCGATTGGCCTTTGTTGGACAAGCTGGCCCATTCGGTTTACTCCCGGCTGGGCTGGGCGCTGGCCTATGTATGGTTTTATGTACAGTTTGCACCCTCGGCTTGGTACTTTTTACTGTTGCCCATCCATATTTTAATGGTGCCGGTACAAGGCATGATCATCAATTGGTTTGCCCACAAATTCGGTTCCATCAATTTCACCATGAAAAATACATCTACCAATCTCTTCAAGCTGGATTTGTTGATGATGGGCGAGGCTTACCACAACAACCACCATAAAAACCCCGCTTCCACCAACTTTGGTTTTCGCTGGTACGAAATGGACCCCACCTATTGGATTATCCGTTTATTGGGTGGATTGAAGATTGTACGCATACATAAAATGACGGTGGTACAGGCAAAGGCCGTAGTTGCCATCGATGCGGCCCCGGCAAGCATTGCGGTTGGCGAATAGACCCCCCAATGCATGAGGTTATGTGCCAACAGCCAATTTTAACATTTTTTTGTGAATCCCGTATCCTGAGCAATCGGTTTTGTTCGTAAATTTATAGCCTAACGCATCACTCAACCGAACAGTATGCCGATTGCCAAGCGCTGCCATATTGCATTATTCATTTTATTATGTTGTACTGCCGTACAGGCGCAACGCTTGGAAGGTATCTGGAGCGGTAAAATCAGTCGCACCGCCAGCACCTACGCCGGTACCGAAAGCCTAGAAGTACAATTGTTCCAATCGGGCAAAAAAATAACCGGACATACTTTTGCATTTAAAGATACTTCTCGTTTTGTGCTGTTTTGGGCCGTAGGCCTGCGCAACAAAAAAGAAAAGACCTTGGTGTTGGAAGAGCGGGGCGTTCCTTATTATATATTACCGCCCAATTATTACCCCTGCGAAAAAGTATTCAGCCTCAATTATCATAAAATTGGCAAAACCGAATATTTGGTAGGCAAATGGACAGGCGTTGGCGTGGGGTTGGATACCAGTTGCTTTCCGGGCGAAGATTTGTTGGTGGTATTACAAAAACAAAAGAAACCCGATTATCCTTTGGAGCAGTATGTAGCGAGAAAGATGCTCTATTATTTCAACCGGCGCCACAAAATACCACAATTGCAAAAGGATATCCCTGCTGATACGCCGCCCATCCCCGACGATGTAACGGCATTGGCGATGAATGTGCCGGATAAAACGACCACTACCATTCCTGTAGCGGCCCCCCTGCCAGCCGCGCCTTTGGTAACGGATAGCAGCGCTAGGCCCAATCTGTCTGCAACCCCTGTGCAGCGCAATTCGCCCATTGTAACGGTGCCGCCCATATTACCTGCGGATACCATTGCGACTCCGATAGCAAAACTTGCCAATAACGATATCGTACCTGCCGACCGTCGCCAAGACATTCAGCAGATTTTGCGGGTAGAGGATACGCTGCTCACCATTACTTTATACGACAATGCGATTATTGACGATGATACGGTTACGCTTTTCATCAACAAAATCCCCATGCTGGTAAAACAACGCATCAGCAACAAACCCTTGGTACTGCAAGTGCCCATTGCACCCTTGCCCGGTCAGCCATTGGAAATATTGATGCAGGCCGAGAACCTGGGCAGCATACCACCCAATACGGCTTTGATGATTATTGAATGCGGCAAACGGCGCTACGAAGTACGATTGAGCGCTGGGTTTGAAAAACATGCGGTAGTGGTGGTTACGTATGATCCTTGAGGAGGGGATACTGGATACTGGATCCTGGATGCTGGATCCTAGATGCTGGATTCTAGATTCTGGATACTGGATGCTAGATGCCAGTGGCAAGTATCCAGTATCAAGTCGCAAGTATCCGTTATCCAGTATCCAGCATCCACTATTAACTATTCATTATTAACTATTCATTCCCCTAATCCTTCGGCAATCCGCCCGGCGGGCAATACTGTTTTAAATAATTGGTAAACAAAGTACTCAAATGCATGAAGGTACCTTCGCCCTCTGATATGCTATGGGTACGGTTGGGGTAACTCATCAACTGAAACTGCTTATTGTATTTCACCAATTCATCAATGAGCATTTCGGCATTGTTGTAATGCACATTGTCGTCGCCGGTGCCATGGATGTACAGCAGGTTGCCCTTTAAGCCCTTGGCATAGGTAATGGGTGATCCATTTACAAAATCTTCCCGGTTCTCCTGTGGCAGGCCCATGTACCTTTCTTGATAAATATTGTCGTAGGTCAATTGGTTGCCCACGGCCGCTACGGCAATACCGGTTTTGTAAATGTCGGGGTATTGAAACATCAGGTTCAATGTGGCCGAGCCACCACCGCTCCATCCCCATACCGCTACCCGGTCTTTGTCAACATAAGACCATTTCAATACTTCCTTGGCTGCCATCGCTTGGTCTTTGATATTGATCAAACCAATTTTGCGGTACACACATTTGCGCCATTCCCTGCCTTTGGGGCAAGGCGTACCACGGTTGTCTATAGAAACATACACGTACCCATCTTTGGCCATATCGCCTTTGTACAAATAATTATAGCTGCTGCCATAACTGTCTTTTACATTCTGCCCCCAAGGTTCGGTGTACACATAAAATACAACGGGGTATTTTTTGGCGGGATCGAAATTGCTGGGCTTTACCACCCAAGCGTCCATGTTAACACCTTCCGAAGTGGTGATGGTCGTGTACTCCACATTGGCAGGTTTGCTGGCTTTTTGAATGGCTTTGGCAATGCCATCATCCCCATCCAAAGCCTTGTGGTCGGGCAGCGAAATCCATTCTGTTGCCGGGGGCGTATAGTAGTTGGAAAATTTTTGTTTGGCAAATTTTGCATTGGGCGATAGGGTATAACTATGTGTGCCGCTTTGGCTTTGCGGTGTAAGCCTTTCTGCCGTGCCGCTACCATCCAATTTGGTGCGGTATAGGTATTTCTGTGTGGCATTGTCGGGCGATGCATGAAAATATACATAACCGCCTTTTTCATCAATCACATCTATGTCCATCACATCATAATTGCCTTTGGTGATAAGCGTTTCGGTTTTGCCATCACGGGAAATGCTGTACAAATGCCGCCAGCCGTCTTTTTCGCTGGGCCATACAAAGGCATTGCCATTGTTGATCCAATCCCATTTGCCATTGCCATAATCTTCATCCCACAGGGGCAGGATATCAATCCATGCAGGGTCTTTTTCCGAAAAAATGGTTTTTGCCTGCCCGTTGCTTGCATTGCAAAGCATCAACTGGCTATGGTTTTGTTTGCGGTTGAGGTGCTGTACAATAATTTCGTTGCCATTGGCCGCCCATTCCATGCGGGGCACATAAGAACCCCATTGGGCATCATCGGGCAACTGCATCCATTGTATGGCCGCAGTGGATACATCCACCACACCGATTTTGCATGTAGAAGGTTTTTCCCCAGCTACGGGATATTCTACCGGTTTTGTTTGTGGATAGATTTGGGTATTGTCGGTCATTAAATAGTCTTTGGTACCATTGGCATCAATTTGCCAAAAGGCAATCCGTTTGCCATCGGGGCTCCAACGAAAACCATCGCGGCAAAAGAATTCTTCTTCATAAGCCCAGTCAAAAGTGCCGTTGATGGTTTTACGGGCACCATCCTTGGTAAGGGCCTTTATTTTTCCTGTAGCCAAGTCTTCTACATAAATGTTCTGTTCGCTCACATAAGCTGCCAGCTTGCCATCGGGCGAAAGTTTGGCAAACATGAGTGATACAGCGGGTAATGATTTGCCCAATTGAGCGATGCTTTTTTGGGCCATATCATATACATAGTAATCGCCCTTGGTATTCAAGCGCCATACTTTTTGGGTATTGGTAAACACCAGCAGCTTGGTAAAGTTGTTGGCGAAGCTAAATGCTTCTATTGACCCCGTCATGCGGAGGTCTTCTTTTTTGGCCACTACTGTTTTTGCCCCGCTGAGTAAATTGTACTGTACAATTTCATTTTTTTCGGTCGTATAATACCCATTGCCATCTGCCGTCCATTGTATGGGTTGTGCAAGGGTACAGCAGCTAATAACTAAAAACGCCAACGTGAAGAAAATGCGAGATTGGTTCATATACAAGTTGTTAAAATTGATCGTTGATGTGTTGCAAGTTACTGTATTTGTTTTTATACATGTGGGATGATGAGGGCAAACGCATTAAAACTGTAATGGGAGTCTAAGCCCTATAACATACCATTTTACTGGCCGATTGCTTGTGCTTGCCCTGCCTTTGCCAGCAGGCAGGCTCAAGCCGGCGGGCCATGCCGTCCGCTTGGCCTATCGGCTTCGTTCCGGGTTCACCACTGCATTTAGCCCTTTTTCAGGGTCCCCTTCGCCCCCAGAAAATCCGCCTACGGCGGACCGGTCTCGTCAATAATGACGAGATGGTTCACCTCGGAACTGGTGGCAGAATGGATCCTTTTAAGTTTACAAAAACTCAATTTCTTTTGAATAAGCAATGAAATTATTTTAATGCGTTTACGCTGTATTTTCTACTTTAAAAGACCCAACTATGACCCTTGTAGGCACCGCTCTACCACTTACCAATGCAGGGCCTTCCGTACGCAGCGCCCCCTTATCAATGATGCCCATAATTTTTCTCCCCCGCCGTTACGGCAATGGGCAAATGGTTTTGGCGGGGCGGCAGTGGGCAAGTGGCGTATCGGGTAAAAGCACAGGGCGGGTTAAAAGCCTTGTTGAAGTCGAGGATGGTGGTACCCTCGGCACCGGGTTTTGGGGCGTACATAAACCTGCCCGAACCATAGGTGGTTGCCCCATTGGTAGCATCTGCAAAAAGCACAAACAGTTCTTCGCCCTCTAGCAATGCATCCAAGCTATATTTTTTTTGTCCAATGGTAAATTCCAACTTGCCCGCCGATGGCAACTGACTGGTTTGCCCTAGCACATTGGTAATGGCAATATAAGTCGGTTCAGTGGGCGGCACCAAGGTGGCTTTCACCTTCCAAGCGATATTGGTGGGATAGCGTTGGGTACCTTTAAATATACTTACTGTGGGCGCTTGCAAATTCCGTAGCCGGATACCGATTTTTTCGCCCCGCTGGATGATGGTCCACTGCAAGCTGCCATACGACATTACTGGCGCTTTTGTTATCGCCGTATCAAAAACAAGGGCTTCTTGTATAGGCTTCCCATCTATTTGAATGCGGTCGGTATTTTTCACCGCCAATGTAATGGTATTGCCTTTTCTTGCAAAATAACCAGCATCACCGGGCAAGTCTTTATAAGGGAAAACGATTTGTTGCCCTGGGTCGCTACCAAAAGGATTGATGCCTTCATGCAGCCAAAAAAGGCCCACCAAATTGAGCCAGCCATCTGCTGCTTTGAGGGCCTGCACCCGCTTGGCACACCAGTCTTTTATTTCTTTGTTGTAAGCCGCTTTGCTTTGGGCATTAGCCGTAAAACTAAGTGACATAAAAGCCAATATAATAGATGAACGGAGGAAATGTAGCATGGTGGATGGTTTATGGCTTTGCCGATGCAACGATATCGTTGATGATTTTTAAATGGTGCTGGGTATGCAATTGGATGGCCCTATGCGTATGCTTTACATGCAAGGCACCAAAAAAAGGATGCTCAAAAAAATGCTTGGGCTGTAACATAGACATATTGTGGAGCTTATGCCGCAAAGTGGCAAACTGTTCCGTAAGGGTGGCTGCATCGGCGGCTGATTCGGGCATCACCGCTTTGGGCGCCCTGGCCTTGCCCCTGGGGATGCTGCCGGTGGCAAACACCATGCTGCGCCGCCAATTGAAGCGCCAACGGTACTTATCCGGTTCGGAGTGGGCAACGGCGTTAATCATTTTAATGGCTGCCAATATGGAATGCTCGATATGCCAACCTACCGATGCTTCAGACACGGCAGGGTTCTGTTCTTGCATCAGGGGGAGTTTGCTTTCGAGTTCCTGTAACAAGGCATCTAATGACTTCATTTGTATTGATTTGTGTATGGCAATAAGAATAAACCATTGCGGGCGTAAAGGTAAAGGGAAATAAATAAATAGGGTGCCACAACCAATCATCCTTGTTAATTACCACGGTACAATTGTTAACACCTTTAACATATTTTTAACATTTCGAATTTTGACACCTCATTCATTTGACTAACTTTACAAAAACATTTAATGTACCTTGGTAAATTGATTGCATGAAAAAACTAACATGTCTTTTGGTCCTGTACCTTGCCTGTATTGTGAACGTAACTGCCCAGCAAACTACAGTAAAAGGGGTGGTGGCCGATACCACCAACAAAAAGAAAGTAGCGTTTGCAGTAGTACTTTTAATGACCCCCAAAGATTCTGCGCTGAGCTATTTTACCCGAACCGATAAGGATGGCTTATTTAGCATTAAAAATGTGGATACGGGCCGTTATATCCTACAAATTACCCAATCTTTATTTGCCGATTATGTAGATGACATAACGGTGGGCAATGCGGAGGTGGATTTGGCTTCCATTTCCATTACCCCTAAAAGTAAATTGCTACAGGAAGTGATTGTTAAAAGCGGCAGCCCCATAAAAATAAAAGGGGATACCATTTCTTATACGGCGGATAGCTTTCAAGTAAGCGCCAATGCCAATGTGGAAGAGTTGCTGAAAAAACTGCCGGGCATTCAGGTGGATAAAAATGGCCAGATCAAAGCGATGGGCGAAGTGGTGCAAAAAGTGCTGGTGGATGGTGAAGAATTTTTTGGCGATGATCCCGGCATGGCCGTAAAGAACCTGCGGGCCGATGCGGTAAAAGAGGTACAGGTGTTTGACAAAAAAAGCGATCAAGCCGAATTTACGGGCATTGATGATGGGGAAAAAAGCAAAACCATCAATTTAAAACTAAAGGAAGATCGAAAGAAGGGCTATTTTGGCAAGCTGGAAGCCGGTGGTGGGCTTGATAATAACAGTACCGGACGCTACAACAATGCGGCAATGATCAACGCCTTTAAAGGCAAACGTAAGTTGGCCGCCTATGTGATGAATGGCAATGTGGGCAAAACGGAAATGGATTGGCGCGACGAAGAGAATTTTGGCGGTGAGGGTGGTTCCTACAGCATGTCGATGGATGAGATCAGCGGCAATATGAACTATACTTGGAATGGCGGTGCTGATGAAGGGGCCGATTATATCAATGGCGAAAATGGCTTTAGCCGCAATGCCAATGCGGGCCTGCATTACAGCAATAAACTGAATGAGAAACACAATATAAACAGTGGGGCCAAGTACAACGATGTTCAACAAACAACGGGTACCCGAAATTATTTGCAAACCTTTTTACCGGATACGAGTTTTTCAGAAAATACCAGGGATGATAATTGGGTAAAGCGGCAAAACTTAAAATTCAATACTACTTACGAGTGGAAGATGGATTCTGCCAACTCCCTCAAGTTTGCTGGCAACCTGAATTTTATACAATCGCAATCGGAAAACACCAATTATTCGGATGCAATAAACGAACAGGGCAATTTGGTAAATAATAGCGACAAGTTGCGCACCAACCAATCTGATCGTACCAACTTGCGGATGAACCTGCTGTGGAAGCACAAATTTAAAAAGGCCAAGCGCACCCTGTCGCTCACTACCGATTGGCGGTACAGCCAAGTGGATGCCGATGGCTACCTGCTGGCGGATAACCGCTTTTTTGATAATGGCACTTTTTTGCGCAGGGATTCGGTGGATCAATTTAAAACCACGCATACCGACACCCGGACTTTTGATTCCCGCCTTTCTTATACCGAGCCTTTGTGGAAGGATTTTTATGCAGAAGTCAACTACGGTTTTAATGCGGCCTTGGCCAATAACAACCGTACCAGCTTTAGCAAAACTACTGGCGGCAAGTACGAGCAGCGTATCGACTCATTGAGCAATAACTTCGACCAATCGATAACTACCCATCGCATGGGCCTGAACCTGCGTTATGTAAAAAAGAAACTGAATTATGCCATCGGTATGGCCGTGGCCACCACTGCGTTCGACCTGCAGGACATTTCTTTGGCCCGCCAGTACAATTACGATTTTATCAACCTGTTCCCTTCTGCCAACATCAATTACAATATCAAGCAGAACAAGAGTGTGCGTTTTAATTACAATGGCAGCACCCGCCAGCCCTCACTCAACCAATTACAGCCACTGCGGGAAAACAACAATCCGCTGAGCCTGTATATTGGCAATCCCAACCTGTCGCAATCGTTTAGGCATAACGTTAACATCGGTTATAACAGCTATAACTTTTTAAAAGAACGGGGTATGTGGCTGGGCGGCTGGGGCAGCGTTACCCAAAATGCCATTACCAATACCGTTACCATCGACAGTTTGGGCCGTAGGGTATCCCAGCCGGTAAATGTAGATGGGTTGTATAATGTGAGTATGAATGTAAGCCTATTTGCCAAGCACCGCAAAACGGGTATCCAATTCAACGGTGGCCCCAATGTATCGGTTAGCCGAAGTATTGATTTTATCAACGGACTGCGCAACAAGAGCATCAATTACAGTTATGGCGGCTATGTTAGCTTGAGCAAGAGCAAGGATAAAAAGTACGATGTGGGCCTGTCGGTTAACCCTTCTTGGAATTTTAACAAATCGAGCCTTAACAGTCAGCGTACACAATTTTTAAATATTACCACCGGGGTACGCGGCACTTGGTTCATTACCAAGAATTTTGAAATTGGTTCCGATTGCGATTTTAACTATCGCCAACGCACCAGTGGATTTGATCGCAACAATAACAATACAATCTGGAATGCCTACATTGGCCATAATTTTTTGAAGAAGACTTTGAGTGCCCGTTTACAAGGGTTCGATTTGTTGAACCAAAACAATATCATCAACAGAAGTGTGAGCAGCAATTACCTGAACGAAAGCATTAGCCAACGCTTGCAACGGTATTTTATGCTCACCATAACTTGGAATTTTAACAAAAATGGTAAACCTGTAGGTAACGACGAATGATAATACCCAAACAACAATATATGAAACAAATGATAGTGGGCTTACTGGCCCTGATGTTCCAACAAATAGCCGTTGCGCAACCCATTACTGCCGCCAAAATTGAGTTTGAAGTAAAAATAAATGTACACAAAACCATGGGCGATGATAGCTGGGGCGAAAAGATTAAGGAAGCCATCCCGCAGTTTTCTGTAAATTATTATGACTTCATTTTTGCGAATAACAAAAGCGTTTACAAGTTCAACCGTACAGATGAGCGCTACAAATTTCCCAATTGGATGGATGAAGGGGATAATGAAAATGTATGGTACAACAATTTCGACATCAACCAGCAGGTAACACAGCATACCGTGGCGGGGGATAAACTCTTATTGGCAGACAGCCTTACAAAAATCAAGTGGCACCTGAGTAACGAAAGTCGCATGATTGCTGGGTTTAACTGCCGCAAGGCCATTGGCCGCATCTTTGATAGCGTATATGTTTTTGCCTTTTATACCGATGATATCATGATTACGGGTGGCCCCATGAGTATCAATGGCTTACCCGGCATGGTATTGGGCCTTACCATACCCCGCATGTACGCTTCGTATATTGCTACCAAAGTGCAAGTGGTGGATGTGCCGGAAAAACTGATTGTACCGCCCGGAAAAGGAAAATACAAAACAAGGGCGGAGATGAACAAATTTATCAGTGAACGCACGGAAGACTGGGGCAAGTACCGGGAGCGGTTTACTTGGAATGTATTGTTATAAGATGGGTGCTTTTAAAAAGCCGCTAGAGTCGACCACTTTTTAAAAGTGGTCGACTCGAAAAAATACCGTAATGCTATTCCTCAAAATATACCCTTTGCACCCGCTGCGAAATACCCGTAAGTATTTCATAAGAAATGGTTTGTGCCTGCTGTGCCACGGTACTTACGGGCAAACCTTCGCCAAACACCATTACATCATCTCCTTCCGCTACGCCCGGTATATGTGTTACATCCAGCATGGTCATATCCATACATACATTGCCAATGGTTTTGGCCAATTGCCCACGCACCAACATGGAGCCAGCGCCATTGCTCAATAAGCGGGGGTAACCATCAGCATAGCCAATCCGCACCGTAGCGATGATGGCATCGTAGGGTAATACACCCTTTCGATTATAACCCACGCTGAGACCTGCTGCTACTTTTTTCAATTGGGCCACCGTAGTGGTAAGGGTGGTTACATTTTTCAACTGCTGCTGCATGGCAGGATGGCTGTCGCTGCCATAGAGGCCAATGCCCAAGCGCACCATGTCCAACTGCAGGGCCGGGTGGCGATGGATGGCAGAGGTATTGGCAATATGCCGCAGCACGGGGTAATCCAATACCGATTGCAACTGCTCGGCACATTGCAGAAAAATATTGGCTTGTTCTTGTGTAAAAGCATCATGCTCGGGTGCATCGCTGGCGGCCAAATGACTAAAAATGCTTTGTACTTTAAAACTGTCCGTTTCTTGCAAGGTTTGGCAAAGGGCGGGCATATCTGCCGGTTCAAAACCTAAGCGGCGCATACCCGTATCCAATTTGATATGGATGGGATATTGCCGCATGCCCGATTGCGCAAGGTGCTTGGCAAACTGTTGCAGGATGGCAGGTGAGTACAGCTCTGGCTCCAATCCGTATTGCACCAAGGCATCAAAGCTGGCAGCTTCTGCATTCATAACCATAATGGGCAAACGGATGCCTTGGCGCCGCAGTTCAACACCCTCGTCGGTGTAGGCCACGGCCAAATAATCCACTTGGTGAAACTGTAATACGTTCGCAATTTCAAAGCCGCCGCTACCATAACCCGCCGCTTTTACCATCGCCATCATCTTGGTGCCGGGCCTTAGTAATTGCTGATAGGCTTTTAAGTTGTGTGCCAATGCACTCAGGTTAATCTCCAATACGGTTTGATGTACTTTTTGTTCCAACAACCGGATAACCTGCTCCAGTTCAAATACACGGGCCCCTTTTACCAAAATGGTTTCATTGGCAAAATGGAGGCTGGGGAAATGTTGCAAGAGCGCTTCGGTAGAGGCAAAAAAAGCCGTGCTATCAATACCGTTGAACAAGTGGGCGTACTGCGTTATGCTTGGCCCCACACCTATCAATCGGTTGATATTTTTTTGTGCTAAAATGGCCGCTACCTCACCATACAGGGTGGCGGGTTCTTTGCCAGAGCCCACCATATCACTGAGGATTACGGTACGCTTAGGGTGTTGCTGTTGTTGTTGCAAAAAATCCAATGCAATACCCAAGGAACTGATATCGGCACTATAGCTGTCATTTACAATGGCGCACTGATGGGTGCCCTGTATCAGTTCCAGCCGCATGGCTACGGGTTGTAGTTGCAACATCCGCTGGGCAATGGTGGAGGGGCTGAGGCCTAAGTGCAACAAAACGCACCAACAGGTAACCGCATTTTCTACCGAAGCTGCATCCGTAAAAGGTATGCTGATGGCCATGGCCGCTCCTTGATAAACAGCTTCAATGGTGGTTGCACCGTTTTCAGATGCTATGCGCTTGATGTATAAACTGGCAGTATCTTTTCGGCCCCAAGTAAACACAGGCGCTTGCACTACGTGCTTTACAGCATCCGAAAGCACTTCGCTACAAACCAATAATTGTACATGGGCAAAGAGTTGACATTTGGCCCTTAGTTTTTCATGGCTGTTGGCAAAACCTTCATCATGGGCGGTGCCGATATTGGTCAATACACCTATGGTGGGCCGTATAATGGCTTCCAATTTTTCCATCTCGCCGGGTTGCGAAATACCGGCTTCAAATATGCCCAAGTTGTGCTGCGCTGCAATGCCCCATACGCTCAAAGGCACACCTGTTTGTGAGTTGTAACTTTTGGGGCTGCGCACAATGGTATAATCGGCTTGCAGCAGTTGGTGCAACCATTCTTTTACGATGGTTTTGCCATTGCTGCCCGTAATACCAATTACGGGTAGATGATATTGTTGGCGGTGTTGGGCCGTAATGGCTTGTAATGCTTCCAGTACATTGGGTACGGCCAACAGGCAGGCTTCCGGATAAGCTTTGCTGGGCATATCCTTTGTTTGTACTACAAAAGAACGTACCCCTTTTTGGTACAGCTCATCAATAAAAGCGGCACCATTGCCCCGGTTGGTGGGCAAGGCGAAAAATAAAGTGGTAGCAGGAAATAACAAACGGCGGCTATCCGTAAGCAAATGCGTAATGGCCGTATCGTTGGTGGGGCCTACGGTATGGGCCTGGATAATGTTTGCTATTTGACGAATGGTGTACATGTTTATTCCTCGGTATCGGTCGGTACGCCCTTGCGTTTGTGGTAAATGGAATAAATGATGGAGCCCGTAATGCAAGACACAATCATCAGCAAAGAAACCCATACCGGTATGTGTACCCAATGGGCCACCAACATTTTAAGACCAATGAATACCAGCACAATGGCGATGCCCTGCTGCAGAAAATCAAAGCGACTGGCCGCACCCCGCAACAAAAAGAACAGGCTGCGCAAACCCAGCACTGCAAAGATATTGCTGGAATAAATGAGTAATTTTTTAGAAGGGTCGGGTATGATGGAAAAAACGGCAGGGATAGAGTCCACCGCAAATACAATATCAATCAGCCCCAGCATGATTACTACCATCGAAAGGGTGGTGAAGTATCTTTTTTTGTCTTTGGTAATGATGAAGCGGCCATTGGGCTCCTCCGAAGTGGTACGCATGTATTTGCGCATAAATTTGAACGCCCAATTTTCTTCGGGGTTAAACTCTTCTTCATCGCCGCTGGCAAACATTTTAACACCGGTCCACACCAAAAACACACCAAAGATGTACATGATCCAATTGAAGCGGGCCACTAGCTCACTGCCGAGCGCAATAAAGGCAATGCGGAAAACAACGGCCATCAAAATACCCAATAGCAGTACCCGGCCATAGTTGTTGGTCTTTACTTTAAAAAAGTTGAAGATGATGATGAATACAAAAATATTGTCGATACTCAGGCTCCACTCCAGCAGGTACGCCGAAATGTATTGGATGGCATCCTGCTGTCCGTTTTCGTACCAGATAAACCCAAAAAAGCCCAGTGACAAGGTTACCCAAAAAATGGTTTGTATCAAGGCTGTCTTTAAAGTTACTACCGCATTCTTCTTGCTCAGTAAGCCCAAATCGGCTACCAGGGCCAGTATGATGACGCCGCTAAAAACGAGGTATATGAGTTGTGTTGTGTCCATGCTTTTTTTAATGTGCAAATGTGCAGATGGGCAAATGTGCAAAAACGTTACAGTATACTATTTTGCTATTTTATTGCCTATGGTTGCACTTACTTTATTTATTATAATATTTTATCGATGCTTAATTGTACGTTGATATAAAACGCTGTCAAATATAAAGCCCCCATTTGCATATCTGCACATTTGCTATTTTGCATATTTTTTCTTACGCCACCATTGATACACCGCACCAAACAACAGTATCAACGATAAAGGAACAATAATATTAATAATCTGCCACTTGGTGGTAGCTGTTTTTACCTTGTTGCTGTCCAGCAAGCTGATGGAATAGTCTTTGGCTTTTACCTCCGCCAACCCATTGGGGTTGATGAGGTAATTGAGACAGTTTTGCAAAAAGTCGCGGTTGGCAAACTGATACTCATATTGAGAGCCGTAGGTAAAAGGGTTCATGCCCATGGGGATGGGTTGCTGCTTGATAAAAGCATTCAGCACCATATCGCCATCGGCCACCACAATAATTTTATTGTCGGTAATACATTCCTGTAAAAAATTGGCCCCATACTTGGCCATCGAATCCATCATGGCCTGCGAGGCCCTGTTTTTGTACAAAGAACTAAACTTACCTTCCAGCAGCACTGCCGTTGGGATATTGGCTTTTTTAAACTTTTCACTTTGTGGTTCATTTACGTTTTCCTTGCCACTGATAAGGGCGGGTGTACTGATGCTGCGGGAATTGGCCGAACTGCTCAGTAAAATCGTTTTGCGGATGTTTTCGGCTTCCACCGTATCGATGGAATTGACAAATTTGCCCGCCACCAATCCCAAGCCTTTGTTGATGGGGTGGTTGTCGCGGCTCTCAAACAAAGGGAAATAATTCCAATGCAAAAAATCGTACTGCCCATTGCCATTTACATCAAAGGGCAAAAAATCGCATTGCAGGTCCATCACCAAATCACCATTGATACGGGCACCATATTTAAACAACAGATCATTCAGTTCGAGGCCACGGTCGTAAGCCACCACTTGGTTCAGTATGCGCAGGCTGTCCATTTCGGCTTCCAGTTTGTCCAAAAATAGTAAGACCTTACCGCCACGCATTACAAACTGGTCAATCTTTACTTTTGCCTCTTCCGTAAAAGCCTGCTTGGGCTTTACAATCATCAGCAGTTTAAAGGTGTCGGGAATCAGGGGTTGGCTATTCAGGTTGAATTTGAAAAAATCATAATCGGGCCGCAGTACATTTGCTATCAAATCGTACACAATAGGGCTCTGCGGATCCGGCTCGCCATTGCCAAAGCTGTAGGCAATCATCGGCAGGGTGTTGGCGGTGAGCTTGGTCATGGCTTCGGCCAACTTGTATTCCAATTGCGCTTCGGCGCTGTTGATTTCTTTAAAAGAGATGGCTGCTTTTTTGCCGCCGTACAGTTCAATGGGTAAAATGCGGTCTTCGTAGTGCATCAGCGCAACGGGATACACCAATTGCTGCTGCTGCCCCTGCTTTACCTGCGATGTGAGGTTGATAGGTGCCAATCCCATGGCCAACAGGGTATCGCCATAAGTGACCTGTGTGCCTTCTACTTCATCTTGGGGATTGATAAAGCGGTATTGTATGTTGGTGCCGCCCACTTCTTTGAACTCTTGCAACAACTCTTCGGTGGCCTTACCCAAGCGGGTAAAGCCAGCATTGGAAGCACCTTTCAAAAACACCTCTATCGTAACGGTTCCGGGCAACTGCCGGATGATTTTTTTGGTAGGGGAAGAAAGGGTAAACCTTTTTTCGTTGGTAAAGTCGATACGATGATGAAACTTGGCAGCCAGCCAATTAACACCCACCAACAGTAGGAGGGTGGCCGATAGCCAAAATTTGCTCTTTGTGATTGTTTGCAAGAAACCCATTTATTTTTTGCGGAGGTTTTTAACGGTGATCAATAAAAAGAGAAAAATCACACTGATGAAATAAACCAAGTCACGGCTATCAAGCACGCCACGGCTGATGCTTCGGTAATGAAAATCGATGCCCAGCATTTCGATGTAATAATCGGCACCGCCCCTAAATAAAGGCAGTTCGCTCATGGCCGAAAAACCAAAGTATAGGATGAGGCAGGTAAAGGCGCTCATTAAAAAAGCCACCACAGCATTGCTGGTAAAGCTACTGCAGCAAAGGCCCACCGAGGCAAAAACGGCTGCCAACAGAAAAAGGCCGATATAACTACCGGTAATGCCGCCCCCATCAATAACGCCCAATGTGCTCAGGCTTTTGATGGTGAACACATAAACCAGCGTAGGTATGATGGAAATAGCCAGTACGATCAATACCGAGCCATATTTGCCCATTACCACCTGCCAGCGGGTAAGCGGACGGGTTTGTAAAATTTCGAAAGTGCCGGTTTTGAATTCGTCGGACAGGGTGCGCATGGTGATGGCCGGGGCCAAAAAAAGCAATATCCAGGGAGCCAGTTCAAAAAACTTGTCCAAACTGGCATAGCCGCTTTCAAACAGGTTGTTGCCCAATAGAAACAGCACAATGCTACTCACCAGTAAAAACAGGGCAATGGTAATATACCCGGTTAATCCGCTGAAAAATTGGTGCAACTCTTTTTTGCAAATACTCCACATACTGTTAAAAATTGCTGCAATTTACTATTAAAGCTAGATTTATCCGCAGTTGGGAGGGTTGTAAGGCAAAAAAACCCTTTTGTTTTGCGATTGAATAACGTTAACTTTGAAAACCTCTGTTTTTTATCAAAGCAGTAACAAAGGATAAATGGCAAAAGCATGAGCAAAATAGCACTGCTATTCACTATTTGCATCTTTCTACTAGTGCCCAAGCAATATGGGCAAAACTATTTGGTTTACCACGAACGCAGTTTGGGCGAAACGGGTTGCGTTTCTGTACGCTACCTCACCAATTTATTGCCCCTGCCCACCGATACCGTACGATTAGGGGTGAAGGTACAAGCCCAGCTCAATGCGGGCCAAGCGGCGGTGTATTACACCATCGATGGCAGTAATCCCTCCGGTTCCTTGGGCCAGGGTACGGGCACTACGCTGGTTGCCATGGCCATACCGGTATGCAACAACAACGGCAGCATTGTGGCCCATGTGCAATTGCCGCCCCACCCAGCCGGTACCATTGTTAAATATATTTTTAGCGCCTGGAACAGCAATAATTATGAAGTATTTGGCAACAGCGAACAATGCGCCAACTGTCAGCCCATTACCACTTCTACCAATGCCAAGCAATTTATGTATGCCGTGCAAGGGGTGCTGCCCATCACTTTTGTAAACTACACGGCCAGGGAAGGCAACAAAGTGGTACGACTGTATTGGGCATCGGTACAGGAAAGCAATATGGCCTATTACGAAATTTACCGCTCCAAAAACAGTTTACAATTTGAAAAAATTGGTACCGTAACCGCCTTGGGCAATACCACCCAACGCACCGATTATTTTTTCGACGATCAACTGCCCTATTTTGGCAACAATTACTACCGTGTTACAGCGGTTGACCACAACGGTAAAACGGCCTCCACCAGCATCATGCGGGTATTGTTTGGCAAAAACGATAACAGCATCGTGGTGTTTGGCAACCCTACGGCCAGTCTGCTCAATATTAGGGTGGTAGATATCATAAAAGGCGAATACGCCATCCGGATATTTGAAAACAGCGGCAGATTGGTGTATGAAAGCAAGGTAAGCCACAATGGTGCCGATGGCATTTACCCGGTGCAGATACGGCAACCCTTGGCCAAAGGCAATTACCGCCTGGTGCTTACCAACCGTTACCAGTTTTACCAATCTTCGTTCCTATTGCAGTAAGTAAGCCGTAATGTTGATAAATTTAATGCAGGGTTAATATGCCCCCAGCAAAAACCAGCTAGCTTTTGCCTAATTTTACTTATCCATCATCCCTTGTCAATACCACGTACCGGTTTGTTATATTCAAATAATTTTATATGAAGAAATTTTACCTCTTGGTATTGTTGTTGGTGGGATTGAAAGGTTTTGGTGCCACGGTTTATTGGGATGGCGGCGGCACTGATGGCTTATGGGCCACGGCTGGCAATTGGGTTGGCGATGTGCTGCCAGTGGCAGGGGATGATGTGGTGCTGGATAATAGTCTTCTTGGCGGCACTTATACGGTTACCCTGCCCAATACGGCGGTTACGGTGCAGTCGATTACCATAACGCCGGGTGCTGGTAATAATATTACATTAACCCTGCCTGTTACGAATACAACTTCTCCCGGTTTTGCTACTACCAATGATATTGTGCTTAATGATGGGGGTGTTTTTAAAAATTCTTCAGGATCTAGCACAGCCCCCACTATAACCATTGGAAATGGTACTAATGATAGTATGTATATATATAATGGGGGCACTTACGAACATAATAACGGGCGTAGTAGTACGCTTATACTAGATAAAATTTCATCGGCCCTCGGTACAGCGTTTGGAATCGTTCACTTTAATATACCAGCCACAGGTTCTGCTACACTTTCCCTGCAAGGCCGTGTTTTTGGTAGTTTAATCTTCAGTGCTGGCAGTGCCCCTTCCGCACTCACCTATTCTTCTGCAAGTACCACCACTCCTACACCCACGGTTATTAGGGGCAACTTCACTATCAATACCCCGGCGGCTTTCACCACTACCATGGTGGGCGGTCTTAGCTTTGGCGGCAACTTTACACATACGGGCAATTTTACGTATAACCCTTCTACTACCGCCAATCCCGGTACCCGAAGCCTATACTTCAATGGTAGCGGCATTACACAGGTTATTAGTGGTACGGGCAACTTTACACTGGGAACAAATTTTATTAAAATGGAGATCGGTACTGGCGCTGTAGCAAACCTGCAACGTTCTATCGCTGCTTTCGGTACTGGCGACAGCATTGTGGTACAACCCAACGCCACCCTCATCTTCTCTGGCGAAAACGCCCTCAGCGGCACCGGTAGTGTCTTTTACAACGATACCACCAGCACCCTTAAAATTGCTTCAGTCAACGGTATCACGGCTTCGGCAGCGGCTGGCCATGTGCAAACCAGCACCCGCAGTTTTTCCAAAAAAGCCAATTACTATTATAATGGCAGCTCGGCTCAGGCCACGGGCGATGGATTGCCCGATAGTGTGCACAAACTTTTTCTGCAAAATCCGGCGGATATTACCCTCAGCAGTCAGTTGTGCGTAACCCAGCAACTGGGGCTCGACAGCGGCCATCTGTACACCACTACCACCAACCGCCTCAAATTGGCCGTGGGCGCTGCCATCAGCAGTGTGGGTGCCAATAGCTATGGCGAAACCAATGTAGGTAACCTGAGTAGTTTCATCAGCGGTCCCATGGGGATTGAAACCAATAGCACCGCCACCCTTACCATTCCGGTAGGCAGGGTTACGGCGGGCATACCGCAATATGCGCCGGTGAAGTTGACGCCTGTAAATGGTACGTTAAAAGTATATACGGCGGAATACAGTGATACGGGCCATGTGGACAAAGCCAATTTTGCCCCATCGCTCGACCATGTGAGCTTGGTGGAGTATTGGGATATTGGCTGCACCATCAGTACTTCCCCCGACGGGGATGCCTACGTGGGCCTTTCGTGGCGGCCAAAAAGTTTGGTAGGTAATAACAACCCTTCCGACAGTGCTGCGGCAGTGGCCAGTTTGGTGGTTTCGCATTATTTTAACGATGGGGTGGTGGGCACCAAGTGGAATATGGACAATGGCGGTAGTAGCACGTTCACCCTGAGCCCGATTGGCTTTACCCTCAACTATGGCTATATTACTACTGATGTAAATGTAGCCAGCTTTTCGCCCTTTACCTTGGGTACCAAAAGTCCCTTTAACCTGTTGCCCCTTAATTTGGTGAACTTTTCGGGTACCTACCACAGTGGGCAGGTGGATTTGACCTGGCTGACCCGCCAAGAAAGGGGCGTGGCCCGCTACGAGCTGGAAAAAAGTACCGATGGTAGCTATTTTGCTACCATAGCAAGTATGGCGGCTGCCAATCATACGGCGTTGCAAACTTACAGGGGCATAGATAAAAATCCGCAGGAAGGCTGGAACTATTATCGCTTAAAAGTGATTGATAATCAACAACATAGCTTTTATACGGCGGCCATCAAGGTATGGGTGGGCAGTGCCCCGATAACCATTGGCCCCAACCCCGCCAACAATTTTTTGAAAATTCTTGCACCAATAAGCAGCAATTATAATTTGGCCATTGTCAATAGTACCGGACAGGTTGTAAAGCGGGTAACCAATGCCCTAGGGCCTATTACCGTAGATATCAAATTTTTGAACCAAGGAATGTATTTTGTTTACATCCTTCCAACCAACCGACAAGCAATCGTTCAAAGATTTGTGAAGCAATAACTTGTTTGAACCAAAACCAACTGCATACCCCCCAACTTGATTGGGGGGTCTTTTTTGATAAAATGCCCCTAATACCGACGCCACTTATTAAATAGTCCAATTATTTCTGAGCTAACCTAAAGTGGGTCGGCATTATACCATAAAAAGTTGGATTAATTCATATGTGTAATTGGTATAACCCAACCGGCGAAGTTTTTTGTCCATAGATTGGAAAATTTTTCAATCAGCAACCTATGGGTCTTTTTTAAATAGGATGTAGGGTTGCTGCTACATCAACCATTAAAAAACATGACAAATGAAAAAGCTATCAAAAATCGAAATGAAACAATTGAAGGGCGGTAACGGCATTGCCAGAAATACCTGCTCTACCAAAACCACCTGCACGTATTATGATGCCAACGATGTATTGAGAACGAGCGTGTGCCAAAACAAATTAATCGGCGGGGTATGGCGCTGCAGTTGCGGAAATTCTGGTTATCCTTGTAGCGATCAAGAGTAATGGATTGCACTTGCCAATAATACAAAGCCCTATCAAGGGCTTTTATTTTTTAAACCACCTCACCCACCAAGGCAATCTATTCAACCTTAGCCCCGGATATTGTTCTTCCACAGCGCCGAAACTGCTGTAAAAAAAGGCCAGGTTGCGGATATCGCTGCCCTCAAAATCGAGGAGTAGATCACTGCCTGCATGGTCTTTGATAAAAGCATCAATCAACGCATGGCTGGCCCCCATGGTTTTGCCGTTGGGATGGTTGCCCACCAATATATAATAGGCCCTGTTGTGCGAAAAAAAGAACACACAAGAAGCTACCAATTGGCCTTGGGGCGTGGCAATGCCATAGGTAAGGGCTTTTTGTTGTTGGTGCAGCAGTTGATAAAGCTGGTTAAAGTTTTCAAAGTCAGCATCGCTCAGCCCAGCCGATTGATGGGTTTGTGCTTTGGCCAAGGCGATTACCTCCGCAATAGGTACCCCTTTTTGTACGGTACCACCTTGCTGTACACATTTTCTAATATTGCGTTTGATATTGTCACGATACTGGCCGTACAGTGCCTCGTATGAGGGCTGTAAGCTTAGAATATAATTGCTGCGCTGGTACAGGTCAAATCCTTCTATTTGAAAAAAATTACCTTGGTTCAGATAAATATCCCAATACCTAAACTTGTGGGGAACGGCCTGTAAAAATTGCTGTACCAATGCTGCCGTTACCCCTTGGCCAAATACACCGAGTGCTGCCGTAAAGGGTGGTTGGTACAGATAATAGATGCCGTATTTTTTATTGTAGGTAAGTGGCATTACCGCTTCGTAATCGTTCAGTACCAGCGCATCCCAGTGCTTGGCCATTGTATGCAAGTATAACGAATAGGCATATACCAAACCATTGTTGGCCCGCTCAATACAGGCATCCCATTGTTGTTGGTCAATTTCCTGATATGGTACATAGCGTATCACCTGCATCAAAGCCATGATTTGCCGATGAATTTTTTCAGGCTGAGGTTTTGTATGTCAATGCTAAAGGCAATGTTTTTTACAAACCGCTTCTCAAGTATGGTAGAGCGGAAATAATCTTTATATACCTTGCTGTAAAACAACGGCACATATACTTGCACAATATTTCTGAGCAGGCTTACCTGTAAACCTGCATCATACAAAAAGCGACCTGTGCCGGCATCTTTTTGCCAGGCTTCGGCATAAGTGCCGATATCTACAAAAAAGCGCAAGGGTATTTTAACCGGTAGTATTTCCAGCGGGTTGATGGCCGCCGGAATCGTGGTTACAAAATTGGCGGCAGCCAACCAATTGTCGGTTTTGCCGATTTTATTGCTCAGTAAATCGGTACGTACCTTAAAGCCGCCGTCCCGCATCATGATCTGTTGACTAGAAAAACCATCAAACTCGTTCCGCCCCACAAAATAATTGCTGTACGTATAATCTTCGTAGCCCTTGGGGCCCGTCATGGTCAGGTGATAAATATCCGTGGCAAACTGTTTGGTAAATGTTTTATCGCCCAAATAGAAAAACTTGCCTGCAAATAACCGCAGATCCAATCCGCCGCCCTTGGCATTGTAGTTGAAATGATAATTACCTGTAAACGCTGCCCTTACAAAACCATCGCCCTGCTCTACTTGCAAAGCACCCCGCCATGGGTAGAGTGCCCGGTCGTTTTCTACCACCAGCTGCACTTGGTTTACATAGCGGCTGGCTACGGGATAGCTGATGATATCTTGTAAAGTAATGGGGTCTCTGCTAAAGCGCAATTGCGTTTCGCTGATGAGGAAACTGCGGAGCAACAAGTATTTGTTGATGCTGCTGCGGGGATCTTTTTTACCAAAATCTATCTTAAGCGCAGGGGTTACCCTCGAAAAGCGCAGGTAATTCTTTTTGCCCGTAGAGTCGGTAAATTCATCGCCCGTAAAACGGAAGCCGGAAACGGATAGGGTTGCTTTTTGTCCCTTGTTGCCCCAATGCCAAGTATAGCTCATGCGGCCCAAGCCTACCAAGTCTTTGGAACCAGTGGCGTACATGGGTGCCACGGCAAATTGAAAGCGGGGTATGGGCAAGGTATAATTGTGCAATACAGCACCCAGCATCACTTTATCGTAAAAGTTAAAACCCATAACGGGTGCAATACCGATGTAGTTGTGCTTATCCGTTTCCTTTAAGCTAAACAAAGTGGTGAAGCGCAGGTCTTTCTTGGGTGCTGGTATAACCAATGGCCCCTTTTTGTACAACAACGCAAAATGGCTATCCCAATTTTTGCCACTCAGTTCTTCCACCACCGCTTTAAAGTCGGCCGGTTGAGGATGCTTGAACTGCCAACGGCGATAAAACTCCTGCATACAGCTATCAAACAAAGGGCGGCCCAGCGAGGTTTCCAGCTTGGCCAACCATTGGGCCGTTTTGGTGTAAGCCACCAAATTGCTATTGGTTTCGGTAAATATTTCTGCAGGCGTGGCAATCGGTTGATCGGCTTTTTCGGCTATCAAAGTGCGCAGCAACAAATCGTCCCACTCGGCAGGCAAATGGTTGGCTGCAAAGCCTTTGGCCTGTGCCGCTTGGGCTGGCTGTTGTTGGCTATAGCGATTGTCGTAAAAAGTATTAAAGCCCTCATCCATCCAAGGGTGCTCCCGTTCGTTGCTGGCCAAAATGCCTTGGTTCCAGTTGTGACCCACTTCATGCGAAATCAATTCTTCCAAACCTTCCACCGAGGTTACACCAGATAGGCTGGTGATGGTAGGATATTCCATGCCGCCCTCAAAACCCATCGGCGCTTCCACCACGCTTACAACATTATAAGGATATTCGCCCAACCATTCGCTACGGGCCAGCACCGTTTTTTTCATCATGGCCAAGCTGTTGTTCCAAATACCTTTTTTATCCGGCAGGTGGTAAGCCATCAACTTCAATTTCCTTCCGGAAGGCAAGAAAAAGGAATCCGCTTTTACCACATAGCGTTTATCGGCAAACCAAGCAAAATCATGTACCCGGTCTTGCGTAAACACATAAGTGGCCATGCGGGTGTCCGACGGCGGAAAATCTGATTGTTGGGTTTTGTCTGTTTTGCCCAAAGTAGCAGGCTTCTTTTTATCGGCAACTTTCTTTTCTGTTACGGGGTTGGCCGATCGCTCTTGCGGGTTTTGCAGTTCGCCGGTTGCGGCTAGGGCATAATTGGCAGGCAGGGTTATCTGTACGGTATAGTTGCCAAACTCGCCGTAAAACTCGCCCTGATCCAAATAGGGCATGGGGTGCCAGCCATTGCGGTCGTACACGGCGGGCTTGGGATACCATTGCGTAATTTGGTAAGACTGTCCCCGATGTCCGCCCCGTGAAAAATTATCGGGCAGTTTTACATGAAAGGGCGTGGCTATCTGTACCGTACCGCCGGGGGCCAAGGGCTGTGGTAATAACAATTTAATGATGTCTTGGTGCTGCGGATGATCTTCTGTGCGTGCCGTGGCATTGTTTACCTTAAAATCCAAGCGGTTGATATAACCCCGCTGTTCGTTGCTGGAAAAATAAAAATCCGTCCGTCCGTTTTGGAGCAGTTGATCGCTAAAAGCTGTGCGGTCGTTTTTATAGGCATTGGGCCACAGGTGAAACCAAATAAAGCGCAGGGTATCGGGCGAGTAGTTGGTGTAAGCTATTTTGGCATAACCATCCAAGGTATGCTCCACATCGTTTAGCGATACATCCAACTGGTAATTGACCTGCTGCTGCCAATAGGGCTGCTGGCAAAAACTGGCCGTGGCCCCATGGCCCAGCAATAATAGAAGTAACAACCTTTTTATCATTGTTTCAAAAATAACAAATATTGGGTAAGTGGCACCGATTGATGGGCAAAATAGCTTAACACGAAGGCAATTGCTCATTTTTTATTGAATCTCTCGAATTTTTAGGCGGTTGATACAAGAAAAGAATGGGCAGCGATTGTTATCATATCAAGTGTGTCAGTTTTATTGGAAAAGCAAAAACTGACACAAAACTGTGTCAATAAATCTGTGTCAAATTTTTTTGACACAAAAATGTTGACACAAATTTCACGGGTCTTCCGACTATCGACTGGCTCAAAAACAAACATTAGTTGTACCCATTTGCATTAATGGCTATTTTTGGGCGTGGAGCAACATACATACGACGTAACCATTATCGGTGCCGGACCTGCGGGCACAGCCTGCGCCATTGGACTGGCCAATGGGGGGCTGCAGGTGGCACTAATAGACAAATCGGTTTTCCCCCGTGACAAGACCTGTGGCGATGCACTGAACATAGATGTGGCCAACCAATTGGCCTTGATGGGCGGCACCCTGGCCCAGGAGTTTGCAGCACTCAACAGCAAAGTCGCATCTTATGGCATCAAAGTATTTGGCACCAAGGGCGATTCATTTGCCATACCGCTTTATCACAAAGGGCAAAAAAGCTGTGGCTATGTGATGCCCCGCTTGGATTTTGATAATTTTTTGTTTCAATATGCCAAGCGCCAAGCAAATGTTGATTGTTTTGAAGGTTGCACCGTGCAGCAAGTGATAGTGGAAGAAGCGGGGGTGCTGGTACAGGCAGGAGGGCAACAGTGGCGGTCGAAAATAGTAGTAGGGGCTGATGGTGCCCATTCCATTGTGGCCAAAACATTAGCTGGGCAAACGGTTGACAAAAAACACTACAGTGGCGGGTTGCGGCAATACTATCAGGGTGTAACGGGCTTTCATGCCGACAATTTAATAGAACTCCATTTTTTTAAAAGCATTGCCCCCGGCTATTTTTGGATTTTCCCTTTGCCGGATGGTAGGGCCAATGTGGGCATTGGGGTGCAGAGCCGATGGGTGTCACGCAAAAAACTCAACCTACGGCAGCAGTTGAAGCAGTTGATCGACAGTGAACCGCTGTTGCAAGAACGCTTCCGCCATGCGCAGCCATTGGAAACGGTGAAGGGGTTTGGCCTTCCCTTGGGGGGTAAAAAAAGGCCTTTATCGGGCAATCGCTTTTTGTTGGTGGGCGATGCGGCTTCTCTTATCGATCCTTTTTCGGGCGAGGGTATTGGCAATGCCATCCGATCGGGGCGCATTGCGGCGATGCACATTGAAAAAGCAGTAGCGGCCAACGATTTTTCGGCGGCTTATAACAAAGCCTATGATGCTACCATTTACCAAAAAATGTGGAAGGAGTTTAAAATCAGTCAGGTTTTGCTGCGCATGGCCAAAATGCCCCAGCTTTGTAATTTCATCATCAAAAAAGCCAATTCCGTTGGGTATGTGCGGCAGCAATTGACCAAGGCACTAGCGGATATGGACCATCGGGGCAGTTTGTTTTTAAAGCCGGGTTTTTATTGGCGGTTGTTTTTTGGGAGAAAAGAATAGGGTATTATTGATTATTTATTATTCATTACTGATTATTGGGAAACCTTGCCTCTTTGCAAAATAAAAAGTCAGGTAATAATCAATAAATTATTCATCAATAATCATCTTTGTAAGCCCCAATAGTAGTAATTGATTATTTTACAAAATCTATACGCTTGTCCGGAAAATTGAAATATACCTGCTTAAAGCGTTTGAAAAAGGGAGCCCCGAGAAGGATACCAATGGGCAAACTTCCAAAAGCATCGCCTAAGTACGAATTTAGGTAAACGGTTTTGACTTTTTTGACGGTAATTTGTCCGGCAATCAATAAGGAATCGGCCATCAAATAATCAACGTTTTCTTCCTTGTCGTAATACTTGTGCGGTATTTTGGTACTGCGGCGGGCTGGCTTGTGTGTGTACACAGAATCAAGTGGAAGCAGTGTTATTATTGCAGCCTCCCAATGGCAACCGGTATCAAATATTAAATTCGTTTCGATAAAATGGCCGCTGCCGTAATACCCAAGAAACTTGCCCGATGGTATTAGTTTGCTGGATGCTGACCTTTTTGTTTCAAAACCATTATCCGAATACAGCATATCAACCGAATGGTGTGTTTTTTTTATGTCAAAACGAGTGGTGCTGTCGACAATCGCGATCATCTTCTTTACAAAATCTATCCGAATTATATGCTCTTCCATGGCTGGGCTAATGCCCAAGATACCGTCTATCTTTATATCCGATTCTAGCTTTAACTTGGACAAATTAACCGATTTGCCGAGTGGATATAGGCTATTCAATATTGTATCAGCAAATAAGCCTTGTTTACGAAAAAACTTTCCGGGTAGATAAATATTTTTCGCAAAGGCAAACAAAGTGGCAGTACTCTTTTCGTTGGTTAATTGATATTTGACTGTTATAGCAGAATCCACAAACATATCCCTACTTCCCGTATCGAACATAAAGTGCAGGGTATCGCCCTGCAAGGTTGGTATGCATACAAATATTTTGTCTTTATGGTACAAAAGCGGGAGTGATACGGCATGTTGAGCATGGCTCGTCAAGGCAATAACGGCAAACAAAAAAGATGGAACAAATATCCTCATACGACTGTTTAAAAATAAGCGGGTATTAGCTTGATTGGCCAAATACCCGCTTTGAAATTATGATACTGCAGCAATAGTACACTCAACGCGGTAACCAGCAGTCCGCCAAAAAGACTCCCAAGAGTCCATCAATGCAAAATTGGTATTGGCAAAACTACGATCAATGTTCGATCCGTCTGTAGAATGTGCATGACAAATTTTACATGGGGCAATGCCCTCGGGTACAGAACATAATATTCCATATATACCCTCCAAGCCGCCCCCTCCCGGCTCACCCCCTTTCAATTGCTTCATGCTTTTCTTGTTTAGGATTTCTCCAAATACTTTCAAATTTGTATTCATTTTTCTAAGGCAGTTTTATAGTCTTAAAAACTGGCAAAAACTTTAGGTCAACAATAGTTTTAGAACGATTAGCCAGTTAGCTATTCATATATAAATATACGGGATATTTGCCAATTATTATTGATTATTGGTTATTCATTATTTGTCGGAGTGTGCACGGATCCTGTACCCCTACATCATTCAATCGGATGGACCTGGCATCACTCCTCATTAAAAAAGCAGGCAATAATAAATAATCATTAATCATTAATCAATAATTATCCCTACTGCCTGCCCAGAAAAAATGCTTCTTTACAATATATTCTTCAACTCCGAAATTTGATAGGTTTCGGGTAACTGCTTGCCATTGATGAAAACGGTGGGTGTAGCCACAATACCAGCTTCGTTACACCAGTTGCTCATGGCCGTCAACTTATCGCCCTGCTCATCCAGTTCGCCATTCAGCGGATACTTGGCGGCAAAAGCATCGTAGTCCTTCTTTTCGGCCATGTACCATTCGTCCATGCTTTTTTCTGTAAGCACAGAGTCGTTGCGGGCAGCCAAGGCCAGCAGGTGTTTTACGGGCTGGGCGCCACGGTCTTCGGGTTTGTTGGAAGCCGTAAAAATCACTTTCAAATTAATATCGGGATTGCGGTGGATGATTTCTTCCAGTACCGGATGCGCTTTGGCGCAAGGGCCGCAATAGGGGTTGCACACTTTGATGATGGTGGTGGAAGCATTGGGGTTGCCAATATTGATGCCCAAGCTTTGCCATCCATCGGGCGCCTGCGTTTGCTCCTGCAATAATTGGTTAAAATAGTCGGGGTTGTACAAAAGCCTTTTGTAGCCCGCCGAATAAAGGGCCTTGTCTTTGGCATCATAAAACAATTGTTTGAGGCCATACCAAGCCACCAACGGCAGTACGATACTGATAACAATGGCCGTGATGATGGGGAGGTCTACCAAGGGCGCACTAGGCCAACGCCAATAAGTGGCCACGGCCCATAATACTTCCAACAGCAATACCGCCTGCGTGGCCAAGCAAAGGGGGCACCATTGTTTTACCACTTTGTATTGGTAATACAAACTAAAGGGTATGTATAAGCCTACGCCTGTAGCCGCTATGGCCAGCCAGGGCAGTTTGGCGGTAAAAT
Source organism: Chitinophaga pinensis (assembly GCA_943373145.1). Classification (GTDB taxonomy): domain Bacteria; phylum Bacteroidota; class Bacteroidia; order Chitinophagales; family Chitinophagaceae; genus Ferruginibacter; species Ferruginibacter pinensis_H. The sequence continues at coordinate 296,033 of CALSBI010000006.1, forward strand.
CGATGCCGGGGTAAAATAGAAACAAGGTGGTAGCGGCAAAGTAAAAGAAACCTGCTTCGCTCCACTTGATGCCCATGATGCCCGATGCCTTGCTGTTTAATACCGCATCGCAATTGGTTTGCTTGCCCGCCGTGCAAAGGTTTTTTACAAAAGCATTGCTCTTGTCCAGTTCGTACACCAATAGCAACACGGCAATGGCGGTGCCCAATAGTTTGGTAAGGGTAATCCAACCGGCATACAAATAAGCCTCCGAAGCCAAGCCACCAAAGAAGGATGCGATGGCCAGTATCAACAATACGGCACTGCCTGCAATCAAGCCCCTGTTTTTAGCAGCCGTGGCTTTTTCGTTTTCTACATTTTTTTGATAATTAGGCTCGATGCTCTGTGCGTTGGATTCGCCAATCAGTACCACATTTTGCCACATCTCCTTAAAAGTATCCCGGCTTACGGTAATGGGCTTGTCGGTTTCGCCGATATAGGTAACATGGCCGCTGTCCATGGCCGTTACCAATACAAAATCCTTGCCCGTGGGCAGGTTTTTGCAATACGTAATAAAAGGCGGTACCAGTTGGTCAAAATGCTCCGCTTCTACCGAATAAGCCTCGTTGGGTACATGATACTTGTCGAGTGTATCACTGATACTGAACAGGCTTGGATAAAATGCATTTTCGGTCATGTAGGCCTTTAGTGCCTTTTTGGTAAAAGGTACCTTTAATTGTTGCAAATAGTTAATTGCAACATTGGGCAGATTGGTTTTGCTTTGTAGTGCCAATGTGAAATGTGTTTTGTTTTAAAAATAAATTCATTAGATTAATCCAATAATACTTTTTCTTATAATGCCAGTAGGGAGATAAGGGTGCCAAACAGTCCAAATTTACACAAAAAACATACCTAACAAGCTATTTGGCGTTTAGTTGTTGGCTTTTTTTAGTACGCACTAAAATGTACAATCAGTTACCCTACAAATATAATGATATTATCGAATGCAGAAAATGTCTTTTTGATGTAAGTGTTCCATGGCTTTACCAACAACACATAATCCAATATTAACTGCTAATTTCGCAATATGAACATTTTTATGGAAAGAATGGCGGGTACAAAAATAGGTAGGCCTTGGCTGTGGCTGCTGTTGGCATCATGCTGGGTGCAGGGGGCCATAGCGGCACCGCAGCCAGCCGACAAGGCCGTGCTGAACCATACACAGGTAATGTTTGCTTGGGATGAATATCCCGGAGCGGACAAATACCAACTTTTCATCAGTGGTAAGGGTATGGCCCAACAAATTCCTGTAAATTCCTTGGCCTATTTGCTAACCCAGGGCTTATACTTTGGCCGCCAGTACCAATGGAGCTATGCCGCTATTAAAAATGGCAAAAAGATTTTTCAAAGCCCTAGTTATTCATTCAGGATCGAGGGCAATCCCTTGGTGGATTCCAACCTGTTTCGCTATCGGGTAAGCACACCAAAGCTGCAATCCTATCAAAACAACCTGATTTTTATTGATCATTTGGGCGTGGCCGTCAACCGTCAAGGCCAGCCGGTTTGGTACCTGCCTTTCGACTCGTTCGATTTGGTGGGGCCGCCCAAGTACCGCAACCTGCAAATGACGCCGAACGGGAGTCTTAGTTTTTTAAGGGGCAGCGATTGTATTGAAAAAGATATACAGGGGCAATTGCTTTGGATAGGTCCCAACGATGGTGCGGTTTCTTTGGCCCCTACCGAATTTTATCACCACGATTTTGCCAAAGATGCCAATGGTCGTTATATGGTAGGGAGTTATCGGTATGTAGAAATGCCCAACTTGCAGCAACCCAGTATTACCAGTCGGGTGCGGTACAATACGGTTATCCAATACGATGCTACTGGTAAAGTAGTGTGGCAATGGAACGAAAAAGACCATGTGCGACCGGAAGTGATTTTTGCGGGCACTGCCCCCGGCGAGGTAGCAGTGCCCGGTACCCATTGGAATGGCTTTAGCTGTAATGATAAGGCCGGTGTGTGTGTATTCAGTTTTCGTAACAACAGCAGTTTGTTAGTAATAGAAAAAGCTACGGGCAAAGTGTTGTGTACCTTGGAAGGGGAAAATACAAAGCCCGGTGGCATTGCTTTTGCAGCCCAGCACAGTCCTGTTTTTTTGCCCAATGGGGATTTGCTTTTTTACAACAACAATGTAAAAGCCCAACCGGACAGTGGGAAGTTGGTTTTTCCGAAGGTATTGCAGTTGCGTTTTGATAAAAACTACCGTTCGGTGCAAAAAGTATGGGAGTACGAGTGCCGGTTGAAGGATTACCCCGATGGCTTGGCGGGCAAGGAAGGCTTTGCCAATTTGCTGCCCAATGGACATGTATTGATTTGCTTGGGTGGTGGAAGCAAGATTTGGGAAGTAGATCGGACTAAAAAGATGGTATGGGAAATGGACACGGAGGCCTATGATACCAAAAGCCAAACCTGGAAGCCTTTTAGCAATTACCGTAGCCATTTTACCAGTTCGCTGTACCCACGGTTTTTTACCGTGCAACAAATCAGTGGTAAAGGCCTGGTAAAGGCGGGGCAGCGGATTCAACTCAAAATCAACAATGATGGCTCCGAAGCGGATGCCTACAAAGTCGAGCTGTTTAGCAATGGTACTTTTGCACCCTATAGTCAAACTTTTCGTATAGGACCCGGCGCTTCCGTGCAAAAGACCATTGCGCTCAAAAGCGGAAAAACAAAAATAACGGATAGTAAAGATCAACAATTTGCCATTGTAAGGATTACACCTTTGGGCAATCCCGGAGCTGCAAAGGATTTGACATATGAAATGGCGGGGCGATGAGTAGTTGACAGATGACGGTTGACTGTTGACAGGTGGACCACGAACTTGAAACAAATCAAATCGTTGGCCGTTAACCGTTGACCGATGACCGAAAAGCGGTTGACAATTCACAGGGTTGCCCGAACTTGAAACTTTAGACTTTAAACAAATGAACTCCTTGACCGTGGTTCGTTGGCCGTTGACCGAAAAGCGGTTGACTGTTCACAGTGGTGCAACGAACTTGAAACTTTAGACTTTAAACAAATGAACTCGTTGACCGTGGGTCGTTGGCCGTTGACCGTTGACCGAAAAGCGGTTGACAGCTCACAGGGTTTTGCCCGAACTTGAAACTTTAGACTTTAAACAGAGCAACCTGTAAATTGTCAACCTTGCCCCAAAAACTATCCATTATCAACTATCCATTATCCCCTAATCAATAGCTTGGCTTCATCCCCTTACCCTTCCAATAATCAATAATGGGTGGCCAGGGGCCAAATTTGTGTTGCAAAGGAGGGAAGCTATCCGCAAAGGGGCCAATACCATAATCAATATGTTTTTCGTTTATGAAGGGATAGTCTAAATTTTTCGGATTGGGCCTTGAATGGATGCGATCATCGTTTACAAAGCAGGCAATATCAATCGCTTCCTTATCGGTAAGGTAGGGTTTGAAGTATTTGGCCGAATCATTGGGCATATTGGCTTTGAGCCAGCGGGCCTGTTTGATAACCCGGTGCATACTGCTGCCAGGTTGATAGCCATGTTGTCCCCAAAGCGGTGGGTACTCATAAGCGCTATCGCCGGGTTTGAACAAGCCCTCGCCATTACCACCATGACAGCGCAGGCATTTTTCATTATATAGTTTTTGCCCGTTTGCTGGGTTGCCAGCTACCAAGGGCAGGTCTATTGCTAAATTCTCAAATCCTTTTTTCTTTTTGTCCTCAGTTGTCAATTGACTGTTGATCCACCTAAAATAACTCAAAAAAGCCACCATTTCCTTACTGTCCAAAGGCAGGGGCTTACCGCTGTGGGGGCGCATCACACAATTGTTTACCCTTTCTGCCATGGTGAGCACTTTGGCTTCCCTAGACCTATATTGTGGGTAGTTTTCATGACTGCGCATCAGGCTAAAAGCGAAAGGTTTGGTGCCAGCTTCTTGGTGGCAATTGGTACAGTTCATTTTATTGCCGAGGTAATGCCCATTGATGCCATCGGGACCAATATAGTAAGCCGTATAAAGCATCAGGTTGCGGCCATAGCGCACTAGATCACCAAATTTGTCGTTGGGAATCTTGGCCGTATCGGGTTGGTTGTAAACACTGTCGGTGGACATGGCTGCCGTTGTAGCGGCATCGGGGTTATTGTCAGTAGTACCGCTGTTGCAATTGATACCGGTAATCAACAACAAACCCAAAACCAAAATCGAAATCGTGACAACAAATTTCATGTCTAACTATTTTATAATGCCCAATGTGCAGGCTGATAGAATGGAAGACAAATGTACTATAAATTGAAATATCCTTTTAGCATGGGTGCATTTCAAATTTTCGAAGCTATAAACCTTGCTTCGGGCTTCGCTCCGTTGTAGCATTACCGAAGTTGAGTCTACAGTAGCACAAAAGCCAAATCAGGGAACCCTCCGCCGCCGGGGTGTAATCGGCGGCGGTGTCCTTTTTTGGTTACTTTTTTTGACAAGAAAAAAAGTAACTCAAAAGGCTACCAAAAAGTGCGAACTGTGACTATAAAACGAAAATTCGAAATGAACCCCTTACCATTCAGTATGATATTGCTTACCACTCCCATCATCTACCCGCTCGTACCCATGGGCACCAAAGAAATCCCGCTGGGCCTGTAGGATATTGGCCGTAGCGAAACGATTTTGCAGTGCCAAGCAATAATCATTTGCGGCCTGGTGTACGGGCAGCGGTAACTGGTAGGCAATGCCCGTGGCGCAAAAGCGCTGTAGCGCAGGTTGCTGCGATGTAATTTGTTCCAAGATCTCCGGCGCGGCGAATACATCGGTATGGTTGGCCAGCAAATCTGCCAACCGCTCCATCAGCACACTCTTGATGATGCAGCCACTGGTCCATATACGGGCAATGGCCGATAACTGTAAGGGCCATTGATACGTGATAGCGGCCTGTTGCAACAGCAAAAACCCTTGTTGGTGATTTGCCAATCGGGCCAAGGCATACGCATTATGTAGGGAGGGTATATCAATGTTCGCTTGGGCTGGTTGCAAAGGCGTTGGTAAATGCAGGGCTTTGTAATGCTCCTTTGCGGAGGATACATACCGGGCAAAAAGCGCCGCTGTTAGTAAGGTGCAGGGTACGCCCAATTGCAAGCCGGCAATACTGGCCCAGTTGCCTGTACCCTTGTTGGCCGCTTTGTCCAATATCAAATCAATCAAGGGCGTATCGCCTTCTTTATGGGTTAAAATGGTAGCCGTACTCTCCAGCAAATAACTTTTTAGTTCCGTGCCGTTCCATTCATTAAAAATATGGGCAATGGCCGCAGGGGTGTGGTCCAACAGATAGCGCAGGACGGCATAGACTTCTGCAATCAACTGCATTTCGGCATATTCAATACCGTTATGAATCATTTTTACAAAATGCCCAGCACCATCAGGTCCAATATACGTGCAACAAGGATTGCCTTGGCTGTCTTTCGCCGCAATGGCACAAAGGGCATCTTCCACTTGCCGATAGGCCGTTGGATCGCCTGATGGCATGATGGAAGGGCCTAGCAAAGCACCTTGCTCACCACCCGAAACACCGGCACCTATCCAATGGATTGATTGTTGCGGCAACACCTCCATGCGCCGTTTGGTATCGGAATACAATGCATTGCCACCATCTACCAATATATCGCCTGCTTCCAACAAGGGGGCGATGGACGCTATAAAAGCATCGGTTGCGGCCCCTGCGGGTATCATGATAAATATTTTGCGGGGCTTTTGCAAAGAAGCTACAAAAGTGGCCAAGTCTTCGAAACCCTGTGCCTGCGCCAGTTCGGGGTGGCTGGCAATGGCTTTTTCGGCTACCTGCTCTTCCGTACCTGCAACAAAGCGGTTGTACAACGACAATCGAATGCCCTTGCTGGCGAAATTGCGGGCCAGGCTATTGCCCATTACGCCCAATCCGGCCAAACCCCAATCCGATAAAGGGGCATGCTGTATAATAGTGTTTACCATTTCTTCAATACTTTGGTTAATCGATAGCGAAAGGCCATAAACAGGTGGCTCCCATATGGCCAACTGCGATGGCAATAGACTGCTGGGCATAAAATGACCCGCACGCTGTTGCAAACGGTTGGCCAACAAATCACTGCTACCGGTTAGGTGCACCCACACAATGGGGCAGGAAATATCTTGGCGCAGGATCCTCCGATAGCTTTCCTTCAATGCCGAACAAGCCAGCACCGCAGCATTTCCTTTATCAGCTTCGGTCTTTGCCTGTTGTTGTAGGCTTTGCAGCCAAGTCAATCGGTCTTCATCGGTAAGGGGAATACCTGCTGCCATTTTTTGGCGATTGGCCACGGGATGAAAATCGTCCCCATCAAAAAAAGCGATGCCCAAGCGATCGGCCAAAGCCTTGCCCACGGTGGTTTTGCCACTGCCCGAAACGCCGATGATATAATAAATGATCGCACTCATACAAATAGGTTGAATAATAATACCCCCAATAATCCCATTACCGATACAATGATTTCCATCAGCGTCCAGCTTAAAAAAGTTTGCTTCAGCGACAATGAAAAATATTCTTTGAACATCCAAAAACCGGTATCGTTTACATGCGAACAAAATACACTGCCCGCCCCAATGGACAGCACCATCAGGTTGGGGTTGCAAGGAAGTTGTACCATCAACGGCGCCATGATGCCCGCAGCGGTTAAACCTGCTACCGTAGCTGATCCCAATAACATGCGGATGATGGCGGCAATGCCCCAACCCAGCACCAAGGGATGCAGGGGCAATTGTTGCAATGCCCGCCCAATGGTTTGGCTCAACTGGCTATCCACCAGTATTTGCTTCAATGCACCGGATGCGCCGATGATCAGCAATATCATCGCAATTTCCTTGATGCCGTTTTCGTACACCTGCATCAGTTTTGGGATGGTTTTTTTTTGTGCAATCCCCAAGGTATAACTGATGGCCAACAGGGCAATGAGCATGAGGATGGACGGGTCGCTGATAAAGGTTAATATATGGATGATGCCAGGTTGATTTTGAAAAACACATTTTAGCAAAGTGACCGCCGAAAGCAGTAGTACGGGCAAGAGGGCCGATAGGATGCTGTTGGTAAAAGAAGGTGGGGTGCCATTGGTGATGGTGGTATTGGGTTCCAGCGCCAACTTTGGGTTTATTTTTTGCAAATGCTTGGCAAAGAGTGGCCCCGCTACCACGATGGCGGGCAAGGCAATCAAAAGCCCATACAAAAAGGTAAGCCCCATATCAGCTTTAAAAGTACCCACGAGAGCGGTGGGCGAAGGGTGGGGCGGCAACAAACTGTGTGCGGCAGATAGGGAAGCCAAAATGGGAATGGCCACATAAGCAATGGGCAGCTTGTATTGTTGTACCATGGCAAAGATGATGGGCACCACCAACACAAAACCTACATTGTAAAACAAAGGGATACCAATAATCAGTCCGGTAAGGGCCAGCCCCCATAGCAAATATCTTTTGCCACAAATAGCCATGGTTTTTTGGGCAATCACACTGGCGGCACCACTTTCGGCCACCAACTTACCCATCATGGCACCAGCGCAAAGGGTAATGAGTATACTACCCAACATATCACCGATACCCTTGCTTACCGATTGTGCAATAGTAGCAATGGGCATTTGCAGCAGCAGGCCAGCAGCAATAGCCACCAATAGCAAACCCAAAAAAGGGGACAGTTTTAGATAGCCCGTTAAAAATATCAACAGGCCCATTAAGAGGACTAAAATGATGACAACCTGCATTGTTGGTTGGATTTAATGCTTAGGTTGTAATGATAAGACTTTTTTTTGATTGTAAGGGTAGTTGAAGGTAGCTAGGTAAGGCATTTCAAATTCCCCGAGCGGAGCGGCCGTAAAACTGCTGCAATCAACCTGTGAGTGAATCCCCCTACCTGTTGGTCAAAGACCAGACAGGGGCATACGAAGTGAAGGGTTTGCGGTTCGCCGCCGCCTGGTTTTTGACCAGCGGCGATTTTTGCTATTGATTATTGGCAGTTAGAGAGGGTTATACATAATTTTCGCTAAGCTAATAATCGAGTTGATAGTGTTCTCAACTTCCAATTTGGTAGGGTGGGACAAAAGTAGAAAATGCCACTATCACCGGGCAGCCGCCAACTTTACCAAACTATAAGCCGCTTGGTTTTCACTACGTACTATGCCATTAACAGTTGTCTTTACCCTGTCATCATCGTGGATAACCAGCAAAGTGTTGTTGTCCAGCAGGCAAAGGTCTTCCGCCTTATTGTTAAAACGAAGTGGGCTGCCATCGGCTTTGCGTACCAATTGCATGCGGCTTTTTCTTAAATCGCCAAAATTGGCCATCCACAAATAGCCACCCAATTTACCTGCTGCTTCATAGGAAGTCAATATCCAGAACCGGTTACGTACAGGGTCGTATTCAATGCTCGAAAGCCCCATATTGGCCGGTAGCTCTGGGGCCAATATCTTCAGATCCATATCGGCCAGTATCTCAAAATCATTGTCCAGCACCAATCTGCCATTATCCATTTCGTAAGAAACACTGATGATTTTCGTCTTGTATGTAAAATCATCAAAGCGCTTGCCCTCTTCCCGTACGCCCCAGTATATTTTTTTATTGGCAACGGCCAATCCCTCCATTTTAAAATAGGGCATGCCCTTAGGAAAACTATCATTGGCCAATAACCGGGATATGCTGCTGCGCAAGCTGGTGCTGGTACTATCCCGATTATTCCGGTTGATTACCCGTACATTGTTTTCTTGCCCCACGGGCCAATAACAAATGCTGTTAAAGCCGTCCCATTCGGTGGTGCCGGGTTTGGTACGGTCAAAAGCGGTGGTAACAATGATATAGTCGCGGTTGGGGGTAAGTGCAAAATCTTCAAACTTGGTAGCTTTCTTTAAAAATGCATTGTTCAGATAAGTGGGTGGGTGAGCGGTATCGGCAAAGCCATTGGCAAATGGCCGGTAGTATATCGAACTGTTCTTGCCCGGCATATCCTTGTCATTGGCAATGAACAACTTTTGCCCATCAAATACAATGGCCGAAGCCTCACACCAAACCGGTTTGCCTGCCAATTGCAAGCCTTTGTCAAAGCAAGTAAAAAAACCTTCTTGTACAATGCTGCCCTGTACCGATGCACTACCGATGGATTTGGTAGTACTGCAATGCACCAGGCCCAAACTAAGTACTATTAGGGCGCAATTGATTATTCTTTTCATTATCTGCTGGGATGCAATTGTTTTATTTCTTTTTCGCTACTTTTTTTACAGCATTTTTCTTTTTAACTGTCTTTTTAGGCGCCGGCTTCTCTTCTGGGCGTTGCAGCATACTTTTAACAGAGGGTGAAGTGCCGGGCTCCCTTCCTTGTGCAATCAAATCGCTAAAATCGGGTTTTCGCAGCAGGCCAAACTTGGCCATACTAAAATAGTTTTCCTTGTCCATCACCAAATAATCCAGCACCGTTATGTCAATCACTTCACCTACCAAAACCAGCTTTTCCATCCGTTTCATATCTTCCCAAGTAGGCATGAGAATGCCTTTCTTTTTACGGGTGGCGGCGATACAGCGCACATAAAACGTAAAATTGGAGTCGCAATATACTGCCATACGATACACTTCCTTAGGCTCCAAAACAGAAGCGGGTCGTTCGGCATTCCCCAAATTTTCCAAAATGGTATTGTAACCCTCTCCATTAAAACCGAGTAGCCAATGGCTTTCTGATTTATCGCCCATTTTGCTATTGTACGCCATGATGGGCTGCATTATTTCAAATATACCTGCTGCCGTGGGCATTTTGGCCAGCGCTGCCTTATATGTTTTGCTTTTTGCCATAGAGGGATAAAGATAAGGTTTTGGTGGAAAATCAAAAACACGTGGTATTACCGGGGCGCATTTCAAACTTTCTCTTTATAGTTACAGACTACTCTTTTCGGTTTTCCTCTGTGTTACTTTTTTTCTTGTCAAAAAAAGTAACCAAAAAAGGACACCGCCGCCCCTGCCCGACTAGCTGGTCAGGCGGGGATTACACCCCGGCGGCGGAGGGTTCCCTGATTGAGCTTCGGTACTACTGTAAACTCAACTTCAGTAATTCTACACTGTAGCGGATAATACGACTTCACTGATCAAAGCGAATATACCCGTATGAACGTTGCTAGAGCTTTGGGCAGCATTGATTGTTCAATAAAAATTGGTGAGTATATTAGCCTCCATCATTTGTCAATCAACGGGCTGTACATCATAATGGCATTATTGGCCGCCACCAGTTCATCCGTAGATAAACCCGTGTGTAGATGGGTGGTTTTTTTCCAAATCTTGTTATGCCGGGTATAGCCGCCCCACCATTGCTGCTTAAATTGGTGGTCGGTTTCGTAAATTTCATAGTGGGTTTGTAAGTCGCATGGGCAGGTGATTTTGCCATTCAAATAGCTATCATCTAACCATAGCTCGATTTGAAAAGCCTTGTCCGTATTGTTTTGCAATTGCAGGTCGATATAATTGTACGATAAAGTAGCACCACAGGCAAAGGGAATGCTCCTGTTGATATCAGGGAACACATCATAACTATGCCGCCACCGTTCTTTGATGGTAAGCGGACTGTGCAGTGCCATCCAGTACAGTAAGTTGCCCAATTGGCAAAGCCCGCCGCCCGTTCCCTTGCCGATGGCCCCATTGTGCAAGGTCAGCCCGTCTAGGTAACCCTTCGATTGGGTTGGTCGGCCCACCAACTGCCAAAACGAAAACAGTTGCCCCGGTTGTATCACTACTTTATGCAGCTTGCCAATGGCCAGCGACAGGTTTTTTACTTTATTGTGCTGTAGGTACATGTCCACGCCTTTCAAAGGTCGTAGCAAAAGAGAGCGGTGTTCGATCAAGGTATTTTCAAATGCAAGGCTAGCATCCACTTTCGCAAAATGATTATCAGTCAGTAACCAATCCATTTTTCGTTTGGCAACAAAAAACTCCTTGCCTAAAAATTGTCTCAGGCGGCTACGTTTTTGGGGTTTTGCTACTTGCTGCGGGCCCATTGTACAATTGGTTTTTGCAGCTAGTGCTGCGGTACAAACATACATAAAAAGCGATACCCATTAATGCAAGCTGCGAAAAGCCCTGCCCAACTGCTCGGTAATATCCCCTGCCATCATCGCTTCTTCCGAGGAGGCCGCCGCAGCCAAATCCCCCGCCAATCCATGTAGGTAAACACCCAGCAAGCAAGCCGGTTGGGCAGGATAGCCTTGGGCCAACAACCCGGTGATGATGCCGGTAAGCACATCGCCGCTGCCCGCTGTGGCCATGCCGCTATTGCCCGTGGTATTAAAATAGCCAGTGCCATCGGGGCAGGCAATCAGGGTATGGTGCCCTTTGAGTACAATAAAACATTGGTATTGCTGGGCCATGGCCAATGCCAAATCCATTTGGGCAAAGCCATTGGCGCTTTCGCCGAATAGCCGGGCAAATTCACCGCCATGCGGAGTGAGGATAGCGGGCTTTCCTTTTTTAGCGGCCAACAAAGGCAGGCAATTCGCCAATAGGCCCAAGGCCGAAGCATCTATCACAAGGGGGCCTGCCCAATTGGTGAGCAAATGTTCCAATAGATGCTGGTTGTATTCGCTTACCTCCAAACCAGGACCAATACCAATGGCTGCCTTCTTTTGTACGATGGTATTCAAAGATGCCTCATCGGAAACCAAGGCTTCGGGCAACGCTATTTGTATAATATGTTTCAATGCGGCTTGGGTATGTACGGTTACCAAACCAGCACCGCTGCGCAGGCAGGCTTTGGCGCTGAGGATGGCGGCCCCCATCATGTTATCGCTGCCTGCATACAACAGGGCATGGCCAAACGTATATTTATGCCCCGTTGCCAGCCTCGGCCGGTACAAAGTTTTGGCCAATGGCGCATCCACGGTTTGTAAAGTGGTAGCCGTATCATGGTAATAAGCAAGGTGCAGACCGATATCCAGTATATGTACGTTGCCAATAAACGCAGCATTGTCGGCCAACAAAAAAGCCAGCTTGGGGCATTGAAAGCTGAGGGTATGCGTAGCCTTTATCATCGCCCCTGTCGTTGGCCCATCAGCCAATAACCCACTCGGCAAATCAATGCCAATGCAACTAGCCGCACTGTTATTCAAATATTGTACAAGTTCCTCGGCCAAGCCTTCCAACGATTTGTTGAGTCCTGTGCCAAAGAGTGCATCTATAATCACATCGTTCAATCCAATTGCAGGGAAGTCCGCTGGGCTGGCCAATTCATTTATGATGATGCCCAATTGTTGTAACCGCTCCGCATTGGCTAGGCAGTCGGGACTTTGCTTGCTACTGGAGATGGTATATACCCGTATGTCTGAAAATTGACCTTGTAGCAATCGGGCTAAAGCAAACCCATCACCGCCATTGTTGCCGGGGCCACAAAAAAAGCAGCAGGTTTTATGCGAGGGGATATGCTGTACCATCCACTGCGCCAAAGCTTGGGCCGCCCTTTCCATTAAGTCGATGGAAGCAATAGGCTCATGGGCAATGGTATATTGGTCCCAAGCCCGGATCTGTGCAGCGGAAAAGATTTTCATAGTATAAAGGTATTGGGATTTGGGTAAATGATTATAGGTCGGTGGTATCATTCGATTGGCCCGTAGCATACGCTCGGTATAACAGCCACCCAACGGAACATGCTCCAATTGCCACCCAAGCCCCATGTTTCATTACCGTACTCGTCTTTTTCATAATACATATTTTCGGCTTTTATGGGTTCGGTGGGGTCGTAAATGATATAAATGGGGTAAGCACTGGGCCAATTGGTTTTGAAATAATACCAGCGGGTCCATTTGTTGCTGTAACAACGGTGCGATGAAGCATCCGTTATGCCAACCTTTTGTAATAGTTTTAATACCGAAGGATAGGAAGCCGCTATATCCGGTAAGCCACTATCTGCCCTAATATGAAAGCGTTTATCTAATTCGGGGTCGTTTCGAAAGCGGTGTACCAGTTTTTCAAGATGTGGGTAATGTGCATGAAAGCGGTTCTTCCACTGCTGTGGATCTTCATTAGCGGTACAGCCCGCACTGCAAACGCTAATTAAAATGGCTATGGATACTAGGAATTGTCGCATATTTAGTATGATGCCGAATGTAGCGATTTTCATATAACCAAGGCGTTCGGCTTTAGTGCAAAGTCATTGAAGTATTTGCTAGATAGGCACACTTTTAGAATGCCTGTCATTTAGTTAAGCAATTACCTAAAATAATTGTGTGTTACCAACAAGTTGTGCTTATCAGCCAGTTGGGGGAATTGATTCTGGAAGGAAGATTTTCCTGTTCAGTGTGGGATTTTACCCGTACAGCCAAGAATAATATTAACCGAAAATATATTGTGTAAATTGCACTCGTGAAAAAAATGTCCGCCATATTGTTTCTTTCCATCTACCTGTGCTCTGGTACTGGGGTTAATGATTTGCTTAAAATAAGTACACTTATTAGCCACTATTATGAAACAATGCAACAAGACAAAACGGTTAGTTTTTCACGCTTTTTGGTGATGCACTATATTACCGACGATTTGAACGATAAGGATAACGACCAAGATAAGCAAATGCCTTTTAAATCTCATGAGCTATGCCTTTCAAACATGGCGCTCTCTTATATGCCCAATTACGATATTGCTGCTATTATTCATCCGCCTTTTGTAACCAATAAAATTGACTTTTCTATAGCAAATGATCCGTTTGCGCTTCCTAAGCAACATGACCTCGTTTGGCACCCTCCCAACTATTCATAAACTGTATTCTTGGCTGCTTTTCAATATCATTCCCGATTGCATCGCTCCGGAATGCAGGTGCTGTTTGCTCCATCAATGCCTAATCATTAATAAATAGTAAGATAAAAAAATGTAGGTGCTTTCAGCATTGCTATTGTCTGAGGCTACAAGACTGTTGTTTACGCATGTGCAATAAAAAAGTAAAACTTGTATAATCAATTATATACCATCTTCCGCCACCAAGGGTTAGCAGATGAAATTCAAAAGATACAAATATGAAAAAAAATATAATTACCATATTGATAACGCTTTTTTCAATCAACTCAGTTGCCCAGTATTCTACCGACTGGATAAGGCCTGCACAAAGTAACGCCAAAACAGGGTCTATGATAGCTCGTGATAACCAAGACAATGTTATTGCAACGGGCTATGCGGTAAATAACAATGGCTATACCCGCAAATACAACAAGTTTGGTGTATTGCAGTGGGAAGCCATAACCACATCGGGTATTGCAAGCACTTATGAAAGGCTGCTTTGGGTTACTACCGATAATAATAACAATGTTTTTGTAGCAGGTTATCAGTACAGTGGCAGTAATGCCCTTGGTGTCATTGTTTTAAAATACAGCCCAGATGGTAATCTGTTGTGGAAACAGGTTATCAACCCGGTTAATTATCTGGTAGGGATGAGCCTGAGATGCGAATTGGATAATAACGGAAACCTGTATGTAGGCGCATGCGGTGTTGGAAATCTCCCCGGCTTTGCGTTGATTAAATTTGATACAAACGGCAATATACTTTTTACACAACACAGCGATGCCAATGCCCCAGCCTACTTTGAGTCGATGCGCTTAAAAGGAAATAAAATTGTAATGAGCGCTTCAGGCGGCAATCCCAATATAGCAGTAATAACGGCTTGGGATACAACGGGAGCTCTTTTGTGGACGGCTGGTGTACAGGGCCGTGGCGCAAGAGATGTAGAAATAGATGATGCTGGCAATGCATATTTGCTTACAGGTTATTTTAACCAAGTTACTGCCACCAGTCAAAACGATATTGAAATTTTTAAATTTAGTCCTTCTGGTACACAGTTGTGGAAAAAGGATTTTGATTTTGGCGGAACTGATTTCCCTACCAGGTTTACTTATGTGGCTGGCAAATTGAGTATTATTGGTCAAAGTCAAAGCCTTGATACCTGGATTACATTCCAGGTGAATACAGATGGCGCCATGTTATGGAATACAGCATATAATGGGGCACCAGGCTTTGAAGAAGCGCCCTATTTTATTGCCGCCAAAACAAACGGAGAGGTATTTGTTACAGGTAAGGGAGGTCCCAATGTGGACCCTAACAATGTACCAAGTTTACGGATGATCACATTAAAATACGGCAATACGGGTGTGCAACAATGGGTTGATTCAACAAATATCTACAGCGGATGGGGTTATGGGTGTACCCTTGCCAGCGATAATAGTCTGTACGTTTTAAGTGGTACGGCTATGACTGTCTTTCATTTTATGGATCATAGTGGTACCGGAACCTGCAATATGCCAGTAGGATTAAATGTTGCAAATATTGCCAATAACCTCGCAACTGTTTCGTGGGCACCTGTTGCTGGTGCTGCTTTGTATCATTTGCGGTATAAACCAACTACGGCCGGTAGCTGGACAGTGGTTTCAGGTAACCTTACTACGATGAATATTTTTGGTCTTTACTCCGGGACCACTTATGAATATGCGGTTGAAGCTGTTTGCAGTAATGGGCCATCGGGCTACAGTGCCACACAAACATTCACCACCACCGGAACAGGCATTTGTTCTTCCGTTGGGCAAAACCAGGTGCAAGAGTATTTAAGCCAGGTTTGGCTATCGGGTATTTTGCTAAATAATTCAGGAAGGAATAATGGTTATGGCGACTTTACCAATCAGATTGCAACGCTTACACGGGGCCAAAACGTGCAAGGCTTTCTATCTGGATTGGTGCCATACCCCGAATACGAGTATTACAGTATCTGGATAGATTATAATCATGACAATGATTTTGCTGATGTAGGCGAAGAAGTGGTATCAATTTATTCAGATTTTTCGGGTTATAATGCCTTTAATTTCACCGTTCCTTCAGCCGCGCCATTAGGTACTACAAGAATGCGGGTAATAATGAGCCATGATAGTCCGCCAACTCCCTGTGGAGCTTATGCAAGAGGAGAAACAGAAGATTATACGGTTCTTATTAATAGCAACAGTATTGCACCCCCACCTGTGCCGCTCGGATTAAATGTTTCTAATATAACCAACGCAAGTGCAACATTTACTTGGACTCCAGATACAAGCGCTGCTTCCTATAACTTACGGTATAAAAAAACAACGGATGCAAGCTGGACTGTTGCGCCTGTAAATGCTACCTCAATTACGGTACCAGCTCTTGCTGCTGGCACTGCGTACAATTTTTCATGCGAAGCTATTGGCAGTGTTGCTAATTCCGGATATGGTGGTACACAAACTTTTACAACCATAGGAACCGTGATTCCCATCAATGGCATTGAAGTCCAAGCCAAGAGGCAGGGAGGGGATGTAATACTTAGTTGGAGTACACAATCCGAGCAAAACAGTGCCTACTTTGACGTGGAGCGGAGTTACGATGGAACTAGTTTTACAAAAATTGGACAGGTAAGTGCAGCCGGTTACAGCAACAGTGTTCGCCAATACCAATTTGCCGATGTTAATGTAGCTAAAGCGATGATTTTTTATCGCTTAAAATTGGTTGATGCAGATGGAAGCAACAAACTTAGTCCAACAAGGGTTGTGGCTAAACTGGATAATAGTAAGCAAAGTTTCTTGTTGTATCCAAACCCGGCTGTTTCAAATGTGAATTTGCTTTTGAATGAGGCTGCAAAAGCTGATATGCAAGTACATATTACCAACTCAATGGGGCAAATGGTACAATCGACCCGGATAACAAAAGGTACACAATTGATAAAACTCAATATCGGCCAACTTCCCAAAGGCATTTACACAGTTATGGTAGTGGGCAACGAAATGCCGATTGTTCAAAAATTATTGGTTAGGTAGAATTGTAATTGAAAAAATAGTATTTGCATCAATGGCTGGTTGAAGGACCGGCCATTGATGTAGTTATGGCGTACCTTGTTATTGTGAAATAGAATGTCCACAATGTACTCTACTGACGTTTAGGGAGGTCGTGGGCAAGGCGTCAAGATGCTCAACCGCATTACTGCGGTATCGCTTCCACTAACAGTGCAGTACCTACTTGGTAGAAATATGTACAGGTTATATCCGCCATATTCTCTATCCATTTGGCTACTGCCCAACGCTAGCAGCTCTTGAATATACTGAGGAAAATCCTTGCCCGATTTTACCTTGGCATGGGCCGCTTTGTTTTTTTCGCTAGCTGGGGTCTCCATTAGCCAGGGCAGCGGGGGGCGAAAATTTGAACTACGCCCCACCTGCAGCCGCCAACCTTCAACCTTCAACCTTAAACTTTAGACTTTAAACCTTCCCCAACATCAAACAACCGAACATCGAACAACCAAACAACCCAACCTTAAACTTTCAACTTTAAACTTTCAACACCCTACACCTTCGCAATCACCAACTCTGTCTTTTTATATTTTTTAGTCAGCAAAATCGGTTGGATGTTTTTTTGGATAAACTCGGCCAACATGCTCACTACCCTTTGCTTGGCATAGGGGCGATAATAGATCAAACAAACCTCCCGAACGGGAATGGGGGTTTTGAAAAAATAGACTTTCTCCTTTTTTTCTTTGGGCAGGGTTTGATAGTACAGCTCTGGTATCAATGTAAGACCGCCAAATGCATCCACCATATTCAGTAGGGTATCAAAGGAGTTGGCATCAAAGCTCAGGTTGTTGGGCTTCAGTTCCTTTTTCTTTAATGCACAAAGGTTGGCAAACTGGTCCCGCAGGCAATGCCCTTCTTCCAGCAGCCAAACCTTTTTGTTCTTTACCTCATCGGGAATGATATAATTGTTCTTTTTATCAATTTGCCCATAGACCATCAACGATTCGTAGTACAAAATCTCCTCTGCCACATTGGCATCCGTAGTGGGCGTGGCCACAATACCCACATCTATGGCCCCTTCTTTTAATTGTTTGATGATGTTTGGTGTGGTAATCTCTACAATTTCAACATGCAGTTGCGGGTAGTTGAGCAGTAGCGGCGGAATGATCTTGGGCAATAACGCATTGGCAATGGTAGGGATTACGCCAATTTTAATCTTGCCCTCAATCAAGGTATGGGCGCCCCTCGCCTTATCCCTGATTTGGCCGCAATGGGCCAGCACCATCTTGCCCTCATCTACAACACTCTTCCCTACATCGGTGGTCAAAAGCGGGTTGGCCTTTCTGTCGAAAATGATAATGCCC
The DNA here is from genome assembly GCA_943373145.1 of Chitinophaga pinensis. Taxonomy (GTDB): domain Bacteria; phylum Bacteroidota; class Bacteroidia; order Chitinophagales; family Chitinophagaceae; genus Ferruginibacter; species Ferruginibacter pinensis_H. The sequence goes on from CALSBI010000006.1 coordinate 314,180, forward strand.
AACTCGTCTTCCAGCTTTTTAATCATAGCACTTAAGGTGGCCTGCGTGATATTGCAAAAAACCGCAGCTTTGGTAAAGCTTTTAAAGCGGTCTACCGCCACCACATACTCCAATTGTTGAATATTCATCGTTATAGATATTGTCAATGGCGAATATAGATATTTTCGTTTAGGTCTATGGAAATGGAATGTGTAAATTTGTACTGAAAAGGAAAGAAGATGGTCAACAAATGAAGCCATCCGGATGAGGCGGCAACCATTGATGCAACAAAACTACTGCGGCCCTGCATAGTAATCAGACGGGCACAGGCAGCAGTGTCATATAAAAAATCACATTTTAAAAAACAAACAACTTAGCAATGGAAAGTAAAGGAATTCAGGCCGAAATGAACGAAAGCTCGGCTAAATGCCCCTTTCATGGCGGAGACATGAAAAAAAGCGCCGGCAATGGCACCCGCAACCGCGATTGGTGGCCCAATCAATTGAAATTGAACATCCTGCGACAACATTCCAACCTGTCTAACCCCATGGGCGAAGGGTTCGATTATGCCGCTGCCTTCAACAGCCTCGATTTGGCGGCTGTGAAGCAGGACATTATGAACTTGATGACCACTTCGCAAGATTGGTGGCCAGCCGATTATGGCCATTACGGCCCCTTCTTCATCCGCATGGCTTGGCATAGCGCGGGTACTTATCGTATCGCCGACGGACGTGGCGGGGGCGGTACAGGTACCCAACGTTTTGCCCCCCTTAACAGTTGGCCCGATAATGCCAATTTGGACAAGGCCCGTTTACTGCTTTGGCCCATCAAAAAGAAATACGGCAAAAAACTGTCTTGGGCCGATTTGATGATTTTGGCAGGCAACTGCGCACTAGAGTCGATGGGCTTTAAAACCTTTGGCTTTGGCGGCGGTAGGGAAGATATATGGGAACCCGAAGAAGATGTGTACTGGGGTGCAGAAACAGAGTGGTTGGGCGACAAGCGCTACACTGGCGACCGTGAGTTGGAGAACCCGCTGGGTGCTGTGCAGATGGGACTTATTTATGTAAACCCCGAAGGGCCCAATGGCAACCCCGATCCTTTGGCTTCGGCCCACGACATTAGGGAAACCTTTGGCCGCATGGCGATGGATGATGAAGAAACGGTGGCCTTGATTGCCGGTGGGCATAGCTTTGGCAAAACCCATGGTGCCGCCGACCCCAGCCAGTATATTGGCCGTGAACCGGCTGGCGCAAGCATAGAGGAGCAAAGCATGGGCTGGAAAAATACATTTGGCAGCGGCAATGGGGTGAATACCATTACCAGTGGCTTGGAAGGTGCTTGGACCACCACACCCACGAAGTGGAGCAATAACTTTTTTGAAAACCTTTTTGGCTTTGAGTGGGAATTGACCAAGAGCCCAGCGGGCGCCCATCAGTGGAAGCCCAAGGCGGGTGCTGGTGCAGGTACCGTGCCCGATGCGCACGACCCCAACCAACGCCATGCGCCCACCATGCTCACTACCGATTTGGCGTTACGCCTCGATCCTATCTACGGGCCCATCTCACGCCGCTTTTTCGAAAACCCCGATCAGTTTGCCGATGCATTTGCACGGGCTTGGTTCAAATTGACGCACCGTGATATGGGGCCCCGTGCCAGGTACCTCGGCCCGGAAGTACCAACCGAAGAATTGATTTGGCAAGATCCCGTTCCTGATGCAACACATCCACTTATCAACGAGCAAGATGTGGCAGCCCTCAAAGGTAAAATATTGGCTTCGGGCCTAACGGTATCACAATTGGTATCCACCGCTTGGGCTTCGGCTTCTACCTTCCGCGGATCGGATAAGCGTGGCGGTGCCAATGGTGGCCGCATCCGCTTGGCCCCACAAAAAGATTGGGAAGTGAACAACCCTGCACAATTGGCGCAGGTATTGGCCGTGCTGGAAGGCATTCAAAATGAATTCAATGGTGCCCAAGCCGATGGCAAGCAGGTGTCAATGGCCGACTTGATTGTATTGGGCGGCTGTGCTGGTGTGGAAAAAGCGGCGCAAGAAGCTGGCCATAACGTGCAAGTGCCCTTTACCCCCGGCCGTACCGATGCATCGCAGGAACAAACCGATGTGGAATCCTTTGCTGTGCTAGAACCCCGTGCCGATGGCTTCCGCAACTATGCGCAAGCACAGTACAGCGGTGTGGCAGAAGAAATGTTGGTAGACAAAGCGCAACTGCTTACGCTGAGCGCCCCCGAACTAACGGTGCTGATTGGTGGTATGCGGGTGTTGAACACCAATTACAACCAATCGCAGCATGGTGTGTTTACAGGCCGACCCGGATTGCTGAGCAACGACTTCTTTGTGAACCTGTTGGATTTTGGTACCCAATGGCGTGGTACATCCGACGCACAAAATGTGTTTGAAGGCGTTGATCGTAAAACCGGCCAACGCAAATGGACCGGCACCCGTGTAGATCTCATTTTCGGCTCCAATTCAGAACTGCGGGCTTTGGCAGAAGTATATGCCTGCGAAGATGCCCAAGAAAAGTTTGTACAAGACTTCGTGGCAGCTTGGACCAAAGTGATGAACTTAGATCGTTTCGATTTGGCATAAGCAATGTGTTGATGAAAATAATAAAAGGCAGTTCGGAAACGGGCTGCCTTTTATGTTGAGAGGTGTTATTTGATTTTTAATACTTTTAAGATTTGCCCTTTGCACAGTTTTACATGCTATAAAATTGGCATCCCATATCCTAGGCATCTCCTTTATTGTATCGCAATAATACGCCGTCCCGCAATGGCACTTGTTTTGCCAAATTGATTGGAACAATTACTGCTGCTCAAATAGGTGAATGGGCACTTGTTGATACCTGCTTTTATCAAACTATCCACTGCTTCATGTAAAGTATCCAAATGCAGATTTCCGTGTTTGCAAATATGGCCAATGAAATGTTGCCCCTTGTCGGTGAAATAAAAATACGGCAAGCTAGCATTGCAGCGTGTCAGCCACGAAAGGTGTTGAATAAATGGCACCAGTAACTGATTGTTTACCTGTATGGCACCGTTGAAGCGCTTACCAATTTTATTTTCCATCAAATATTGCTGGGCCGCTACAACAGGTTTGTAGTCGTTTTCTTGATAAAGCCAAGGCAATATTGTATCGCCTAAAAAGATGAGGTCCATATAGCCCAAGTGAGCAGTTAATTGCTGCAAGGCTTTCCCGAGTGCTTTGATATGCCCCTTGAACGATTTGGAAGCAAGTGTCAATGTATACGAATTAAAAGTTTTCGGATACTGAATCAACTCTTCATCCTTATCATGGTCGTAGCTGCGCAAGGGAAAGGCGGGATATTGCTCCAAACAATCTTGGCGCTTGATTTTTATGAGCATATTTTGATGCATAGCATGATGGATAATCCGCAGGGCTTTGTAAAAAGGACGCATTTTTTAACTACCTCCAGAGCCGTACAGCATAAATTTATTTACATGAAGGTAAGGACCAAAGCGCAATTTTGGTTGCCCAAACCAAGTTAAAAAAACTGAAGTTTAGTTTGTTCAGCCATGCTGGAACAAAATCTTCCCTTAGTTTACGAATACAGAACGTGTTGTGCTATTAAAGAACAAATGTTAGCCATCAAAACACAATGTCAGGGAACCGAATCTGAGTTTACAGTAGTACGAAAGCTTAATCAGGGTACCCTCCGCCAACGCGATGTAATCGTTGGCGGGGCCCTTTTTGGTTCCTTTTTGGGCAAACAAAAAGGAACA
>CALSBI010000007.1:0-285166 GCA_943373145.1 Chitinophaga pinensis
CCATTGACATGCCCGCAGGTCCCAGTGAAGTGGCGGTGTATGCGGATGCAACCAGCAACCCTGCTTTTGTAGCGGCCGATTTGCTCAGCCAGGCCGAGCATGGGTCCGATAGCCAAGTGCTGTTGGTGGCCAGTGCAGCCTCCATTGTAGATGCCGTGCAAGCCGAGTTGGCGGTACAATTGGCGGCATTGCCCCGTCAAGCGATGGCTGCAAAAGCATTGGCCGCTAGTAGATTTGTGGTAATGGAGGATGTGGCAACGGCTTTTGATTTGCTGAACGAGTATGCACCAGAGCATTTAATCATTGCTTCGGATGATGCGGTGGCATTGGCCGAGCGAGTGGTAAATGCGGGCAGTGTGTTCCTAGGGCATTACACACCGGAAAGTGTGGGCGATTATGCAAGCGGCACCAACCATACGCTGCCCACCAATGGCCATGCCAAGGCTTATAGCGGGGTTTCGCTGGATAGCTTTGTAAAGAAGGTTACCTTTCAGCAACTGAGCAAAAGTGGTTTGGCCAATATCGGCAATGCGGTAGAAACCATGGCAGCAGCAGAAGGGCTGGAGGCGCATGGTAATGCGGTAAGGGTAAGGTTGGGAGGGGGCCGTTGACCGTTGGCCGTTGTTCATCACTCATCCCTCGTCATTCGTCATTCATAATTCAACATTCAAAAGTGGACATCAACAATTTAGTAAGAGACAACATCAAGCGGCTGGTTCCCTATTCTTCTGCCCGGCATGAGTTTGTGGGCGAGGCTTCGGTGTACCTGGATGCCAACGAAAACAGCATTGGCTCACCGCTGGAGGAAGCTTTCAACCGCTATCCCGACCCCTTGCAATGGCCGCTGAAATTTCAGTTGACCAAAATCAAGGGTGTACCGGCCGAGAATATCTTTATCGGCAATGGCAGCGATGAAGTGATCGACCTGCTGTACCGTATCTTTTGCAATCCCGGTAAAGACAATGTGATCATTTGCCCACCTACTTACGGCATGTACGAGGTGAGTGCGAATATTAATGATGTGGAAGTACGGAAGGCCCGGTTGACCGATGCTTTTCAATTGGATTTGGAAAGCATCATGAACCTAACGGATGCACAAACCAAACTCTTGTTCATTTGTAGTCCCAATAACCCCACCGGCAATAGCATGAACAGGGCCGATATAGAATGGTTACTCAACAATTTCCCTGGGCTGGTAGTGGTGGACGAAGCTTATATCAACTTTGCCAAGCAAAAAACTTTTATACAGGAACTGACGGAATATCCAAACTTGGTGGTGATGCAAACCCTGTCGAAGGCTTGGGGACTGGCAGCATTGCGCTTGGGCATTGCCTTTGCCTCGGAAGAAATGATAGGCTTGTTCAACAAAGTAAAACCGCCGTATAATGTAAACAAGGCTTCGCAAGAATTAGGTGTAGAGGCTTTGCAAAATACAGCGTTGGTCAACAACTGGATCAAGGAAACCGTGAATGAACGGGAGGAATTGGCCGTGGCCTTACAAGCATTTCCCTTTGTTGAAAAAGTATATGCCAGCGATGCCAATTTTTTGCTGGTAAAAGTAAAAGATGCCAACGCATTGTATCAATACTTAGCAGACAAGGGCATTGTGGTTCGCAACCGCAGCAAGGACCCACTTTGCGATAATTGTCTGCGTATTACGGTAGGTACCAAGGCGGAGAATATGAAGCTCTTGGAAGCGTTGAGGGTAGTGAATAATGAATAATGAACAGTGAATAGTGAATAGCGAATCAATGTCGTTGAGGTAAAGGATTTATAACCCCGAAGGGGTGAAACTATTCTAAGAGATGTCACAAATTAAGGGCAGAACCCCGAAGGGGTGACATAATTTCTTCGCTATTGTTCTTCAATAAATGACGTTTAATTGCAAATAGTTTAGTGAGGATGAATAGTAACTTGTGTACTTAATTGGCTTCAACTCGCAACTAAACCAACTCGTAACCAAAATAACAAAATCAACTCGTAACAAAAATATTATGTCAGCAACTCCAATCATCGTTCGTTACAACCAACCCGGCAAACCCGATGCCGCAGGTAAAATCAGGGTCTTGTTCATTGATAGGGATGGCACGCTCATCAACGAAGCGCCACCTACCTATCAACTGGATTCGTATGACAAGTTGACGTTTTACCCGGATATGTTTTGGTATATGCGCAAGATTGTCCAAGATATGGATTATGAACTGGTGATGGTAACCAACCAAGATGGTATGGGCACCGACAGTTTTCCGGAAAATACGTTTTGGCCCCTACAGAATTTGGTGATGAAAAGCTTGGAAGGGGAAAAGATTTTTTTTGATGCGGTGTTCATTGACCGAACCTATCCCGCCGAGCAGGCACCTACCCGCAAACCGGCCGCTGGCATGCTAACGGAGTATTTTGATGCTACAAAGTACGATTTAGCCAACTCTTTTATGATTGGCGACCGCATTACCGATATGCAATTGGCCAAAAACCTGGGTTGCGGCGGTATCTGGCTGAACAATGGCAGCGGTTTGGGTTCGGAAGAAATCAAAGATAAGATTGCAGCTTTGGGCGATACCATTGTATTGGATACGCCCGATTGGGAAAAAGTATATGCTTTTTTAAAAAGCGGTGAGCGTAAAGTGGTGCAAGAACGCAGTACCAACGAAACAAAAATTACGGTGACTTTGAACTTGGATGGCAGCGGAAAAGCTGACAACCAAACCGGTTTGGGCTTTTTTGATCACATGCTCGACCAATTGGCACGTCATGGCAATATAGATGTGGCCGTGAAATGTCAAGGCGATTTGCACATAGATGAACACCATACCATTGAAGATTGCGGCATTGCTTTGGGCGAGGCTTTTGCCAAAGCGCTGGGCGATAAAAGAGGCATAGAGCGTTACGGGTTTGCCCTGCCAATGGACGATTGTTTGGCGCAGGTGGCGTTGGACTTTGGCGGCCGTACTTGGATTGTGTGGGAGGCTGAATTCAAAAGAGAGAAGATTGGTGAAATGCCCACGGAAATGTTCTTTCATTTCTTTAAATCTTTTAGCGATGCGGCCAAATGTAATTTGAATATCCAAGCCAGTGGCGAGAACGAACACCACAAAATAGAAGCGATATTCAAAGCCTTTGCCAAAGCCATCAAAATGGCTGTGAAAAGGGATTTGGGCAGCAATGCCCTGCCATCAACCAAGGGGGTACTGTAATGGAGGTAGCTATAATAGATTACGAGGCGGGCAATGTGCAGAGCGTTTTGTATGCACTGCAACGGCTGGGCGTAACCGCAACGGTAACGGATGAAGCGACCCTATTGCAAAGTGCTGATAAAGTCATTTTCCCGGGTGTGGGCCATGCGGGGGCAGCCATGCAATCCCTCCGCCAAAAGGGGCTGGATACAATAATTAAAAACTTAAAGCAACCCGTGCTAGGCATTTGTGTGGGCATGCAGTTGCTCTGTCGCTATTCGGAAGAGGACGATACTGAGGGCTTGGGTATTATAGACGCAGCGGTTAAAAAATTTGCCCCTCTCGAAGGGCTGAAAGTGCCGCAGATGGGTTGGAATACCATTACCGATTTGCAAGGCCCTTTGTTTACGGATATCCCCAAGGATACCTATGTATATTACGTGCATAGTTATTATGTGGAACTGGGCAGCCATACCGCAGCGCAAACGCTGTATGGTGTGCCTTACAGTGCGGCATTGCAACAAGGCAATTTTTACGGTGTGCAGTTCCACACCGAAAAAAGTGCGGCGGCTGGTCAACAGATTTTACAAAACTTTTTGAACATATAGGATGCAAATCATTCCCGCCATAGATATTATTGATGGTAAATGCGTAAGGCTTACCAAGGGCGATTATGCGGCTATCACCGTGTATTATAACAATCCCGTTGATGCTGCCAAGCAATTTGAAGCAGCCGGGCTCACCCGTTTGCATGTAGTAGATTTGGATGGGGCCAAGGCCGGTGCCGTACAAAATTTAGCAGTACTGGAAGCCATTGCCCGACAAACACATCTGCAAGTGGATTTCAGCGGCGGTATCAAAACCGATGAAACGGTGAAGGATGTATTCAATGCGGGAGCGGCATTTGTGGCAGTGGGCAGCATTGCAATCAAAGACAAGGCTTTGTTCACGGCTTGGTTGCAGCAGTATGGTGCCGACAAATTCATTGTGGGTGCCGATGTACTGGACGGGAAAATAAAAATCAGTGGTTGGTTGGAAGATACACAAGTGCAGTTGGATGATTTCTTAACCGATATGATGGCCATTGGGGTCAAGCAATTTTTTTGTACCGATATTTCCAAGGATGGAGCCATGGCCGGGCCATCCATTGCCCTGTACCAGCGCATTATTGACCAATATAAAGGCATACAGTTGATTGCCAGTGGCGGCGTAACCACTCTGGAAGATGTAGCGGCATTGCAACAAATCGGTTGCAGTGGTGCCATCATCGGCAAAGCGATTTACGAAAAAACAATTGCATTAGCAGACTTGATAAAATGGAATAACTAATGTTGTGCAAAAGGATCATACCATGCCTGGATATAAAGGAAGGCCGAACGGTAAAAGGGATCAATTTTGAGCAGATACGGGATGCTGGCGACCCGGTAGAATTGGCAGCCTTGTACAGCGAGCAAGGTGCCGATGAGTTGGTGTTTTTGGATATTACCGCCACCATCGAAAAGCGCAAAACCCTAGCCGAACTGGTGAGTAGGGTCGCTGCGGCCATCAATATCCCTTTTACAGTGGGCGGTGGTATTACAACGGTGGAAGATGCGGCGGTGCTGCTCCAAAATGGTGCCGACAAGGTATCTGTCAACACAGCGGCATTTAAAAACCCGGCATTAATAGAAGGCTTGGCCAAACAATATGGTAGCCAGTTTGTGGTGCTAGCCATTGATACCAAGCAGGAAGCCGATGGCGAATGGTATGTGTACCTAAATGGCGGACGGCTTAAAACCGAAACCAAAACCATGGACTGGGCAAGGCGGGCGGTGGATGCCGGAGCGGGTGAAATATTGCTCACCAGCATGAACAACGATGGTACCAAAAATGGTTTTGCCTTGGACATTACCCAGCAGTTGTCGCAGGGACTGCCCATTCCAGTAATCGCTTCGGGTGGGGCGGGCAGTATGGTGCATTTTAAAGAGGTATTTCAGCAAGCCGGTGCCGATGCGGCATTGGCGGCCAGTATTTTCCATTACAAAGAAATTGGGATACCGGAATTGAAGCAGTACCTTCATCAACAACAGATTAATGTAAGGTTATGAAAATAGTGGTGGTTTGGATAATGGGTTGTTGCATCATTGCGTTGGCAATAGCGGTGTACTTGAAAAACAAAGCTGATAACCGCCGTATCAACAGGTATAACCGCAATATCGACCGGCATAACCAAATGATGGAGATGTTGTTGAAAGACAAACACGAGGCAAATAGTAATACTGATCATACGGAAAAGACGGAATAGAAGGGCAAGACCATGGTCCATAGACCATGGACCAGTAAGCTGGCATATATCAACTTTAGACTTTAAACTTTCAATTTTCAACTCTCAACTTTCAACTCCATGATGCATATCGAATTCAACAAATACCCCGACGGCCTGGTACCTACAATCGTGCAGGATGCCACCACCAACATAGTGCTGATGCTGGGCTTTATGAACAAGTCGGCATTGGACAAAACCTACGAACTGGGCAAGGTTACTTTTTTCAGCCGTAGCAAGCAAAGGTTGTGGACGAAAGGGGAGGAGAGCGGCAATTTTTTGCTGGTACAAGAAGTGCTGATCGATTGCGATAAAGATACGTTGCTGGTAAAAGCCAAGCCGGTGGGGCCAGTATGCCACACCGGTGCCGACACTTGCTTTGATGAAGTCAATCAAGCCCCGGGCTTTCTGCACCAGTTGGAAGCCATCATTGCCGACCGCAAAAAAAATCCGACCGAAAGCTCTTACACCGCTTCCCTATTTGCCAAGGGCATCAACAAAATAGCCCAAAAAGTGGGTGAAGAAGCCGTGGAGTTAGTGATTGAAGCCAAAGACGATAACAGCGAATTATTCAAGAATGAAGCAGCCGACCTGCTGTTCCATTATCTGATTTTGCTACAGGCCAAGGGCTATACGCTAGGCGATATTGAAAGCGTATTGAAGGAAAGGCATGGGTGAAATCGAATTTAATCCATGCCGTTTTTTTATTCCACTGACAATAGTTTTCTGCGGGTATCACCGGTAAAGCGGTGTACTGGGGTTCCTATTCTATCAACCAATATTTTTTGCCTGCTATCTAGTTTGGCCGTAATTAAAACTTTATCTACAGTCCAGTTATCGGCACCCATTCCGCCGCCGCCATCATGCCACATTTCTATTTTTTCTATGGCATCAAAATCAAACAGGTTATTAAATGTTTTTTCAACACGCTTTGCAGAATAATTGTTCCACTTTCTATTGGCATTTAAGTTTTTCCATTGTATAGGGGTTGGGTTGTTTTTTAAGAATATTTTTAAAGATACATTGTCGCCACCACCCCTTAAATCATCATCGCCAGTATTGATTTCTACCACTAATTTAATCGGCTTGGCTATAACCAAGTTAGGATTAGTGGGGGTAGGTGCTGGTGCGCCAGAAATTATTTTGAGGTCATCCATTACATATCTTACAGAAGTGGCGGTTTCGTTAGGATTGTTATTGCCCCTTTTTTCATAAATAAACCTGACAAGTGGCCTAGCCGCTTTCTCCAACAATTTATACTTTACTGGTTTGTTATTTACTTTAAATGTAGCGGTAACCAAAAGCCTGTCAATGTTCCAATTATCAGCAGCCGTAGCTTCTATGTTGTTTTTGCTGCCATCTTTATCTTTTCGGGTAATTTCAATTTCACTTATATCCGAAACAAGTATGTCTTGTGTAAGGGGGATGCTAATGCGGTGCACCGAATTGTTTGGCCAGCTTCGCCCATGATTGATATCGCTAATTACAACATCGGGTTTATTTCTTATGCGCAATGTTATAGAAGGGTTTTCCATGAAATCTTTTGGTTCGAGGTTGTCGGCCCCTGTTTTTATTTCAATGTCAACTTTGTTTTGTGCGGATAGGATATTGACGAACAAGATTGAGATAAAAAGAAAAATAAATTTCATGCTGATTTTTTTAGTGACATTAAAAGAGTAATCACCTTTTTAAAGGCTTTATTGGCAGTAAATGTCGGTATAGTTTTCATATTCACCAATACTATTATTGGGTGATCGTGTCATAATAAATTGCTTTGTAACGATCATAATTAACGCATCAATCATCACCGCAATCCATCTATCTCAGTACCGACAATACTCGCAAGCAACTGGCGATTGCACAACAGACCTCTTTCATAATTCTTTTTTTGTTTGTTGACCTCACCTTTAATTCCTCTCCAAAAGAGAGGAAAAGGTGAATTATGAAAGAGGTCTAATGCGACGCTAGTAACCTTGATTCAAAGCAAAAAAAACCGCCCCATTATCACTAAAGGGGCGGTTGTATAAAATCAAAACGCTACTTATTCGGGTTTTGCATCACCTTCGGCAGCAGCATTGCCTTCCATCTTCTTCTTCAAATCGGCCAGAACGCCCAAATCGCCAAGGGTTGATTTCTCTACCTTGCTTTGGATATTCTTCACCGCTTTTTTGGTGTTTTCAGTTTCCACATGGGCTTCCTTGCGGGCCACTTGCTTCTCTTCTTCTTTCACCTGTTCCCACAAACGGGTATGGCTCAATACAATGCGCTTGTCGTTGCGGTCGAACTCGATTACCAAGAAACGCTCAACGGCATCAGCAACAATGGTAGTGCCATCTTCCTTGTGCAGGTGACGGGCAGGCGCAAAGCCTTCCAAACCATAGGGCAGTTGAACCACAGCACCTTTGTCGTCTTTTTTGATCACGGTACCTTCGTGGATGCTTCCCACAGGGAAAGTATCGGCCAAGGCATTCCAAGGATCTTCTTCAATTTGCTTATGGCCCAATTGCAATTTGCGGTTGTCCTTGTCAATGTGCATAATCATCACATCAATTTCGTTACCCACTTTGGTATATTCGTTGGGGTTGTTAAAGCGCTTCAACCAGCTCAGGTCGCTGATGTGGATCATACCACCGATACCGGTAGCCAGTTCCACAAACACACCGTAAGGGGTAATGTTTTTAACAGTGCCTTTGTGCTTGCTATTTTCAGGGAATTTAACATCGATATCGCCCCAAGGATCGCCAGTCATTTGTTTGATAGACAAGCTCATCTTGCGGGTATCTTTGTCCAATGTTACAATCTTAGCAGCATGCTCGTCGCCCAGTTTGAAGAACTCTTTGGCGTTGATTGGCGTGTTGGCCCAAGTAATTTCGCTTACGTGTACCAAACCTTCCACACCTGGCATGATTTCCAAAAATGCACCGTAGTCTTCAATGTTCACTACTTTGCCTTTTACAATCTCACCTTCGGTAACCGTTTCGGCCAACGTATCCCAAGGATGCGGCGTCAACTGCTTCAAGCCCAAGCTGATGCGTTTTTTATCATCATCAAAATCCAATACTACCACGTTCAACTTCTGGTCCAGTTTCAACACCTCACTTGGGTGGTTGATACGGCCCCAGCTAATATCAGTGATGTATAACAAACCGTCTAGGCCGCCCAGATCCAAAAACGCACCAAAGTCGGTGATGTTTTTGATGGTACCTTCCAATACCTGGCCTTTTTCCAGTTTGCCCATGATTTCGGCACGTTGTGCTTCGATATCGCTTTCAATCAATGCTTTGTGCGATACCACGGCATTCTTAATGGTTTCGTTGATCTTCACCACTTTGAATTCCATGGTCTTGCCCACGAATTGGTCGTAATCGGTAACAGGCTTCACGTCAATTTGAGAACCTGGCAAGAAAGTTTCCATGCCAAATACGTCTACGATCAAGCCACCTTTTGTTTTGCTGGTAACCAAACCGGTAACGATTTCGCCAGTTTTGTGTACTTCCATGATGCGCTCCCAAGCACGGCTAGTGCGGGCTTGTTTGCGGCTCAGGTGCAGGTTGCCTTGGCGGTCTTCTTTTTCCACTACCATTACTTCCACCAAATCACCAACTTTAATACCACCGGGGATATCACGGAATTCGTTCAGCGAAATAAGGCCATCACTTTTGAAGCCAATGTTCACCACCGCATCGGTCTTGGTCAAAGCTTCAATCGTGGCTTGGATCATTTCGCCATCGTTGATTTGCTTAAATGTGTTTTCGTACACATGGTCGTACTTCAGCTTTTCTTCGTTGCTGTAGTAAGTTACGTTGCGCTTGTCCACACTCCAGTCAAAATCGTCGTGGGCTGTAGCCACTACTTCTTCCACTACGGGGGCAGCGGCAACAGGGGCGGCAGTTTCGGCCACTTCGGCAACGGTTTCGGCCACCGCAGGGGCAGCTTCAGTAGTTACTGGGGCAGCTTCGGCTGCCACGGGGGCAGCTTCAGCAGCAGGCTCGTTTGTTGTCGCAGCAACCTCGGCCACTGGGGTAGAAGGTTCTACCGGTGCGGCTGCAGGTTCACCCGCATCTGCGTTTAATTGTTTTGTTAAATAATTTGATAACATGATAAAATCCCAATTGGTTTAAATTTTGGGACGGCAAAGGTAGGCTTTTATGGGCGTAAAAGCATAGGAAAAGCCCGGTATTTTGGGCTTTTTTCGTGATTTTCGGCCGCTTGGGACGAATTTTTGGGCGAAAACTGTATAAAATGGTATTTATAGCACCCGGTAGCGCATTTCTATCCGCTCGTCCTTCCAAATATTGTCGGGGCTGATATAGCTATCTCTCAGGTGCATCAACACCCCCGCCTTGGCATAAATATCCCTCACCAGTTCGGAGCAGATATAGCTGCGGTTGCGCTCCCTTTTGCCTGCTTTGAACAAAATGCGCAGCATGATGCGGAAAATCTCCCAATTATCGTAGGGCCGGGTCAGCTCGTCCAAACCAAAACTGATGCCCTTGTTGAAAATTGGTTTTTCTACAGCAACCGTCATTTTGCAGATAAAAATTTTGCCTTTGTAAGGCCGTTTTTTGCCCTTGTAATCCCGCAGGTATTTGGAAAGTGGTATCAAACGGATACCCACGAAGGGCTCTGCTTCTAGCAACAGTACCCGCCCCAGTTCCTCGTCTTTGTACACTACGCCTACATGGCTCCAAGTGCTTTTGGTAAGCCGCTGAATGATTTTGGAAAAAAGATAGCCGCCGCTACAAAATACAATATCGCCGGTTTTTACAAAATCCCTGATTTTGTCGTATTGGATAACAGGTATTTGCTTTAATTGTACCGGACTAAGCGGGGCAGCCATGTTATTGTTGTTAAAATGATAGACTTTTGTACGGGCAGCAATGTACTGCCTTTGGGAATGTAAAATACAAAATTGATTGGATGGAAGGAAAAAGCTTGGTGGTAATTGGCGGTGGGGCAGCCGGTTTTTTTTGCGCCGTTAATGCGGCCCGCCTGCACAAAGGGCTACAAGTAATTTTGCTGGAAAAAAGCAGCAAGCTGTTGGCCAAAGTGCGCATCAGTGGCGGTGGCCGCTGTAATGTAACCCATGCCTGTTTTAGTATAGCCGAGATGGTTAAACGTTATCCCCGTGGGGCGCAAATGCTCAAAAAAGCCTTTCACCATTTTTTTACCACCGATACCATTGCTTGGTTCAAAGAGCGGGGCGTGGTATTGAAAACGGAAGCCGACGGGCGGATGTTCCCCATTACCGATTCGTCGGAAACCATCATTGCCTGTTTGTTAAAAGAGGCTGGCAAGTACGGGGTGGATATCCGCATGAACGCAGCCGTTGAAAGCCTACAGCCCATGGAAGGTAAGTGGCAGGTCCATATGGCCAATGGTCAGGCAATCAAAGCCGATTTTGTATGTGTGGCGGCGGGCGGCTACCCCAAGGCGGGGATGTTCGGTTGGTTAACGGCGCTGGGCCATAGCATTCAACCGCCCCTGCCTTCGCTGTTTACCTTTAATATGCCGGGCAATCCCATTACCGCACTGATGGGTATTAGTGTAGAAGCGGCCACGGTAAAAATCAACGGCACCAAACTAGCGGAAACGGGGCCACTGCTCATTACCCATTGGGGGCTCAGCGGTCCGGCCGTGCTGAAGTTGTCGGCTTGGGGGGCAGCTTTGTTGGCCGAGAAAGCATATCGGTTCTCCATTACCGTTAACTGGTTGCCCAGCTTCAACGAAAATAGCCTGCGGGAACATTTGCAGCAATTGCGCTTTGCCCAAGCGGCACAAAAAATACACAACCGTAATCCCTTTGGCCTGCCGCAGCGGCTTTGGCAATATATATTGACCACTTGCGGTATTGCGGAGCCATTGCGTTGGGCCGACTTGCCCGCCAAGGAGCAAAACCTATTGGTGAAGACCCTTTGTGGGCAGGCGTTTGAGGTAGATGGCAAAACCACTTTTAAAGAAGAATTTGTTACTTGCGGCGGCATCCAATTATCGGAAATCAATGCGGCTACGATGCAGAGCAAGTTGCATACGGGACTCTATTTTGCCGGGGAAGTATTGGATGTGGACGGGGTGACGGGCGGGTTTAATTTTCAAAATGCGTGGACAACGGGTTGGATAGCTAGTCAATTAGCTGGTTAGCTAATGTACTGATGTGCTAATTGTTAACTTGATGGGGTTTGTAGGATAGGAGGAACTAAGACAAGGGATATGCTACAACCTACTTGGAGGCTAGGTAGGAACGAACAGTACACGGCACTGATGGCAAAGTTGGGGTGGATTTACTCTAATTCAATTGGACTAAAGAGTTGTTGGCTGAACAACAGGGGATATTTTTAAGCTTCTTGGCTCTGGCTTGTATTTCCCGTAAAACTTTTGCCTATAAGTGGCAAGTGCACTGCTTTGCAGCCCTGTTAAGCGGATGGAGCAGGCCAGATATTTTGCTTTGTTAAATTGCTGCCATGCAACAATTTTGGCTATTGCAGGCCGATTTTTTTTGCTTTTGACAAAATCGGTCATTTTAATACAGGGCTTTTTTTTATCGGTTTTGTCACAAGGTAACTCCAATAGGTGGTCGTACTTGGTCAATTCGGCTAGTATACAATAGTCGATGGGGAATTTTTTCTTTTCGCCGAGCTGATCAATATTTACGCTGCGTGACACTTCAAACTCACAAACAACGACACCCTTTCGATGCTGGCAGTTGCCGGTAACAGCGCAAAACAAAATGCTGATAATGGTACAAACAAATATTTTCATCTGTATAACGTTTTTATGGTTGGGTTACCGTTGATGTTATCTACGATGCAGTAGCAGCATATTTTACCATTGTTTTGATATGATGGTAAATACAACTTTTGCTGCAAACAAAAATCAATATCAAGTTAGCACTTTTTATTGAATATAAAAAAAGAGCCTTACTTACTATTAAATAAGGCTCTAACAGGTTTATCGACATCTTTACGCAAACAATCCCTCAATAGACAAATAGCGCTCTCCTGTATCATAATTGAAGATGAGCACTTTACTGCCTTCGGGCATTTCGGGTATTTTTTTGGCGGCTGCGGCCATGGTAGCACCGCTGGATATGCCCTGCAAAATACCTTCTTCCTTAGCGGCCCGTTGGGCATAGGTAAAAGCTTCGTCCTTGCTTACCTGTATTACGCCATCCAGCAAATCGGTGTGCAGGTTTACTGGAATAAATCCGGCACCAATGCCCTGTATGGGGTGGGGGGCTGGTGAGCCGCCACTGATAACGGGGGAAAGTTCTGGCTCAACCGCAAACACTTTCAACGAAGGAAATTTTTCTTTGAGCACTTGCGCTACGCCGGTGATATGGCCGCCCGTGCCCACACCGGTAATCAAGTAGTCGAGCCCATCAGGAAAATCGGCTAAGATTTCCTGCGCTGTGGTGCGTACATGCACGGCAATATTGGCGGGATTATCAAACTGTTGGGGCATCCAAGCGTTGGGCGTACTTTCCACCAACTCCTTGGCTTTTTCAATGGCCCCCTTCATGCCTTTTTCCCTGGGGGTCAGTTCAAAACTGGCACCATATACACTCATCAGCCTCCGCCGCTCGATGCTCATGCTTTCGGGCATCACCAAAATGAGTTGGTAACCTTTTACCGCCGCCACAATAGCCAAGCCAATGCCGGTATTGCCCGATGTGGGTTCAATGATCACACTGTCTTTGTTCAATAATCCCTTGGCCTCTGCATCTTCAATCATGCTCAGCGCAATCCGGTCTTTGATGCTGCCACCGGGATTGGCCCTTTCCATCTTGCTCCACACCTCCACCGAAGCGGGGAAAAGTTTGTTGATTTTTACATGCGGTGTGTTACCGATGGTTGCGAGTATGTTTTCTGCTTTCATGTTGTTATGTTGTTTATGTGTTTAATTGTTCTGTTGTTCAATTGTTCAATGTTTATCTGTTCAATGTTTAAAGTCTAAAGTTTAAAGTCTAAAGTTTAAAATATCCAGCCATGCCAAGGCTTGGTGTCGGCAAAGCCTCCATATCCAGTATCTAGTATCAAGTATCCAGCACCCAGCATCATATAATAAAATTCACCGGTTCATTAAAATCCCTGCGGTCGCTTACAATGGTTTGGTTTTTATGATACACAATGCTATGGGCGGGCACCGTTTCCGTAACCCAAGTATTTCCGCCAATGATGCTGTGGTGGCCGATTACCGTGTTGCCGCCCAGGATAGTACTGCCCGCATAAATGACCACATCGTCTTCAATGGTGGGGTGCCTTTTTTGCTGGGCATCTTCCTTGCGCACCGAAAGGGCTCCCAGTGTAACACCTTGGTATAATTTTACGTTTTTGCCAATCACCGTGGTTTCGCCAATTACGATGCCCGTACCATGATC
The DNA here is from genome assembly GCA_943373145.1 of Chitinophaga pinensis. Taxonomy (GTDB): domain Bacteria; phylum Bacteroidota; class Bacteroidia; order Chitinophagales; family Chitinophagaceae; genus Ferruginibacter; species Ferruginibacter pinensis_H. Next base: position 13,853 of record CALSBI010000007.1, read on the forward strand.
GATAAAAAAAGGACAGCCGATTTGGGCCCCGGGGTTGATATCGATACCCGAACGGCTATGGGCCCATTCGCTCATCATGCGGGGCACCACGGGTATCCCAAGCAGGTACAGTTCATGCGCCAGCCGGTATACGATGATGGCGGAAAAGCCGGGATAGGATACAATCACTTCTTCCATGGAATAAGCAGCGGGGTCAAATTCCAAAATAAAAGCGGCATCCTGCACCAATTTGTCTTTGGTGCCCGCCAAGGTGGCAAAATACGTACTGGTAATCTGCTGCACATCTAAGTGCTTTTGATGGGCAATGGGGGAAAGGATATCCATCAATTGCTTTTGCAGACCGGCCTGTACCGAGCCATGATTGCGCAAAAAGGTTTTGGGGTCGCCCACTACTACCGGGAACAGGTAATCAATCAGGTTTTCTGTAAAGCCCGCTACCGCCAGTTTGGACGGTGTATTGCCGTTGAGTAGGTAGCCCGGAAATGAGTCTATATTTTGCATGGCGATTTATTGCTGCCACAAATATAAGGATTACCCTATTAAAAAGATAGACTTTTTAGGAATGTTGACAATATGACATTCAAATGCTTTAACACTAATTTTAAGAAAGATTGCACGGATTACACCAATTTTCATTCGTGTAATCCGTGCAATTGGTTTAACATCCGTGGTAAAGAAATGAGCGGCAGCTTTTTTGGGCTACCATTTAAGCTCCAGAAAATTATTGCGTTGGTCAATATCGGCCATCCGTTCGGTAGGGTCGAGGTCCACCATTTTTACATCCAATAAGCGGCGCTTGGTTTCAACGATATAAGTGGGGTGTGTCCAGCGCCATTCGGGATGAACAGTACGTGGTTGCCCTGTATTCTCTTCGGGCTTTTGCCCGTACATCAGGTTCAGGGGCACATAGTGCATTTCGGTGCTACCATCTTTAAAGGTCAACTGCAGGTCGATGGGCATGGGCATTTTGCCATTGCGCTTGATGCGGATTTTGGAAACACCACCTTCTTCCCACAAACTGTCAATGCCATAATCAATGGTTTTGGTGCCATTTACCCAATATTCCTTGTACCAGTCCAGTTTCATGCCGCTCACCGTTTCGGCCACCCGTATAAAATCGGATACATTGGGGTGCTTGAAGCGCCATTTATTATAATATTCCAGCAAAATTTTATCCCTTACCGCAGCGCCGGTGATATAGCCCAACTGTTCCATAAACACATTGCCCTTGGAATAGGCAGCAATACTATACCCAAAATTGCTATTGAAATGATCGGCATGGGTGGTCATGGGCTCTTCCAAACCACTCCTTACCAAGGCATAGTAAGAACGATAATTGGGGGCATGTAACAAGGGTAAGAGGGATGCTGTTGAGTCGGAAGTTTTGAGCGCTTTGGGGTTGTTTTGCAAGGCAGGCCGGGTTACCGTTTGGCGATAATATTCCTCCACCAAATTAGTGGCATACTCCGTAAAACCCTCGTCCATCCAAGCATACAGGCTTTCGTTGGTGCCCAGCATCATTTGGTACCAACTGTGTATCCATTCATGAAAAACCGTTCCCAATCCGCTACCAACCAGTAGAGTGGCCATGGGATATTCCATACCACCATCACCACCATGGATAAACGAATATTGTGGGTAAGGGTATTTACCAAAATGGGTTTCGATATACGGCAATACGGTTACTGCTGCATCGGCCACCCTTTCCCAAGCAGCGGGCGTATTAACGGTATCGCTGGCTTTGTATTTGTACAGTACGTGCAGAACAGGGCCGTTATTGGGCATTTTGCGTACCAAGTGGGTATAGTCGGGATCGGCAGCCCAAACAAAGTCATGCACATTGGCTGCGGCAAATCGCCATGTCCTTTTGGCTTTATTGGTCGGCTTTAGTTCGCTGCCGGGCGTATCGTAGCCCCACCCAATTTCGGATGCATTTTGCAGTACACCCGTACCGCCTAGTTTGTATTTTTTGTCGATGTTGATGGTAACGTCAAAGTCGCCCCAGACCCCATAAAACTCACGGGCTATGTAAGGGGTAGGGTGCCAGCCTTCGTAGTCGTATTCGCAAAGTTTGGGGTACCATTGGCTCATGCTGTAACGTACGCCCGTGGTAGGGTTGTCGCGCCCGCTACGCCGTATTTGCAGGGGCACTTGGGCCTCAAATTCCATATCAAACACCACTTTGGCCTTGGGAGCAATGGCTTGGGTAAGCTTTACCTCCAAAATCGTTTCGTGGTATTCAAAAGGCTGGGGCACCCCGTTCATTTTTAAGGAAATGATTTTTTGGTAACCGATTTCGTTGGGTTGCAGGTTCTGGATGCGATCTTTCACCCGGGCATCCCAATCGGGCTTGTCCGTTAGCTTGATGATGTTTTTGCCCAATTCCCTACTGCGCACATCCATGCTGCTATTGGGCTGAAATGCGTTGAAATAGAGGTGGTAAAACACCCGGTCCAACATATCGGGTGAGTTGTTGGTATACTCTAACTTTTGTTTGCCGGTAAAACGGTTGGTATTCACATCCATGTCGATGGTCATATTGTATTTTACCCGTTGCTGCCATCGGTCGGGCTGGGCATTGGCCACGCAGGAAATCGAAAGCAAGAGGTACAGGAACTTTATCTTTTTAAAAGCCATAACTGATATTTGTGCGTAAATTTCGTAAAAATGTGCGCAATGCCAACAACTAAAATGATTAACGGGTACCCTTTTGTGCCGTATGCCAAGGAAACCTGGCCTGCCGGGGAGATGGTGGCCCGCAGCCAGGCCTTTTACAAATGGATGGACCAGCGCCGCACCTGCAGGGATTTCAGCGACCGGCCGGTGCCCCAGGAAGTGATCGAAAACATCATCCTGACGGCCTCTACAGCACCCAGTGGGGCACACAAACAACCTTGGACTTTCTGTGTGGTACAAGACCCGATCATCAAGCAACAAATACGGGCGGCGGCTGAAAAGGAGGAACAGGAGAGCTATAACAACCGCATGAGCGATGAATGGCTGCAAGACTTGGCACCCATTGGCACGGACTGGCAAAAGCCTTTTTTGGAGATTGCTCCATATTTAATAGTGGTGTTCAAGCGGAGTTATGAGGTAGAGGCCAATGGCCATAAGCACCAAAACTATTATGTGCAGGAAAGCTGTGGGCTGGCTTGTGGTTTTTTGCTAGCGGCCATCCACCATGCGGGTTTGGTGGCCCTTACGCATACGCCCAGTCCCATGAATTTTTTATGCCAAATACTGAACCGTCCGGCCAATGAAAAGCCTTTTTTGCTGATACCGGTGGGTTATGCGGCGGCGGAGTGCTGGGTGCCGGATTTGGGGAGGAAGGGGTTGGGGGAGGTGGTGGTATGGAGTTGATTGTTTGATTGTTCAATGTTCGAATGTTCAAAGTTTAAGGTCTAAAGTTGAAAGTTTGTTTAACTTGGGAGGCGGTTGTTGATGGTTCGGGGCGCTGTTAAGGGTTTTTCTTTTGCTTGATGCGTTAGATTATCAATTTTTGCTGGCTGCCCCTGCCTGTGTCTTTGACCAGCGGGGGTGAAAAAACGGGAAATTTAAGGTGATGTAGCCATTCGATTTTATTTTTGATTGCGCAATATTTGTAGGATTATTTAATTAAAATAAAATGTTATGCCACTATTTACAGTTACGGATGATGCAATAATCGATGTCTTGTCAAAGATAGGCAGGAATGATTTTGAAGCAGCCCCAAAGGAATTTAGCCCAGGGTTTGTTGAGGATGTGAGGGGGGTGTTTAAACGATTTGAACTTTTAGCTGAGAGTGATTTCAAATTGGGAGTAAATGAGCGTGAAGCAATACTTGCTATTGCAAATAAACATAAAGCCCCTGGGGATGGCGATGTAACTTCTTATGAAGTGGTTCTGCCGCAACAAAGGAATTTTAGTAACAAACCTAATATGCTTAAAATATTCGATGGCATTGTAGAGGGTTTTTTAGCAGAGGTAACATCTATCGGGGTTCCTATCTCTAATCATGAATATGCGCTTCGGTTTTATGTTGGTCATGAAGTTCATACTACAACTGGAGACAAAGAGTATAGTGTAGTAATTGTACCCATTTGCAGCCCCGAAATTTCTGCCCCTGGCCAAATAAGAGACCATAGTCTTGATGTTGAAAACAGACTCTCTCGTTTTTATACAAAATTTTATGCTTTGACGATTTCTGATAAATATGGAAAAGGGTATAATGATAGAAGAGGAATTTGGAGGTCAATAAGCAATGGGGGCGACCACTTATCAAATACCAAGTTAGGTTATTTTAGTCTTGAACAATTTTCGAAATTCCGAAATGGTGCCGATTCACTAAGAAGGGAATCTATGATAATAACATTTGGTCGGAATGTAAACGGAGAGGTTGTCGGCAATATGATTAAAATGTTTATATCTTTTCTAGATAAAAATAATGGCCTGATGGAAAGTACTTTTTTTAGAAACGGGTTTAGGGTAAATGGGGCCTTTCTTGACCAGAATGATTTGATACCTCCACCCTTCCCTGTTTCCGATCCATCTTTTTAATTAAATTTCATGACTTTAGACCTTGCCAACTGGGCAGAAATAGCAGCGGCTATTATATGTACGACGTGTTTCTTATACAAACCATCTGTTATCAACAGATGGTTTGTATGGTTTTTGTGGCTAACAATTATCATTGAGTTAGGGGGTAAGCTATCGACATCTTTGCCAATTGTGAAGAATACTATGTATAGTATTTTTACAGGCGTAGAATTCGCTTTTTATTCTATTATGTTTTTGAAATTGGCTGAATCTAGGACAAATAGGAAGCTGATTTTAATTCTGCAAGCGTGCTTTTTTGTGTTTTTTTTGTATAATCTCTTTTTTATACAAGGCATCGGCAAATACAATCATTATTCTACAGTATTAAGTAGCTCAATTTTAGTTTTCTTGAGTTTACTACATTATGCTGGAGTAATAAAGTCGGATAGTGTTACCTACTCAAGATGGAGTATATTTTTTATTGTTTCTGGAATATTTATTTTCTATGCAGGAACCTTCCGAATCTATCTATCATTTAACTATCTTGTAACAAATATGCCGAAAGAAATTGTATGGTTATATAAACTTATTGTAAGCAATCTTAATGTTATTTTGTACACTTTATTCAGTATAGGATTTGTACTTGATGCGGTTAAGTCTCAACGAAAAACATAATCTTTAATACATTTGTGGATATTAGTTTTGCCTTTATTAATTTTTCTGTTTGAATGAGCCAAAATGCTTTTGATATCGTAGCAACAAGTGTCATTCTGCTTTTAATGGCAGTATTCATAGTGATGTACATTTTCTTACAACAAAAACGTAAACAAAAACACCTCATCGAAAAACAACTCCTCCAATCTCAACACCAGCAAGAACTCCTCCAAACCCAACTCGAAATCCAAGAGCAAACCCTCAAAACCATCAGCGAGGAGTTACACGACAATATCAGTCAATTGATGGGTCTGGCCAAGCTCAATATCAACAATTTACTCGCCACTTTACCGCCCAGCGAATTGGGGGCCAGGGCCAAGGCGGAAGCGGCCAAAGAATCCGTAAGCAAGGCCATCAACGACATACGGCAATTGGCCCGTACCCTCCATGGCGATAAAATTGCCGAAACGGGGTTGGAGCAGGCCATTGATGCCCAGTTGAAAGTAATACAGAGCAGCGGGGCCTTTACTACGCAGCTCATCGCAACAGGGGAGCCCTATCCCTTGGAACCAAAGCAGGAAATGGTGCTCTTCCGTATGGTGCAGGAACTATTGAACAATGCCGTGAAACATTCTCAGGGCAAGCACATCCACGTAACACTGAACTACGGAACGGAGGTTTTTGCAATTGCTGTAAGCGATGATGGCCAGGGCTACGATACCAACGGTTCCGGCACCAAGGATACGGGTATCGGCTTCACCAGCCTGCGCAACCGTGCCGCTTTGATCAATGCGGAGGTAGCCATCGACACTGCTGTGGGTAAAGGTACAAAGGTTGTGATTGAGTTGCCTGTCAAGCGCAATGGATAGCTGCGTCAATAGACCATAGTGGATAACCCACACCTATTGCATGGTATCGGCACGGCCTCTACATCGGTCCTCTGTCAACGAATTGCCTTACTCAAAAACCTGCTTTTCACATGCCCCACGGTCTTCGCAGAATTTTTTGCAGGCACCATGGTTGGGGAAAAGGGGACGAAAGCCTACACAAACCCAAAAATTGTTGTCAACACCCCCGTGGATTTGCTTTTGTTCTTTTGCTGATAACGGGCGTAAAGTTGCCCCTGTCCTTTCTTTTTTCATTGTATTATGTTTAAGTAAAAGTTAAATTATGCTTTTTTTAATACCGACATCAGTATTGATCACTTGGGTCATTCACTATACAGTTTAATTAACCCTCCATATTAAAATGAGTAAATGCAACCATCTTTACAATATTACGCAGCATAAATCCCCTTGGTTTTACCATTTAGCGACAATAGGTTGAAAGCAGATTTAGGAAACGGGATAAAAAATTGTGTGAACGGTTTTGGGAATATCAATAAAAGCTGTATTTTTGCTAAAATATTTAGTTTTTCGTTTTGCGAAGAATCGAGAGCGCCGAAATTAAATTATGTATACGCCAAATTCACAGGGACTTTGTTGGAAGAGGAGTTATCTTTTTTTTGATTTTCTGAAAAAGCATTTTGCTTTTTTGTCATTTGATTTGGGTGATTAGAATTTTCTATTGGCGAAAATGCTTTTACTAGGATTGACGCAGCTAATTATGGATGGGATACCGGTTCATAAAGCTTAGGCAAATGGCCCTTTAGCTGCTATAACAGGGGGAAGAACGCTCGGCGATTGTGGTAGCTGCTTTGCGTTTTGTGTAAATTGCATCAGTATCAGCTAGTAGCAAAAAAATAAAATGGCTGCCCATAACTGGCACGGGATTGGTAGAGATTAGTTGCCTAACAGCAAAGCATCGGCTATTGCAGCCTCATTGCGATAGCAGAATTTAATAAACTGATTATCAATGTTTTGTGAACATCTTTTTTTGATAACCATGAATTTTATATTAATTTCTTAGCTTGGTTTTTTTTTTGCGAATTAAATTATACTTTTGAGAATATATACGGTAACATTGCTTCGGTAAATTATATATAGTATGTATAATACCAAGTAGTTATACGATCTTTCAATTCATCCCTTTGATGCTTTTTTAAAACGAATTTTCCCTTTAACGACCATAAACGGGCTTATTCTTTTTTTCGGCAAGGAGCAAAATGTGACTTACCGTAGCGATAGCTCTATTGTTTTGATAATATAATAGCACATACCAATATAACTGCAACTACTGTTCAAACCCTAAAATATCACGGCAAAACCCATTGACCGAGTATACAGTAGTAACCAAACCATCAACATTTTATTACAACAGCCTTTGTGCCAATCTGACTGGTACAAAGTAAAATTTGCCATGCGGTAAAGCCATGCTTTTGCCAAAACGGTAAAAAACTTATGCAGCACTCAAACGGGAATATTATTGATGTTTTAACTGACCATGTTCACACAAGGCCTGGGCATACGGCTTTTGTATGGCTTGAAAATGGCGAAACGGCAACAGCGCAATGGACTTTTGACCAATTATTTACCAACGTGCAAAAGCTGGCTGCTTTCTTGTCGGCCCATCAACTGGCGGGCAAAAGGGCATTGCTGGTTTATAGTAACGCCATGGACTTTACCACTGCTTTTTTAGCCTGTCAGCATGCAGGGGTGGTAGCGGTACCGGTTTTCTTTGCAGCTAACAAGCGCTACCAAGCCAAGCTAATCGGCATTATGGAAGATGCGCAAGTAGGTGCTGTGCTTACCCTTGCCGCTCACAAAAAGTCAATGGACACCATATTGGGTGCTTTTTGGCAGCAAAATGCAATAACCGTCCTTTGTACGGATGAGCATGGCGAAAACAAGCTGAAAGCTATCCCCAATAACAGTGCAGCGCCCAGCGACATCGCTTTTATACAATATACATCTGGTTCCACCGGCAAGCCCAAAGGGGTGGTGGTAACCCACCAAAACCTACTGCACAACCAGCAGTTGATACAACAAACTTTTGGGTGCAACCCCCAATCTGTTATACTGAGCTGGTTGCCTTTTCATCACGACATGGGCCTGATTGGCAATATTTTACATAGTATTTATGTTGGGTGTACCTGTGTGGTAATGGCACCCATGGATTTTATCCAGCAGCCATTGCATTGGCTCCGGGCCATCGGACGGTACCGGGCAACGCATAGCGGCGGCCCCAATTTTGCCTTTGACTACTGCGTAAACAAAATAGCTCCCCAAGCGATAGCCGAACTAGATCTGAGCAGTTGGAAAGTAGCTTTTAATGGCGCTGAACCGGTTAAGGCAGCAAGTTTGCAAAATTTTACGGACAAATTTGGCCCCGCCGGCTTCCATGCTTCGGCATTCCACCCTTGCTATGGTTTGGCAGAGGCGACCTTGCTGGTGAGCGGTCGCAAACCAACGGGTCAAACGCCGCGGATTCTATATTTACAGCAAGATGCCGCCTTGGGTAGTCCCGTGCAACTTTCGGATGGACCGGGCGGGGATGGTAAAGCTGTGGTGAGTTCGGGCAGTTTACCCGAAGGCATGCACTTGCAGATTATGGGTCCCGATGGGAAAATTTGTGGCGAAGGGGAAGCCGGCGAAATCTGCATCCATGGCGACAGCGTTACCCAAGGCTATTGGAACAAAGACAATACCGAATATTTTTATCAATTGGCCGATGGGCCCTACCTGCGTACCGGCGATTCGGGTTTTATGTACCAGGGCGAGTTGTTTGTGAGCGGCAGGTTAAAGGAAATGCTCATCATAAGGGGCGCCAATTATTATCCCTACGATATTGAGCACCAAGTTGCCAACGCAGTGGAAGCCATTGAGCTAAACGGTGTGGCCGCATTTGGTGTGGAAACCCCGGAAGAACAATTGGTATTGGTGGCCGAATTGAAACGCACTTACCTGCAAACGGCCGATACATCCGCTATCATAGCAGCCATTGAGGCCGAACTATCGGGCATTTTTGGTATTACGGCTTACGATATCGTACTCACTACGCCAATGGGCATACCCCGCACTACCAGCGGCAAACTGCAACGCTTGCAATGCAGAACGCTGTACCTGCAACAAGGGTTTTCGGAACTGGGCTCCAAAAGGGGGATGATTGCAGAGGGCAGCAGCTCGGCCGATAATTTGGAAGCGGTTTTACAAGATGTAAAAGCAAAGCCAACTGTTGAAAATATCAAAGCGTATTTAATTGAACTGATAGCTATACAAACCCGTTACCGGATAAGCGATGAACAGCAAGACCTTATGAGTTTTGGCATCGACTCGATACAAGGGATAGAAATCATTCAGCATATCAATAGGAATTTAGACATATATATGCCTGTTACTACCTTATTTGAAAACCCCACAATCGCAGCGCTGGCCTCGGCGATCGAGCAATTGTTGTGGTTAAAAAACATCGACACAAACGAGGAGGAGGGGATAAAGATATGAGTGTTGCAAACATCATTACAACGTTAAGGGAGTACCATGTACATCCAAGTGTAGCAGGCGATAGCCTTAAGCTTACCGGCAACACCGCCGCTTTACCTGCCGCAGTGCTTCAGGCAGTAAAAGATGCCAAAGCCGAATTACTAGCGTATTTGAAAAATGCGGCCCTACAAATGGAAGGCAATACCATTTTGCCAATAGCTCCACAGGCGCATTACCCCTTATCCAACGCTCAAAAACGCATTTGGATACTCAGCCAATTGGATGGCGGCAGTACTGCATATAATATTACCACCCATTTACAGTTGACCGGTAATATCGACCGCCCAGCTTTGCAAAAAGCGGTGGACACCTTGGTGCAACGCCATGAAAGCCTGCGCACCGTATTTGTTGAACGGGAAGGTGAACCGGTACAAGTAGTAAAGGAGCAAACAAAGCTTGTTATAACCGATACACCGTTGCCAAGCGGGGAAGCGGGTGTAAAAGAAGCGATAGAACATGCGTCCGCTCATACATTCAATTTGGCCACAGGGCCGTTGGCGCATATCGGTTTGTTGCCATTGGACCCCGATAGCCATTTGCTCATCTTGGTCATACACCATATCATCAGCGATGGTTGGTCGGTAGCCCTGATGCTAAAAGAAATGATGCAGTATTATGCTGCTTTTAGCAAAGGCGAAAAAAAGGAAGCGGCACCACTGTCCATTCAATATAAAGATTATTCCCATTGGCAACAGCAGCGTTTGCAAGGCCCCACGGCAGAAGCAGCGCAACAGTTTTGGAAAGCCGAATTCCCCAGTCCCATCGATCCCTTGAACCTGCCGATCAATTTTCCAAGGCCGGCCATCCAAGATTTTAAAGGGGCGGTAAGTAGGTTTTATTTGGATGAGGCATTGTACGCCAATATCACGGCATTTTGCCGGGCGCAGCAGCTAACCTTGTTCCATTTCCTGCGGGGTACGGTGAGCATTGTACTGTCTAAAATGGCCGGACAATCCACCGTAGTGGTGGGGGTGCCGGTAGCGGGCCGCCAACATGCACAATTGCTGGATCAATTGGGGCTGTATGTAAATACCCTGCCCCTTAAAACGGTGGTAGATGGCGAGACGGCTTTTTTACCTTGGTTAAAATCGGTAGCGGCCCATACAAACAAAGCTTTTGAACATCAAGACTATCCATTCGATACGATATTGGAAGATGTGGCCGTAAAAAGGCAGGTGGGCAACAATCCGTTGTTCGACGTAATGTTGGTATTGCAGGATATGGCCGCCCAAAACCTGACAGCCCAGCCCGACGAAAGCCTCGCCATCAGCACCAATAACAGTTGGTTGGAGGGGCAAACGCTGAACTGCGCCGCTAAATTCGATATCACTTTCAACTTCAATAAAGATACCGATGGCCGTTTTTATGCCGAGCTGGAATACGCTACCGCACTGTTTACCCAGCAACGCATTGCCCAAATATGCAACGCATTTATATTTGTGGCCACACAGGTATTGCAGAATCCGCAGCAAGCCATCAACCATATCCAATTGGCCGATGTGCAAGAGCAGCATAAAATATTACAGGTGTTCAACCGGCCTATCGGTGCCGTAACTACGCCCTGTATTACAGCCTTGCTGCAACCATCTTTTGAGCAGCACCGCCATGCGATAGCGGTAAAAGATGCACAAACCGAATTGAGTTACGCCCACTTGCAACAGCATGCCACCAATATAGCGGCCCGCCTTGCCCCCATCATCGCCGCCAACAACAATTTGTTTGCGGGGCTGTTGTTGGGGCGATCGGTATGGATGATAACCAGCATACTGGGTGTGATACAGGCAGGTGGTGCTTATGTGCCCATTGATGTTACCTATCCCGAACATCGCATCACTTATATTGTAGAAGATGCCCAATTGGAATTGTTATTGGTAGATGATATCGGTAAGGGCATGGTGCCAGCTTCTTTCAAAGGACGCATTGTACATATCAATGAACTACTGCATGGCGAGTATAGTGTTTGGGATGATAACAAATTGGATAGGCGCCACGAAACTGCCTACCTCATCTATACTTCAGGTTCTACCGGTAAGCCCAAGGGGGTGGAAATAAGCCATCAAAATGCCTTGGCTTTTCTGCAATGGGCCTTGGTGGAATTTGCACATACAGATTACGAAACCCTCTACGCCACTACATCCTATTGTTTCGACTTATCGGTATTTGAATTTTTTGTGCCGCTCTTGCAGGGCAAAACGGTAAGGGTGTTACAATCGGCCCTAGAGATACAGCAGTACAGTGAAACAGATAAAAAAGTAATGCTAAACACCGTGCCTTCGGTGGTACGTAACTTGTTGGACACCGGTATGAATTGGGATGCCATCGCTGCTTTGAATATGGCCGGTGAACCCATCCCCAAAAAGATAAAAGCAGAAATTGATTATACAGCCATTGAGGTACGCAACCTCTATGGCCCATCAGAAGATACGACCTACAGTACCATTTATCGGTTTGTAGATGATGCCTATCCCTTTATTCCCATCGGTACCCCTGTAGGTTATACGCAGTTGTACATTATGGATGCGCAAGGCCACTTACAGCCCGAGGGTGTGGAAGGCGAAATTTACCTGAGCGGCCTATCGGTGGCCAAAGGATACTACAACAAGCCTGCATTAACAAGTGACCGTTTTTTATCCAATCCCTTTGTGCCGGGTATGCCCATGTACAAAACCGGCGATGTGGGTAAATGGTTGCCCGATGGGCAGGTTGCTTTCAGTGGCCGGGCCGATGACCAAGTAAAAGTGCGGGGCTACCGCATTGAGTTGGGCGAAATAGAATTTTTGCTAGAGCAGCATCCGCAAGTGGAGCAGGCCGTGGTAGCCATTAAAAAAATTAACGGCGCCAACGAAATGGTAGCCTATTGCATGGGCCCTACCCTCAGCGATATCGCCATACTGAAACCTTGGCTGGCCACACAGGTGCCGGCTTGGATGGTACCGGGCTATTGGGTAAAAATGGATGCCATCCCCTTGAACAGCAATGGCAAAACGGATAAGGCCCAACTGCCCATGCCCATTGCCATAGCGGAAGATGACCATGAGCTCACCCTTCCTGAAAATGAATGGGAAACCACGCTGCTGCAACTTTGGCAACAGGTATTGCCCCAGGCAGGCAAGTTGGGCACCACCCATCATTTTTTCAACGTAGGTGGACATAGCCTGCATGCCGTGAAGCTCCGTTCGCTCATTTTAAAAGCCACCGGTCGTGAACTCAGCCTGAGCGAATTATTTTTGCACCCAACGGTGCGCCAGCAGGCCGCTGTACTGGCCACCAAGGCACCGTCAGTTGCAACATACATACCATCAGCCCTCCAGGCAGATGGGTATCCTTTATCGGATGCACAGGAGCGGCTGTGGGTAATGGACAATTTTAAAGCTGCTTCCAAAGCCTACAATATGCAAGCCGCTTTTGCCATTACAGGGGCGGTAGACATGGCCATATTGGAAAAAGCGTTTAGGTTGGTAATTGAGCGGCATAGTATTTTAAGAACGGTTTTTGCCGAAATAGATGGACAGCCACAACAGAGAATCATATCCATCGACGATTATCAATTCGCCATTAAGCATTTTGAAACGGGTACCGATAATGGGGACGCTTTGGAGCAATGGATACAACAAAATGATACGGCTCCCTTTAACCTGGGGCAAGGGCCATTGCTGCGCTGCTGGTTGCTGCAAACCCTTACAGGGCAAGTATTGTACATCAATATGCACCATATCATCAGCGATGGTTGGTCGGTGATAGTGCTGAATAAAGAAGTATTGAGTGCCTATCGTTTGTTATTGCAACAACAAGATATAACACTGTCACCTTTGGCATTGCAGTACAAGGATGTAGCGGTATGGCAAAAGGAAAACCAAACGGCCAGCCAGTTGTTGGTACATGAGCAGTTTTGGAAAGATTTGTTTACCGATGGGGTGCCTGTATTGGAATTGCCTACGGATAACCATCGCCCCGATACCAAAACATACAATGGTGCCCAATGCCGCTTTGCGTTTGGCAAAAATGCGTCGGAACAAATCAGCCAGTTGGCCAAGCAAGCAGGGGTAAGCCTTTACACGGTTTTAATGGCAGGCGTAAATGTGCTGCTAAAAAAATATGCGGATCAAACGGATATTGTTACGGGTACCACCGTGGCAGGCCGAAATTTACCACAACTGGACAATCAAATCGGTTTTTATGTAAATGCCCTGCCCGTTCGCACACAGGTTACCGGCCATTTGGCCTTTAACCAATTATTGGCCGACCAGCAGGATATTTTGCTGAATGTATATGCACATCAAGTTTATCCATTTGAAAAACTGATTACGGCACTAGATGTAAAACGGAATCTTTCACGGTCGCCATTATTTGATGTGATGGTAGTATTGCAGAACCTCGAGGGGCAGCAGCAACTACAAAAGCAGGAAGTAGTGCCTGGCCTATTCTTTGAGAACCTGGAACTGCATACCGGAACGGCCAAATACGATCTTACTTTTTTATTTGAAGAAACGGCAAACGGTTTACAACTACTGCTGGAATACAATACGGATTTGTACAAGCCCGAAACGGCTTTGCAAATGGCCCGCCACTTGGGCCGTTTGATGGAGCAGGTAACCGCCAGCCCACAAATAGCGGTAAAGGATATTGTGCTGCCGAGCAAAGATGAGTTAGCAGTATTACTTTCCAAAGCAGACAATACCCATATAAATTATGATGCCAACGCCACGCTTGTAAGCCTTTTTGGCAAGGTAGCAACACACTATGCCGATAATATTGCATTGGTAGTAGGGGATAGGCAAATGACCTATCGGGAACTAGACCAAAAAAGTGGACAGTTGGCCGCTTTGCTGATGCAACAGTATCAGGTTGCTGCCGAAGATTTGGTAGTGCTTCATTTTGAGCGCAGCGAGTGGATGCTGGTCGCCATATTGGGCGTATTAAAAGCGGCTGCTGCTTATGTGCCCGTAGATCCGGCTTATCCGGTTGATCGGGTGGATTATATCATCAGCGATAGCCAAACGAAGTATGTACTGTATGATACAGCGCTACCACCAGCAGTTACCGCCAAGCATGACCAAATTACCTACATTGATATTGCACAATTGGACTATACGGGCCATACAGCAGAAGCAGCGGTTCAGCCCCACCATTTGGCTTATGTAATTTATACATCGGGTACTACCGGGCAACCCAAGGGTGTTTTGATAGAGCATGGAAATGTAACCCGCCTCTTGTTTACCGATGCCAATCTTTTTGACTTTAGTGCCGATGATAGATGGTCGCTCTTCCATTCCTATTGCTTCGATTTTTCGGTATGGGAAATGTACGGTGCCCTGCTCAATGGTGGTACACTGGTAATGGTGCCCAAGGCTGTAGCGCAGGACAGTATTGCTTTCTACGACTTTTTGGCGGCAAAAAAAATAACGGTACTCAACCAAACGCCAACGGCATTTCGCAGTTTGGTACAAAACAATAAAGAGCGCTTTTTGCAAAAGCCCTTGCATACCCGTTACCTTATTTTTGGTGGCGAGGCTTTGCTGCCCGAAATTCTAAAGGAATGGCAGTACGCTTTGCCCGGTTGTCAAAATATCAATATGTACGGCATTACCGAAACCACCGTGCATGTAACATATAAGCAAATTACGGAGGCAGAAATCAGGGACAACAAGAGCAATATCGGTGTGCCGATACCTACGCTCAGTTGTTATGTGTTGGATGCAGATTTGCAGCAGGTACCCTTGGGCGTGATTGGCGAACTTTGTGTGGGTGGCGCAGGCGTAGCGAGGGGGTATTTGAACAAACCAACGCTCACTGCAACTAAGTTTATTGATAATCCATATAGGCCCGGCGAAGAAATGTACCGCTCCGGCGACTATGCCCGCATCATGCCCAATGGCGATTTGGTATATATCGGTCGCAAAGATGATCAAGTAAAAATCAGGGGCCATCGCATCGAAACGGCCGAAGTAGAATCAGTACTGCTGCAACTGCCCGGTGTAAAAGATGCCGTGGTGCTGGCCATCAAAAATGGTTTGGGCGAACATGAATTGGCCGCTTACTACATTGCTGCCAATGCCGAAGCAAAACCCACTGTATTACGGAACAGTTTGCTGGGTACGCTACCCGCCTACATGGTACCCGCTTATATCATTGCATTGGAAGCATTTCCGCTGAACAGCAATGGTAAACTGGACAAAAAGGCCCTGCCCCTGCCACAAGCAATAGATAATGGCACTGCCTATGTGCCGCCCCGCAACGAAACCGACAAACAGATCATAGCCATTTGGGAAGAAGTGTTGCAAAGAAAGAACATAGGCATCGCCGATAATTTCTTCGATTTGGGCGGGCATAGTTTAAAAGCTACAAGGGTAATAGGACGTATCAACGAACTGTACCAAATAAAAATTGACCTAAAAGAAATCTTTACTGAGCCCACCATTGCACACCTGTCCAATTATGTGGATATGGTACAATGGTCCACCATGAGCGAAACTGCTTCAGTGGGGGATGAGGATAAAATGATTTTTTAACAATGAAAGAAGTACTGGACATATTATTATATTTTAAAGGCAAAGGCGTAGTGCTTGCACTCGACGCCGAAGGCCATCGCCTGGAAGCCACCGGAAGCCTGAAAAGTCTCACCGCCGCGGATAAAGAAATGATTGCCCTTAACCGTGATGCCATCATCGCTTTTTTGGCGAGTGTGCGCAAAAACAACAATCTAGCCATAAACGCTTTGCCGCCGCAGCCAGCCTATGCGCTGTCATCGGCACAACAACGCCTATGGGTATTGAGCCTTTTTGATGAAGCCAATACCGCCTACAACATGGTGGGTATCTATACCATCGAAGGCCAATTGGATACAAAAGCACTCCACGATAGTTTTGAAGCACTGATAGCCCGTCACGAAAGTTTGCGCACCCAATTCAGGGAAGATGAAGAAGGTGCTTTGCGTCAATTCATCCTGCAACCTGCAGCACTGGGTTTTGCCGTGCAACAATACGACTGGCGACAAGAAGCGGCACAATCAGCACTTTTGCAGCAAGCGGTACAAGCCGCCTACAGCCAGCCTTTCAACTTGGCTACAGGTCCTTTGTTGCGGGCATCACTATATCAAATTGCCGATAACAAGTGGGTGTTTGCTTATGCCATGCACCATATCATCAGCGATGGCTGGTCGATGGGCGTGCTGATGAACGAATTGCAGCTATTGTACACAGGCTTTGTCAGTGGAGCTGGCAATACCCTTGCTCCCTTACGCATCCAATACAAGGACTATGCGGCTTGGCAGCAGGCACAATTAAAGGGCGATGCTTTATTGCCCCACAAACAATATTGGCTACAACAAATGGCAGGCGAGTTGCCCATCGGTAATCTCATGGGCGATCAACCACGCCCCACCGTTAAAACGTATAACGGGGCTTTGCTGCACAAGCCAATTGATGCAGCTACCACTGCCCAATTCAAAGCATTATGCCAGCAAAACGGCGGCACACTGTTTATGGGTTTACTGGCTGCGGTAAAAGCCTTGTTGTACCGTTATACGGGCCAAACCGATATCATCATCGGCAGCCCTATTGCAGGCAGGGAAAACCCCGAACTGGAAAACCAGATTGGGTTTTATGTAAACACCTTGGCACTGCGTACACAGTTTGCCGCTGACGATACCTTTAAGGAACTGTTGCAAAAAGTGCAGCAGGTTACCCTTGGTGCTTATGAGCACCAAGCTTATCCATTTGATGAATTGGTGGAAGCTTTGGCACTCAAGCGTGACCTGGGCCGCAATGCACTGTTTGATATCATGGTGATATTGCAAAACACAGATGGTGGCCAGATTGAGGGCAGGCGTATGGGCGATGCCGTGATAAAAGCGTACGATAACAATACCGTATCGGCAAGCAAGTTCGATATTACTTTCAACTTTGTAGAAACGGGCGAAGCCATAGCCCTTTCGATGGAGTATAATACGGATATTTATCAAAGGGCTACCATCGAACAATTGGCCACCCACTTGGCGCATTTGCTTACCGAGGTATCTGCCCATCCCGATACCAATTTGCCAAATATCCCTTTGTTGAGTGCCGAAGAGCAGCAACAATTGCTGAAGGACTTTAACAACACCGCCACTGACTATGATAAAGATAAAACAGTAGTGGATTTGCTGCAGGCCCAAGTTGCAGCCCAACCCAACGACATTGCTTTGGTTGTAAATAACCAAACATTTACGTACGCCAAATTGAACGGCAAGGCCAATCAGTTGGCGGCCTACTTAGCTGATGTATCAGAAGCAGGTCCCGGTGATGTAGTGGCCATCTGCCTTCCCCGTGGTGTTGATATGGTGGTAGCGATACTGGCCGTTTTAAAAACGGGTGCCGCTTATCTCCCCATAGAAGTATCCTATCCACAAGAGCGTATTGAATACCTGTTGTACGATAGTAGCAGCAAACTAGTGATAGATGAAAATTTCATAACTGCTTTTGCTGCCAAGAAGGCAAATTATTCAACTGACAATTTTATTGCGAACATACAGCCATACGACCTAGCTTATGTGATATATACATCTGGTTCTACTGGCAAGCCCAAAGGGGTGATGATACAGCACAGCAATGTGGTATCTTTCTTTTGCAATTTTGCAGACAACTTTGGCTTGAAGCCCGGCTTGGCCATGGGTGGCACCACCAACTACACATTTGATATATCGGTATTGGAACTGATTGGCTGTTTGGCCAGCGGTATCAAACTGGTACTAGTAACCACACCTGAGCCACAAGCTTTGCTGGAACTGATCGATAAGGGAAAAATCACTGCATTGCAAGTCACGCCATCACGTCTCAGTCAACTGCTGGATTTAGGTGCAGAAACCCTCACCAAACTTGAGGTGTTGTTGGTGGGCGGTGAAGCGTTGACACCATATTACTACCGCTTGTTGAAAGCAATGAAGCATACAAAAGTGGTAAATGTATATGGACCTACAGAAGCTTCTATTTGGACAACCAGCCTTGATGTGATAAGCAGCAATGCATTGTCCATTGGTAAACCTTTGTGCAATGAAGCCATTTACGTCCTCGATGAACAGCAGCGCTTGGTACCCATCGGTGTGCCCGGCGAAATATGCATTGGTGGCGATGGATTGGCAAAAGGCTACCTGAACCGTGCAGCACTAACTGCCGAGAAATTTATTGATAATCCTTATGTAGAAGGAGAACGCATCTACAGAACTGGCGATTTAGGCCGCTGGTTGCCCGATGGCAATATCGAATTTTTGGGAAGGCTCGACCATCAAGTAAAAGTGAGGGGTTATCGCATCGAATTAGGTGAGATTGAAGCGGTACTGCAAGCCATTCCCAGTATCGAAGCAGCAGTGGTGCATGCTTTTGGTGATTCCACCGGCGATAAAGAATTGGCCGCTTATATCGTAAGCAACGAGTCTATAGATATCCCTGCCATCAAAGCTATCTTGGGCCAATCGCTTCCTACGTATATGGTGCCGGGTTATTTTGTACCATTGCCTGCCTTGCCCTTGAATGCCAGTGGTAAAGTAGATCGTAGTAAACTGCCCTTGCCAAATGGTACCAACTTGCGATTGACGGCATACATAGCTCCCAGGAATATCACGGAGGAAAAACTCGTTGAAATTTGGCAGCAAGTGCTGGGCAGGGATAAGGTAGGCGTAACAGATGATTTCTTTGAGCTGGGCGGTCAAAGTTTAAAAGCCACCCGGCTGATAAGTGGCATCTACAAAGCTTTTGGCGTAAAATTAACGTTGAAGGAAGTATTTGTTTACCCCGTACCCGAGCAGCAGGCATTGCTGGTACAAAAGGCGAACAAAACAGCCTACTTGGATATTACGCCAACCTCCCACAAAGAGTTTTATCCCTTGTCGTCTGCACAAAAAAGACTTTACTTTTTGCAGGAGTTTGCGCCCACAAGTACGGGCTACAACATGAGCATGGTAAAATATTTGGGCCATGAAGTGGATGTAGCAAAAATGGCAATTGCCATGCAGCAACTCATCAACCGCCACGAAAGTTTGCGCACTTCTTTTGTAAAGCGAGATGGTGAGCCTTGGCAGAAAGTGCATGCCTCCATTCATTTTGAACTGGAAGAAGTTACCTGCAATGCGGAATCATTCGAAGGTTGGTTGCAGCAGTATATCCAACCTTTCAACCTGGCCCATGCCCCATTGATGAAATCCGCCATTGTTGAAATACCTGCGGTAGGCTATGTTTGGGTGGTAGATATGCACCATATCATTTCCGACGGTACTTCGCAAGAAATTTTGGCCGACGACTTTATACAACTGTACAATGGTATAGCACTGGAGCCATTGGTACTGCAATACCGTGATTTCTCCACTTGGCAAAATGCCATGATTG
Organism: Chitinophaga pinensis; assembly: GCA_943373145.1. Taxonomy (GTDB): domain Bacteria; phylum Bacteroidota; class Bacteroidia; order Chitinophagales; family Chitinophagaceae; genus Ferruginibacter; species Ferruginibacter pinensis_H. The sequence goes on from CALSBI010000007.1 coordinate 33,798, forward strand.
AAAGCGGTGCCATGGAAAGCCAAGTGCAATACTGGCAAAAACAATTTGAAGACGGCATCCCTAGGCTCGACCTTGCTGCCGATAGGCCTAGGCCGCATACCTTCACTTTTGAAGGCGGTAATTTTCCCTTTACGCTTGGTGCCGAGCTTACCGCAAAAACAAAAGCATTGGCCAAGCAGCACAACGCTACTTTGCAAATGACATTGCTGGCGGTGCTGAATGTGTTGCTGCACAAATACACGGGCCAAGATGATATGGTCATCGGCTGTGGCATTGCAGGTCGCCGCCATGCGGATGTGGAGCGGATAGCCGGTATGTTTGTAAACTCATTGGCCATTCGGTCTTACCCCGAGGCTGGTAAAAGTTTCAACGCCTTTTTAAAGGAAGTGGCCGACATCAGTTTGGGTGCTTACGAAAACCAAGATTTGCAGTTTGAAGATTTACTGCATTTATTAAAAGTAGAAAGGGATCCTTCTCACAACCCCGTTTTTGATGTATCGTTGATTGTGCAAAATTTCGAAAGGTCCAAAGCGGTTAACGCACCACTCTTCAAAGATTTGGAGCAATCAAATCCGCTCTTGCCTTCTTTGCAGCGATACGATGCCGGTACATCTAAATTTGACATGGATTGGTTTGTGGAAGAAACCGAAAATGATATTGCCTTTAACATCGAATACTATTCGGCCATCTTTGATAGGGCCACGATAGCACAACTCGCCCAACATTATCGCTATGTATTGGCCACCATATTGGATAACCCCGATATGCTGCTTGCCAACATTAACTTGTTGAGCGAAGATGAAAAACAACACATGTTATCAAACTATGTGGCTGGCGAAAAGCAGGACTGCCCCAAAGATGCCACCGTACATGCGCTGTTTGAGAAACAATGTTTTCAGCATCCGGCGAATATTGCTGTGGAAGCAGGTGACAGTAAGCTCAGTTATCAGGCATTGAATGAACGCTCCAACCAATTGGGCAAGTTCTTGCGGCAACAATTGGGCATTAAGCCCGAAGCCAAAGTAGGCGTATTGCAAAGCCCCAGTGCCGATCAAATTGTATCGGTGATGGCCATATTAAAAGCCGGTGGCGTGTATGTGCCGCTGGATTATGAATATCCCGAAGATCGCTTATTGTATATCATTGAAGATGCAGGCATTGAAGTGTTGATTACAGAAAAAAAATTGATAGAGCTCGGCAATAAATTATTGTGGCGTACCCCGGTATTGCAGCATTTGATTTGTGCCGACTCCGATGATTTCTTTGCGGAAAAAGGTATTTTAAAAAATGACCTGATGCGCAAAGACCTTTGGGACCATATCGGTGATTTGGCTGAAGATGCCATTGGGCAGGGCGGTTGGATCAACAGCTATACCGGCGAAGACTTTACGGATGCGGAGATGAAGGAGTACAGCGATAACATTTATCAAAAACTCAAAGACCATTTGCGCCCCGATATGCGGGTGCTAGAAATAGGTTGCTCTTCGGGGCTTACCATGTTCAACTTGGCACCATTGGTGGGCAGCTATTACGGTACCGATCTCTCATCGGCCATATTGGACAAAACAGCGGAGGTAGCCAAAGCAAAAAACTGTACCAATATCACTTTGGCCTGTATGCCCGCCGACAAAGTGGATACCATTCCCGAAGGTGATTTCGATTTGGTGATTATCAACAGTGTTATCCAATGTTTTAATGGCCATAACTATTTGCGGGATGTGCTGCAAAAAGCCATTGCCAAAATGAAAAAGACGGGCCTGCTGTTTATTGGCGACATCATGGATGAAGACAAACGGCAGGATTTAGTAGACGATATGATCGCTTTTAAAAATGCCAACGAAAACCCTGCTTGGCATACCAAAACAAACTGGGCATTGGAACTTTTTGTGGCCAGGGACTTTTTTGAAGATTTGAAAGCAGACAATTTGGGTATTGCAGATATTCAATACTCCAATAAAATACATACCCTATCCAACGAGCTCACCAAATTTAGGTTTGATGCCTTGTTGCGAGTTGACAAGCAGGCCATCATAAAGCCGCAGATGAAGAAGAAGCGGCAGTACGACTTATCCAACTTGCGCAAATGGGGTACCGATTTAATCAATGCGGCAGTAAGGCCCAGCCATGTTGCTTGCATCATTTATACATCGGGCACAACGGGTAGGCCCAAGGGGGTAGAGCTGGAGCATGGTGCTTTGGTAAAAAGATTCATGGGCGAGCAGCAATTGCTAAAGGCCAACGCTACTACCGTTACCTGTACGGCAACCAACCTCTGCTTTGATGTGTCCTTATTGGAAATACTCTTCCCATTGGTGTTAGGTGGTAGGATCGCCATCGTATCAAAAGATACGGTGCTTTCGCCAGCAGCCTTGATAGCGGCATTGCAAAAGCACCAAGTAACGCTACTCCAAGGCACACCCAGCTTTTACAATGGTATCGTATTGGAAGGGCTCAAAGAGCAACAAGTATTGTCGCTCAACCATATTGCCATCGGCGGCGAATCGCTCAATGAAGCATTGGTGCAAAACCTGCTTGCAGCGCTGCCCCATGTAACCATTAACAACCAATACGGTCCAACGGAAGCCGTGATCGATGCCATTGTATTGAGGGATGTACATACATTTCAACGCAATATCATTGGTCGCCCGATTTACAACACCAGCGTATATGTGTTGGATGATAACCGTCACTTGATGCCGGTGGGCGCAGTAGGAGAGCTTTGCATTGGTGGCGAAGTATTGGCAAAGGGGTATTATAACCGCCAAGACCTCACCGAAGAAAAGTTTATTGATAATCCTTTTAACCCTAGCGAAAAATTATACCTCACGGGCGACTTGGGTAGGTATCTCCGGGATGGCAACATCGAATTTATTGGCCGTAAAGATGATCAGGTAAAAGTAAGGGGCTATCGCATTGAACTGGGAGAAGTGGAAGCGGCTTTGCTCACTTTCCCAGCCATAGATGCAGCCGTGGTAATGGCAAAGCCCAACCGGCAAGGCGATAAAGAACTCGTCGCTTACTTGTCATCCGGCGCAGCTGTGGAAATCTCCGATATCAAAACGCATATCGGCAAAGTTTTACCAGCCTACATGATCCCTACTTATTTTGTTCAATTGCCCGCATTGCCACTCAATGCCAATGGCAAGATAGATAGGAAGCGATTGCCCAATCCCGATGCCCTTGGCACGCAGGGCGGCCAAGCTTATGTAGCGCCACGCAATGAAATGGAAGCGCAGATTGCCGCGATTTGGCAAGAAATTCTGGGCGTGGAGAGTGTGGGGGCAACCGATAACTTTTTTGAGATAGGGGGCCATAGCCTTCGGGTAATAAGGGTACTATCCAAAATAAGAACCGTATTTGGCGTAGACATTAAAATAGAAGACGTATTTAATAACCCAACGATAGAGTACTTAGCCAAAGAAGTGTCCCGGAAAAAATGGGCACTGGAAAGTTTGGTACTTACGGCTGATGAAAAAACCGTGATAACAATATGATTTTAGACGATCTTATCGATGAACTGATTCGACTGGGCATACATATCAACGCAAAGGATGGGCAACTAAAGGTACAGGGCGACAATATTACACCACAAATTGTTGAACGGATAAGAGCCAACAAGGAAGCACTACTGAACCATTTAAAAGAAGTTGAAGATAGCAGCTATTTAATCGCTGATATTCCTTTGGCCCCCAAGCAGGAGAACTATGTTTTGTCCTCCTCACAAATAAGGCTGTGGGTATTGAGCCGCTTTGAAGGCGGCAATGTAGCCTACAACATGCCCGGTGCGTTTTTATTGGAAGGCGACTTGAATATAGCAGCATTGGAGCATGCCTTTCAGGCATTGGTGGAACGCCACGAAAACCTGCGCACTATTTTTAAAGAGGACGAAAACGGTGATGTAAAGCAATATGTAAAAACAGCGCAGGAACTAGGTTTCAGCATCGCTTATACCGATCTTCGCCACGAAGAAAGTCAACAGGAAAAATTGCAGGGCAGCTTGCATTGGAACAATGTGCAGCCATTCGATTTGGCCATCGGGCCACTGCTACGGGCACATCTCTATCAAGTAGCCAATAGCAGTTGGATATTCAGTTGCGTCATGCACCATATCATCAGCGATGGTTGGTCGGTTGATATTTTGTTCAACGAACTGTTTACGCTTTACCATGCTTTTGTTAAGGGTGAAGCAAATCCCCTGCTGCCATTACGCATACAGTACAAGGACTATGCCGTTTGGCAACAACAGCAAATTGATACCGACAATTTCAAGGCACATAAAACTTATTGGTTAAGCCAATTTGAGGATACACCGCCTGTACTGGAACTGCCGGGCGATCAAATACGGCCTGCTACCAAAACCTTTAACGGGGGAGTGGTTCATAAACAACTGCAACCATCATTGGCCGGCGACCTTAAAAAGATGAGCCAACACCAAGGGGCCACTTTGTTTATGGGCCTATTGGCGGGCATTAACGCTTTGTTGTACCGCTATACCGGTCAACAGGATATTGTGTTGGGTAGCCCAACGGCCGGCAGGGATCATACCGATTTACACAATCAAATCGGCTTTTATGTAAACACATTGGCATTGCGCACCCGCTTTGGGCAGGCCGATAGTTTTAATGCCTTGCTGGAAAAGGTGAAGCAGGTTACATTAGATGCCTACAAGCACCAGATATACCCATTTGACGAGCTGATAGAAGACCTGCCCATACAATGGGACATGAGCCATAGCCCCTTGTTCGACATCATGGTTTTGTTGCAAGATGATGAAGCGCCTGCAAGCGGTGCCACACAAAACTTGGGCGATCTGCAGGTGAGTGGCTATAGCAGCGGCGATCATATTGTTAGCAAGTTCGATTTAACATTCGCATTTGGCGAAACAGCCGAGGGCCTACAACTTAATATAGAGTACAATACCGATATTTATCGTGAGGCAACGGTAAAGCAATTGGCCGATCATTTGGAGCAACTGCTTCAGCAAGCAATAGCGCAACCGGATATGCCCGTTGGTGAACTGGATTACTTGACAAGGGAGGAAAAACAATATCTACTTACCGGGCTCAACAATACGGCTTCTGCTTACGACAAAAGCATCACTATCGTAGATTTGATCGAGGCCCAAGTGGCCGCTACGCCCAACCATATTGCGGTACTGCATGGCACTGACCAATTTACTTATCAGGAACTGAATGAAGTCGCCAACCGGGTGGCACATTACCTGCGCAGTGAACCGCAGGTAAAAGCGGAAGACCTGATTGGTATCCAATTGGAACGCAGCGAATGGATGGTGGCTGTAATGCTGGGCGTATTAAAAAGTGGTGCGGCCTATGCGCCGATTGATGTGGATTATCCACAGGAGCGCATTGATTATTTGATCAAAGATAGTCGCTGCAAATTTTTGATTGATGCAACTGTATTGGCCGAGTTCAAGGCCAAAGCAAGCAGTTACGATTCATCCAACCCTATAAAGATTACCAAGCCCAACGATTTGGCCTATCTCATTTACACCTCCGGCAGTACAGGGCAGCCCAAAGGTGTGATGATAGAGCACCGCAATGTGTCTGCCTTTATGCATTGGGCCAAAAAGGAGTATGGCCAAGCTGATTATGAAGTGATTTTTGCCGGTACTTCCATTTGCTTCGACATTTCTATTTTTGAACTGTTTTATACACTTACCAGCGGAAAGCAAATCCGCTTGCTCAATAACGGGCTTGCCATCACCGATTACTTGGGCCAACATCAGCGCATCATGCTCAACACTGTACCCAGTGTGGTGGGTGTGTTGCTGAAGGAGGGTGCAGATTTTAGCAATGTAACCATCCTCAACATGGCTGGCGAAGCGATCCCCGAGCATTATGCCGCCCACTTTGATTGCAACAAGGTACTGCTGTACAATTTTTACGGCCCATCGGAAGATACGACCTACAGTACGGTTTATCGCATCAAAAACAATGCGCCGATATTGGTAGGCCGCCCGATAGACAATAGCCAAGTTTATATCGTAAGCCCCAGTGGGCAACTGTGCCCGGTGGGCGTAAGCGGCGAAATTTATATTGGCGGTGATGGTGTTTCGAGGGGCTATCTCCATCGCCCTGAAGTAACGGCGGAGAAATTCCTCGACAATCCCTTTGTACCGGGCGGCGGAAAAGTGTACAAAACGGGCGATATTGGCCGCTGGTTACCCGATGGCAACATTGCCCTCAGCGGTCGCTTGGATGCCCAAGTAAAAGTGCGGGGCTTTAGGATTGAACTAGGTGAAGTAGAAGGCGTATTGCAAAGCTGCCCCGAAGTAAATGCGGTGGCTGTAATAGCCCTGCAAACCAATGAGGGCAAGGAGATGGTGGCGTATATAACGGCGGATAGGGAACTGTTGCTCGATGATGTGCGGGCCTATCTATCCAACAAGTTACCCTCATACATGATACCGGGTTATTTTGTGCAACTGCCCGAAATGCCCCTTACCCTCAACGGTAAAATTGATCGTAAGAAATTGCCAGAGCCGCAAGACCTGGGCATGCAAACCGGCGCCGAATACATAGCGCCCCGCAATGAAACAGAAGCCAAGCTGCTCGTTCTTTGGCAGAAGATTTTGAACAAGGAAGCGATCAGCGTAAAAGATAATTTTTTCAATCTGGGTGGACACAGCCTTAAGGCCACCCGGTTAGCCACACTAATACACAAAGAATTTAACGTAAACCTAACACTGGCAATATTATTTAGCAACCCAACTATCGAAGGGATAGCCGCTGAAGTAATACTAAGTCAGGCAAACAATGAACTTATGGGAGTTGAACAGACGAACAGAGAATCAGTATCAGATTTGTTTATTAAACTCAAAAAACTGAAAATCAATATTCAGTTAGTTGATGACAGATTGGACATTCAAGCACCCAAGGGCGTGTTAACGCCGGAGCTTGTGAGCGAAATCAAACTGCACAAAACTGATTTAATCAACTTTATCAAAGCATACAAAACCAGAAAAGATGGTTTTAATGCGATTGGCAAAGCGGAGGAACGGGAAAATTACCCCTTGTCCTCATCTCAGCGCAGGATGTGGATCGTTAGTCAATTTGAAGATGCCAGCATTGCCTACAATATGCCCGGTGTATATGCTTTTGAAGGCAATATGAGCAGGGAGGCATTGGAATATTGTTTCGACAAGTTGATTGACCGTCACGAAAACTTACGCACTGTTTTTAAAGTAGATACAGACGGCGAAGCCAAGCAGTACATCAAAAATGCAACGGACAGCGGCTTTAAAATGGGCTATGTAGACGTACGTGACGTGCCCGAGGGAGAGCGGGAGGAAAAGGTAAAAGCCATGTTGGCCGCCGCCGCCTACACGCCTTTCGATCTGGCCGAAGGCCCCTTGGTACGGGCTACCCTTTACCGCTTGGAAGATGAAAAATGGGTGTTCGGTTTTGTAATGCACCATATCATCAGCGATGGTTGGTCGATGGGTATTTTGATCAGCGAGCTGATGCAATTATATACGGCCTATACCGAAAAGCTACCCGATCCATTGGAGCCGCTGTACACACAATACAAGGATTATGCGGTATGGCAACAGCAGCAGTTGACAGGCGAGCAACTGCAAGAACACAAAGGCTACTGGCTCAAGCAATTTGAAGGCGAAATACCTGTATTAGACCTACCCGGCGACATGGCACGGCCATCCATGCAAACCTACAATGGTGGTGGCGTGTTAAAAATGATTGGTGAAGATGCAGGCAAGGGCATCAAAGACCTCAGCCAAGAACAGGGCGGTACTTTGTTCATGGGGCTTGTGGCCGCAATAGATGTGCTGTTGTACAAGTACACGGGACAAACGGATATTGTGGTAGGCAGCCAAATAGCAGGCCGTGTACATGCCGACTTGGAAAACCAAATTGGCTTTTACCTCAATACCTTGGCGCTCCGTGCCAGATTTAGCCCCGAACACAGCTTTAGGCAATTGCTCAACAATGTAAAAGAGGTAACCTTGGGTGCTTATGAACACCAAGTGTATCCTTTTGATGAGTTGATAACTGCATTGGATGTGCGCAGGGACATGAGTAGGCGGCCTTTGTTTGATATATCGGTGGTATTGCAAAATGCCGATGTGAACAGCGATGGCGAACGTAAAGTATTGGGCGGACTTACCATTACCAGCTTTGAAGGATTGGAAACCACCAATAGCCTTTACGATCTGGCATTCGACTTTACAGAATCGAACGACGAAATACAAACATCTATTATTTTCAACAGCGATATCTATCATGAGCATACCATAACGCAGATGATGGAGCATTTGGAAAAACTGTTGCTGCAAGTAACAGCCCATCCCGATATACCCATTTGCCAACTCGATTTTCTGACCGATGCCGAAAAAGAGCAACAACTTGTTACATTCAACAATACGGCAGCGGATTACCCTACGGATAAAACCATTGCACAGTTATTTGAAGAACAGGCTTTGGCTACGCCGGATGCAACAGCCGTTGTATTTGAGCAGCGCAGCCTTACTTATGCCGAACTGAACGAAAAAGCCAACCGCTTGGCCAAGTACCTGCAAGACAATCATCAGGTACAGCCCGACGATACCGTGGGCATTATGCTGGAAAGATCAGAAATGGTTATCATAGCCATTTTGGGCGTACTCAAAAGCGGTGCCGCCTATGTGCCACTCGATCCGGAGTACCCCAAAACCCGAAAGTCTTTCATCACCAATGATACCGCCGTTAAGGCATTCATTACCCAAACCGATTATATATTCGATATCGAATTTTATAACGGGCCTATAATAGCCTTGGATGTGCAATTGGATGGTATGGAAGCCGCCGCACCTGCCGCAGTGGCCACCCAACCCAACAACTTGGCCTATATCATGTACACTTCTGGTTCTACCGGGGTGCCCAAGGGCGTGTTGGTAGAGCAACGCAGCGTGGTACGCTTGGTAAAAAATACCAATTATGTACAGTTGTCTGCCAGCGATAATGTGCTCAGCCTTTCCAATTTTGCTTTCGACGGATCAACTTTTGATATCTATGCCGCACTGCTCAACGGTGGTACAGTGCATGTGCCTTTGAAAGACCAATTGCTCGATTTCCACTCCTTGGCCAATATCATCGATAAAAACGAAATCAGTTTGTTCTTTATCACCACGGCGCTATTCAATTCGTTGGTGGATGTAGGTTTTGCCAATTTCAGTCAACTCAAATATGTACTGTTTGGTGGCGAAAGGGTTTCTGTAAACCATGTTAAAAAATTCAGGGCCAATTACCACAATGTACAATTGGTGCATGTGTATGGCCCAACGGAAAATACAACCTTCTCTACTTTTTATAATATTGGTGATGTTAGCGATAATGCGGTAACCGTGCCCATCGGCAGTGGTATCGCCAATTCGCAATGCTACATACTCAATGCCACCGACCACCGCTTGCCTTTATTGCCCTTGGGCGTGGTAGGCGAAATATGTGTGGGTGGCGATGGCTTGGCCAAGGGATACCTGAACCAACCGGAACTGACGGCGGAAAAATTTGTTGACAATCCCTTTGTGCCCGGTGGCCGTTTGTACAAAACGGGCGACCATGGCCGCTGGTTACCTGATGGCAGCATTGAGTTTACCGGACGCCGTGATGCGCAAGTGAAGATACGGGGCCATCGTATCGAACTGGGTGAAATTGAAACAGCCCTGCAGCAATGCAATGGGGTAGAAGCAGGTGTGGTAGTGATTAGGCAAAGCAGCGAAGGCGAAAAGGAAATTGCCGCTTATGTGGTGAGCAAGGAACAACTCAACGCCACCATGCTGGCCACACAGTTGAGCAATTCGCTGCCTGCTTACATGATACCTGTGCATTTTGTGCAGTTGGAAGAGTTGCCGCTCAATGCCAATGGTAAAGTTGATGTAAAAGCCTTGCCCGATCCCACGGGTGCCAGTATGGATAGTGGGGTTGAATATGTGGCGCCACGCAATGCCACAGAAGAAAAATTGGTAGCCATCTGGCGTGAGGTATTGGACCGTGAAAAAATCGGCGTAAAAGATAACTTCTTCGACTTGGGTGGACATAGCTTGAAGGCAACCAAACTGGCCAGTCAAATACACAAGGAGTTTGACGTAAAAATAGATTTGAAGGACCTCTTCACTAAAACAACGCTCGAAGAACAAGCGGCATTGATTGACTTGGGAACGAAAAGTTCTTTTGTATCCATCGAAACAACCACTGCTGCAGAGGAAGGATACATTTTGTCTTCCTCACAACGTCGTTTGTGGGTGCTGAGCCAGTTCCAAGAAGGTAACGTGGCCTACAATATGCCGGGTGTATATGTTTTTGAAGGCGCGTTGGATCAAGCAGCATTACAATATGCCTTTGATACGATGGTAGCGCGGCACGAAAGTTTGCGTACCATCTTTAAAGAAGACGCACATGGTGAAATAAAACAATACATCCTGCCCATGAGCGAAGCGCAAACCCAAATGGGTTACCGCGACTTGCGCCATGAAGCGGATAACGAGAACCTTGCCAAGCAATTGGTGCAGGAAGTGTTTGTAAAGCCGTTCAATTTGGCTACCGGTCCATTGATTGTTGGACATTTATTGCAAATAGCCGATGATAAATGTGTGTTTGTTTATTGCATGCACCATATCATCAGCGATGGTTGGTCAATGGGTATATTGATCAACGAATTATTTGTTTTGTACAACGCCAAAATCAACGGCCAAACCAATCCACTGCCGCCACTGCGCATCCAGTACAAGGATTTTGCAGCATGGCAGCAGGAACAATTGAGCGGCGAAGACCTCAATGAGCATAAAGTGTATTGGATGAACCAATTTGAAGGCGATCTGCCTGTATTGGATATGCCAGCCGATATGCCCCGCCCCATACTGCAAACATTCAATGGTGCGGCCCAAAACAAAATACTGGAAGTAAAAGTAACCAGCGACGTAAAAAACTTGGTGCAAGAAGAAGGTGGCACTATGTTCATGGGCGTTCTGGCTGCGGTAAAAGCATTGCTGCACCGTTATACCAATCAAGATGACATCATTGTAGGTAGCCCCATTGCAGGTAGGGAACACGCCGATTTGCACGACCAGATTGGCTTTTATGTAAATACCTTGGTGTTGCGCACACAGTTTAGTGGCAACGATAGCTACCGTCAATTGCTGCGGAATGTAAAAACGGTTACACTGGGTGCTTATGAACACCAAGTATATCCTTTTGATGAACTGATTGAAAACCTGAAATTGCAAAGGGATACCAGTAGGGGCGCTTTGTTCGATATCATGGTGGCCATGCAGAACAACCAATTGGAAGTAACGGGCGAGCAAAAAACCTTGGGCAACTTAACGGTAAGTAATTTTGATGGCGGCGAATTTGTGATCAGCAAATTTGACATGACATTCACTTTCCAAGAAGTGGGCGATCAAATGATGTTGAGCCTCGAGTACAATACCGACCTGTTCCACCCCGATACCATCGAGCGCATGGGCAACCATTTGGAAAAATTATTGACCTTGATGGCTGCAAATCCCGACACTTCTATTAATGAGTTGGAATTTGTAACATCCACAGAAGCCATCGACCTTTTATATAATTTCAACGCTACGGCAGCCCCTTATGATAAAACCATAACTGTGGTCGACCGCTTTGAAGCGCAAGTGGCCCAAACGCCCAACAATGTAGCCTTGGTGTTTGAAGGACAGGAAATGACGTACCAGCAGTTGAACGACCGGGCCAATCAGTTGGCGCACCTGTTGCAGCAATGCGGCGTTACACGGGGCAGCTATGTAGGCATTGTGCAGCACCGCAGCATGGATATGGTGGTAAGTGTGTTTGCCATTGAAAAAGCCGGCGGTACCTACGTGCCGTTTGAACCCGAGTTCCCCCGTGCCCGTATACAAGGCATTGCGGCCAACTTGGGCATACAGGTATTGCTGAGCCACACAGCTTACAGCCGTGTAATAGAAGAAATACAATATGCCGTGCCCAGTATTGCGCATGTGGTGTATTTGGATGAGCAAGGCGATCAACGCCCTGTTGAAAAAATTGATACGGTTACTACCGAAAGTTTGTGGGATTATATTGCAGAGCAAGCAACCGATGAAGTAACAGCGGGCGGTTTTGTAAGCGCCTACAGCGGCAATCCTTTTACAGCGGCGGCAGTAAACGAATATGTACAGCACGTAATAGGGTTGGTGCAACCGCATGTTAATAAAAAATCCACAGTAGTGGAAATTGGTTGTGGCTCCGGTTTGTTGATGTACCCCTTGGCACCCGGTTGCCAAAAGTACATCGGCATCGACCCATCTTCAGTAACCCAACAAAAAAATGCACAGCGCATTACAGAAGAAGGACATACTAATATTGAATTACTCACCGGCTATGCAGATGAGCTGCCAACCCTGTTGCAGGAAAAAGCAGATGTGGTATTGATTGCCAGTACCACCCAGTTCTTCCCAGGGCTACAATACTTAAAGCAAACAGTGGCACAAGCCTTGGCCATGCTAAAGCCCGGCGGTAAACTGATTATTGCCGATGTATTGGATTTGGATAAAAAGCAAGCCTTTGCCGATAGCTTGGGCGAGTATGCCAGAAACCATCCCGAAGCGGACGGTAAAACCAAACAATCTGTAGAAGAAGAATTGTACGTATCAGCAGCTTGGTTTGAAGACTTGCCGCATACCATTGATGGGGTAGCCGATATCCAGTTTCAACAGCGTACAACCGGATTTGAAAATGAACTGCAATACCGCAGCGATGTAATCATTACGGCCGATGAAAAAAATACAGCCAAAGGGCAACCGGCCAAATCGCAACACGGCATGCAAACGGTGGATAAGCAGCCCACCACTTCAACCGGTTTTAAAGGCAAGCCCAGCGATATTGCGTATGTAATTTATACCAGTGGTAGCACGGGTACGCCCAAGGGTGTGTACGTAAAACACCAAGCCGTAATAAATTTGGTGGAATGGGTAAACAGGAACTATCAAGTGGGTGACAAAGACAGGGTGCTGTTTGTAACCAGCCTTTGCTTCGACTTAAGTGTGTATGATATGTTTGGCGTACTCAGTAGTGGCGGTAGCTTACGGGTGGTATCGAGCCCCGATGTACGCAATGCCGAACGCTTGTACGAAATACTCACCACCGAACCCATCACCTTCTGGAACTCCGCCCCGGCCGCATTTAACCAATTGGTGCCGTACATGAACGAACCTGTGCCCAACCATTTGCGTTTGGTGTTCCTCAGTGGCGATTGGATTCCGGTGACCTTCCCTGATAAAATCAGGGCCACTTTTGCAACGCCCGAAAAGCCTGTTGATATTATAAGCTATGGTGGGGCAACGGAGGCAACCGTATGGTCCAACTATTTCAATATTGAAAAAGTGGAACCCCAATGGGCCAGTATCCCCTACGGTAAACCCATACAAAATTCACAGTATTATGTGTTCAATGAAAAATTGAAAATACAGCCTTATGGTTATATCGGCGACCTCTATATTGCCGGGGATTGCTTGGCCGAAGGTTATGCCAATGATCCTATATTAACCAACAGCAAGTACATCAATAACCCCTACACGGGCGAGCGGATGTATAAAACGGGCGACCTTACCCGTTGGTGGAAAAACGGTATTATGGAATTTATTGGCCGCAAAGATAGCCAAGTGAAAATCCGTGGTTACCGTATTGAGTTGGGCGAAATAGAAGCCATACTGCTCAATCATCCCAGTGTGGATTCAGGGGTGGTAATGGCAAGACCGGGCAACGATGGCGTAAAAGAACTGGTAGCCTATGTGGTTAGCAAGCAAGAACTCAATAGTTCGGATTTGCGCGGTTTCTTGGCCAAATCATTGCCCGCTTATATGGTACCAGCGCATTTTGTTAAGATAGATGCTATACCACTTACGGCCAACGGCAAAGTAAATTTGAAAGCATTGCCCAAGCCCGAAGGTTTGGAAATATCCACCGGCGTAGATTATGTAGCGCCGCAAAATGATACCGAAGAAAAACTGGCCGCCATTTGGGAAGACATTTTAGGCAGGAAACCCATTGGCAGGAACGATCGTTTCTTCGACTTGGGTGGCAACAGTTTAAAAGCCACCCGCTTGGCCACCAATATCCACCGGGTATTTGAAGTGAAGCTCGGCTTGCGTGAACTGTTTACCAAAATCGTATTGCACGAGCAGGCCGAAATGGTAGCTTCAGCACAAAAGACATCCTTTATTGCCATTGACAAAGTAGCTGAACAACCCGATTATATCATGTCATCTTCGCAGCGCAGGCTGTGGGTGCTCAGTCAGTTCGACGAAGGCAATGTGGCCTACAATATGCCGGCCGCCTATGTGTTTGATGGCGCAGTAGTAAATAAGGAAGCCCTTTCCTATGCTTTTGATGAACTGATGAAACGTCATGAAAGTTTGCGTACCGTGTTCAGGCCCAACGATAGTGGCGAAATCAGGCAGGTGATCATTCCGTGGGAAAACATGGAATTTAAAATGGAGCACCACGACTTGAGGGCCGAAGCGGATGCAGAAGTTAAAGCGGCAGCCATTGCCAAGCAAGACTTTGGTACACCTTTCGCTTTGGCCAATGGCCCCTTGGTAAGGGCACACCTGATGCAGCTTTCCGATACGCATTGGATATTTGTTTACAACCTGCACCATATCATCAGCGATGGTTGGTCGGCCGGCATTGTAATCATGGAGCTGTTGCAATTGTACTATGCCCGCATAAAAGGACAACCCAATCCATTGCCGCCCTTGGGCATCCAATACAAAGATTTTGCTACATGGCAGCGGGCACAGCTCAGCGGCGGTGCACAAAAAGACCACCGTGCTTACTGGCTCAAACAAATGGAGGGCGAACTGCCCGTTACCGAACTGCCGGGCGATCGCATAAGGCCCGCCGTTAAAACATACAATGGTGCCACACATGGTATGATGCTGGAACCGGCCATGACCAATGCACTGCGGGACCTGTTGCACCAACAGGGCGGCACTTTGTTCATGGGCTTGCTTACCATCGTCAATACGTTGATGTACCGCTACGTTGGGCAAGAAGACCTGATATTTGGTAGCCCCATCGCAGGCAGGGACCATACCGACCTGCATAACCAAATTGGTTTTTACGTAAATACCTTGGCACTGCGCACCAAGTTCAAAGGCACGGATTCGTTTAACGAACTATTGGGTAAAGTAAAGCAGGTTACCTTGGGTGCTTACGAGCATCAAATTTATCCTTTTGATGAACTGGTGGATGAACTACAACTCAAGCGGGATACCAGCCGTAGCCCCTTGTTCAGCATCATGGTAATGCTCAACAACAACGATACCAATGAAGGGGCAGGTGAAATAATACAGGAAGACCTGCAGGTGAGCGAATATGGCGGTGGTGGCCACGTAATAAGTAAGTTCGATTTGAACTTTACGTTTGGTGAGATGGGCGACTACTTACAAAGCGGTATCGAATACAATACCGATATGTACGACCTTTCTACCATTGAAAGGATACAGCAAAATATCTTGCACTTGTTGCAAGGTATCATTGCCGACCCCAACAAACCGATTAACGAAATTGACTACTTGTCAGCGGAAGAGAAACATCAACTGACCGTTGATTTTAATAACACCAAGGAAACTTATCCCGCCGGTAAAACAGTGGTGGAAGTATTTGAGGAACAAGTATTGCAAACGCCGGATAAGATAGCGCTTCAATTTGAGGACACGTCCTTTACGTATAGTCAACTGAATGCCTTGGCCAACCAAGCTGCACATTATCTGCGCAGCACCTATGATATCAAAGCCGACGATGTAATTGCCCTTCAATTGCACCGCAGCCATTGGTTGATTATAGCAATTTTGGGCATACTGAAAGCGGGTGCCGCCTACCTGCCCATCGATCCCGATAATCCGGTAGAAAGGACCAAATTCATGTTGGGCGATACCAATAGTAAATTGTTGATAGATGAAGCGGCATTGGAGCAATTGGTGCCTGCCATCGCCAACAGTTCAACAGAAAATCCTGCCTCCATTACCAATGCCAATAGCTTGGTGTACATCATGTACACTTCCGGTTCTACCGGATTGCCCAAAGGTGTAATGATTGAGCATGCAGGTGTAGTGCGGCTGGTGAAGCCCCTCAGCTATATGCCTTTCAAAGGCAACGAAGTATTGTTGTCGGCAGGGGCCATTTCATTTGATGCCACCACCTTTGAGTTCTGGAGCATGCTGCTCAATGGCGGCACATTGGTGATGTGTCCACGGGAGATATTGTTGGATACCAAGATGCTGAAAGAAACCATGCAGCAGAAAGGGGTCA
The DNA here is from genome assembly GCA_943373145.1 of Chitinophaga pinensis. Classification (GTDB taxonomy): domain Bacteria; phylum Bacteroidota; class Bacteroidia; order Chitinophagales; family Chitinophagaceae; genus Ferruginibacter; species Ferruginibacter pinensis_H. The sequence continues at coordinate 50,102 of CALSBI010000007.1, forward strand.
ATACCATGTGGTTCACACCGGGTTGGCTCAATCAATTGGTGGATACGGATATTGAACTGTTCGAAAATTTACAAACCATCAAGGTGGGTGGCGATCGTCTATCGCCGGTTCACATATATATGTTGAAGCAGCGCTATCCCAACTTGGGCATAGTAAACGGGTACGGTCCCACGGAAAATACGGCTGCATCATGTTGCTACACAATAGATACAGTAGTACCCAATATACCCATTGGCAAACCCATTGGCAATACCACGGCTTGGATTGTAGATGAATACATGCAACTGGTGCCCATTGGGGTAATTGGCGAATTGTTGGTGGGCGGTGTAGGTGTTGCCAGGGGCTACCTGAACAATGCTGAATTAACGGCGAAGAAATTCATCGACAACCCCTTTAACCCCGGTGAGCGTATTTACAAAACCGGTGATTTGGCCCGTTGGTTGCCCGATGGTAATATTGAATTCATCGGACGTGCCGATGAGCAAGTGAAAATTGCAGGTTACAGAATTGAACCCGGTGAGATAGAAGCCGTATTGCAAAAGCATCCCGATATCGACAACGCCATTGTGGTGGCCAAAGCCAACAATAAGGGCGTAAAAGAACTGGTCGCTTATATCGTTAGCAAAGTAGCCTTTAGCACTGCAGATATGCGCAGCCATTTAGGGGCCTACTTGCCTGCCTACATGTTGCCCGCCCATTATGTGCACATGGAAGTGCTGCCGCTCAATGCACATGGCAAGGTTGATAAAAAAGCGCTGCCCGATCCCGAAGGCATGGAAATGGAAAGCGGTATTGAGTATGTAGCACCGCAAAATGAAACAGAGGAAAAATTGGTGGCCATTTGGGAAGAAGTATTGGAAAGAAAGCATATCGGTATACAGGACAACTTCTTCGAACTGGGCGGTACCTCCATTAAAATTGTGAAGATGGTGGGCATGGTAAATGCTGCGTTTGAGAAAAAGATAGCAGTGGTAACAGCCTTCAAATTCCCCAACATACATGGTTTTGCAGAATACATCAACAGCGATGGAAAAGCGGCTTCCGTATCAGAGGAAACGGTAGCACAAATGCAAGAGTCTTTGGATATCATGGAGGGAACGTTCAACCTGCTTAACCCCGACAACGATGAATAAATAATCCATTTCACGGACAGGGCAGCTTGACGATTACTGACCACCAAGCAAATACAAACCCACCCTAGCCGCTTAACATCTAAAACGCTTATATGAAGATCAGGGACCTTATTAAACGGCTCAAGGAAAATAAGATAGATGTTTCCTTGGAAGGCGACAACTTGGAAATCAACTTTGATGGCGATGAACTCCCAGCGGATATGTTGGAAGAATTGAAAGCCAACAAATCGGCAATTATTGCTTTTTTGAAAGAGCTGTATGGCGTACCAGAAACGCCCATCCCGCTTTTGCCATTGCAGCCAAGTTATCCGCTGTCGTCGGCTCAGCGCCGCTTATGGCTCGTAAGCCAGTTTGAGGAAGCTAATGTAGCCTACAACAATACCATGTATTACCGGTTGTATGGCCCCCTACAACAAAATGCTTTTGAGCAGGCCGTTCAATCATTGGTAGAAAGGCATGAAATTTTGCGCACGGTTTTAAAGGAAGATGAAACAGGCGACATCCGCCAGTTTATCGTATCCGCCAAAGAGATAGGTATTCAAGTCCGCTTTCATGATATGCGGACCGAGCCTGACCCAGAAGCAACTACAGCAGCTTTGTTGCAAGGCGTTTTGGCCACACCCATGGATTTGGCAAAAGGCCCTTTACTGAGTGGCAATATTTGCTGCACGGCCGACAACGTTTGGGTTATTGGTTTTATAATACATCATATCATCAGCGATGGTTGGTCGGGCGGTATATTCATGCAAGACTTGTTTGAACTGTACAATGCCCATAAAGATGGTAGGGCCAATCCCTTAGCACCGTTACGTGTGCAGTACAAAGATTATTCAGGTTGGCAGCAAGAGCAACTGAATGGCGAACAGTTACAGGTGCACAAAGCATATTGGTTGGATCATTTGTCGGGCAACTTGCCGATGCTTGATCTGTTGGGCGATAAGCCAAGGCCGCCCTTAAAAACATATAACGGGGCAACCATCAAAAAAGATATCAGCCTTCCACTTAGCAAAGCAGTAAGGCACATCACCCAAGAGCAAGGTTGTACTTTGTTCATGAGCTTGGTAGGGGCTGTAAACGTGTTGTTGCATCGCTACACAGGGCACACGGATATCATCATTGGCTTTCCGATAGCAGGGCGTGACCATCCCGACTTGGAAAACCAAATTGGGTTTTACATCAATACCTTAACCCTGCGTACACAGTTTAGCCCACAGCATTCATTTCGTGAGCTGCTGAACGGGGTAAAGCAGGTAACATTGGGGGCATACGAACATCAAGTATATCCCTTTGAAGATTTGGTAGACAACCTGCAACTGCAGCGGGACCCCAGCCGCAGCCCCTTGTTCAACGTGGTAGTGGTACAGCACAATGCAACGGGTGCAGCCGGGCAGGACACGGGCAATACGGACAGCCCACCCACTATACCAACCGATAAAATAGATGTAGCTGAATATAAGGGCAACACCAATGCGATCAGTAAGTTTGATTTAACTTTTGAGTTTGGCGAAGTAGGGGAGGCCTTCTTTGCAAGGATCGAATACAATACAGATATTTTTTATGCAGCCACCATCCAAAAAATGCTCAACCATTTGGAGCAGATCATGGAGGCAACCGCTGCACATCCTGATATGCCCATTGGGCAACTCGATTTTTTACCAGCGGTTGAAAAGCAGCAGTTAATAGAAGGGTTCAATGATACCCAAGCGCCCTATCAAAAAGACAAAACGGTAGTAGACCTGTTTGAAGCACAGGTAACGGCAGTGCCGCTCAATACGGCAGTGGTGCATGGGCCAGTACACCTAACTTACCAACAGGTAAATGAAACGGTCAATCGCCTCGCAGCCTACATCGGTCAGGCAAAAGGCATCCAAAAAGGCGATACCGTTGCCATTCAATTGGAGCGGAGTGGATGGTTGGTAACAGCGGTACTGGGTGTGTTAAAAGCAGGTGCTGTTTATGTGCCTATTGATGCGGCTTATCCCGCCGAACGGATTGCTTGGATGCAATCCGACAGTGGCTCCAAACTTTTGATAAACGATGCGTTTATTGAGGAATTTATAAAAGCTGCCGACCAATACAGCAACCAAAACCCGCAGCGGGCCGCCCAGCCAGATGATTTGGCCTATATCATTTATACATCTGGCTCTACCGGACAGCCCAAAGGCGTAATGGTACAGCACAAAGCCTTGCATAATTTATGCGCTTGGCATGTTGCCCGATATGCAGTAACAGCAAAGGATAGGGCCACATTATACGCCGGTGTTGCTTTTGACGCCTCCGTTTGGGAAATGTTCCCTTACTTGGTAAGTGGTAGCGGTTTATATGTGGTGCCCGATGATATACGGTTGGATGTAACAGAGTTGGCCAAATTTTATGATGCCCATCAAATTAGTATCAGCTTTTTGCCAACGCCCATCGCCGAACGGTTCATGAGCGTTAGCAACAGTTCCTTGCGATACTTGTTAACGGGCGGCGACAAACTGAACAGTTTTGCCCCTCAGCGATATCAGGTGGTCAATAATTATGGCCCCACCGAAAATACGGTAGTAGCCACCAGCTTTGAAGTAACAGGGCAGGAGCCCAATATCCCCATAGGAAAACCGATTGCCAATACACAGGCCTATATCTTGGATGCGGCAGGGCAGTTGTGCCCCATCGGTGTGGTAGGCGAATTGTGCATTGCGGGGGATGGGTTGGCCTTGGGTTATTTGAACCAGCCAGTACTAACCGCCGAAAAATTTGTGGCCAACCCTTTCGTGCCCAATGGGCGCATGTACAAAACGGGTGATTGTTGTCGCTGGCTGCCCGATGGGAATATTGCCTTTATGGGCCGCAAAGATGAACAGGTGAAACTGCGGGGCTACCGCATCGAACTGGGCGAAATTGAAGCGGTTTTGCAAGGTTACCCCCATATTGAGCAAGCGGTTGTATTAATAAAAACGCTGGCCAATAGCGAAAAGGAATTGGTAGCCTATTTGGTGTGCAGCCAAGCACTCAATGCGCAGGAAATGCGGGTTTATTTGGGGGCTATGTTGCCTGCTTACATGATACCGGCCTTTTTTGTACAGTTGCCCAGTCTGCCAATGACAGTAAATGGCAAAATCAACCGGGAGGCACTGCCCAACCCTGATGGGGAAGCACTGGAGAGCGGTACAGCCTATGTGGCTCCGCAAAATGAAACGGAAGAAAAACTGGTGGGGATATGGGAAGAGATATTGGGCAGAAAACCCATCGGAACAAGGGATAACTTTTTCGACCTTGGCGGTAACTCCATCAAGATCATTAAAATGGTAGCGCTGGTCAATACGGCATTTGGTAAAAAAATACCGGTGATGAACGCTTTTAAATATCCCAGCATTTACACCCTTGCGGGGTATATCAACGAATCAGAGAAATTGATTCTGACTGATGCAATGACAAGTTCCATGCAGCAATTAGTAGATACGTTTGAACAAACTGTTAATATTGTAAACCAACATAGCGATGACAACTAAACAAAAGAACACAGGCCTAGAAGTGGCCGTAATTGGAATTTCCTGCCGTTTTCCTGGAGCGGCCAACTGGAGACAATTCTGGGACAATCTGGTAAATGGTGTAGAGTCTGTTGAATTGCTAAGCGATGAGCAACTTGCAAAAGCCGGTGTATCTGCCGAAACCATGGGCCGCCCCGATTTTGTAAAAGCCAAGGCCTTGGTAAAAGACAAAGATTCTTTCGATTACGCATTCTTCGACTATAGCCAAAGCGAAGCCATATTGATGAACCCCGTGCACCGTATTTTTCATGAGTGCGTTTGGGAAGCACTGGAAGATGCTGGCTACAACCCCGATGAGGTAGATGGCCCGATTGGTGTGTATGCAGGCGGTGGCGACGATCTGAACTGGAAAGCTTATTCGCTTATGAACAATGCCAAGCAGGACGTAGACGATTTTACGCTCGGCCTCATCAATAGCAAAGACAATTTGGCTACTTTATTATCGTATAAGCTGAGTTTAAAAGGTCCTTCTTTCACCATTGATACGGGTTGCTCCACATCGCTAACTGCCATCAACATGGCTTACAAAAGCTTATTGCTGGGCGAAGCCAAACTCGCTTTGGCAGGTGGATTGAAAATTGGCACCAAAAAACAAGAAGGTTATATATATGACGAGAAACTGATTTTTTCGAGTGATGGACATACCCGGGCTTTTGACAAAGACGCCGCTGGTACCATCAATAGCGAAGGTGCCGGTATTGTAGTGTTGAAGCGCCTGAACGATGCCATTAAAGACGGCGACCATATCTATGGGGTGATCAAGGGTACTGCCATCAACAACGACGGCAACCGCAAAGTGGGTTATGAAGCGCCCAGCGTGGAAGGACAATCGGAGTGCGTTAAAAAAGCATTGGTATTTGCAAAAGTTGATCCAGCCTCTGTAAGCCTCTTGGAAGCACACGGCACTTCAACCCGCCTGGGCGACCCCATTGAAGTAGAAGCGTTGAATACTGCTTTTAACAACAACAAGGAAAAACATTGTGTCATCAATTCGGTAAAAAGCAATATCGGGCATACGGACGTAGCGGCGGGTGTGGCCAGTTTTATCAAGGCCCTATTAAGTTTGCAATACCGCAAGCATACGCCGGCGGTGAACTTTTCAACGCCCAACCCCGAGATCGATTTTGACGGCGGCCCGTTTTATGTAAATACTGCCGTAAAAGATTGGACAAGTAAAAACGGTGAGCCCCTACGGGCTGGCGTTAGTTCTTTTGCCGTGGGCGGCACCAATGCCCATGCAATACTGGAAGAAGCGCCCGAACGGGAGCCCGGCGACCCCGCCCGCAAGCACCTGCTGATGACGCTGAGCGCCAAGAACGAAAACGCCCTGCAGCGCTATGCTGGCAAGCTGCGTGAGTTTTTGACAACCGAGCCGGACACCAACTTAGCCGATGCCGCCTTCACCCTGCAAGCGGGCCGCAAGCATTTTGGCCGCCGCCACTGCATCGCCTTCTCCAACCGGGAAGAGTTGCTGACGGCACTGGACAACCCCAAGCTGAAGGAACTGGCGCTCAAGTCGAAGGACCGCAGCAACAATGCCGTGTTCATGTTCTCCGGCCAAGGCTCACAATATGCCAACATGGCCAAGGGACTGTACGATAGTGATAAATTTTTCAAAGAGGAATTGGACAAAGGCCTTGCGGCACTGAAGTCACTAACGGGTACCGATTTTGCGGCGATATTGTTCACCGATAACGCCGACGGTAGTATTATCAACGAAACAAGGTACACGCAACCGTTGCTGTTCGTTACCGAATACGCCCTTGCCAAACTGTTGGGCAATATGGGCATCACGCCCCGCTATATGATCGGCCACAGCATCGGCGAATATGTTGCAGCCTGTCTGGCCGGCGTGTTCAGCTTTGAAGATGCATTGGCACTGGTGGCAAAACGCGGCGAGCTGATGCACGGCGTGGCCCCCGGCTCCATGTTGAGCGTTCCGGTTACGGAGGAAGAGGCCAAAGGTTATCTGGCCGATGGTCTGTCGCTGGCAGCGGTGAACGGCCCGCAGCAGGTGGTGTTCTCCGGCACGGACGAAGCGATAGAAAAACTGAAAGCGGCATTGGACGCAAAAGATACCCCGCACATCACGCTGCACACTTCGCACGCCTTCCACTCGCAGATGCAGGACGGCATACTGGCCGACTTCAAGGCGGCTGCGGAGAAAGCTACTTACAACAAACCACAGACACCGTTTGTATCGAACCTCACCGGCGAGTTCATCAAGGACGACGAAGCAATGTCGGCACAGTACTGGACGGACCACCTGCGCAACACGGTGCGTTTTTCTGCCGGGCTGAAGACCCTGTTGGGCAAGGCCGGCGATGCGGTGTACATAGAAGTAGGGCCCGGCCAAGCATTGACAAGTTTACTAAAGCAACAGCCCGCCAAAACCGCACCGATCGGCATCGGATTGATAAGGCCGATAAAGGACACGATGGACGATGTACAGTTCTTCACCAACCGGGTGGGTCAGTTGTGGGCCAACGGTATCAATATCAAATGGGCAGGCTACTACCAAGGCGAAAAGCGGAAGCGGGTTTCACTGCCTACCTACGCTTTTGAGTCTACCAAATGCCCAACTGTGGTAGCTACTTTCGATAGAAAAATGTTTACGGAAGGCATGCCGCCAGCAGCGGCAGTTGCGGCAACCGCACCAGTGGCCACGCCCGAAGCAGCTACAATAGCAGAAGGTGCCGTACCAACGCCGCCACCGATCGATCCGGCGGCCGCTGCGGCAGCGGGCATCGAACTGGGGCCCGACGGACAGCCACTGCACGACCTGACCGAAGAGCAACTGATGGCACTGGCCGAACACCAAGTGGCCGATGCCGTGGTGAGCTACGAAATGCGGCAGGACCGCCCCGACCTCTCCACCGAATTTGCCGAAGCGGCCACCGATACGGAGAAAAAATTGAAGGAAATGTTCGAGGGTTTCTTCGGGTACAAACAGGTGGGCATAGACGACAATTTCTTCGAGCTGGGCGGCGACTCGCTCAAGGGCATGGTGGTGCTGAAGAAAATCAAAACGGAGTTCGATATCAATATATCGCTCAAGGACTTTTTTGGCAAACAGACCATCCGTGAAATCGGCGGCGAAGTGGACGAAATAAAAATGCTATTGCAAAAAACTACTTCTTCATCTAAAAAATCTATTAAGATATGACGATAAGGGACCTAATAAAAAAACTCAAAGATCATAAGATTGACCTCTCTTTGGATGGCAACGATTTGGAAATCAATTTTGACGGTGATGAACTGCCAGAAGATTTACTCAATGAAATCCGAGCCAACAAAACCGGTATCATCAAATTCCTACGTGATGTATACGGTGTTGAGCAAGAAGCAATACCACAGGCACCCAAAAAAGAAAGTTATGTGCTGTCGTCCACCCAGCGTCGCATGTGGCTGGTAAGCCAAATCGAAGAAGCCAATATAGCTTACAACAATACAGTCTTTACTAGGTTTAATGGTAATTTGGATATAGCTGCTTTTGAAAAAGCATTGCATACCATGAACGAAAGGCATGAGGTATTGCGAACGGTATTTAAGGTGGACGCAAATGGGGAACCCATGCAATTTATTTTGCCTGCCGAGGAATTCGTTTTTTCGATAGTACACAAAGATCTGCGGAATGAAAAAGATCCGGAGGCTGCGGCAAAGGAATATATAACAGCCGTTACTTTATTGCCTTTTGATTTGGAAAAGGGACCCCTGCATGCCGCATATATGGTGCAGGTGGCCGATGACAAACGTATTTTTTGCAATGTAACACATCATATTCTCAGCGATGGCTGGTCGGGTGGCATCTATTCGCAAGAGTTGGTTTTGTTGTACGAGGTGTTTAAAACAGGCCAAGCCAATCCTTTACCGCCCTTACGCATACACTATAAAGATTATGCCGAGTGGCAAACGCACCAATTGAACAACGAAAGTAATGCTGGCCTCAAAGCCTATTGGGTAAAACAAATGGAAGGTGAATTGCCTTTGCTGGATTTACCCGGTGATATGCCCCGTCCGCCATTGAAAACCTACAACGGTGCTACATTGTACAATTACCTTAGCCCCGAACTTTCCAAAGCGCTCAAAGACTTTGGCAAGGCACAGGGTGGTACGCTGTTTATGGCACTTCTTTCTGCAGTGAACATTTTGCTGCACCGCTATACCAATCAAGAAGATATCATCGTTGGGTTCCCCATTTCGGGTAGGGACCATCCAGATGTGGCCGGGCAAATAGGTTGTTATATCAACACCCTAACAATGCGTACACGCTTTAAGGGAACCGATAGTGCTAAGGAGTTGTTCGAAAATATCCGTCAGGTAACACTCGGTGCTTACGAGCATCAAGAGTACCCATTTGATGAGTTGATAAACAACTTGGATTTGGTAAGGGACAGAAGTCGCAACCCGCTATTTGACGTGGTAGTGGTATTGCACAATGCAACAGGGGCAACACCTGTGGATGCTTCTGCTGAAATGGTGGAAGGTATGGGCGCAGTAATTGAGCAAGTGGAACCCAGCAATACGGGCAATGATTTGCAAGTTGCGGCATACAACCATACAAATGTAATCAGCAAGTACGACCTCGATTTTGATTTTGGCGAACAAGGGGATATTGTATTTACCAAGATTGAATACAATTCCGATATATATAAGCCCGCTACCATTGAGCAAATGATTGCCCATTTGGAAGCGGTGATCCGTGGAATGGTTAGCAACCCAGACCTGCCCATCAATCAGTTGGATTTGCTAAGCGAAGCAGAAAAACAACAAATAATTACCGGTTTTAACCAAACAGCAGTAGACTACCCCAAAGAAAAAACCATAGCGCAACTATTTGAAGAACAAGTGGCCAAAGTGCCGGATAACTTGGCGGTGGTGTTTAAAAACAATCGGCTTACTTATAAAGAGTTGGATGAAAAGGCCAACAAACTGGCCCATTACCTACAAACCAAGCATCAGGTAAAGCCAGATGATATGGTGGGCATCATGCTCGACCTTTCCCAAAATCAACTAGTGGCCATCTTGGGTATCTTAAAGAGCGGTGCAGCCTATGTACCCATCGATGTGGATTATCCCAAAACACGCAAGGAGTTGATGGTAAAAGATACGGCCATCAAAGCCTTGATTACCCAAACGGATTATATTTTCGATTTGGATTATTACAACGGCGATATTGTGGCTTTGGATGTGCAGTTGGATGATATGGAAGCCCCCGCTGGCCCCATCACCAGCAGCGCTACGCCCCAAAACTTAGCCTATGTAATGTACACTTCGGGTTCAACCGGTACGCCCAAGGGTGTAATGGTAGAGCAACAGAGTGTAGTAAGGTTGGTTAAAAATACCAACTACTTTGCTGTCACCGAAAGTGATAGTGTTTTAAGCCTCAGCAGCTATGCATTTGATGGGTCGGTGTTCGACTTTTTTGCAGCCTTGTTGAATGGTGCCAGTGTGTATTTGCCACTAAAAGAAGAGCTGCTCGATTTTCAGGTATTGGCCAAAATGATTGAAGAAAATGGTATATCCATGTTCTACCTCACCACGGCATTGTTCAATTCATTGGTGGATGCCGACTTTCCTGAATTTAGCCAACTAAAGCATATCATGTTTGGTGGCGAAAGGGCCTCTTTGGGACATGTGCGCAAATTTAGGACGGCCCATCCCAATGTAAAAACGATGAATGTATATGGGCCAACAGAAAATACCACCTTCTCTACCTTCTACCCGGTAGATACGGTGGCCGAAAATATCGTATCGCTGCCAATTGGTAGCCCGATATCCAATACACAATGTTATATCCTTAACCGCCATGATCCTGCACTGCCCGTACCAGCCTTAGGGGTTGTAGGGGAAATATGCGTAGCGGGCGATGGCTTGGCAAGGGGTTACTTGAACCATCCTGAGCTGACGGCCGAAAAGTTTGTGGCCAACCCTTGGGCGCCCGGCACCCGGATGTACAAAACCGGCGACTTAGGCCGCTGGTTGGCTGACGGCAATATTGAATTTGTTGGCCGCAAGGATGATCAGGTAAAAGTGCGGGGCTTCCGGGTGGAACTCGGCGAAATCGAAACCGTGCTGCAACAGCATCCCGCCATCGAAATGGCCGTAGTGATGGCACGCCCCAATGGCACCGGTGAAAAAGACATTGTTGCCTATTTGGTTTCCAAAGAATCGCTCAATGTTACCGATTTGCGTTCTTACTTAAGCCTTACCCTGCCTGCGTACATGATACCAGCGCATTTTGTAGCCTTGGATGCCCTACCATTGGGCTCAACTGGTAAAGTAGATAAAAAGGCCTTACCAGATCCTTTGGAAACGGTAATGGATTCTGGTGTTGAATATGTAGCACCCAGAAACGAAAAAGAACAACAACTGGTAGAAGTATATGAGGATGTGCTGAAGAAGCAAAATATCGGGGTGAAAGATGATTTCTTTGCCTTGGGCGGCGATTCTATTAAATCCATTCAAGTGGTAGCACGGCTAAAGCAGCGTGGTTATACACTTACCATACAAGACGTACTGTTGCAGCCGGTAATCGAAAACCTGGCCGATAAAATGACTTTGGCCACACGCCATGCCAGTCAAGAAACGGTGGAAGGCATAGTGCCTTTAAGCCCCATACAACATTACTTCTTTGAAATACCCTACGATGCCCGTCACCATTACAACCAACCCATATTGCTCAGCAGCGTTGGTACCATTTCGGAAAAAGACCTGCGTGCTGCATTGGATAAAATGGTGTTGCACCATGATGCACTGCGGATGGTATTTAAAGAAACCGCCGAAGGATGGCAGCAAGAAAACAAAGGGGCTGAACTGGGGTATGGATTTGAAGTGCTGGAGCGGGGTGATGATGCACAGTTTGCGGAAAACTGCGAAAGGTTGCAAGCCAGTATTGATTTGGCCAACGGCCCCTTACTAAAAGTAGGGCTCTTCCGCAGGCCAACGGGCGACCAACTGTTGATGGTAGCCCATCACTTGGTGGTGGACGGCGTTTCATGGCGGATATTGGTTGAAGATTTGGCCACTTTGTATCAACAATCTGCAGCAGGTGAGCCATTGACATTGCCGCTCAAAACGGATTCATTCAAGCACTTCCAAGAAAAACAAGTTTCTTATGCCGAAGGCGATACATTGCGTGAAGAAGAAGCCTATTGGGAAGCCGTTGAAGCCACCGGCTTGCAACAGTTGCCACTCGATGATAGCAATGGATCCAATACGGTAGCCGATATGCAAGTATCATCGTTTATGTTAGATGAAGCGGCTACCAACAAATTGCTTACACAGTGCTATAAAGCCTATCGTACAGAAATCAATGATATCCTCATTTCCGCTTTTGGCTTGGCATTAAGCGAAACCTTCAATATGGATAAAATGACCATTGCCCTGGAAGGTCATGGCAGGGAAGATATTGGCGGGGATGAAGACATCACCAGAACGGTGGGGTGGTTTACGGCGATGTATCCAGTAACATTGGATATGCAGTTTAAGCAAGATCCCGTGCGTCAATTGATCGATATCAAAGAAACCTTGCATCGGGTACCGAATAAAGGTATCGGATACGGTATACTCCGCTACTTGGGCAAAAAACCATATAAGTTGAACCCTGAAATAGCGTTCAACTACTTGGGCGATTTCGGCTCCGGCACCACCACGGAGGAAGGCCATCAGTTGTTCCATTTCTCATCAGATTACCACGGCCGTTTCAATGCACCGCATATGCAACGGGCATCGATGTTGGAATTGAATTCCATGGTTGTAAACGGAAAGATGACCCTATCCATTGGTTATAGCAACAAACAATACCAAGCAGCTACCATGGAAAAATTGGTAAAGGCTTATCTGCAAAAATTGATAGAATTAATAGATAAATTGTCGGCAGAGGAAAATGTAACACTCACACCCGTTGATTTTGCTTATCAAGGCCTCAGCATGGATGATTTGGATAAGCTAAACAAAATGCTCGGCAATCAATAATTTTAAACCAGAACTGTAAGAAACACGATGATTGAGAATGTATATCCATTAAGCCCTTTACAAGAAGGCATGTATTATCATTGGTTGATGGCACCGGAAGCACCGGTTTATTTTGACCAATTGAGTTATACGGTAAGTGGAAAAATTGACATACCAAAGCTGGGCGAAAGTTATGCCCAATTGGTAGAGCGCCACGCCATCTTGCGCACTTGTTTTACCCAAGAATTTGGCGACAAGGCACTGCAAGTAGTGGCCAAACAAGTGCCGAATAACTTTGTGTACATTGACGCAGCCGCGCAGCCCGACTTTGATGCGGAAGCATTTAAAGTGGCCGACAGGGCCAAGGGCTTCAACCTGCAGGCCGGATCGCAAATGCGGCTAACGGTGCTGGGCCTTGGCGATGGTACTTACGAGTTTATTTGGAGCTTCCACCATATACTCATGGACGGTTGGTGCGTGGGCATATTGGTAGGTGAATTTTTTCAACTTTACCAAGGTTTGCTGAGCGGGGTTAAACCCAATCTGCCCCGTGTGTATCCTTATGTGAATTACATACAATGGCTGGGCAAGGTAAGCCAACCAGCGAGCATCGCTTATTGGAAGCAGTATTTGGAAGGATATGAAACCCCTTGCTCCTTGCCCAAACTGCTCAACAATATTGGTAGCCAGTATCAAATGCAAGAGGAGTTTGTCGCCCTGCCACCGGATGACCGTAAAGCCATGCGGGCCCTATGCGCAGAAATGGGTATTACGGAAAACGTATTTATCCAAACCATGTGGGGCCTACTGCTGGGCATATACAACAATACCAACGATGTGGTATTTGGTGCCGTAGTATCGGGCCGCCCGGCCGAAGTACCGGGGGTAGAAACCATCATTGGGCTCTTTATCAATACCATTCCGGTACGGGTGCGTAGCCAAGCCGATGGTTCGGTAAGCGAACTGTTAAAGGAAGTGCACAATGCAGCCATCGAAAGTACGGCACACCATTATACGCAATTGGCGCAGGTGCAAGCAGAAACACCGCTAGGTAGCAATCTACTGGACCATATCCTGGTATTTGAAAATTACCCCGTGCAAGAAATGATTGCACAGGATATGCAACAGGGTGCCGATAGTGGCGAAGGGCTGATGCTATTGGCAACCAACAGCATCGAACAAACCAATTACGATTTCAATATCATATTGCTGCCCGGAGAAAACTTTGTGGTGAAGTTTAGCTACAATGCTATGGAATACAGTCCGGCATTTATGGGGCAACTGAAAAACAATTTGTTGGCCATCATCCATCAAGTGTTGGCCAGCCCAACTATTGCGGTAAAAAACCTCAATTGCCTAACCGCTGCGGAAAAGGAGCAACTGACGGTTGCATTCAACAATACGGCTGTAGCCTTTCCTTCGGACAAAACCATTGCGGCTGTATTTGAAGACCAAGCAGCACAAACGCCCGATAAAACGGCACTGGTATTTGAAGACATCGCTTTCACTTATCGGCAATTGAACGAGTTGTGCAACCAAGCCGCCCATTACCTGCGGGCCACGTATAACATACAGCCCGATGATGTGATTGGTTTGCAGTTGGAGCGTAGCCATTGGCAAATCATTGCCATATTGGCCATATTAAAAGCAGGGGCTGCCTACCTGCCCATTGATACCACTTATCCGCAGGAAAGGATCAGTTATATGCTGAGCGATTGCCCCTGCAAATGTGTAATTGATGAAGCGGCCTTACAGCAATTATTGCCCGCCATTGCCGATCAGCCCAAGGATAACCTAGCGCCCATTGGCGATGCGGATAGTTTGGCTTACATTATGTACACTTCGGGCTCTACTGGCAAGCCCAAGGGGGTGATGGTGCCACAGCGTGGTGTGATACGATTGGTAAAGCCCATGCGCTACATGCCGTTTACAGGCGATGAAGTATTGCTATCCGCAGGTGCCATATCATTTGATGCCACCACATTTGAGTTTTGGAGCATGTTGCTCAATGGCGGTACACTGGTCATGTGCACCAAAGAAGTATTGCTGGATACGGGCCTGTTGGCGGCTGCTATTAAAAAGCATCAAGTGGACAGTATGTTTATCACGGCGGGATGGCTAAACCAGTTGGTAGACAATGATATGGAGCTGTTTGAAAACCTGCGTACCATCAAAGCAGGTGGCGATAGACTTTCGCCTTTTCACATTCATGCACTCAAACAAAAATATCCCGAACTCAACGTTGTAAACGGCTATGGCCCTACCGAAAATACAGGGGCTTCTTGCTGTTATACCATACAAGAACCCATACGCAATATACCCATCGGCCCACCGATTGACAACAGTACGGCATGGATTATAGATGCACACATGCGGTTGGTGCCCATGGGTGTAACCGGCGAGCTTTGTGTAGGCGGTGCAGGTTTGGCCAGGGGCTATTTGAACAACCCCGTGCTAACGGCAGAAAAATTTGTGGACAATCCCTTTGCGCCGGGTACCCGCATTTACAAAACCGGCGATTTGGCCCGTTGGCTACCCGATGGCAATATTGAATTTATGGGTAGGCAAGATGACCAAGTGAAGATAAGGGGCTACCGCATTGAGCTGGGTGAAATTGAAGCGGCCCTCGTGCAGCACCCCGCTGTTGAGAATGCTGTGGTAATAGCCAAAAGCAACCACAAAGGCGAAAAAGAGTTGGTAGCCTATGTTACGGGCAAGGAAACGATAACCGATGCCACCGTACTCGGTGCCTTTTTGGGAAATCTGCTGCCTTTTTATATGGTGCCGGTTTTCTTTGTACAGTTGCCCGAATTGCCTTTAAATGCCAATGGCAAGGTAGATCGCAAAAACTTGCCCAACCCCGAAGGCTTGGGTATCGGCACTGGCGTAGAATATGTGGCACCACGCAATGAAACAGAAGAGAAATTGGTGGCTATTTGGCAAGACGTACTCGGGAAAGAAAAAATAGGTGTAAAGGATAACTTTTTTGCCATTGGTGGCCATAGCCTGAAGGCAACAAGGGTGGCCAGCAATATCCGCAAAGTGTTTAATGTAAACCTGAGCCTGCCCGTATTGTTTAGCAACCCCACCATTGAAAATATTGCAGCCGAAATAGACAAAACTTTTTGGGCAAATAACGAACTGTTTGATATAGATGATGCCGAGAGCATTTCAATATAGATTGACAACAACATACCCGCTACCCGGTGATAAGTATACCTAAATACAAATGGCCCTACCTGCCATTATATATTTATAGACCAACACTCAAGTAAGTTTTATGATTGAAAATGTTTATCCATTAAGTCCTTTGCAAGAAGGCATCTATTATCATTGGTTGTTAGATCCGCAATCTTCCGTGTATGTAGATCAATTGATTTACACCACACAAGGAGAGATGGATATTCCCAAAATGCAAGAGAGCTATCGCAAGTTGGTAAGCCGACATGCGATATTGCGCACTTTTTTTACACAGGAATTTGGTGACAAAGCCTTGCAAGTAGTACTGAAGCAGGCGCCTGATACATTTGCTTATCACGACTGCACCAATCCCGATGGACCTACTGCAGAGGAACACATAAAAGCAGATTTGGCCAAGGGCTTCAATTTGCTCAGCGGCTCGCAAATGCGGTTGAGCGTACTAAGGATAGGGGAGGATGTGTACCAGTTCCTTTGGAGTTTTCACCATATTTTGCTCGATGGCTGGTGCGTAAGTATTTTGATTAGGGATTTTTACCAGTTTTACAAGGGCCTCCTCGCTGGCGTAGAGCCTGTAATGGAGCCGGTATTCCCTTATGTAAATTATATACAGTGGCTCGGAAAGCTGGATCAAGCGCAGTGCGTAACTTATTGGAAAAAATATTTGGATGGCTACGATACGTTGAGCACCCTGCCCAAGCTGCCAAACCCACAGGGCCAGTATGACCTAAAGGAAACGCATGTAATGCTGCCCCAGGAACACCGTGATGCCATGCGCAAACTTTGTGCAGACATGGGTGTTACCGAAAATATCTTCTTTCAAACGATGTGGGGTATTTTGCTGGGCATTTACAACAATACCAACGATGTGGTTTTTGGCGCCGTAGTATCGGGCCGCCCACCCGAGGTAGAAGGGATAGAAAAAATGATCGGCCTCTTTATCAATACCGTACCCGTAAGGATAAAAGCAAGCGAAGGAACATCCGTGCGGAGTTTGCTCCGTTCGGTGCAGGATGATGCCATCCAAGGCACCCGCTATCATTACACACAGTTGGGACTGATACAAGCTGAAACTGGGGCAGGGCCCAACCTGCTCGATCATATTTTGGTATATGAAAATTATCCCCTGCAAGATATCATTGAGCAGGGTATGGAAAGCGAAAAGACCGGCGCATCGGACGATATTGCGTTGGTAGGCCTTACCAGTGTGGAGCAAACCAACTATGGCCTCAATCTTATTTTGATGCCGGGCGATCAATTTGTTATCCGGTTCAACCATAATACGTATGAGTACGATGAGGAACATATCACCCTCATAAAGAATAATTTGCTGTCCATTTTCCAGCAAGTACTGGCCAATCCAGATATGCCGGTTAGTGCGGTACAATGTTTGGCACCCGAGGAAAAAGAAAAGATATTGAACGAGTTCAATAACACCACGGTGCCTTATCCAAGCGATAAAACGGTGGTGCAATTGTTTCAAGAGCAAGCGGCGGCAACGCCCGATAAACTGGCCTTGGTTTTTGCAGAAGGGGCAATGACTTATGAACAATTGAATGGGGTAACCAATCAAGTGGCCCATTTTCTGCGCACCACCTTGCAAGTACAGCCCGGCGATATTGTGGGCATACAACTGCCCCGAAGCCATTGGCAAATATTGGCCATCTTGGGCACACTAAAAGCTGGGGCTGCCTATCTGCCCATCGACGTGGATTTTCCGCCAGAAAGGGTAGCCAATATGTTGGCCGATTGCAATACGAAGGTTGTCATCAACGAACAAACTTTACAACAGGGCTTGGCAGAACTGGGCATACAGCCCATCGAAGACCTGCCGCCCTTAGC
This sequence comes from Chitinophaga pinensis, assembly GCA_943373145.1. Classification (GTDB taxonomy): domain Bacteria; phylum Bacteroidota; class Bacteroidia; order Chitinophagales; family Chitinophagaceae; genus Ferruginibacter; species Ferruginibacter pinensis_H. The sequence goes on from CALSBI010000007.1 coordinate 67,764, forward strand.
CAATCCCGATAGCCTACTGTACATCATGTACACTTCCGGCTCTACGGGTGTACCCAAAGGGGTGCAAATACAACACCGGGCAGTGGTACGTTTGGTAAAGAATACCAACTTTGTACCGTTGCATGAAAACTGCGTACTACTTTCCACGGGTGCGGTTGCTTTTGATGCCACTACTTTTGAATATTGGGGCATGTTGCTCAATGGCGGCACATTGGTGCTGTGTGGCACAGAAGTATTGCTGGATGAAGCGCAGTTGGCCGCTACCATACAACAGCATAAAGTAAACATGATGTGGTTTACGGCCGGTTGGCTACATCAACTGATTGATAAAAGCCCCGAGCTATTTGCGGGTTTACAAACCATTTTGGCCGGTGGCGATAAATTGTCGCCCGTACATATTGCCAAGCTGAAACAATTGTACCCCCAATTGACCATCATCAACGGGTATGGCCCCACGGAGAACACAACTTTCTCCCTCACCTATACAATAGAAACAGTAAACGGTCCCATACCCATTGGCAAGCCCATCAACAACACTACGGTGTACATCCTTGGCCAGCAACAACAACTGCTGCCCATTGGCGCTGTGGGCGAAATTTGTGTAGGCGGCGACGGACTGGCACTGGGCTATCTCAACCAACCCGAGCTAACCGCAACGCAGTTTATTGCCAATCCCTTTTTGCCCGGCGAAAGATTGTACAAAACCGGCGACTTGGGCAAATGGCAGGTAGATGGTAATGTTGCCTTTGTCGGCCGTAGGGACCAGCAGGTAAAAATTAGGGGCTACCGCATCGAATTGGGCGAAATAGAAGCCGTGCTGCGCAGCTATACCGGTATTGAAGATGCGGTAGTGGTAGCAAGGCAAGACAGCAATGGCGATAAGGAATTGATTGCGTATATCACTAGCAGTGATACCATGAGCGATGCCACGGTATTAGGGGCTTATTTGGGTAGTGTGCTGCCGCATTATATGGTGCCAGCTTATTTTGTACAACTGCCCGAACTGCCTTTGAATGCCAATGGTAAAGTAGACCGTAAGCAATTACCTTCCCCAGAAGGTGTGGGCATCAGCAGCGGGGTAGAGTATATAGAGCCCCGTAACGAAACGGAGGAGAAGCTGTTGATAATGTGGCAAAACTTATTGGGCAAGGAAAAAATCAGTGTGAAAGATAATTTTTTCGCCATCGGCGGGCATAGTCTCAAAGCCACCAAGCTGATAAGCCTGATCAATAAAGATTTTGGCATGAAGTTGTCTTTACCGGTTTTGTTCAGCAATCCAACCATCGAAAACATAGCAGCAGAAATTACCAAAATACAATTGGTTAATAATGATAACTTGCAGCCCGATTCAGATGATATGGAGAGCATTTCACTTTAGTTGGTTGTAGACATACATCTGCAAAGAGAACTTAAGCGGTGTGGTAATTTTTTACAGCATCAATGGCGTATAGCCGAGCAATAAAATCAAAATAATGACAATTAGGGATTTAATTAAGAAACTAAAGGAAAATAAGATAGACGTATCACTAGATGGGAATGACTTGGAAATCAATTTTGATGGCGATGAATTGCCAGACGAATTGATTGATGAGTTGCGCAGCAATAAAGCGGGTATCATCAAATTTTTAAAAGAAATACATGGTGTGCCCACCGAATCCATTCCCAATGTACCAGAGCAGGAAAGCTACGTGCTGTCATCGCCCCAGCGCCGGCTTTGGTTGGTAAGTCAGTTTGATGACGCCAATGTGGCTTATAACAATACAGGTGTGTACATGATTGTGGGCGACCTGAACCAAGAGGCCATGGACCACGCTTGTAATGCGCTGGTGGATAGGCATGAAATACTGCGTACCGTATTAAGGGCCGATGAAAATGGTGACGTACGGCAGTATATTTTAACAAGGGAAGAAGTGGGTTTTGGGGTGGTGCACAAAGATTTGCGCCAAGAGGCCGATCCTGCTGCTGCGGCCAGGCATTTGTTGCAAACGACCGCTGCCGAACCCTTGGATTTGGCCAATGGCCCCTTGATACGCATTGAAATTTACCATGTAGAAAAAGGCAAGTGGGTGCTGAACTATATCATGCACCACATCATAAGCGATGGTTGGTCGGGCGGCATTTTTACCAACGATATTTCCATCTTGTACTACGCTTATTTGCAGGGCAACAGCAATCCTTTGCCACCGCTGAACATACAGTACAAAGACTATGCGGCTTGGCAGCAAGGGCAACTGAGCGGCGAGCAGTTGGAAATGCACAGGGGTTATTGGCTGAAACAGTTGGAAGGCGACTTGCCGCTGCTCGATTTGCAGGGCGACAAACCCCGCCCGCCGGTAAAAACCTACAACGGCGAAACGCTGCCCAAGAAAATGGTGAAGGGCCCGCTGGCCAAAGCGGTGAAAGGCTTTGCGCAAGAGCAGGGCGGCACTTTGTTTATGGGGTTGCTAACGGCGGTTAATATTTTACTCAACCAGTATACCCACCAAGAAGATGTGATCATTGGGTTTCCGGTGGCAGGGCGTGACCATCCGGATCTGGAAAATCAAATTGGTTTTTATATCAACACATTGGCATTGCGTACCCGGTTTAGTACCAACGACAGTGCCCGTAAGTTGTTGAATAATGTAAAGCAGGTAACCTTGGGTGCCTACGAGCACCAAGTATATCCTTTTGAAGAAGTACTGGATAGCCTGCAATTGAAAAGGGATGCCAGCCGCACCCCATTGTTCAATATTGTAGTGGTGCTGCACAATGCCTCCGGTGCGGCCGACCCGATGGCCCCAACCGACACGCCCCCGGCCGTCACACCCGAAGCCGCCACGGAGCAACCGGTTGAGCTTCCGCCCGGATACATTGCCATTGGCGGTTTTCCCAGCGATGGCAATGCAGTGAGCAAATTCGACATTACGTTCAACTTTGGCGAAATAGGAGAGGAGATATTCATCGAGTTGGAATACAATACCGATATTTTCAACCGGTCAACCATCGAACGGATGACTGATCATCTAGAACAGGTAATGGTATCCATGACGGCGCAACCCGATATGGCCATTGAGGCGTTGCCCATATTGAGCGATACGGAAAAAGAAGAGTTGATAAACGGTTTCAACAATACAGCAGCGCCTTATCAAAAAGACAAAACCGTTGTAACCCTGTTTGAAGCACAAGCTGCTGCCGCACCTGGGCAAACAGCCATTGTGCAGTTGGGCCAAACGCTCACCTATCAACAGTTGAACGAAAATGCCAACCGCTTGGCCCATTGGTTGCAAGCGGCCCATGGCATAAAAGCCGGCGATATCGTGGCTTTGCAACTGGAGCGGAGTATTGGCTTACTTACGGCGATACTGGCTACCTTAAAGTTAGGAGCTACTTATGTGCCCATCGACCCTGCCTATCCGCAAGAGCGTATTGATTATATGGTGAGCGACAGTGCTTGCAAGGTAAAGCTGGATGAAGCGGCGCTGCAAGCTTTTGCACAATCGGCCAACGAGTATAGCCAACAAAACCCAGCACCGGCATCAGTTGCCGATGATTTGGCCTATATCATCTATACATCAGGTTCCACCGGCCAGCCCAAGGGCGTAATGGTGCAACACAAAGCCTTGGCCAATCTTTGCGCTTGGCATGTAGCACGTTTTGGCATCGGTAATAATGATAAGGCTACGATATATGCAGGGGTAGCATTTGATGCATCCGTATGGGAAATTTTCCCTTACTTGGTTAGCGGTGCCAGTTTGTATGTGGTGCCCAACGACATGCGATTGGATATGCCCGCCCTTTCGGCATTTTACAAAACCAACCATATCACGGTTAGCTTCTTGCCTACGCAGATAGCCGAACAGTTTATGGGTGTGGGCAATACCTCGTTGCGTTATTTGCTAACAGGTGGCGATAAGCTGAATAATTTTTCGCCGCAGTCGTATGAAGTGGTCAACAACTATGGTCCTACCGAAAATGCAGTAGTGGCAACCAGTGGTACGGTTACGGTGCAAGAAGCCAATATACCCATTGGTAAACCCATCCACAACGTACAAGTATATATTCTAAATAACCGCATGCAGCTTTGCCCCATCGGTGTTACCGGCGAATTGTGCATCGGTGGCGACAGTTTGGCACTGGGTTACTTGAACCAACCCGAACTAACAGCAGAAAAATTTGTAGACAACCCTTTGCGCCCCGGCGAAAAAATTTATCGCACCGGCGACCTTTGCCGCTGGCTCCCCGATGGCAATATCGCTTTTATGGGCCGCAAAGATGCGCAAGTAAAAGTGCGGGGCTATCGCATAGAATTGGGAGAAATAGAAACCATCTTGCAAAGCCATCCGGTTATTGAGGCCGCCACGGTGAGCATCAAAACCAACCCATCGGGCGAAAAAGATTTGGTGGCATATTTGGTAAGCAAAGAGCAACTCAATCCGCAAGAAGTAAAAAAACATTTGGCCACTGTACTGCCTGCCTATATGGTGCCCAGTTTTTATGTACAGTTACCTGCCCTACCTTTAACGGCCAACGGCAAAATTGATAGGGATGCCTTACCAGAACCCGAAGGCATGGAAATGGGCTCCGGCGTGGCTTACGTGGCCCCAGCAACCGAAACCGAAGAAAAGTTGATCGGTGTATGGGAAGACGTGTTGGGCAGGTCGAACATCGGTATCAAAGATAATTTCTTCGACCTCGGCGGCAACTCCATCAATTCTATTCAAATTGTGGCAAGGCTCAAGCAAACGGGCTACACCCTTACCATTAAAGATGTATTGTTGTATCCGGTGGTAGAAGATCTGGCCAAACGCATGGCACAGGTATCCCGCCTGCCCAGTCAAGAAACGGTGGAAGGTATTGTTCCCTTGAGCCCCGTGCAACAGTTCTTCTTCGATACGGATTTTGAGCAACGACATCATTATAACCAAGCCGTATTGCTCAACAGCAAGGGCAGCATATCCGAAAAAGATTTGCGTGCCGCTTTGGATAAAATTGTATTGCACCACGATGCTTTGCGTATGGTGTATTATCAAAATGAAACAGGGTGGGTGCAAGAAAACAAAGGCGAAACCCAAGGCTATAGCTTATCCATTTTAGAGCGTGGTGACGATGCGGGTTTTATCGCCCGTTGCGAGGAGATGCAGGCCAGCATTGATTTGGCCAATGGACCATTGCTAAAAGTGGGTTTGTTCAGAAGCGCTGAAGGCGACCAATTGTTGTTGATTATCCATCACTTGGTAGTGGACGGTGTTTCATGGCGCATATTGTTTGAAGATTTGTCAACATTGTACCAGCAATCGGCTGCACAACTGCCGCTGGAACTGCCCCTCAAAACAGATTCCTTCCAGTACTGGCAAGCGAAGCAAATGGCTTATGCCAATAGCAAAGCACTGCAAAAGGAGATGCCTTATTGGCAGGCCATTGAAGCAGATGGCTTACAACCGTTGCCGCAAGATGAGGCGGCAGGCAGCAATACCATGGCAGATGCGGCTTCTGGCTCTTTTGTATTAGATGAAGCCAATACAGAAAAACTGTTGACACAATGCTATAAAGCTTATCAAACAGATGTAAACGATATACTCATTACCGCCTTAGGTTTGGCCATGGGCGAAATGTTTGGGTTGAACAAATTGATATTAACGCTGGAAGGTCATGGTAGGGAAAGCATTGGCGGCGATGAAGACATCACCCGTACAGTGGGCTGGTTTACTACCATGTATCCGGTTGCTTTGGATATGCAGTTTCAAAAAGACATGGTGCGCCAATTGGTAGCAGTAAAAGAAAGCCTCCATCGGGTGCCCAATAAAGGCATTGGCTATGGCATACTGCGTTATTTGGGCAAACAGCCCTACCAACTCCAGCCGGAAATCTCCTTCAACTATTTGGGCGATTTTGGCAGCGGCGTAAAAGCAGAGGGCGGTCAACAATTATTTGCCTTTTCTGGCGATTACCATGGGCAGGTAACGGCCCCACAAATGCCGCGTAATGCCTTGCTGGAAGTAAACGGAATGATTGTGGGAGGCAAAATAAGTATGTCCATCACCTATAGCCATCGGCAATACCAAGCCACTACCATCGAAAAACTATTGTTAGCTTATCAACGCCATTTAATGGCTTTGATAGAAAAACTATCTGCCGTAGAAACAACAACCCGGACGCCGGTAGATTTTACTTACAAGGGTTTAAGCATGGAAGAGTTGCAAAAATTAAACAAACTAAAATGATCGAGAACGTATATCCGTTAAGCCCTTTACAGGAAGGCATTTATTACCATTGGTTGGTAGCACCGGAAGCCCCGGTGTACTTCGACCAGATGAGCTATGTAATGCAAGGGCAATTGGATTTGGAAAAAATAGAAGCGGCTTATCAAAAATTAGTGGCCAGGCATGCCATATTGCGTACTTTTTTTACGCAGGAATTTGGCGACAAGGCCCTGCAAGTGGTACGTACCGACATCATGGGCAATTTTTTGTATGAGGATTGTAACCATATCGAAGGTTTTAGTACCGCCGAGTACAAAGCAAACGACCGGGCCAAGGGCTTTAACCTAGAGTCGGGTTCGCAAATGCGGCTTACGGTGCTGGGCCTCGGCAACAATACGTACGAGTTCATTTGGAGCTTCCATCATATATTAATGGATGGTTGGTGTGTAGGCATACTGGTAGGGGAGTTCTTCCAATTTTATATGGGGCTACTCGCTGGTGTAGAGCCTACCTTGGCTAGGGTTTATACCTATGCCAGCTATATCGAATGGTTGAGCAAGGTTGATCAACAGGAGAGTTTGGCTTACTGGAAGCAATATTTGGAAGGGTACGAACCCATTGCCCATGTGCCCAAAACAAATGAAATGCCCGGCTTGACTTACGACCTCAAGGAAGAAAGTTTTGCATTGGATGCCGCCAGCCGCGAAGCATTATTGGCACTGTGTGCACAAATGGGTATTACCGAAAATACCTTTATGCAAGCCGCTTGGGGTATATTGCTCAGCCGCTATAACAATACCAACGATGTGGTTTTCGGTACAGTCGTTTCCGGCCGCCCCGCAGAAGTAGAAGGGGTGGAAGGCATCATTGGTTTGTTCATCAATACCATCCCTGTACGGGTATGCATTAATGATACGGACACGGGTAGGGCTTTGTTGCAAAACTTGCATCAAGCTTCCATTGAGGGCACTTCGCACCACTATACACAGCTAGCACAGATACAAGCTGAAAATAGTGCGGGGCAAGAACTCATGAACCATATATTGATATTTGAAAACTACCCCGTGCAAAAAATGATTGCACAGGATATGGAGGCCCACCAAGGCGAACAGCAGGGATTATCTTTGCTTTCCAGCGAAAATTTTGAGCAGACCAGTTACGATTTTAATGTAATCGTAGTGCCGGGCGATGAATTGGTGATCCGCTTTAGCCATAATGCCAACGCACACAGTGCTGAAAATATAGCCCGTATTAAAAGCCATTTGCTCCATGTGATTGGGCAGCTACTGCAGCAGCCCGATCGGTTGGTGAATGATATTACTTATTTGGACAAAGCAGAGGAAGAGGAACTGTTAAATGCGTTTAACAATACAGCGGCACCTTATCCCAGCAACGAAAATTTGGTGAGCCTGTTTGAGCAACAGGTATTGCAAACACCTGACAAAACGGCACTTATTTTTGCGGATAATGCGCTTACCTACCAACAGTTGAACGAACAGGCCAACCGCTTGGCTGCTTGCCTCATGCAGGGACGGACGATACAGCGTGACGAATGCATTGGTATCTTATTGCCCAAGTCGGACTTGATGATCATTGCCATACTAGGGGTGCTGAAAACGGGTGCCGCTTATGTGCCGATAGATATTGAAAACCCGCCCGCCCGTATTGAGTTCATCATCAATGATACGGCGCTTAATTTATTGATAACCTTGCCCGATTTGGCGGCAGCAATGCCCTCCTATACCGGTACGGTTATCACACCCGATATGATTGATCCAACGGCTGTGGCAGCCAACCCGGCAGTGGCCATCGCACCCAATCAGTTGGGCTATGTTATCTATACTTCAGGTACAACCGGAACGCCCAAAGGCGTAATGGGGGAACACCGCAATGCGGTACGCTTGGTAAAAGGAACAAACTTTATAACATTTACCGGCAATGAGGTAATACTATCTACCGCTGCCACCTCCTTCGACCCCAGCATATTTGAATACTTTGGCGCCTTCCTCAATGGAGGTACATTGGTGCTTTGCGGTAATGATGTGTTGCTCGATGAACAACTATTGGCCAGCTACATCAAAAAGTACGGCGTTACTACCATGTGGTTCACAACAGGGTTTATCAACCAGTTGATTGATAGGGATGTTACTATTTTCGAGGGGCTTACAACCATTGTTACCGGTGGCGACAGGATGTCGTCCATGCACATGTTCAACTTGCGCAAACAGTATCCAGCGCTAGAAATTGTAAATGCGTATGGCCCTACCGAAAATGGCATTTTCTCTACCAGTTATTCATTAGGGGAAGTACAAGGGCTAATACCCGTTGGCAAACCCATCCACAACAGTACGGCCTATATCATCAACCATCAGCAACAACTGTGCGGTATTGGCATCATGGGCGAGATATGTGTGGGTGGCGATGGATTGGCAATTGGTTATTGGAACCGGCCTGAATTAACGACGGAGCGATTTGTTGCCAACCCCTTCAGGCCCGGTGAGCGTATGTACCGCACAGGCGATTTGGGCCGTTGGATGCCCGATGGCAATATTGAATTTATCGGTCGTAAGGATGGACAGGTAAAAATCCGTGGCTTTAGGGTGGAGTTGGGCGAAATTGAAAATGCCTTGCAAACATATCCCGGTGTAGAATCGGCAGCCATGGGGGTGCGACTTTCGCAGGATGGCGACAAAGAACTGATTGCTTATATCGTAGGCAAAGAAACCATTAGCGATGCAACCTTACTCACTGCGCATTTGGCAGGCTTGGTGCCTTATTATATGGTGCCGGCCATGTATGTACAATTAGAAGCATTGCCCTTGAACACCAACGGTAAGGTAGATCGTAGGCGCTTGCCCAACCCCGAGGGGCTCGGCTTGGGCAGTGGCGTTGAATATGTGGCGCCCCGCAACGAAACAGAAGAGAAACTGGTGGAGATATGGAAAGAGGTATTGGGCAGGGAAAAAATTGGTATCAAAGATAATTTCTTTAGCATCGGCGGTCATAGCCTCAAAGCTACCCGCATGACCAGCCAAGTACGCAAGGTATTTGATGTAACCATTGCCATGCCTGTACTCTTCAGCAACCCCACCATCGAACATTTGGCCACAGAGATAGAAAAAACCTACTGGGCCAACAATGAGTTGTTCGATATCGAAGACGGCGATAATATCTCGATATAACCCAAAAGCAGCAAGCCCTAACATCAAATTTTTTATCAGTTAAATAGGCTATCAGAAAAAATGGAAATCAGAAGCTTAATCAAGCGACTAAAGGAAAACAAGATTGATGTATCCTTGTCGGGCAATGAATTGGAAATTCATTTCGATGGAGACGAACTGCCAGATGAATTGCTCAACGATTTGCGCAATAACAAACAGGGCATCATCAAATTTTTAAAAGAAGTGCAAGGTGTGGCCGAAGAAGCGATACCTGCATTGCCCATACAAGAAAATGGATATGTACTTTCTTCTGCCCAAAGGCGGCTTTGGGTGTTGGCCCAATTTGAGGAGAGTAGTGTTGCCTATAACAATGCCGATTTTTACGGCATGGGGGGCGACCTGAACCAAGACGCCATGGAGGAGGCCTTCAAAAGTGTATTGAACCGCCACGAGATCATGCGCACTGTTTACCGCGAAGATGAAACCGGCGAAATAAAACAATTTGTACTGCCCTTGGTCGAAGTAGGGTTTGCGATGATACGGGAAGACCTGCGCAATGAAAAAGATCCAGTAGAAAAAGTAAATGTACTGCTAAGGGCTTTACAGGCCACCCCCTTCGATTTGGAAAAGGGGCCAGTAATCCGGGCAGGCGTTTATCGGCTGGAAGATAAAAAATGGGTATTGGCTTTTGTGGTGCACCATATTGTAACAGATGCTTGGACGACCACGCTGTTCAAAAATGAATTGTTCCTGTATTATAACCTGTATAGCCATGGCCAGCCAGATCCATTGCCGCCACTGCGCATTCATTATAAAGATTATGCGGCCTGGCAACAGCAACAACTAACGGGCGAGGAACTGAAGCAGCATAAAGATTATTGGCTAAAAGAGTTTGATGGCGAATTGCCCGTGCTGGATTTCCCTGCCGATAAACCCCGTCCGCTGTTCAAAACATATAATGGCGATTCGATTGTACATTTAATCAGCATCGAAACCTCTCAAAAAATACGCAGTTTATCACAACAAAATGGCGTTAGTTTATTCATGGGCTTGGTATCGGCGCTTAAAATATTGCTGTACCAATATACTGGGCAAGGTGATATTATAGTGGGCTTCCCCATTGGGGGCCGCGACCATCCAGATTTGGAAGACCAGTTGGGTGTGTATATCAATACCATTGCTTTGCGTACACAGTTTAAGGGAACAGATACCGTAAGGCAGGTGCTGGACAATGTGCGCCAGCACACATTGGGCGCTTACGACCATCAGATATATCCCTTTGATGAATTGCTGGACAATTTGCCACTGGAAAAAGATGCCAGCCGGAGCGCTTTGTTCGATATCATGGTTGTATTGCAAAACATTACTGCCGATACGGTTTCCAACAGCGGGGCCGCACAGCAAAATGCGCAACAGGATAGCGATGGCAAACCGGCCCCTTCCGACGATATCAGCATTGATGGCCATGCAGGTGCTGAAAACAAACTCAGCAAGTTTGACATGACCTTCGAAATAAGGGAAGCAGGGGAACAACTTTTTATCAGGCTTGAGTACAATACCGATATTTACACAGAAGCCACCATCAAAAGATTGGCCAACCATTATTCGCAGGTGCTAGATATGATGGCCGCCCAACCTGATGCGCCTATCCATCAATTGCAATTGCTAGATGATGCGGAACAGCAACAGATATTGGTTGATTTTAACAATACACAGGTACCATATCCCAGTGATAAAACCATTGTGCAGTTGTTTGAAGAGCAGGTAGCTCTAACACCCGATCAACCGGCGTTGGTTTTTGGCAACAGCACCCTCAGTTATCAAGTGCTCAATCAACAGGCCAACCAATTAGCGGCCTATTTATTGGAACGCTATACCATCCAGCCCGACGATAAGATTGGCGTGTTGCTCCATAAGTCCGACTTATTGATCATTGCCATTTTGGGTATTCTCAAAACCGGTGCCGCTTATGTGCCGCTGGATGTGGAATTGCCCCCAGCCCGCAAAGATTATATCATGTCCGATACGGGCATCAATATATTGATAACCCTGCCGCCTTTTGCCGACGCAGTACCTTTCTATCAGGGCAATGTGATAACGCCCATGGAAGTTGCCGAAGCCATGGCCGGCAAGCAAACCCACAACCCAAGCGTAGGGTTAGCGCCCCACCATTTGGCCTATATCATGTACACATCCGGCACTACCGGTAACCCAAAGGGGGTAATGATAACACACAAGGGCGTTGTACGCTTGGTAAAAAATACGGATTATATCCAGCTTAGCAGTAAGGATACCATGCTGTCAACGGGAGCGGTTTCCTTTGATGCCACTACTTTTGAGTATTGGGGCATGTTGCTCAATGGCGGTAAACTGGTAATGGGCAGCAATGAAATGTTGCTCGACGATGCCGAACTGACCAGGATCATTCAACAAGAGCAAGTAAACAACCTCTTTTTAACAACGGGTTGGTTCAATCAGTTGGTAGAAAGAAACCCAGCAGTGTTTGAAGGGTTGGCCACGGTGCTTACGGGTGGCGAGCGGGTTTCACAGGGCCACATGCAATTGCTCCGTGAAAAATATCCGCAGCTTACCATTTTGCATGTGTATGGGCCTACAGAAAATACCGCTTATTCAACGGCTTACAAGGTAGAAAACGTGGCGGGCAACCTGATACCGATTGGTAAGCCCATCAGCAATAGCACGGCTTACATCATCAACGAACAAGGGCATTTGGCACCCATTGGTATGCAGGGCGAAATATGTGTGGGCGGCGATGGTTTGGCGAGGGGCTATTTAAACCAACCCGAACTGACCGCCGAAAAATTTGTTGACAACCCTTTTGTGCCAGGCCAAAAAATGTACCGCACCGGCGATTTGGGCCGATGGTTGCCCAATGGCGATATCGTGTTCATGGGCCGTAGGGACGAGCAAGTAAAAATAAGGGGCTACCGCATTGAACTGGGTGAAATAGAAGCCACATTGCGCAGCTACCCCGATATTGAACAAGCTGTTGTAACCGTGCGGCAACGGCCGGATGGCGATAAAGAAATCATCGCTTATATAGTAAGTGCCACACCGATAACAGATGCCACAACATTGGCCCACTATGTGGCCGCCCAGTTGCCCAGCTACATGGTGCCCGTTTATTATGTGTCCTTGCCCGAACTACCATTGAATACCAACGGTAAAGTGGATAAACGAAAATTGCCAGCGCCCGAAGGTGCCACTGTGGCCAGTGGGGCAGAGTATGTGGCACCACGCAATGAAACAGAACAAAAGTTGGTGGCCATTTGGGAAGAGATATTGGGCCGTGACAATATTGGCGTAAAAGATAACTTTTTTGCCATTGGCGGACACAGTTTAAAAGCCACCCGCATGGCAAGCTTTATTCGCAGGGAGTTTGAGGTGTCACTCAACTTGGCAGCACTGTTCAGTAACCCAACCATCGAAAATATAGCAGCAGAAATAGAAAAGATATATTGGGCCAATAACGAGTTGTTCGATATTGACGACGCAGAAAATATATCTATTTAATAACACCCATCGCCCGGCAGCCAAACGGTTGCCCATTAATAAAGCCCAGCTAGCAGGCACAGCATCATATTATTTAAAGCTAATTAACAAAACCATTTATGGAGATTAGAAACTTGATTAAACGCCTCAAAGAAAACAAGATTGATGTTTCTTTGGTGGGGAACGATTTGGAAATCAATTTTGATGGCGATGATTTGCCAGTTGCGCTAATTGATGAACTCAAACTCAATAAAAAAGGCATCGTTGATTTCTTGCGGCAGGTACAAGGGGAAAAGGTAATGCCCATACCGGCTTTGCCACCCAGCACCAATGGCTATAAAATATCTTCGGCGCAACGTAGGTTATGGGTGTTGAGCCAATTTGAAGAGAGCAGCGCCGCTTACAACAATGCAGATTTTTTTGTGTTTGATGGCTCTTTTGATGTGGCGGCATTTGAGTACGCCTTCAATACGATTATTGAACGGCATGAAATAATGCGTACGGTTTTTAAGGAAGATGCAGAAGGCGAGTTAAAACAATTCATCCTCAGCCCCGAAGAGCTGGGCTTTAAATTAAAGTTGGTAGATCTGCGGCAAGAACCTGACCGGGAAGCCAAAGTGCGGGAGTTGTTGTACAAGCAGCAAATGACCCCTTTTAAAATGGATGTAGGACCTTTGTTCACGGCCGTTTTGTATCGTATCGAAGACGGTAAATGGATTTGTGGATATGTGGTACATCACTTGTTTAGCGATGGTTGGACGGGTGGTATATTTTCAAAAGAGCTGTTCACTTTTTATTCTTTGTTCTTACAAGGAATACCCAATCCCTTCCCGCCACTGCGCATTCATTACAAGGATTTTGTAGCATGGCAAGCGGAGCAGTTGAGCGAAGATAGTGCGCACAACCATAAAGCATATTGGCTCAGCCAGTTTGAGGGCGAACTGCCGGTACTCGATTTGCCAGGCGATAGGCCCCGTCCAACCATCAAAACCTTTAATGGCGGCTCTATTGATATGATGTGCCCCCCAGAAATCACCCGAAAGCTCAAGGGCATGACCCAAGAGCAGGGCGGCACTTTGTTCATGGGCTTGATGACGGCCGTGAATATACTTTTGTACCGTTACTCCGGCCAATCGGATATCATTATCGGTTTTCCCATTGCCGGGCGTGAGCATCCCGACTTGGAAGAACAGCTTGGCTTTTATGTAAACACGCTGCCCATGCGCACCCGGTTCAACGGCAGTGATACCTGTAGGGAATTACTGGAAAACGTAAAGCATGTTACTTTAGGCGCTTATGAGCATCAGATATATCCATTTGGCGAGTTGCTGGAAGAACTGAAACCCGAGCGGGATATGAGCCGCAACCCTTTGTTCGACATCATGGTAGTGCTGCACAATATCAACACGGCCGCAGAGGCACCAGCAACCGAAGGGGAAGAAGATGTGGACGGTGTAAAAGTGGGCGCTCTCAAAGACACGGGTACTACGGTAAGTAAATTTGACCTCAGTATCAACTTTGATGAAAAGGGAGATCATGTTAAAATATCCTTGGAATACAACCCTGATATTTTCGACCTCTCCACCATTGAACGGATGGGCAAGCACTTGGTGGCGATCATGGATGCCCTCACAGCGCATCCTGATACAACGGTTGACCAACTTTCTTTTTTAACAACGGAAGAAAAAGCAACCCTTGTCAATCAATTCAACAATACTCAAGCAGATTATCCCAAGGATAAAACGGTGGTGCAGTTGTTTGAACAACAGGCTGCCGACAATCCTGATAACATCGCCATTGCGGAAGGGCAGTTTACATTAACCTACCAAGCGTTAAATGAACAGGCCAATAAAGTAGCCGACTACCTCCGCACTCAATATGATATTAAGTCAGAAGACATAGTGGCCATCAAACTGCCCCGCAGCCAATGGTTGGTAGCAGCCATATTGGGTATTCTCAAAGCCGGTGCGGCCTATTTGCCCATCGACCCCGATTATCCACAAGAACGCATTGATTATATGCTCAGCGATAGTCAATGTAAACTGATTGTGGATGAAGCGGCTTTACAGCAGTTTGCGCAGGTACAAAACAACCATGCAAGCAGCAATCCGGTTACTGCCGCACAACCCAGCGATTTGGCTTACGTAATATACACTTCCGGTTCTACGGGCTTGCCCAAAGGTGTTATGGTGGCGCATCAGTCGCTTACCAATTATAGTGTATGGTGTAAAACACATTTTCACATAGTGCCAACCGACCGCACCAGTTTGTACGTGGGTGTTGCATTTGATGTATCGGTAATGGAAATTTTCTCCTGTCTCATTTCCGGAGCCTCCCTCCATGTGATACCACCGGAAGTAAGGATAGACCAAGAGGCCTTATCCATTTATTACGAGACGTCGGGTATTACCTTTGGCTTTTTACCTACCCGCATGGCCGAACTGTTCCTGCAAGAAAAAAATAAATCCATGCGTTGCCTCGTTATTGGTGGCGATAAACTCAACCGGTACGAAGATCCCGGCTATTGGGTAGAAAATATGTACGGCCCCACGGAAACAACCATTGGGGTAACTGCCTATACGGTAAAAGCACAATTGCCCAATATCCCCATCGGCAAACCCCTTGCCAATACACAAATATATATTTTGAATGAGGCATTGGACCTTTGCCCCATTGGTGTGGTAGGGGATATATACATTGCTGGGGATGTATTAGCAAAAGGTTACTTGCACCAACCCGAACTTACGAACGAAAAATTTGTGCCCAATCCTTTCAACCCCGGCACCCGCATGTACAAAAGCGGCGACCAGGGCCGTTGGTTGCCAGATGGCAATATTGCTTTTTGGGGCCGTAAAGATGGTCAGGTAAAAGTAAGGGGCTTCCGGATTGAAGTGGGCGAAATTGAAAGCGCCCTGCTCACCCATCCCGCCGTTACAAAAGCAGTGGTTACTGCCCGTGCCGCCGCCGATGGGGAAAAAGAGCTGATAGCCTACATTGTAAGCGATGAAAAGTTCAGCGATGGAGCGGTATTGGCCAATTACCTCATGGCCAAATTGCCGGCGTACATGATACCCACCTATTTTGTGCCCTTGGATGAACTGCCGATTAACGCCAATGGCAAACTCGACCGCAAAAAGCTTCCTTCTCCCGAAGGGGCGGGCTTATCGCTGGGGGCCGAGTATGTAGCGCCCCGCAACGAAAATGAAGAAAAATTAGTACGCATTTGGCAAGAAGTACTGGGCCGTGAAAAAATTGGTGTAAAAGACAATTTCTTTGCCATCGGCGGCCATAGCCTCAGTGCCACCCGTTTGGCCAGTTTTATCCGCCGCGACTTTGGGGTAAGCCTCAACCTGCCGGCCATTTTCAACAATGCTACCATAGAAAACATTGCATTGGAGATAGATAAAACCTATTGGGCCAATAACCCAATGTTCGATATTGACGATGCAGAAAGTATTTCTATTTAATGAAACAATAAAATATTTAGTAGCAGAATAATACGGAATTTTGCGGCCAACGATTCGCAAAAAAATAAAAAAGTGCTTCCGTTAGCTGCATTAACCAGTACTTAACTTACGCAAACACAGGGGTATGGACATTAGGAGTTTTATTAAACATCTAAAACAAAACGGTATAGATATATCGTTGGAAGACAACGAGTTGGAGATAGGCTTTGACGGCGATGCATTGCCGGATGACTTGTTGGATGAAATCAAAGCCAATAAAAGCCGCATCATTGCCTTTTTGAGAGAAATCAACGGGGAAGAAGCCTTTTCGATACCGGTCATCCCCACGCAAGAAAGTTATCCCGTATCTTCTTCCCAGCGTAGAATGTGGGTGCTGAGCCAATTTGCGGATGCCAATGTGGCTTACAACGAAACATTTGCCTTTATTTTTGAAGGGATACTGCACTACGACAAGTTGGATGCTGCTTTTGAGGTGCTCATCGAGCGTCATGAAAACCTCCGTACCGTGTTTAGAGAAACAGCAGGCGAGGTAAGGCAATTTGTGTTGCCCGCCAACGAAATTGGCTTCAAAACAACGTATCACGACCTGCGCAACAGCCCCAATAAGGAAGATTTGGCAAAGCAAATGATGCATGACATATTTTCAACCCCTTTCGATTTGGCCAAAGGTCCCTTGATGCGGGGCGCCTTTTTTCAAGTGGAAGACAATAAATGGTATTTTGCCAATGTATTGCACCATATCATCAGCGATGCTTGGTCCAATGAAAACCTGCGCACCGAGCTGTTCACCGTGTATAATGCCTTTGTAAGCGGTAAGCCCAATCCGCTCACTAAACCACTGCGCATACAGTATAAAGATTACTCGGCCTGGGAGCAAGACCAACTGAGTGGCGATAACCTGAAATGGCATGAGGAGTACTGGCTGAAACAGTTTGAAGGTGAGTTGCCGGTATTGGATTTTGCGGGCGACTACCCAAGGCCCGTGCTCAAAACCTACAATGGTGATTCCTTTATAAAAAAAGCACCCAAAGACTGGAAGGGCAGTATCAAAGGCGTCGCCAGCGAAGAGGGCTGTACTTTTTTTATGGGCCTACTGGCACTGGCCAATACCTTGCTGCACAAATACACACAGCAAGAAGATATTATTATTGGTAGCCCTATCGCAGGTCGCAACCATAGCGACCTTAACGATCAAATAGGCTTGTATATCAACACCCTGGCTTTCCGCACCAGGTTTAGCGGTACCGATACCTTTAGGCAATTGCTGCGCAAAGTGAAACAAGTGGCCACTGAGGCTTATGAACACCAAGTATATCCTTTTGATGCATTGGTAGACAACCTCAACCTACAAAGGAATACGAGCAGAAGTGCCCTTTTTGATGTGGTAGTGGCGACCAATAACGAGAGTATGGCTGAAGCTGCTGCTGAAACAAGGGAAACCCTAGGCGAATTGGAAATCACACCTTTGGGCAGTAACGATCATGCTATTGCTAAAATGGACCTTACCATGTTTCTGGTTGAACAAAACGAGAACATACATGTGAAGATAGAATACAATACCGATATCTATAGCGAAGCCACCATTCAACGGATGTGCGACCATGCCATCCGTTTAATACAATTGGTGTCTGAAAACCCCGATACCCCCATCAACCAACTCGATTTGTTGAGCGAGGCGGAAAAGAACCAATTGCTCAATGACTTTAACAATACACAAGCAGCTTATCCCGCAGACAAAACGGTGATAGAATTGTTTGAAGCACAGGCGGCTGCCAACCCCAACAATGTTTGTTTAGTGCATGAGGGTGTTACCTACACCTATCAACAGATCAACGAACAGGCTAACCGCTTGGCGGCGCATTTGCAACCCTATCAACTACAGCCCGATGATGTGGTGGCCATTTTACAGCCCCGCAGCCGTTGGATGGTAGTATCGGCATTGGCCGTGCAAAAAGCCGGGGCCGCTTACTTGCCCATTGATACCGAGTACCCGCAGGAGCGCATCGACTACATGGTGGCCGATAGCCAATGTAAATTGCTCATCAATGAAGCCTTCTTGCAGGCATTTCAACAGCAGGAGCAAAACTATAGCAGTGCCAACCCCGTATTGGCCGCCAAGCCCCACAACCTGGCCTACATTATATACACATCCGGTTCTACGGGGCAGCCCAAGGGCGTAATGATCGAACATCGGTCGCTGGCCAATTTTTGCGCATGGTGCACCAAACAATATGGCATCACCGCTTCCGACCGCGGTACCATCTATGTAGGCGTGGCTTTTGATGTATCGGTAATGGATACCTTTCCGTATTTGGTCAACGGGGCCGGTTTGTATGTAGTGCCGTCCGATATAAGGGTTGAGCCGGAAGCGCTTTCGGCTTGGTATGAAGCCAATGGTATTACCATGAGTTTTATACCCACGCAGATGGCCGAAAAATTCATGACGGTAGAAAATAAGTCCTTGCGCTACTTAATGGTAGGCGGCGATAAGGTAAATACCTACATACCCAGAAGCTATCAAGTAATCAACAATTACGGTCCCACCGAAAGCACCGTGGTGGTGGCCAGTTACCATATTACCCGGCAGGAACACAACATACCCATCGGCAAGCCGATCGATAATGTACAGTTGTATATCCTCAGCCCATCGCAGCAGCTTTGCCCCATCGGCGTAGCTGGCGAAATATGCATCAGCGGTGCCGGATTGGCCAGGGGATATCTCCACAGGCCGGAATTGACCGCCGAAAAATTTGTGCCCAATCCGTTTAAGCCCGGCGAAAGGATGTACCGTACCGGTGATATTGGGCGTTGGTTGCCCGATGGCAATATTGCCTTTATGGGCCGCAAAGATGCGCAAGTAAAAATCAGGGGTTACCGCATTGAGCTGGGCGAAATAGAAGCAGCTTTGCTGAACCACCCTGCCATTGATACCGGAACCGTATTGGCCAAAACCAATAAAGAAGGGGAGAAGGAACTGGTAGCCTATTATGTTGCCAAAGCGCCTGTAGATATGCACGACTTGCGCACTTGGCTGTGTACAAAGCTGCCAGCGTATATGGTGCCCGGTTATTATGTGGCCATGGAAGCGATGCCCATCAGTGCCAACGGAAAAATAGAGCGCAGGAAACTGCCCGAACCAGATGGGCTGAACATCAAAACGGGCGTAGCCTACAAAGCCCCCGAAACCGATACCGAAATAAAACTGACCGAATTGTGGAAGGAGGTTTTGGGAAGGGATCAAGTAGGCATCAACGATAACTTTTTTGACCTAGGGGGACATAGTTTAAAAGCCACCAAGTTGGTGAGCTTGGTACATAAAGTATTTGAAGTAAAATTATCATTGAAAGATTTGTTTACACAGGTAACCATCCACGAGCAGGCGGGCATGATAGACAATGCGCAAAAAACGGCTTTTGCCGCCATTGAGCCATTGCCATTGCAGCCAGACTATGCCCTTTCCTCGGCACAAAGAAGGCTGTGGGTATTGGGACAGATTGAAGCCGGTAGTGTGGCCTACAACATGCCCGGTGTGTACGTTTTTGAAGGCCAGCTCAATAGGGCAGCATTGGAATATGCTTTTGCCACATTGGTGCAGCGGCACGAAACCCTGCGCACGGTATTCAGGCTGAACCCACAGGGCGAACTACGGCAGTACATACGGCAGCCGCAAGAAGCAGGCTTTGCCATTGCCACCCTGGATTTGCGCAACGAACTGGAGCAAGCACAACTATTGGCAACATTGGTACAAACCGAAGTGGCCAAACCCTTCGATTTTGCGGAAGGTCCCCTGCTGCGGGCAAGCCTGTACCAATTGGCCGATGATAAATGGGTATTTGCCTACACCATGCACCATATCATCAGCGATGGTTGGTCCATGGGTATTTTGATAAGTGAGTTGATGCTGTTTTATAATGCGCATATCAATGGAACCCCCAACCCCTTGCCACCCTTGCGTATACAATACAAGGATTATGCAGCTTGGCAACAAGGGCAGTTGAGCGGTCAATCATTGGAAGAACACAAAGCTTATTGGATCAAGCAGTTTGAAGGGGAGATACCCGTGTTGGAATTTCCTGCCGATAACCTGCGGCCCGCCGAAAAAACAACGCAGGGCGATATGGTAAGCATGGCATTGGAACCCGAAGCTACCAAAGCCATCAAACAGTTTACCCAACAAAATGGGGCCACTTTATTTATGACCCTACTGGCCGGCGTAAACGCATTGCTGCACCGCTATTCCAATCAAGAAGATATCATCATCGGCAGCCCCAGCGCTGGCCGTGAACACAGCGACCTGCACAACCAAATTGGTTTTTACATCAACACATTGCCCCTGCGCACCCGCTTTAGCGGCAATGATACGGGCGGGCAACTGTTGCACAATATCAAGCAGGTAACCATGGATGCCTATCAGCACCAAGTATTTCCTTTTGATGAATTGGTGGACAGTTTGAACTTGCAGCGTGACATGAGCCGCAGCGCCCTGTTTGATGTGATGGTGGTGCTGCAAAACAACGACGACCCCAGCAGCAGTGCGGCGGCTGGTGCAGCAACGGGCGAACTGATGGTATCGCCCTACACAGGCGAGGGCACTACCGTGAGCAAGTATGATATGACACTCTACTTTAGTGAGGTGGGCGATCAGTTGCTCTTGTCATTGGAATACAATACCAATCTATACCATAAAAAAACAGCCACACAGTTTGTGGATAACCTCTGGCGGCTGCTGGGTTCTATGGCTGCCGCACCCGATATGGCCATCAACGAGTTGGAATTTTTGGGCGAAGCCGAAAAGCAAGAACTGTTGTACGGTTTTAATGATACAACAGCCCCTTATACCACCGACAAAACCTTGGTTGACTTTTTTGAAGCCCAAGCCGCCAAAACACCCGATAATGTGGCCTTGGTATTTGAGGGCAAGCAGATGACCTATAAAGAGTTGGACGAACGTGCCAACCAATTGGCCCGTCTGCTCCAGCAGTGCGGGGTAGAAAAAGGCAATTATGTGGGCATCGTGCAGTACCGCAGCATGGACATGGTGATCAGTGTGTACGCAACCGTTAAAGCGGGTGCCGTATATGTTCCCTTTGAACCGGAATTCCCCAGGGCGAGGATACAGGGCATTGCCGCCAATTTGGGCATTAAAGTAATTTTGGGCCATACTGCCTGCAGCAAAGTGATAGAAGAAATCCAGTATGCAGTGCCCAGTGTAGGCCATGTGGTGTACTTGGATGCAAGTGCCGATGAGCGGCCCATTGAAACCTTTGATCAATTGGCTACCGAAAGCCTTTGGGATTATGTGGCCGAGCAAGCCACCGACGAAATTACGGCAGGCGGTTTTGCAAGTGCCTACAGTGGCGAGCCCTTTAGTGCGGCGGAAGTAAACGAATATGTACAGCATGTGATTGGGTTGGTAAGGCCCAACATCAACAGCGACGCCACCATTGTAGAAATCGGTTGTGGCTCAGGGCTGCTGATGTATCCACTGGCCGCCGAATGCAAGGAGTATATCGGTATCGATCCTTCGCCCCTTACCCAACAAAAAAATGCAGAACGTATTGCGGCATCAGGGCCAAGCAATATACAATTGGTTACCGGCTATGCCCACGACATTCATACATTGGGTCAGGCAAAAGCCGATGTGGTGCTGATTGCCAGTACCATGCAGTTTTTCCCCGGTTTGCAATATGTAAAAGAGGTAGTGCGGCAAGCCCTACAATTATTGAAACCCGGCGGTAAGCTCATCATTGCCGATGTACCCGATTTGGCAAAAAAACAAGCCTTTGCCGATAGCTTGGGTGCTTATTCCAAAAATTATCCCGATGCCAAAACCAAGCAAAGCGTAGAAGAAGAACTCTATGCGGCCCAAGCATGGTTTGAAGCATTGCAACATCAAGTAACAGGCATTGGCCAAGTAAACTGGCAGCCCCGTACCAGTGGGTTCAACAACGAGTTGCAGTACCGCAGCGATGTGGTGATAACCGCTGGCGATAATACCGCCCAAAAACAAACCGGCAAGCAACAGCATACACTCAAAGCGGTGACGGCCCAAAGCACCGAGCCCACCGGGTTCAAGGGTAAGCCCGATGATACCGCTTATGTAATTTATACCAGCGGCAGTACAGGGGTGCCCAAGGGCGTATCGGTAAGCCACCGTTCCGTTATCAATTTGGTAGAATGGGTAAACCGCAACTACCAAGTGGGCTCCAGCGACCGGGTAATGTTTGTAACCAGCCTTTGTTTCGACCTGAGTGTGTATGATATGTTTGGGGTACTGACCAGCGGCGGCAGCTTGCGGGTGGTGTCCAGCACCGATGTACGCAACCCCGAAAGGTTGTACGAAATACTCACCACAGAGCCCATCACATTTTGGAACTCGGCACCGGCCGCTTTTAACCAGTTGGTGCCATTCATGGATAAACCCGTTCCCAATTTGCTAAGATTGGTATTTTTGAGCGGAGATTGGATTGCGGTAACACTACCTGATAAACTCAGGGCTACATTTGCCACTCCCGAAAAACCCATCACCATTGTCAACTACGGAGGCGCCACCGAAGCAGCCGTATGGGCCAATTACTATAATATAGAAAAAGTAGAGCCACATTGGCCCAGCATCCCTTACGGCAAACCCATTCAAAACGTTCAATACTATGTATTTAACGAAAAACTGAAGTTGCAGCCAGCAGGGGTTATAGGCGACCACTATATTGCTGGTGTTTGCTTGGCCGAGGGATACGCCAATGACCCGGTGCTTACCAGCAGCAAGTACATTACCAACCCCTATACGGGTGAGCGGATGTACAAAACGGGCGACCTCACCCGCTGGTGGAAAAACGGCATCATGGAGTTTATCGGCCGTAAAGACAACCAAGTAAAAATCAGGGGTTACCGCATCGAACTGGGCGAAATAGAAGTGGCCTTATTAAACCATCCGGGTTTGGATGCAGCGGTGGTAGTGGCCAGGGCAGGCAACGATGGCGCAAAAGAACTGGTAGCCTACATCGTATGCAAACAAGCCATAAGCGCTGCCGAGCTGAGGGCCTTTTTGGCTAAGTCATTGCCCGGTTATATGGTGCCCACGCACTTTGTAAAATTAGATGCCTTGCCGCTCACGTCCAATGGTAAGGTAGATACCAAAAACCTGCCCAAACCCGAGGGGTTGGAAATGGATACCGGCACCGAGTACGTGGCACCCAAAAACGCCACCGAAGAAAAACTGGTGGCCATATGGGAGGAAGTATTGGGCAGAAAAGGCATCGGAAGCAGCGACAAGTTTTTTGATATTGGCGGCAACTCCATCAAAATCGTAAAAATGATTGGATTGGTTAATGAGGCCTTCGATTTAAAAATACCTGTTGTAACAGCTTTTAAATTCCCCAGCATTGCCACTTTGGCCGAATATATCGACACCGATACCAACCAATCGGCAGCAAGCACCGCAACGGTAGCCGAAACAGAGGAACAAATGAGCGAATCATTAAATATAATGGAAGAAACTTTTAATTTAATAAATCAACACAATAATGAAAAATAAGCAAAAGTACACGGGGCTTGAGATAGCCGTTGTAGGTATCGCCTGTCGTTACCCAGGATCGGGTAACTGGCGTCAGTTTTGGGATAACTTAGCCAATGGGGTAGAGTCAATCGTTCCTATTTCAGATGAGGAACTAAAGGCAGAAGGTGTAGATGAGGCAACGTTAAGCAATCCAGAATTTATCAAGGTACGATCGATGTTGAAAGACAAAGAGAATTTTGATTATGGATTTTTCGACT
The DNA here is from genome assembly GCA_943373145.1 of Chitinophaga pinensis. Lineage (GTDB taxonomy): Bacteria > Bacteroidota > Bacteroidia > Chitinophagales > Chitinophagaceae > Ferruginibacter > Ferruginibacter pinensis_H. The sequence goes on from CALSBI010000007.1 coordinate 91,860, forward strand.
ATAGCCAAAATGAGGCAGCGTTGATGAACCCCGTGCACCGTATTTTTCATGAGTGTGTTTGGGAAGCACTGGAAGATGCCGGTTATAACCCCGATCAGGTAAAAGGTCCCATCGGCGTATATGCCGGTGCTGGGGACGACCTGAACTGGCGGGCTTACTCGGTATTGAAAAATACGGGTGAAGATATCGATGACTTCACCATGTCACTCATCAACAGCAAAGACAATGTTGCTACCATGTTGTCTTACAAACTTGATTTAAAAGGACCGTCCTTTTCAGTATATACCGCTTGTTCCACTTCCTTAACAGCCATTAACCTGGCCTGCAAAGGCTTGTTGCTGGGCGAAGCGAAAATGGCCGTAGCCGGTGGCGTTACCATTATTACGGCCAAGCAGGCTGGTTATATGTTTCAAGAAGGCATGATTTACTCAGCGGATGGCCATTGCCGCTCGTTTGATAAAGATGCCAGTGGTACCGTAAGCGGCGAAGGTGCAGGTGTGGTTGTGTTGAAGCGCCTCACCGATGCCATCAACGACGGCGACCATATCTATGGCATCATCAAGGGCAGCGCCATCAACAACGATGGCAACCGCAAAGTGGGTTATACAGCTCCCAGCGTGGAAGGCCAAATGGAATGTATCAAAAAGGCGCAACTGTTTGCCAAAGTAGATCCTGCTTCCATCAGTTATGTAGAAACGCATGGTACCGCCACCCGTTTGGGCGACCCCATCGAAATTGAAGCACTCAACATCGCTTTTAATAAAAATACCGAGAAGCATTGCGCCATTGGCTCGGTAAAAAGCAATATCGGCCATACGGATACCGCTGCGGGTGTAGCCGGATTTATCAAAGCCATATTGAGTCTTAAAAACAAACAGATACCACCCAGTCTTAACTTTACGGCACCCAACCCCGAAATTGATTTTGATGGTGGGCCGTTTTATGTAAACACATCCTTAAAGCCATGGAGCAGTGGCAACGAAGAAACGCCGCTCCGGGCTGCCATCAGTTCATTCGGTATCGGCGGTACCAATGCCCATGCGATATTGGAAGAGGCGCCCGAGCGTGAACCCGGAGACCCCGGCCGCAAGCACCTGCTGATGACGCTGAGCGCCAAGAACGAAAACGCCCTGCAGCGCTATGCGGGCAAGCTGCGTGAGTTTTTGGCCAACGAACCGGATACCAATCTGGCCGACGCCGCCTTCACCCTGCAGACGGGCCGCAAGCATTTTGGCCGCCGCCACTGCATCGCCTTCTCCAACCGGGAAGAGCTGCTGACGGCACTGGACAACCCCAAGCTGAAGGAACTGGCGCTTAAGTCGAAGGACCGCAGCAACAATGTGGTGTTCATGTTCTCGGGCCAAGGCTCGCAATATGCCAACATGGCCAAGGGGCTGTACGATAGTGACAAATTTTTCAAAGAGGAATTGGACAAGGGCCTTGCGGCACTGAAGTCCTTAACGGGTACCGACTTTGCGGCGATATTGTTCACCGATAAGGCGGAAGGAAGCCCTATCAACGAAACAAGGTACACACAACCGTTACTGTTCGTTACCGAGTACGCCCTTGCCAAACTGTTGGGCAATATGGGCATCACACCGAGGTACATGATCGGCCACAGCATTGGCGAATATGTCGCAGCCTGTTTGAGCGGCGTGTTCAGCTTTGAGGATGCATTGGCACTGGTGGCAAAACGCGGCGAGCTGATGCACGGCGTGGCGCCCGGTTCCATGCTGAGCGTTCCGGTTACCGAGGAAGAGGCCAAAGGTTATCTGGCCGACGGCCTTTCGCTGGCGGCGGTGAACGGTCCGCAACAAGTGGTGTTCTCCGGCACGGACGAAGCGATAGAAAAACTGAAAGCGGCATTGGACGCAAAAGATACCCCGCACATCACATTGCACACTTCGCATGCCTTCCATTCGCAGATGCAGGACGGCATATTGGCCGACTTCAAGGCGGCTGCGGAGAAAGCGACTTACAACAAACCAATGGTACCTTTCGTATCGAACCTTACCGGCGAGTTTATCAAGGACGACGAGGCAATGTCGGCACAATATTGGACGGACCACCTGCGCAACACGGTGCGTTTCTCTGCGGGGCTGAAGACCTTGTTGGGCAAGGCCGGCGATGCGGTGTACATAGAAGTGGGCCCCGGTCAGGCTTTGACAAGTTTATTAAAGCAACAGCCCGCCAAAACCGCACCGATCGGCATCGGATTGATAAGGCCTATAAAGGAGACCATGGACGATGCGCAGTTCTTCACCAACCGGGTAGGGCAGTTGTGGGCCAATGGTATCAACATCAATTGGGCCGGATACTATCAAGGTGAAAAAAGAAATAGGATTTCCCTGCCCACCTATGCATTTGAACCAACCAAGTGCCCCACTGTGGTGAGCCCCTTTGAAGGCATTACCGTAAGTGAAACCGCTGTGGCAGCAGCAACGGGTGCCCAACCCACTGCAGCTACCGTAGCAACAGGTGTTGCTGAAACGGCTGAAGGCGCTGCGCCATTACCGCCACCGATCGACCCTGCGGCCGCAGCGGCAGCGGGCATCGAACTGGGGCCCGACGGACAGCCACTGCACGACCTGACCGAAGAGCAACTGATGGCCTTGGCCGAACACCAAGTGGCCGATGCCGTGGTGAGCTACGAAATGCGGCAGGACCGCCCCGACCTTTCCACCGAATTTGCCGAAGCGGCCACCGATACGGAGAAAAAATTGAAAGAAATGTTCGAGGGTTTCTTCGGGTACAAACAGGTGGGTATAGACGACAACTTTTTCGAACTTGGCGGCGACTCGCTCAAGGGCATGGTGGTGCTGAAGAAAATCAAAACGGAGTTCGATATCAATATATCGCTCAAAGACTTCTTCGGCAAACAGACCATCCGCGAAATCGGCGGCGAAGTGGACGAGATAAAAATGCTGCTCCAAAAAACTACTTCCTCATCTAAAAAATCTATTAAGATATGACAATCAGGGAATTAATAAAGAAGCTGAAAGATCATAAAATTGACCTTTCCCTAGATGGCGATGATCTAGAAATCAATTTTGATGGCGATGAATTGCCCGAAGATTTACTGGAAGAAATCCGTAGTAACAAAGCTGGGATTATCGACTTCCTCAAACAAGTATATGGCTTAGCAGATAATGAAACGGATCAGGTAATACCACTGGTGCCCGAGCAGGAGAGTTATGAAATGTCGCCAACACAGCGGCGCTCTTGGCTCGTAAGCCAGTTTTCCGATAGCGATATTGCGTATAACATGCCCATGACCTTTGTATTGCAGGGCAAGTTAGATGTTGAGTCGCTCAATTATGCACTCAAGCAACAACCTTTGCGCCACGAAAGTTTGCGCACTGCTTTTAGGGCCGACGAGCATGGCGAAATACGCCAGTATATCTTAAAGCCGGAGGAAGTAGATTTCACCATCAGGGAAATTGACCTGCGGCAGCATCCCGATAAGATGGAGGAAGCCAAGCGGTTGGTAAAAAAAGAAATGAGCACTTCCATTGACTTGGCTAGCGGTGTGCTGATGCGTGCCGTGCTGATACAATTGGAAGACGATCAATGGACCTTCCATTTAACGGCGCACCACATCATTACCGATAGCTGGGCCATGAATATGATGATAGCCGAACTGTTCCTCTATTACAATATTCATAATGCAGGTAAGGGCTCACCTTTGCCGCCCTTGCGCATCCAACAAAAAGATTATGTGGCTTGGAAACTCTCTCGGCTCAAAGGTGACAATATCCAAAAACATAAGGATTACTGGATTAAGGAGTTCACCGGCGACATACCGGTACTGAATCTGCCCAACGACAAACCAAGGCCGCCCATCAAAACCTTCCACGGCGAGGCCATCAGTAAATATTTTAGTCCACAGGTTACCAAAAAACTGAAGACGATTTGCCAAGAGCAGGGGGCCACGCTTTTTATGGGTATCATGGCAGGGTTGAACACCTTGTTTTATAAGTATGCCAATCAAGAAGATATCTTGATGGGTATTCCGGTTGCGGGTCGTGACAATCCCGAACTGCACAACCAGATGGGCTTTTTTGCATTTACCTTGGTTATCCGCACACAATTTAGCGGCAACGACAACTTTAAGCAGTTGTTGGGCAACGTAAAACAAAAAGTACTCAGCGCATATGAGCACCAAGAATTTCCTTTTGATGATTTGGTGGAAGAGTTGGATCTAAAAAGGGCCATGGACAGGAGTTTGTTGTTCGACACTTTTGTGGTAATGCAAATGGCTGGCGACATGGTTTCGGCGGGCACCAAAGAGGAGCAAATGGCCGACGACCTTGCCGTATTCCAATTCCCCGATGAAGATAAGCCCTACACCGCATTTGATATGAGTATCAATTTTGCCGAAATGGGCGATCAATTGTTTGTACGGTTGGAATACAACTGCGATATCTACAAACGTGCTACCGCCGTACGCATGATGGACCATTTGGGAATGATTTTCGAAGCGTTTATCAGCAATCCTGAAAAATCGCTGAAAGACCTCGACATCTTGAGCCCCGAAGAGAAAAACCAAATACTGATTGATTTCAACAGCGAACGGAAAGTACAGACCGTAAAACTGGCTGGCGAAAAAACGGTGTTGGATGTGTTGGATGAGCAATTGCAAAAATCGGCCAGCAACCCCGCCGTTATATTTGAGGGCAGCACCCTTACTTATGATGAGTTGAATGAAAAGGCCAATCAATTGGGTGGACTGATCAAGAAAAACTTCAACATACATGCCAATGAAACCATTGCGGTTAAATTGGAACGTAGCGAATGGATGCTGGTAACGTTGCTGGGTGTACTTAAATCCGGTGCCGCTTGCCTACCCATTGAAGCCGATACGCCCGTTGAACGCATCAACCAACTCGTTACGGCCAGTGCCTGCAAAATGTTGATTGATGATAACGTGCTGGAGCAGTTGAAGCAGGAAATGGAGAAGTTTAGCAAAACCAACCTACCACCGCTCAACAGGGCTTCTGATGCAGCTTTTGTGGTGTTTACCACAGGGGATAAACCCAAAATGCATCAAATAAGCCATAAGAATATCATTGATTATTATATCCGCTTAACGCCGCCGCCATACGTAAAAGACCAACCCCTTATCACGGCTTTTGCATCGCATACATTTGAACTGTCTGCAGTGGAAATGATCGGTGCTTTAACGCTTGGGGCCAAAGTGGTGGTAACCCATACCGCCAGCCACGAAGCGGTAGTGGTGAACAATGAGGTGAAACCCTTGGATTTCAGCCTGTTCTATTTTGGCAATAACGGTAACGAAAAAAATCGCTACGAGATATTGATCAATGCGGCCAAGTATGGCGATAAAAACGGCTATACGGCGATATGGACACCCGAACGCCACTTCCATGTATTTGGCGGTCCCTATCCATGCCCAGCGGTATTCGGTGGGGCTTTGGCCGCAGTAACCGACCGCATCGGCATCCGGGCCGGTAGCGTGGTGATACCACTAAACGATCCTATCCGTGTGGCAGAAGATTGGTCGGTGGTAGACAATCTTTCCGGCGGCGGTAGGGTAGCCATTGCCTGTGCTACCGGTTGGAACGTGAACGATTTTGCATTGGCCCCCGATAATTATCATATCCGCCACTCGGTAATGTACAAGCGGCTGGAAGAGATACAAAACCTTTGGAAAGGAGGAAAAATATCGGTTAAAGATGGTAATGGCTTCACCAAGGAGTTGGAGATTTTCCCCAAACCCATCCAGCCCAGTTTGCCTTTCTTTATCACCACAGCGGGTAACGTAGAAACATATATGACCGCTGGTAGGTTAGGTCATGGTATCCTTTCCAACATGATTACGACCACGCCCAAGGAATTGACCGGCAAAGTAGCAGCCTATCGTAAATCATTGCGGGATAATGGATACGATCCTACAAAATTCCAAATGGTAATGATGTTGCACGTGTATATTGCCGATACCGTGGAAGAAGCTTATGCCAAGGCCAAAAAGCCCTTCATGGAGTATTTGGGCAACTCGGTTGACTTGGCCAAGTCTGCCATCGTTGGTACGCCACACGATATGGACGCAGCAGACTTTAGCGAACAAGACATGGAGGATATGCTGGAGTTTTCTTTCCGTCGGTATGTAACCAATTCGGCATTGATAGGTACCAAGGAAACCTGCTTGGGCGTGCTGCGTGAAATGGCCAAAATGGGTATCGACGAAATTGCCTGCTTGGTTGACTTTGGCATCGACTATGAATCGACCATGGTGAGTTTGGAGAAATTGACCGAGTTGAAGGCCGAATACAATGCCATGATAGAAAAAGAAGCTGCTGAAAAAGGCGTTCCTGCTGCGGGCATGACGATTACAACGGTTACGAGCACCTTGGACCAACAGCTTACGCAGTTTATGAAAATTGCCAAGGAACAAGCTGATATGGAAGCAGCGAAAGCTGCCAAAGCGGGCAAAACACAAAAAGCCCTTGCCAATGGCGTGGCGCATAAAGACAGTATCTCCAAAACCATCACGGCTTTATTTGAAGAGCAAGTGGCCAAGAAAGGGGATACGAAAATACTCAGCTTTGATGAGGAGTCTTACAGCTACAAAGAGTTGAACGCAAGCGCCAATCAACTGGCTGCCTATCTCAATAAAAAGCAAAAATTGCAGCCCAATGATTTGGTGGCCATCAAACTGGACAGGAGCGAATGGATGGTGATTGCGATATTGGCGGTGCTGAAAGCAGGTGCGGCGTATGTGCCCATCGATCCATCCTATCCACAAGAGCGCATCAACTACATTTTGTCCGATAGCGGATGCAAAACGGTGATTAATGATGCGTTGCTTACAGCCTTTAGGGAAGAGCAGGATAGTTTGCCTGCCACCAATCCAGCGCCGGCCAGCGGCCCCAGTGATTTGGCTTATGTCATCTATACATCTGGCTCTACCGGTAAGCCCAAAGGCGTGATGATTGAGCACCGCAATGTGGTATCCTTCTTGGACAACATGCAAACCCGGTTCTCGCTCAAGCCAGATATGGTAATGGGCGCAACCACCAATTATACCTTCGATATTTCGGTATTGGAATTGTTGGGAACTTTGCTCACTGGCGTAAAAACCTTGCTGATGGACAAAGCAGAGCCAGATGAAATACTGGAACAAGTGGACAGCTATAAGATAACTGCCCTCCAGATAACACCATCAAGGCTTACGCAAATACTCAATGCCAATGAAAACAGCATTGGTATTTTGAAAAAGCTGAAAGTGTTGTTGGTAGGTGGTGAAGCCTTGCGGCATGCGGATTATGATCGCCTCAAGGAGTTGAAAGCTACCAAAGTGTACAATGTGTACGGCCCAACCGAAACAACGATTTGGAGCACTTGCTTGGACATTCAAACCAGCACGGCGCTTTCTATTGGCAAACCGCTGAGCAACGAAGGGGTGTATATATTGAACGACGAAGGTGCCTTGTCGCCCATTGGTGTGCCCGGCGAAATTTGCATCGGCGGCGACGGATTGGCCAGGGGCTATCTCAACAATCCTGAGCTCACTGCCGAAAAATTTGTTGCCGATCCATTTATGGCGGGTGAAAAAATTTATAAAACAGGCGACATGGGTAGGTGGCTGCCCGATGGCAATATTGAGTTCAGGGGCAGAAAAGACAACCAGTTGAAAATACAAGGTTATCGCATTGAGCCCGGTGAAATTGAAAATGCGTTGAGACAATACCCACAAATTGAAGAAGCGGTGGTATTGGCGCAACTCGATAAGCAAGGCGAAAAAGAAATGGTAGCCTACTTGGTTTGCAAGGGCGAACTGAATACCATGGGTATCAGGGAGCACTTGAGGAAAAGCCTGCCCAGCTACATGATGCCCGCCCATTATGTGCAAATAGATGCCGTACCATTGCTGCCAAGCGGAAAGGTAGATAATGCCAAATTGCAAGAAATGGCAGGTTTGGCCGTAGTCTTGGGTACAGAATATGTAGCCCCACGCAATGAAATAGAAGAAAAAATTGCGGCCATGTGGCAAGATGTACTCACCAAAGAAAAAATTGGCATCAAAGATGATTTCTTTTCTTTGGGTGGGCATAGCTTAAAAGCAACCAAACTTATTACTATGATGCTAAAAGAGTTTGGCGTAAATATGAGCCTCCTTACCTTCTTCAACAATGCAACGGTTGAGGGTATTGCGGGCGAAGTAGAGAAAACAAAATGGGCGGCCAATGAATTGTTTGATATTGATAATGCAGAAAAAGTGTCTATATGATGATTGCAGAGTTGTTTGCTAAATTGAGGGGCCTGAAGATAAACATTCAATTGGTGAACGACACCTTGGATATTCAGGCCCCCAAGGGGGTATTGAATGCCGCGCTGATCAATGAAATAAAGGAGAACAAAGCGGAGCTGATACAGTTTATTAAAACCTATAAAAACAAAAAGGATGATTTCAATGCGATAGAGGCAGTGCCTTTAGAGGAGTCTTATGTACTTTCCTCATCGCAGCGCAGGCTGTGGATACTCAGCCAGTTTCAAGAAGCCAATATTGCTTACAATATGTCGGCCACCTACATTTTTGTAGGTGATTTCAACCGGCAGGCATTGGAGTATGCCTTTAGGAAACTGATTGAGCGCCACGAAAGTTTGCGTACCATATTCAAAGCGAACAGTGAGGGGGAAATCCGGCAATACATCCGACCGGTTGAGGATACGGGTTTCCATATTGCCGAGTACGACCTCAAGGATGTGTCCGATGAAGAAATGGGGCCTAAGCTGGAACGGGCATTGTACGAAATGTCGAAAGCGCCTTTCGATTTGGCCACAGGCCCATTGGTAAGGGCAGCCCTCTACAATACCCGTGAAAGCCATTGGGTATTTAGCTATTGTTTGCACCATATCATCAGCGATGGTTGGTCAATGGGCATTATGCTGAGCGAACTTTTGGCACTCTACAGCAGCTATGCCAAAGGAAAGCCCATTAGCTTGCCGCCCCTGCGCATCCATTACAAAGATTATGCGGTATGGCAGCAACAACAGTTGTCGGGCGAAAACCTAACACTCCATCGTGGGTATTGGAAAAAGCAGTTTGAAGGCGAACTGCCTGTATTGCAACTCCATGGCGACCATCCCCGGCCCTTTATGAAAACCTACAACGGTGCATCAGAAAGAAGGCAAATCAATGCGCAACTAACACATGCCATCAAAAGCCTTTGCCAATTAAAAGGGGCTACACTGTTTATGGGTTTGATGGGAGCGGTAAACACCTTGTTGTACAAATACACGGGCCAGCACGACATCGTTATCGGTACACAAATAGCGGGTAGGGAGCATGCCGATTTGCACGACCAGATTGGATTTTACCTGAATACATTGGCATTGCGCACCCAATTTAGCGAAACGGACAGTTTTAACGAACTGCTGGCCAATACCCGCAAGGTAACATTGGGGGCCTATCACCATCAGGTATATCCCTTTGATGAACTGGTGGGCGAGTTGCCCATCGAAAGGGATTTGAGCCGCAACCCTTTGTTTGATGTGTCTGTGGTACTGCAAAATACCGAAGGCAATGCGGGTGGGGCCAGTGTGCAAAAAGGCCAGCCGCTCGACATGGGCAAAATGTTTATCGGTGTGCACGATAGCCATGATGATATCATCACCAGCCAGTTTGACCTAGCTTTTGACTTTGCGGAAGGCAACGGTGAGATAAGGGTGGCGGTCAATTATAACAACGACATTTTCAAAGGCAATACTGTTGGTCAGTTGCTCGACCATTTGATCCAAATCATCGGGGCCGTTACCAAACACCCCGATATGCCCTTGCAGGAACTGGATTATTTAACGGAGGAAGAAGGGCAAGAGTTGTTGCACGACTTTAACCAATCCGCTACAGCCTATCCCAACAATAGCAATATTGTGGAGCAGTTTGAAGCGCAGGTAGCGCTCACACCCGATGCGGTAGCCATTGAATTTGAAAATACCAGCATCACTTACGCTCAGTTGAACGATAAGGCCAATCGCTTGGCGCATTACCTGTTGGGCAACCATCAAATACAGCCGGGCGACAATATTGGGTTGATGCTCGACCGATCGGAACATTTGCTGGTAGCCATACTGGGCATTCTTAAAACCGGTGCGGCATATGTGCCCATTGATACCGAGTTCCCCAAGTTGCGGCAAACTTTTATCGCAAAGGATACCAATATCAAGGCACTGGTTACACAAACGGATTATCTGTTTGAAGCCGATTTCTACACAGGTCCGATGGTGGCCCTTGATGTGCAGCTGGACGGTATGGAAGCGCCATCGGTGCCACCGAAGCCAGCCATTACTGCAGAAAGCCCGGCCTATATCATGTTCACCAGCGGCTCCACCGGAACGCCCAAAGGGGTGATTGTGCCACACAGGGCCGTAGTGCGTTTGGTAAAGAACAATCAATTTGTAGCACTCACAGGCAAGGAAACATTACTGTCCACCGGTGCAACTTCTTTTGATGCCACCACCTTTGAGTTTTGGGGCATGTTGCTCAATGGCGGTAAACTGGTATTGTGCCGCCGCGAAACCTTGCTGGATGAAACGAAACTTGCCGCTACTATAAAACACCACCAAGTGGACATGGTTTGGTTTACGGCGGGTTGGCTCAATCAGTTGGTGGACAAAGCCCCTGAAGTGTTTGCAAACATCAAAGTGTTACTGGCGGGCGGCGACAAACTGTCTCCTCCCCATATTAGCAAATTAAAATCACTGTACCCCTACCTGACCATCATCAACGGTTATGGTCCTACGGAAAATACAACCTTCTCGTTAACACATACCATAACCGACGTGCAAGAGGTAATCCCCATTGGGAAACCCATCAGCAACAGTACGGTATATATCCTCAACCCCGAGTTACAGCTACTGCCCGTAGGCGCTGTAGGCGAAATATGTGTCGGTGGCGATGGTTTGGCCATCGGTTACCTAAACCAACCCGAACTAACAGCAGAAAAATTTATAGAAAATCCGTTCGAGCCCGGCCAGCGCATGTACAAAACCGGCGACTTGGGTAAATGGCTGCCAGATGGTACTGTGGCGTTTATCGGTAGGCGTGACGAACAGGTAAAAGTGAGGGGTTACCGCATTGAGCTGGGTGAAATAGAAAGCATGTTGCTGAGCCACCCTGCGGTGGATGCCACCGTAGTAATGGCCCGGCCCAATAAAGAAGGCGAAAAAGAATTGGTGGCCTATATCGTTAACAAAGAACCGCTTACGGCCACTGCATTGGCGACTTATTTGGGCGCTAGTTTGCCCGCCCACATGGTGCCCATGCACTTTGTACACTTAGATGAACTGCCGTTGAATGCCAATGGCAAAGTAGACAAGTACCAATTGCCCGACCCCACGAGTGCGGCCATGGAAAGCGGTGTGGAGTATGTGGCGCCACGTACCGAAACAGAAGAAAAACTGGTGGCGATATGGCAAGAAATATTGGATAGGGAACGGGTAGGTGTAAAAGATAATTTCTTTGAACTGGGCGGCCATAGTCTGCGGGCCACCCGTTTGGCAAGCCAGTTGCACAAAGAGTTTGATGTACGCATCGACTTAAAAGACCTGTTTACCCAACCCGTGTTGGAAGATCAAGCCCGGCTGATAGAGCAAGCGCAGAAAAATGCTTTTGTGGCCATTGAACCGGTAGGGGAGCAGGAGAGCTACTTGCTATCATCATCGCAGCGCAGGCTGTGGGTGCTGAACCAATTTGAAGAAAGCAGTTTAGCTTATAATATGTCCGGTGCCTATGTGTTTCAAGGCAATTTGAATACCCAGGCTTTTGAAAAATCATTTGAAAGCCTGATCGAACGCCATGAAAGTTTGCGCACCCTCTTTAAAGAAAATGCCGAAGGCGATGTGCGGCAATGGGTGTTGCAATCGGGACAAACCGGCTTTGCAATCGAATACCACGACCTACGTGGGGAAACAGATATTGAGCAGCAAGTAAAAGCATTGGTGCATACGCAATTTAGCACTCCATTCAAGTTGGCCGAGGGGCCATTGATTAGGGCTGCACTGTGCCGTGTAACCGATACCGATTGGGTGTTCAGTTATGTGATGCACCATATCATCAGCGATGGCTGGTCCATGGGCATTTTGATAAATGAATTACTACAGTTGTACAATGCGTACAATAGCAATGGGGCCAATCCCTTGCAACCGTTGCGCATTCAGTATAAAGATTATGCCGCTTGGCAGCAAGGCCAGTTGAGCGGCGAGGCATTGGACCTGCACAAGGGTTATTGGCTCAACCAGTTTGCTGGTGAACTGCCGGTGCTGGAATTAGCGGGCGATAACATACGTCCCGCTGTTCAAACCTTCAATGGCAAATCCATTGGCCGCAGCATCAATGCCAAAACCAGCCACGCCATCAAAGCGCTCAGCGTAGAAAAAGGCGGTACCCTGTTCATGGGTCTTTTGGCCACAGTGAATGCTTTGCTGCACCGCTATACCGGGCAGGAAGATTTCATCATCGGCAGTCCCATCGCTGGTAGGGAACACGCCGACCTGCACGACCAAATTGGTTTTTATGTAAACACGTTGGCATTGCGCACCCGTTTTCATGCCACCGATAGTTTCCGGGACCTGTTGCAAAATGTACAGGACGTTACCATGGGGGCTTACGAACACCAAGTGTATCCATTTGACGAACTGGTGAACAACCTGAACTTACAAAGGGATATGAGCCGTAATGCGCTGTTTGATGTGATGGTGGTGTTGCAGAACAACGAAGCGCAAATGGGTGGTGAAACACAGGCCTTGGGCGAATTGCAGGTAGCTCCTTATGGCGGCTCGGAGCAAGACGCTAGCCAGTTCGACATGACTTTCACCTTTATAGAATCAGGTGAAGAGATATATGTAGGCATCGAATACAATACAGATATCTACGCCGATAGCAGCATGGCACTCTTGGCCGATAATATGCTGCAACTGTTGGAGCAACTAACCCTGCACCCCAACAAACCCATTGGCGAGTTGGACTATTTATCAGATGCACAGCGGCAACAACTGCTTCACGATTTTAACGATACCGGCAATGGTTATCCCAAGGATACAACCGTTGTCCAACTGTTTGAGGCGCAAGCAAAATCAAACCCTGGTCAAACGGCTGTAGTGTTTGGCGATACAGCGCTTAATTATTCACAGTTAAATGAAAAGGCCAATCAAATAGCGGCTTATCTGCAACAGCAGGGCGTTACTGCCAATAGTTTGGTGGCCATTCAATTGCCACGCAGCGAGTGGATGGTAGCGGCTATCTTGGGTGTATTGAAAGCGGGGGCCGCCTATGTGCCCATTGATACGGAATATCCTACCGAACGTATCCAGTACATCATCGCCGATAGCAACAGTAAGGCCATCATCAACGAAGATTGGCTGGAAGGATTTATAGCTGTGGCTGATTCAATAGAGAAGACCAATACTGCTACTATCGGCCAACCCAGCGATACGGCTTATGTCATTTATACATCGGGTACCACCGGGCTGCCCAAAGGCACATTGGTACAACACGGCAGCTTGGCCAATCGTATTTTGGCCGAATCGGCTTTGTTGGGCATCACAAGCAAAACGGTTACCTGCCTAACCACCAATTATGTATTCGACGTTTCGTTGTTAGAGTTATTCCTGCCTTTGGTAAACGGAGGTAGTATCGTGGTGCCGAGCAAAGCACAGTTGGAAGAACCAACCGAATTGCTGGCACTGCTAAAAGCGAAGGAAGTAACCATCTTGCAAGGAACGCCCAGCTTTATCATACATATTTTATCGGGCATCAACATGGAAACGGGGCAATTGCCCGCACTCTCCTTGCAACAATTGTGCATAGGGGGCGAATCGTTACCGCCAGAAATGGTGAAACTCTTGAAAACGGTGTTGCCCAGCGTAAGCATCAACAACCATTACGGTCCTACCGAAACGACCATTGATGCCATTGTGCTCAAAGATGTACAAACAGTTGAAAGGAACATCATCGGTAAACCCATACCCGATACCACGGTGTATATTTTGGACAAACAGCTACGGTTGTTGCCCATCGGTGTTCCCGGCGAAATTTGTATTGGCGGTGCAGGTTTGGCCCAAGGTTACCTGAACAGCCCAGCGCTCACGGCCGAAAAATTTGTGGACAATCCGCATGTGCCGGGTACGAAAATGTACCGCACAGGCGACTTGGGCAGGTGGTTGGCAGACGGCAATATTGAGTTCATTGGCCGTAAAGACGATCAGGTAAAAATCAGGGGCTTTAGGGTAGAGCTAGGGGAGATTGAATCCGCTTTGCAAAGCCACCCCGATGTGGAAGCCGCCGTACTTACGGCACAGCCTAACCCGTATGGGCAACTGGAACTGGTTGCTTATATCACGGCGGGCAAAGCACTTAGCACGGCAGACCTACAAACCTATTTGGGTAAACAACTGCCGGCGTATATGGTGCCCGGTTATTTTGTACAACTGGAGGCCATGCCGCTCAGTGCCAATGGCAAAATAGATAGGAAGCAACTGCCCGGTGTAGCAGGCATGGCCCTTACAGCCAGTGCCGAGTATGTGGCCCCACGCAACGAAACCGAGGAAAAACTGGTGCAAATATGGCAATCGGTTTTGGGCCGGGATAAAATTGGTGTAAAAGATAATTTCTTTGAGTTGGGCGGCCATAGCCTCAATGTTACACAGGTTATTTCCCGAATTGGCAATGTGTTTCAAGTGAAGGTCAACATCCAAAACATATTCAAAAACCCAACCATTGAACATTTGGTTGAAGAGATATTATTTGTAAAAGACCAAGAGGAAAAGAAAAAAGACAAGACGGACCTTTTCGAAATAGATTTATGACAAATTTGTTAAGCAGGATCAGGCAGAGTGGGATACTGTTGGAATTGGTAAATGGCGAACTGAAACTCTTTGCCAGCAATGCCAGTGTTGATAAAGCACTGTTGCAGGAAATCAAAGAGCGGAAGGCGGAGCTAATCGAGTTTTTGCAAAACGCCAATCAAGCCCAAGCAGCAGAAGAAACGGTGTATATACCCGCCATCGGGCAGCAGGAAAACTATGTCCTGTCCTCATCGCAGCGCAGGCTTTGGATACTCAGCCAGTTGGAAGCGGGCAATGCGGCCTACAATATGCCCGGTGTATATGTGTTTGATGGGGATTTGGATGTGGCTGCATTAACCAAAGCTTTTGATGCCTTGATAGAGCGCCATGAGAGCCTACGCACCATATTTACGACCAATGAAATAGGCGAGGCGGTGCAGGTAATAAAAACGGCAGCGCAAACTGGTTTTCATATTGGCCAATTCGATTTGAGGGGTGCCAACGATATTGGACAGGCGGTGCAAGCACAAGTGCAGCAACAGTTTGCCACACACTTCGATTTGAGCAAAGGGCCACTGTTAAGGGCCGGTTTGATACAAACTGCCGATAAGCAATGGGTGTTCACTTACATGATGCACCATATCATCAGCGATGGTTGGTCCATGGGTGTATTGATCAATGAACTGTTGGTATTGTACAATGCCTTTAGCAATAACATACCCAATCCTTTTCCGCCACTGCGTATCCATTATAAGGATTATGCGGCTTGGCAACAGGAGCAATTGAGCGGTGCCTCTTTGCAACAGCATGCCCAATATTGGCTTACGCAAATGGAAGGGGAATTGCCGGTACTAGACTTGTCGGGCGATAAAACCCGACCCGCTGTAAAAACCTACAATGGAGGCCGCACGGCAATCATGGTCAGCCCCTTGGTCAACCAAAAGCTGAAAGCCCTTTGCCAAGAGCAGGGCGGCACCCTGTTTATGGGTTTGATAGCCGCCATCAATGCCTTGCTGTATAAATATACGGGTCAGCAAGATATTGTATTGGGAACGCAAATTGCGGGCAGGGTAAACGAAGATCTAGAAAACCAGATTGGGTTTTATCTCAACACCTTGGCCCTGCGTACCCGTTTTACCAAAGAAGACAGTTTTAAAACCCTGTTGGGGAAAGTAAAGCAAGTAACGCTTGGCGCTTATCAGCACCAAGTATATCCCTTTGATGAACTGGTAAGCGCACTGCCCCTACACCGCAACGCCAATCGCAATCCGTTGTTTGATGTATCGGTGGTACTGCAAAATGCAGATGCAGGTAATACAACTGGGCAGGAGCAACAAAGCATGGGCAACCTCAATGTAAGTGCCTATGATGGTCAGCAAGCCATCAGCAGTCTTTTTGATCTGGCCTTCGATTTTACCGAAACGGCGGATGGATTGCAAACGATATTGGTTTTCAACAGTGATATTTACCTCGAAAGCAGTGTACATAACTTGTTGGTGCATTTTGAGCAGTTAATGCAAGCGGCCATCGACCAACCCGACCTGCCCTTGCACCAGTTAACATATTTATCGGAAGCTGAGAAAACCAAACTGCTTGCAGACTTTAACCAAACCGATACGGTATATCCTGCCGACAAAACCATTGCAGAACTGTTTGCGACTCAAGCGGCCCAAACCCCCGATGCCATTGCGGTTGTAGCAGATAATACCACACTGAGTTATGCCCAGTTGCATGAACAGTCGGAAAAATTGGCCCTATACTTACAACAGCATTGTGCAATAGGTACAGGTGATTATGTAGGCATATTATTGGAGCGCAATGCACTGTTGCCCGTAGCCATATTGGGCATATTAAAAGCAGGTGCCGCCTATGTTCCCTTGGATACCGAGCACCCTAAGCAACGTCAATCTTTTATGGCCACCGATGCCAACATCAAAGTATTGATTACCCAAACCGATTATCTTTTTGAAGCGGATTTCTTTGCCGGAACCATCGTTGCATTGGATGTACAGTTGGATGCCATGGAAGTCCCAGCGGTGCCAGTTGCAGCTGCTGCAGGACCAGAAAGCCCCGCATACATCATGTACACCAGTGGCTCTACTGGTACGCCCAAGGGTGTGGTAGTGCCGCAAAGGGCCGTGGTACGGTTGGTTAAAAACACCAACTATTTATCGTTTACTGAAAAAGAAGTGTTACTCTCAACCGGTGCCGTAACCTTTGATGCCACCACTTTTGAATACTGGGGCATGTGGCTCAACGGTGGGCAGTTGATATTGTGCGGCAAGGCTATTTTTTTGGATGAAACCAAGTTGGCTGCCACTATACAGCAGCACCAAGTAAATACCATGTGGGTTACCGCAGGCTGGTTCAATCAATTGGTTGACAAAGCCCCACAAGTATTTGCTGGGATAAAAACCATATTAACAGGTGGTGAGCGGATGTCTGTGGCACATGTGGCTGCCTTACAAAACTTGTATCCGCAGCTTAGTATCGTTAACGTATATGGCCCCACAGAAAATACTACCTTCTCTACATACCACCCTGTGCAGGATGTTATAGATAATATGCCCATCGGCAAGCCCATCGGCAATAGTACGACCTATATACTCAATGCCGATATGCAGTTGGTACCCATAGGTGCCGTGGGCGAAATCTGCGTGGGCGGTGATGGATTGGCATTGGGCTACCTCAACCAACCGGAGCTTACGGCGGAAAAATTTGTGGACAATCCCCATGTGCCCGGAAAGAAAATATACAAAACCGGTGACATGGGCAAATGGCTGCCCGATGGAAGCATTGCCTTTATCGGTCGCCGGGATGAGCAAGTAAAAGTACGGGGCTATCGGATAGAATTGGGTGAAATAGAAGCCCACTTACAAAATCATCCTGCGGTAGAAGCGAATATTGTAGTACCCCGCATAAACAAAGAAGGCGAAAAAGAATTGGTAGCCTATATCGTTAGTCAAGAGCAGCTAACAGCCACTGCTATGGCAGCCTATGCCGCTGCTGGTTTGCCTACTTATATGGTGCCTGCGCATTTTGTACAACTCGATGCTTTACCGCTCAATGCCAATGGCAAGGTGGATAAGCAACAATTGCCCGATCCATTGGGCAGTGGCGTGGCAAGCGGTACCGAGTATATAGCCCCACGCAACGAAACAGAGGAAAGATTGGTGGCCATTTGGGAGGAAATACTCGACCGCAGCAATATTGGGGTAAAAGACAATTTCTTCGACTTGGGTGGGCATAGCTTGCGGGCTACTCGGTTGGCAGCGCAAATGCACAAAACTTTTCAGGTACATATTGAACTGAAAGACCTTTTTGCCACGCCTGTATTGGAAGACCAGGCCAATTTGGTGGAACAGGCCCAAAAAACAGTTTTTGTTTCGATTGAGCCATTGACTGCACAGGCAGACTATGCGCTGTCATCGGCACAGCGCAGGTTGTGGGTACTGAGCCAGTTTGAAGAAAGCAATATCGCCTACAATGTACCCGGTGTATATGTGTTTGATGGCGGATTGAATATAGCGGCTTTGCAAGCGGCCTTTGATACATTGATTGATCGGCATGAAAGCCTACGCACCATATTTGTGCAAAATGAAGAGGGCGATGTGCGGCAGCTCGTTAAGTCAACTGCCGAAAGCGGTTTCCATATAGCAACGGTTGACCTGCGGGGCGAAGAAAAAATAGAGGAGCGATTGCATCAGTTGATAGCAACGGCTGGCAGCCAACCCTTTGATTTGGCCACGGGACCGCTCATCAGGGCAACACTATTCCAAGTGAGCGATACCAATTGGGTATTCAGCTACTGCCTCCACCATATCATCAGCGATGGTTGGTCCATGGGTATCCTCATCAACGAACTCTTCCTTTTTTACAATGCACACGCCAATGGCCAGCCCATCACCATCACCCCGCTACGCATCCAGTACAAAGATTATGCGGCTTGGCAACAGGCCCAACTCAGCGGCGAAACACTGCAACACCACAAATCGTACTGGTTGCAACAGTTTGCTGGTGAACTGCCCGTATTGGAACTGCCCAGCGATTATGTAAGGCCCCCCATCAAAACCTACAACGGCGGTACCATTGCCAAAGTGATTGGGGCTACTGCCACAACGGGCATCAAGGCCATTGGCCAACAAAAAGGCGGTACTTTGTTCATGGGTTTATTGGCGGCCGTAAATGCCTTGCTGTACCGCTATACCGGACAAGAAGATATTATTATCGGTAGCCCCATCGCAGGTAGGGAGCATGCCGATTTGCACGACCAGATTGGGTTTTATCTCAATACCTTGGCCCTGCGCACCCGTTTCAGCGGCACCGATAGTTATCAAGCACTGTTTGATAAAGTGCAGGCGGTAACCATGGATGCCTATACACATCAGGTTTATCCTTTTGATGAATTGATAGACGACCTGAACCTGCAGCGGGACATGAGCCGTAGCGCCTTGTTTGACGTAATGGTGGTACTGCAAAACAATGAAACCAAAGTAACAACCGCGGCTGCCCCTAGTACAGCAGCAGCGGCATCAGATACATTAAATGCGGCACCTTATGGCGGCGGCGAACCACCCGTAAGCAAGTTTGACATCACCTTCAATTTTACAGAAGCGGGCGATGAACTGCATGCGGTGGTAGATTTCAACAGCGATATTTATAGTACAGATACCATCCAGCGGATGCTGAACCACTTAGAGCAGTTGATGCAAGCCATCATCCAGCAACCCACGGAACCCATCCACACATTACCTTATCTGTCGGCAACGGAAACCGATCAACTGTTGCTCAACTTTAACGATACGCAAGCCGATTATCCCAAGGATACTACCTTGGTCAGTTGGTTTGAAACCCAAACTGCGGCTACACCAGACAAAATAGCCGTTGTTTTTGGCGATACAAAACTTAGCTATGCGGCCTTGAATGAGCAGGCCAATCAACTGGGTCATTATTTGCGGCAGGAGTATCAACTACAGCCAAATGACTTCGTGGGCATTTGCCTTCAGCGCAGTCATTGGTTGATGGTAGCCATTTGGGGCATCTTAAAATCGGGTTCCGCTTATGTACCCATGGACCCCGATTATCCGCAAGAGCGTATTGACTTTTTGATAAAAGACAGCGCTTGCAAAGTATTGATTGATGCAGCTTTTATTGATCGATTTGCACAACAGCAAGGGCTTTCAACACAGAACCCTGAGCCGCTGGCCAAGCCCCAAGATTTGGCTTATGTCATTTATACATCGGGTTCTACGGGGCAGCCCAAGGGCGTAATGGTAGCACATTACAACATTGTCAATTATATCCATTGGTTTGTTAGTAAATACAATATTCAGCCGGGCGAATCAACATTGTTGGTGTCCAGCATCACTTTTGATGGGATGCTCACCGGTTTGTTTGGCGCATTCTTGTCTGGTTCCGCCATCCATGTGTTGTCTAAAGAACTGCCGCAATCACCGCAGGATTTGGCCAGTTATATCCACGACCATCAAATTACTTTTATAAAAATAACACCGGCCCCATTGAAACTGATGGTGGCCGATGAAGAAAGCTTTGACATATTCAAGCGGGCCACTCATTTGC
The DNA here is from genome assembly GCA_943373145.1 of Chitinophaga pinensis. Taxonomy (GTDB): domain Bacteria; phylum Bacteroidota; class Bacteroidia; order Chitinophagales; family Chitinophagaceae; genus Ferruginibacter; species Ferruginibacter pinensis_H. Next base: position 112,245 of record CALSBI010000007.1, read on the forward strand.
GCTTGATCCTTTGCGGCGGCGAAGCCATCAACCGCAGCGATGTACAGGCCATACAAACAGCTGCTCCCCATATTACCATGGTGAACCACTATGGCCCTACCGAAACAACTGTGGGCTGTATTGCGGCTGAAGTAAAACCTGCTGCTGGGGAGATTCCCATTGGTTTTCCCATCAACAACATGCAAGTTTATATATTGGATGCATGGCAACAGTTGGTGCCCTTGGGCGTACTGGGCGAAATATGCATCAGTGGCGAGGGTTTGGCCAAGGGCTATCTCAACAATCCGGAGTTGACGGCGGCCAAATATGTGCCCAATCCATTCAAACCCGGTGAGCGCATGTACAAAACCGGCGACATCGGCCGTTGGTTGCCCGATGGCAGGGTGGTGTTCTTGGGCAGGAGAGACCATCAAGTAAAAATCAGGGGCTATCGCATTGAAGCGGGTGAAGTGGAAGCGGCCTTACAAAAACATCCGGCCATCACCGGTGCGGTGGTAACAGCGAGGGCCGCAAAAACGGGCGACAATGAGTTGGCGGCTTATCTCATTGGCACCGAGCCACTGAATGTACAAGATATCCGCAACTACCTTAAAACGCAATTGCCCGATTACATGGTGCCCACGCATTTTGTACAATTGGATGCCTTTCCGCTGAACAACAGTGGCAAGGTGGATCGAAAAGCACTACCTGCACCCGAAGGATTGGGTTTGCAGAGCGGTGTTGAATATATCGCACCCAGAAATGAGGTTGAAAACAAACTGGCCGAAATTTGGAGCGAGTTATTGGGCCGTGATAAAGATACCATCAGTGTAAAAGATAACTTTTTTGAACTAGGTGGCCATAGCCTAAAAGCAACCCGGCTCGTAGGTCGCATTTATAAAGAGCTGGAAGTAAAACTGCCCTTGCAATCGGTTTTCATCAAAGCCATTTTGGAAGAGCAGGCCCTGCTGGTAGCTGAAGCCGGCAAAACGCAGTACATGGCCATCGAGCCCTTGCCTTTGCAGCCGCATTATGCGCTATCGCCTTCGCAGCGTAGGTTATGGGTACTCAGTCAATTTGAAGAGGGCAATATAGCCTACAATATGCCCGGTGTATATTTGTTTGAAGGCAATATCAACCATGAAGCATTGGCGTATGCTTTCCAAACACTCATTGGTAGGCACGAAAGCCTGCGTACCGTATTCAGGGAAGATGAAACGGGCGAAGTGCGCCAATTTATATTACCTGCCGATCAAACAGGTTTTGCCATTGCTTATCACAACCTTACCGGCACTACGGGCCAAGAAGCACAAGTACAGACCTTGGTGCAGGCAAACGCCAGTACACCGTTTAACCTCGCCATGGGGCCCTTGTTGCGGGTAAGCCTATACGAAACCGACGGGGGTAAATGGGTATTCAATTATGTAATACACCATATCATCAGCGATGGCGTATCCATGGAAATACTTTTTGCAGAGGTATTGCAACTGTACAGTGCTTTTATAAGCGGTACAGGTAACCCCTTGCCACCCTTGCGCATACAGTACAAAGATTATGCAGCTTGGCAGTTGGCCCAACTGAGCGGTGAGCAACTCAAACTGCACGAAGGCTATTGGTTGCAGCAATTCAGCGGGGAAACGCCCGTGTTGGATTTGCCCGGCGATAAAACCCGCCCGGCCATGAAGACATACAGCGGCGGTGCCGTAAGCCATTTCATCAACCCCGAAATTACGGGTGGCCTTAAAAAACTATCACAAGAGCAGGGTGCCACTTTGTTTATGGGGCTGCTGGCCGCCACCAATGCATTGCTGTTTAAATATACCGATCAAACAGATATTGTTATCGGTACCCAAATAGCGGGCAGGGAACATGCAGATTTGGAAAACCAAATTGGCTTTTACCTCAATACCTTGGCATTGCGGGCACAGTTTAGTGCTACGGATAGTTATAGCGCTTTATTGGATCATGTAAAAACGATAACCCTAGGTGCTTATGAGCATCAGGTATATCCCTTTGATGAATTGGTAAATGCATTGCCCTTGCGCAGGGACCTGAGCCGCAATGCGATTTACGATGTATCGTTGATATTGCACAACACCCAATTGGATGGCGAACAAGCAGCACCGGAACTAGGCGGCCTGCAGATTAATACTTACGATGGTGGCGCAGCCCCCACGGCTAAATTTGATTTGGCATTCGACTTTACAGAGGCAGAAGGCGGTCTATTGGCCAATATTGTGTACAACAGCGATATCTACCACCATGATACGGCCATGCGCATGATGGCACATTTGCAACAACTGTTGGTTGCCATTGTGCAACAGCCTCAGTTGCCCATCGCAGCACTGGATTATGTAAGTGACGAAGAGAAGCAAGCACTGCTGCATACCTTCAATGATACCCAAGTGGATTATCCAGCCGATAAAACCATTGCGGAACTCTTTGAACAACAGGTTGCACAAACACCGGAAGCCATTGCGTTGGTATTTGAAGACAATCAATATACTTACGCCCAATTGAACGAGCAGGCGGACCGCTTGGCCAATTATTTGGTAACGCAACATCAACTACAACCTGATGACTGTGTTGCCCTATTGCTCGATCGTTCGGATGAATTGCTGATTGCCATACTGGGTGTGTTAAAAGCAGGAGCGGCCTATGTGCCCATCGATCCCGATTATCCCAAAGGTAGAAAGGCTTTCATCGCCAATGATACAGGAGCCAAACTGTTGATTACGCAAAGCAACTACTTGCTGGATATCGACTTTTTCAATGGCGGTATCATCGCCTTGGATGTGCAATTGCCCGAAATGGAATTGCCAGCCACACCGCTTGCAGGGCGTGCAGGGCCGAAGAACTTGGCTTATATCATGTACACATCAGGCTCTACGGGCAACCCCAAAGGGGTGATGGTTGAAAATAGGAGTGTGGTGCGTTTGGTAAAAAATACCAACTTCATCCAACTCACGGGCGAAGAAGTGTTGCTGTCAACCGGCGCCGTATCTTTCGACGCCACCACTTTTGAGTACTGGGCCATGCTGCTCAATGGCGGCACTCTGGTCATGTGCAGCAAAGAAACCTTGCTGAACGATGACAAGTTGATAACGACTGTTCGCAACAACAAAGTGGATACCATGTGGTTTACTTCGGGCTGGCTCAACCAATTGGTGGAGAAAAACCTGCCGGTATCCGATGGCTTGAAAACGATATTGGCAGGCGGTGATAAATTGTCGCCCGTACATATCAGTGCGCTGAAAGGGCATTATCCTTCGCTCGCAATAGTAAATGGTTATGGCCCTACGGAGAATACCACTTTCTCCTTAACCTATCCCGTTCAAACGGTAAGCGACCGCATACCCATTGGCAAACCCATCAACAACAGTACGGCTTATATCATCAGCCGCAATCAGTTGGTGCCCGTAGGCGTAGTAGGGGAGATTTGTGTGGGTGGCGACGGCTTGGCAAGGGGCTACCTGAACCAACCGGAACTAACGGTAGAAAAATTTGTAGACAATCCCTTTGTGCCAGGCCAACGCATGTACCGCACCGGTGATATGGGTAGGTGGTTGCCAGACGGTAATATCGAGTTCATGGGCCGCAAGGATGAACAAGTGAAGATCAGGGGTTACCGCATAGAACTGGGCGAGATAGAAAATGCATTGATGCAGCACCCATCCATTGTGAATGCTGCGGTGGTGGCCAAATCCACCGCCGAAGGCGAAAAGGAAATGGCAGGTTATATTGCCGCTAAAGAAACATTGGATGCAACGGCATTGATACTCCACATCAAGCAGTACCTGCCTGCCTACATGGTGCCAGCTTATTTTGTACAGTTGGAAACCTTGCCACTAACGCCCAATGGCAAAGTGGATAGAAAACAACTGCCCGATCCCGATGGGCTGGGTATGGGTACCGGTGTAGAATATGTAGCACCGGGCAACGAAACAGAGGAAAAACTGGTGGAAATATGGCATGAGATTTTGGGCAGGGATACCATCGGTATCAAAGACAATTTCTTCGATTTAGGTGGCCATAGCCTCAAAGCAACGCAACTCATTTCAAAAATCAATATGATATTTGGGGTAGGTATCAGTATTCAAACTGTGTTCCAAGAACCAACAATAGAAAGTATCGCACAACGCATCGTCTTCATTCAAACACAAAGCAAACAGAAGGAAGATATGGACGATATGCAAGAAATAGAAATATGAGAGAACTACTGAATAAAATCAGCGAACACAATGTGGTGGTGGAAGTGGTGGATGGCAAATTGAAAGTATTTGCCAAACAGGGGAACATTGCCCCTGAACTACTCACCGCCATCAAGGAACAAAAAGAAGAACTCATCCGTTTCCTGTCCGGCATCAACCAACAAACCGTTAATGAGGCATTACAGGTAAACATACCCGCCATATCCCCCGCCGAAAGTTATGTGCTTTCTTCCGGGCAGCGCAGGATGTGGATTTTGAGCCAATTTGAACAGGGCAGCGTGGCCTACAATATGGTGGGTAGCTATGTATTTGAAGGCGATTTGAACAGGCCTGCTTTTGAAGCAGCATTTTATGCCCTCATGGAGCGGCATGAAAACCTGCGCACCGTATTCAAGGAAGACGAATCGGGTGAGGTGCGTCAATATATTTTATCAGTGGCTGCTACCGGCTTTGCCATGCAGTACATGGATTTACGCCAAGAGGCCAATCCGGCAACAAAGCTGAATGAGCTGTTGCAAGCAAATAAAGTGCAACCGTACAACTTGGCCGAAGGCCCCTTGGTACGGGCCGTATTTTATCAATTGGCCGATGCACAATGGGTATTTGGTTATGGCCTGCACCATATCATCAGCGATGGATGGTCAAACGGCGTAATGGTAAACGAATTACTGGTACTGTACAACGCTTTTAGCAACAAGGCACCCAATCCGCTGCCCCCCTTACGCATTCAGTATAAAGATTTTGCCGCTTGGCAACAGGAACAATTATCGGGTGAGTCCTTACAAAGCCATGCCAGTTATTGGAAAAAACAATTCAGCGGCGAACTGCCCGTGCTCAATATGCCCGGCGATTATCCCCGTCCCGCCATCAAAACCTTTAACGGTGGTATGACGGGCGGCCATTTGAGCATGCAGCACACCAAGGGATTAAAAGCATTGGCGCAGGAGCAGGGCTGCACCCTGTTCATGGGTGTGGTGTCTTTGGTAAATACCTTGCTGTACCGTTATACAGGTCAGGAAGATTTGATACTGGGCACCCCCATGGCCGGCCGTGAGCATGCCGATTTGCACAACCAAATCGGTCTTTACATCAATACATTGGCGCTGCGTACCCAGTTCAAAGGAACGGATGGGTTCAAAGCACTGCTGGCCCAAGCAAAGCAGGTAACCTTGGGTGCTTTTGAACACCAAGTGTATCCATTCGATCAACTGATTGACGACCTCAACCTCCAGCGTGACCTCAGCCGCAATGCCCTGTTCGACATCATGGTGGTATTGCAGAACAGCGATAAGCAAATCAGCACCAATGGCAGCGAGCAGCAAAGCATGGGCGGCGTAAACGTGGGCGGTTACAATGGGGTAGAGCATGTGGTGAGCAAATTGGATATCACATTCACTTTTGAAGAAGTAGGGGAGGAGCTGTATTACAGCATTCAATACAATACCGATATTTATCAAAAAGCCACCATAGAAAGGTTGGCCAAACATTTGAATGGCTTGGTGGCTGCCATCATCGCTCAGCCGCTAACACCCATCCAGCGGTTGGATTATTTGGCTACCGGAGAAAAAGAACAATTATTAAAGGGCTTTAACGACACGGCCAAGCCTTTTCCGCAAGACAAAACAATGGTTGACCTGTTTGAAGAACAAGCGGCATTGCATCCCAAGGAAGCCGCTGTGGTATTTGAAGATACCACCCTCAACTATGCGGCCATGAATGCCTGCGCCAATCAGTTGGCGGCACACTTGCGTAAGCACTACGATATACAACCCAACGACCGGGTGGGCATCTGCCTACAAAGAAGCCATTGGCTGATGGTAGCCATCATCGGCATCATGAAAAGTGGTGGCGGCTATGTACCCATCGATCCCGATTATCCGCAGGAGCGCATCGACTACATGATAGCCGACAGCGGTTGCAAAGTGATCATCGATGAGGGTTTTATTGACAATTTTGAGCAACAACAAGCTGGGTACGATACGGCCAACTTGGCGCCCTTGGCCACCCCCGACAGTTTGGCTTACGTAATTTACACTTCCGGTTCAACCGGTATGCCCAAGGGCGTGATGATAGAACACCGCAACATTGTTAACTATGCTTTGTGGCTTACTACCAAGCATCAAATACAGCCGGGCGAATCTACCTTGTTACTGTCTAGCATTACCTTCGACGGGGTGCTCACCAGTGTGTTCGGAGCTTACCCTGTAGGTGGGGCCGTGCATGTGCTATCCAAAGAAATTTTGCATTCGCCCACGGCCTTGGCCGATTATATCAAACAAAAGGGCATTACATTTATCAAGATAACGCCACCGCAATTAAAAATGCTGGTTGCCGATGAAGAGAGCTTTGCTACGTTTGCTGCGGCCAAAGACCTGCGGCTCATCTTTTCGGGCGGTGAAGCCATTAACCGTGCCGACGTACATCAAATACATACCCACGCCAAGCATGTAACGGTGGTTAACCACTACGGTCCTACCGAAACGACTGTGGGTACTATCTCGGCACCCGTGGAGTCGGCACTAACGGATATCCCTGTGGGCAATCCCATCAACAATGCACAGATTTACATACTCGATCCATTGGACCAACTGGTGCCGGTGGGTGTATTGGGCGAAATTTGTGTGAGTGGCCGCGGCTTGGCAAGGGGCTATCTCAACAATCCCGAAATGACGGCGGCCAAATATGTGCCCAATCCTTTTCAACCGGGTGAGCGCATGTATAAAACGGGTGATATCGGCCGCTGGCTGCCCGATGGCAAAGTGCTGTTCTTGGGTAGGCGAGATCATCAGGTAAAAATCAGGGGCTATCGCATCGAATTGGGCGAAATAGAAGCCACCCTGCAAAAGCATCCTGATATTACCGCAGCCGTAGTGATGGCCTGGCCGGGTTCGGGCGGCGATAACGAATTGGCTGCCTATATTACCAGTGGCGCCGAATTGAATGTGGCCCATGTACGCAACTACCTCAAAGACCAACTGCCCGATTACATGGTGCCTACGCACTTTGTGCAGATGGATGTATTTCCATTGAACAATAGCGGTAAGGTAGATAGAAAGCAGTTGCCCAATCCCGTGGAAGGCGGTCTTGGCATGCGTACTGGCGTGGAATATGTAGCGCCCCGCAACGAAACAGAAAACACCTTGCTGGATATTTGGAGCGATATACTGGGCAAGGAAAAAACAACTATCAGTGTAAAAGACAACTTTTTTGAACTGGGCGGCCATAGCCTCAAGGCAACTCGCTTGGCAGGCAGGATATACAAAGAATTGGGGGTAAAACTACCGCTGCAAGACCTGTTCATCAAAGCCGTACTGGAAGAGCAGGCCACCCTGATTGAGCAAAAAGGCAAAACCGAATACATTGCCATTGAACCCTTACCGCAGCAACCGCATTATGCCTTGTCCTCATCGCAACGGCGCTTGTGGGTGCTCAGCCAATTTACCGAGGGCAATGTGGCTTACAATATGCCCGGTATGTATGTGTTCGATAGCCATATCAACCGGGAAGCATTGGTCAAAGCCTTTGATGCCTTGATAGAAAGGCACGAAAGCTTGCGTACTATTTTTAAAGAAGATGAAACAGGAACGGTACGCCAATTCATTTTGGCACCAGCGGAACAGAACTTCCATATTACTTATAGCGATTTACGGGGCACGGCTAATCAAGATGAACAGGTAACAGCATTGTTGCAGCAACAAGCATCGTCTCCTTTCGATTTGGCCCAAGGTCCTTTGTTACGGGCAGCCTTGTACGAAACAGATGGCGACAAACTGGTACTGGGTTATGTGCTGCACCATATCATCAGCGATGGTGTATCCATGAACATACTGATGCAGGAAGTGATGCAGTTGTATGCGGCCTTTAGCAATGGTCTGGCCAATCCCCTGCCAGCTTTGCGCATACAGTACAAAGATTATGCGGCTTGGCAATTGCAACAACTGAGCGGCGAATCCTTGCAGCAGCACCAAAGCTATTGGTTGCGGCAATTTGCCGGCGAATTACCGGTACTGGATTTGCCGGGCGACAAAAAAAGGCCCGCCATGAAAACCTATCATGGTGGCTCCATTCCGCATTTTATCAGTCCCGAAATTACCAATGGCTTAAAAAAACTGGCGCAAGACCAAGGCGGCACCCTTTTTATGGGATTGGCGGCGGCCATTAATGCCCTGCTGTACAAATACACACAGCAACAAGATATTGTGATCGGTACGCAGATAGCGGGCCGTGGCCATACCGATTTAGAAAACCAGATCGGCTTTTACTTAAATACGTTAGCGCTTCGTACCCAATTTGATCCAAACGGCAATTTCAAGGAGCTGCTCAACCAAGTGAAAGGAGTTACACTGGGTGCATTTGAACATCAAATATATCCATTTGACGAGTTGGTGAACGAACTACCACTGCGCAGGGATTTGAGCCGTAATGCCTTGTTTGATGTTTCGTTGGTATTGCACAATACCGAATTGGACGAATCGCAAAAAGGTTCGGCGGTACCAGTTGAAGCAGGCGAGGGGTTACAGGCCAGCGGCTTTGGTACAGGGGCGGCACCTTCCAGTAAATTTGATTTGGCTTTTGGCTTTACCGAAACCGAAGGCGGCCTCATGACTAACTTGGTCTTTAATACCGATATCTACCTGCCCGAAACAGCCGTGCGCATGATGGTGCATTTGCAGCAATTGTTGCAAGCCATTGTGCACCAACCACAGCTTTCCTTGGCCGCATTGGATTTGCTTACAACCGAAGAAAAAGAACAACAACTGATTACATTCAATAATACCAGGGTAGCTTATCCAAATGATAAGACTATCATGGAGTTGTTTGTGGAGCAAGTGAACCAAACACCTGATGCACCAGCGGTGGTATTTGGGCAAAAACAACTTACCTATGCCGAACTGAATGAGAAGGCCGATCGCTTGGCGCACTACCTGCAAACCAACCACCAAGTACAGTACGACGATTTGGTGGGTATTATGCTCGACCGCTCGGAGCACATGCTGGTCGCCATTTTAGGTGTGCTGAAAAGCGGCGCAGGCTATGTGCCAGTTGATACAGAATTTCCCAAGGGCCGCAAGTCTTTCATATTAAAAGACACGGCAGTAAAAGCCTTGATTACACAAACAGATTATATTTTTGAACTGGAATACTACGATGGCCCGGTAATAGCACTGGATGTGCAATTGGAAACCATGGAAGCACCCGCCACACCAGTTACAGCACTCACGGGTCCCAATAATTTAGCGTATGTGATGTACACTTCCGGTTCTACCGGAACACCCAAGGGCGTACTGGTGCCCCATCGGGCCGTGGTACGATTGGTAAAATCGGCCAACTATGTTCCTTTCAACAACCAAAATATTTTACTCTCCACGGGTGCCGTATCCTTTGATGCCACCAGTTTTGAATATTGGGGTATGCTGCTCAATGGCGGCTGTTTGGTATTGTGCAGCAAAGAAACTTTGTTGGACGATGCACAGTTGGCACAAACCATCCAACAGCATAAAGTAAACATGATGTGGTTTACCGCTGGATGGCTCAACCAATTGGTAGATAGGAGCCCCAGCGTTTTTGAGGGCTTGCAAATCGTATTGGCAGGTGGCGATAAATTATCGCCCGAACATATTACGCAGTTAAAGACGCAATACCCCCACCTGACCATTGTTAACGGGTACGGCCCCACAGAAAATACCACTTTCTCTTTAACGCATACAGTACAAACGGTAAGCGATAACATTCCTATCGGCAAGCCCATCAGCAACAGTACCGTGTACATCCTCAATGCACAGCAACAGTTGATGCCCTTGGGCGCTACTGGCGAAATATGTGTGGGCGGCGACGGTTTGGCACTGGGCTATCTCAACCAGCCCGAACTGACAGCCGAAAAATTTGTGCCCAATCCCTTGGTGCCGGGCGAACGCATGTACAAAACCGGCGACTTGGGCCGCTGGCTCCCCGATGGTACCGTAGCGTTTATGGGCCGCCGTGACGAGCAGGTGAAAGTGCGTGGCTATCGCATCGAGTTGGGTGAGATAGAAACAGCTCTACAAACGCATCCGGCCATAGAACAGGCCGTGGTAGTGGCTTTGACCAATAAACAAGGTGAAAAAGAAGTAGTAGCTTATGTAGTATCCAAAGAAACATTGAATGCCACGGCTTTGGCCACTTATTTGGGAACCAGCTTACCAACCTACATGGTGCCAGCACAGTTTGTGCAAATGGAAAGCTTGCCGCTGAATGCCAATGGCAAAGTAGATAAAAAAGCCCTGCCCGATCCATCGGAAGGCGGCTTGGGCACTGGCGTGGAAATGGTGGCACCCCGCACCACTACCGAAGAAAAACTCTTGGCAATCTGGCAAGAAATACTGGATAGGGATACCATCAGCGTAAAAGATAATTTCTTCGATTTGGGTGGGCATAGTTTGAAAGCTACCAAACTCGCCAGTCAGGTACACAAGCAATTGGAAGTACGGCTGGAACTAAAAGATATTTTCACCAAGCCCGTATTGGAAGATATGGCCCTGTTGATTGACGAAGCTACTCAACAGGCATTTGTGGCCATCGAGCCGGTAGCGCCACAGGCAGACTATGTGCTTTCTTCCTCGCAACGGCGTATGTGGCTGCTCAGTCAAATTGAAGAAGCCAACGTGGCCTACAATATGCCCGGTGTGTATTTCTTTGAGGGGGATTTGGATACAGCCGCTTTTGACAAAGCTTTTGCCTCATTGATTGAACGGCACGAAATACTGCGTACCATCTTTAGGCAAAACGAGAATGGAGAGGTAAGGCAAGTAATATTGGATGCCGGGCAAACCGGTTTTGCCGTAAGCCATATCGATCTGCGCAGCGAAAAAGATACGGAAACCGTATTGGGGCAAAAAGTCTATGAGCAAAGTAACCAGCCTTTTAATCTAGCTACGGGCCCCTTGCTGCGGGCTGCCGTGTACCAAGCGGCGGATGATAAATGGCTGTTTGCTTACTGCATGCACCATATCATCAGCGATGGATGGTCCAAAGGCATACTGGTAGCCGAGTTGTTGGCCCTGTACAATGCCTACAGGACTGGTCAACCCAATCCTTTGGCACCCTTGCGCATACAGTACAAAGATTATGCGGCTTGGCAGCAAGACCAACTCAGCGGCGAAAACTTACAGCAGCACAAAAACTACTGGTTGCAACATTTTGAAGGCGAACTGCCCGTGTTGGATTTGCCCAACGACAAAATGCGGCCTGCTGTACAAACCTTTAATGGTGCCATCGTGGGCAAGGTTATCAAAGCCACGGTAAGCCAAGGCATCAAGGCAATGGCGCAGCAGCAGGGTGCCACGCTATTCATGGGATTACTGGCAGGCGTCAACGCTTTGTTCAACCGTTATACCCGTCAGGAGGACATTGTGTTGGGTACGCCGATAGCGGGTAGGGTACATGCCGACCTGCACGACCAAATTGGTTTTTATGTCAATACCTTGGCCCTGCGCAACCGCTTCAGCAGTTCCGATAGCTTCCATGCCCTGTTGCAAAATGTGAAAGCGGTTACCATGGGAGCCTTTGAGCATCAGGTATATCCTTTTGATGAACTGGTGGATAACTTGGAAGTACAAAGGGACATGAGCCGCAACCAGTTGTTTGATGTGATGGTGATATTGCAAAACAACGATGCGCCCGATGGCGGGGCCGCTACACCACAACTGGGCGGTATGCAGGTAAGTGATTACGGTGCCGGTGGCAGCCATGTGGTGAGCAAGTTTGATATGACACTGGCCTTTGGCGAAGTAGGCGATGAAATCCATTTAAACATTGAGTACAACACAGATATTTATAGTGCTGCCACAGTAACCCAACTGGCCAACCATTTGGAGCAATTATTGGAACAGGCTTTGCAGCAGCCCGATACGGCTATTGGTTTGTTAGACTATTTAACAGCAGCCGAAAAACAATACCTGTTGACGGGCATCAACAATACGGCCTCGCCTTATGACAAACAAACCACCATGGTGGATTTGATTGAAGCACAAGCGACAGCCACGCCCGATAACATCGCTTTGTTTTATGGCGATGCTACCATGACCTATGGACAATTGAACGAAGCTGCCAACCGGGTGGCGCATTATCTGCGGAAGGAACACAATGTAAAGGCAGATGATTTGATTGGCATACAATTGGAGCGTACCGGCAATATGGTGGCGGCCATGCTGGGTGTGCTGAAAAGCGGTGCGGCCTATGTGCCCATCGATCCGGCCTATCCACAAGAAAGGATAGATTACCTCATCAATGATAGCCAATGCAAACTGCTGATTGATGATAAGGCCATGGAAGCCTTTATGCAAGTGGCCGACAATTATCCAGCAAGCAATCCATCTAAAGTTTTACTGCCCAATCATTTGGCCTATATCATTTATACATCTGGCAGTACGGGCCAGCCCAAGGGCGTAATGATAGAGCATGGCAACGTAACGGCCTTTATGCACTGGGCCAAAAAAGAATTTGAAGGCACCGATTATGAAGTGCTATTTGCCGCTACTTCTATTTGTTTCGATGTTTCTATTTTTGAGATTTTCTATACACTCACCACGGGTAAGCCCATCCGCTTATTGCCCGATGCCTTGGCCATACCGCAGTACTTGGGCAGCCATACCAAGATACTGTTGAACACCGTACCCAGTGTGGTAGGGGCGCTCATCAGGGAAAAGGCCGACTTTAGCAACGTTACCATCCTCAACATGGCGGGTGAAGCCATACCCGAGCAGTATGCCGCTCATTTTGATGCCGATAAAATCCCGATGCGCAATTTCTATGGCCCATCGGAGGATACGACCTATAGCACCATTTATCATTTAAAGAACAACGCACCCATACTCATTGGTAGGCCCATTGATAATAGTCAGGCTTATATCGTAAGCCCAATGGGCCAATTATGTCCATTAGGTGTGGTGGGCGAAATTTGGATTGGTGGCGATGGCGTGTCACGTGGTTACCTGCACCGCCCCGAACTAACGGCAGAGAAATATTTAAACAATCCCTTTGTACCAGCAGGTGGTAGGGTATATAAAACCGGCGACTTGGGTCGTTGGCTGCCCGATGGCAACTTGGGCCTCAGCGGTCGCAGCGATACCCAAGTGAAAGTGCGGGGTTATCGCATCGAGTTGGGCGAAGTGGAAATTGCCTTGCAATCGCACCCGGCCATTGAAACAGCAGCCGTGGTAGTAAAAGCCATGGCCGATGGCGACAAAGAAATGGTAGCTTATATCTGTGCCAAAGAAACCCTTACGGCCGATATGCTACGGGATTATTTGGGCAAATTCCTGCCTGGTTATATGGTGCCGGGGCATTTTGTGCAACTGGATACCATGCCCTTGACCCTCAATGGTAAAATTGACCGAAAAAAATTGCCTAACCCCGAAGGCTTGGGCATGAGCTCAGGTGTGGAATATGTAGCGCCCCGCAACGAAACGGAAGAAAAACTGCTGGCAATATGGCAAGAACTGCTCGGCAAGGAAACCATCAGCGTAAAAGATAATTTCTTTGGCTTGGGCGGCCATAGCCTCAAAGCTACCCGCTTGGCCAGCGAAATATACAAGGCCTTTGAAGTAAAACTGGGGTTGAAAGATTTGTTTGTGGCCACCACGTTGGAGCAACAGGCCGCATTGATAGAGCAAACGGCCAAAACAAGTTTCAGTGCCATCGAACCGGCTCCCGTACAGGCCATCTACCCCTTATCGGCCGCACAGCGCAGGCTATGGGTGTTGAGCCAGTTCCACGATGGTAACCTGGCTTATAATATGCCCGGCAATTATATGTTTGAAGGGCAATTGAACACCGCCGCCTTACAGCAAGCCTATCGTGCTTTGATTCAAAGGCATGAAGTGTTGCGCACCATATTCCGGCAAGATGAGTTGGGCAATGTGGGGCAGTTGATACTACCCGAACAAGATGATAAATTTACCCTAGCCATTACCGATTGGCGTGGGCAAAATGATATAGATGCCCAAGTGGCAGCCTTGGTACAGCAACAAAGTGCCACACCTTTCGATTTGGCCAATGGGCCATTGATCAGGGCCGGCCTATACCAAGTAGCCGATACGCATTGGGTGTTTACCTACTGCATGCACCATATCATCAGCGATGGCTGGTCCATGGGCATACTGGTAACGGAACTGCTGCAATTGTACAACGCATTCACCAACAATCAACCCAACCCATTGCCTGCCCTGCGTATTCAATACAAAGATTATGCGGTATGGCAGCATCGGGAATTGGGCGCCGAAGGTTTGGCACAGCACAAACAATACTGGCTGCAACAATTTGAAGGTGAGCTACCGGTATTGGATATGCCCGGCGACAAAACCCGTCCGGCCATGAAAACCTACCGCGGTGGTGCCGTGGGCAAACACTTACCCCCTCGTTTGTCTGCCGCTGTTCAATTATTGACGCAGCAAGAAGGCGGTACGTTGTTCATGGCCATGATGGCAGCGGTGAATACCTTGTTCCATCGTTATACAGGGCAAGAAGACATAATATTGGGCACTTCATTGGCCGGTAGGGAACACAGTGATCTGCACAACCAAATTGGTTTTTATGTAAATACATTGGCACTGCGCACCCGTTTCAGCGGTAGCCACAGTTATCGTCAGTTGTTGCATTATGTAAAAGAAGTAACCTTGGGGGGCCATAGCCATCAAGTGTATCCTTTTGACGAACTGGTGGAAGACCTGCACCTGCAAAGGGATTTGAGCCGCAGCCCCTTGTTTGATGTGATGCTGGTTTTACAGAACAACGAAAAGCCCGCAGAAGATAAAGGCATGCAGTTGGATGGTGTAAATGTGGCCGCTTATGGCAGTGGCGAAAATACCACCAGTCGCTTCGACTTTACCTTCAATTTTTCTCAAGAAGGGGAAGCCATCAAAATAGGACTGGAATACAACAGCGATATTTATACCGAGCAAACCGCCGGGCAAATGGTGCTGCATTTTGAACAGTTGCTGGAGCAAGCGGTGCAACATCCCGATACGGCCATTGAGTCGCTCGACTATTTAACCATAGCCGAAAAAACGCAATTAACCGAACAGTTCAATGATACAGCGGTAGACTATCCAGCGGGTAAAGCCATCATTACGGTGTTTGAAGAGCAAGCGGCCCTTACGCCCAATAAAATAGCGTTGGTGTTCGAGTCCACCCAATTCACTTATCAACAATTAAACGAAGAGGCCAACCGTTGGGGCCATTACATCCGCAATAGCTACAATATACAGGCCAACGATATCATTGGCATCGAGTTGCAACAGCGCAGCCATCTCACCATCTTGTCCATCTTGGGTATATTAAAAGCAGGTGCCGCATATTTACCCTTGGATGCCGATTATCCCGAGGAACGCAGGCGCTACATGATTAATGATTGCCGTTGCAAATGGGTGATAGATGATGCGGCCGTGCAAACCATACTGGCGGCCAAGGATACACACCCCAGCGACAACCCCACGCCACTGACCGATGCGCAAAGCATGGCCTATGTGATGTATACATCCGGTTCCACAGGCATGCCCAAGGGCGTGATGATAAAAAATGGCGGTGTGGTAAGGTTGGTGAAGCCGCTGAAATACATGGGCTTTACGGGTAATGAAACGCTGCTGTCGGCAGGTGCCCTTTCTTTCGACGCCACTACCTTTGAGTTTTGGAGCATGTTGCTCAATGGCGGTCAACTCATTATGAGCCGCAGGGAAACCCTGCTGGACCCACAACTGTTGGAAGCCGCTATTGCCCAATACGGTGTAGATACCATGTGGTTTACCGTGGGTTGGCTCAATCAATTGGTGGATACAGGCGCAACGCTGTTCAAATACCTCAAAACAATCAAAGTGGGTGGTGATAGACTTTCGCCCAACCATATACGTACTTTAAAAAGCCGTTACCCACAACTGGTCATCGTAAACGGATATGGCCCTACCGAAAATACGGGTGCTTCTTGCTGCTACACCATTGAGGAAGTGGCAGATAATATACCGGTGGGCAAACCCATCGATAATAGTACCGCTTGGGTACTCGACAATCAGTTGCAGTTGGTACCAGTTGGAGTGGTAGGGGAGTTGTGTGTAGGTGGCGCAGGCCTGGCTTTGGGCTATTTGAACAAACCCGAACTAACGGCCGAAAAATTTGTGCCCAATCCTTTCCGCCCCGGCGAACTGATGTACA
This sequence comes from Chitinophaga pinensis, assembly GCA_943373145.1. Taxonomy (GTDB): domain Bacteria; phylum Bacteroidota; class Bacteroidia; order Chitinophagales; family Chitinophagaceae; genus Ferruginibacter; species Ferruginibacter pinensis_H. The sequence goes on from CALSBI010000007.1 coordinate 128,615, forward strand.
AAACCGGCGACTTGGTGCGTTGGCTGCCCGATGGCAATGTAGAATTTAAAGGGCGTAAAGACGACCAAGTAAAAATTGCGGGCTACCGCATAGAATTGGGCGAAGTGGAAGCGGCCCTCCAGCACCATCCGCAAGTAGATAGTGCCGTGGTATTGGCCAAACTGAACCCAAGCGGCGAAAAAATACTGGTGGCCTATTATGTGGCCCAAGAGCAAGTAGAACCCACGGCGCTACGGGCCTTCATGGCAGCTTCCTTGCCGGCCTACATGATACCTTGGCATTTTATGCAAGTAGCAGCGATGCCGCTCACGGCCAATGGTAAACTAGATCGCAAGCAATTGCCCGAACCACAAGGTTTTGAGGCGCAACGCAGCGTGGATTATGTGGCACCCACAACCGCTACACAAACCAAGCTGGTACAGGTATGGCAAGAAATATTGGGCAAAGAAAACATCAGTATCAAGGATAATTTCTTCGATTTGGGCGGCCATAGCTTAAAAGCGACCAGGCTGGCCAGTTATATCCATAAACTGTTTGATGCGCCGGTTACGCTGGAAGACCTTTTTGTAAACCCTGTGCTGGAAGATCAAGCCGCTTTGATTGACGGATCGGAGAAAAAGGTTTTTGTGTCGATAGAACCGGTACCGGTACAAGACAGTTACCCCTTATCCTCTGCGCAGCGTAGGCTATGGGTGCTCAGCCAGTTTGAAGAAGGCAATTTGGCTTACAATATGCCTGCCGTTTATACATTGGGCAGTATCAATGCCGAGATATTGGGCAAAGCATTTGATGCGTTGATTGAACGCCACGAAGTATTGCGCACCATCATTAAAGAAGCCGCCACTGGGGAAGCAAGGCAATATATTTTGCCCGCCGAACAAACTGGTTTTGCCCTAGAGCAGTACGATATGCGTGGCCGTGCCGATGCGGAAGATGCCATACCGATGATATTGCATGCCAATTTGGCCACACCATTCGATTTATCAACTGGGCCACTGTTGCGGGTAAGCCTTTTGCAAGTAGCCGATGAGCAATGGGTACTGGCACTGAACATGCACCATATCATCAGCGATGGCTGGTCGATGGAAGTATTGGTAAACGAACTGATGTTGTTGTACCATACCATCAGTACCAATCAAGCCAATCCATTGCCGCCACTGCGCATCCAGTACAAAGACTATGCGGCCTGGCAACAACAGCAGTTGACCAGCGGTGCATTGGAAGCACATAAAAACTACTGGCTGCAACAATTTGCCGGCGAGCTGCCCGTACTGGATTTACCCGGCGATAAAATGCGTCCTGCAGTAAAAACCTACAACGGGTCCAAACAACATTTTGCCATCAATGCCGCAGTGAGCAAGCAATTGAAAGAATTGGGCCGTGAACAAGGCGCTACCTTGTTTATGGGATTGTTGGCGGGTGTTAATGCGGTGTTGCACCGTTACACCGGTCAGGAAGACATTATACTGGGTACGCCCATTGCGGGCCGCCAGCATGCCGACTTGGACAATCAAATTGGGTTCTACATCAATACCCTCGCCCTGCGTACCCAGTTCAGTGCCCATGATGGTTTTGGTCAACTGTTGCAAAAAGCGAAAACGGTTACCATGGGTGCTTACGAGCATCAGGCCTATCCTTTTGATGAATTGGTGGACACACTGGATCTGGAAAGGGACATGAGCCGCAGCCCCTTGTTTGATGTACTGGTGGTATTGCAAAACAATGAAGACAGTGCCGCCGGTGTACCTGCGCCTAGCAGCGAAACAGGTATGACCAATTACAGCAGCGAAAGTAAGCTGAGTAAATTCGACATTACTTTCACGTTTGTAGAGGCAGGGGAAGAGATACGCACCATCATCGAATACAATACCGATATATACAGTAGTACATCCATTGCGCAATTGGGTCAGCACTTTTTACAATTGCTGGGCCAAGCTGTAGCGCACCCCGATACGGCGGTGGGGCTGTTGGATTATTTAACGGCGGATGAAACGCAATACCTGCTTACCGGCATCAATGATACGGTATCGGAATATGATAAAACGATAAGCATTGTTGATTTGATAGAGCAACAGGCAGCCGCCACGCCCGATAATGTAGCGGTAATCTTTGGCAACCATCAACTTACCTATCGCCAGTTGAACGAAGCGGCCAATCAAGTGGCCCATTATCTGCGGCAGGAGCAAGCGGTTAAGGCCGATGAACTCGTTGGCATCCAATTGGAGCGCAGCGAACAGATGGTGGCCGTGATGTTGGGTGTATTGAAAAGTGGTGCTGCTTACGTGCCCATTGACACGGCTTATCCGCAGGAACGCATTAGTTATTTGATCAATGACAGCCAGTGCAAGTTCTTGATTGACGAAAAAGCATGGACAGCCTTCCAAACAAAAGCCGCCGGATATAGCAAGGAGAACCCGGCCAAACTAATCCAACCGGGCGATTTGGCTTATATTATCTATACTTCTGGCAGTACCGGTCAGCCCAAGGGTGTAATGATACAGCATGGCAACGTAACCGCCTTTATGCACTGGGCCAAAAAAGAGTTTGGCCATGCCGATTACGATATCCTGTTTGCGGGTACTTCCATCTGTTTCGATATTTCTATTTTTGAAATCTTCTATACCCTCACTACTGGCAAACCATTGCGCCTGTTGCCAGATGCTTTGGCGATACCGCAATACCTCGCTGCGCATCAAAAGATATTGATCAACACGGTGCCGAGTGTGGTGGGTACGCTGATCCGGGAGCAGGCCGATTTTAGCAATGTAACCATCCTCAATATGGCGGGTGAAGCGATACCCGAGCAGTACGTAGCTCATTTTGATGCAGCAAAAATACCGCTGTACAATTTCTACGGCCCATCGGAAGATACAACCTACAGTACCTACTACCGCATTCAAAACAATGCGCCCATTTTGATAGGCAGGCCTATCGACAATAGCCAAGTGTACATTGTAAGTCCATTGGCGCAGCTCTGTCCCGTGGGCGTTGTTGGCGAAATTTGGATTGGTGGCGATGGCGTGTCCCGTGGTTACCTGCACCGCCCCGAACTAACGGCGGAAAAATATTTGGACAATCCCTTTGGCCCCGGCCGCATCTACAAAACCGGCGATTTGGGCCGTTGGCTGCCTGATGGCAACCTGGCCCTGAGCGGCCGCCGCGATACGCAGGTGAAGCTGCGTGGCTACCGCATCGAGCTGGGCGAAGTGGAAGTAGCCCTGCAATCGTACCCATCTGTAGAGTTGGCCGCTGTATTGCTGTTGGCCAATGCGGAAGGGGAGAAGGATATGGTGGCGTATCTAATGGCGAAGGAAGCGCTGCAAGTGGATTTATTAAGGGCCCATTTGGCGGGCATGCTGCCGGGCTATATGGTGCCGAACTATTATGTGCAATTGGAAACCATGCCGCTTACCCTCAACGGCAAAATCGACCGCAAAAAGCTACCACTACCTACAGAGGGGGCCATGGGCAGCGGGGTGGAAATGGTAGCACCACGAAACGAAACAGAGCAATTGCTGCTGGATGTGTGGAAGGAAGTGTTGCAAAAGGAGAAAATAAGTGTAAAGGATAATTTCTTCCATATTGGCGGCCATAGCCTCAAGGGCATGAAACTGCTGGGCATCCTCAACCGCAAACATGGATTTAACCTGAAAGTGCAGGATATTTACAACCAGCCCACCATTGAGCTAATGGCGCAGCAAAAAGGAAGCGAATCCGGTGTTTTCTTATTAAATCAGGAAAATGTTGCGATAAAAAACAACATCTACTTTATTCCCCCTATTTTTGGCAACTCAATCTTGTTTAAGCCATTGGCAGAAACATTAACAGGCCATTTTAACTGCTACGGAATGCAGTACAGTGGCCTACATAAGGGCGAAGCAAGATATACCTCGATTGAACAAGCGGCGGAGGAACTTAGCAAAGAAATATTATTGCGGCAGCAGGATGGCAACTTTATTATTTTTGGCTTTTCAATGGGCGCAACCATCGCCTTTGAAATGGCGAAAATACTGGAGAAAAAATTCAAGGCTGTTAACCTCATTTTGGTAGATAGGAGTGTTGAAACCACGGCCGGTATTTTGCCCGGCGATACCTCTGTAGAGGAGGATATAGATTGGCTGTTGAAAAAGTTCCCGGCTGCGGGGGCTGCCCACCTAGGCGGTGAAGCCACGTTGAGGCCTTTTTTGGCACACAACACCAAGTTGATGAAGCTGTACAAGCAAAAAGGCAAAATCAAAGGGGGCATCATAGCCTTGGAAGCCGAAGAAAACAAGGAAAAGACGGATATGAAAAAGTGGAAAAGTTTTACCAAAGGAGGGCTGGGCCAACTCTTCATCAAAGGGGATCACTGGCGGGCATTTTTACCGGTTAATTTTCCCTACTTTCATCAAGCCATTGGTATGCTATTCCCAAAAAAATAATAAATAACAACAGATAAAAGCAACTGATACTGTATTAAAAAAGAAATAATGAGAAAGATCAACAGCATTTTTTTATTTCCGTTGGTTACCTTGGGTATCCTAATTTTTGCCCTTTCCATCCAACAAACCTTTCATTTCAACACTCCACAAGGTCCCGCTCGGATTTCCGTGCCGCCCTTGGGCAAATTGCTCGACCCTTTTATGGGGGCGGTACAAAACGGTAGCAGTAATCAGCCACTCTTGGGCAATGCTACCCTTGACAAAACCGGTCTTGCCGACCAAGTGGACGTATATTTTGACGACCGTAAAGTGCCCCATATTTATGCCAAGAATACCGAGGACCTGTATTTTGCGCAAGGATATGTTACGGCTTCGTTGCGCTTATGGCAAATGGATTTTATGAGCTATGCCGCCGCAGGCCGTATGTCGGAACTGGTTGGCACGCCAGAGGATCCCAGTATTATGATGTACGACCGCAACCAACGCCGCTTGGGACTATTGGAGGCAGCCAAAAAATCATTGGCCCTGATGGAGAAAGACCCCGAAACGATGAAAGCATTATCGGCTTATACCAAGGGCATCAACAGTTATATAGCCAGCCTCCATTACAAAACCATTCCCTTGGAGTACAAGCTCATGGATTATGAACCTGAGCCTTGGACCAACCTGAAAAGTGTATTGATTATGAAAAATGTGGCCAATAACATGACGGGTGCCGATGAGGATTTGTATATGTCCAAAATGATGATTGCTTTGGGGGAAGACAATTTCAACAAGTTGTTCCCCGATTACCCGGTACATACCACACCGGTAATGAACAATATTGCGGCCGCAGCCAAACCTACGGCAGCGCCGATAAAGAAACCAGATTATCTTACTTACAGTTTCTTGTCGTCCAATGCCGTACTGCCCAAAGACTCCTACAACCCTCGGCTGGGTAGCAACAGTTGGGCCGTTTCGGGTAAAAAAACCACATCCGGTTTTCCCATTTTGGCAAGCGACCCCCACTTGAACCTCACTGCCCCCAGCATTTGGCTGGAAATGCAGATGAGCGCACCGGGCATCAATGTGTATGGCGTAACCATTCCCGGCACCCCGGCGGTTATCATCGGCTTCAACGAAAACATTGCTTGGGGCATTACCAATGGATCGGATGATGTAAAGGATTGGTACAAACTAAAAGTATCCAGCGACTATAAGCAATATGAGTTGGATGGACAATGGGTAAACTTTACCTATGTGATAGAAGAGTTGAAAAGCAGGACAGAGAGAGCCATTTATGATACGGTGAAGTACACCATGCATGGTCCCGTAGTGCATGATACCAGTTTTAAAAGCCAAACACCGGATCTGCAATTTTGCGCCCTCCGGTGGGAACTGCATAACCCATCCAATGAGTTTGCCACTTTTATCAAATTGAACAAAGCCAATAATTACCAAGATTACAAAGCGGCCATTAAAGATTATAGTTGTCCTTTGCAAAATTTCACTTTTGCTTGTAAAGACAATACCATTGCCATCAATCACCAGGGTAAACTGCCTGTAAAGTGGCATGGTCAGGGTAGGTTTATATTGGATGGTTCGCAGCGCAGCCATTTGTACAATCGCTACATACCCACCGATAGCTTACCGCAACTGCTGAACCCCGATTGCAACTTTGTATTGTCGGCCAATCAGCGGCCCACTTATGCCAACTACCCTTATTATTATGATGGGCAGTTTGCTGAGGCCAGGGCCAACCGCATACAGCAACTGTTGCAAGATTCTGGCAAAGTAGATTTGGAAAAAACCAAGGCCATGCAATTGGACAATACCAATGGTTTTGCCATGGAAGCATTGCCGGTATTGGCCAAAACCATCCTAGTCGATAGTCTATCGCAGCCCGAAAAGGCTGCACTGTCCACTATTTCCGGCTGGAAAGGCACTTACAACATCAACGATGAACAGGCCCTGTTGTTTGAAATTTGGTGGAAGACCTTGACCAATTATACATGGGACGAACTGAAAGCCTATCCGTTTTTCATCAAGGAGCCGGATGAATATGTATTGCTCAACTTGATTGCGCAAAACCCCAACGACCCTTATTTTGATAAGGTAGGCACCAGCCCTATTGAGCATGCGGACAATATGGTTACCGTATCATTCAAAGCCGCATGGGCGGCTTATGAAAAATCGAAGCAGGCCGGCAGGGCCCAATGGGGAACGGTGAATAAAGCTTATATCTTTCACTTGGTGCCCCAATTACCCTCTTTTGGTAAGGTGGATATACCTGTGGCCGGTCACCCAGATGCCCTCAATGCGATGGGCGGCAACTGGGGCCCCTCTTGGCGGATGGTGGTAGAGCTGGGCAACCGGCCCAAGGCTTACGGCATTTATCCCGGTGGACAATCGGGCAATGGTGGAAGCCCTTTTTATGATAATTTTGTAAATGATTGGGCAGGCGGCAAATACTACGAACTGAAGTACTTTGTTACGGCCGAGGAAGCCAAGGCAGGGACAAAGCAGAGCTGGGTGATGAAACATTAATTAGCTGATTAGCTAATGGGCTGATGTGCTAATGAGAAAATGTGCAAATAGGCAAATGTGCAAATATGCAAAATTCAGCTTGTTAGATTAAGTGGGTTCCTTGTTCAACCAGTTGCGACTAGGCAGAAAGCCCCAAAGGTTAAAATAGATAGCTAAAAATAAAATTCGTGTAATCAGTGTAATCGATTTTTATTAATTAGTGAAACAAAAAAAATAGAAAATTCGTGTAATCAGTGAAATCGTTTTTTATTAATTCGTGAAACAAAAAAATAAAATGAAGAATAGAATCGTAAGAAATATCATCATACTCGTTTTAACCCTCGCCATCATTTTTACGGTGCGGATGATCGATAGCCTGCCTTGGTGGAGTTTTGTAATACCCGTATTTATATTGGGTGTAGTGGCCACCAAAGTATTTAAATGGGAGATTCCCGGCTTTACACTGGGTTTTTTAGCAGGCTTTATCATTTGGTTCGGCATCAACTGGTATGTTGACAATACCAATGGCAGCATTGTAATGACCCGTTTGTCGCAACTGCTATCTACCAACAAATGGGTAGTGCTGCTTGCCGCTGGGGTAATCGGTGGGCTACTCAGCGGATTGGCCTTGAGTGCTGGCGAACAAATGTTATCTTCTGGAAAATCAAAAGTATTGGCTGAATAAAAAAATTAATAAATCATTAAAATGATAATAACATGGAAAAGCAATATTATTTAAAGCCCAATGTAATCATTGGCCCATTGGTTGACAAATGGTATGCATGGACACACTTGGTTTCACCGGCCACGGCTGCCATGAATGTGGTAAATAGGCACCTGAAAATCATGAACTCGTATATCCAATCGCCCCAGATACACGCCGCCGCTGTGCGCAATCCCAAAATGTTGGGCGGCCCCTTTATGGATTACAATGGCGGTAGGGTAGAAGATGTGAAAGCATTAAAAGCTGAAATAGAAACCAAACAGGCCAAAGCCATTGAAATGGCCAATGCCATCAACGAACTGGACAAAATGCTCAAGAGCAGCGCCAAGGGTGCATCCATGGAAAGCCTGTACGAGCAAGTGCCTGAAATACTCAAGGGGTATGTGGAGCTGTTGTACGACTTGAACAACAATCCTTCTTTCCGCTTCTTTGAGTCGCTGCTTTACTACAGCGAGTTTTTCTCTAAGGGATCGCAAAGCATCAGCCTTTGGATTACGAACAACGACCAACGGCCCTTTTGCCTCAGCACGCCGCAATTGGAGGATCCCAATATCCTCAACCTGCCCATCTCCTTCGACCATCCGGGCATTGATGCGTTGAGCAAAATGAAGCGCAACCCGGGTTCGATAGACGAAGTGGCGCAACTGTTGGGCGTAAAGGAAAATGAGCGGGCACTGTTTGATACTTTCTTTACTGAACAGGAACACCCCACGTACAAAAAATACGATGGCGATAAGGCAAGGATGCGTTACTTTGGCCATGCCTGTATCTTGATCGAAACAAGGGAAGTGAGCATATTGGTGGATCCGCTCATCAGCTATTATGGCTACGAATCGAGTGTGGAGCATTTTTCTGATGTAGACTTGCCCGATGTGATTGACTATGTATTACTGACGCACAACCACCAAGACCATATTGTGTTTGAAACTTTGTTGCCCCTGCGCCACAAAATTAAAAACATCATTGTGCCCGCTACCAACGGTGGTGCCTTGCAGGACCCCAACCTGAAACTGATGTTCAACAGCATGGGCTTCAACAATGTACATGAACTAAAAGAGCTGGAAGTCATCAACTTTGGCAACTGCGCCATCACGGGTGTGCCATTTACCGGCGAGCACAGCGATTTGCATATCCAAACCAAAATGTGCTTCCACATCGCTTTCAATCAGTTCAGCTTCCTGTTTGTGGCCGACTCTAGGGTATTGGAAGCCAATCTTTACCGCAATGTGCAGCGCATATTGGGCGATATTGATGTATTGTTCCTCGGTATGGAATGTGAGGGCGCCCCGCTTTCATGGCTCTACGGCCCCTTGCTCACGCAGGAACTCCCCCGCGACCAAGACCAGTCCCGCAGGCTTTCTGGTAGCAACTTCGAAAAAGGGATGCACTTGGTAAATACCTTCCACCCCAAAGAAGTGTATGTATATGCCATGGGACAAGAACCTTGGTTGGAATTTATCAGCAGCATCAAGTACACGCCCGAATCGCATCCCATTGTTCAATCGAACATGCTGGTAGAAGAATGCGGAACCCGGGGCATTCTTACCGAAAGGTTGTACGGCGAAAAAGAACTGCTGTATGATTACGAACAACAAATGGCTGCCGCATTGCAACAGGAAGAAACAGCGGTGAGTTGATACTAGATACTAGATGCTAGATACTGGATAGCAGATACTAGATGCCAGCATCAAGGATCCAGCATCAAGGATCAAGAATTCAGCATCCAGCGCCTCATAGCCTTATCATTAACATAATATAAAACGCATGAAACGTTTATTAAAAATAGTATTACCACTTATCGGCCGGTCCGGTATGATTAAATACTTTTTGCTGGGTATACTTTCCGGTATGTCGGGCTTTCTTTTTATCAGGGCCGTTAATAGTGTAATCGCCTTGGTGAATGCAGGCGGTTATACCATGATCAGCCGGGAGTTCATCATCATGTTTGCTTCGGTAATCCTGTTGTTTGTATGGACCCGGAAAACACTGTCCATGACGGTTATCCGGCTATCGCAAACGCTTTTTTGGATTTTGCGCAAGCAGATACTGGCCTTGGTACTCAATGCCAATTACAAACAATTGTCCGAAAGAAGGTCGCAGATATACGCTGCCATCGTAACCGATGTGGGTACTTTAACGCAGGCATCACTGAGCGTTATCGACTTCTTTACCTCGGTGATATTGGCGGTTACCGTGTTGGTCTATTTGGCCAATATGTCGTTGGTGCTATTTGGCCTAACGGCAGTTATTACCACTATTGGTATACTCGTATATCATTTTGGTTCCAAAAAGAACAACAAAAGCCTGGAAGGTGCCCGTAACCTGGAAGAAGGGTTTATCAAAAATTTCAACGCCATTCTCACAGGGTTCAAAGAGATACACATGGAACCCAAAAAGGGCAAGCAAATTTATGATAACAAAATCAAGCACATTGCACAGGAATCGTACAGCCACAATTACTCCGCTTTTTCTGGCTTTTTGCACAATCAGATAACTGGGCAGGTTTTGTTTTATATCCTTATTGCAGCCATTTTGTTGGTCTTTAGCATCACGCTCGGCATTAGTGCGGCCAATACCATCAGCTATGTGTTTACGCTGATGTACCTACTGGGTTCCATAGAGTCGATTATGGTGTTGCTGCCTACCTTGATGCGGGCAGGCATCTCGGCCAAAAAAGTAATGGATTTGAAAGCCGAGTTAGAAAAGGCCGAGCTTTCCAATCCCATGCCCGAAAAGTATATGAGCAAGGAGGAATTTCAAAACATCAGTGTGCGGGGCATGGAGTTCAACTATGGCAATACCAATACCGAAGCCGAAGCAGAAGCGGCCTTTAGTGTGGGGCCGGTTGACTTGGATATCGCCAAAGGAGATGCCATCTTTATCTATGGTGGCAATGGTAGTGGCAAAACTACTTTTGTACAAACCCTGATTGGTTTGTATGTGCCTACCAGTGGCGAAATAAGGCTCAATGGATCATTGATAACCGAAACCACTTACCCCGTTTACAAAACCATCTTTTCGGTGGTGTTCAGCGATTTTTATCTGTTTGAAGAAATGGTGGGCATCGACAATTTTGATGAAGCCAAATGCCTCCGTTATTTGGAAATGTTTGAGTTGGGCGAAAAAGTAGGTGTTGAAAACAAAGCCTTTACCACCACCAACCTTTCAACGGGACAGCGCAAGCGCTTGGCGCTGATAGCCGCACTGATGGAAGAGAAGCCGGTATTGGTATTGGACGAATGGGCTGCCGACCAAGATCCTTATTTTAGGAAGAAGTTCTATACAGAAATTATTCCCATGTTGAAAGCAGACGGTATCACCATCATTGCCATTACGCATGATGACAAGTATTACCACTATGCCGATAGGTTGTACAAAATGGATTATGGTAAATTAATAGAAGAAAACGTAAACATTCACAAAACAATCGCAGCCGTATAATGAGAAAAGTTCAATTGTTTTTATTGCATTTTGCAGGAGGCAACAGTTACTCCTTTCAGTTTATCGCTCCCTATCTCAGCAATTTTGAATTGGTACCCATTGAACTGCCCGGCAGGGGCAAGCGCATGGCCGAGCCGATATTGCATGATTTTTTTGCTGCCGCCGATGATGTGTACAAACAGATTATGGCCAAGCTGAACGGCGATAAGTTTTTGATATACGGCCACAGCATGGGTGCTTTTTTGGGCATGCGGGTAGCCGCCATGCTAGAAAAAGCAGGTAAACCCTTGGCCTACTTGTTTGTGAGCGGCAACGCTGGCCCCGGTATTGAGCGGGAAGAGAAGGATTACCTGCTGCCAGATAAGGAGTTTATGGACATGCTCATCAAAATGGGCGGCCTTTCGCCCGAGCTACTGGAAAACCAAGAACTGCTCGACTTTTTCTTGCCTATTATCCGCTCTGATTTTGAGGTAACGGGCAGGATCGATCCACCGGCCGAGGAACCCATCCAAGCGCCCATTTATGCCATGATGGGCACCGAGGAAGATGAAGTGGAAAAGATAGATAACTGGAAACGGTTTTCTGCAACGCTTTGCGAAACGGAAGTGATGCCCGGCGACCATTTCTTCATCCACAAACAGGCGCAGAAAATAGCCAAGATTATCAACGATAAGTACCATGCGGTGGCCACGGCCCAGTACATGAACAAATAGTTCTCTCTACTTAAACAAAGATAAGGCTCCCATTTGGGGGCTTTTTTTGTGGGGGGAGTTGATTGGTTGAAGGGTTGATTGGGCGGGGGGCAGTGAATGTAAAACTTGGATTGAAAATATTGAGGGATACATTTATGGTGCTTATTTGAACCATCCTTTTATTTTGCCCCACAAACCTGTACGGGAAATATTTGTACTAGGAGGATTTTCTATTTGAGCCAAATTAGGGTTTGGTGCGACATCGGTTAATACATTGGCGGCTTGGTAAAATTGTATCAGTTTTTCATGCACCAGTGCATCATGAGCATAGCATTCATAAAAAACGGAGTCTTTGTTTTTGATCGCTGCCAAGAACAAATGGCAGGGTAGTATCTGTTTTTGGCAGAGCATTCTTCTTTCTTCATCGGCCTTACGGATACACATTTCTGCCTCAATGGTTAAAGGGAGGCTATCATCAAAATGGGCCAATAAATCTTTCCGTGGGAGTGTATGATGCGCCTTAAAGCTGTCAAATTCAGTTTTATTGTTAAAGCCAAAATGCAGCAGCGAATCTGGCCTGCCATCTTCGCAATCAGCAATAAAAATATGCAGCGTAGAAATATAGTCGTAGCCCATATCTATGGCCGCTTCCCTTGCTTCGGAAATTAGTTCTTTTGTAATAGGGGCAAATAAAAGATCCATTATGCTAATCAATGCTTGTATAATTCACAAGTTATCGATTTTGTTGCCAGTGGCCGCTTTTTGTTAAATGAATGCCTGCGTATACCTATTTTTAGCCTTTTTTCATGATAAAGTGCTTCTTTTTTGTCTCAAATACAATTGGTTGGGATGACCCCGATGCTTATATCCGAGTCGACCACTTTTTAAAAGTGGTCGACTCGGATATAAGCGACCTGCACTTCAATCGATTTTAACTTTTCTTTAACAATTGCTTTATTATTTTTACAGCAGTTTTCATAGTGTACGGATTAATTAATAAAAATTTATTCAGCGGGGGTTTCTACCCCTGCTGTTTTTTTGTATTACCCTACACCGGCTTTTCCAGTTCATCCTTATCCGCAGGGGTAGTAAACAGATTGCCCAGGTTTTGTATCATGCTGGAAAGAGGGCCTTCCATTTTATGCGTATTGTCATCCAAGGTAGTATCGTCCACTATAACGCCCATATTGAGGGCGGGCGGCAAGTACAATAAAACATGGTTGAGTTGGTTGCTTAACAAAGTTTTCACCTCTGCGGGGCCAGCGCCATCTGGAAGGGTTTCCTTAATCACCCGTAGTACTTCATCGGCAATAACGTTTATCTTGGTGATGGGGTCCTCGGCAGACTGCTTGGCATAAGCGGCAATGGATTGTACCATTTCATTTAGATTGTGTTCAAATGCTTTATTTACCAAGCTGGCACCACTGGTTGTGGTTAACAAAAACTGCGCCCCTTCATCGCTTTGCACCAAGCGGTAAGTGCCCACTATCACGGCAGGTATAGCAGCTTGGCTAAACCTGTCTTCGTTGGGCGTTTTATCATCTTCAAATACAGTTTGTGTATTGGGATCTATTTTTTGCAACGGTGGATAGCCCAAGTTTTGTTGCACCGTTTCTAATAAATTGATTGACATAATTGATAGTATTTAAACGTGTAATGGTTGTGCTGCTATAGATACGGCCGTTTTTGTTTTTTGGATAATAGGTTTTACCACTTGGTATTTTTCCAGGGTAAGCCGCGCCATCAAATAGCTTACGGCCGATTCGGCCCCTTGGTTCAAATTGATGCCGTGTTCTTCCAATCCATCATAACAGCCGCCGGTACAAGGGTTGTATACAATTTGATGCAAGTGGTTGCTACCCAAAAACCAGTTAAAAGCACGCTGCATTTTGGTTAGGTAACTTTGTTTGCCCAAAGCATCGTAAAACTTGCTGAGGGCCATTACGGTATAGGCTACATCAATGGGCTGTTCGCCACCATTAACTTTGGGAAGGGCGCTGTCGCATTTTGCCAACCAAGTTTTGTTGGATATCACCCTGATGCGGTTGCCTTTGAAAATATGCGTCAACAGAAAGTCAAAAGTTTGCACCGCAATAGTTTTATAAATAGGTTCACCGGTGGCCATCCAAGCGCAAAGCATCGCTTCTGGCAAAATGCCATTGGCATAGGTAAGATAGCTTTCGAACCACTGCCATTTGTCTATGGCTTCATGCCGGTACATCTGCACCAAACGGTTGGCAAAATGTTTAATGAAAGAAACATCCCTACTCGTGGGCGATTTTAAATTGCGGTAATAAAGTCCTTTGATGATAAAGGCCATGGCCCTAGTAGAGTGTATTTTGTTTACCTGTAGCAAAGCCGTTTGCATAATTTCGTCGGCTTGGATCGTAATGGCTTTGGGCAATAAATCACTCAGGGAAAGTAGGTAGCCCAGTGCCCATATAGCCCTGCCATTGGCATCGGCCAAATTGCATTCGTTGTTTTGCTGGGTAAACTCGTATTGCTCATTTACATAGTTTAAAAAAATGCCTTCGGGCTGTAAGCAATAGGCAATGAAGTCGAGGTAGATGGTAATTAAACGAATATCAGCCACATTTTTTGTAAGCTCATAATGCTGGCAAATAGCAATCAAGGCTCTGGCATTGTCATCCAACGTATAACCAGAGTCGATATCGGGCTGGTTGATGCAAGCAAATTGCACCATGCCAAAATGGGTGGTCATCTTGTTGATGTGGTCGAGGTTAACGGGCGGCAACGTATATTGTAAAGGGCCAGTAAGATTGCCCTGTTGCTCAATCAATATAGCATGGGCAATGGCCGAGTTTTGCCAAACGGTAGGCGTAATACGGTGCAGGCCATTCATGCTGATGCTGGCCGCTAATGTGTCGTTGGCCAATAGCGCATTTACGGCTTCGCTTAATTGCAAGGAGCTTTCAAAGTCAATGATGATACCCGCATCTTGGCCCAATACTTCCACAGCGTGGGGTATGGGTGTGGATACTACTGGGCAGCCACAACTTAGTGCGTAAGAAAAAGTGCCGCTTACAGCTTGATTGGGATCATGCGAGGTGAAAAGATATACATCGGTGAGCTGCAAGTACTCCAGCAAATCGGGCAAGGGCAAATAGTAATGGATAAACTGTACATGTTGCTGTAGGTCCAGTTTTTCCACCAATGCATCCAGCATGGCCCTATAACGGTTGCCCTCATGCTTGTGCACCGTGGGGTGTGTTTTGCCCATGATCAAAAACAATACATCGGGGTTGTGTTTGATGATGGCAGGCAAGGCCCGTAAGGTGGTTTCTATATTTTTGCCTGCACTGAGCAAACCAAAAGTAGATAATATTTTTCTGCCACTCAGTCCCCATTTTTGTTTGAGTGCCATTTTGTCGGCGTGCTGTACCAAGTGGGTGCCGTGTGGTATAACATTGATTTTTTGCTTGGGGATCCCATACTGTTGGCGCAGTAACTTCTCCGAGGTTTGCGTCATTACAATCACGGAAGTGGAGAGGGCTACCATCTCGATCACTTGTTTTTTTAAAGTTGCCGTGGGCTTGGGCAATACCGTGTGGAAAACCGTGATGAGGGGCTTGTTCAACGCTTGCATAAAACTGAATAGTTCCGATTCCTTGTTATTGAAAAACCCAAACTCATGCTGGAGTATAACCAGATGAATAGCTCTGTTTTGGTTAATATCAGCAGCCAGTTCGGTAAACATATCGGGATTGTCAGTATCAAAAACATACTTGACATTGTGGTTGTACTCGTGCTTTTCTGTACTGGATTCAAGCGCACAAATACTGGTAGTAAAGGAGTGGCCAAACTGTGCGGTTAATGCGGTAGCCAAATCTTGCGAGTAAGTGGCAATGCCGCATTCCCTTGGCGGATAGGAAGTAATAATCAATACTTCGGGTAAATGTCCATTACCATTACTATGTCCATTTCCATTGCTATGTCCATTACCATTGCTATGTCCATTGCCATTGCTATGTCCATTACCATTCGCACTATGTCCATTAGTTAGGTAACCCAATAATAAATGGCTTTTAATAGTTTGTTGTTTGTGCATCATACGATTTCTATTTTTTTTTATAAAGCATCAATTCATCTAATAGTGCAGGTAAGTTGATAGAAGCACAGGCGATTTGTTCATCGGCGGCCCCATAGTAAACATGCAAGGTGTCGGCTATTACAATGGCTCCGGTAGGGAAGCACACATTGTTTACCTCGCCTTTCAGTTCCCACTCCCTATCGGGCTGAAATAATGGATAGGGGAGCCTTGCAATTTCCTGCTGTGGGTTTTCCATGTCCAGCAGGGCGGCACAGGCCACGTACACATAACCGCCGATGGTATCGTGTACGCCATGATAAATGAGTAGCCAGCCCCTGTCGGTAGCAATGGGCGGGCAACCACCACCGATATAACTTACTTCGTGCTTGTGTTGTGGCGTCATTACAATATAGTCCGACAGCCGCAAGAAATAGTTTTGCCAAAAGTCGGTGGTTAATTCGCTTAAACTGGTTACGCTCACAATTTGTATATCGGGTTTTATCCGATGCAAAAAGCAAAGTTTGCCATCAATCCTTTGCGGAAAAAAAATTACGTTCTTATCCCATACATATGCCTTTTGCCCCTGTATTTCGGTGATGCCTTTGCGGGTATTGAAACGCTGGTATTTTTCGTTGATCGGCCCTTTTGTGGCAGCCAAGTGGCTAAATTCCTCGTATGTAATATGGGGAACAATTACCCCATGTTTCTCAAATTGTACCAAATCTTTCGATGTAGCCAGTGCACCTAGGGCGTTGATGCCATCATAGGCAGTATAAGAGAGATAATAAGTATCATCAATTTTTACTATGCGGGGGTCTTCAGTACCATGGCTCTCATAGTCAAACTGTGGGAAGAGTACGGGTAAGTCTGCCCGCTGGGCCACTATGCAAGGCCCATTTAGCTTGCAATAACCAATACTGGAATGATTGCCCTTGCTTACGGCCCTGTAAAAAACATGGATGCCGCCATCAGCTTCCATGATAACTGCTGGGTTCAGCACGCCATCACATTCAAAGCCCAAAGCCGTCTTCTGTATCAATATACCTTCTTTAATTACTGCTATCATATTTGTTGTATTGTACTAGCTGTTATGAATAAAACAAAGAACTTGCCATATACGGTAAAATTGCACCTCTTGGGTACAAAAAGCTTGCACAACACTGGTATTATATTGTATTATTCACACGTAATAAAGCGGAGATTGGTGATTGTTATTAGCTATAAGGCCTACACCAATTGAGTGTGAATAATATAATTTATTTGCTGAATTGTATAATGCTATATAGTGGCAACAAAGCACCTTTGTGCTTACTGAAATAACCCATCCATAAGGCATTAAGTGGAAAAACTCCCACAATACGGGATATGGCATAAAATTAGTAAGTGCACGGATAAGCAGTAGTACTAATGAGGATGTTTTGCTTACTGAACATACAAGATTTGTAAATCAGTTTTCTCATAGGGGTTCAGTGGGAGGGCTCCTGTTTAGGGAGCCTTCCCTTTTTAAATTATTAAACAATAAATCAAATTATATGTACAAACATGGCGCATTACTGTTACTCACAGCCGCTATATGCACGGTTCAATTGCAGGCCCAGCAACAACCACATCACACAAAAGTAAATGTCGGCATCAAGGGTGGGCTGAATGTGTATAATATCCACACCAACAGTAGTTCTAAATACGATCCCAAGGCTGGGTTTCACTTGGGTTTGCTGGGGCATATCCATTTAGCACGGCAATTGGCATTTCAACCTGAGCTCACGTATTCGTTGCAAGGGGCGCAGTACACCACACTGGGCGTAGATACCCGGGTGCGGTTGGGTTATATCAATATGCCGTTACTGTTGCAATACATGTTCAACAATGGGTTTAGGCTACAAGCAGGGCCACAGATTGGTTTTTTGGTAAATGCCAAAAACAAAACCGGCAGCGTGGAGTCGAACATTAAAGATGATATGAAGAAAGTAGATTTTGCCTTTGGGTTGGGCATCGGCTATGTACATCCACCATCGGGTATCGGCATTGATGCAAGGTACAATATTGGACTAAGCGATATTAGTAAAACCAATAGTTCCAAATCTACCAACATGGGGTTTCAGTTGGGCGTTTTTTTCTTATTCGAACATAAATAAAATTAAAATAGCGTATGTACAAAGGCAAATTAAAAATACTGCTGTACAGTGTGGCCATCATAGTATTGGCAGGCTGTAGCTCTACCAAAATAGTAAGCAGTTGGCGAGAGCCGGACAAAAGTGTGACAATAGACCAGCTTGATAAAGTGTTGGTAGTGGCCATGCTGCGCAACGAAACCAACCGGCACCACGCAGAGGATCAAATGGTGGGCTATCTAAAGGGTAAGGGCGTGGCGGCTTATAGCTATCTGGACCACGCTAGGGATGCGGCCAATGAGGATATGCTGCGGCTGAAATTGCAGCAGGGCGGCTTTGATGGGGCCATTACCATGACCTTAATTGATGTAGACAAAGAAGAGAATTACACGCCGGGCAATATTACCTCATACCCCACGTATTATCGCAATTTTAGAGGGTATTATCGCAGGCGTTGGACGAGTTACAGTACGCCCGGTTATTATAGCACCACTAAAACCTATACCGTGGAAACCAATGTGTATTCATTAAAAGAGGATCGTATTATTTGGACGGGCCTCACCGAATCAACCAACCCAGGCGGTGTAAAAAAGATGACTGAGGAAGTAACCAAGGTAGTGTATAAACGAATGGTGAAAGAAGGGTTTGTGAACTAAGGCATGCATATTGACCAAGGTTAGTGGATTGTCATCAATTGTGCTGATGATGGTCATACTATTAGCAGTACCTCGGCACTATATTGCAACAATAAAATGATAGCCACGTATGATACAAAGGATGATGAGGTTAGGTGTCCTTGTATGTTTATTGGGCAGTTGTACAGCCAAGGATACTGGCATTCACCCTAAAGAAGAAAAAATTACGGCATCGGTATATGCGGCCGGGATGTTAAAAAGCAAAAACCAATATCAGGTTTATGCTACGGTAAATGGTTTAGTAAGCAAAGTGCTGGTTACCGAAGGGAGTACTGTAAAGAAGGGTGATCCCATTTTGCAATTGACCAATACGGCAGCCGAAATCAATACAGATAATGCCCGTATTACGGCTGCGTATGCCACTACGGCCGCCAATGCCGAACGTTTTAATGAACTGCAAATCAATATTGGTTTGGCCAAATCCAAAATGGACAATGAGGCCTTGCTGCTAAAGCGGCAGCAAAATCTATGGGATCAGCAAATCGGTACCCGCAACGAACTAGAGCAGCGAGAACTAGCCTATCAAGCCGCCACAAAAGCCTACGAAACAGCACAGTTACGCTATGCGAGTCTGCAAAAGCAAATCAACCAACAACAACAGCAATCAAAGAATAACCTGCGGCTTTCGCAAACCATGGCGGGTGATTATACCATTGTAAGTCAGGTGGCGGGCAAAGTGTACAGCATATTGAAAGAAAAGGGCGAAATGGTAAATGCCCTAAGCCCTGTTGCCCTAATAGGCGATTCTGCAGCTTATCTATTGGAACTGGAAGTGGATGAATATGATATCGCCCAAATAAAGATGGGGCAAAAAGTAATGATTACCATGGATAGCTACAAAGGGCAGGTGTTTGAAGCCTTGGTACAAAAAATAAACCCCTTGATGAGCGAACAGTCGAGAACCTTTACCGTGGAGGCCGTTTTTGTAAAGCAGCCATCGGTTTTATACCCCAACCTTACCTGTCAGGCCAATATCATCATTCAAGAAAAGGAAAAAGCAATCACCATACCCCGTAGCTATTTGTTACCGGACGATTATGTGTTACTGGCCAATAAAGAAAAACGGAAAGTACTAACCGGTTTGCAAGACTATACCAAGGTGGAGATACTCAATGGCTTACAACCTACCGATATCATTATAAAACCACCACTATGAACCTTATTTTAGGTATTGCCCGTTCGCTTTTGTTTGCTCGTTGGAAGCAGAGTTTGGTAGCTGCTATTGGGGTAACCTTTAGCATTACCATGTTTATTACCTTACTGAGCTTTATGGCGGGGCTGAATGACTTGTTGGACGGTTTGATACTGAACCGTACCCCGCATGTGCGTTTGTACAATGATATCAAGCCTGCGCAAATCCAGCCGATAAATATGGACAGTGGCTATGCGCAACATTACAATTTCATCCATTCCATTAAAGCAGATGGGGCCCGGAAGGAAATTTATAACAGTAGTGCCATTATGCAGGCCTTGCTACAGGACGATCGGGTGCTGGGCATTGCGCCAAGGATTACGGCCCAGGTTTTTTTTAACAGTGGCACCATTGCCATCACGGGCATCGTAAATGGTATTGATGCGGATGCGGAAACAAAGCTGTTTCATTTTGGCGATTATATTGTGGCGGGTACAACGGAAAATGTAGACAGGATACCCAATAGCATTGTGCTGGGCAAGGGCTTGGCGGATAAGCTATTGGCCAATCCCGGGGATGTGGTGCAAATAACTACGGTAAAGGGAGAACGCTTTACATTAAAAACGGAAGGGTATTTTCAGTCGGGCTTGCAGGATATTGATAAAACCCAAAGTTTTGCTTCGGTGGCCACGGTACAAAAGTTACTGAGCAAGCCAAGTAGCTATATTACAGATATATACATCAAGCTGAAGGATGTAAATGCGGCCCCTGCCATTGCCAAAGAATACCAGCGGCTTTTTAATACGGATGCAGAAGATATACAAACAGCCAATGCGCAATTTGAAACAGGCAGTTTTATCCGTACTTTAATTTCGTATGCAGTGGGTATTACCTTGTTGGTGGTGGCCGGCTTTGGTATTTACAATATTTTAAACATGATGATATACGAAAAGATGGACGCTATCGCCATTTTAAAAGCTACCGGCTTTTCGGGTAGGGATGTACAAAAAGTGTTCATGCTGATTGCCTTGAGCATTGGTTTTTTTGGTGGTTTGGCGGGTTTGGTATTGGGTTTTGGCTTGTGCAATGTGATTGATCAAATCCCCTTTAACACCGCTTCTTTGCCTACGGTTACCACTTACCCTGTGAACTATAATCCGGTATTTTACATCATTGGAGGAGTCTTTTCCTTGGTTACCACTTGGCTGGCCGGTTGGTTCCCCGCTCGAAAAGCCAGTAAGATAGACCCGGTTATCATCATTAGAGGGAAGTAATATGGAAACAACAATTTTGGAAGCGCAAAAAATTAATAAATATTTTCACGATCCGGTGAAGGTAAGGGTGTTAAACGATATCAGCTTTTCCATCAATAAGGGCGAGTTTGTGTCTATTACGGGCAGCTCGGGCTGTGGCAAATCTACCTTGCTGTACATTTTATCTACTATGGATACGGATTATGAAGGGAACCTGCTGTTGGAGGGGGATTTGTTACGGGGTAAAAAAGAAGCCCAGTTGGCTCATATCCGCAATGAAAAAATTGGCTTCGTGTTCCAGTTTCATTATCTGCTCAACGAGTTTAGTGTGCTGCGCAATGTAATGTTGCCAGGGCTTAAGCTCAATCGTTTTTCCGAGCAGCAAGTGGAGCAAAAGGCCTATGAAAAACTGGCCATGCTGGGCATAGAAAAATTGGCGCTGAAAAGGGCCAATGGTATTTCGGGCGGGGAAAAGCAGCGGGTAGCCATTGCAAGGGCCCTCATCAATGATCCCAGCATTATTATGGGCGACGAGCCCACGGGCAACTTAGACAAAGAGAATGGCGAAGTGGTGTTCGGTATCTTTAAGCGCCTGGCCGAAGAATTCAACCAAACCTTGCTCATTGTGACCCATGACCCGCATTTTGCTGAACGGACCCACCGCATCATAAAAATGGAAGACGGAAAGATTGTATCCTAATTGATAATTGTAAAGTCGTTTATACTGACTTGGCTTTACATAGAAAGTCAAAATCTATGATTCGTAACCACTTTTTATTACGGTCAGTATCATTTTAAACCGCCCATTGGGCTTCACATAATTGGAGGCATGTGCAGGTATTACAATTGATTCACCCGTTTGGAGTAAATGGGCGGTATCGCTGACCACCAATTCGGCAGATCCTTCGATGATTTGTACAAAAGTATCAAAAGGTGTTGTTTTTTCTGTAAGGCCCTCGCCACTGTCGAACGACATCACGCTGATATTGCCTGTTGATTTTTTGAGGATGGTTTTGATAACAACTGCATTGGCTATGTACTCTACAATTTCAACGGTTATATACGCTTTGGCCTTTTCTATATCACTTGTGTCCATGTAATTATTTAAATGGTTTTGGAGGGCATAATGCCCAGCCACTGCAAAGTCGCTTTAATTTAGCAGTCCGCCGCTTTTATTTTTTATCTTTTTCTACAAAACCTTTCAAAGCTTCGCCCAAACGTTCCATATCTTGGTTGAATTCTGTTTTAAACAGCGACCAGGTGCTAGGCTTGCCGTTGTAATCGTTGATGCGGCTTTTTAGCTCCTGCTTTTTCTTTTCTAGCGAGTCAATTTTGTTGCTATAGCTTAATTTGATGGCCTGGTCTTTATTTTTAAGGTTTTCTTTCAGCGTTTTTATTTTCGCTTCGGTTTGGGCAATTTTTTCATCAGCATCCATTTTAAATGCCTGCCACTCCTTATCATCCGCTGCCTTTAAAGTGGCAGAGTCGGCTTCGGTTTGGGCATCTTTTAAATTTTCACTTGCAGCGGCTACCTTATCTTGGGCCGTTTTCGCTTTTTCTTCTGGGGTTTGGCAAGCCAGCAGTAGTATGGTGGCTGTAAAGAAACTGGCTGTTATGATTATGATCAATTTTTTCATGCGATGTATGTTGTTTAAAATGAATAATGATATGTTATTTTGCTACATTGTAAAGCGCACTGGCGGCATTGTAAGGCGCAAGCGGTGCAATGGGCCATGTGTATATGCTTTTCGCATTCAATAGCGCAAGCCTCACAAATGGTGGCGCAAAGGCCGCAAATGTCTTTGATAAAAGCACTTTTGCACACCAAGGCATTCATGGTTAGTAGGCATATTGCCACGCATTCATCATTGAGTTGGATACAGGCTGCCAATATGGTTACATCATCGGCTTGTAAGGACTCGGCAGCGCAATGCTTACTGGATATCGCAGCAGCCACACAGGCATTGATGCCATCCAACAATAAAGGAGCGCTGCTTTGCATTTTGTGGGATATTGATGAGGGATGTATAAATAGGTGCCGCATGAGATGCTTGATCTTATGCGGCACCATCAACCAAAACTACCACTAAAGGCTTTCCATAATTTTATGTAGCTCATCTTTCGATTTGCCCAACTTCTTTTGCAGCTTGCCCATCATTTCCTCTTTTTTACCTTCGGCAAAACTGAGGTCGCTATCCGTTAGGGCAGCAAACTTTTTTTTAAGTTTTGCTTTCTGCTCTGCCCAATTGTCTTTAACCGCTGTAGTAGCCATTTGTATGAATTTACTGTGAAAGAATTTTCACTTCTCAAAGTTCAAATTTTATATAGGCAAATCATTATATCATTAGTCTACTCAGTTACATCTTTCACACTTCAACTTTGTCCTTTCTGCTTACGCCTCTTCAATACATGGTTGGTATTACTAGCCGGCTTATATTAGTTTAGGTGGTAACCGCCATCAGTTTGTTAAGCAAGCCAAATACTTTTAATAACCAAATTACAACGGCAATTACCACTACAACATTGAGGATGTTCTTTATTTTCCTATCCATGGGTATATAGGTATTTACCAGCCATAGCAATACACCTACGGCAATGAGGATAAGAACGACATAAATAATGGGCATGTTTATTTGTTTAATGTTGGTTGTAAATATGCAAATTATTGGCAACATTCACTTGTATAATAATGGGTTATATTTATATTATTCACACCAAGCGGTTACTGGTAGTTGGTTATACTTAGGCAATAATAAAGCAAGCAAGTACAATCAATGCAGTGCTTATTGTACAGTGGTATCATTGGGGCGTTTGTGTCTTTTTATCAGTTTTACCACTTCAAACCAAATGACCGACACAAAGCCTACTGCTATACAGATGCCCAATTGTAGGGGACTGGGCGTTTCAAAGGCAAAGAAGTTTGTAAGGGGTTTTATATAAAGCAGTAATGCCAGGATGAGGACGGTAATGGCAATGATATACAGCACCAAATTGTTCTTGTAGCGGAATGTGGTGAGTATGGAATAATAAAAAGAACGGTTGATAAGGGTTAAAAAAATATTGGCAGCTATCAGCATGGTAAATACCATGGTACGGGTAAGTGCTTCGTTGTAGCCGCTTGTTACGGCATGATAATAGGTAAGTAAGGTACCTGCTGTAATGACCAGCCCCTGTAAAATACTGATGGACAATTCCTTCCAATTAAAAAAGGTAACGGTTAAGGGCTTGGGCTTTTGCAGCATGGTGTTTTTTTCCATGGGCTCGTTTTCATATATGATGGAACAGGTGGGCCCCATGATGAGCTCTAAAAATATCACATGCAAGGGCGAAAAAATATTGGGGTATATCCATCCCAATGCCAGCGGTATAAATACGGTTAGTATAATCGGGATATGGATGGAAATGATATACTGTATGGCTTTTTTAAGGTTGGCATAAATTTTTCGGCCCATCGCTATGGCATCTACCATCTTGCTCAAATCATCCTCCAATAAAATCAATGGGGCCGCTTGTTTGGCCAATTCGCTTCCTTTTTTGCCCATGGCGATGCCAATATGGGCAGCTTTTAGGGCAGGGCCATCGTTCACGCCATCACCTGTCATGGCTACTATCTGGTTGTTTGCCTTTAAGGCATTGATGATTTTTAATTTGGCATCGGGAAACATGCGGGTAAATACATGGGTATCCATCACCCGGTGCTGCAGGTCTTCTTCCGAAAGTTGCATCAACTCGTCGCCGCTCATGCTTTTTTCGTAGCCGATAAAGCCAATTTGTTTGGCAATAGAGGTAGTGGTGGCACTATTATCGCCGGTAATGATTTTTACCGTTATGCCAGCTTGGTCAAATGCTTGCAATACGTGTTGGATATTTGCCTTGGGCGGGTCGTAAAAAGCCAGCAAGCCCAGCAATTGAAATGACAGTTCCTCTTGTTTGGCAGGAAAGGCATCGCCTTCAAAGCTAGCGGTAGCTACGGCCAAAACCCGGTAACCATCTGCAGCTAAGGTATCTACGGCATCATGCAACTGCTGTTTTTCGCCATCGCTTACCTGCGATACTTTTATGAGGGCTTCGGGTGCGCCCTTGGCAGCAATAATGCGGTTGCCTGCTTTGTTTTGGAATACATGCGTCATCATGGGCGGCTTGCCCGCCAATGGATATTCCTGTATCAGCTTATAATCTGGCCGCTCATCTTGCGCACTCAAGGCTTTGTAGCTTTGGTGCAGCGCCAGTTCCATGGCATCAAAGGGTATGGGCTCACTGGCCCACATGGCACACCGGATGAGTTCCAGCGTTTCGGGTGTTGCGATGGCTGGGTCGGCCATTTTGTTGGTGGCTGTAATAAAGAGTTTGGCCAAGCTCATCCTGTTTTCGGTAATGGTACCCGTTTTGTCGGTACAAATAACGGTGGCACTGCCCAAGGTTTCAACGGTTTTCATTTGTTTTACCAAAATGCCCAACTTCATCAAGCGCCAAGCACCCAAGGCCATAAAGGTGGTAAAGGCCACAGGTATCTCTTCGGGCAAAATGCTCATGGCCAAGGTGAGCGATTGCAACAAACTGGTTAATACCTGCCCGCTATGCCAATAATTGATGGCCCAAACAGCGGCAAAAATTATCGCACCGGCAATGGCCATCTTTTTTACAAAATTGGCTATTTGTAATTCCAGCGGTGTTTTTTCTTCTTGTATGTCCGCTAGGCTGGTGCCAATTTTGCCCAACTTGGTTTGGTTGCCTATGGCGGTAATGGTGGCAATGGCCAGCCCACTGGCTACGGTAGTGCCACTGTATATTGTATTGTCTGCTTGCGCTGCATCTTTAAAAACGGCCAATGATTCGCCGGTGAGCACCGATTCGTTTACCGAAAAATCATTGGAGTGTACAATGGTGCCATCTGCGGTGATGGAAGCGCCTTCCTCTACCATCAAGCTGTCGCCCACTACCAGTTCTTCGCTCTTGATGGAAATAACGGTGCCATTGCGTATCACTTTACAATTGGGCTGTGATAAATCTTTTAGTTTTTCCAGCGCATTTTTGCTGCGTGAATATTGATAGAACGAAATGGAGATTTGTATAATAATAGCGGCAGCCATAAAAATGCCATCGCCTGTTTTGCCACTGATAAAGTAAATAGCGGAAGCGGTAAAAAGTAGCAGCAACATAGGGTCATTGATGATGCGTTTGGTGGCTTCCCAAAAGCCATTTACTTTTTTAAAAGCAAATACGTTGCGCCCAAATTGTTGCCTAGCAATGGCTACCTGCTCATCGGTAAGACCTTGTATGTTAAAATGATTGTCAGGCATAATCAAATATAACTTTAATTACCAAATTTTATGGGCGGAACAGCCCCTTGGGTGTATTTCAAATGCTCGCTCTTATCTCTACTTGAAGTTACCTCTTTCGGAGGCTTTTTCCACTTTTGTCTTGATACAAAAGTGGAGCAAAAAATCAAGGCTGCATAAAAAAGCCTAAAAATCGAACCTTCGGGCTAAAGAAAAACAAGCTCAATCGGTAGCAAATAACCCTTCTTCAGTGCAACTTACGGGCTAATAATAACGCCAAGCTTCAGTAACACCTGTTTTTCTTTTGCGCCCTCAGCTTCGATTTTCTTAACGGCTTTTTTATGAGGCCGTACTGAAGCGGAGGTTGGGAACTCTATGAACTCGATTATTTTAAAAGCGAGAATTTGAAATACGCTGGCCAGCAATCTATTCTTTGTTACTGCAAACTGTCTTTGGCGGCGGCTTTTAGGGCATCGGCTTTTCGCTTTTTTTCTTTGATCAATTTGGCTGCGGAAGCCTTTTTCTTCGCTTCGGCTTTCTCCTTCTTTCTGAAATAGCCACGCAGTAAAAAATTACTTTTGGCTGCTTCCATGTTTTCGCTGAGTCCCTTGGAACTGGTTTGGAGGTTGCGCATGGTGGAGTCGAGCGAATTGCTAAAAGCAGGGTCGTTCATCAATTTTTGCAAAGCCCCGTCCCCGTTATTGAGTTGAACGGTAAATTGGGCAAACTCGTTGGAACTGGTTTGCAGGTTCAGCAGCGTTTTTTGTAAACTGCCCGCAAAAGCTTCATCGGCTACTACTTTCGACAACAGCCCTTTGCCATTGTTTATTTTATAACTGAATTGGGCCAATTGATCGGTAATAACACCCACATTGTCTACACTCGTTTTCATGCTGCTCATCACATCTTCCATTTCCACGCTGGCTTTTGATGTGAGTAAGGCATTGTCGGCAACGGGGGCCCCTAAGGGTGAACCCGGAAAGATGGCAAGTACCTTATCGCCCATCAAACCGTCGGAACTGATGCTAGCCCTTGCATCTGCTTTGATGAAGGCCTGTATTTTTTTCTTTACCAAAATATGCACCATTACGGAAGTGTCGGTCAGCAATTCTATTTCACTTACCGTGCCGGCATCAATGCCCGTAAAACGTACATTGTTGCCCACTTTAAGGCCATTTACGGTTTTAAATTGTACCCGTAACCGGGCATAGCTGCCAAATAAACTGCTTTGCTTGCCTATAAAATAAATGGCGGCGGTAAGCAGTAACAGACCCAGCACCACAAAAAGGCCCAATTTTCCTGCAACCCCTTTTTCCTTGCTCATAACGATTTCGTTTAAAATGATTAAATAAAAAATGACCGCACCCATGCATCTTCGCTATCGGCCAATGCAGCATAAGTGCCGGTAGCGGCAATCACGCCGTCTTTGATGATGCACAACCGGTCGCCGGTTAATTTGGCGCAGGCCATATCATGTGTTATGATAATGGCCGATGTATTGTACGTTTTGCGTACGGTTAATATCAATTCACCTATTTCCTTGGCTGTAATGGAGTCGAGGCCGGTGGTAGGCTCATCGTATAAGATGATGGCTGGTTTTAAAATAAGTGTACGGGCCAAAGCCACCCTTTTGCGCATGCCGCCCGAAAGTTCTACTGGCATTTTATCAATGGCATCCAGTAGGCCCACATTTGTAAGGGCTTCTTGTACCTTTTCTTCCACCTCCTCTTTGCTCAAATTTTTATGGTGTTTTTTCAATGGAAAAGAAAGGTTTTCCCTTACCGTCATGGAGTCGTACAGCGCCCCGCTTTGAAACAGAAAGCCCACTTTTACCCTTATGGCATTTAAAGCGCTGCCATCAATGGTGGTGATGTCGGTGCCGAATATTTTAATGCTGCCACTGGTGGGTTTTACCAATCCAATGGCGCATTGAATGGTAAGCGATTTGCCCGAGCCCGAGCGGCCGAGTATAACCAGGTTTTCCCCTTCGTTTACGGTAAGGCTGATGCCATTTAATACCTTATTATCGTTGTCGAAGGATTTGTGCAAATCCGTAATGCTGATAATGGCCTCCGTTGGTATCGTTGTGGGTGCTGTCAATTGCTTAAAAAAAGATCGGTGATCTGTACGGCCAGCATGTCTATGATAAAAATGGCCAGCGAAGCCGCTACCACCGCTGCATTGGCCGCCTTGCCCACGCCTTCGGTACCCTTGCCTGCCGTAAAGCCTTTGTAGCAGCCAATCATGCCAATAAAGTATCCAAAAAAGAAGGTTTTGATGATGGCAGGTACCAAATCGGAAAACCGGAGCGAATCGAATACTTTTGAAAAATAACTGGTAAAACTGATGCTGCTGTGTATGTTGGCACCAATGTAACCGCCCATAATACCTATGGTGTCGGCAAATAAAACGAGTAGGGGAATCATTAATGTGGCCGCCAATATCCGGGTAACGGCCAAGTATTTGTAGGGGTTAATGGCGGATACTTCCATGGCATCTATTTGCTCGGTTACCCGCATGGAGCCTAGCTCAGCCCCCATGCCGGAAGCTACTTTGCCAGCGCAAATCAGTGCGGTAATAACCGGTGCAATTTCCCTGATGAGCGATAGGCCCACCATACCGGGCAACCACGACTCTGCGCCGAATTTGGCCAATGTGGGCCTTGTTTGCAGGGTGAGTACCAAGCCCATGATAAAGCCGGTGATGCTTACCAAGGGCAATGCTTTGTAACCTACGGCATAACATTGCTGCACAAATGCCCGATATTCAAAAGGTGGTGTAAACAACTCTTTAAAAAAACGCACCCCAAACAGGGTGGTACTACCGGTATTACTAAAAACAGATACTAAATAATTGCTCACATATTTTGTTTGTGGGTGGGCTTACTGCATGTTCCATTTTGTTGAAGGTTATTGCGCTGCATGTGTTAGATTGATATGGTAAAAGCTTGGGGCAAGCGATAGTGCCTGGCTAGGTAGGTTTTTGCCCATCCAGGCATTGGTGTAAGACTTGCCCACACGAACAATATCGGATTGTACCGCAGGCATAGTCAGGATAGTTGATTTCCAATACTGATAAATACCCAGCCTGCCCTCCTTATTGCTGGTATTGCTCAACGTTTGTGCTATGTTGGGGAGTGGTGCGGTTTTTTTTGCGTTGTGTTGAACAGGATAGGTATACACGGCCAAGAGCATTGTCAATTGAAAAAGGCCAAACAATTTGAGTTTTTTTATTTTTTTCATGATTGATATATAATGCTTGATGGAATAATAAGTATTATACAAAGATGCTAAGGGACCTACCGATTGTGTTTTTAAAAAAAAGATTTTTATTGTAAAATTCACACATTTTGTGGCCCCATATACTGATGGCTGCTATAAAAAGGGCTGCCGTAATAGGCAGCCCTAAAAACCCTAAAATCCAAAAACCCAAAACTGAAAATCGATATGCTGTATCATTTATTTAATAGCTGGTAGATAATTCCACCCTTCTGTTTCTGCTGCGGCCTGCAGCGGTATTGTTGTCGGCAATGGGTTTTGTTTCACCGTAGCCATTGGCTGTTAAGCGAGACTCCATGATGCCCTTGCCCATCAGGTAGGTTTTAACTGATTCCGTTCTTTTTTGCGATAGTGCCATATTGTATTCATCCGTTCCTTTGCTATCCGTATAACCATCAATGGTAAGCCGTGCGCTTTCGTACCTGCCGAGTATGGTGGTTAGTTCATCCAATTGTTCCAAGGAGGCTGTTTTAAGTTTGTCGCTATTGGTTTCAAAAAATATTTTACTAGCTATCTGTGTAATTTTTCGCTCATCTTCTTTGGTGATCACCGGGCAACCCTTGTTGGTAATTGGGCCTTTGGCATTGGGGCAACGGTCGTCGTTGTCGGCCACACCATCTCCATCCGTATCGGGGCAGCCTTTGAGCGCAACCGGTCCGGCTTTATCGGGGCAGGCATCGTCTTCGTTCATCACGCCATCTTTATCATTGTCTAATGTACAGCCGGTAGTATCTGTTTTATAGCCAGCCAAGGTGCCGGGGCATTTGTCGTCCACATCTGCTACGCCATCGCCATCGCCATCCGGGCAACCCCGCATACCAACTGCTCCTGCTACTTCGGGGCAGCGGTCGTCTGCATCGGTAATGCCATCGCCATCCTTATCTGGGCAGCCTTTTAGCATGGCCACACCTGCTACGTCTGGGCAAGCATCTTCAAAGTCGGCCACGGCATCGTTGTCCCTATCCAAGGGGCAACCGTTTTTATCTACGGCTACACCTACGGGTGTGTTGGGGCATTTGTCGTTACGGTCTGCCACGCCATCTTTGTCTGCATCTTTCTTTTTACCAAAGTTAAAACTAAGGCCTACCATGTGCAGCAAGTAGGCATCGTTGCTGCCTGCTATGATGCCGTCGCGCTTGTCTTCATTGGAGTAAAAAAAGGTTTCTTGTAGGTTCAACATCACGGAAGGACCCAATTTAAAATTAATACCGCCGCCAAAAGAAGGGGCAATATAATCGGTCTTTTTACCGGTAATGTCCAGGTTCTTATCAAAAAGCATGGCCCCGCCGCCTACAAATAGGTAAGGCCTAACGGGAGATGCTGGACCTAATATATTAAAACGCACATTTAAAGTAGCGGTAGTAATATCGGTGCTGTAGCGGCCCGAATCGCTGTTGAAGCCAATGCGGCCCTTGGTGGCCAAAAAATTAATGTCTATATGTGTGCCAAGGTATCGGGAAACGGATAGGCCACCAAAACCATAAAGGGGCATTTTGGTGCGATAAAAATCATTGCTATAATCGCCATTGAATTGGCTGGACCCACCATGCAGGCCGATGTTCCATTTTTTGTCCCTCGTTTGTGCATGGGTATTTATCAGTAAAAAGAGTAATGTGGAAAATAGTAGTATTTTTTTCATACTAAGTTTTTTGTTGAATTGCAAAGGTTGGTCGATTCAGTTTCTAAATCGTTACAGTTCTATCAGTAATAGTTATACGATTCACACTTTAGCAATGTATTATCGGTGAAAGGATAGCCCAATGGTAGATACGCCACTCGATAGATCTAGAAAGACGCCTAGCTTTTGTGTAAAATGATATTCAGTACCAATATGGGCATCCAAGAAAAGGGTATTGCCATGGCGGTAATAATTTTTGTCGCCGTTATAATCATTGTCCCACCGATTATTTACGATGGCAAAGCCCAAGGAGCCGGCCAAATAAAAATCCCAGTTGCTGTTGGCCGATACTATATCGTCGAAATAATAACTGCCCTTAACGCCAATGGGTATTACGGTTTCGCGGTAATAGTAGCGATTGTTGCCCGATTCAAAACGGTTGCGATAGGTGTAATAATTGATAAAAGGGGCCAACGTGAAGTTCTTGGCCACATCAAATTCATAATCAGCATGCAAAACAGGGATGCTACGCCCCAAATAACCATAGTAACCCGCATAGCCGCCAATGCCTACACCAATGTTGAGTGTTTTACCATATTGGGTGCTTACACGCCGCTTTTGGGCTTGTAACGTACTACTGCCAATCAGCAGTAATAATAAGAGTGCAATGAATTTTGTGTGCATCATTTATTTTTTATGGATGCTTTTCGCACCCTTGTACAATGATCATGCTGCTGGTACATCGCTTTTGTAAAGACCGCTATTGCCCTATGGCATCAGCACTTTGTCTATTACATGGATGACGCCATTGGTGGCGGTAATATCAGCAGCGGTTACATGGGCATCGCCCACTTTTACCCGGTTGTCGGAAATATTAATTTTAAGCTTGCTGCCTTCCACCGTCGTAAGTTCCTGCCCATCTTTTAAATCGGCTGCGTGAAGGTTGCCACTTATTACATGGTAGTTGAGCAACTTGCTCAGTTTGTCTTTGTTTTCTGGCTTCAATAAGTCGTCCACCTCTTTTTTAATGGCGGCAAAAGCTTCGTCTGTTGGTACAAAAACGGTAAAGGGGCCTGCGCCCTGTAAGATATGTGTTAGCCCGGCAGCCTCAACGGCAGTGGCGAGTGTTTTGGCACTTTCTGCGGCTATGCCCACAATGTCTTTTGAACTTGTCATGTCTTTAATTTTATGTAACCAATATTTTTGTGATTACCCTGTAAAGGTGCGATGCTTGGCTTTAGTATTGTTACACAACTGTGGGGATTAGTTGTAATATTGATACATCTACCCAAGCTTTCCTACTGCTGTATTAATATACCAGCGATTGGCCATTGGTGTGCACTAAGCTAACGGCTGGTATTTTGCCATTGGACCTTATCAACTCTATTTCACAAGCAATGCGTATGTCGTCGCCCACCAATAGAACGCTGTTGGCCATTACCGTATTCCAAGTAAGGCCCCAGTCGCTACGTTTGATGGTGCCGCTAACGATAAAGCCTGCCTTGTCATTGCCCAATAGGTCATAACCAGCGCCGCTGGGCTCTACGGTAAGCATCAGGTGGTGGGTAACCCCTTTGATGGTGAGGTCGCCCCATAGCTCGCATTGATTGGCAGTGCTCGGCAGCGTCATGGTGTTGGCAGTAAACAGGATTTGGGGGTGATTGGCCACATCTAAAAAATCGGCTGCTTTTAAATGCTCGTCTCTTTTGGGGTTGCCCGTGGTAATGGAAGCCGAATCAATCCATAAACTGATGCCCACGGTACCAAAGTCGTTGCCCTCGGTATGGATACTGGCATCAAATATTTTAAAAGAACCATTTACATGGGCCAGCATCAAGTGACGCACTTTAAAAGTGATATCACAATGGTCGGGGTCCAAGGTCCAATTTGTTTTGGTCATCATGTTTGTTGTTTTAATTGTATATGATACATAGCTAGGGCCAGCCATACTTGCGCACAAGTAAGGACAATGGCTTGCTGAATAAGACCAAGTGAAAAAGGTATCGTTAATTATTTTGCGATATGGCTCAGCTTTACCTCATTGGCCGTAAAATGGCCATTTTCAAAATCGGTAAAGTTTTGTATGGTGGTATGGGCTATTTCGTTTAAGGCTTCATGGGTAAAAAACGCGAGGTGGGGGGTAACCAGCACATTGTTAAAGGTCATCAACCGGGCGATGGTATCGTCTTGCATGATGGAGGCGGATAAATCTTTAAAAAATAGATTTTCCTCTTGCTCATATACATCCATGCCCAAGTAACCCAGCCTACCGCTTTTTAAGGCGCTGATGGCAGCACCGGTATCTATCAGTGCACCACGGCCTGTATTGATGAGCATGGCACCCGGCTTTAGTGCCGCAAAAGCTTTGGCGTTGAAGAGGTGATACGTGGCGGGGGTAAGGGGGCAGTGCAAGGAAACAATGTCGGCAATCGGCAGCAGTTCCTCCAAGGGCAAATAGGTTACGCCCTTTGTTTGCAGGGCAGCGTTTTCCACTATATCGTGGGCTACCACCTGGCAGCCGATGCCCAACATGATTTGGCAAAAAGCCGCTCCAATTTTGCCGGTGCCGATAACGCCCACTGTTTTGCCGTATAGGTTAAAACCCATCAGGTTGTCAACCGAAAAATTATTTTCCCTTACCCGGTTATAGGCTTTGTTTGTTTTTCTGTTCAGCGTCATGATGAGTGCCAATGCATGCTCGGCCACGGCCTGTGGTGAGTAGGCGGGTACCCTTAGTACGGTGATGCCTTTGGCCACCGCTGCGGCAATATCCACATGGTTAAAGCCAGCACTGCGCAAATCAATCAATCGTACACCGCCCGCTGCCAACTGGGTTATTACTGCTGCATTGGCCGTATCGTTAACAAATAGGCAAACCGCATCAAACCCTTGGGCCAGGTTAACGGTATCGCTGTTTAACGAGGCTTCAAAATACACCAATTGGTGACCAGCCGTTGCGTTACATTCATCAAAATAAGGCCGCTCATACGCTTTGGTACTAAATACTGCTACTTTCATTGTTGCCTGCTACCTTTTTTATTATGCGGTATTGTGGTCCTTAGAGCCTGTTTAAAATTCATTCAATGGATTCCCTATGCCACTTTTTGGCTGCAACTGCGTTGAATTTTTCGCCTTAGGCGTTTAGACTATGGCTGCAAAATTCGCCTTGTTTCGCTCAAAAATTGACTATAGGAAATCTCATCAATAAAATTTAAACAGGCTCTTAGTTCAGGTATCTCCTCAATATCCAAGCCGTGGTTTCATGTTCTTTCATCAGCCCGGTAAGGAAATCTGCCGTTCCTGCATCATGGTTTTTGTCGCCACATTCGGCAATATTGCCGCGTAGCAATATAATCAGTTTTTCATGATCGTCCAGCAGTTCTTTGAGGGTATTTTTTGAGGATTCGTATTTATTTGGCTGTTCTTTCACGATGGACAGGTGCATGAACTCCTGCATGGTGCCGATGGTTTTTTGGCCCAGCTTGCCAATGCGCTCGGCTACCTCATCAATAGAGGCTTCCAGTTGTTTGTACTCATTTTCGTACAGTTTGTGCAACTCCATAAAACTTTCGCCACTTACGTTCCAATGGGCTTTTCTTGTTTTTACGTACAAGGCCATTTCGCTGGCCAGTAGGGTTGACAAAAGGGCCGTGTGCTGCTTTAATTTTTTTTCCGGTATCCCGATATTAGGTTTCATGTTGTTGTGTTGAATAAAAAATGAATGGTTTAACTGGATGCGTTGCCATTTTGCCTGCTCACCAATTTTTTGATGATGATTTTGCCGAGTATTTTTGCATTGCCTATCTTTTTTGTTAATGTGCCGCCCAGTACAAAGGCTGATGTAGCACCTAGCAAGCTGATCCATGGCCTGCTGGGCAATATTATTTTTTGTACTGCAACACCGGCTGCTATGGCTGCTATTTTGCTACCTAGCTTAGGGGTGCGTATCGCACGCCCGATGGCATTGGCAACAAGGCGGCCAGGGGTGAGTTGTTGGCTGGTAGTGGCCCATTGTTCCTTTAGGCCATCCCATGCTGCCACCTGCTGTTGCCGTAGGGCCATAATGGTTGCTTGCACTTCCGTGGTAGTCGTTTTTGTTGGCATGGCTTATGGGTGGATGAGTTGGGTGATGGTGGTATCGCTTACCCGCTTTTTAATGGCATTGGGTATCAGCAACAGTAGGCCTAGCCCAAGGGCATATATCGCCGCTACTATTAAAAACCCGTAATGAGGCTTGCCCCAGTATTGGCCCAACCACAATGCGGCACCGATGCTGGTAAACAGCAGCAGGGCAAAGGCCATGAGGGCAATTACCGCTTGGCGTGCCAATGAGCCGGTAACCGTTGCCAGTTTGTTTTGCGCTTCTAGCTTTAGGAGGGCGATGCTTGTTTGGCCATACTGCAGGGCTTTTTCTAGCAACGGCTCCAATATATTTTCTTTTGTCTCCATCTTGATTGTTTAAAACAAAACCGAGGTGCAAGCACCCCGGTTTGTGTATTCGACCTTGTGCTTTATTATTGTTGATATAAAAAGCCCACACATGGTTAGTTTTTAACCGGTGTGCCCTCAATAAAATTGCTTGCTTTTTCCTTGGCCGTATCAAATTCTTCTTTTACCTCATTGATAAAGCGGTTTACTTTGTCCTTCATCGCTTCGGTAATATCATCTTTGCCGGCCCTTATTTTTCTGCGTGTTTCGCTGCCCTTGTTTGGCGCAAACAGGATGCCCAATATACCACCAATTGCTACGCCCAATAATAACGATCCTGCCATTTTTGTGGCCATGCCTGAATTATCCATTTGTGTATGTATTTATGCTTTTAAATTACTTTTTTACCCTGTATTAACCTTAGTATCACCACCACAAGGGCAATGGCCAATAAAACATGAATGAGGCCCCCGGCATGATAGCCCAAGAAGCCGATGGCCCAAATAATGACCAGTATTACGGCCACGGTATACAGTAAGTTCCCCATGATTGTTGCTTTTTTGTGTAGTTATACCACACTGTAAAGGTGGTGCATCCTGTGCGAAAACACTTGTAACACTCCATCCAAATATTGTATAATTCACACAGTGGGGGGCTGTAGCGTGGCTATCTTTTCGTGTATTTTTTTAAGCAAGTCAAATTGTTCTTGCTGTGTTTCAAATAAGGTTTTTATCTGTTCTTCCAATAGCAGGTCTATTTTTTGGTTCAGGCTGCGTATCTGCATTTCGGCTTTTAGGTTAATGAGGTAGTCGTTTTCGCTGCGCATCCGGTCTTTTTCTTCTTGCCGGTTTTGGCTCATCATAATGATGGGTGCCTGCATGGCCGCAATGCAGGATAGGATCAGGTTCATCAAAATAAAGGGGTAGGGGTCGAACCGCCAAGCCCCCAAGGCCAGTGCATTAAAAATGATCCAAATGGTGAGTATTACCCCAAATAGTATGATGAATCGCCAACTGCCGCCAAACTGTGCTACCTTATCTGATAGTTTTTGCCCTCTTGTGAGCGTTTCCAACGGCGGGTTCAATAGGTTGTGTACAATCAGCTCTTCGGCTTCCAAGGTGTCTTTTACAATTTGGTGCAGTTTATTCAAATGTACGTTTTCATCGGGTGCATCCCAGATTTTCGTTTTATAGCTACAGCCTACTCCTTTCGGTTGTTTTCTGACTTACTTTTTTTCTTGTCAAAAAAAGTAAGCAAAAAAGGACACCGCCGCCGATTACACCCCGGCGGCGGAGGGTTCCCTGATTTAACTTCTGTACTACTGTAGTTTCGACATGGGTAATTCTACAACGTAGCGGAGATTGGTGCATAAGTTATGTTTGCGAAAATTTGTGATGCACCCTTTTCATCCGCCAGTAATTTATCAATGGCTGTATCGTCCCCACGGTTCATGATACTGTTGGTACTATATCATTTGTAGGTACAATAAATAGTGGCACCTGTGTTTGGCGCAGCACTTTGGCTGTTACACTGCCCAGCATTACGGCTTCTAGCCAGCGGCGGCTGTGCGAGCCCATTACCACTACATCGGCGTTTGTACTGGCCACGGTTTCCATAATGGCATCGGATACACTGCCCTGCCGCACAAAGGTTTCTATGTTAACACTGCCCAGGTGCCTCTTGGTTTTATTTAAAAAAATCAGCGATTGTTGGCGCAGTTCATCCCCTAGGTCGGATTGTGGATAGCCCATGTTGGTATAACCGTCGAAGCCCATAAAGGGTGCGTAGCGCACCGTGGCATAATAATTATTGTCGGGCACCACATGCAGCAGCATCAAGTTGGCCTCCATGGCCTTGGCCAGTGCAAAACCGGTTTCTGCCACTTTTTGTGCAGTGGGGTTATAATCCAGCGCTATTAATACTTTTTTCATCTTATTTGTTTGATGCGGGTAGGGTAGTGATGCCTGCAAAACAACATAGGCCTTGGTATGGGCTTGTCAGTAAACTTTATGCACCATCCGATTCTTCCAATTCATGGTGGTTATCGCCCCCAATACTGTAATAATTGTTTTCTTCATCCTCATCGCCGGTTAGTTCCAGCTCATCATCCAGCTCTGCGCCGGGCACATCTAGGTCGCTGCCCATTTCGCTTTGCAGCGGCCCCTCATCGGCCCCTTTGTTGCTGCGTTTGGTAAGCTGGGGTTCTTCGTTGTGGTGGCGGTACCATGGGCCAGTAGTATTTTCGTTCGCTTCATCAAACGGTTCCGGCCGTGGCCCATCGTACACATCTTCATGGCCGTTGCTGGGCTTGGCTGCTGTGGTAGCCGCATCTGTAGTGGCAGGTGCGGCAGGTTTTTGGGGGCTGTCTTTTTTTGCTTGCATAATATATTATTGTTGTTGGATGGTAAAATAGTTGCGCACAAAAGCATGCTGCTGGTTACCGGTCATTTTATCGGTTTGTTGCAGCGCAATTTTAATATGGTCGTACTGGTGGTTTTCTTTTAAATAATGCTGCAACTCCACTTTGGCATTGGTAGGGCCAAAGAGTAATACATCATCATACTGGGCAATAACGGCCGCCAACTGTTTGTAATAGGCCGTATCCGCTTGTTGCTGCCGGTGGTGTTCTGCCTTTTCACTACCGTTCACATGCTGGCCCTGTTCGGCACTGGCCGATTCAATGCTAAAGGTTTCAATGGTGTCGTTGGTAAATTCAATTAAATAGGCACTGGCATGGTCCATCCAAATACCCATTTTTTTTACGCTTGTCATGTGCATACATTTGTTACCGAATAGCCTACCCAGTATGTCCCTTTACCGGGTGGCTATCGGCGTATTTATTAACTAGAAGAGCCAACGAATGATAGTAATCGTTCAGGGCCGCCCCATTTATTTCAGGGCTTTCTTGATTGGGTATGGTTACGGGCATTTCCCCCATGTACTGCAACAGTTCAGGGTATTGCAGTTCCATTTGCAGGGTAATGGCCATGATATCGCTGTTGAGCGTTGCCATTGTTTTCATGGTAATAATAACATTTATGGGCCAATGCCCTTTTTTACAAATTGTATACCCTTTACCCACTTAGGCTATGCTCCCACACCTGCCCTTGCTAAGCCTACATAAAGGTATATACTTGGGCAATGGGCGATTTGCAAAATATGTGCAAACATTTACACTATTCACACATTTTCTAGCGGTTGCCGCCTTTTTTGCCCTATTTTTTTAAAGTAGGAGGGGGTGAGGCCCGTTATTTTTTTGAACTGGTTGGATAAGTGGGCCACGCTGCTGTAATTGAGCTTGTACGATATTTCGGTAAGGTTCAGTTCGTCGTATAGCAGCAGTTCTTTCGCTTTTTCTATTTTGTGGAGGATGATGAATTGTTCAATGGTGGTGCCCGTTGTTTCGGAAAACAGATTGGCCAGGTACGTGTAATCGTGTTTCAGCGCTTGGCTGATATAGGCGGATTTTTTTATAGCCGGTAGTTCATCGGCATAGTGCACCATTTCGATGATTACGTTTTTGATGCGTTGTATCAAGATGGCTTTTTTGTCATCCATCAGTTCCAAGCCCGCTTTTAGCAGGGATTGCTTTATTGCGGCTATTTGTGCTGCCTCAAAAGGGGGAAATATTTCCACCTCTCCCAATTCTACCACACTGTGCCTAATGCCGAGTTTGTCCAATTCCGCTTTTACCACCATTTTGCAGCGGATCGATACCATGTGTTTAATATATAATTTCATATGTTATACCTATGATATGTGATTATGTTAAAAATGGATACTAGTCCACCAGTATCTTACAATTAATTCCCTTTTAATGCTGGTGGGCAAATTGAGTGCCATAGTAATGGATGAGGATATTGGCATATACATAGAAGTGTGGATGGCCATGGGTAATATGCCATAAGAGCAGGGCAAACATTTACACTATTCACACATCTTCTAGCGGTTGCCGCCTTTTTCGCCCTATTTTTTTAAAGTAGGAGGGGGTGAGGCCCGTTATTTTTTTAAATTGGTTGGATAAGTGGGCCACGCTGCTGTAATTGAGCTTGTAAGATATTTCGGTAAGGTTCAGTTCGTCGTATAGCAGCAGTTCTTTCGCTTTTTCTATTTTGTGAAGAATGATGAATTGTTCAATGGTGGTGCCCGTTGTTTCGGAAAACAGATTGGCGAGGTAGGTGTAATCGTGGTGCAGTGCCTGGCTGATATAGGCAGAGTTTTTTATAGAGGGTAGTTCATCGGCATAGTGCACCATTTCCACAATTACGTTTTTGATGCGTTGTATCAAGATGGCTTTTTTGTCTTCCATCAGTTCCAAACCCGATTTGAGCAGGGATTTCCTTAATGCTGCTATTTGTTCCGCATCAAAGGGGTCAAATATTTCCACCTCTCCCAATTCCACTACACTGTGCCTAATGCCCAGCCTGTCTAGCTCAGCTTTTACCACCATTTTGCAGCGGATGGATACCATGTATTTAATAAATATTTTCAAAAATTTGTCATTTATTGATTGCCTTGTTACATGTGTTGATACAAAAGAGCGTTGCTGGCCCATTGATATTTTTTAGATGGGCTGTTGCAATGATCTATTACTTGTTTATTGCTATAAATTACGCAATATGGCTACGCAGCAGGATATTGGCATGTGCAAGAGCAGTTGGGCAGGGGGCATGGGTAAAAGCATAAGAGCAGCAGTATGTAAGGTGGGTGTACCAGTAATTGACTTGCTTACTTCTTATTTTCAATGTAAAGGTAGGGTATAATTGGGATAGCAGGTTTTTTAATTTGGAGGGCTGGATACTTGATGCTGGATACTTGATACTGGATATTGGATACTACCCGGCTGAGGGCGGCAGCGGAGGATGGGCCCGATGCTAAAAATACAAAGAGGCCGCTTTTAACAGCGACCTCTTTTGGTACCGGAGAGCAGATTTGAACTGCCGTCCGCCGCGGCGGATATGAACCCGATGCCCTAACCAGATTCACGGTTCGTTGTTGGATGTGGGAGGGACTTGACAAATGCCCTGCCTGCCCCTGTTTTTAGCCATTTTTCATGAAGGATCGCCCCTTGCTTGGTGTCGAATTCTTTTGTGTAGATGATTGCCCATGGACGGTATTTGGCAGTCCAATCATGGCCCAAAAGGTTGTGGGAAAGCATCCTTGCCTCCAGGTTGGAAGTATAGCCGTAATAATGTTTTTGGCACTTTGCCGAATACAATGTGTAAACGGTGAACATAATTTGGGTATGGGTTAAATAGAAAAAAGGCTACTTTTTTAGAGTAGCCCCTGTGTACCGGAGAGCAGATTTGAACTGCCGACCTTCGGGTT
Source organism: Chitinophaga pinensis (assembly GCA_943373145.1). Classification (GTDB taxonomy): domain Bacteria; phylum Bacteroidota; class Bacteroidia; order Chitinophagales; family Chitinophagaceae; genus Ferruginibacter; species Ferruginibacter pinensis_H. The sequence continues at coordinate 169,571 of CALSBI010000007.1, forward strand.
ATGAATCCGATGCTCTAACCAACTGAGCTACCCCGGCTAATATTTTTGTCATTAGGTTCAACCACGCTGTTTTTGAACTGCCGTCCGCCCCTTGGCGGATATGAATCCGATGCGCTGACCAACTGAGCTACCCCGGCAACGTCCAAAAACAGCATAAATCTGTTTAATGGGCGGCAAAAATACATATTTTGGGTCAATTTCAAAAACAAATAAACAACAATGTTGAAACTATTGGCATGATACCAAACTACTCGCCAGCAACCGCATTTGTACTGCACAAAAAAACGGCTGCCCTGTTGGAGCAGCCGTTGATATAATAAGTAATCCTTATTGGTTGGTATAGATAGATAATGTTCTGGCCCGGGTACCGGTGGTAGCCGTATAAATGCCGCGACAGAAAAAGGTATAAACCCTTTCCGAAGCGGGGAAGAAAGGTCGATTATCTGCCAACACTACCGTAGTGCCTTTTTTGCGCAATTGAATGGTATCGTTTTTTGATAGCATGGGCATTTCGATAAAGGGCGATACCTTTTTGAAATTCAGGTTGCTAACCAATACCGTTTGGGAGTTCTTAGACACAATTTCCAAAGTATCTACCGTGGGTATCATGTGTGCAAAACGCATTTTAAAGTACCCTGGCCTGGCCCTTTGATTACTATCCGCTACAATCACCATATTGGAGGTGCTGGGAGTGGGAAAGGGAAGGGTATCCACTAAAAAAGCACTGTAATAGGTTCCTGCGTTGAGCGTAAAGCTGCCATCCGATACCACATCGGTGGGCTGGGCTGCACTACTAGGGGCCCGGTAAAGCGCCGTTTTAATGTTAAGGGTACCCGGTACCACAGAAGCGTACTGGCCGCCGATTACAGGGAAGATAGCGCCATAGGCAACCCCATTGTTGTTTACGCCGCTCACCTTGGTGCCCGCTACCGAAAAGGTAACAATGGGCCCAGCAGCCGGGGTAGCGGTGGAAGGAAATGAACTGTTATAGGCATGCACAAATTTTACATACGCATTGCCGGGCTCAAAATTCCAGTATTCATTGTTGTCCAGCAGGTTTTTCTTGCAGCCTGCCAGTACTAAAATCAATATAAACGAAGCGATAATATTCTTGATCATGTTATTTTTATTTAAGGTTCAGAAAACCAGCATCTAATGGTATGGTAATCGGCGGTACGGGCACCTATACGGTCCAGCTCGGCCACATTCCATATATATTCACTGTTGTAGCGGGGGCGTACCCTGTACACCAGTTTGGTACTGTTGTCGGGGAAGAGGTCGGAACCCGTGGGCGGCGTAAAGCCACGGTACACTTGCTGGCCCGGTACCGCTGGATCCAAATCGGTGTAATGGAAGCGGCGCATGTCCGTCCAAGTTTCGTGCATACCATAACCCCATAGTGCGATATACTTTTGCAGCATAATGCGGCTCAGGGTCATGCTATCCAAATTGGTTGGCAACACCGTAGGGTTGGCCATAAAAGTAGCCGCGCTGCTACTGTTCAACTGGTTGGCGGGTGGCACGTTAAAGTTGAAGCGGTTGAGCAACATACTGAAAGATTCTTCAATCCCTCTTTTGTAAGCTGCCAAGGCCGTGGTTTTATCTCCCTTTCTCAAAGCGGCTTCTGCTTTCATGAAATGGATTTCAGTAGCGGTCATTACCGGAAACTCGCTGTTGTTCCTAAACAGGTATTTGGAGTTGAAATCGTTGGGTGGAATAGAAGAAGCACTGGTATTGCCCCAAAAATTCCGGGGCCTATTACCGGTAGGGGAAATGTCGGCCTCGCCCTTTGCTATCCGTACACCCCTAAAAAGCAAATTGTTGGCATCCAATTGCAGGTAATACCATTTGCGGGGGTCATCTACACCAGCAAATGCAGTATTGGCACCCGTGAGCAGGTTTACGGTAAATTCTGTTTGGCGGTAAGCGGCCATATTGCCACGGAAGGGTCCAAAAAAGTTGGCTTCATTGTTCTTACCAGCATTGGAAAACTTCACGGTTACATCATCCGCAGAGGTTAACATCGCTTTGTCGCAATAGTAAATTACCGAATCGGCTTTGTACGTGCTTTTATTGCTGAGGTGGTTGTAGCTGCGGGCCATTACACCATACACAAACTTCTTCCATTTTTCCACATCGCCATTGTTCATAAAGGCATCACCTTTTTGTAGGTTCACCTGGCTAACACCATCGCCTGTTCTGCTCAGGTAATCAATCGCTTCCCTGCACAATGCCCTTACATGGTTGTACACATCTTCTTGTGTATCATATTTAAAAGTCAACAGGTTGGTATTAAAGGCTTCCTTCAAAATGATTTCGCCATGGTAATCGGTGGTGAGCAACCAGCTCCAGGCTTGAATGGCTTTGGCCACGCCCACATAATCCCATTTCTTTTCTTCGCTGCCCCATTCAATCATCCTTACCAAGTTTTGGCCAAGGTCGTAATAATGGCCCCGCCAAATAGCGCCACCATTATCGCTACCGGCTTGGTAGCCCATCCTGTCCCACTGGTTTTGGGCACTGATATTGGTCCAGTTTTGAATATAGCCGCCCAAAAACCTAAAGTCGGTTTGCGGGTCCAAGGCCATGTTATAAATAACCGGCGGCAAAAGCGATTCTACCGGCACCCTGGAAAAGGAGTTGGGGTTAGGATAGGCATCTTCCAACTTTTTTTCGCAACTGCTAAAAGCAAATAAAGCAACAGTAGCGGTTATTAAATATTGAGTTATTTTTTTCATTTCAATCATTTTTATGCGTTTAAAAACCAACTTTAGCACTGAAAGAATACCTTACGGGTGTACCGATATTACCAAAGTCGAAACCAAAGCCGCCCACACCACGTGTTGCAGCGGTATTGCCGTTCACTTGGGGATCGGCGCCTGAATAGTTGGTAATCAATATCAAATCGTTAACGGTGAATGTGAGCGACAAAGAGCTTACATTGTCCAAACGCTTGATAAACTTGGCTGGGAACTTATAAGTGGCGCTGATTTCGCTCATGCGGAGCCAGTTTACGTCTTTTTCGATAAATACATCTTCAGGCATGGTTTTGTAAAAATCATTGTTCAAGTAGGGGAGTACTTGAATGGTGTTTTTGGTGGGGTTGGCTGAGTTTTCCAAGCCATCCCTTAATACACCTTCAATTACCCTAGGTACTTCCCTGTCCAATGTGCGAACGCTTTTACCATTCACCGTAAGGAACCTTTCGGTACCGTTAAAGATATCGCCGCCTACTTTGGCGTTCCACAACATATTCAAATCCCAGTTTTTATATTTCAGCTTGTTGTTGATACCCAAGTTGAAATCGGGGTTCCTATCGCCATGTATATTAAAGATACTTTCGGAAATAGGCAGACCGGTTGCAGGATCAATCAACAATTGGCCTTGGTTGTTTTTTAAATAGCTCCAAGTGGTGATGCTGGTGGTAGGACCGCCCTGTACCAAACCGCCACGGGCATTGGCATACAACCAAGTATCGGAGGTATAAAACTCAGGCACATTGCCGGGCAGGCTCAATACCTTGTTCCACATTTTGGCAAAATTGAAATTGATGCTCCAATTCAAATCCTTTTTCTTGATGGGCGTGAGACCCAAACTAATTTCCACACCTTGGTTGTTGGTAGATGCTGCGTTCAATGTATTCAATACAAAACCGGTACCATAGCTGGAACGGAACAGTTCCACAATTTGGTCTTTGTTGGTCGTGTTGTAGTAAGTGGCATCGATGGTAATCTTATTTTGCAACAACCGCAACTCCGTACCAAACTCATACGTGCTTTGCTTTTCTGGCTCTAAGTAAAAGTTGTTGTTGGTAAAGCCATAAAAGAAACCGCCACCGCTGGAAGTAGCTGCGGAGAAGGTAGATTGGTTGGAGTAAGGCTGGTTGGCCCTGGCCGTACCTGCCAATGAACCACGCAGTTTACCGTAAGTGATGAACTTGCTATCTTTTAAGCCGGGTATCAAATCGGTAAAGATGATACTTACGCTACCGCCGGGATAACCGAATTTGCGGTTGATCTTGGGTAGGTTGGAAGAACGCTCAAAGCGGTAGGTACCATTGATGAAGATGGCATTGTTCCAGCTAAGGGCCAGCTCGCCAAAATAGGCAAATTGACGGCTTTCGATATAGTTGGGCTGACCATAAAACTGTTGCCTGAACAACCTTACACGGGTGCTGGCCAATGTGTTGAGGGTATCCCTGCGGTTTACATCAACAATATTGGTACCGTACACGGCCAAGCCTTCCTTGCGGTAATCTTGCCACATGGTACCTGCCATGGCCCTTATGTTAAACTTGCCAAGATCTTTTTTGCCAGTAGCGGTGATGGTATGGTTGTAGCCATTGTAAGTGGTATAGTAGTTATCCTGTGCACCTTTTTGGGCCGGTGTAACATAAAAAGATTGTGGGTGATAAAAAGTAAAGCCATCGTTTTTGTAATGATCCAAACCAAACCTGCCCGCAATATCCAACCATTTAGTAGGATGTATGTTAACCGATAAAGTAGCCTGCTTGCGTTTGTTTACATCACGGCTACGGTTGCTGTACACATTGAAGAAGGGATTGTCCACTTCATTGGCTGGGTCGGTAACGGCAAAAATGGTTTTCTTTTTGCCAGTAGCATCCACATAATCGCTGATATCATCGTGGTTGGGCCAAGAGAGCAAAGAAAGCAGGTAGCCGCCACTGCCCCGCAAGGGACGATCGTTTTTGGCATCTATGAATGTAATGGCGGGTGTAATGTCGATGTATTTGGAAGGCTTCCAAGTAAAGCTGTAGCGCAGGTTCAATTTGCGGTACACATTGGTAGGTACCACACCCTTGGTATTGAGGTAACCGAAAGATATGCGGTGCGTAAGCTCCTTGTTGCCAAAGTCGAGGCTCAGGTTATGCGAATGGCTCAGGCCCGTTTGAAAGAAATTGTCGATATTGTCAAACATCTTCGTGCCAGCAGGGTATTTGGGACCAAAAAAGTTGTCCAGTGTAGGCCTGTCTTCCAATACGCCGTTCCTGCCCGTTTGATATACATTGTTGTATTTGGGCAAGCGGGTAATCTCTTCCAAGCTAAACTTTACATCGTATGTAATATTGATTTTTTTGGCACCGGGGTCCCTACTTTTTTTGGTAGTGATAACGATGGCGCCCGAACTGGCTTGGCTACCATAAAGGGCCGTAGCTTCTGGGCCTTTTAATACCGTATAAGTTTCAATGTCGTTGGGGTTGAGGTCGGCAATACGGTTGGTGTAGTCATTGGTACGGTTGGGGCGGTCACTGGCCAAGCCAATGCCGGTACCTTGGTTGCTGGTTTCATCAAAGGTACCATTGTCGATGATTACCCCGTCCACTACAAAAAGCGGTTGGTTGTTCAGCGCCAATGAATTGAAGCCCCTTAGCACAATACTGCTGGAAGCGCCGGCCATACCGCCCGTGGGGGTAACGGTAGCGCCTGCCACACGGCCTTGTAGGGCGTTCAGCAAATTGTCGCGTTGCGATTCCGCCACATCCTTACCGTTAACAACGGGGGCAGAAAAGCCCAATGAACGGGGCGTTCTTTTAATGTCCATTGCGGTAACCACCACTTCGGTCAATTCGGTTTGCAAAGGGGAGAGGCTGATGGCAACAGTAGCGCCATCTACTTTTACCCGTTGCGATTCGTAGCCAACCGAGCTGATGGTAAGTACATCGCCTTTGTTTGCCGCAATGGTAAAGCTACCATTGGCATCAGTTTTGGCCCCGGTTGTTTTGCCCTTTATTGTTACTGACACATTGGCTATCCCGGATCCGGTTTTTTCGTCCATTACCTTTCCCGTGATACTTCCTTGAGCCAGCGATAATAATGGAGATAGCATGAGCAGTATCACTGCCATGCATGTTGCAATTCGTCTCATACAGAAAGTTTTATTTTTGGTAACGGAAAGTTAAGGGTTTTTTACAAATGAATGACAAATAAATGTGGTTTATACGATGTTTTTGGATTTATTAAACCCAAGGCAAGTTTTTGTGCCTCGGCAGCAGCTTTTTCGCTTAACAAGAATGGGGCAGAAAAAACAAAAGCCATTCTGCGCTCAGAATGGCTTTTAACAAATTTCACACAATGGCTACTGCCACAGTTCCGGCATCAACTTTTTATCCTCCGCATCCGGCTCAGCAACATAATACATGGGCACCATATTGATAAGCACTTCGTCCAACAAGTCCACAAAGTTTTGCATGTTGGAACCATTGCCCGGTTTGATGATGAGGGTAAGCTTTTTGGAGGGATCGTTCAATGCCGCTACACTGGTTTTTTTGTGCAGGATCAAACTGCGGAGGCCATCGGGGCTGTAGCTGGTTGTTTTTACCGCTGTGGCGGATGAGGCAATGCCCTCGTAATAGTAAATGGTATTGTTGCTGCCAGGTACCAGCGTGAGGGCACAAGAGGCGCATACATCGTTGTGGTTACCCACTTCGGTGTCGTTCGGTTCATTTACTTTTAACACCTTCGGCTTGGTCATACTGGTGGTGAACACAAAAAAGGTAATCAGTAAAAAACCGAGGTCCACCATGGGTGTGAGGTCAACCCGTGTTGCTTTTTTGATCAGCCGCTTTACGCCTGCTTTTTGGCGGGGCTGCTTGGTTTCGATTGTTGCCATAATATATGTTTGCCAATGAGATGGGGGAGGGGGGATTTTCCATAAGGGTACACGGATTAAGGGTACACGGATTAAGACATATTGCACGAATTACACGGATTGATTGAAAGGCAAGTTGGCTTTTGCTATAAATTAAAAACAACTTAACCAATTGTATTGTATCATCATTATGCGTAACCTTTTTTAAATACTATTAAAAATCCGTGTAATCCGTGTAATCTTTATCAATCCGTGGTAAAAGCGATTAGTTTATAATATAATTGGTGTAACTGCTTTCATCACTCATCATTCCTCCCATACTTTTCGCCTCATTTTTGCGTTATATCCCTAACCTCTTTTACTGCATGAAAAAATTATACATATTAGTGCCAATACTGGCCTTACTCAACACTGTTTCGGCGCAGCCGACGCTAGACACCGTAGGCAAATTGATTGAACAGAAGGAAAACGCCATCAAAGCCACTACGGTTATTAAATTGGAAAATTTGGGCGGGCAGGTGAACACGGAATACCCCGAACTGCGGCCGGTTATTTCGGCTGATGGCAATATGCTATTTTTTATTCGGCAAAACCATCCTGACAATGTGCAGTATGCTACCATCCCCAATTCGCAGGATATTTGGTTTGCTACCCGTGACAGCAGTGGCATCTGGGGCGAGGCCCGTCATTTGGGTGCAGCTGCCAACGCCACCCATTACAATGCGGTATATTGGATCTCGCCCGATTTGAATACTATTTTATTAAAAGGGGCTTATCGGGAGGGGCAATATGCGGGCATGGGCCTGAGCATGCTACACAAAGTGGAAGGTGGGTGGACGGCTCCGGAGATGCTGCGGATAAGGGGCTTTGAAAAATTTGGCCTTACGCCGCAAATGGGGGCTTCCATGGGGCAGGATGGCAAAACCCTCTTGTTTTATATGACCGATAAAAAGGGCAGTTTTGATAATGACCTGTATGTTTCCTTTGCGGAAGGGAACGGCATTTGGTCGGTTCCCAAAAGCTTGGGCAAAAAGATTAACCTGCCCGATTATAATGAAATGAGCCCTTTTATTGCTTCCGATGGGGTAACCTTGTATTTCAGCAGCGATAGGCCGGGCGGCTTGGGCGAAAACGATATTTGGATGGCCAAGCGATTGGACAACAGTTGGCAAAAATGGAGCGACCCTGTCAATTTGGGTAGCCCCATCAATTCGGAGGGGTCGGAGGCTTTTTTCACCTTGGATGCGGGTGGCGAATTTGCTTACCTCACCTCTAGTAACGGGGCTTTTGGTGCCAGCGATATTGTAAGGGTAAAACTGCTGGAAAGGGAACGGCCCAACCCCGTGGTGCTGGTGAGCGGTAACGTATTCAACGCTAAAACCAAACAGCCGCTGGAAGCTACATTGGTGTATCAAACCTTGCCGGATGGGGCCGAGGCGGGTACGGGTATTTCAGATCCCAATGATGGTTCTTTTAAAATGGTGTTGCCTTATGATAAAAATTACAGTATCCGTGCTTCGGCGGATAAGTTTTTCGCCATTTCGGAAAATCTGAACTTGGACTCCTTGGTAAAAGCGGGGTACAAGGAGATACACAAAGATTTGTATTTGGTGCCCATTGAAATAGGGCAGGTATTCCGGCTGAACAATGTGTTTTTTGATTTTGATAAATACAATTTAAGGCCAGAATCCTATGTGGAACTGGATAGGGTGGTGGGCTTTTTAAACGAATACCCCAATGTGGAAATTGAAATGAGCGCCCATACCGATAGCAAGGGTTCCGATGCCTACAATTTCACGCTCAGCGATAACCGGGCCAAGTCGGTAAGGGATTATATCCTTTCCAAAGGGATTGCTGCCAGCCGTATCGTATCCCAGGGCTATGGCGAAACCAAACCGGTGGCCACTAACGATACCGATGAGGGGCGCCAGTTGAATAGGCGGGTAGAGTTTACGATATTAAAGAATTGATGATAACGTTTTATAAAAGCGTTGTGTGGTAGGTGTTTGAGGGGTTTGCCGAAATATTATGTGTTGTTTAAATTGCACCCCTCCAATGCCCAATATGGCGGGGCCTTGCCCGCCACCAAGCCGAAGGCATGGCCAAATACCAAATACCAAATTCCCAATTCCCAATACCTAATTCCCAACGCCCAATTTCCTACCCAAAGCCACCGCTTCCGTCCAGCCAGGGTTAACGGATAGGCAAGCCGCAACATACTGTTGGGCCTTGAGCATCTGCCCACGTTGGCCATATATTTTACCCAGCAACAACACACTGGGGGCGTGGCTGCCATCCATCTTCAAAGCCCTTTTTAGCAAGAAAACAGCAGCAGCGGTTTTGCCCATGGCCAAATAGTTGCAGGCGATTTTGTATCTTTTTTCTGCGGGCCGCACATAGAGGTCGCCGGGGATAATTTGGTTGTAGCGTAGTTTGTTAATGGAGGTTTTTACTTGTTTAAAAGCCTTGATGCTTTCCTTATAGCGATCGGCTTTGTACAAGATATTGCCCCATACCATCATGCCCAAGGATTGTTGCGGATTGAGGGCCAAACTTTTTTGTACGCTTGCAATGGCTGCCTCTAATTGCCCGGCTTCCATGAGTAAAACGGCTTGGTTGCAATAGCCGGAGCAGCGCAGTACCAAGGGGCAAGCTGCATCGCTGGCCAGGTTGGCAAAAAGTTGCAGGGCCATTTCCCGTTCTTGCAAAAACCAGTGTGTTTTGGCTTTTTGATACAGCATCCAATAATTGGCAGGGTCTTTTTCTATTTCTTTATTGATGAGTTGTAGATAGCGCTCTTGTTTACTTTGCAAAAAATCATCGCTGCTCATGTGTACTTGGTGCACAATGCTGGCCTTTTTTACAATGCCGATTTGATGGCCCTTATTGGTGATGGCCGTATTGATTTGCTCATGTACACTGCCCACATAGGCATAACCGCGGTGGTTCCTGAAAAGCCTTACCAAGCCAACGGGATAGTGGATAATGAGGCCATTTTCTTTATGTCGGTAAATATCCGTTCTTTCTATTAAATACCCGCCCACGGCTTTATTGCGGGTTTGGCGGATGATACGGGCCAGTTGCGCTGGGTGCTGCAAATATTCATCCGCATCCAAAAATAATATCCAATCGCCTTGGCACTGGGCAATGGCTTGGTTGCGGGCCCAAGCATAATCGTTGCGCCATTCAATGGAAAAGATGCGGGCATTGAAACGGGCGGCAATGGCCAGTGTATCATCTGTAGAGCCGGAGTCTACCACAATGATTTCATGGGCGATGGACTGCACGGAAGCCAAGCAAGCTTCGATGAACTTGCTTTCGTTTTTCGTTATTACACAAACGCTGAGGGAAGTATTCACAAATGGCCTGTTATAAAAAAAGCTGCCGTAGCAGCTTTCGATTTCTTAAGAATGAAAAAACGCACTGGAAGTGGTTTGACCTGGTTTGATGGCACTGCCGCCATAACCGAAGATTGACAGAATTGCTGAAACTACATAATCCATAAAGACGATTTTTTTTCAAATATAAAACATTTTGCGGTTTGTTGTTCGACGTTTAAAGTTTTGGGTTTTAGGTTTAAAGTCTCAGGTTTAAAGTTTAAGGTTGTTTGTTCTTGCAAATGCCCAATTGGAGGCGCAGCCGACATCACGCCATAGGCGTGAACCTAATTCCCAATTCCCAATTCCCAATTCCTAATTCCCATCACCTACTTCACTACCTCAAACTTCCCTTTTGCCAATTTATAAACCGTATTGAACAGCGTAATGGTTTCCCCTTCTTTTAAGGTGGCCAGGTTTTGTATATCGGTTTCGGCTATGTGTACGCTGCCGCCGGTATAGCGGGCAATATCCAAGTAAACGGGGTTGATTTTATTGAGCATGCCGCATACAATGATGTGCACGGGCTTTTTTAACTGGGTCAATAATTGGATGTCGGATACGCCGGAATGGTTGTCGGCAATCATGACCACATCTTTGCAATCGCCACAAGCATCCATCCCATAAAGCAGGGCCTCGATATTGTTTTCGGGGATGGCACCGCCCGTACCCATGCGCATGGTTTGGTACAATAGTTTTTCTACGGTTTCAAATTCGGAAGAGGCTGTGGTATAGATGCCGCCGGTGCGCCCCGGTTGTTTGTCGGCCTCGTCTTTGTTGTCGCCATCATTAAAAAATACAAACTGGTGGATGCGCCGATCCTCCTCGTTCATTTGCAACCATAAGAGCAATTGGCCCGTGTAGGGGTACATACTCGCCGTTACATCTGCCACTACCAACATCCGTTGCCAGCCCATGCGGTCCAGCACTTTGATAACCGTAGAGTCTTCGGGTGGAGTGCGCTGAAAAATGGTTTCGGTATTGTTGGTTATTGGTTTTTCATACACCAATATCGAATCCACGCCGGGGTATTTGCTGATGAGTTTGGCATCCATGTCCAAGTAGGCTAGCGCCTCTTTTACCGGCATCTTTTTTAGGATGGTATAAGGTTCAATTTCGTACTGCTCCCGCAGGTGCGTGGTATCGGTAGCCAAAAAACCACTGTGCTTGATGCGTACGGTAGGCTTGGGCCGAAGCATGTCAGACAGTTTGCTGCTATCGGCCTTCATCGCTTCCTTGGTTTGTAAGGGACGATAGTAAACCACAAAACCATGGAAGAGCTGTTGCGCAGCAGGTTTTTCGGCACCATCGGTTTGGCGGACCAATTGCCAGTTGATGGTTTTGTTGTTTTTCAGGTTTGGGTAGGCGGCAAAGAAATTCCGCAGCCGTTGGGTATTCAATTGTTTTAAATCTAACTGGGCAGGGTAGTCGGTAAAAACCAAATCCACGGCCAATACTTGTACGCTGTAGATGGCGATTGTGGTATCTGTATTTACAATGGTGGGACTGGCGTAATCGCAGCGCAGGGTTTGTGCAAAGATGCCCGCTTGTTTTTGTTTGCTATAAACCGGTTGCTTTGATACAGGTGTTTGGATGATGCGTTGTATCCATGCGTCTTGCGCCAGTAGTTTATTGCTGCATAAGAGTAATATGATGAGGCATTTCAACTGCATGGATGACATTCTTTTTAATAGCAGGTTAATTTATCTACGCTTCGCTCCGCTTTTTTTTTGAAACATTAAGATATTAAGGTTCATTAAGAAAGCCTTTTTGTTCCAATTTTTATGCTTTGACCAATTAAAGCAAACTGTAGCGAGTAAAATCTTAATGTTTCTTAATACCTTAATGTTTCAAATTTACCTCATGGTAAAACGAGCTTACCAATCCGCCCACCACCTCCAGCGAAGAAAACCGCTTTCCCGTTCTTGGCTTTGCGACAAACATGATAGCCTTCTTTGCTAATCCACTGCCAGGTTTTGCCATTGTCTGTGCTATAGTCTGTGCCGTTCAATCCGCAACTGATCCATTTTTTGCCGCCCAAATATTCCACGCAACTACGGTAGCCGTGCAGGGGCGATGCAGGGGCTGCCCATGTTTTACCACCATTCAAGGTAATAAAACAATTGTTCACCGCACTGTCTTTGGTATTAAAATCACCGCCCACTACCATCATGGTTTTTTTGTCTTTTACGGCAATGGAGTTGGTGCCCGTGCTTTCCGTGCCTTGTATCATGGGCAGGTCGATGGCCTGATCCCTTATAAAAAGCCGAGAGCGCAGGCCGCCGCTGATAAAGCAGGCTTCGCTGTTGCTCAGTTTGCGGATATTGGTACCGCTGCTGGCAAAGCAGGCTTCGCCACTGTCGGCAAGGGGGCGTTTGTCCATGGGCAGGTCTTGCCAAGTATTGCCGCCATCAAAAGTCCGGGCAATAAAGAAACGTCCGCCAATGGGGTCGCCGATAACGATACCGCTGTGTTCGTTCCAAAACTCCATTGCATCGAGGAACATGCCCTTGGCTTTGTTTTCGTACACCACTTTCCAAGTGTCGCCGCCATCCACCGTTTTGAGGATATAGGCTGGCTCGGCAATGCCCATGATGATGGCCGAGGTTTCGTTAAAAGCCTCAATATCCCGGAAATCGGTGCTGTCGAAGCCCTTTACCCGCATCCATTGCCAGGTAACGCCGCCGTCCAGCGACTTGCCCACGGTGCCATTGCTGCCGCTGGCCCATACGATTTTATCGCTTACTACACTCAGCCCCCGCATGGAGGTTTTGGTGCCGGAGGTGAGCAGTTGCACGGTTTGCGCCAGTAGGGAAAGGGGTAATGTGATCAGGGCGAGAAATATTATTTTGCGATGTAGTGGCATGTTGTGATTTTTGCAGCTCAAAAGTAACGAAATTACGAATGACGAGCTTTTAGGATTGTAGGGGTTTACTAGGTTATGAATTATGGGTTATGAGTTATGAGTGTTGGCTTTGGAGGGGTTTACAGGGTTACGGGTTGTATTAGTTACGGGTTATTTTTGTTAAGAATTTAGCATACGCTTTAAAAGATTCTGTACTAAAAAGTAAAATTAGGGTACAACTATTAGAATTTTGCACATTTGCATATCTGCATATCTGCACATTCAATTAGCACATTATCAAATCAGCAAATTAGCACATTAGCATTATGATTCCATATTGGATGAGCCGCAGCCAACTGTTGCTGGGCGATGAAAAAGTAACGGCCCTGATGGGCAAAAATGTTTTGGTGGTAGGCCTCGGCGGCGTGGGCGGCATCTGTGCCGAAATGATTGCCCGTGCCGGGGTGGGCCGTATGACCATTGTGGATGGCGATACGGTTGACCTGAGCAATTGCAACCGCCAAGTGGTGGCCCTGCACAGCACCGAAAAACAAAACAAGACCGATGTACTGGCGGCCCGGCTCAAAGACATCAACCCACTCATTGAGTTGACTGTAGTAAATGACTTTTTGAAAGACGAAAAAACCTTTGCCCTGCTCGACAATGGCGGTTTCGATTATGTAGTGGATTGCATTGATACCCTCAGCAGTAAGGTGTTCCTCATCAAGGGCTGCGTAGAGCGTGGTATCCCCGTGGTGAGTTCGCTCGGCGCTGGCGGCAAGGTAGATCCCTCGCAGGTGCAGGTAACCGATATTTCTAAAACTTATCAATGCAACCTGGCCAAATATGTGCGCAAGTACCTTCGCAAGCTCAATATCAAAAACGGCGTAACCGTGGTTTTTAGTCCCGAAGAAGCCGACCAAAGTCGCATCATCGAAACGGAAAAAGCCTATCCAAAAAAATCCATCATTGGCACCATTAGTTACATGCCCGCCATTTTTGGGTGTACGGCAGCGAGTGTGGTGATACGAAAACTTATGGAGTGAATAATGAATAGTGAATAATGAATAATGCCACGCAGAGCCAGCTTGAATGACACAGTCGGGCAGGCCCGTCCGAATGGCTTCAGCCGGGCGGAAGTGGTGGCGAGCAAGGCCTCGACCAATAGTGAATTGGGGTGTAGGCCTCTCATTGGTATATTTCGTTCTCATTCTTGTTTCGCCGGCTGTTAATTCGTGTAACCTGACTGCCGTCAGGTAGGTTGGTGCAATCCGTTCTCATTCTTGTGTCACTGGCTGTTAATTCGTGTAATTGGTGCAATCCGTTCTCATCCGTGGTCTGATGCAATCAAATGTGGAAGGTTGCTATTCGAGTAACAGACCTCCTCCTCACCCCTCCAACTCCATCACCTTCTCAAATGCCGCTTCATACTCCTTGTTCGCTGCTGCCAAGTTGGCTACCGATTGGTTATAAGCCGCTTCAGCCACTACAAATTTGGCTTTATCGCTGTAAATATCCGGACTGGCCAATTGGGCTTCCAGTTCGGTTTTTTGTTTGGTGAGTGTATTGAGCCTTTCTTCCAAACGAGCGAGTTCTTTTTGGGCGCGTTGGAGTTCTCTTTGAGCATCTTTGTTAAACGGACGGTTGGCGGTGGTTGGGGCAGCATTATTCACCGAGGTCGTTGACCGTTGACCGTTGTCCGTTGACCGCCCTTCAGAAGGGGTTGACGGTTGACTGTTGACGGTTGACGGCCCTTTGGAGGGAGCAGTCTGACTGTTACCCGAAGCAGCAGGCTGCTTCGGTCCGCCTGTCAACTGTCCCCTGTCCTCTGTCAACTTCTTCGCCGCCATCCTTTCCTTCCATTCCATCCACTCCTCATAGCCGCCGTTAAATTCTTTTATTTCATAATTGTCTATCTCCCAGATTTTATTGGCGGTTTGGCTCACAAAATAACGGTCGTGGCTCACCAAGATAAAACTGCCCTCGTATTTGTTCAATGATTCAATCAATAGTTCCACGCTGTGCATGTCCAAGTGGTTGGTCGGTTCATCCAATAGGAGGAAGTTGGCCTTGCTCACAATCGTTTTGGCCAGGGCCACACGGGCTTTTTCGCCACCGCTCAACACCTTTATTTTTTTGCTGATATCATCACCGCCAAAGAGAAAGCAGCCCATGAGGGTGCGCAACTCCAAGTCGGTTTTACCGCTGCCGCAGGTGGTCATTTCGTCCAATATGCTGTGGTTCATGTTCAGCGCCTCCAATTGGTGCTGGGCATAAAAGGAATCCACCACATTATGGCCCCAAACCCGCTCGCCGCCGGTAAATGGTTCCACGCCGGCCACAATCCGCAGCAGGGTACTCTTGCCCTTGCCGTTGGCACCTATGAGGGCGATTTTATCGCCCCGGTTGATTTCGGCACCGGTATGCGCTACGATCTTGGTGGTGCCAAAACTTTTGCTCACGTCTTTGAGCGTACACAGCACTTTGCCCGGCGTTTTATCGATACTAAAGTTGATTTTGATATTGGGCCGCTCGAGGTTGGTATCTTCAATGCGCTCCAGTTTGTCCAATCGCTTTACAATACTTTGCGCCATAGCGGCCTTGCTGGCCTTGGCCTTAAAGCGCTCCACCACACGTTCTTGCTGACGGATATAGTCTTGTTGGTTCTCAAAGGCCCGCTTCTGCATTTCAATGCGCAGGGCCTTTTCCGTTTGGTAATACGTATAGTTACCGCTGTATATATGTAGTTCCTGTTGGTAAATCTCCACAATCTTGTTCACCATCCGGTCTAGGAAAAACCGGTCGTGGCTTACAATCACCACCGAACCTTTGTAATGGATGAGGTATTTTTCCAGCCATTCGATACTAGGCAGATCCAAGTGGTTGGTCGGTTCATCCAGCAGCAGCACATCCGGTGCCATCAATATCATCTTGGCCAACAGCACCCGCATGCGCCAGCCCCCGCTGAACTCCTTGTAGGGGCGCTGTAGGTCGGCATTGGCAAAACCCAGGCCCTGCAATATCTCTTCTGTGCGGTGGTGGATGCTGTAGCCGTCCAGCACATCTATTTCGTGCAGCAGTTCGGCATATTGGTGTCCCAGTTCATCGGTAGGGTTGGTTTCCAGTTGCTTGCCAAGGTCTTCTAGTTCCTTTTCCAGTTGCAACACCCGCTCAAAAGCGCCCATCGCCACTTGTAGGATGCTGTCGTTGGTATCAAAGCTCAGGAGGTCTTGGTGCAGGTAGCCAATGGTAGTTTCCCTGCCCTTTTCCACCGTGCCCTTGCTGAGGGAGTACTGGCCGGTGAGCACTTTTAACATGGTGGATTTGCCCGTACCGTTGTAGCCGATGAGCCCGATACGCTCGTTGGGCTGTATATGCCAGGTGGCATCTTCGAAAATTACCCTTGCGCCAAACTCAAATGTGGCATTTTGCAGACCTAATAACATAATGACTCCTCAAAAATTTGTGCGAAGCTACGGAAAGGATTGGTTACGGGTTATTTTTGTTGTTTTGGTTACGGGTTGGAGGGCGGATGCTAGGTGCTAGATACTGGGGGCTAGATACTGGATACTGGATGCTAGTATCCGCTATCCAGTATCCAGTATCTGGGATCCACTCCTTGTCCAGTCCCTGCCATCAAACCATGGTAGGGGCCAACAAATTGGAAAAATTAGCTAATCATCGCATCAGCTAATCAGCACATTAGCTTTACCTTTGCTCCCTAAATACTCGTGAAATATGAAAAAAGTTTTGCTTTTGTTGGTGGCTGTGGCTGCTGGGGTTGCCGTTTATTGGTTTTTTATCCGTAGTAAGGATAGCGGCCCCTCCGGTCCCAAGCAAGAAGCGCTGAAAGTGGGCAAACATTCCAAGGCCTTTAACGACAGTGTGGCCAATATGCTCAATCCTTATTTTGAGATGAAAACGGCTTTTGTAACTGCCGATACGGCTGGGGTTAAAACGGCCTGCCGCAATTTGCTGGCGCAGGCGGGTGCCATCCAACTAACGGAACTTAAAAAAGATACCACGGGTATTTTTGAGTCGGCTTTTGCCCAATTGGGCGATATCAAGGCCAATGCCGAAAGCATGCTGAAACAAACGGATATTACCGAAATGCGTATGGATTTTAAAGCCGTGGGCGATAACCTCTATCCTTTTTTAAAAACCATCAAATACGAGGGCAAAACCTTGTATTGGCAAAAATGCCCCATGGCTTTTGGCGACAACAAACCAGCCGAGTGGCTGAGCAATAGCCCGGAAGTGGTGAACCCTTATTTGGGCGATAACCATCCCGAATACAAGAATACGATGTTGCATTGTGGGGAAGTGGTGGATTCGATTCAATAATTAGCTGATTAGCTAATTTGCTAATGTGCTGATGTTTAGCACGATGTGGTATGATGGGATGGGGGGAGTTTAAAGTTCCAAGTTTAAAGTTTAAAGTTTTGCTGATACTTTGGAGCTTAATGTGGTGGGTATGCCTAACAGTTTGAAGTTTTTCATCAATAAGTCTATTCAAATACCCAATACCATAATACCCAATATCCAATTAAATAAAAATGAAACGATTAACAATACTACTCCTTGCCCTACTTCCGCTCTTCGCAATAGCGCAAACCAAATATACCCTTAGCGGTTATATACGGGATTCGCTGAACGGGGAAACATTGATCGGCGCTACTTTGTCGGTAAAAGGGCAGACAAGGGGCATCAGCAGTAACCAATACGGTTTTTACTCGCTCACCTTGGTGCCGGGCAACTATACCTTGGTTTGCTCTTACGTGGGTTATTTGCCCTTAGTGGTGGATATTGAACTGAGGGGCAACCGCCAACTGAATTTCGATATTTTGCCTCGCCGTACTACCTCACAGGAAGTAATTGTGAGCAGCAGGCGCAGGGATGCCAATGTGAAAAATGCACAGATGGGCCGCTTTAACCTGTCGCAGGAACAGATCAAAGCGGTGCCGGCTTTTTTGGGCGAGGTGGATTTGCTCAAAACCATTCAATTGCTGCCGGGCGTACGCAATGCGGGCGAGGGCAGTGCGGGCATTTATGTACGGGGTGGTGGGCCCGACCAAAACCTGATTATGCTGGATGATGCCGTGGTGTACAATACCGGGCACCTGTTCGGTTTCTTTTCTATCTTCAATTCGGATGCGATTAAAAATACCACGCTCATCAAGGGTGGTATGCCTGCCCAATATGGCGGCCGCTTGAGCAGTGTACTGGATATTTCGATGAAGGAGGGCAACAACCAAAAGTTTCAAATGGATGGCGGCATCGGCCTGATTGCATCCCGTTTTTCCATTCAAGGACCAATCAAAAAAGACAAGGCTTCTTTTATTATTTCGGCACGGCGTACTTATGTGGATGCCCTTTCCAAACCCTTTATCAAAAAGACCAGCCAGTTCTACGGATCCGGCTATTATTTTTACGATTTGAATGCCAAGGTCAATTATCGTTTTTCTGAAAGAGACCGTTTGTACCTCAGCGGTTATTTTGGGCGGGATGTATTCGATTTCAACAATGGCCGCCGCTCCTTAAAAGTGAATATTCCTTGGGGCAATGCCACGGGTACCCTGCGTTGGAACCATGTGTTCAACAAACGCCTATTTGGCAATACAACGGCTGTATACAACGATTATAATTTCAGTTTTGGTGCTGCGCAGAACAGTTTTTCCGTTAAACTGGCTTCGGGCATCCGGGACATAAGCCTTAAACAAGATTTTGATCTGTATCCCTTTACCGGTCACAAAGTAAAGTTTGGTGCTTTGTACACCTATCATCGGTTTACCCCATCGGTGGTGAGTGGTCAACAAGATTCGATTGTGTTCAAACCCAATAATGCCCAAGTGAAATTTGCACATGAGGGGGCCTTGTATATCCAAGATGATTGGGAAATCAGCGATAAGCTAAAAATCAATGCTGGCCTGCGTTATAGCATGTTCCAACAGATAGGGGCGTATAAGATTTACCAAACGGATGACAATGGTAACCGGCTGGATAGTACGGTGTACAAAAAAGGGCAACCGGTAAAAACATACGGTGGTTTTGAACCCCGGTTCACGGTACGTTACGCCATCAACGATGAAACTTCCATCAAAGCCTCGGCTACCCGTAACCTGCAGTATATCCACTTGGTGAGCAATGCGGGTACTACTTTGCCCACTGATTTGTGGGTGCCCAGTACCTATCGGGTAAAACCGCAGATCAGTTGGTTGTATGCGGCGGGCCTGTTCAAGAATTTTAATGACAATATGTACGAAACCTCTTTGGAACTGTATTACAAGGATATGCAGAACCAGATTGAGTATGCCGAGGGTTATACACCCAATACGTTGGAGGATACCGAAAACTTTTTCACGTTTGGCAAGGGCTGGAGTTATGGTGCCGAACTGTTTGTAAACAAAACCAAGGGCCGCTTAACGGGATGGGTAGGCTATACGCTGAGCTATACTTGGCGCAAATTTCCCAACCTCAACTTTGGGGAACAATACCCTGCCAAATACGACCGTCGCCATGATATGAGCATCGTTGCAGTATACGAGCTGAGCAAAAAATGGAAACTGAGCGGCACTTTTGTGTATGGCAGTGGCAATGCGGCCACGCTGCCCCAACGTTTCTATATCGTGGGTGGTGTGTTGACCCAAGAGTACAGCCGCATCAACGAATACCGCTTGCCGAGCTATCACCGCTTGGATTTTGCGGCCACCCTCACGCCCAAAAAGAATGAAAAGCGCAAGTGGAAGTCGGAGTGGGTGTTCAGTGTGTACAATGTGTACAGCCGCCAAAATCCTTACTTCATCTACTTTGACCAAACGGGCAGTCCTTATGATGGTACGCTTAAAGTGCAGGGCAAACAGGTGAGTATTTTTCCGGTGATTCCGGCGGTTACGTGGAATTTTAAGTTGTAGATTTTTGTCGTATTCAGGAGTATTTGCAAAATATCGGTATTTTAGTGTTGTTATTTATTTCCGTACACTAAAAAACTACACAATGGCTGGAACATTTTCGCAAATCTATATCCAAGTAGTATTTGCAGTCAAAGGACGGGCTAATCTGATTGCCCCTGAATGGGAAACATCCGTTTACGAATACATGGCGGGTATTATTAGGGACAAAGGCCAAAAGTCGATTATCATTAATGGTATGCCCAACCACGTACACCTCTTTATAGGGCTGCGGCCTGCGATGGCTATAGCTGATATTGTGAGGGATGTTAAAAACAATGCTTCCCGCTTTATTAATGAGCAGCGGTTTTTACCAGGGAAATTCAGTTGGCAGGAAGGGTATGGCTGCTTTTCCTATTCGCATTCTCATATTCAGCGGGTGTATGATTATATCCTGAATCAAAAAGTGCATCATCAAAGAAGAACTTTTAAAGCGGAGTATCTGGAACTGCTTAAACGTTTTGAAGTGGCATACGATGAGCGGTATTTGTTTGAATGGAATGAGTAGTGTAAAGCTCTATTACTAAGATAATGCTGTCACCGTGATAATAGTGCCACAGCCATAATAATATCACCGCCATAACACTGTCACCCCTTCGGGGTTGGGTATTATGTTATGGTTTTGATGTTCGGTTATAATAATATCACCCCTACGGGGTTGGCTGATATATGATTTTCCACATCTCGTTATAACACTGTCACCCCTTCGGGGTTGGTAGGGGGTGTCGTTGTTATGATGTTCGTTATAATACTGCCACCCCTTCGGGGTTGGGTATTATGTTATGGTTTTGATGTTCGGTTATAATAGTGGCACCCCTTCGAGGTTGGCTGTTATATGATTTTCCACATCTCGTTATAACACTGCCACCCTTTGGGGTTGGTAGGGGTGTCGTTGTTATGATGCTCGTTATAACACTGTCACCCCTTCGGGGTTGGGTATCATGTTATGGTTTTGATGTTCGGTTATAATAATATCACCCCTACGGGGTTGGCTGTTATATGATTTTCCACATCTCGTTATAACGCTGCCACCCCTTCGGGGTTGGTAGGGGGTGTCGTTGTTATGATGTTCGTTATAATACTGCCACCCCTTCGGGGTTGGGTATTATGTTATGGTTTTGATGTTCGGTTATAATAGTGGCACCCCTTCGGGGTTGGATATTTTACCTTTTGAGGTATGGATGTTACTATAGTTTCACCCCTTCGGGGTTGCTGGAGAGTTGTTGCTTGGGTGTTGGAGTATTAAATTGGCCCCCTTTTGGGTTCGTTTTACGTGGCATGCGGTATTTCAATCCCGAAGGGATGCCATTATTATAGAAAAAAATCGTCAACCACAAACCGCATAACCCGAAGGCCTGCCTACCGTAGCTATCCCTTACCCAAATTTTGCCAGGCCCAAAAGTTTGCAGTTCTTTGGCATAAACATTTGATATGCACAAAGTTACGGTCAAGGATATCCCCGGACTTGATCTTGGCGATGTCCGCCGGGATGAGCGTTTGGTAACGATAATCAACAATATCAGCAACGATCCCGGGGGCAGCATCCCAAAGCAGAACAAGGATTGGTACGATACCAAGGCCACTTACGATTTTTTCAAGAACGAAGGGGTCAGTATTGATGCATTAAAGGACGTTATAAAGCAATACGGGGCCAAGCAGGTCGGATCGGAGTGTGACCTGTTGGTCATCCATGATATCAGCAATATCAGTTACAACAACCTGAAAGCCGAAGGCCTGGGCTATCTTGACAACAAGGAAGGCCGCGGTGTCCTGTGCTACAGTGCGCTGGCGGCCTCGCCAGAGGGGCAGCCGCTGGCACTGGTGTACCAGCACACATGGCTGAGGGACCTAAAAGACCTGGGCAAGTCGTCCAAGCGCAAACGGCTGCCCTTTGAGGACAAGGAAACGTACCGTTGGTACGACGGGATGGATGAAGTGAACAAACTGCTCGGCAGCGGTGTGCGCAAGGTCCATATCGCCGACCGGGAGGCGGATGTTTTTGAACTGTTCTACCATGCCTTCCGCCCCCATACCGAACTGTTGATCCGTGCCCGGCATGATAGGAAGGTGGCCGATGGGAGCCATCTGTGGACAAGCATTGCCGCCATGCCGGTATCCGGTACGGCCACCCTACAGGTACCGGACGGCACGGGCACCAAGAAAAGGGCCGTCACTGCCGATGTGAGATATAGACAGGTAGAGGTACTCCGCCCCCGGTCGAACGGGGCCTCGTATGAAAGCGTGGTATTGACCGCCATAGAAGTGCTGGAAACCAATGCGGAAAGAAAGGATGGCGACGATATTATCCACTGGCGCCTGCTGACCACATTGGGGGTGGACAGCCTGGCCGGGGCGCTCCAATGTGTGAGGTGGTACAGCTTCCGGTGGCTGATAGAGCGGTTCCATTACGTACTGAAAAGCGGTACCAAAGTGGAGGCATTGCAACTGAAAAAAGCCGAAAGCCTGCAAAAGGCCATTGCGGTCTACAGCTTGGCCGCCTTCCGGGTCATGCAGTTGGTTTACCTATCAAGGTACCACCCCGAAGCCAGTTGCGAGTTGGTCCTTACGGCGGCCCAGTGGAAAACGCTATATATCCTGATCAATAAGAGCCCCGTCCTGCCGTCCGAACCACCGGACCTGTACCAGGCGGTTTTGTGGTTCGGGCGGCTCGGCGGGCATTTGGGCCGGAAATCAGACGGCCCGCCGGGACTGAAAACCGTTTGGCAGGGCTATCGGCAGCTTTGCAATGCGGCAAGCGTTTATGAGTTGACGAACCTTGAAAATTTGGGTAAGGCATAGCTGCGGTAGGCAGGGCGGGCTTTTATGCGTTGCGGCTTGCACTGAATGGACAAAGCATAAAAATTGGAACAAAAAGGCTTTCTTAATGGCCCTTAATGTCTTAATATTTCAAAAAAGCGAAGCTTAAAACATTAAGAAATTAAGATACATTAAGTCTTTATGCTTTTCGGCTTGCACTGAATGGCCAAAGTATAAAAATTGGGACAAAAAGGCTTTCTTAATGGCCCTTAATGCCTTAATGTTTCAAAAAAGCGAAGCTTAAAACATTAAGAAATTAAGATACATTAAGGTTTTATGCGTTGCGGCTTGCACTGAATGGACAAAGCATAAAAATTGGAACAAAAAGGCTTTCTTAATGGCCCTTAATGCCTTCATGTTTCAAAAAGCGGGTTTAAAACATTAAGAAATTAAGATACATTAAGCCTGCCTGCGGTAGGCAGGGCGGGGTTTTATGCGTTGCGGCTTGCACTGAATGGCCAAAGCATAAAAATTGGAACAAAAGGCTTTCTTAATGGCCCTTAATGCCTTCATGTTTCAAAAAAGCGAAGCTTAAAACATTAAGAAATTAAGATACATTAAGGCTTTATGCTTTGCGGCTTGCACTGAATGGCCAAAGCATAAAAATTGGAACAAAAAGGCTTTCTTAATGGCCCTTAATGCCTTAATGTTTCAAAAAGCGGGTTTAAAACATTAAGAAATTAAGATACATTAAGCCTGCCCTCCGGGAGCCTGCCTGCGGTAGGCAGGGCGGGTTCAAATTGTTAGCGCCCGCTTGTTCTGGATGGCCGATTGCGGACGTTGGGAATGGAATAAAAAGGCTTTCTTAATGGCCCTTAATGCCTTAATGTTTCAATAACGCAGCGAAGCGAAGTGTACCCCCGCCATGGTAAGTGTCCCCTCTACCATACCCCCAGTTCATCAACCGCCGGGATTGGCCAAACAGCCCCTTTTGGTAAAAAAGCCCGAAATCCACCAATGAAAAATTGGAAAATACAGGCCCTCTTGGAAAAAACAAGCCAAACAATAGCCCGTGGCAGTCGAACAATGGTTGGTGATTGTGCAGCATAAACAAGTGTATGCCATGCATTGGAATGAACCAATCAAACAATGGTATGTGTAAAACAAACAATGGGATGGGGCAGTCAAGTATTGAAATGTGCTGCTCAAACAATGGCCTATGGCAATGAAACAATGACCGGAGGAACTGAAACAATGTCAGGTAGTGGTTATACATTGGTTGATGCATGTCATGCATTAGAATGTATAAGCCAAACATTAGAATAAGTAGGCTATGTTTTGGAATAAAGCAGGTAAACAATCAACCAAAACCCGGCTGCAATCAACTGAAATTTTCCTGCGCAATGTATCAGCGGTTCTGCAATAAAAGCAATTGATCATGCAATAGGCCAAAGCTGCCAGGGAATAAAGCAAAAGGCAAATGCAACAAAGCAAAACGGTCAATCATTAAACCATTGCTACCATGCAATCAACCAAAATCATGTATGGGAAACCCGAAACACACAAGCAATAGCTAAAAGCTGACAAACATACATATAGTACATTGAATCAGCAGCACAAAATACAGGTTCATAGCAACACTAGTTAATAGCGATAATTAAAAAAACACCCATCGCAATGGAACAAGCATCTTGTAAGTAAGCGGTACTGTAGCATGTATAATAGGCATGGCACACTGGCCAAATAAAAAGGCAATAAAGCATGACCCAAACGAAGCAAGAAAAAAATAAAAAAAAATTATAAAAAGTTATTTCGTATTAAAATTTTTATTTACTTTGTATTGTCATCATGATGAAAACTATTTATTCGTTCACCCTTAAACTATTTAAACATGACAAGACAATAAAAAATATAATCCAGGATTGATAGTACCCCTTCCCAATTACTATAATAGCTTTAACAAATGGCCTCTAATAAGTTCGTATCATCATGCATGGGTCGGCAATCGCACTATCATAGCATGCATAAGCCTGCCTGCCATCCGTATGCTACCCTAAAGGGGAGCCATTAATCCGTTAGAAGCTGTTTAAATTTTATTGATGAGATTATCCCATAGCCAATTTTTGAGCGAAACAAGGCGGATTTTGCAGGCATAGCAAGATGCGCTACGGCGAAAAATCCAACGCAGTTGGAGCCAAAAAGGGGCATGGGGAATCCATTGAATGAATTTTAAACAGCTTCTTAAAGCTAAACCATAATATTTAATTAAAAAATGTAATTCTAATGATTAAAAATCAGCAGGACAAACTCGGCATGTACGATAATGTCCTCAATCATAACAAAGTAAATACCAAAGCCACCGAAACCATGTCGGCATTGAACAAAAGCTATACCGCATTGAGTATTGTGGTGGCCGCCATTTACAGTACCGAACAGCAATACCGCATTGCCACAAAAGGTAACAGCGACGGTAAAAAAGAAAGTAAAGAAGATGTAAGCGAGTTTACCAATATGGTTGCTGGTACCATATTGGCTTGGGCAACCGACAAAAATGATACGGTGCTAATGGCCAAGGTAAAAACCAGCAAATCTTCTTTGAGCCGTGCATCGAACCGTAATTTAAAAGTGATTTGCGAATGGTATCTTAACTGGGTAACGGAAAACCAGGCAGAATTGGTTGAATACGGACTTACCAAAGAAGTGGTGGCGGCTTTTGCTGGAACAGTGGATGGGTATAAACAAGCCGTGCCCACTGTAAGCAACGGCTTTGCCATGCGAAAGGCATACAAGGAAAAATTGGTAGAGCTATTTAAGGAAGCCGACAGGATTTTAACATTCAAAGTGGATACGCTCATCCTGCCGCTCAAAAAAAACAATCTGGAATATTACAATGCCTATCGTGAAAACCGGAAAATAAAAAATTCCGCAACAAGGCGTACCGCTTTCCGCATTACGGTTAAAGAAAAAGAAACCGGTTCCGCCATAGAAGGCGCAACCGTTATCATCGAAAGCATCAAATTTGAGGGTGTAAGCGATAAAACTGGATTGGTAATGGCCAAACCCATACCCTTGGGCACTTATGAAGTACTGGTAAAAAAAGCCGGTTATGTAAGCAAAACCATAGGGGAGTTAAAAACCAGTTTGGGCAAAACCATTCGATTTGAAATTTTGCTGGAAAAAGCCCTATAGCAATAGGGCGCATTAAACCTAATCCAACATGTGTAACAATTAAGTGCCCCCGTGCCAAGCATAGGGGCATTTTTTTTGTTGACCGTTGGCCGTGGATCGTTGACCGTTGACCGTGGATCGTTGACCGTTGGCCGTTGGTCGTAGGACAGATGACAGGGGGCAGAGCCGCAACCGTAACCATGCCTCCGGCAGGCAGGCTCGCAACTAAATAAACAGGAATGCTCCGCAGCGATGCCAGCTACGCTGTTAAAAACTTGCCGCCTTCGGCCCGTAACCACTAATAAAACGAATTGCACAGATTACACGAATTTATAACCCATAACTCATACCCCCCCAGCACAAAAGCATCTAAATTAATTCCAACGAACATTACCCTATTCATTAGAAGATTACAAACAGAAAAGTGGGTAATATTCCACCAGTTCCGAGGTGAACCACATCATTTAGGCCAGTCCCCAACTTGTTGGGGATTTTTTGGGGTAGGGGCCCCAAAAAAAGGGCTAAATGCAGTGGTGAACCCGGAACGAAGCCCGCCGGCTTGAGGCAAGCACAAGCAATCGGCCTATGAAATGTGGTGGGGTAGTGAATATAGCGCCATTTAAAAGGTTAAAAAATTAGATGCGTTTGCCATGCCCCAACCTGTAAACAAACCCAATAACCCCCAAAATAGTACTACCTTTGCACATTGTACCTCTTGAAGCCAAATCCAGCCCCATAAAGCAGCGATCGGTCTTTACCGTGTTATCTTATATGAGGAAAGTATTTGCTTTGATAGTAGCTTGGGGTGTATTGGCTGGCGCAAAAGGCCAATACAATTTTTATTTTGGGAACCTACACTCGCATACCGCCTATTCCGACGGCAACAAGGATAGTACCACCACGGGTTACAAAACCCCGGCCGACAACTACCGCTATGCCAAACAAAGTTACCATATCGACTATTGGGGCATTTCGGAGCACAACCATTTCAGCTCTACCAACAACCCCGGTATGCATGTGGCCGATTATGCCAAAGGGCTGTACCAAGCCGATACCAGCAATGCAAACGGTACTTTTGTAAGCCTGTTCGGTATGGAGTGGGGCACCATCAGTACAGGTGGCCATGTGGTTGTCTATGGCGTTCCCGACCTGATCGGCTGGGAAACCCTTACCAATCCGCCCGGCAACAACTATAACGTATTTTGCGCCAAGGGCGATTATACCAATTTATGGCCCATTGTAAACGATTACCCCTACGGTTTTAGCACACTGGCCCATCCAAGCAGTGGCGATTACAACGATTTGCTGGGTGCCGCAGCTTATAACCCCGTTGCCGAAGATGCCATTGTGGGCACGGCCATCCGCAGCGGCTCCGCTTTTTCGCAAACCACCGACTACAGCGACCCGGCACCTACGGCTTACGAAAGCAGCTTCTTGAAGGCCTTGGCCAAAGGGTATCACTTGGGGCCCACCATGGACCACGATAACCACTACACCAATTTTGGCCGCACCAACCAAACCCGTACGGTGGCATTGGCCACCCAATTGCACCGCGACAGTATTTTGATGGCTTTTAAAGTTGGCCGCTACTATGCTTCCGATGATTGGAACGCCAAAGTAAACTTTACCGTGAACGGTCAGTTTATGGGCAGCGATTTTGCATTGGGCACCAATTCTTCTATCGCCATTTCAATAAATGACGAGGATTTGGGCGATAACGTAAATACCATCCAACTGTATTATGGTGTGCCCGCCAGCGGAACCAATGCTACGGTATTGACTTCGGTAACTGGTGTATCCAGTCTCAATTATGTACATACCACTACGCTCAACAGCCGGTATTACTATTTTGCCAAAATTACCCAAACCGATGGCGATATCATTTGGACCAGCCCGATATGGGTTTTCAGGAATACGCTTACCCTGCCCGTGGAGCTGATCAGCTTTACCGGCAATTACGTTCAACCCAATGCTGTACTCAACTGGGCTACGGCCACTGAAAACGGCAACGATCATTTCGACATAGAACGTTCGGCCGATGGCAGCCAATTTACAACCATTGGCACTGTGCCCAGCCATTACCAAGCCAATGGACAAACTACTTATTACAGTTTTACCGATAACCAACCGGCCAATGGCCAAAACTTTTACCGCCTACGGCAGGTGGACAGAGATGGTAACTTTAGTTATTCGGCCATTGTAATGGTGGATGCATCGGTTCCTTTTGTACAACATTTAAAAGTGAGCCCCAATCCTGTTACGGCTAATTTAACTGCCCAGTACAGGGCCTTGGAAGCTGGCAGTCTTACGGCAAAAGTCTATAATGCGGAGGGTAGGGAAGTGCTATCGGCCACACAGCAAGCACAACCCGGCGATAACAGACTGATGATGGCTACGAGTGCTTTGCCCTCTGGGCATTATTACTTGGTTTTGAGCAGGCCCCATCAACGGGTAGCGGAAGCTAGGTTTATAAAGCAGTAGCACCCGTTTAGTTCAGTTTCAAAATTTTGTCGTCAGTTCAAAGCTCCTGGCTATTGCAGCTTACCTGCGGCTGCTATCCTTACCCAAATTAGCACATCACCGTAGCACTGAGGTTTTGCAGGCTTCAACCCGCTTACATGGTAGCCATAGATTGCATACTGACCCGTCCTGTCATGCCGAGCAATTATTTTGTGTGCAACAATCAAAAGGTAATGACAGGACGGGGCAGACCTCAATCCTATCCTTTCTCCCAAGGAGAAAGGCAATTACGAAGACCAAAGCGAAGCCTTCGGGACGGTCATCGCTTTGATCTTCGAGTTCCCCTCCCACTTTGGGGAGGGGGTTGGGGGAGAGGTCTTTGTAATCTGTCATGCCTAGGGAGGAGTCAACCCACCAGTTGTGCCGCTGGCACAAATCCTTAACTAAACGACATGAATGTTATTAAATGTATCTACATAAATCTTTTTACAAATAGAACACTTGGTTAATCTTGGCAATATTAAACCCATTTGCCAATACCGTTTTTACTTGTTGGCTGTTAGCGTTAAGCAATGGATTGGTATGGTTAAAATGGATAAAATAAACCTTGCGTTTTTCAGCAGCAGAGAGGTTTTTCAATAGTTCCATGCTCTCCACCACAAAGGGATGCGGAATCTCCGCCATGTTACGGTTATTGATTTCCGCCGCATCATAAAACGTGGCATCCACCAACGCATAATCCACTTTGGCAATGGCATCGGCAATAGAATGGCCCCATTTCTCCCATTTATCAATATCGGGAATAAACAAGGCTTTTTTCTGCGGCCCGCTGATGATAAAGCCCACGGTTTCGCTAAACTCATCCCGGTGCGGCACGGTAAAAGGTTGTATGCGCAGCGCAGGTGTAAGCGCTACGGTTTGGGTATCCTGTATGGGCTGCAAGGCAATATTGCGGAGTTGTACCAATTGGCTCCAAGGCCCATTGTTGGTGAGGAATTGCTGCAAGCGGGGTAGGGCGTACACGGGCACTTGCTGCGTATTCAGGGCTTCCCGCCCCAAGTACATCAACCCGCTATAATGACCAATATGGGCATGTGTAATAAAAATACCATCCGGTGTTTCCTTGTTGGCAAAGGAGGACAACTGTCGCAGTTGCTTCATTTGGCGGGGCAAATCGGGGGTAGCTTCAACAAGGAAATTCTTTTGATGTAAGTTGTCAATAAGCCCAAGGCTCACTACTTGTCGGTTAGGGTCGGGCTTGGCAAACAGCCCCTGGCAGCAATCTTTTTGACAGCCCGGATGGGGCGAGCCACCGTCTTGCACCGTACCCAATATCACCAAGCTTACACCGGTGCTGGTTGCTTGCTGTATGGCCGATGTTGATTTACAGCCCCACAATACTATAAAAGGCAATAAAAGTACAATCCATTTCATGTGGAATAAAGCTACGGCTTTTGGCCGAGAACCGATGGTCGTTGGTCGTTGGCCGAGGGGCAGGGTTGACAGTTGACGGTGTGACGGTTGACAGAAGGGCAGCAGGAGGCGTAAGCTGTTGGCCGTTTACCGATGGTCGTTGACCGTTGGCCGTTGATTGTTGGCCGTTGACCGTTGGCCGCAACCCGTAACCATGCCTCCGGCAGGCAGGCTCGTAACTAAACCAACAGCGAGGTAAACTCGCCGCCTGCGGCCCTAACTAAAACAACTCGTAACTCGTAACTAAACCAACCCGTAACTAAAATGACAGGAGGATAAACCCGCCACTTACTGTCCGCAACTCATAACCCATAACTCATAACCTATAACTAAATAAACCCGTAACTTTTAGTAATTTACATCCTATTAGCGCAAATCGGTATCTATGAGGTTTTGCATATTATTTATTTTGTTATGTTGCAATGGGGTTGCCACCCAAGCGCAAAAAGCCGAATACGTTAGCGGTTTATGGGCCAAATTGGGCACTCAAAAAGACACCTTTCATATCAAAACATTGCTGGGCCTTGGTGCTTATTATTTACAAGAAAACCGCTACGATAGCGCCCGCTATTATTACAAAACGGCATTGGCATTGTCAGAGGAATTGAACTACAAAAATGGGAAAAGCCGGGCCTTGGGCAATCTAGGTGTGGCCGATTACCGCAGTGCTAGCTACGTCTCTGCATTGGATTATTACCAACAAGCCATTGCTTGGGCAAAAGAAAACAAAGACGAGCTAACAGTAGCAATGTATCAATCCAACATCGGCGAGCTCAACATTGTGCTGCAAAATAACGAGTTGGGGTTCCGGCAATTAAAGGAAGCCGAAACCGTTTTATTGGCTTTTAAAGACAGTATCAACTTGTTTATACTGCATAGCAGGATGGCCCAGTTATACGGGATCAGGGGCGATACCGCCAACCGACGCATATTTTTAAACAAAGCCATGTTCGTATGCAGCACAAAATTGGCCCAACCGCAGTTGTCCCTTCAAAATAAGTTATACCTACAATCGCAAATGCGCCACATGCTGTTTTGCCGTACACAAATTCTAAGGGAAAACAACCAGCCGCAAGCTGCCCTTGCTATTTTTAAGCAATTGCGGGAAGAGACGAAAGATATTACCAGCGGGAGGGAAATTGCTGCCTACACATTTAATACAGCCGAAACCTACTACCAAATAAAGCAATACCCCGAAGCCTTGCACTATTGCAATATGGCCTTGGGGTATTTGGCTAAAGACAGTATTCTCGATTTGTTATTTATGGTATATGAGTTACGCAGTCAAGTGTACGAAAGCATGGGGCAAATGGGCAATGCCCTCAGCGATTTTAAAGTGGCCAAACAAATCAGCGATAGTGTTTTCAACAAGGAAATGCTCAATAAAACTTACGAGTTAACGGGCAGGCAGGAGGCTGAAATCAAGAATGAACAAATCAGGTACCTCAACAAGCAAAAAACCCTGTACAAGATACTGGTGGCTATCGCTGGGTTGGCTGCAGTAGGAACGACTTTGGCACTATTGATGGTATATCGTTCCCGAAAATTGCAGCGTAAACTATTGCTACAGCAAAACCAAATAACCCTGCACGAAAAAGAACTGGAAAACAGTCGGCTGCAATTACAGTTGTTCGAACAAGAACAAGCAGCCCTAAGGGCACAGATGAACCCTCATTTTATTTTCAACAGCCTCAACTCCATACAGCATTATGTTATTGGCCGGGACATACAGGGGGCCAACAAATACATATCCATGCTGGGCAGCCTTATCCGGTTGACCTTGGAGAATGCCGCCAAGCCAACCATTCCGCTTAGCGAAGAACTGGCCTATTTGGAAAAATATTTGGCACTGGAACGGATGCGCCTGCAAGACGATTTTGATTACCGCATCAGCTTGGCCCCGGGGCTCAACACAGATGAATACGCCATTTTGCCCATGCTCCTACAGCCCTTTTTGGAAAATGCCCTAAAGCATGGCATCGGTTACTTAAAAGATAGGCGGGGATGGGTAGAACTG
The DNA here is from genome assembly GCA_943373145.1 of Chitinophaga pinensis. Classification (GTDB taxonomy): domain Bacteria; phylum Bacteroidota; class Bacteroidia; order Chitinophagales; family Chitinophagaceae; genus Ferruginibacter; species Ferruginibacter pinensis_H. The sequence goes on from CALSBI010000007.1 coordinate 201,224, forward strand.
ACCATTGAACCGGTAACAGGCGCATTGCAATATACCATTACCGACAACGGCGTTGGTCGCAAGCTAACGGCACAATACAAAAAAACAAGCTTACAACCTGCGCACCAGCCCAAGGGCATCCAACTCAGCGAAAAAAGACTGGCACAATTGAAAAAGGGCGGGGTAGCAGCTACATTAACCATTACCGACTTGCATGATAGCAATGGCAACCCCAGTGGTACAAAAGTGGTAATGGTGGTGCCGGATTAGGAGGGCGTTGGCAGGAAGGCGTTGATCGTTGGCCGTTTTCCGTTGGCCGTTGGCCGGAGGGCAGGGTTGACAGATGACGGTTGACAGGAGGGACTATGGTCCATGGTCGATGGTCCATAGTCGATGGCAACAATCCACTATTCACTATTAACTATTCACTCTCCACTCTCCACTTTTACCTCCTTGGTCGGTGTCCCACCGAACGGAATCATGATATAACCGTATGAGCCCAATAGCGTTTTTTCAAAATTTTACCTGTAAGCACAAGCGTAAGTCATTGCCTCAACATTCCGTTCGGTGGGACACCGACCAGGGTATTAAGAAGAGTTGACGGTGAACAGGAAGGCGTTGATCGTTGGCCGTTGTTCGTTGGGCGGAGGGCAGGGTTGACAGATGACGGTTGACAGGGGGACTATGGTCCATAGTCGACGGCAACAATCCACTATTCACTATTAACTATTCACTCTCCACTTTCACCTTTCACCTTTCAACTTTCACCTTTCAACTTTCACCTTTCAACTCCGGAAAAACTCCCCCTCCAACATACTCATCTCCACCATGCTCCACCATCGGCCCTTGTACAATAAACAGTCGCGGTTGGTACCCTCGATGGTCATGCCGGCTTTTTGGTAGCATTTAAGGGCGGCCGTATTAAAGTCATACACACCCAAGCTGATGCGGTGCAGGTGCAATTGTTCAAACCCGATTTTCAATAAGGCTTTTACCATTTGGCAACAGTATCCCTTGCCTTGGTATTCGGTTCCCACCAACACACGGGTAATGCGGCCCGAGCGGTTTTTGGTGCTGAGGCTGCCCAGCGAAATATGGCCCACCGTTTGTCCCGTGCTTGTATCAACGGCCCTGTACACCATGGCTTCGGAATTGGCCGGGTCGTTGGTGTCACGGATATACCATTCCAAACTGGATAAGGTAAGGGGGTAACTGAACAGGGAACCGGCCCAATTTATCAACAACTCCTCACTATTGATCCAAGTTATCAACTGCTCAAAATCACTACGCTCAAAATATTCCAATCGAATCATTGCAATGAGTTTTACCGGGCCATCAGGCCAGCGGATTGCGAATGTACTGCCTAAACCAATATGGTGAAGGGGAAATTTATTTGCAAGCTAGGCCGCCCCGGCGCAAGCCGGCTAATCAACCCTATTGGGATACCTTTTTATTAGAAATTTCTTTGATAAAAGCCTGTATGGCTGTCGGGTTGGTACTCTTGGCCATAAACTCTTTCAAAAAACTGTTCAAAATCAAATTGGTGGTGTGTATAAATCTATGGTTTCCGTTTATGGATTGGTAAAGATTGGCAGCTTCCGCATACTTATCAAAAATAAGGTAAGTGGCCACTTGGTATAACCGGTAGTCAAGCGAAGGGTTGGTGGGATACTGCTCGGCAATGGCCTTGGCCTTGTTAATGGCTGCCGTATCATTTTTGTTACAGATATAAACCCTCAACCAACTTATATCCACCTGCCTTTTAGCCTGCAATAGATAATTGTTTTGCCCATATTGCTTGGAGAGGGGCTGCAGTATAGAATCCGCATAAAAACGGATATAAGCAGCTTGTTCGGCATACAGTTTACGCTTTTCAAAAAACTTGTAATCTTGCTGAAACTCAAATGTTAATCTACCATAACCATTCCCGCCAATGGTGCCGGTAAGTAAATCGTGCCAGTCATCCAATTGTTCCAATGCTTCCATTTTTTTGAGTTCCAGTCCACTGGTTTTAAACATTTCCTGCTCTTTTTTCAAGGCTTTCGTATAATATAGTCTTAATAGAGCGGCGTCCGCTTCTTTTATTTCCTTGTTGTGATGTAAATGCGTGTGCCTGGCCTTTATATCTATAAAAGCGTTTTTGAGCGCATCGGTATAAATGGGATCATTGGGGTATTCCATGATGGCAGGCAGGTTGAGCAGGCTGTGCAATAGGGCCATGTACTGCTGGGCAACAGTACTGTCTTGCAGCGGCTCTTTATAATCACCCTTTTGCAAATACCAGGCATTGTAATTAAAAGGGGCGTACCGGTACAACAGCCCCTTTGCATGTAAAGTGGATGGCTTGTCGGTTTTCCATAGATACACAATATCCTCATCCGTGGCTGTTATAATGTCGCCGGTACTATTGGCAAAAGCTGTATAGGTAACGGTAGCCCCTTTTTTTACATTGAAAGTAACGATACTTTCCAGTTTGTCAAGGTCCCACAATATGGCTGTGCCATCATCTGAACCGGTAAGCATCCTTTGCCCATCCTGCGAAAGTTGCATACAGGTAATGCTACCAATATGGCCTATCATGCTTGCGATGGGCGGATTGAGCCTACTACTTTCATCGGAAATAGTTTTGGCCATTCTCAGTTTGGGCCGTTCAAATACATCAATGCCATATTGGTTGTTAAGGGCAAACAGGTACCTGCCCTGCCCGTCAATGGCCAGTTTGGTAATAAAAAAGTTATCATCGGTATCTAAAAAATCTTCATCGCTATACAGGGTATCGGTGTCCGTTACTTTTACTTTTTGAGGGGTTGCTGCCTCAAATGCACGTATCAAAATATGTCCGTTTATATAGGCAACCGCATAATGCGCTTTGTCAATAAAAATAAAAGCTGTTTGCGCAGGGATATAGGGCTTTTCACCCTCTTTTTTAATAATATAGGGCGGCAGCATATCCAGTGGCTTTGAGTCGGGCAGGCTGTAGCATTTGTTTTCGGCATATAAATACCTGCCATCTGGCGAAATATCAACATCGGCAATATCTGGGAAGCCACTGGCATCTATGCCCCCTCTTTGGTTGCCCTTGCCATCCCTTACCACAATAGAATCCCCGGTATTGAAAAGTTGCAGGTATTCGTCGTTGGGGAGTTGTATTTTTTTCCCAGGCATATCATGTACGGCCACATTCCTTTCCTTTTGCTTACCCGTTTGCGCATCCCATATCGTAATGCCGTTTTTATCTGCAATCGTAACTTGGCCATTGGGGGCAACGGTAACGGCCTCTACCTTACCGGATGCCGGATAGATTGCCGACAGGTAAACTTGTGGAACCGTGTCAAATCCGGCCAGCAGGTCCTTCATCGAATCCGCCCAGTTGTTTTGCAATAGCCAGTCCTTGCCAATAATATAACTAAGGGTAGGGTTGCCACTCCGCTTAATGGTTGTTACCAAGTTGAGCCTACTGGTTTGCCTTGCCATTCTGGCTTTGTTGCGCAGCGTAAACATAAAGGCCACGATGGCCAAAACGGCGATGGCGCTTAATATAACAATAAAATCACGGCGCCTTTTTTGGGCAGTTTTGTCCGCATCTTCGCCCGCTTCTATCTGGATGGTATCAATCAGCATCGGCTCCACAAACCTGTCGTGGCAGAGCTGGTAATAACGGTCAATGCCCAATGGCACCATACGGATAAGCCCCTCTGTCACCAGATCGGCGGTTATCTTTTGATCCATCTCGTTGTTCACCAGCGATTCCTCCAGCACCAGGTTGCGCTTCCTCTTTTCCACCAGTTCTTTAATAAAGTGCTTCTTAATGCCAAGCAAGACCGCATCCCCTAAATTGTATTTCGCCTTTATCAATGCCCATTTTTCTTCATAAAATTCCCGGATGGCATTGTCAACGGGCGGCAGGTCATCTTTGCCGATGCTTACCATGCCTGTTTCCATTACCTTTTTTTCAATCCTGCGGCATATAATCTGCAACTCAATAGGGTCGTAAAGGCCCGGTTGTTTTTGTTTTGCCTTTAAACTATCAATAATGGCGTTTTCGGCATCCGGTTCAATGGTAAAACGGGGAGAGAAAAAATGACCATCCTTTTGGCAGGGTTCGCTAATGGCCTTGCGAGCGTTGGTTTCGGTTAGGGGCTGCAGCAAAAAATCATTCTTGAGTATATCGGGAAAATAATTGCTCAGCAGGCTCATGGTGCCCAACCTGTCTTCCCGCACGGCAAATAGCAGGCGTACCCGCAATGGCTGCTCAATAAAACCAATATCGTTGCTATAGGCCTGCCGTTGGTCATCCGTCAATTCCGCCAAGTGGATATGGCTGGTATTTTGGTTGTATTCATGGTACAGCTCCTCGGGCAGGGTGCTGGCAAAAAGTGACGCCAGGCTTTTGGTAAAGGCCGTTACTTGGTCGGGCGTATAGCCTTGCAGCTCTTCAAACTGGTCGAAAAGCAGTAGTAAGGTATAGCCGTTTTTTTCAAACAGCTTGGCCGTGTACCAAAGGTTGGTTTGCTTGGGTTCAATAAAGGGTATGGCTGCCGCTTTTAGTGCAGCATATCCGTCAATCAGCTCCAGCGTATAACGTACCAGTATATCGTCGTCGGCTTCCGTTGTTGCTGCTGCCTTTTGCTTGCGTATTTCATCCAGCCCAATGGTAACGGGCAGGTACTGCGGTTTGCCCTGCTTTAACCGTATTTCGTTTTGTTTTTTCAGCAAGGGCATTAGCCCGGCCCGCACCAGCGAGCTTTTGCCGGCGCCCGACTCGCCGTGCAGTACAATGGTATTGTTGAGCAGGGTGCGGCTCAATAGTTTATCGGCGTCATCATCCCTGCCGCAAAATATATCGCTATCGGTAGGTTTAAAATAATTGGTTCCGGGATACCGGTATTTTATTTCGGTCTCCATGTTAAGTGGCTATTAATTTGCTGGTTATCTTTTTAATAAAACTACTGAACTCCGCCTTTTTGGCGGCTGCGAGGTTAACCTGCCCTGTGGCAGCATCCAGTTCAAAATCATTTTTGCCCACCCGTAGGCTTATGGCATCTTTAAGGCCATTGATAAATCGTGGCAAAAAGCGGTATATCTGCACCGCATGGTCGTAATTGTCGTTATCCAGTTTCTTTTCTAGGTCTTGCAGTATGGCTTGGCTTTTGGCCAGCCAAAAATCCCGGTAATGTATTTCATTGTCCAAATCAGCATCTTCCCACACAATATTGAACACCCGTTTATCATCATCGCGGTAGCCGTTGATGCGGATGGCTTCCGTCATGCAGTACCTCGACTTGAGGTATTTATCGCTGATAACCCGTATCACTGTTTTGCCCTTGCCAATACGGGTCATAAAAGAATCAATGCTGTCGCCAAAGCTCAGGTCATTGTGGTCTCTATAAAACAGCAGGCTGCTTACGCTATTGAGCGCTTCATCTTTTTCAAGACAGTCCACCACCGTTTCCCGGTTTATCGCCTCCGCATCCTTGTCGCGCCAGGCATACGATACAAAAAGGCTCACACTGCCATGCCCGTTTATATCCCGCAATGTTTCTGGATAGTGGGCACACTCTTCAATCAACCTTGCAACGGCCTGTGCCGGGTTATCGGGGGCAAAGTCTATCGCAAAATGTTTGCGCATCACCAAACTTACCGAATTGTTATTGGCTATGCCGGAGGCACTGAGGCTGGTCCTTATTTTGCCATAATCGTTCAGCTTTAGTTTGTGGCAAAGCAATTGGTAATGCCATGAGTTGAACTGGAGGCCCAACAGGATAAACCCGCTCACTTCATTCAAATACCGCTCAATGCTTTCCGGCAGCGAATTATCCGGTAGTAGGTATTGGATGGTTTCGTACAGCTTGGCATGGTTCAATATCAATGATGTATCGGGTTCAACGCATCCAAAAATATTGTAGATAACCGGATGCTCCTTACTGGGGTAGGGCAGGTCGAGAAACTTAGGCTTTGAGTCTTTGGAAAAATAGCCGGACTTAAAGGGGATGCCCGCTTTTTTATATACTTCATTGATGGCCAAATCGGGGCAGGTGTTAATGATGAGTGGAAAGCGGATCCGGGCAATCATTTCCAACAGGGGTTGGTCGCCCGAACTTTTGTAAAACTGTTTTACTTCCCGTCGGGTATCCTTATAACCGGCTTCATCTTTAAAAGAAAAGAGGTTTTCTTCCTCAAAATAATCAAAGATGCCCATGTTTTTGTTGGAGCGGAGCTGCCTGAAATAGCGGCGGTAGCTAAAACCCTTGGCATCAACGGCCAGTTCGGGCCCCAGCACCAAAACACAGTTGCCTTCGCTGTTGCCAATGTATTCGGCCAAATCACGATAGGCTTTGCTGATCTTTTCGGCCACGTCTTCGGGTAAATCCTCAGGCATATGTTTGTTGGTTATTTAAAGTAATAGAGCTTATCCGCCCTAAGGCGCATCGTCCTAACCACCAAACGAAGGTAAAGCGTTACGCCCCGCATCTATTTGCAAGGGCTGTAATGGTTACACATATATTGTTGGTATTGGCCGAAGGCATCAAATATAAGCAAAAGTTTTATTATGAGTGAGCAGCCGACGCACACGCCAGATTTTCGTTTTATAGCTACAGCCTACTCCTTTCGGTTTTTCTCTGTGTTACTTTTTTTCTTGTCAAAAAAAGTAACCAAAAAAGGACACCGCCGCCGATTACACCCCGGCGGCGGAGGGTTCCCTGATTTAACTTCTTTACTACTGTAGCTTCGGCTTTAGTAATTCTACAACGTAGCGGAGACTGGTGCATAAGTTATGTTAGCGAAAATTTGAGATGCACCCGAGCAGCCGGGCGCACCCCAAGTGCTACCCACACAACAGTAACTTATATCGAATCATGGCTTGTACAGCCTTAACTCTTACGTATGATATTCGGGTTTTGCAAAGCCGGTACACCCAATATACTGGGATAACTGTTGCCATGCTGCCAAGCCGCTTGATCTTTAAAAGCCTTGAAGTAATCTTCCAATCCATCGCTGGCCGGGTTAAAGGCAGTATTGAACACCCCTTGCAATTGTGCACTACCACTCATGGGCTGTTGGTAATTTTGTGCGGATGAAACGGCGGCTATGGGCGGTAAAAAATGATTGTTGATATATCCCCATGCCTCACTGGAACCCGCCCAACTCAAACCATTGGAAAAATCGAGGTTGGAGCCATAAGTGGCAAACAGGGGCGAAACGTTGTTGCCATTAGCATCTACATACGATAGGTTGGCCGCTACCCAGCCCTGCACCACAATATCGTAATTGCAACGCACCGCATCAAAAGTGCTGCCCAGCGATGCATCCCAGCCAAAAGGGTAGGGGCCGCCATTGAACATGCTATCGGTATAAGCCGCAAACTGTGCATTGCCCGCAGTTGGCCCGGCAAAAGTAACCGCACTTACAATGCATTGGCGGTTGTTGTTCCAAACCCGTATGTTTTCTTTGAGGTATAGCGCCATGGTACCCGATAAGCAACCGCCCAAGCTATGGCCGGTAACACACACACTAATACCTCGCTGTACGGTTTGCGTTTGTAAAAAGGTAAAGAGCGATTGCTTGGCCCCACTTGCAATAGTACCCTGCATGGCCAATAGGATGTGCATGTCGATACTGGTAGACTCCGAAATCATGGCTCCGGCTGGGCGGGGAGTGGCGGCGCCCAATGGCCAATTCATCTGTTGTAAAAAATCAAAGTCCTCCAAAATAAAATCCAATTCGGAAATACCGTTAGTGCCACGGATGGCGATAGCATACTGCGTGGGGTTGGCCAAGCTCTGTGCCACAAACATCAAATTGTCTTGGTACTTGGCCCCCGGCACGGTGTACACGGCAGGCCCCCATACCACTTTCCAAGTAGCTTTGTTATTGGCCGATATCGGCGGTATCTGCGGCATGGCCGTATTGATGAAGTTCAGGATGGTTGACTCGGGGTTGGGTGTGGTCATTTGTTCGCCACAGTAGGCCAAGTAAGCAAAACTCAGCATTACCTGCCGCTGTTGTAAATTAGGGATGGTTGCACTCATAACGATAAAGTTTTTGGTTTAAAAGTAAAAACTGATCGGTTGTACCGATTATCACTATAAAAGTGCGACAATAAAGCCACAGTACATAACTGGTTTATGCCCTTTTCTCAAAACAGGTATTTATACGGGGGAGGGAGAGTAGGTAATAATGAATAATTAATAATGAATAATTAGCCCAGGCAGTGAGCAGCACCTTGTTGTTGAAAGTTTGAAGTCTAAGGTCTAAAGTTTGCTCAATAACCTCAAGCTTTAACAAGTTGAAAAAATTTGCACCATGCGGACCGCTTTGCCGTAGGCATTTGCATATCTGCATATTTGCACATTTTGCAAATGCATCCACTGGAACTCCCTTGCGTCCTTCCGCAATTTGCAGATGTATGCCTAGGAACTCCTTTGTGGCCTGCTGCAATTTGCAGATATGTCCACCGGATGTCCGGTGTGCCCTTCCGCACTTTGCAGATGTATCCACCGGAACTCCTATGTGCCCTTCCGCATTTTGCAGATGTGTCCACCAGAACTCCTATGTGCCCTTCCGCATTTTGCAGATATGTCCACCGGACATCCGGTGTGCCCTTCCACATTTTGCAGATGTATCCACCGGATGTCCGGTGTGCCCTTCCACATTTTGCAGATATGTCCAACGGATGTCCGGTGTGCCCTTCCGCATTTTGCAGATATGTCCACCGGATGTCCGGTGTGCCCTTCCGCATTTTGCAGATGTGTCCACCTGAATTTTAGTAAAGCTATTATTGCGCACAAAAGCCTGCCCACCAATCAATTAGGGTGCAGGCATCAGCTAATCAGCACATTAGCTAATCAGCTAATCAGAACTACTCTTTCACAAACAGCGCCTTCAACTCCGCCGCATCATCGGGCTTCATTTTACCGCTTAGTATCAAACGGAGCTGCCTGCGGCGCAGGGCGCCATCGTATAGTTTGATTTCTTCCTCCGTTTCCGGTATTACTTGGGGCACAGGGCGGGGTTTGTTATTGGGGTCAAGGGCCACAAAAGTAAAATAAGCTTCGTTGCTCTCGTATTTGTATTGGTGCAAGGTATCTTCTCCCCAAACCTTTAAATGTATTTCCATGGAACTGGTAAATGCACGGGTTACTTTGGCTTCTATGTGTACAATATTGCCCAGTTTGATAGGCGTTTTAAAGCTCAGGTTGTCCACCGAAGCCGTCATGCTCGGTGCATTGCAGTGTTTGCCAGCGGCCATGCCAGCCGCAATATCCATCCAGTACATCAGGCGGCCGCCCATCAGGTTGCCAAAAGTATTGGTATCATTGGGCAATACCAGTTCGTTCATGATCGTAAAGCTTTCCGCGGCTTTTTTGGGGTCCATGTGTCAAAATTTGCGCAAAGGTAAATCATTTACCAGCGGTACAATGGGTTTAAAGGTACCGTTGGCATTTTTTCCAAAAAGCGGAAAAAGAAGGGTAGTAACCACTCACTTCCGGGAACATCCAACTGCGGCTTTCGGCCTTGCCGGGATAGTGGACAGCGGTGGGATGTTCTTTGTATAATATTTCATAGCCATTATATGCCTGCACCAGTTGCGATACTGGGCCAGCATACACCTGTAGTTCAGGTATATTATTGGCGAGGCCCCGTATAAAATCCATCACTTTGGGGCCAATGGGAAATTGCTCAAAATGCGCAGGCTCCAGCACCAATACCCGGTTGGCAGCTTCCTGTGCATGCCACAAGGGATCTAGGTTGAAACTGTTGTACAGTAGCAAAGGTTTGTTGGCATCCAATAGCGGCAGGTCGGTAGGCGGCATGTCGGTATGCCATCGGGCATCTGTTGTTGCCTGCAATGGTTGTGGAATTTCCATCGCAGGAAATTGATTGTAATCGGTATCCAAATACGTGCCCCGTTGTTCAGTGCCGGTGTAATGGTTGATGTTTTCTTGGTTGCAATAATATTTTTTACTGCTAAAGCTACCCACAATCCATTGCCAACTCAAATGGTTGCTGGCCGGGTCGCCATCCAGTAGGTGATAGTACAGCCATTGGGCCGGGGCCAGCCAATGCGCTTGCCCTATATTACAGGCAATAGCCGCCGTGTACATGCGCAAATGATTGTGCATATAACCTGTTTGCAATAAAATCCCAATCGCCTTGTCTACCGCAGTAATACCGGTGGCACCCTGCAGCAAAGCCGTAGGCAGCAAACGGTGTGCAACCCCTTGCTGGGTTTGTTTGATATCGGTAAATAGGCCGTTGCCCAAATGCTGCCAAGCCCTTTGCCAATACTCCCGCCAAGCCAGTTCCTGCAACAGTTTTTCCATTTGTTGCGGTGTAAAACCACGGGCCAATAAACTTTGCATCACTTGATGCGTGCTGATGAAACCCCTAGAAATATAGGGCGACAAATAAGTAACCGCTCCCTGGGTGAAGTTGCGGGTACGGGCATAGGCTACTGGATCAATCTGCGCTATCTGTTGCAGCAGTTCCGCATGGCTATGGGTAAACTGGGGAGCTATCATGCTCACAAAACAAACAAGTAGCGCTTTGGTTCAACCCAGATATTGCAGTAGATTTTCTATTGCAATATTCTATCTAACTGCATTATAAGGTCTTGATTATCAATGTATCTTAAAAGTAGCTTTTGCCAAGCAAGTTTGCAAATAAATTCTTTCGTTACTCAAACAATTACCTCTAAATAAAACTTAAACCATTAAGGAAATAAGGGCCATTAAGCCTGCCCCTCCGGGAGGGGGGGCAAGCTGGCGGCCCCACGTTTTAAAGCCTGCTTGACCTGCCTATACGACAGCTACTCCTTAGCCAAATTATAAAACTGCCATAATCAAAGCATATTGCAACGCTAACCCTAACAAACTGTTGCTTTTTGCAAATACACTTCGTCCTGTCATGCCGACATGGGAGGCATCTACAGTAACAAATTTCTTACTGCTGCCCGGTGGTGTAGATGCCCTGCCCGACTGCGTCATTCAGGCGAGCTCGCTGCGCAATCGGCCTGCCTTCATGCGAAGTCAGGCAGGCATGACAAAACGGGTTATTATGTCATCTATTAGTTACCATGCAAACAGGTTGGTGCCCGCAAAACCTCGGTATTGCGGTGCTTTCAAAATTTAGGTAAGGGATAGCTACCGGACAGGCAGGCGGCAGTAAGGGTTGTGCCAAAACAATTTGGGCTTATGTGCATAAAGGCTTTCTTAATGTTTCTTAATTCCTTAATGTTTCAAAGAAAAAAGCGAAACGAAAGCTAGCGATTTTGCTATGCTAAATTGATTTCACAGATTTTTTATATGCTTATAAGTTAGCCAATAATTTCTTTTGTAGCGCAAACATTGAATCTGGGTTAAGCAAAACAAAGGGCTGGCAAAAGCCAACCCTTTTTAGTTAGTGCAAGTGGATATTGATTATTTTATAATCACCATTTTGCGGCTGCCCGCAATTTTGCCATCAATGGTGAGGGTATAATTATAGATGCCAGGTGCCAGTTCGCCAGCGTTAATGGTAAGGCGGTTGCTGCCCTTGGCCAAGCCGCTGAACACTTTGCGGGTATTGCCCGTCATATCGGTAACGGTAAGCAAAGCCGTACCATTATCGTTCAAGCTGTACTCAATTACCGTACTGCCATTGGAAGGGTTGGGCCTGTTTTGCAGCAAACGGGTATTGGGAAAATCGGGGTTGTTATCCACCACGTCTTGCTTCACCAAAGCAGGTGCTGCATTTTCTTGGTTGATGCCCAACAGGTCGTACAGTTTTTGCAGTTTTTCTTCTGTGGCTTGCAACTGTTTGCGCTGCTCTTCAATAACACCTTGCTGTTCTTTAAAACCTTGTACCAGCAAGGGCACAAAGCCATCGTAATCCACCGCCATCACACCATCATTGGTAGTAACAGCCAGTTCGGGCATTACCCTTTGTGCTTCTTGCGCAATAAAGCCATAGGTGGGGAACGATACGTTGTTGCCAAAACCTTTAAAATCGTAACGCACACCACGCAGTGCGGTCAACTTGGTGGTAGCATCGCCAATGGTGGTGATATTGGTTTTCAGTTTTTCATCCGACAGACGGTAATAACCGATGGACCTTACGCTGCCGTTGGGTATATCCAAATTGATAGGCGTGGTAGGGGTAGCGGGGGGCGTGGTGCCGATAGCGATCAACCCTGTGGCCACGGTAACCGGATTGGCATTCAAGGTGTTGATACCCATGGTGCCATTGGCCAAAATGGTCATCACCCGGCTGCGGTCGTTAAAATTGGTACTGCCCGAGCGGAAGAAAATGCTGAAACGGTCAAAAGTGGTAGCATTGTTGATATTGGGCGAGCTGGTAGTAGCCGGTAAAATGGGACCTGCATAATCCAAATCCTGCCATACCAGTTCGGCTTCCTGTGTGTTTACCAATGGTGCCTGTGGCGTTCTGTTCACTTGTAGGTCAACGGCGGCACGGGCAGTGCCGGTGCCGATTTGCGAACGGAAACCAAACACATTCAAGGGGGTGTTGCTATTGCCCTGTGCACCAATGGCCGAAAAAGTTTGGCCGGGCGGTGTACCTATGGGGCCGATCACTGGTCCAACTTCGTTTAAGATGGTCATCGCCTTGAACCGAGCGCCCGAGGGGATGGCATTTACAAAAAAGGTGGAAGGTGGGTTTACATCGTTGATGCCCACGCTACCATTGGGCCGTAGGGCCATCAGGTCGCGGTTGATAACGGGCACTTCACCGTTGGGTGTGGCTACACCGGTAAAATACCGAAAGATAAAGCGTTGGTTGGTATCAATATTAGTGGTATTGGTACCAAAGCCCGCAATCAAATCTTTGGTGGCCGCAATACGGGTAGTATCTACCAAATTGTAAAAAGCAAATTTGGGCGAACTGTTGATGGCCAAACCGTAGGTGCTGCTGATAGGCGCAGCGATGGTGCCGGCCTCACCCAAGCCGATCCATTTGCTGGGCTTGGTGATTATGCCATCGCCGGCAAAACGGCCATACAAGCCGCCCTGCACTTGGGCAATCGGGCCCCGCTCAACTTGCAGTTGGGCATTGAGCGTAATGGGGTTCAACGTAATGTTGCGGCCGATCACCACTTTACCTGTGCGGTAAATAGAATCGGCAATATTGTTGTTGCCGTTCCATTGTTGGGCATTGGCGCCCGCTGTACTTGCCAGTAACAAAGCAATGGCATAGCCACGTTTGTGTACCGATAGCAACTTTGCAAAAATGTGTTGAGTTTTGTACATAGTAGTTGTTTTTGTTGTGAAAAATATGGTTATCATAAACTGTTTTTCGGCAGCCTATAAAAGTGCAACAACAGTATGTATAAATAATTGTTTTCAAGAGAACTGGATAGGGGTAAACCACAACCAATTAGGGGTAAAATTGTTATAATAGTAATGGAAGATTATTTGCAGGTAACAAAAGACCGTATTATAGAAATGGCATGGGAAGACCGTACCCCTTTTGAAGCCATTGCTTTTCAATTTGGGTTATCGGAGCAAGCCGTGATTGCCTTTATGCGAAAACACAGTAAGCCAAGCAGCTTTAGGATGTGGCGCAAGCGCATGGCGGGGCGAACCACCAAACACGTAAAGTTGCGCAGTAACGATGTGGCCCGTTTTAAATGCAGCCGCCAACGCAGCATCAGCCAAAATAAAATCAGTAAGCGGATGTAGAGCGAGGCTTTGTAAGTATGTACGCTGTTATGAATCCATTGGTGCCAAGTATTGTTCGGCGTTCGCCAAATGTGCCGAGCGTTTGCCGGCGTCCATTTTATCCCAACTGCCCAGCAACATGCCCAACCGAGGGTTTTGCGCAAAGAAATTTCGGTGCGTATGCATGAAGCGCCAAAAAAGGCCATCCCATACCGCTGTCCATTCGCCTTTGGGCCAATCGCCCATTTTTAATAAATAATTGCTACCACTGATATAGGGTTTGGTCGTTATCAGTCCGCCATCGGCAAACTGCGTCATACCATATACATTGGGCACCATTACCCAATCATAGCTATCTATAAATAGTTCCATAAACCAGCGGTACACTTCATCGGGGTCAAACTCGCAGAGCAGCATAAAATTGCCCAGCACCATCAGCCGTTCAATGTGGTGGCAGTAACCCGTTTGCAATACTTTTTGTATCACGGTATCCACGGGTGCAATACCTGTAGTGCCGCTCCAAAAGCTGGGCGGTATCTTTCGGGTAAAGCCCCAATAGTTGGTGCTGCGCTGCCGGCCGCCCTCCCGTGCATATACCAAATGGATAAACTCCCGCCAGCCCATGATCTGCCGTACAAAACCTTCCACCGAGTTAAGGGGCACAGGGTGTTGCTGGGCATAGGATAGGGCGGCATCCAAAATCTGTTGCGGTTGCAGCAGGCCAATATTCAGCATGGGTGTAAGTACCGAGTGGAACAATACCTGTTCACGGGCCACCATGGCATCTTCATACTTGCCAAATTGGGCAAAGCGTTGCTCCAAAAACTGTTGCAACCATGTTTCCGCCGCTTGAAAGGTGATGGGATACCACCCATTGGCAAACGGTGCTGCTGCCTGGCCATAGTGGTGTGCAAAATGCTCGGCCACATATTTTTTTGCTGCCGTGATGTATTTGTTTTCCGGCATAAAAGCTACTACCGGTGCCGGCTGGCCCTTGGGCCACTTGGCCCGGTTATCGGCATCAAAAGTCCATTGCCCGCCCTCGGGTTTGCCGTCGGGTATTAATAATATATTACGTTGCTTGCGCTGCCAAATGTAAAAGTCGGTTTGGAAATAGGTTTTCTTTTTATCAAAATAGTTTGCGGCTGCAGCAGGACTGTTTAAAAAATTCGGACTTTCATGCACCTGTAGTTCCACACTATATTGTGCCGCCGCTTTGGCTAGGCGCTTGTGCAGCCAATCATCGGCCACATAACAAATATGTATGGCTGATACCCCTGCTGCTGCCAATTGGCGCAACAACAAACGGCAGTCTGCCTCAGGGGCCATCGCATCAATATAATATACCGTATGGCCAAGGCCCAACAAATAATCTTGATAGGCCTTCATGCTGGCCCGGTGCAGTATCAGCTTTTGTTGGTGAAAGCGGTACTGTGTAAAAAACAATCCTTCTTCTACCAAATAAACAGCACGGTTAGGCGCTAGGGCAGGGTGCTGCTTGAACAATTGATGGGGAAAGATAATGGTAACCGATTGCATATGGAAGGTACAACAGTGGGCGGGGGTTTTTGTTTAGATCGTTGATTACCCCATACTATTTTAAAGTATTGCAATTTTTGGTAGGCCCTGCGACAAAGATTTAAATATGGATTTATGCCGTCTTAATACCCCAAGGAAAAAAAAAATTGTATATTAATAAAAATCACTAAATTGCAATAGTAATATATTATTTAACCACATTGGATGAATAATTTCTTGATTTTTGAATTACTCTACAAAGCAAATTGTCTATTGATAACCTACTGGTTTACGCAAAAAATGTATACTTAAACACTGTACACGATAAATGTGTAAGCTAGAAAGTACTTTAAACCTTTGAATGTCATTATAAGAAAACTACAGATCAAAACTATATTAATTTAAAGCCTATCCTGTATTGGAGATATGCTTAGCAATGAAAATATACGACGATGGATTTTCAAACCTATTCAAACAAAATTGCGCTTATTCAAACTTATATCCAGAATAAATGGGCGAACACTCCTTCTGGGATTGCCAAAAAATTGGATATATCCGAAAGGACAGCATTACGCATGATCCAGTTTCTCAAAAATAATGGCACACAAATTAAATATTGTAAGAGAGAGAAAATATATAAAATAGGATAAAAATCACACTGCCATTTTTTGGCGGTAACTAATTATAATTTTACCATGTAATATGAAAAAAATCATCTCTGCTTTACTACTATTAATATTTGTTGGGGGGTTGAGTAAGTCGCAGGCACAAAAAAGTCTATTACTGGTTACCATTGACAGTATTTCAAAAATGCCGATACCGCTGACTACAATTGTGCAGTATGAAATTGGAGTAGATAGCTTAAAGCAGACGAAACTTGCCGACAATGAAGGGAAGGCCTTGTTTTCGGTAACCGAGGGCACTGTGCGATTTAAAGTATATCATTTAAATTATGTAAGTATAGACACTACTATTGTATTGGGTGATAGAGATGAAATACGTCTTGTAATGACACATGTTGCTAAAAATATTGATGGCGTAACTGTTTATACGCAAAGGAAAGCGGTTGAAACCATTGCGGGTGGGTATTTGTATACGCCAGATAAAAAAGCAGTTAATGTTAGCCGTAATGCAGCAGAGTTACTAAAACATTTGCCAGGTATACTCCAAGATAAAGATGGGAAACTTAATTTTTTGGGTGCAAACATTACTTTTTGGGTTGATGGAAAACCCTCTGCTGCGGGGGGGCAAGAGATACAAAACTTAACTCCTTCGGAAATTAAAAGCATTACCGTTTATTCAACACCCCCATCTTATTATGATGCTTGTTGTGGAAATGTAGTAGAGATAATTACTTATCAAAACATAAAAAAAGGATTAGTTGCCAATCTTAATGGATATTTAGCCACCGGTGATAAACAATACATCGCATTGTCGTTAAAGTATAACAATAAGCGCTATTCGGGTCTTTTAAAAGCTTCTTATAACCATTACAGAACAAGATTCAGTGAATACGAACTAGACCAATTCAACTATCTTTTGCCAGACAGTTTATATAATTATAAAAGTATCGGTAGCAGTAAAAATCAAATATTGAATACGCTTAGCATCTACAATAGCCATGACTTCGCCCTAAAGGGTAACAAGGTGATAGGATTTGTGTTTAAATACAACGACTATGAGCGATTACCATATACCATTGATGATAATTTACTAATATACAACAAGCAAAGTATCAATACCGCACGTCAACAATTTGCTAGGTCAAATACGAGTAGCAATAGATTTGGATTTGGGGGTATTAGCTACAGGCAAACTTTAAATAACAAGGGTAGTAATCTTACTGCAGAGGTTTCGGCACTTTTGCGCAAAACGCTTTCTGATTTTAGCCAGGTCACAAAGGTGTTTGACGGAGACAACAACTTTCAAAAATTTTATGATGTACTCGATAATTATACAGATAGTAGGGCTGATGTTTTCACGGCAAATGTGACGGTTTCGCACAATATCACCCCTAAAATATCGTCATGGTTTGGTGGCAAGTTAATAGGTATTCGAAATACCAGCAAATTCAAAGCTTTTTCCTCAAACGATGCCATTATTTATTCTCAGGATCCACAAAATACGTATAGGCTTGATTATGATGAAAATATACAGGCGCTTTTTTTTGCAATGAGTGGCTCCCTTCGTAAAGTGAGATACAATTTGGGTATTCGATGGGAGGGCACTGGCACGGCGGTATCATCTCAAAATAGTTTGAGTAAAGTATTTGCCAAGAATAACTATTCAAATCTTTTTCCTAGCATCTCGATAAATTCAAAACTTTCAAAGTCTACAAGCATTGGGCTTGGTGTCAACAGAACAATAATACGAATTCCGTTCGCACAACTTAATCCACTTGTAAGAAGGATAAATTCGGTAGTTTCAGTAACAGGTGACCCCTACTTGAAACCTATCTTGCAAGAGGCCGCCACGGTTACATTAAATACGGCAATCACTAAGCGGCAGTCAATTAATTTCATGGCTAAATATTCAATATCCCACAACCCATGGCTTTCGATACTTTATGCCGACACTATACCGGGGCAATTTATCGAAAAAAATACCACTTTTAAAAGCAGCAATAGTATTTATATGAACCTTAATTATAGAGGGGAGTTTACAGATTGGTTTTCAGTAAATGCAAATGTGTTCGCACACAATACATGGAATGATTTCAATAAAATATTCAACTTACCTAATCCCCGATATAAGTTTACGCATGGTATCAATATTGGCTTGTTATTTGCATTTTGGAAAAATGCTAACTTGGAACTCAAAGGCAGGTATGTTAGCCCCGTGCCACTTTCGCAGGGCCGTGAAATTGAAGGAGCAGTTGCTGATATTTCTTTTTCGAAGTCTTTATTACGTAGTGGTGCTTTACAAGTATATTTGGATATTGAAGATGTTTTTAACAGTAGTAATACTATCAGGTACAATGATTATCCGACATTCAGAAGCCGCTCCTATACAAAGCAGGAAACACGAATTGTAACGTTAAGTATGGCTTACAAGTTTGGAAAGGAGCGAAGGAATAAAATTCGGGACTATCAAATTCAGAGCGATAATAGATTTACACAATAATGCTTATGAATGCCAAGGAAAAATATCTATTTATGTATAAACACAAGAACTGCTAATATAAAACAATGAAGAAATCAATTAATACCGGAAGCGCAGGATCTGGACAAGTGAAAAAGAGCGAAATCGCTACGGTTTCAAAGATCATGCAAGGTGCTCAATCCATTGAGAATTCTGCTACACAGGACTATGCTACGAATTCATCAACTACAGACACAGATTGCAATATAACCGATTGCGATAACGAATTAATACTAGGCAAGCGACGAAATACAATGTGAGCTAGCGGCAAATTATTTATCGAATCATCTTAATCAGGTAATGTGTAAAGGGGTTGTGTGCGATGCTCTTTAGAAGTGCTCTTTTTTAATTAGGTTTCAACAACTAGCCCAATGGGTAGCCTGTTTTCAACATTTTATATGAGGATGCATACTTATATATTTCTTAACAATTTAAAATTTAAAAAAAATGAAAAAATCAATTGGAAAAGTGAATTTGGGCTTAGCCAAATTCCAAAGCAGTCAAATTTCTGAGTTGTCAACCATCATCGGTGGCGTTGTGCCTGTTGACGAGTCTTCAACCGGTAACTATACCACAAAGTCTTCTGCAACAGACAATGACGGTAATGCTACTGATTCTGACATTCCTGCAACACCCGTTAGGGACTAATTGCAATTTGATGTATACTTTAAGGGGATTAATTTCCCCTTAAAGTTTTTTAAAACTATTTTATGGTATTCTTGCAAAGCCAAAATTATGACCTGAGTTCAAATGCAGTAATAGAGTGGCTGTTTTTTTTAAGGACTCCTTATATAAGATGTAATATTGAAGATTATGCTGAGTTGATTTCAGTTGGGTTATCAAATTCCTCAGAAGTGGATGATATTGTTTTGCGTATTAATAATCAATTAGTTAGCCTTAATAGTATTGATGCTTATTGGCATCGCCGTGGACGAATCCGTTTTAAAAATTCACAGGCGATTGCGAAGAATTTTGAGCAATATTTTCCGCAAAAAAAGGTGCATCAAATAATGGTTAATTTAAAGTCGCAAATTGATAGCCTTGAAACCTTTGTTAATGTAAAATTAGCCAACTTGAGTTGTAGTATTGGTAATGCCAACTCTGCTACCATTAATAAATTAAGCGTATTAAAATGGGCTGCGGAATGCGGCATTGACATTCCCAAAACATTTATAACATCCAGCAAAGAGCAATTGGTTCAATTTAAAAAAAGCAACAAGGCGATTGTAACTAAATCTATTTTAGATAGCCTATTTTTATTTGATGATGATGAGAATGTGGTACACTATACGGAGCTCTTGACGGATGAATTTATTGACAATCTCCCTAGTACTTTTGCCCCGTCACTTTTTCAAGAGGCCATCGACAAAAAATTTGAGTTAAGGATATTCTATTTGCATGGTAAATTTTATTCAATGGCAATCTTTTCCCAAGGAGATGAGCAAACCGCTGTGGATTTTCGAAAGTATAACGAAGTAAAACCTAATAGAAGTACGCCATATTTGATTTCCAAGGAATTAGAGGCCAAACTGGATCGGTTAATGAAACTTTGCGATCTTAATTCTGGCTCCATTGATATGTTAGTATCCAGCGATAATAAGTATTATTTTTTAGAAGTTAACCCGGTTGGACAATTTGCGATGGTATCTTATCCTTGTAACTATTATATTGAGAAAGAAATAGCCTTATATTTATCAAAACAAAACAATGAATAATTATAAACAGGGTCATATAGAATTTAATGATGTAATAAAAAAGCACATCCCTGTGTGCTATCATTTTATCTATAGGTTTAGCAAAAAAGGAGTTAAACAAAATAAAGGGAAAGCTTACTATGGCGTGAAGGCTGCGATACTTAATACACCGCAATATTATACTTCAGGCCATCCTAAAGCAATATCTAAGATAGTTAATTTCGATAAGATTGGAACAAGTAAAAGTAGGACAAGTAATGGCGAATAATAATAAAGAAAATTTTTTGCTTCTCTATGCAAGTTGTTTTCCGGTAAACGGGATAAGCAGAAGTATTATTGTTGATACGCAAAGAGGGGAAATGTATTTTATTGATAATCATTTACATGAGATTCTGATAGAAGCGAGAAAGAAAAGTTGGGCAGATATCTGCGATGAGTATGATGCGGATTCTCAGGAAATGCTAAACGGGTATGTGAAGTTTTTAGAAGAGCATGAACTTTGTCATTGGACCGATACGCCGGATGCTTTCCCAGAGATTGACCTTTATTGGGACAGTCCATCCATTATTACAAATGCAATCATTGATTCGAATGAACACTCTAACCACGACTGGAAAGATATTTTTGAGCAACTAATTAATCTCGGTTGCCGTGATATACAGCTTCGTTTTTTTAGCCCGATTAATATGGAAACTATTAATGCCATCCTACTTTTGGTTGACGATAGCTATATAAAATCTGTGGAATTTATTTTACCTTACAGTAAAGCGTTTTCGAAAAAATACCTAAACAAGTTGATTGATGAGCATGTGCGGATTAAATATTTTACTTTTTATAATGCCCCTAAGGATGAAATGTACCGACCTGGGAACGGATCGGGGATGGGGCATATCATTTATGTAACTGAAAAAATCGAATCGGAACAACATTGTGGAATTATTAATATGGCTTATTTTAACTTAAGGGAACCCCGCGTATTTGCGGAGTTTAAAAGCCATAATTCTTGCTTGAATCGGAAGGTAGGGATTGATGTGGAGGGTAATATTAAAAATTGCCCCTCGCTTAAAACCGTTTATGGAAATATTCGAGAAACAAAAATCGAAAGTGTATTGACCCCGGAATTTAAAAGAATATGGGATATCACCAAAGATCAGATAGAGATATGTAAAATTTGCGAGTTTAGGTATATTTGTTCCGACTGTAGGGCGTATGTGAGCGACAGCGAAAATGAGTTAAGTAAGCCTAAAAAATGTAATTATGATCCGGTTTCGATGGAATGGAAGTAAATAATAATAATGAATTTTATAAGGAGAATATTGAGTTTTTTTAAAAAAAAGTATCCTTTCTTTTACCAATTGGAAAGTATGGATTGTGGCCCATCCTGCCTTAGGATGGTCGCAGAATACTATGGCCAAAAGTACACACTGAACTATCTCAGGGCCATTTGTTTTGTTAGCAAAACAGGTATTTCCATGCAAGGGCTTGTTCAAGGAGCCAAAACAATTGGTTTTGGCACAATAGCTATTAAAGTTCCATTTGAAGCGGAAAAAGAAAATGAAAACTCATTGATGGATATCCCTTTGCCAGCGATTGGCTTTTGGGCAAGTAACCATTTTGTAGTAATTTATGAAATAACTACAAAATATGTTATCATTGGAGATCCTGCACAAGGAAGGATCAAATTGAGCCACGAACGCTTTAGAAATAACTGGCTAACTCATTCAGACAATGAAGGCGTGGTATTACTATTACAACCCGAAGAAGCTTTCTATACAAATGAAAATAAACACAAAGACACCAGCAAGTCTTCGTTTTATTTTTTATTAAATTATTTAAAGGGCTATAGCAAGTACATTGTTATTCTCCTCTTATCTTTAATAATCGGTAGTGGCATCCAATACCTGTTTCCATTTTTTACAAGGGGGATTATAGACTTGGGCATTGAGCCAAAGAAATTGGATGTTATTTATATGATATTAATTGTACAGCTTATTTTATATACTTTCCAGACTGGTATTACTTTTTTACAAAACTGGATTATATTGCATCTAAGTTCGAGAATTAATATTTTACTCACCTCTGACTTTTTGTTTAAACTGACCCGGCTTCCCATTTCTTTTTTTGACACAAAGACGTTTGGTGAAATCATACAACGGATAAACGACCATAAAAGAGTTGAAAACTTTTTGTCTGTCACAACATTGGCTACCATTTTTTCTGCTTTTAGCTTAGTTGTTTTTGGATTTATCCTTTTTCAGTATAATCCATTTGTCTTTTTAATTTTCTTCTCAGGTACGGCACTGTACCTTTTTTGGATATTCTTTTTCTTGCGTAGGAGGAAAACAATCGATTATGAATTGTTCAGCCAAACGTCTAAAAACAATGAACTCTTGTATGAGTATGTCTATGGCATGCAGGAAATAAAGCTTCAGAATAGCGAAAAAAAGAGAACCGCTACTTGGATGGAGGCGCAGAAGAAATTGCTTAAGATAAATATTAAATCAGCTAAATTAGGGCAGTTTCAAGACGGGGGCGCTTTTTTCATTAACCAATTTAAAGACATTTTGATTACAGTGTATGCTTCTATTGCTGTTATCAATGGAACGATGAGTATAGGCATGCTTTTAGCCACACAACTCATGCTTGGTTTGCTTTATTCGCCAGTACAGCAAATAGTAGGGTTTATACGCAATGGATTTGAAACTAAATTGAGCCTTAACCGCATTTCCGAAATACATACAAAGGAAGAAGAGAATTACAATAGTGAATTGCCAAAATACGTTGATATTAATGATCAAATTTATATTGAAAATGTTGCCTTTAAGTACAATGAACTGGATAATAACGTGCTAGAGAATATATCTTTCACAATTCCCAAGGGTAAAGTGACTGCTATTGTTGGGGCAAGCGGAAGTGGTAAAACAACGTTGATCAAGCTTTTGCTTGGCTTTTATAAGCCGCAGTTGGGCACAATACTTATTGGTGACCGCAATTTAAATGATATCTATATTGAGGAGTGGAGGAGAAATTGCGGTGCAGTACTTCAAGATGGGTATATATTTTCGGATACCATTGCAAACAATATAGCTGAATCGGATGAAGTAATCAATCAAGAGAAATTAGCAAATGCAATCAATACGGCCAATTTAAATGAGTTTATTACTACCTTAGCCCTCAAGGAAAAAACATTAATCGGTAGTCGTGGTAACGGATTAAGCCAAGGACAGAAACAACGGGTACTGATAGCAAGGGCTGTATACAAGAACCCTAATTACCTCTTTTTTGATGAGGCGACCAATGCACTTGATACACAAAATGAAAAAACAATTGTTGAAAAACTTAATACCTTTTATGCAGGTAAAACGGTAGTGGTTGTTGCGCATCGGCTCAGTACTGTTAAAAATGCGGATCAAATTATTGTGCTTGATAAAGGTATCATAGCAGAGCGGGGTACTCACAGCGAATTGGTAGCCTTAGGTGGTATTTACTTTAATTTGGTTAGTAATCAGTTAGAGCTTAGTAAATAAATTTAATATGGGAAAGAGCGATAATTTTTTTATACGGGAAAAAATAGGGCGTATCCCACAATCAATTATTTACAGTGCCATAGTAATTTTTACTGTCATATTATTGTTGCTGGGCTACCTGCTATTTTTTTTCCATTTTGATAATGAGTATACAGGACAATGCACCTTTAATCCAGTAACGAATGGTGCTGAATTCACTGATATCCCTGAGCAGCTAATAAAAAAAATAGAAATAGGGGATACGCTTAAAATTGTGGGCAATGGGGATAAACCCAATGCCTTATTCAGTATTGCAAATCTGTATGCCAACGAGAAAAAAATTACTGCCAACTACATCTCTCCCAATCTTGACATTGGTATTGATACAATCGCTCGAAGTCAAAAAACCAATCTTAAAGTAAGAGTAGTAATAAAAAAGTTAGACTCGAGGCTCATTCATCAGATACTTTCCCGATAGTGGGAATCTGCAAAAAAGTGTATGGTTTCTTGCAGTTGAAGCCTCATTTTTGTGTTATTTAACCTGTCACATCCCACCTTGCGCCCCAGCCCTCCGTCCCACGCCGGTTCCGTTACAGGTTACGAATTGTTTTAGTTACGGGTTACGGGTTGCGACACAGGTTTATAGCATGATGTCGCCCCCAACAACTGTCAACTGTCCATGGTCCATGGTCTCTTGCCTTCCTCCTGTCAACTGTCACCCTGTCAACTGTCAACCCTGCCCTTCGGTCAACGACCAACGGCCAACGACCCAAGCCCCGCCCTTCCGTCAACTGTCCATGGTCCCGTGCCTTCCTCCTGTCAACTGTCACCCTGTCAACTGTCAACCCTGCCCCTCGGTCAACGGCCAACGACCCACGGCCAACGATTAACACATTTATTTGGCAATTAGCCCCCCTTTTTGGAATTTCGGGCCTGAATTGATTGTGATATGAACCAAGAGCCGACTATATCTTTCGACAATACTGCCGCTGCCTTTGCTTATAAAACCGATAAGGAACTGAAAAAAGCCCATTTCCTGTTCAGCAGTATGGGCAAGCCCTGGCTGATCAACCTAGGGCTGAAAGTAACGCCATGGGCCATCAAATGGCACCTGCCCTTTACCAAATCCATCATCCGCAATACCATCTTTCAACAATTTGTAGGGGGCGAAACCCTGGAAGAAACCGCCCCTGTGGCCCAAAAGCTGGGCGGATACAAGGTACAGGTAATACTGGACTATGGAGTGGAAGGCGGTGACGATGGCGAAGCGGGTTTCGACCATGCCAAAGAAGAATTCATTCGGGTAATACGCTATGCGGCCACCCAACCCAATATCCCGTTTATGAGCATCAAGGTAACGGGCATGGCCCGTTTTGGCCTGCTGGAAAAATTGGATAGCTCGGTGGGCAATGCCCAGGGAACCCTGATGGCCCGCTTTGAAACGGCCTTGCAAAGCCTTACGCCCGATGAAAGGGCAGAGTGGGAGCGGGTCGTAAGCCGATTGCAGCAAATATGCGCCATTGCCGCCGAGGGCAAAGTGGGGGTATTGGTGGATGCCGAAGAAACTTGGATACAAGACCCCGTAGATGTGCTTACCTTTTTGATGATGGAGCAGTTCAACAAGGAACGGGTAGTGGTGTTCAATACCTTGCAGCTATATCGCCACGACCGCTTGGCTTTTTTGCACGATAGCTTGGCGGCAGCCGAAAAAAAGGGCTTTGTGTTGGGTGCCAAACTGGTGCGGGGCGCCTATATGGAAAAAGAACGCAACCGGGCCGCCGAAATGGGGTACCCATCGCCCATACAGCCCGATAAAGCCACTTGCGATGCCGATTATGATGCCGCGGTACGCTACTGCATCGAACATATCGATAAAATTTCGGTCATTATTGCCTCGCACAACGAAGCGAGTAACCTGTTGGGGGTTCAGTTATTGGAGGAAAAAGGGCTGCCGCACAACCATCCGCATATCCATTTTTCGCAGTTATATGGCATGAGCGACAATATCACGTTTAATCTGGCCCGTGCGGGTTGCCCCGTAAGCAAATACCTGCCTTTTGGGCCTATTGACGATGTTATACCTTATTTAATGCGCCGGGCACAGGAAAATAGTTCCATGTCGGGCCAAACTGGCCGCGAATTAGGGTTAATAAAAAGTGAAATGCTGCGCAGGAAATTATAAATTTGCCCCAACCGGTTAAGCAACCTACAGCCATCTATGTAAAAAATACAAAATGCTGTACGGCAAACATTAAATTTACGAATCAATCAATGCGAATGTCCGCTAAACTGCTTTTACTCATACTCTTGGTACTAGGGGGCCTATTGCCCATAACAGCCACGATGGCCCAAGTAAAGCGTTTGGAAGCCGTAAAAACCCAACAATCCATCAAAATTGATGGCAATATATCCGATGCCGCTTGGCAGGATGCCCCCATCGCCAGCGACTTTGTAAAAGCCTTCCCGGATTTCGGTAAAAAATCGGCCAAAAGAACAGAGGTAAAGGTTTTGTACGATGATGTGGCCGTATATGTGGCCGCTTATATGTACGACGATAAGGCCAATATCCGCAAGCAACTCACCCAGCGGGATGTACTGGAGCGGCAGGATGTGGATGTGTTCAGCATCGGCTTCGATACCTATCATGATCGGCAGAACGCCTTTATCTTTCAGGTGTCGTCGGCAGGGGTGCAGGGCGATGCCCGTCAATCCCAAACCGGTACCAGTCAAGACAATGGGGGCTTCGACCGTAGCTGGGATGCCGTTTGGATCAGCAGTACCCGTATCAATGCCGATGGCTGGGTGGCCGAATTGAAGATACCTTATAGCGCTATCCGTTTTTCTAAAAAGAAGGTGCAGGATTGGGGCATACAATTTAGCCGCTTTAGCCGCACCCTCAACGAAGAATCGACTTGGAGTCCGCAAGACCCCAACATCAGCGGCAATATCAACCAATGGGGCGATTGGGCCGGTATCAACAATATTGTTCCACCGCTGCGGCTTTCGTTATTGCCTTACCTCTCCAGCGGTGTAAGGGTATCGCCCACCAACAGCGGTAATATCACCGAGTTTTTAAAAAGCGGGGGCATGGATGTAAAGTACGGTATCAACGAAAGCTTTACGCTGGATATGACCTTGATACCCGACTTTGCACAAGTGCGCAGCGATAATATCTTCCTCAATCTTTCGCCCTTTCAGGTACGGTTTGATGATTTTAGGCCTTTTTTTACAGAAGGCACCGAACTGTTCAACAAAGCGGGTTTGTTTTACTCCCGGCGCATCGGGGCTACTCCCGGCGGCACACAGGATGTGTTGAATTTTGCCGATGGCAACCCACAGTACAGCATTGTTAAAAATCCCGGCATCACCCGCTTGTACAACGCTACCAAGTTCAGTGGCCGCACCAAAAACAATTTGGGTATCGGTGTACTCAACTCGGTAAGTGCACCCATGTATGCCAAGCTGCGCAATAACAGCACCGGTAAAGATAGCAGCATCCTTACCGAGCCATTAACCAATTACAATATCATTGTATTTGACCAAGCCCTCAAAAACCGTTCTTCCATTAGCTTTACCAATACCAATGTAATGCGCAAGGGCAATAGCCGCAATGCCAATGTAAGCAGTGTGGATCTTTCCTTTTTTGACAAAAAGAATAATTACAATCTGCGCTGGATGGGCCGCTACAGCAGCATTTGGGGCAACCAAGGCAATTACAATGGGTTTACCTCCCGTGCTTCTTTTGCCAAAGTGAGCGGCAAGTTGCAGTTTGAAGCTTCCACGGGTGTGGAAAGTGATCAGTACGATCCCAACGACTTGGGCTTTTTGCAAAACAACAACTCGTTTAACTACAGCGGTAGCATTTCGTATATCATCAACAAACCCACCAAAACATTCCTGCGCAAATCCATCAACTTCAATTTTTTTAATAACTACTTGTACAAACCCTTTGTGTGGACGGAACTGGAAGCCAACATGAATGCTTCGGTGGTGTTTAAAAACTTTTGGGACTTATCGCTGGTGATCAACACCAAGCCTTTTTGGTTCAACGATTATTTTGAGGCCCGTACACCCGGTGTGTTGATGAAACGCATACCATATTATTTTATCGGTACCGGCGGCAGCAGCGATAGCCGAAAAAAACTATTTGTTAATTGGTTCATGGGCTTTGCAGAATCCCAATGGCCCAACGACCGCTATACCACGCTTGAAGGCGGGATACGCTACCGCTTCAACGACCGCTTGCAACTGAGTACTAATTGGGAAGCCCAGAACGACCGTGGCGCTTGGGGCTACTCACACCGCGACAATGTGAGTACCATGGTACCTGGTTATTACGATCCCATCGTTTCTTTTCGCAAAGTAAGAACCAGCAACCTTATCTTTTCGGGCCAATATAGTTTTACCCCTAGGATGAACTGGACCGTTCGCCTGCGGCACAATTGGGCGCATGTGGACCATCTTAATTTTTACAAACTAAAAACCGATGGCTATTGGAATGAGATTGCCTTTCAACCTGGCCTCAACCGCAATTTCAATGCTTTTAATATAGATATGTTTTACACTTGGGACTTTAAGTGGGGCAGCCGCCTTACCTTGGCTTGGAAAAACGCCTTGAGTGGTAACGTAAGCATCAATCCCTACGACAATACCAGTTTGCTCAAAAACTTTGGTAGCAGCCTCAACAGCCCCCACAGCAATGAGCTCAGTCTTAAAGTGGTGTACTTTATCGACTACTTGGATTTGAAGAAGAAAAAGCGAGGTTAGATACCTTACAGCATTGCCCACTACTTAAAAAAAACGCCGCTGGTCAAAGACCAGGCGGCGGCTAATCGTAAGCCCTTCACTTCGCATGCCCCTGTCTGGTCTTTGACCAACAGGTAGGGGAAGGCTCCATTGGTTATTGTCCACTCCCTTTTTTTCATTAGTTTTATCCCCAAATAATATATCCATGGCAGTAAACGGCGCAGGCGGTACCACAGGCGGTACAGGAAGGTTTTTTTTAGGCATAGCCATGTTTATAGCAGGCATGTACCTATTGCTCAAAAGTATTTATGTACAGCATAGCTTTGGCTTTGGCAGCCCCTTTTACAATGTAGGGGGTGTTTCGGTTACATCCGGTATGCTGTTGATACCGTTTATCATTGGTGTGGCCATGTTGTTCTTCAATTATAAAAACATCATCGGCTGGTTGCTTACATTGGGTGCCGTAGTGGCTTTGATTGTAGGCGTTATCAGCAGTATACATTTTACCTTGGCGGGTATGTCGGCCTTTGATATTTTGATGATTTTGGTATTGGTAGCCGGTGGGCTGGGCCTGTTTTTAAGTTCTTTCAGAGCTGCTAAAAAATAGGGGTATTTTATTATATAACTTTTGTGTATAACCAATACCGTTTGCCCAGCCGGGGTTCCAATTCTTTTACCATTATAAAGCCCATGCTTTCATAAATATGCCGGGCATTGTCCATCATCTCGCTGGTATGCAGGGCAATGGTATGGTCGTTGTTTTGTTGGGCCATTTCAACGCACCATTCCGTTAGCTTTCTGCCCATGCCTTTGCCACTATAGTCCGGATGTACGGTTACAAATCTAATCTGGCTCCAATCGGCTTGGTAGATGGCATCGGGGTGTCCGCTGGGTATCCAAAAAGCCATACCAACGAGGCGGTCACCATCTTCTACAACCTGCGCTTCGCCTTTTTCCAATAAGGATAAATAAGTACTGGGGCTATTAAGGTTTTGGTAGAGTAGTTGCCAATTTGCTTTAGTGAGTAAGGGCTCAAACCGGCCCCAAGCTGCTAGGGCCAAGGCCTGCATAAATGCTACATCTGCCGTATTTCCTTTTCTGTACTGCATATTAGGATGATGGCCAATCAGGGCATGATAAAATACACTTTGGCAATCTTGCCTTTTTCAATGGTATAAATAGCAATGGCATACAGCGGCGGTTGCCCCTTGGTAAAAGTCACTTTTTCATGGTCTATTACGGTATTGGCAAGTACCATGCGCTTTTGCAAATCGCAAAACAGATCAGGCGTACTTTTAAACATATCTGCATATTGCTGCCGCATGGTTGCCTTGCCCTTGTACAGTAATTTTTCGGGGAAGGCGTACACGGCCACGCTATCCGAGTAAGGTACCAAAAACGCTTCGATATCCCTTTTGTTATAAGCATCCAACTGCTGCTGAGCCAACTGTTCGGGCGTTGGGGAGGGCTGGGCATGTAATAGGCCGGTAATAAGTAAGGCCATGATGGTTGTGTACAATTTCATACAATCGTATTTGTGGCAATTTACAAATAATACATTTACCAAAATAAATGTCAGGGAAGACGGATATATTAGCAATTCCCACAGCTATCACCTGCACGAAAGGCTTCGCTCCCTCATAGCATTACTAAAGTGCAAACCGTAGAGGTACCCGCTATTGTTTACTGGAGGCATCCATAATATAGGCAAGCATTTGAGTAGATAAGGTAAATATCTCTTTTAGTGCATTGCCATTCGCATCCAACTTGTCAAATGATTCCTCGATTGGCATCACGCCAGCAGTCGTTAAAAAGCTAAAACGTACCCGCTGCGTGGGTGATGTTCGTCGGCCAACGGGTAGCTCGTGGTTGAAGACGTATTGTTGGCTGGACGATATGATTCCTTCAATTAACCGATCGGCAGTGGCTTCCCTTTTTTCCCAAATGGCCCCACCCGAAAGGGCGTTTATATATCTTGCCCTTTTGTCGGCATAAACGGCCAAATAATCACAGCCATTAGCTTGCGGCACCTCAAGTACCATTCCCAAAACAACTGGTACTGGGGCGGGTTCACCTATCTCCCTCAATCCATTCCATGCCCAAAGCGCAACCCTCGACTCTGCATCCTTATCATCGGCCATGGCCTTCAATATTTTTTTCGCACTATCCTTTTTTCCCGCTTGTATAAAGTTCCAGGCATCTTCAAATTGGCTCCAAACGGAATGGGGTTGCTTAGGCTGCTTGGCATTGAAACCCATGATAGCGTCAAAACGTTGATCGGCAAACAACAGATCGATCAATGCAGGGGGCAATCGCTTTGTGGTATCTGGTTGTGTCTTTTTTGCGGGAAGGGCAGGGTCCTTAGGTGTGTTTTGGCAACTGGAAGTGCTTAACACTCCGATATGCAAGATTAACAAAACACAAATGGAGGAAAATTTTGGCATAGATAAATAATTGTTTGTTATAGATGTACAAGCGCTTTGCGTTACACAATAAGATAAAACCGTTTTTAGCCTTATCAAACCATATAAAAGTAAGGATAAATTTGGTAAGCAAACAAAGGAAAATACCCCTTTGTATTCAACCCATGTCCGCAAAAATGGTCAGCGCACAACAATGTCAGCATCACAACAAATATAAAATGAGCAATAGGTCAATAAAAAAACTGGGCAAGTAAAACCTGCCCAGTTTGTAAAAAAAGCCGAAAGTTTATTTTTTAACAAACCGATACGTACGCTGGCAGCCCTCTTGCCGTACTTGTAACAAATAAATGCCGGGCAGCATATCGTTCAGCGCAATCCGCTGCAAAGGTTTGCCGTTGGCATAGCTGGAACGTATCAGCTTCATATCGGGCGAGTACAACCCAATGGTGATGGGGGTACCCCGCTTCAGCATGGCTTGGTCCAGCAGCAAACTCACTTCATTGTCAGCAGGGTTGGGATATAACATACCGCTGCCCGATTGTGGTAATTGCGCAATGCTAACAGGGTTGGCCATACGCAAAGGAGGCACAATATCGCCAGGACCACGGTATAAGCCCCTGCGCAAAATGTTGCGCACTGCCAATCGGGGGAATATCCGCCAAACAGGGCCACAGTCCAATTTTTTACTGATGCGATTGGCCGAGTACCATAATTCGGGATAGGTTTTGTAAGGCGATTTTTCCACATGGGGATCTTTGTCTTCAAAACTGAATTCCATCTTATCCATCGGCGGCATCTGCGGACTATAGCAAGTGGTATCCTGCGGTTGCGTTGGCAGGTAGGACCTTACAAACACATGGCTTACCACATGGTTGTAAGTGGGAGGCGTGGTGGTAAGCCTAGAGTTGAGCAACACCGCAAAGCGCTGCGGACCCGCATACTTTATTTCTTGTCCCCAGCGGGCACCGTAGGTAAAGTTGCCGTACACGTTTTTAATAACGTCGTACCTGTTCAATGAAAAGTCTTGGGCGGCCACATCGTACCGTACGGTAGCGATATAAGGCCGCAAAGGCCCATGGCTGGTGGTACTGCCCGTTAGGTTCAGTTCAAAAATGGTATTGAAGGGATCGTTTGTTTGTGTAAAAATATGGTCGCTCACTTCTTCCACACCAGCACCACCAAAGTGTTCCACCCGGTTGATAACGCCCAATTGGGAAATATCAATCACCAGGTTTTGTTGGTTATAAGCGCCAATAGCAGGATCCCTAAAACGTACAAAACCGGTAATAAAATAACGGTCCCTTACGGTTGGTCCAAAACTCAGGAAACGGCTGATCTTATCGCCGCTCACATCTTCGCCAGGGTTGAGGAAAAAGCGACGGAACTGGATGGGGTTGCCATCCTTGTCAACACGGCCAAAAAGCAGTTGCCGATAACCTGCAAATTGCGGGTCGCCACATTTTTCTAAATACCCCGTTACTACTAGTTCGTTGTTGGTGGCTTCTTCAATGGACAGCCCATTGCTGTTGCAATCCCACAGATAATACCAATTGGACCAAATGATGGAACCACTAGAACCATCCAGTTTGGTTATTTGCAGGGCATGTTGCTTGTTGGGTTCGGCATAGCGGCCTACCAGTGCCAAATGCTTATCATCCAGCTCCATCAATTCGTTGTACTCAATCAGCGAGCCCGAATTGGCATCGCTAACAGGACTGAAGTGGATTTTGGCCGACCATACCAAGTTAAGGTCATCGTCTAATTTAAATACAATGGGCGATGAAGCAACCGTAAGGCCATTGATGGGATTGGGTGAGTTAACCACATAGGCCAGCAAATAATAATATTTGCCAAACACACTGCGGATAATCGTTTTTGGCTGTAACGAACGCAAGCCCACATTGGCATGGTAATTTACGTGCTCTGTAACAGGGTTACCCAGCGAATCGATCTGATCCAGCGATAAGGACTGCCTGCTGGGGGAATTGGTGTTGCTATTGGCAGCCCAAAGCAATAATCCCCTGGGGAATTGATAGGTAGGCCGTGCAGAATCAATCACAAAAGTGGTGGCTTGATAATCAAAGCCTGCAGAAAGTGAATTAACGTAAAGGTTGTCGGCAGCCGTTTGGGATTTTGAAGGTGAGGCGCACAATAGCGCAATGAAAAATAGGAGCATTGTTTGTTTCATAAAACATGTTTTAAAGATTAGAAAATAGTGTAATCAATGTTAAATTAAGAATTACGTTTGTGGTAGGCAAAACCGAATCACCCCTTTTTGAGGGGGCTTTGTCCTCAATTTCCCCCTGTTTAGTTATCGGTTGATTAAACGGTTACAGATACGGTAACGGCATCCTGCAATGGTGAGCTATAAAAACAGTTTGTGAATAGTGGGTGTGGCAGCCCGGGTGGCGTTAAAGCCATGCTTACAGATGGTTATAGATGAAATACTGGTAAGAAATGCCATTGATCAGTCGAACCATTTTTTGCCATGGGCAATATTGATTACCTGCGCACGGGTATTTACATGCAGCTTGTTGTAAATGTTGATTACATGCTTTTTGGCGGTGTGCGGGCTGATGTCCAGCTTGGCACCGATCTCTTTGTACAGCAGGCCCTCTACCAGCAGCTTCAATATCTCTTGCTCACGGGCCGTAAGGTTGAACAGTTGTTTTTTTTCCTGCTCACGGGCTGCGGCCATTACCAAATTATTGTTCTGCACCAATTGCAAAATCTTAAAAGCAATACCCGGTGAAATGGGGCCAGCACCACTTTCCTGCATTTGCAGCAACATACTGGAAATGTTTTCCGAGCTTTCGTCCTTTAGCAAATAGCCATAGGCCCCCGCTTTTATGGCCCGGAATATTTTATCTTCATCGTCAAAAATGGTGAGCACTACAAACTTAACCGCAGGGTACAAAAATGAGCCCGTGGCAATGGCTTCCACGCCGTCCATTACCGGCATTTCCAAATCCATCAGTACCACATCGGGCTGCTCATCCAAGTCAAGCCCCTGCATCTTTTCCAAAAAATCCTTGCCGTCTTCCGCCATTAGGGCAATGGTAAACTGACCGCCCCGTAATAGCTTGTCCTTCAAAATATTGCGGTTGCTCGACTTGTCGTCCACTATACCGATTTTAATACGCATGTCGTTTATGTTTTTTGGTCATATATTATCCATAAGGTGATGTGCGTGCCCTGTCCATTGCCAGTTTGCACTTTTATGGTAAAGTCCCCATCCCTTGCCCTTTGCGCCATGTTGGTTAACCCATTGCCCAGCTTGTCCTGCATTTTGGCCGCATAATCAAAGCCCCTGCCATCGTCTTCAATGCGCAGCTCCCATCCATCGGCCGCTGGTAAACTGAAGATGGTGATTGTAGCCGCTTGGGCATGCTTGATGGCATTGGTAACCGCCTCTTGCACCAGCCGCACCAAATGCAATGCCCGCTTATAGTCGAGCATCACATGCACCGGGGCATCGCCCTGTACACTAAACTGTATGTGCTCATAATACCGGTTGAATGGTTGTATAAAATTGCGGATGCGCACCAAACAATCCTCCGCCGAAAACTGCGCTTTGTTCAATGCCCAAATGGTTTCCCGTAGCGAGGTAATGATGTCTTTGGAAGCAAAGCGCAAATCGCTCATCAGTGCCGCCCTTTTGGCCGGGTCGGGAGCTTGCTCTAGCAGCTCGGTATTGTACAGGACTGCATTAGCTGAAGCCCCCAAACTGTCATGTAAGTCCCTCGAAATGCGCTCCCGTTCTAGCTTTATCTTCTTTTCCGCTTCCAACAACTGTAATTGTTTTTGATATTTTTGACGGTTGTAGCGGTTGATGCCAAAGGTGAGTAAAGCCAAGCCCAGTAAACCTGCAATTCCCATAAACCACCAGGTTTTCCAATACGGTGGGCGGATAACAATGGTAATAGACCGCAAAGGCAACGCTGTTTGTTTAAAAGAACGGGAGGCGTAGATATGAAATACATAACGCCCCGGTGGCAAATAGTACCGCACCGTTTGTATATCGCTTTGTTGTATCCATTCCTTGTCAACGCCTTCCATTTTGTATTGGTACACATATTGGTTGGGGTTACCATTACCCATCGCAATAAAGTCAAACGACAACGAACTGATATCGTATGGCAGGTTCAAATGGTTGATTTTCCAAGCGGCAGTATCCTTTATCGCCGCTTCATTGTTGGCCTTGATGCTCGTAAAAAACAAATTGAGCGTATCCTTGTAGTTGCTGATGGCAGCGGGGTAAAAACTGCTTACACCATTTACACCGCCCCAGTAAAGACTACCATCTTCGGCTTGTGCCACCGCATTGGTATTGAATTCATTTTCCTGTAGTCCATCTTCTTTTTTTAATTGCAATACCACACGGCCTTGGCTGAGTTTGATAATACCCTTATTGGTGCTGCACCACAAAAAGCCCGCTTTGTCAAAAGCCATGGCATAAATGCAATCGTCGGGTAATCCGTTGGCCTTGGTAATATGTTGCAAAATATGCCCCAAGCTATCAATAACAAAAATGCCATTGTTGCAGCCAATATAAATATGGTTGGTATCGCCCTGCAAGGGAAAGGCTGGCTTGGCAAAGCAGCGCACATAACCCGTGTTTTCAAAAGGCATACTCCATAATTCCTTAAAACTGGCGGCATCTATACATATCAATGCATTATTGGCATGGGTAACAATACGGTTTTTGTACAGTATCCCGCTCATGATATAGCCCTTGGTGATCGCATGTTGGGCAATACGGTTTTGGGTAAAATCAATACGGAACAGGTGCTCCTGCGACTGTACAATGGCTTCCGTTTTGTTTTGCTTAAGCAAATTGCCAAAATAATAAATATAGTTTTTTACATTGGGCGAATCAGGAACGATCGGCAGCGGTGTTAGGCGGGATAGGTCGTTGCTTAACTGCCATACTTTTCCGCTACCCGGCACAAATAAATGGTAGTTGCCGGATGGCGCTTTAATAATAATGTTTACCCCAAAAGGTTGATTTTGCCCTGGTAAAAAAGCGATGTGTTTTATAAGGTGCTGTAGGGTGTCAAATACAAATAACCCATTATTGGAACTGCCTACCAACACACGGTTGTTGGTTTTGTCGGGCAAAATGGCCTGCGTGAAATTTTGGGCATTATTGGTGCCGCCGTAATAGCGGATGGTATAGTTGTTCCGGATCACTTTTCTAAATCCATTGGTTACCGTCATCAAATACAAATTACCAAAATTATCTTCCTTGATCTTTGCAATGGTAGTTGACCCGGTAATGGACAGGTTTTGAAAATTCACCAGTTCATTTTGCAGCACTTGTAAGCTGGTATCGGTTTCGTATATTTTGCCATCAAAGGCCATGAGCATCTGCTTGCCCCAGGCATATACATGGCAACGCTGTGTAGGTTGCTTGTCTTTCCCCGTTACGGTAACGGTTTTGTGTTCACCCGTGCCAAAATGATAACGCTGTAATGCAGCAAAGTTATTGTGCGCATAATACCATACTTCCTCATCGCTGTATAGCTGTAAAAAATAGTTGGACATTTGGTCAATGGGGCCGGATTGCTGCACAAGTTTAGCTTGTGGCAGGTTCCATAGGTACAATGTCTTGTCTATTTTTAGCGCTATGTTATGCCCCATGATATTGCCGCTGAACTTGGGTAGATAATTGGAACTGCTGGCATAGCCGGGAAAAGGCGTTTGAGTAGTTTGTACCACAGCAAAATTATGGCAATCAATCCCGATGATTTCGGCTTTTTCGGTGTATAGGTAAATGATACCCGCATCTTCGCCCATAAAAACAAAAGCGCTTTGATAATCTTTTTTTCTGGAGTACACTTGCACAAATCGGTTGTTTTGAACATTGTACCAACTTATGCCCATGCCGTGGCTAATGAGCAAATTACCATTACTGCATCGGAAAAGAAACACCAGTTTGTCATCTGGCAGGCCGGGCTGTATAGGCACTTGGATAAAGCTTTTGCCATCAAACTTTTGTATGCCATTGGGGAAGGAAAGCCAGCAAAAATTATTTTGGTCAAATGCCACATCAATGATGGTGCTTTGCAATAGGCCCTCATTTACATTATAACTAAAGCTATTGTGGCGCACAATGCTTTGGGCCATACAGGGTAGGGTATGCCCTGCCCAAAAAAACAAGCATATCAGCAGCTTTGGTTTCAAGCGATGGCTTTTTGCGCCCAAGATAAGTTATAGTTGCCGGATTGTCCTATACTCCAAAAGGATTATTGCTGCTTAACCCACTACAGGGGATATTTGGAAATTATTTAGTCACCCTTTGCCAAAGCATACTGCCTTTATTTTAAATAGTTGAGCTTCAAGTACAATTGTAATGAAAAAAATTTCACTGTTTTTCCTATATCTACTAATGGTGCAAGCCGCTTGGGCGCAGCTACCTGAAATAGAATCGAACAATACTTTTGCTACGGCAACCCCCATCCAAGCATATAACAATATGATTGCCAATGTGGGCAATGGCGATGATGATGATTATTACATGACGGTTTTGCCCGCTGATGGCACGCTCACCATCACGGTGCAGGGTACCAATGCAAGTGTAAACACCGGATACCTCTACCTCAATGGCTACGATCGGCGCAAATCAACTGCTCAGATTGGTGCATACATAGGTAATTCCAGCGCCATAGCGGCAGGTGCCACCATTGCACAAACCATTACGCTACACGGCCAGGCATCCGACACTTTTTATTTTCGATTTTATAGTAATAGAAGTTTTAATTACCAGTTTTACTATGTAATGCAAGACCAAAGCCCCAATGATGCAGAGCCCAACAATAGTTTTGCCACGGCATTACCCATCAATATCGGCGAAACCAAAAAGGGCCACACCAATTATGAGGCAAATGGCAGTACTTATGACCCCGATGACTACTACCAAACCATTTTACCCGTGGATGGCACATTGAAAGTATATGTAAAAGGCATCAACCGCAGCGGCACCAATAGCTACCTTTACATGACTGGTTACGACCGGCGCAAATCAACCACACAGTTTGGGGAGTATATCACCGCCACCAGCAACGTGCCGGCGGGTGCCACCATTTACGATACCATCACCCTCCACGGGCAGGCCGCCGATACTTTTTATTTCCGCTTGTACGCCGCTAACAACAAAGCATTTGAATACGAGTTCAGGTACGAAATAGTTGACCAAAGCCCCAATGATATCGAACCCAACAACAACTTTGCCACGGCACTGCCCATCAACATGGGCGAAACCAAAAGGGGCCACACCAATTATGAGGCAAATGGCGGCACCTACGACCCCGATGACTACTACCAAACCATTTTACCCGTGGATGGTACATTGAAAGTGTATGTAAAAGGTATTAACCGCAGCGGCACCACTAGCTACCTGTACATGACTGGCTACGATAGGCGCAAAACAACGACACAGTTTGGGGAGTATATAACCGCCACCAGCAACGTGCCAGCGGGTGCTAAGATTTACGATACCATCACCCTCCACGGGCAGGCCGCCGATACATTTTATTTCCGGTTGTACGCCTTTAACAACAAAGCATTTGAATACGAGTTTAGGTACGAAATAGTTGACCAAAATCCCAATGATATCGAACCCAACAACAGCTTTTCCACAGCACTGCCCATCAATATCGGCGAAACCAAAAGGGGCCATACCAATTATAAGGCAAATGGCGGCACGTACGACCCCGATGACTATTACCAAACCATATTACCAGTGGATGGTACATTAAAGGTATATGTAAAGGGCATCAACCGCAGCGGCACTACCAGTTATCTGTACATGAATGGTTACGACCGGCGCAAAACAACCACACAGTTTGGGGGATTTATCACTGGCACTAGCAATGTACCTGCAGGTGCCACCATTTACGATACCATCACCCTGCACAGCCGTGCCGCCGACACTTTTTATTTCCACTTGTACGCATCTCCCAACAAAGCATTTGAATATGAGTTCCGATACGAGATAGCCGATACCAGCCTGAACGATACCGAAAACAATAACAGCTTTGCCACTGCGCAAACCCTCAATGCCAATGAAATAAAGTGGGGCCATACCGGCTATCGGCTCAACGGTACATCGGACCTGTTTGATTATTATAAAACCGAATATGCCAGTACCGACAGCTTGAAATTGTACCTACAAGCCACCAATTATTCCGGCTTGCCGGCAAATTTTACGCTAACCGGCTATAATGTTAATTTAACTCCCATATACAGCCGTACCAAAAGCAATGTGCCCAACGGTGTTACGGTGTATGATAGTGTGAAAATATTGGTAACCGCTCCGCAAACCATCTACAATAGGCTGGGTTCCGTTAATGATGGGTTTAGTTATAACATCAGCCTCAACAGCAAGCTCCCCGGCAATGGGTTTGGCATCAGCGGCCCAGCAACGGCCTGCAACAATGCCGTGGTGTATAAAGCCGTTAATGTGGCCGACAACGATGTAACCTATCATTGGAGCCTGCTTTCGGGCGGTTCGTTGGTATTTACCGACAGTATTGCTACCGTTACCTTTAACAGTACGGGTACGCATATTTTACAACTATACCTTTCCAATGCCATTGGCAATTCCATTACCAAACAATTTGTTGTTACGGTTAATGAGCAATCGCCATCTGTGGCCCCTGTTGTTACGGTAAAAGGACGGTATTTGGATATCGCCACCATACCGCCCGGTGCCGAGCAGCGCTGGTTTAAAGATGGTGTGGGCCTGGGCATTACGGATTCAGTTATTTATGCCGCCACACCCGGTAGCTATACCGCAAAATTTGCCAACAACTGCGGTGAAGGTCCTACTTCGGCAGCGATTGTTTTTAATACCGCACAAACGCAAACCATCAGCTTTCCGCAGGTTTCCAATATTGGTTTTGGTATCGATTCATTTAGGGTGCTTACGGCAACGGCCAGTTCGGGCCTGCCGATTGTTTATAGCATACTCAGTGGTCCGGGTATTATTCGTGGCGATAG
Organism: Chitinophaga pinensis; assembly: GCA_943373145.1. GTDB lineage: Bacteria > Bacteroidota > Bacteroidia > Chitinophagales > Chitinophagaceae > Ferruginibacter > Ferruginibacter pinensis_H. Next base: position 240,892 of record CALSBI010000007.1, read on the forward strand.
TTTATTTGTAACCGCCGCTGGCCCGATACGGGTTGCGGCCAACCAGTTTGGCAATGCTGATTTTGGGGCCGCCCCAACTGTTGTAGATACGGTATTGGTAATAAACGGGCCACAGGCCATTACCTTCAATCCCATTGCCAATAAAATTTTTGGCAGTGGCGATTTTGCCTTGGATGCCATTGCATCATCGGGGCTGCCCGTTAGTTTTGGTATGGTGTCGGGCAATGCCACTATCAGCGGCAAATTGATAAAAATGAACGGGGCCGGTATGGTGCAGGTAAAAGCCATGCAAGGCGGCAATGCCAATTATACACCAGCGCCTGAAGTGGTGCAATCCTTTTGTATCGGTGTGCGGCAGCTACAGCCCATCAGTGGTGTAGCGCTTACCTGTGCCATAGCAGTAGGATATACCACCCCCAAAATCAATGGGGCCATTTATGAGTGGTCGCTTAGCGGCGGGGGCATACTTACGGCCAATGGCGACAGTGCCTCGGTGCTATGGCAAACACCCGGTTCTTATGTACTTAGTGTAAAAGCATACAGTCTTTGCGATACGGTTCGTTCCGCTGCGCAAACCATTGCCGTAACGGTGTTGCCCAATTATGTAACAGGCCCCGTTGCCGGCTTGGTGCCCTCCGATAATGAAGCGGGCCTTTCGCTGCCGCTCGGTTTGCAATGGGCACCCGCAACCAATGCCACTGCATACGATGTGTATGTATGGCCTAGTGGCCAGCCCCAACCCGCACTGCCGCTCGATTCGGGTCTGTTACAGGTAAATTATGATTTAAGCGAAAATATCGCCTTGAATGTGCCCTACAGTTGGAAAGTAGTAGCAAAGAATGTTTGTTCTTCTTCAACCAGCGATACCCTGCAATTTACGGCGGTAGAAAACAGCAACGGCAAGCCCGACCTTATTTTGGATACAATGAGTTTTCAGGCCAACATTTACCAAGGGCTACCGCTTACGGTTACCTGGCGGGTTAAAAATATTGGGGTAAACGGTACGGGTGCCGTGGGGTGGCGCGACAGGATTTACCTATCGCCCAGTACCGATTTGCGCACCAATAATGCTAGGTTGCTAGGTATTTTCAACAATCCATCGCACTTACTGCCCGGCGAAACCTACACACAAACAAAAACAGTAATGGTTCCTACTGGCATAGAAGGCTCGTGGCATCTGTTTGTGATTACCGATAATGGAGAAGCTTTTTGCCTAGGTGGAACTGGCAATGCTTGTACGGTGTTATGGGCACCTGTACGGTACAACCATAGCGAAAACAACGTGCGGGAACGGAGCGAACAAAACAATTACCGCTTTGCCCAAGTGCTGATAGGGGATGGTTTGCTGCCCGATTTGCGGGTGCAATCTGTAGGCGTACCCTTTGCAGCATTTGGCGGCAGTACCATACCCATTACCTATACCGTAAAAAATGAAGGCCCTTTAACGGCATCCGGCAAACGCATACCCGGCTGTCCGCAACGTGCTTGGCGCGACCGTTTTTTTATCAGCAACCAACCCGTATTTGATATTGCCACCGCTTATGAGCTGCCAGTAAAGGAAATACGCTTTTTAAAACCCGGCAGTGTCAATTGTTTTGCCGACAGCATCCCTTATGTGGATTATCTGTTGCCCGACAGTAGCTATACCGTGCAGCATCAGGTACTTATTCCATATAATTTCTTTGGTAAGCAGTACATCCATGTTTATACCAATGGGTACAATGATGCTTATGAAGGGCCATTTAGTACCAACAATATCCGCACCAGCGATTCCATCAACATTACGCCAACGCCACCGGCCGATTTGGTGGTAACCAATATCCAAAACCTTACCGGCGTACAATCGGGCCAGTTGGTGAATGTGTCATATACCGTAACCAACCAAGGCGCCAATCCGCCACTGGAAATGTCTTGGCGGGACAGTGTATTCATTTGCAGCAGTGCTGTGTTTAGCAATAGCAACGTAATTGTCAAAGCTGCGGTAAACCGTAATTTGATACCCAATTTTATCACCGGTGCCACTTATACCGTAAGCCCTAAACTGCAAATACCCAATGGTATTGCGGGCAATTATTATGTATTTGTAAAAACCGATGCCCGTGGTGAAGTGTACGAGTTTACACAAGAGGGCAACAACCTTACAAGGGGCAATCTGTTTACCATCACTTTGGCCACCCCGGTTGATTTACAGATTACTTCCATCCTATTGCCGGATACGGTAACGGAAAACAAGCCATTCAATTTGATTTATACCATACGTAACAATGGGCCGGGAACGATAAAAGAAGGCTGGCGGGATTATTTTTATGCAGATACCGATTCGCTGCCCGTTATTACCGGCATCAATATAGTAGAAGATGCGCATGGGGTAGGGGATAGCTTAACGGCAGGAGCAGAGCGCAGTTTTACCCAGCAGGTGGTGATAAAGCAACGCTACGACTTTGGCAACCGGCACATATACATCATTGGCAAAACCGATGGCCGGGGCGATGTGTACGAGCATTTGGCCGAAGAGAATAACATAAGAGCCAATACCCCACCCCTCGGCGGCGGGTCAGTATTTGTAAAAGCCGAGCTTACCGATACCATCATCAAGCGCAGTAATCTTTTTGTGCAATCCTTTACCGCACCTGCCAACGTTAACGCCAATACTACGGCTACCATCCAATGGACGGTAAAAAACAAAGGCCCCTTGGCCACCACCAAAACCTACTGGCAAGATAGGTTTGTATTATCGGCAGATACGGTTATATCCAACAACGATATCATACTGAAAAGCCAGACCAACAACCAATATACCAATACGGGTTTATTGCCCGACAGTTTTTACCAACGTTCGGCCACGGTACAAATTCCGCTAGAGCTTGCCGGTAGCTATTATATCATCGGCGTAACCGATTACTTTGAGTATGTGGTCAACGATTCAACAAGGGACGACAACAGCTACCTATTCCCCATCAATATCATTGCGGCACCCGTACCCAATTTGGTTATTACGCCACTGAACAACCTGCCCGATAGTATTTGGGGCGGTTCTATATTTACCCTCAAATACAGAGTAGATAATACAGGGCCGATTACTGCCAATGGCCGCTGGTTCGATAAAGCATATGTCGGCAGGGTCAATAGCCTAGGCCTAGGCCTACCGGTAAATTATAAAGAGCATACCGTAGCACTTGCGCCCGGGGCATCCTATACCGATAGTTTGCTGATACAAGTGCCCACCTACATGAGTGGTAATTATCATATTGCCTTGTTTGCAGATGCAAGAAATGATATTTTTGAAGGCATTGGGGGCGATGCGAACAATATCAGCGTAAGGCCGTCCACCATCTATCCTTATAATAGCCGCCCTGCGCCCGATTTGGTGGTGAGTGCTTTGACTGTACCCGATTCGGTGCGCCTTGGTAAAAATATTTTGGCCAATTATACCATTACTAACGCAGGCAGTAACCCAGCAACAGGTAACTTGGCCAATTCATTCTACCTCAGCGCCAATCCCGTTTTTGAAAGCAGTCTCGATCAATTAACCGCTACCAACGAATCCAACATACAAGTGTTGCAGCCCGGTCAATCTATCATGGGGCAAATAAGCGGTAAAGCATTGCCAAAACTAGCGGGCAACTATCGGAGCATTTTGCGTACCAATGCCCGGAATACCCTATACGAAGGCCCTAATACCAACAACAACCTGCGGGTAAGCGATACCACCACGCATATTGATGCACAGGCCCTGCTATTGGATGTAGCCAAGCCAGATACGCTATTGCCCAACGAAGGCAATTATTATAAGGTAACCGTTGGGGCCGATCTTGATTTGTCGGTTGCGCTTACCACGGCCTATGCCGGTACGGGCAACAATGCCTTGTATATTGCCTATAACCGGGTACCCAGCGAAACCAGTTTTGATGCAACGGGCATCAACCCCCAATCGCTCAACCAGCAAGTGCTTATCAGCGCCACACAGCCCGGCACTTATTATATCAAGGCACAAAGTTTTGCCCTGCCGATTAACGAACCCATCAGCTTGCTGGTAAAGGCATTGCCATTTTCTATTTTGCAAGCAAGCCCTTCGGTAATGGGGCAGGGTACGGTAACGGGCACCCTCAATGGGGCCGGGTTTAAACCCAACACACAAATACTGTTGCGTAAAAATGGCAGCAGTTACCAAGTGGGTACCATTGGCCAATTCATCAACAGTACCCAACTGCATGTGCGGTGGCAAACAAGCGCAGTGCCCTTGGGCGTTTACGATGTGGTGGCCATTAACCCCGGCGGCATTGAAACCCTTTTGCCCAATGCCATTACCATCGAAGCAACAAGGGAATACGATTTGGAAGTTATCCGTTTGTTGCCCGCCGAAGTAAGGCCATGGGGCTGTGTTTATACCTATAAAGGGGTAAACAAGGGCAATGTAAACATACCGGTAGTACATGGCGACATTACCATGATTGAAAAAAATGGCAAGGTACAAAGCGTGGCTACCACGGGGCCGATACGCCGCTTTACCAAATATTTTCCGCAGGCCGATTCCTTGAATACCGAAGATTGGTATATCGCTGGAAAAACCCGAGTAGTACCCTTTATCGGTCGCAACTTGGCACCGGGCGAAGCATTTACCATCACCGTGGATACCCGGTTTGACAGAAAAGTAATTCAGAACGAACAACAAAACCTGTTCCCACTCCAATTGAGGATATTCGGTTACAGCGCTGCGGATTTTGTAAAGGAACAGGTGCGCAACTTTGAAATGTTGCGGTTGATTTTGGCCAATAATCCCCGCAGCAATCAATATCCCAACCATGTAGTGATACAAACCAGCAAAACCAACCCCAGGGCATTTGTAGAAAACATGATGAATGAGTATGTGGTGGCTGGGTTGATGAACTGGGCCGATACCATTGGAACCAACCTGCCCTGGAACTGTAGCCGTTGCCTGCAATTGCTGCCAGAAATCAAACCGCTTGACTCGGATGAAGACGTTTATCATTTTAACCCCGCTAGTTTTATGGTGGTGGGCAAAGAGGAATTGGACGGTGCCCATGTTTTTGGCCCCAGTCAAAAACTGTTGCTAGAAATGAACAAGGGGCTTTACTGGTCGTACTACAACGGTAAGGCAGGGGCACCGGGCATTGCCGGCGAACCTTTGGGCTGGGACATGGTGCAAGTAAACGGCCCGCTGCACATCAGTGCCACTGCGGCCGATAAGTTTACCATAGCGGTAGCATCGCTGGCATTTGACAAATACAAAGGTGAGAATGTGTTCTCACAGTTGGGCGGTTGGTCGCCAGCTTTTGATACCAGTTATTTGATTGTGGCAGCATCGGGCGGCATTACGGGTTACGATAGTAGCAAATTTGCCATCGACCTCCAATTCTTTGCCGACCTCAATCCCTTGCGCCGTGGCCGTTTTGGTACCGAATTAAGGTCCGGTGTGGGCGGCGATAGTATTTTACTGGTATGGAGGGCCTACCGACCCGGCTTTGGCGAAGATGGGGTAGATGGGGTGGATGGCGGACCTGGCGAACCCGGCAGCCCCGGTGGAAAGGGCGGTAGGGGAAATGCACAACATCCCAAAGGTGGCAAGGGCGGTAAAGGTGGCCGTGGCAGCGACGAAATAGGTTCGCTCAACCCGCCGCAAGTAGGTGGCCGTGGCGGTGATGGCGGCGAGGGTTATGGCGATGGCGGCGATGGTGGCGATGCCGGAAAAACCGGCAATGCTTTTTCGCTTGCCTGTGAAAACGATGGCGAAACGGGTGGCAATGGAGCCGATGCTGGGCTGACAGGCGGTAATGGCGGCAAAGGCGGCCAAGGGGGTGAAGCCTGTAATGCTACAGCCAATGCAGAAGGCGGTAAAGGTGGCAATGGCGGTATTGGTGGCAACGGTTACAACAGTGGCTTTGGTGGCAGGGGCGGCAATGGAGGCGCTGGCGGTAGTGGGGGCGCTGGTTGTAGCAAGGGTTTGCCCGGTGGCATTGGTGGCGAAGGTGGCGCAGGTGGATCGGGGCCTTTGGGCAGCGGCACATACGGTGCTTCTGGCCCCAAAGGCGTTTTTGGTCCACCATTTGATTGCCCGCCCTGTTCTGAAATAGCATTAAGTGGTAACGCTGCATCACAAAAAGCGGCTGAAAGTATGATCGACTATGCCAAAGCGGCGTATTCAAAAAACCCAGTAGAAGTATATATTGAGTGGACCAACCAAAGCACCAAGGAAAATTCGCCCAGCATGAACCTGGTGGTTACGGGTGCCGATTTGTTGTACACGGCCATCTCTGTAGGGCTTCAATTGGGTACTTCCGAATGGACATTGGCTTGCAAAGGCATATCCACCGTTTTGAAAGTAGGTGATTATACACTTACGCAGCTTTATGGAGATAAGTACAAAGGCAGCACGGCAGTCAGAAACCTTGCGGAAGCATTTTCCACCATTTCAAGCGTGCCCGATATGCTGGCCTTTGGGTTAAAAAAACTATCGGCCCTCGGCAATGGCGTGGTAGATATTTTGTCTATGGTAAAACCTTGCGACCCCAATGAAATTGTGGGGCCAAAAGGGTACAGCGATTACCGGTTTGTATCCCGAAACACGGTAATGCCCTATACCATCCATTTCGAAAACGATTCACTGGCCGAAGTAGCGGCACAGCGGGTAATTGTGCGGCAACCCATTAGCCTTAAGGCCGACCCGCTTACCTTTAAACTGGGCCAGTTCAATATTGGCGGGCGCACATTTGAGGTACCGGCCGACCGCTCCAATTATTTTACCGTGCTTGATTTTGATAGCCTTGGTTACCAAGTGCAGGTTACTGCCGGTGTAGATGTGCTGAACCGTGAAGCCTTCTGGATTTTCAATACCATCGATCCTACAACCGGGCTTCCACCGTCCAATGCACTGCAAGGTTTTTTACCGCCCAACGATTCTACGCTAAAGGGAACGGGTTTTGTAACCTATTCCATAAAGCCTTTTGCAACGGCCATTACCGGCGATAGCATTACAGCAAAAGCGGATATCATATTCGATGAGAACGAGCCCATTGAAACCAATACTTGGGCCAATGTGGTGGATGCCTTTGCGCCAACCAGCCATATCGTTAACTTGCCCGATAGTACGCCCAATACGGAAATCACGCTACAATATACGGGTGTGGATGATGCAGGCGGATCCGGTATTCAATCGTATAACCTATATGTATCCGATAATGGCGGGGCCAAAACCTTGTACCTCAGTAATTTCAGTGGTGCCGATACTATTTTTTATGGACAAGTGGGCCATACCTATCGCTTTTATGCAGCCGCTACCGATCATGTAGGCAATATCGAAAGCGAAAGGTTGCTGGACAGTGTTAAAATCATCGCCGGGCAACAGGTGATATGTCCCGGTGCCAGCACGGTCTTTCAAGCCAAGATAACCGGCAACAGCTATCAATGGCAGGTTAATACAGGCAGTGGTTTTGTAAACCTTACCAATGGCGGTGTGCATAGTGGCGTTAATGGGGCTGTGCTATCGCTCAACAACCCGCCCACCAGTATGTACGGTTACGAATACCGTTGTTTGGTAAATGGCAACGTTTACAGCGAATTGTACCTGCTCAAGTTTGGTGTAACCTGGGAAGGTTCAGTGAGCAGTGCTTGGGAAAATCCAGCCAACTGGGGCTGTGGCAGCCTGCCCGATGCGCAAACCGATGTGGTAATCAATGGCGGCAAGTCCAATTATCCCATGCTCAGCTCCAATGCCACGGTGCGCTCCCTCCGGCTCAATACCGGGGCCAGTGGTACGGTGCAAGCAGGTTATACGTTGACGGTAAGGAAGTAGGGGATAGTGAATGATGAATAATGAATAAGGAATGACGAATATTGAATGACGAATAATGAATAGTGAATAGTGAATAGTGGATAAGGAATAATACTGGCCGCCACCAACGGACCACGGCCAAAGGCCAACGTCTTCTTCCTGTCCATGGTCGATGGTCAAAGCACTCCGGTCAACGGCCCACGGTCAACGACCCACGGTCAACGGTCAACGGACAACGGCCCACGGCCAACGATTCCAATCAACTATTCATTAATTTTGCCCCAAATAAAAACCATGAGCAAACCAAGAATGGTCGTATTAACCGGTGCCGGCATCAGTGCCGAAAGCGGCCTCAAAACTTTCCGCGATAGCGATGGCCTGTGGATGGGCTATAATGTGGAGGATGTAGCCACGCCAAGGGCTTTTAAAAAAGATCCGCAATTGGTGCTGGATTTTTACAACCAACGGCGCAAGGACGTGGCCGCTGCCGAACCCAACGCCGCCCATAAGGTACTGGCCCAATTGGAAGCGCAGTACGATGTACAGATCGTTACCCAAAATATTGATGACCTCCACGAGCGGGCAGGCAGTACACAGGTATTGCACTTGCACGGCGAAATATTCAAAATGCGTAGCAGCAATAGCGAGTGGCCCGTGTTGGACATCCGTGGCGATATCCAACTGGGCGATTTGGCCGAAGACGGCGGTCAATTGCGCCCCCATATCGTGTGGTTTGAAGAGCCCGTGCCCATGATCAACAAAGCCGCCTTGCTCATGGCCACCGCCGACATCTTTGTGCTGATCGGCACCTCATTGCAGGTATATCCAGCCGCTGGTTTGGTACAATACGTGCCGCTGGCCGCCCACAAATACATCATCGACAAAAAAATACCCAGCATGAACGAGTATGGCAATATGCACTTTATTGAGCAAGCGGCTACAACGGGTACGGCGCATTTGCAGGAACTTTTAATGCAAGCCAATCCATAGCAGTAGGGGGCAATGGAAAGATAGCAGGCAACGATAGCGTTCCTAGGGTAATGATTTATGATACATGTAAATACACCCACTTCAATAGGGCAAACGCATCTAAATTTAATTCAGAAAACTAGCTTATTTGCCTTAATGTAACAATACAAAAAGTGGGTAACCTTCCACCAGTTCCGAGGTGAACCACATCATTTAGTCCGGTGGCGCCTTGGGCGCCATTTTCTGGGGCGAAGGGGACCCAGAAAAAGGGCTAAATGCAGTGGTGAACCCGGAACGAGGCCAGCCGGCCCGAGGCAAGCACAAGCAATCAGCCAATAGAATGCAACGATAACTTGTAAAATGACGATTCAAGCAAAATAGAATTTGATGCGTTTGCCCTGCCACTTCAGTACGCCCCCGCACCGCAATATTTTTTTACGTAATATTGCACCAAATCAGCACTATGAACGATAATTTTGATTTTTTCTTTGGCGGAGCCCTGATGTTCGCCTTTTTATTTTTTGCAGCCGCACTCGTCGTGGGTATTTTATTCCTGATATCCTTGCAAAAAGCACTCGATACCGTAAGCCCCGAAAATCGCCAAATGCCCTCCGGTCAGGTTTGGCTGTTGCTCATCCCCTTGTTCAATCTGGGTTGGCTATTTTACGTAGTGGCCAAAATAGGCGATTCTTTCCGCAATGAATATGCCCGATTGGATTTGCCTACCCGGGAAGAACGACCCAGCTATGGTATCGGATTGGCCTATGCCGTATTGTCAGTGTGCAGTATCCTGCCCGTAATAGGCGGTTTAGCCGGTTTGGCAGGTTTTGTTTGCTGGATTATTTATTGGGTAAAAGTAAACGAGTGCCGCAAGGAAATACAGGCCAACCAAAACAACAACCTCTTGGATGCCGAAAGGGGCATTTTTCACCAATAGCAACCTTCCGTCCTTACCAATACCCATATTAATTCCAACGGAGCAATACCGTTGTTCAACCCCCAAAATGGTGTATTGGCCGATACAAAGACACATGCACAGGGCAAACCTATAACTTAGCTTACAAATGCACTAAAGCCAATTTTATTGAAAATAAACAGTATTATCACAAATTGGTTGAGGAGCCATAATATCTCCAATCGGATATCAGAGGATATAAATGTACGGGTACGTACCGTTACATTAATTGCCGCCTTCCCCTTGATCGTTCATAGCCTATTAATGGTTTTTTGTTGGTCGCAGCACTATTATTCCGTGGCCATCTATTGTGGACTCAATACCCTCGGCTCCACCATGGTAATAGTGTTGGGCAGGCGGCAAAAAATACTCACCGCCAAAACCCTGTTGATGTGCATCAACACGCTGGCCATTTTTATGTACATTAACCAGTTTGATATCGGCTATAATATTTTCTGCTATATATTTCCACTGGTATTCGCTTTGTTTGTACTGTTCGATTTTAAAACTGAACTGTCCTCTTTTTACATGGTATTGGGTGTAGTAGCCTTGTCGACGATCATCAGTTTTTCGCTGCCTACTGGTTTTTTTGGCAAACTCGATCTCCTCGAATCGCAAAAATCTTTCTTTGCCATCTTCAACATCCTTTTATCAGTGGCGATTGTGGTAATTTTCTTGACCAAACTCACCAAAATAACCGTACAAACCGAGCGCAAGTTGCAAAAGGCCCTTGCCGAAGTGGAAGAAGCCGCCAATGTAAAAGCTACTTTTCTGCGCAATATGAGCCACGAACTTCGTACCCCGCTCAACGGCATTACCGGAACCACCCATATCCTGCTCAACGATACATTTTTGCCCGCACAGCAATCCAGCCTGTACAACCTAAAGCACCTTTCAGAGCACATGACGGCCTTGGTAAATGATATCCTCGACTTTAGCAAGATTGATGCCGATAGCCTTGAACTTTATTCACACCGCTTCAACATAAAGGAACTGTTTGATAAAATTGCCGCCATTTTTTCCAATAGTTTTTTAGAAAAAGGGGTAGCGTTCAGGTTGGATATCGACAGCCGTTTGGGCAGCTTTGATTTATTTGCCGATGAAATGCGGCTGCAACAAATATTGTACAATCTTATTTCCAATGCGGCCAAATTTACAGAGCAAGGGTCGGTTACTTTAAGGGTTAGCATTGTAAGCCAAACCGATGATGTTGTAAACCTATACATTTCAGTGGTGGATACGGGTATCGGCATAGCCCCCGAAAAAACCACGGATATTTTTAAAAGCTTCCGTCAGGGCGATGCGGCCACCACCCGTAAATACGGCGGTACGGGCTTGGGCCTTTCCATCTCCAACAATTTGGTAAAGCTGTTTGGCGGCAATTTACAAGTAACCAGTGTGCTCGGCAAGGGCAGTTCCTTTTACATGAGCATTACCATGGAAAAATACCAGCAGCACAAGCATGATAAGGAACCTAGTGAAAAACAAGCCATCCATCACTTGGCCCAGTTAAACGTATTGTTAGCAGAAGACAACCCTATCAACATATTGGTAGCAACCAAGGCGCTAGAGCGGGTAGGGGTCCATGTTACACCCGCCGAAAATGGTAAGGTTGCAGTAGAAAAATTCAAGCTGGGCAATTTTCAAATGGTATTGCTCGATTTGGAAATGCCACTAATGGATGGCAGGGCCGCATTTACCGAAATCAAAAAGCTCAACCCCCATGTGCCCATCATCGCCTTTACCGCAGCTTTTTACGAAAACATGCAAGAAGAATTATTGGGCTTCGGCTTTGCCGATTATATCTTAAAACCCTTCAAGCCCGAAGACCTCTATCAAAAAATTGCGGCTTTGTTGTAATGGCCAGGGCAAACACATCTAAATTAAATTCAGTAAAATGAGTCCATTTACCTTACTGTAACAAGATAAAAAGTGGGTAACCTTCCACCAGTTCCGAGGTGAACCACCTCATTTAGTCCGGTCCGCCGCAGGCGGATTTTTTGGGGAGGGGTCCCAAAAAAAGGGCTAAATGCAGTGGTGAACCCGGAACGAGGCCAGCCGGCCTGAGGCAAGCACAAGCAATCGGCCAGTAAAATGCAACGATACAGCTAATATGGTAGCAATTTAACCATTATAAAATTAGATGCGTTTGCCCTGCTGTAATGGCTATCCGTGTAAATGGGGTGCATTGCATATTTTCGCTTCCATGAACAACGCTCCGTTCTCCGCTCCGTTGTAGAATTACCAAAGTTGCGTTTACAGTAGTGCTAAAGCCAAACTTGGCTGACGGTATTCAGGTTAGCGAACCCTCCGCCTCCTCATTTTGACGAAAGGCTGTAATCTCACGCCAATGCGTGGCACACCCAACCAGGGGCATGGAAAAAAGCAAGTCAAAAGGCAACCGAAAAGGGATAGGTGTAACTATATAAAGCGAAAATTTAAAATGCACCGTTTATCAGATCATCAACTAGGCCATAAGGCAACAATGCATATAACAAGCTATACACAGCCATTACCTAATGTATCCTAAGAAAAACCATCCAGCTACAACAAAAAGTTATCCCAACACCCGATGCGTTTCCGCAAACACGATGCCCTGTTGCGCCAGCTCCGGCAATACGGCATTGTAAATGGCCGGGGCAATCGGTATCAAAACACCCTTTTCCCGTATGGTACCATTCAAAATCAATTTGGCAGCAATACCCAGCGGCAGCCCCACGGTTTTGGCCATGGCGGTACGCAAACTATCCGAGCCTTTTACCACCAACACGCTATCAATTGCATGAGCCTGACTGTTCAGTTCATATTCAATTTCATGCTTCATCACAATCATATCCCTATCGGTAGGCCGCAATACCAGTTTTTGCTCCAAGGCAAATTGCAGCACATCCGCAGCGCTGCATAAGCCTTTGTTGATGTGCAAGGCATTATCGGCAGCACCCAAATAAAGCAGTTGTGCCTGCACCAGTTCAGTAGCTGATTCTAACTTAAAAACCTTTTTTGCAAAACGGTCTGCAAAAAAATCCTGCAAGCTCTTGCCATCCGAATCAAAATCGGGCGTTTCATCCGTTAGGTCCAATGCCACTATTTGCTGCCAGCCCAGTAAAAAGTCCGAGTAGCGCAAGGTGGTGCGCACAAAAGTAGTAGCCGCTTGTAAACCGTATAAGGGGATATAAGAAAGACTATCGCGGTTGGGATAGTAGCCCAAGCTGCCCAGTTCCTCATTGATAAAGCAGGCATGGCCACCGGCAAAGAGTTTGTCGTAGTCCAGTTCCACCAAAAAGCCGTCTTCCTTGTATTCGGCCCCCGCCTTACCCGCCATTACTACATTGCGGGGGTTCCAACTGATTTTATAATGCCACGGGTTATCATCGCTTTCCGGTGCCACCAATCCGCCGCAATGACTTTTAAAAGCAGTAATGGTTCCCCCTTGGGCCTTGATGCCATCAATCAGTTGCATGGCGCTCATATGGTCAATCCCTGGATCCAGCCCCATTTCGCACAAAAACAACAGCCCCTTAGCCTCAATATCAGACTGCAAGGCCCGCAGTTGATCATCCACATACGAAGCCGTCAGCAGGTTTTTGCCAAAAGCCAAACAATCCTGTGCCACCAAGTAGTGTAGGGCAGGGGGCATCAATGAAATAACGATATCCGCCCGCTGTACCAGCAGGTTCCTGGCCGATGTGTCATGGATGTCCAATGCCACCGCTTCAGAGCAAGCAGCCCCCAATGTTTTTTGCAAAATCAGGTCACGGCTCGCATCCGCAACGATGATATGCCAATCGTTCAGCGACGCTTCCGCCATCAAATAATCTATTAAAACCGTAGCCGATTTCCCGGCGCCAAATAGCAAGATCGTTTGCACGTTAAAAATTTTTGGCAAAGTACTGTAATTAAGTTGAGAGTGGAAAGGTGAAAGTAGAAAGCATTGGTCCATGGTCGATGGTCAATGGTCCATGGTCGATGCAGTACGGGCACATCACTCATAACTCATCACTCATAACTCGCCATTCCCTTACCTTTGCCCCAATTTTTACCATGATGCAATTATTACAAACCGCCGTTGGGCGGCTGCGCATAACAGGCTTTGCCGAAGCGATATCTTGGCTGTTGTTACTATCGGTGGCCATGCCGCTCAAATACATTTGGCACAACCCCATGCCCGTAAAATATGTGGGCTGGGTACACGGACTGCTGTTCATCGCTTATGTAGTGCAACTGTTCAGTGTGGGTGCCGACAAGCGTTGGCCGATTAAGAAAATGGCGCTGGGCTTTTTGGCGGCCTTTTTGCCCTTTGGCACCTTGGTTTTTGATAGGCAGTTGAAGGAGGCATAATTTTTTATATGATGCCAGCGATAGGCGGGGGTATTTCAAGCTTTTGATTCCAATATAATCGAGTTCATAGAGTTTTCAACCTCCGCTTCGGTACGGCCTCATAAAAAAGCCGTTAAGAAAATTGAAGCTGAGGGTTTTTAATCCCGATCGCAGCATCGGGGCGCAAAAGAAAAACGAATGTTACTAAAGCTTGGCAACGCTATTGGCTCGTAAGTCCTACTGAAGATTGGTTATGTACTACAGATTGAGCTTGTTTTTCTTTAGCCCGAGGGTTCAATTTTTAGGCTTTTTTATGCAGCCCCGTCCGACTGGCGTCAGCCGGGCGGGCTTGATTTTTTGCTCCACTTTTGTATCAAGTGTCACATCCCGCCCAAGGCGGCGGGGACAAAAGTGGAAAAAGCCGCCGAAAAAGGCAACTTCAAATTAGGACAAGAGCGAAAATTTGAAATACACCCCCCTCAACCAAGCTATGTAAAATACATCATCGGTTCCCGTATCTTTGCCCGCACCATCACCTTACCAAATCAAATGGCTTCAAAAAACAAATCGGCACTAGGTTTTATCTTTATCACACTGGTTATCGACATTACCGGTTGGGGCATCATCATACCCGTAATGCCCAAACTGATGCAGCAGTTGACCGGCAAGCCGCTCACCGAAGTGGCCACCATTGGCGGGCTGATGCTTTTTGCTTATTCAGCCATGCAGTTTTTGTTTTCGCCCATCTTGGGCGGACTGAGCGATAAGTACGGCAGACGGCCGGTTATATTAATATCATTGGCGGGTTTTGCGGCCGATTACCTGTTTCAGGCATTGGCGCCCAGCATCGGTTGGTTGTTTGTGGGCAGGCTATTGGCGGGCATTACCGGCGCCAGTATTACCACCGCCTCTGCTTATATCGCCGATGTAAGCACCCCCGAAAAGCGGGCCCAGAATTTTGGACTCATCGGTGCCGCTTTTGGTATCGGCTTTGTGCTGGGGCCGTTGATTGGCGGGCTATGTAGCCAGTTGGGCACCCGGGCACCGTTTTATGTGGCAGCAGGACTCACTTTGCTCAACTTTTTATACGGCTACTTTGTGCTGCCCGAATCGCTGGCCAAAGAAAACCGCCGTGCTTTCAATTGGAAAAGGGCCAACCCCATTGGCTCGCTCAAGCAATTGCAAAAATACCCCGTGGTAACGGGCCTTTCCATCTCACTTACGCTATTATACATAGCCGCCCATGCCGTACAGAGCAACTGGAGTTTTTATACCATGTACAAATTTGGCTGGACGGAAACCATGGTAGGCATTTCGCTGGCCGTGGTGGGACTGTTGGTAGGGGCGGTGCAGGGCGGTTTGATACGGTACTTGGTGCCCAAGATTGGGCAGACCAAGGCGGTCTATGCCGGACTGTTGCTCTATTTGGTGGGCATGATCCTGTTTTCCGTAGCCAGTCAGGGTTGGATGATGTTTGTGTTTTTGGTGCCGTATTGTTTGGGTGGTATTTCCGGCCCTTCCATGCAAGGCATCATGAGCAATGCCGTGCCGCCCAATGAGCAGGGGGAACTGCAAGGCGCCCTCACCAGTTTGATGAGCCTTACCTCCATCATCGGCCCATTGATCATGACCAACCTTTTTGCATATTTCAGTAGCAGCAAAGCCCCCATCTATTTACCCGGTGCGCCCTTTTATGCCGGTGCGCTGTTTTTGCTAGCCGGGTTTGCGGTAGCCTACAAAACATTGAGCAGACATGCCATGGCCGGAGCAATGGCAGTTGAGGAGATAGGGGCGGGTTGACGGTTGACAGGGTTGGGAAAGGCGGTGGTGGGGAGGTTGAGTAAGTAAGGTGTTTTTCCGGCGGGAACATAGTTGAATTTTAATATATTTGAAATAGGGAAATTGTATTTGCGACACTGAAATTGGTAAAACAATGAAAAAAGCGACATACATATTTATTGATAACCAACAAGTTATGGAATCGGGCAACCTGTGGGTATGTCCGACAATACTAATGTTAGCCACAATGTTATGAACACCCTAATTGAAGCAATAAAGTATATCAGCGAAAACTATCGACAAGAGTTTTCTAACAGTCAAGCGATTGAAACTTCAACATTATTTATGGGTGGCCCAATACCAAAATTTCTTTATAGAGGAGAAGCTCAACTTTGGGAGAAAACACAATCAACTGTAACAAGACAACAACTGAAAGACAATACTGATTTTATTGAAATTAATTATTGGATTACAGGGAGGCATCATCTAACTGGAACTGTTCAGAACATATATAGCCTTTACAACTTTTTAAGAGAAAGACTCTATAATATTTCTGTTGCAGAAGAACATTTTGGGAGCCCAGACCTTGATAAAGCTATAGCAGGCCTTTTACAGCATTATGGATTTGATACTTCCTTAATTGACTTTACTAGTGAAATTGGTGTTGCAGCTTTCTTTGCAACATTCAACAGCAAAATTGGAAACGTAGGACAAATTTTTGTACTTCCAACTACCGATATAGAAAATTATGTTTTCGATCTCAGTTTGGACAAGGCATCTAGACCAAAGAAACAAAAAGCATTTGCATTGGTATTACCACAAGGTTATGATTTGAAAATGGAAAATTTGGTGAGTTTTAGAAAAGCATTCTCTGTAAAATTTCAATTAACAGCAGAAGACAAAGAAAGATTTTATAGGAATGATCTTCTTTCAGTAGATGACGATAACGTAGTAATAGATTTAGTTGACTGGTTCGATTGCCATATATCGGACAATACAAAAGTGTCTGATCGGGTGAAAAAATACTTTAGAACAAAAATAGAAAACCTTAAGCAACACTGTGGCTAACATGGGGTTTGCCGCAAGTGTGGCTGGACGGAAGTACAATCGGCAGTTTTGCAAAGCCAAACTTCAGTTCGGGCAGGACAAACAACTTTGAACTTCAAATCTTAACTTCAACAAACAATTTTAATCAGCAGCGGTACCGGCGGACGGAATACTAATCCCACACCTGCGGCAAGCCCTGATCGTTGTGTGCAATTAAATCGACCATTTCAACTATTTAAGTAAATGAAGAAATTCAATCCCGAGCTGTTAAAACAAAAGAATGGAAGGCTCGACTCTGTAATCTTTAAGAATTCTTATCTAAACATACCTGAGACATTATTCTATACAATTGAAATTGAGTTGACAGATTTTTTCTTTGAAAACCAATCAATTGAATCAGCAGTTATTCTCAATTTTGTTAGGTTTGACATCAATAGACTAAAAGATCTCGAAAACCAAATTTTCGAGTTTCCTATAAATCCAGTAGACGGGTATATTGATGGTTCGATATATGTATTTGATGTTCATAATCCATTTGACGTCAAGAAAATTGAATTTAAAAATTGGAACAATGGTTCAGTTGACGCAGTTATACATTATGATATTGATTTTGAGTTTGAAAATACTGGTTATGAAAAAATTATTGATTGTGAGTTAAAGGTTAGCCTCATTCGTGGATTGCTTTCGATTGACCGGGAAATTCTATCTGCCGCAAATTTTAACTCAACTGATGCAAAAATAATTGTCTCTAAATTTGCTTCATTAGAAGATTACAAAGAACCAGAAATTACCAACGGACAAGTAATATTCAAAATGCACCATGACTAACTGCACACAACATTGGGTTTGCTGCAAGGCTGGCTCGACATTGGTGCAATGGTCATTTTATCACTGTTTTGCCCCTCTCTCCGTGATCTTCGCTAAGTTCTTTGCGGCTGACCGTATGTTGGCGACTACGGACACTACGCTCCGTTCTTCAGTGCGCTCACTGGCAAGAGTTCCATAGGGCTCACCTCCTTGGTCGGTATCCATCGAACGGAATCACGAACCGCATACCCAATGACATCCCCCAACCACCAATTTCCTACATTTGCAAACCACCGCCAAGGATGGCCAAACCCCAACAAACAACAAAATGAGCCTGACCGATATTAAAAAGGAGCTTAACAAACTGGACAAAGACAAACTCATCTACCTCATTGCCGATTTGTACAAAAAGAACAAAACGGTAAGGGAGTTTTTCGATTTTTATGTCAACCCCAACGAACAAGAACTGTTTACCAAATACCGCAACAGGGTGAGAGAGGCTTTTTACCCAAAGCGGGGTTTCGACTATAGCTTGAAGGATGGTAAAAAAGCCATCAGCGAGTTCAAAAAACTGGAACCGTCGAACGAATTATTGGCCGACCTGATGCTGTTTTATGTAGAAACAGGCGTAGAATTCACCAACGAATATGGCGACATCAACGAAGCATTTTACACAAGTTTGGAAAATACATACCTAGCTGCTTTGAAACTGATGCAAAAGGAGGACCTATTGGAAAAGTTTGCCAACCGGGCCGCCGAACTGGTAAAAGACACCGAAAATATCGGTTGGGGTTTCCACGACTACATATCTTCCGTTCATTGGGATTTCTATGAAAGCCCAACAAGCTGAGGGTGCCGCATCCGGGAACACAAAAACATCATCCGGTAACATAAAAATGACACCCGGTAACAAAAAAATATTTGCCGGAAGCACGCTAACATCTCCCGGTAACAAAAAAATGTTTGCCGGAAGTCCGCTAACATCATCCGGTAGCAAAAAAATATTTGCCGGAAGCACGCTAACATCTTCCGGAAGCACAAAAACATTTGCCGGAAGCACGCTAACATCTTCCGGAAGCACAAAAATGCTTGCCAGAAGCCCGCTAACATCTCCCGGTAACAAAAAAATGTTTGCCGGAAGCACGCTAACATCTTCCGGAAACTCCCGTTCTCCGTGGTCTTCGCTAAGTTCTTCGCAGCTGTCCGTATGTCTGTGACTGGACACTACGCTCCGGTCCTCAGTACGCTGCGATCAAAGTCCTTGTAGTTAGTAGCCGGTAACAAATATCAAATATCCCCCCTAACCCGTAACCAAAACAACCCTTAACCAAATATCAAATATCCCC
Source organism: Chitinophaga pinensis (assembly GCA_943373145.1). Classification (GTDB taxonomy): domain Bacteria; phylum Bacteroidota; class Bacteroidia; order Chitinophagales; family Chitinophagaceae; genus Ferruginibacter; species Ferruginibacter pinensis_H. The sequence continues at coordinate 259,901 of CALSBI010000007.1, forward strand.
CAACCCGCAACTAAAACAACCCGTAACTAAATTAACCACAAATGTGGGTAACTATCGGGCTGGGAAGGCCTTTTTAAAGCGGTAAAACCGCTGATTTTCAGTACATTTGCACACTTCAAAACAAGTATGGAAAATTTAGACAATCAGCAAGAAATGCCCGACAACAACAGGGGCAAAATCATTCCGGTAAATATTGAGGAGCAGATGAAAACGGCTTATATCGATTATTCGATGAGCGTTATCGTGGGCCGGGCCCTCCCGGATGTGCGTGACGGCCTCAAACCCGTTCACCGCAGGGTGCTTTTTGGCATGAGCGAACTGGGCAACAACAGCAACAAGCCCTATAAAAAAAGTGCCCGTATCGTGGGTGAAGTGATGGGTAAATTCCACCCCCACGGCGATACCGCCATTTACGATACCATGGTGCGGATGGCACAGGACTGGGCCATGCGCTACAAACTGATCGACGGCCAGGGTAACTTTGGTAGCCAAGATGGCGATCCACCGGCCGCCATGCGTTATACGGAAGTGCGGATGCAGAAATTTGCCGAAGCCATGCTGGAAGACATCGAAAAGGAAACGGTGGACTACCAACTGAACTTCGATGACTCGTTGCAGGAGCCTACCGTACTGCCCACCCGCATTCCACAGCTTTTGGTAAACGGTAGCAGCGGCATCGCCGTGGGCATGGCCACCAATATGCTGCCCCATAACCTGGGCGAAGTAATCGATGCCTGCGTGGCCTATATCGAGGACAGGGAAATCAGTATCGACGACCTCATCAAGCACGTAAAAGGGCCCGATTTCCCCACCGGAGGCGTTATTTATGGCTTTGAGGGCGTAAAAGCAGGCTTGCATACAGGCCGTGGCAGGGTAGTGCTGCGTGGTAAGGTAAACATCGAAACCACCAAAACCGGCCGGGAAAAGATCATCATTTACGAAGTGCCGTACCAAGTAAACCGGGATGCCCTTACGGCACGTATCGGCGAACTGATCAACGAAAAACTGATCGAAGGCATCAGCGATGTAAACAACGAAAGCAACAATAAAGAGGGTACAAGGGTAGTGGTAGACCTGAAAAAGGATGCCGTGGCCCAGGTGGTGATCAACCATTTGTACAAGCAAACGGAGCTGCAAACCTCCTATGGTATCAACAACGTGGCCCTGGTAAGGGGCCGGCCCAGGCAGTTGAACCTCAAGGACTTGGTATCGGAATTTGTGGAATTTAGGCACGAAGTAGTGGTGCGCCGTACCAAGTACGAACTGCGCAAAGCCCAAGAGAGGGCCCATATATTGGAAGGCTATATCATTGCGCTGGACAACCTGGATGCCGTGATTGCCCTGATCCGCAATTCGGCCACGCCCAATATTGCCCTGGAAGGTTTGATGAGCAACTTTGGCATGAGCGAAATCCAAGCCAAAGCGGTACTGGAACTGAGGCTCCAACGCCTTACCGGCATGGAAATCGATAAAATCAGGGAAGAACATGCCGAAATCATGCGCTTGATCGAGCGTTTGAAGGAGATTTTGGGCAATGAAGGCATGCGCTACCAAATCATCAAAGACGAACTGGCCGAGGTGAAAGCTAAATTTGGCGACCCAAGGCGCACGGAAATCGTATATGCCAACGACGAAATCAACATGCTCGACCTGATTGAGGAAGAGGATGTGGTGGTTACCATTTCGCATTTGGGCTATATCAAACGCACTTCTGCCAGCGAATACCGCCAGCAGCGCAGGGGCGGCAGGGGTGCCAAGGGCAGCAGCACCCGTCAGGAAGACTATATCGAACACCTGTTTGTGGCCAGTACGCACCACACACTGCTGTTCTTTACCGAAAAAGGCCGCTGTTTCTGGTTAAAAGTGTACGAAATACCCGAAGGCGACAAAACGAGCAAGGGCCGGGCCATCCAAAATTTGGTGCAGATACCACCGGATGATAAGGTTCGTGCCATCATTGATGTAAAGAATTTCGACGACGAGGAATACGTAAAAGGCCATTATATCGTGCTTTGCACCAAAAAAGGCATCATTAAAAAGACCGATTTGGCCGATTTTAGCCGTCCACGCCAAAATGGTATCAACGCCATCACCATCAACGAGGGCGACCAATTGTTTGAGGCCCGCCTAACCGATGGCAACTGCGAAATCATGATGGCGGTTAAAAGCGGTAGGGCCATCCGTTTCCCCGAGGAAAAGGTAAGGGCTACCGGCCGTGGCGCCATCGGCGTTTTTGGGATAGAGGTAGATGATGAAACTGACGAAGTGGTAGGCATGGTTTGCATCAATCGGGAAGATAAGAGCAAAACGGTGATGGTGGTGAGCGAAAAGGGCTTTGGCAAACGTACCGCCTTGGTGGATGAGGACGGAGAAGACGTGTACCGCATTACCAACCGGGGCGGCAAGGGTGTACGCACCATGAACGTAACCGAAAAAACGGGCCGATTGGTAGGTTTGTTGGATGTAGCGGAAACCGAAGATCTGATGATTACCTGTGTAAGCGGCGTTACCATCCGCATGAGCGTTGCCAGTATCCGGCCGCAGGGCAGGGCCACCCAAGGGGTGAAACTGATCCGTTTGGATGATGGGGACGAGATAGCCGCCATTACCAGTTTGGAAGAGCCGGAAGCCGAGGGTGAAGTAGAAATAATAGAAGGCGAAGTGGAAGGCACAACTGACGAAACAGCGGTAGAACCAACCAACGAAGCCAGTGACGAGCAGCAAGCATCTGGTGAAGAAAATTCAGCACAAGATGATGTTAATGAGTAAGTTATAAACTATAACAGTAATTAAATAAACAAATGGTCAATTTAGGGTAAAACTACTGCTAAATTGACCATTTTTGCTAAGATTTTAAATTACTAAATTATTGATTATTAATTATTTAGGTAGTATTTGTTTAATAAATTAAGATATATTGCTTTTGTCATTTTGGCAGTTTGGGTAAGCAATGCCCAAGCGCAGGACTTTTCCTTGGCCAAGACCTATTTTCAGGAAGGGAAATTGGCCGCGGCCAAGGAGCAAATAGATGGTTACTTGGAAACTGGGGAGGCCCATCAACCAGCTCCTTGGTTGTTGAAGGCGGCCATTTATGCCGGCATCAGCGATAATGTACAGTTAAAGTATTTGGTGCCTGATGGAAGGAAAGAAGCTTTTAGCGCATTGGAAAGGGCGGTAAGGCTCAATAAAGGACTTGCCCAACAGGAGCTGGAAAAAGACAGTTTTGCCATCCTACGGACAATTTACAAGAGCTACGCATTGGAAGGGGTCTCTATTTTTAATGCCGCCAGCGAAAAGAACTCGCCCTTGGGCTTTGCCCAGGCGCTGGATTTGTTTGCAAACGCTTTGATAATCAATCGGTTTGTATTAGAGCAACAGTGGGTGGTGGAGTTGCAACCCGACCTGTTGGTAGTGCAGTACAACGCTGCCCAGGCCGCCATCAATGCCAATAAGGAAGACGAAGCGCTATTGTATAGTCACCAATTAGCTAATAGCCGGGTCATTGCTGCGGGGCGGTACACAAGCGCTGATTTCTTTAATATTTACCAGTGGCTGGTCAATTATTACTATATAAAGCGGGATGCCACCAATTTGGTGCGATATGCCAATTTTGGGGCAAGCGTTTATCCCCAAACCCTCTATTTTGTCAATATGCAGGTAAATGGATACCGCCAATTGGGTGATTATAGCCATTTATTGCCCGTATATGAAAAAGCCATCAAGCAGTTTCCCGATCAGTATATCTTATTATATGCATACTGTACCGATTTGTTTAACTGGCTTTACCCATCTGGCACCAATAAGCTAGAGAATCCAATCTTGAGCGAAAAGTTGGAGCAAGCACTCAAAAGCTATATTACCCATCAACCAGACTCAGCCAAGGGATATTTATTACTGGGGAAGCATTATTACAATAGGGCGGCCAGTCTGCAAAAAGGCCATGCCCAGCCCGAGCGTATTTTGTCGGTATTAAGCTTGGCCGCCGATAACTTTCAAACGGCCGTCAATAAGTTTTCCGATAGGCGCTTGCCGCAGTTTAGGGAAACCGTCTTGCTACTGGTAAAGGCTCTGGAAGCTGCCCAGCGTAAGGAAGCGGCTGCCCAAGCACAACATTTGTTAGAGGGGATATAGGCTTGAATTGGAGATTACTCTATTTAACATAATATTAATTATAGGTTAGTTATACGTAAATTTGATACTTATTTTATTGATAGCCAATATCTTTTCCAAATAATATTAACAATTGAAGATGAACTTATATTTATCAGTGCGAATTATATAAATTGCTCAGTAAACTAAAAAGGAAAATGGATAAAGAAATCGAAATACGGTATTTTCATAACAATGGCGAAGTTTACAGGCCCAATGGAGACTATTTTAATAGAGAACATTTGAATTCAATTACAAATTCTATCTTAGAAGAATACACAACGTTCCAAGAGAAAATTATTAATGAAGGTGGTTATATTGAGCTACACCTTGGACATCTTGAAAATGGTAGTATTAGTTATCAACCTTTTATTAAAGGTGTTTCTGATTCACTTGGCGAAGAGCTTTCTCGCTGGGAATCACAAAGAACTTAAATTTATTTACGAAATCTTGGCCACCGCCTGCACCACACGGCTCACCGGTTTTTTTCGGCCATTTTAGCTTTTATACGCTCTTGGGCTTTTTTCCAAGGAACGCCTTTTGTCAATCCTGATTTGTATGCCTCAGATCGTTTATTTAACTCCTGTATGAATGCCTCGTCCTTCCAATGGTCATAATCCTGTTCAATTTCGGCCTCCAGCATTGTATAGAGTGCCTTTACCTTTTTATCATCGGCCACTTTAATATAGTCATATAGTTTGTGCCTGATGGCTGTGGCTGTCATAATACTTGCGTTTATACAAATTTAGTATTTTAACCTATTAGGCTCCCAATAATCAATAAGAAATAATCAAGCATCAATCTCCCCCAACGCCTGCACCACACGGCTCACCGGCAAACCCATTACATTGTAAAAATCGCCAGACACTGCTTTGATGCCCACCACGCCAATCCATTCTTGAATGGCATAGGCACCGGCTTTGTCGTACGGTTGGTATTTGTCCACGTAAAAAGCAATCTGTTCGGCTGTCAGCGGGTGGAAATCCACTTCGGTGACGTCGGCAAAAGCCGTTTCGCCACGCGGGTGCAAAATGACCACGCCGGTAATCACTTGGTGCCGTTGACCGCTTAAAGCCGCCAATATACGAAGCGCATCGTTCCTGTCCTTAGGTTTACCGATTACCTGGCCATTTAGCACTACAATGGTATCGGCCGCCAAAATCGTATTTCCGGCTGGCACCTGCTGCTGTACCGCCAAGGCCTTGTTATGGGCAATATGAACGGCCACGTCTTCCATACCCAGCCCTTCGGGATAGGATTCGTCGGTTTCCTGCACTTGGATGGTGAACGGAATTTCTGCCCACTCCAACAATTGCTTGCGCCGGGGCGATTGCGAGGCTAAAATAATGGGTTGCTTCATATATAAAAAACACTAATAATACCAGTAAAAAAAGGAAATGGATACAATGCCTGCCAGCATCACCAACTTGATGGCCGTACTCAGCCGGTGGTAATCTCGGGGCGTATGGGCCCTGTACAGCTCCCGCAAAAGCCAAATCAGCGGTAAAATCACCAGTAAAAAGCCATATATCGCACTGAGCCACCAGCCAAAATGCAGCACGTAAAACTGTACAATAACCAGCGCCGCTATTAAAACCACCACCCAAACGGCCGTAAAAACCTTGCTCACGGGTATGCCCCACACGATGGGCATGGTGCGGCAACCGTAACGGGCATCGCCTTCCATGTCCTCCATATCTTTGATCACCTCCCGTATCAAGGAGCTGATAAAGGCAAAACCGGCGTACAATACCGCCAGTTTAAAAAGCTGGGTAACGGCCAGGTTATAATTGCGCCGGTATTCGCCCACTGTTGTTACCAGCCACCAGCTTTTTACATTCACCACGTACAATATCAATATGGTCCAGGCCGTGAGGAGGGAAATGAGCAGGTTGCCGATGAGGAGTTTGCGTTTGTAAGTAGTAGAATACAGCCAAAGAGCGCCCACACAGAAAAAATTGATGGCCACGGCCAGTGCCGCTTGCCAGTCGAACAGCCGCCAGCCTACCCAAAGGGTGATGCCCAGCCCCAAGGCAGAGAGCAACAGGTGCCAAAGGATGGCCCAGCGGCGCTTGATCAGCTTGTCTACCACCAGTTTATCGGGTTTGTTCACCCGGTCAATGTTCAAATCAAAATAGTCGTTGATGATATAACCGGCGGCGGCAATCAATACCGAAGCCAGTACGAGGGACCAAAAAAGCAAGGGAGTCAGCGCTGGGGTTACATTATGATTTTCAAATACCGGAATCACGATACAATAATAAAACAATGCCTGCGTGAGCACGATAAACACCAAGTTCGGCCATCGGATTAGTCTGAAAAATGCAGGGATCAGTTTCATTAAAGAAATATTGCCTAAAAGTAGGCAATTAGTTGATTGGTTGAATGGTTGAAGGGTTGAAAACCGCCTTCCGTTTCGTGGGGACACGAACCGGGGCCGGGAGAATTAGCTAATTAGCCAATTAGCTAATCAGCTAATTGGCCCCCCCTACTTTGCCGCCAAACCCATATCCATATCCCAATGTCCGTTGAGCTTGAGTACTTTTTCTATCACATCCCGGGCGCAGCCGCTACCGCCAACCAAGGGCGAAATATATTTGGATATCCGTTTGATTTCCGGAGCGGCATCATGGGGGCAACAGGGTAAGCCCACCAACTGCATGGGGTGAAAATCGGGTATATCGTCGCCCATGAACAATATTTCATCCCAAATCAAGCCATGCTGGGCCGCATATTCCCCCAGCCGGGTTTTCTTGTCTTCTACCTGCATAAACACATCTACCACGCCCAACTTCTGCAAACGATCCTGTACGGCAGGTGAATTGCCGCCCGATATCACCACTACCCTATACCCTTTTTTTATGGCCAATTGCAGCGCAAAACCATCCCGGATATTCATTTTTCGGGCCATCTGCCCATCGTTGAGCACCAGTAACATGCCATCCGTTAACACACCGTCCACATCAAATACAAAGGTTTTAATGGGTTGAAAGAGTTCCAAAATATTCATGGTTGAAGTTATTTGTTTGATGCTGGAAGCTTGATGCTGGATACTGGATCCTAGATTCTGGATCCTAGATGCTTGTATCTGCTATCAAGTATCTGATGTCCAGTATCTGCTATCCAGTATCCGCTATCCAGTATCTAGTATCTAGTATCCAGCATCTGCCATCCAGTATCCAGTACCTAAAAACTAATCCCCGGCCTGCCCGCCTGCGAAGCAAAGCTGCCAATGCCAATCAGTTGGTCGGCCCGGTCGGTAAAAGAGCGGTAATACACCAAAACGGAGTATATATTTTCTGTTTCAAAATAATTGCCTTCCAAAGGGGTGCTTTGGCCATTGCGTTTGTTTACAGAAACGTACTCATAATTGTAAAACCCTTGCTTTAAAAACAAACTGGTTTCGTACAGGCCCAAGCTATCGTTGAACACCATGGGCGGGTTGCGTTTGTAATCGTTCAACAATCCATTTACATATACATCGGTATTGGGATAAGGTTGGTTATTGGGCGTACCAAAGTAAAAATGAACTTTGGCATAATCGCCCTGCCAGTATGGATTGATCGTTTCGTAGGTTTCCGTACTGTACAAGCCGTTCATATCCCGAAAATAGCTGTATTTCTGACCGCTGCGGTCCCCATCTACCTTCAAAAACATGTCGGTGCCGTCTTTGCGGTAATCGGCCCGCTGTACCCGGTCGCTTTGCAGGCGGAAACTCCGCAGATCTAGCCACCGCCATTCCTTTCCCGCAGGAAAAATGCTGCTGTTTTCCGTATTGTACTCTAATATATTGCCCCGCACAAAAGTGGGTGCAATATCACGCTGCGCATTGTCCCACCGGTTGTTTTGCAATATCACCACTTTTACCTGCTGGGCGGCGCTAAACGTGTTCAGCCCTTCTATGTTTACGCTGAACAATAATTTTTGGTGGGTACGGCTGATCTGTGGCGAAAAAGGCTGCACCACTTGCCCGCCCACCGAGGATTTTTGCTCCAGCACCAGCAAACGCTTGGTGAACACCAATTTATTGGGGTCGCCATCCAAAAAAACCTTTACCATATAATTGCCCGAACGGGTTGGCTGCATATTCCTATCGGGAAAATAGGCTTGGTAATGGGTATAGCGGGTGAAGGCAATGGAAGAATAGCGATACGTGCCGATGCGCTGCTGGGTAAAGCCCTTCATATAATTGAGCGGACTGAGGCTCACGGGTTCCCAATTATAATCGCAAAGCACCAAGGAATAATAATAATTTTTAATACCTGCATCCAAGTCATCAAAATGGAGTTCCACTTGATCACTGCTATTGATGCGGTACACGGGCATGGTGAGTTGGTTGCCGTACATGTGCAAGCGGGCGGTGTGTATGTTGGGCTTATAAATGCTGTCGGGCGATTGGGCCCCTACCCTTGTGGTGCACAACAAACAAATGGCAAAAGCCAAGATTTTAAAAGCGTTCATTTGTATTGTTAAATCATTTACTTTTGAAAGGTACCAAAATTATGCCGATTGAACATAGCTGTTTTTATTGCCCGCCGTATTGCCTTTAACCGGCAAAAGACTTTTTCCCGGTTCATCATCCGCATGGCCATTGCTGCCACGGCCATCAGCGTGGCGGTGATGATTGTGGCGTTGGGCTTTGTAAACGGCTTTCAGCAGGTTATCAGCAATAAGGTTTTTAGTTTTTGGGGACATGTGCGGGTGCAACAAGATATTGAAAACCGGGTGGGCATTGCCGAGGAATACCCTATTTACCGCAACGACACTGTGGAGGGTTATTTGAAAAGCCTACCGGAAGTAAAAACGGTGGAACGGTTTGCCACCAAATCCGCCATTGCCCGTTCGGGCAGCGATATTGAATTGGTGCTGCTGAAGGGGGTGGACAGTTCTTTTGATTTTAACCGATTGCAACCTTTTTTAACCGAGGGCAAATGGGTTGGCTTTACCGACAGTGGCTACTCGAGTGAGATTACCTTGTCAGCTTACACGGCCAAGCAATTGCAATTAAAGACCAACGATACCTTGATGGTGCTTTTTTCACGGCCCAATGGTAGCCGAACGGGCCGGAAGTTGAAAGTGAGCGGCATTTATAAAACGGCCATTGAGGAATATGATAAAACCTTTGCGCTTTGCGATATCAACTTGATCCGTAGACTCAATGGCTGGGAGCCCGACCAAATCGGCGGTTATGAAATCTTTTTGCACGACTATCAAAAAACCGATACCGTCAACAATACCATTTATGAGCAGTTACCGCAATCATGGTACAGCCGTAGCATCAAAGAAATTTACCCCAATATTTTCGATTGGCTGGCCTTGCAACAAAAAATCAAAAACATTTTGTTGGCCATTATGATGATTGTGGCGGCGGTAAACTTGGTTACCTGCCTGATTATTTTGGTGCTGGAGCGTACCCGGATGACGGGTGTGCTGAAGGCCTTGGGTGCCACCAATGGCAGCTTACAGCAACTCTTTTTGCACAATACGGCTTTTATTGCCTTGGTGGGCATTGTGCTGGGCACGGCGCTGGGCCTACTGATCTGTTGGTTACAAAACAAATATGGCTTTATCCGCCTGAATGAGGAAGCCTATTATATGGGCACGGCCCATGCGGATGTAATTGGCTGGCAAGTAGCGTTGGTATGCGGGGCTACGCTGGCCATTTGCCTCCTCACCCTTATCATCCCTACCCTGCTGGTGCGGAAGATACAGCCGGTTAAGGCGATTACTTTTAGGTGAGTTGATTATTTATTATTGATTACTGATTATTAGTGAGGCAGCTTTATTTTTCGCTGTAAGGTTTCAATTATTGTAGATGCAGATGTTCCTGCAAGTCCCCCGTGCCGCTCGGCATAGTTGCGGATATGTTCGCAAATGCCACGCCCCCCTTTGCATAGCAGCGGATACTCCCGCTAATTCCCCAAGCTACTTCGGAAATAATGAATAATCAATAATCAACTGCCTTTCAACAACCGCATCACTTCATGCTGCCTTCTGCGGGAAATTTCCACTTTGGAGTTATCGGCCATGGTGAGCATCCCCTCTCCCATATAATTGACCACATGCTGGCGGTTGATGAGGTGCGATTTGTGGATGCGGATAAAACCGTGACTGCTGAGTATTTCGTCGTAATCCTTCAGTGTGCGGGAAGTGAGCAGCTTTTTCTTATTGGTAAAAAAGAGCTGGGTGTAATTGCTTTCCGCTTCAAGGCGGATGATTTCCGAGGGTTGAAAAAAGAAAGTGCCGCTGGTAGTGTTTACGGCCAATTTAAAATCCTTCTTATCGGTACTATTAATATTATGTAACAGGTTATTGTACAAAAGGCCCCGGCTGCGGTTCACCACTTCCTTTATCATGTGCTTGTCTACCGCCGCCCGCAACTCATCGGCATCAATGGGTTTGAGCAGGTAATCCAAAGCACTAAAGCGGATGGCTTCCACGGCATATTGGTCGTGGGCCGTGGTAAAAATGATGTTGAAATTAACGGGCTGTATGCGGCGCAACAGGTCAAAACCGCTCATGGTGGGCATCTGTATGTCCAAAAACAAGATATTGGGCTGAAAAGTTGGGATCAGTTCCAGCCCTTCATTGGGGTTGTTGGTATGGCGTAGTTCGCTTATTTCGGGCACATAGCGCTCCAACATCAAGCGCAGCGTATTGATGGCCGATGGCTCGTCGTCTATGATCAATGCCTTTATCAAGTAGTCAAATGTACAAAAAGATTTGGGAATAGTCGTTGACCGTTGGCCGTGGTTCGTTGGCCGTTGGCCGGAGTAAGTTGACGGATGACTGTTTACAGGGGCGTCAATGGTCAATTGTCCATGGACAATGGTCTATAAGGCTAGGCCCTTCATATCTGCTATCCAGCATCTAGCATCCCGCCCTTTGGGTTGTTGCCATTTACTTATTCATCATCGCCTATTCATTAGCACATTAGCTAATAAGCACATCAGCTAATTACCAACATACATCACCAACGTAACCCTCGTACCGGCTACTTCGCCGTTTTCGCCCAAAATATCCTGTATGGACACATGAAAAGTTTGTTTGTACTGCTGTTCCAGTATCTGCAGGCGGTCGCTTACGAGCGATAGGCCCTTGGAGTGGTGTTTTTCGTTGGCCATGGAAGCCTGCTTCAACCGGGCGGAGGCTTCCCGGCCGATGCCATTATCGCTGATGATGCAATGTAGGTAATCGTCGCTGGCCAGTAAAAAATGTACATCCACTTTTTTATTGCCCGTTTTGGCCATCAGGCCATGCCAAATTGCATTCTCAATAAAGGGCTGCACCACCATGGTAGGGATGCGTATCTCATCGGGGTCGATGCGTTCATCGGTAACCATATGCCAGGTAAAGGTTTGGTCAAAACGCAATTGCTCCAATTGTAGGTAAAGCGTCAACAGCTCTATTTCCTTTTCCAATGTGATGAATTGCTGGTTGCTATTGTTGAGTATTTCCCGTTGCAGTTTGGAAAACCTCGATAAATAACGGTTGGCCTCTTCCACATGGCCCTGCAAAATGTACTGCTGGATGCTATTGAGCGCATTGAAAATAAAATGGGGGTTCATCTGCGCCCGCAGCGTGGTCAGTTGCGAGGTAACCAAGTCCTTCTGCAGTTTCAGCAACTCCAGCTCCTTTTCCCTGGTAAGCTGTTCGGCCTTGATTTTGTCCATCTTATCCGCACAAAGCGAAGCAATGGTGGTGAGTATCTGTAAGTGCCGTTCGGTATAAAAACCTTTTTGCGGATGCTCACTGTCGATAACGCCCACCACTTCCCCATCGGAAACAATCGGTACGGCAATTTCCGACAAGCGGCTATCATCGTCAATGATATAGCGGTTATCCAAACTGGTGTCGGCTATGCGTTCGGGTTTGCCGCTTTTACCCACCGCCCCTACAATGCCCCTACCCAATGGGATATCAATGGGATTGATGATTTTGTTTTCCAGTGTTGTTTTGGGGCCCCAAGCTGCTTTTTGTACCAGCATATCTTTTTCCCGCAGGTAAATCACACAGTCTTCAAAACCCAAATGAGCAATGCAGTTGCGGGCAACATCCCACAGCATTTCGTCCACCGTATTTTTTTGATTGATGGAAAAGGCAAAATAGTTCACCACTTTTTCTATCTCCAGTTGATACTGGTAATTGTCGGCCTTTAGTTTTTGCAGTTCTGTTTTTTGCGCCTCTTTTTCGGCGATGGCCTTCTCCCGTTGTTTTAGCAATCGGTACAATATCCAACCGATCACTGCTATTATCAAAGCGATAAACCAGTACTGTTGCCAAAAAGGTTTGTTGATAACAAAAGCATATTGGGTGGTTTTGAGCGTACTGCCCGTGGGGCCATCTACCATTTTTACATGAAAGACATAGTTGCCCGGCTTGATATCGGTAAAGCTCGCCATATTGGAAGACGCCGGTTCGCTCCAATTATCGTTGCTGCTGCCCTGCAACTTCCAACTGTACAGGATGCTGTTTTCATTGATATAGGTGGGGGATGAAAACCAAAAACTGATGCTATTGTTGTAGTAGGCAAATTGCGGGTCGGTAGGCAGGTTGCCGCTATAATGCTGTTCCTTGGTTTTAATGGCGGTAACCAGCAAGGGCGCATCGGCTTGGCGTTGGCTTTCCAACTGTTCTATTTGCAGGTTCATCATGCCATCATCGGTAGCCAGCCACAGTTTGCCATTGGCCGACAATTGCATTTGATTGATTTTAGAGGAAAAATTGAACTTGCGATGTACGGCGGTGGATACGGTATAATTGTCCGGCACATCTACCATGTCCAGCCCATCGGCAGTGCCCGCCAGTAACTTGCCATCGGGCAGCAAACAAAGCGACTGCACATAATCGCTGGAAAGGCCGCTTTGGGCATCGAAATGTTTTAATAATTGTATGCTATCCTTTAACTGTAAGTGGTACAAGCCGCTGAAACGAGTACCGTACCAAACCGTATTGTTGCGGCCTTTGATAAATACCCTTGAATGATCTTGGTAATAATTGGTTTTCCACTGGGCAATTTTGCGTACCGTAGGCACTTCGCCATTGTACAACAATTGGTAACATACAAGGCCATTGTCGTACCGCCCCACCCATAAAATATCCTGCTCATCTACCATAATGGTACGCACATCTTTTTCGCTAACCAGTAGTGTGGGCTTGGACTTGCCCATCCACCACACGCCATCCATACCGCCCACCAATATGTTTTTTTTATTATCCGCAGCCAATGTGTTGATACGGCCCGGAAACGGAACGGTTTGCTTAAAGGGTACCCCAGCCACAAAGCGGGTATCAATCAGCGATACACTGCTCTTGTTCAACAAGTACACTTGGTTGTCGGCTGTTAAAATTTTAAAGGGATAGGTTTCATTTTCTACCGGCAGTTTATAGTTGTTGATGGTTTTGCCAGCATCGTCAATTACAGAAAAGCCAAAGTTGTTGGGCGCTATCAATATGTTTTGGTTATACACGGCAGCATCGTAGCAAATATTGGACTGCAGACCAAAGCGGTCGTTGTAAATGTGCAAGCGGTTGATGCTCAGTTTATCAATGCCCATATTGGTGCCTACCCATAAATTGCCTTCCCTATCTACAAAGGCGGTACGCACTTGCAGGCTGCTGAGCCCGTTGCGGGGCGTAATGGTTTCTACCTGTTGGTTGGGCATCATTTTTACCAACCCCTTCCCTACTGTGGCAAAATAAATATTGCCCGCCGCATCGCCTGTAATATCGTTTACCTCAGCATCGCCCAAAAAACCCAACGCAGGGGGTACGGGCGACAGTTGCAATTTGTTATTGGCCAAATCGGTGGCACTTACATATAGCACACCTTTGTCTTTGGTGGCTATCCAAATGTTTTGTGCGGCATCTTTGTAAAAACCATTTACAGTAAGGCGGGGGCTAATGGCGGTTGTATGCAGCGATTGTTTGTTTACCAGTTCCATGCTGCCGCCCAAGCGACCAATGAGCCATAGGTTTTTATTGCAACTGATGATTTTAGAAATGAATTTGATGGTATCTCTGGTAACCAGGTTCATCTTTTTAAACTGTCCTTCTTCAAATACATACAATCCATCATCGGCACAGGTTAAAAAGCGCCCTTCGTCGTGCAACATGCTATAAATATAGGCGGGCACTTTGGTGGTATGGGCCGATAACTGCTGCCCCTGCAACTGATAAAAGAAGGGAATGGTGGATGCAATTACATAAACGGAGTCGGATGCATTGCCCACAATTTGGTTGATGATACCGATCTTTTTACCGTTTACCACATCTATGTTTTTAAAGGCATTGCCATAATAGATACTGATACCGCTATTGGTACCAAAGTACATGATGCCTTTTTTATCTTGATAAATAGAGCGAACAGTATTATTGCCCAATCCGTTTTTGATATTGATATAATCAAAATTGTATTGCTGTGCGGGGGCAACGGCAGCCATTAGCCATAAAGGGAACAGCAAGCAAATGGCCAGCCTTCGTTTGAAAGCGGCCATATTACTACCTATTGGTATAAAAGCCTTTTGCAAGCCCTTTGGTTTAATTGGGTGGTAAGATAGTGTGATAATACGATAATTAGCTAATCAGCTAATTGGCTAATTAGCTAATTAATTCCCGATGGCAATACAATTCCAAGTAATACTATAGTTAACTGGATTGGGGCTGGTATTGAGCAGCCGGGCCTTACAGCTAGTGGTACCGGCGGTGGTGCTGCAGCCATACAGTTGCAACTGCACCCGGTATAGTTCGCCGCTGCTGCCGCCTGTTACATCAATATCGCCTACAAAAACCCTGGGTACTCCGGTAAACCCGCCATTGAAGGCAATGGCTCCTTCAGCCGAAAGGCCATGGCCGGGCAAAATCGCAACAAAGGTAGCGGTGGTAAACTGGTAAATGCGCAAGTTGGTACCGCTGTTAGCATTGTAGGCCACGCCCTTGCCGTTGTTTACGGTAAGGGTGCCTTCCACTGCGGCATTGTTGCCGATATTAAGGGTGGTAGTTGGGTTTAAAAAACCGTTGATGCGTACATCGCCCTGAAAGCGGGCACCATTGGTCGTAGCACCAATATCCAACAGATAAGTGGAGTTCGGCACAGTACCTACACCCAGCCCATAAAACATATAGTTGTACCCCCACAAATTTTCAAAAGCATAATCGGGCGTGGAAGAACCAATGCCCATATTGCCCACAAAGTAGCTATTGCCGTTCACATGCAGTGTTTGTACGGGGTTGATGGTGCCAATGCCCACTTGGCCGGTACTGTCAATCGTCATACGGCGTGTATTGTTGGTAAAAAAACCTAGCCCGTTCCTGCCGGAAGAACCGGTAAGGAAACTGCGCACAATACCCACTCTTTTATCACTGCCAAAGTACAGCGATCCACGATCGAGCGCACCTTGGTTACTGTTGCTTTCGTCAACCATGATGCTGCTATCAACCGCCAAGCGGGCCGTAGGGCTTGATACACCGATGCCCACATTGCCGCTGTTGTTGTTGTAAATATCGTTGCCGTTTACATTCCATTCGCTGGCCCCATTGCCGTTGATATTGCCCCAATTGGTTCCATCGTAAAACATAAAGGCATTGAGGTTGGTATCAAATACCAATAAGCCCACAGCCGCTGCCGATATGGCCGTGCGCTGGGCCGTGGTCATGCGGGGTATCAATAAGCCCTTGGTGGTACTGGTCATATCCAGCAGTGCGGATGCATTTGCCACGGCACTGGTATTGTTGATGGATACGCCATTGCCATCGTCGGTCATTACACCGGGGGTAAGGCCCCAAACGCCCAAAAAGCGGGGCACTTTATTGGGTGCTCCGGTTACAATGCCACTATGGGTAAGGTTGTTCCATAAGGCCCCATTGTAATACTGAAAGCTGTTGGCATTTGTATTGAATACAAGCAGGCCCTGTGGCGGTGTGCCAATGGCGTCCCGCTCGCCCTGTGTCATACGGGGTATCAATACACCCTTTGTATTGCTGCTGATGTCGAGCATGGCCTTGGCATCCGCAGCGGCACCCGTATTGTTGATGCCTACGTTTTGGGCCTGTAAACAATAAGTGGATAGCATGGCTATACCCGTTAAAATTATTCTCATAACCTGAAATTAAAATGATTACATAATTACGCACAAAGGGGCCAGCCGCCCAATGCGGTTATTAAACGGTAAAGGGAAGTTATTGTACGGGGTTTTTAATTAGCTGATTAGCTAATTGGCTAATTAGCTAATGGTGGTTGCTCTTTTATTGTTTAAGAATAGCCGCTTCTAATCTCTCGAGCCGGGCTTTTAGTTCGGCCTGTTCTCTTCTCAATGCCGCGTTTTCCTGCTCTAGTTGAAGGATTTTTTGGGTGCGTTTTTCCAGTGCCTGTATGGCTATCAGGTTTACCCCATCAAAGTCAGCAGTATTAATGGTAGTATCGTTGCCAATGGTACCGTACCGGTCTTTTCCAAAAGCGGCATAAAAATCTTGGGCCATGGGGCCATAGTGGCGGAATGTTTGGGGGTTTTGTTTTTTGTAGTTCCAACTGGTGAGGGGCATGGCTGCAATCTTACCCAAAAAATCCTCACCGTTTACCGCTGCAAAGTTTTCTTTCAAACGGCTATCGCTGGTGGTACTCCAAGCATTACTGCCCGCCGATAGCGCACAACTGGTGGTAAGGTCGCTACTGGTGTAAAAGCGGTAACCGCCTTCGAACCGGGCCCTGAAACTGTTGGGGCCGGCCGAGTTCAATATGGTGGATGTAGAATAGTCGCCGATGATCAAAGCGCCTGTTTGGTTGTTGGTAGAAACATAACTGCCGATGGCCGTAGAGCGATCGCCGCTGGAAGTAGTAAAAAAGCCCATGGCTGTGGATTCATTGCCATCCGCAATGGTGCTTTCGCCCATAGCCGTTGAATTTCTACCAATGGCCTGGGTACCCTCGCCCATGGCGGTAGAACCACTGCCGCTGGCCGTTGTATTGTTGCCCATGGCTGTGGAAGTTGAACCGCTGGCAACGGTACTGAGCCCCATAGCAGTAGCATTGATACCACTGGCGATGCTAGTATTGCCAAAAGCGGTTGCATTGTTGCCATTGGCGGTGGCTATATAACCTATGGCCACGGAGTAAATGCCGCTGGCGGTAGCACGGTAACCGCTGGCAAAAGACACAAGGCCATTGGCCTGAGAACTGTCGCCCATGGCGGTTGCGGCATAGCCCCTGGCATCGGTATAGCGGCCCATACTGGTGGAATAGATCGCACTGGCGGTGGTACTACTGCCCATGGCAGTGGCATAATCGCCACTTGCAGTTGAAAGCCTTCCCGTAGCAGTGGCATAATCGCCCGTGGCGTTGGTGCCCGAGCCCACAGCCACAGCAGCGAGCCCACTTGCCAATGCGCTGGAGCCCAAGGCTACCGCATAATCGCCCGTAGCATCATTAAAACCGCCCAAGGTGGTGGATGAAACCCCCGTTGCTTCATTACTCATTCCGATGGCAATTGAATTATCGCCACTGGCTATATTGCTGTTGCCAAAGGCGGAAGAATAATTGCCAAACGTTGTGCCGGCAATGCCCCCGGCCCTGAATGCGCCATTTTTTGTATCAAAAAACAAACTATTGCCGGCATAGCCATTTACGTTTTGTATGGATGCGCCATTGTCGTACAAGCGCTTGTACAATAAAGAAAAGCCGCTGCCCGTATTGGCATCTGCATTGCTTTTAAAGGTAATATGCAGCCGGTTGGTATTAAATACCCATTTGCCCAAATTGGTATAACCGTTGCCCACGGCCAATAAAACGATTGTTGCCCCAGCGGTTTCTTTGATGATGAGCGAATCGCCGGTGCCCAATTGCATCGTTTCGGCCGTTACCTCAATACCGGTGGATAAAGAGGCTGTATTGATATTGGTATAGCCCACCAGATTGGGCAGGTAATTGCCCAGTGGCCCACCTGGATCATATATGCGCCCGGTTGAATCGGTAGATAAAAACGTAGCGGTGCTGCCGTTTACAATTGTTTTTTCCTGGGCCGCCGTTGGTGCCGTATTGGTTTTGGCGGTGAGTGCGGTTACCACTAGGTTGCCATTTACCTGTAGCCTATTCATTGGCTCTGTGGTGCCAATACCTACGTTTTGTGCTAGCAAATTAATTACTATACAAGAGAGCAATAAGAAAGAAAATAACTTTTTCATGTATTTGTTTAAAATAGTAATGTGTATTTATTTCCTCTGCCACACCGGCTGCCTTGCAGGGTACTCGGCTGAACGATAATCAATATATACCACAGTGCTGCTGAGATGCTGTGAATATGCGGATGAAAAGTTGCGTTTTGGAGTTTTGAATAATAACTGTATGAAAACCCTAGTATTGAGATGAGAAATGGAAGCAACATCCAACGATGAAAGTATTGATACCTCAGTATTGAAGCTGCTGATATGGTATCTATATTTTCTTTTTCGCTACTTCTCAATTGTACTCAATTTAGTGATTTTTAAACTAATTATTTATTCAGTTTTTTAAACCATTGATTAGTAAGCAGGGGCCCTTACCGCTGACCCGGCTTGAAAGGTTAGTCTTAATTTATTTTACCAAATAAAACTTTACCCGAGAATGAGCCATAAAATGGGGCACCACATGCAAATCGTTTCGTATTACCTTCTACCGCTACTGGATTACCAAAATTTTCTGACCCTACACTACCAGGGTCAGATACTCTCTGCAATAATTGCCACCCATAACCTACCCTTAAATAAATATTAGCAGTACCGCCACCACCGTTTACGCCATTGCCATTTCTTGCACCTACTATAGCATAGTCTTGCGATATGGATACGCTGTACCCAAAATCATCTCCGGCAGCCCCCAAAGCATCTGTAATTTTATTCATCAAAACCCAACTTGTTCCTTCCCGTTTGTATATGCTGGCCGAGCCTTGCCCCAGATTAGAACCCACATTTTCATTATAAGCACCAATTATGGCATAGCTGCCAGAGATAGATACGCTAAGTCCAAAAGCATCGCCAATAGACCCCAAGCCATCTGTAATTTTTGTCTGAAATACCCAGCTACTGCCAAACCGTAAATATATATATGCCGCACCTTGATTACTATTAAAACCGTAGGCACCAATAATAGCATAGCTGCCGGAGATAGATACACTATATCCAAAATGGTCATTTACACTACCAGCAGCATCATATATTTTATTCAGCAAAACCCAGCTACTACTATTCCAATTATACATGCTTGCTGAGCCTTGAGTCGAATTTGCGCCTATATCATCACTATCGGCCCCAATTATGGCATAATTACCCGATATGGATACGCTACTTCCAAAATTATCATTTGCGGCTCCAGTTAAGTCAGTAATTTTTTGCATAAGCACCCAACTTGTTCCGTTCCACTGATAAATACTGGCCGAACCTTGATTTACATCCGAACCAATATCATCGCCTTCTGCCCCAACAATGGCGTAGTTGCCAGAAATGGATACACTGTTTCCAAAAAAATCATTTGATTCACCGATGGCATCGGTTATTTTTTGCATCAATACCCAACTGCTACCATCCCATTGGTATATGCTGGCCGACCCCTGGTTTGTATTTGCGCCTACATTATCACTTGGTGCGCCAACTATGGCATAGTTACCAGAAATGGATACACTGCTTCCAAAACGGTCATTTGCTTCTCCTGTAGCATCTGTTACAGGTTGATACTCGGAAATATTTCCATTGGTAGCACAATCGCCCCACACCCCGTAGCCAATATTGCCTGCCCCAGCCAAATTGCTGCTTGCCTGCCAGGTGCCCACACCAGCGGCATCACTTATTAAAACTTTACCGTTACCTGCATTGGGGGTTAGTTTAATACCATTGGGCTTTATGGTATCCGCCTTTATATTGCCCAACACCTGTAGTTTTTCCGTAGGGGTAGGTGTGCCAATACCTACGTTTTGGGCTTGTAAGCCATTCCAGCAGGCTATGCCGAAGATTAATAGTATTGATTTTGTGGTCATTGTTGCTTATATGATAGAAAGTTATAAAAAGAAGCAATGATTAATAGTACTGGGTTATTAAAAGGGTTCTACTAGTTATTGTACGGTTATTGGAAATAAGTTGGCCAATTACCCAAGCAAGGTGGCCCCATGCAGGATTGTTCTTTACTTCGCTACGATGGGGGCCTTGTTGGGTTTAAAGGTGGGTGTGTTTACCACCATGCTATCTGATATGAAAACCTGCTAAACAGCGTAGCAGTACCCACACCCACATTACGCACCTGTAATAACTGCACAAATGAGAAGCAAAACACTAAAAATGCAATCTTTTCATGATTTTATTTTTTAATCAATTGAAATGACCGGGAATTTTGCTCGTAATTAATCCGTAAAACATAATGACCGGATAATAATTGATTAATGGGCAGACTGATTACCTGCTGCCGGTTTTTAATTGACTTATTGAATACCAATGCGCCTTTTGCGTCAAATATCTCCAGCGATGTGGTATAGACCATTTCAGGCTCCACAATTGTCAACAGATTTTCTACCGGATTAGGCACTATCAGTGTATTCATTTGTCCGTTTCTGTTGAGCAATGTAATGACCGCTGAATATTTATACACGCCATCCCTATCGGTTTGTTTTACCCGGTAATAGTTCATACCTGCTGGCATGTTGCTATGGGCAAAGGAATAGTGCAGCGGAGCATTGCTGTTACCGGCTGCATTTACCGTTCCAAGTTTTGAAAAAATCACACCATCGGCACTGTGTTCAATTTCGTAATGTTTGGTATTACTTTCTGATGCCGTACCCCAACTGATGAATGCCGTATTGTTTGCCTGCATCTGCCCTTTTACGTACAACCAGCTTACGGGCAATGGTATGGTAGCAGCAAAAGGCACTACTGTTGTAAGGCTCCAAGGATTCTGTTTACTACGGATGTACAGGTAATGGGTACCCGTATTAAGGCTCCCGCTCAGGTTCAGGTTAATGGAATAGTTGTTTACATCACCGGTATTGCCCGGTACCGCAATGGACGTGGCATTGCCAAAGCCGGGGTCGGTATCAATATAGTATTCCATATCGACAATTGGAGGTGCTGCGCCTGCTGCGACAGGATAGCTGGGAACAGTGGAATTATCAAATACACTAAGGTTGGTAAGGCTCCATTTACCATTGGCATCTTTGCTGCGGATATTGAGGCGGTGTACCCCCTGTGGCAAACCGGTAATGCTTACATTGGCATTCAGCCCAACAATATTGGTGCCGGGGGTAATGGGTATGGCAGTGCAGTTCCCAAAGCCCAAATCTTGGTTGTCCAAAAAGTACTCTAACTGCATCACATTTACTACGGCACTGGCACTGCCATAAAGGGGCACATTATAATTATCAAACAAACTATTGTTGGTAAGCGACCATTTGCTGTTAACATCTTTACTGCGTACATAAAAGCGGTGCAACCCGGGCGATACGCCCACGGCAACATTTGTATTAAAACCTGCAATATTTGCCGAGGGGGTAAAACCGGTTATGGGTGTGCCGCTGCCAAACTCCGGGTTACTGTTAATAAAATATTCGATGGCGGTAATATTACCCGGGGCCGACGGCGTTACATATAACGGAACAGTATAATTATCAAACAAGGTATTGTTGGTATGCGACCACTTACCATTGGCGTCGGCACTGCGAATGTAAAAGCGGTGAATACCCGGTGATACACCTATTGCAACATTAGTAGTGTAGTTAACGATGTTTGGCGACAGTGTATAACCGTTTATTGTTGTACCACTGCCAAATACTGGTTTACTGTTTACAAAATATTCAATGGCGGTAATATTTGCAGGTGCGGGCACCGCCGCCGGATAGTCTGGCGGAAACTGACTGCTGCCACTAAGCTGCAAAAAAGTTAAATTTATCAGCAGTATAAAATATTTTTTCATTACTGTTATGTTTTATCCCACTGTATGGGCCACGATTTAATTATTACTTTTTGTACTGATGGTAATGGGCATAGTGGTGGCATTGCTTGCGATTGTGGCAGGCACGGTCAAACTATAAATAGTAGGCACAGCAGGTATGCCGCTCAATACATACGGGTCGTTGGTGCCAAAAGCTCCACGGTCGGGGGTTTCACCATTTAGTGTTTCACCTGATGCAATAGCCTGACTGCCAACTGCCAGCCGCCATTGCCCATCGGTACTATTACCGGCAAGTCCCTGAAAAATATTGGCATCGGTGTAAATGACGCCAGCCACATTGCCATTGGTACCAACAAAAGGAGCAAAACCAGCAGGAGCATTGCCAATGCAGGTATTATTTTTCACAACACAATTAGTGAAAGTAAAAGTTGCAGGAATAATAATGTTATTAGCAAAGTAGGCGTTGTTGAATGCTGTATTAGAATTAAACCTGAAAACATTATTACGCACTAAATTATTTAGGTTACCGCTATTATCCATAAGCACCAACCCGCCAAAAACGTTATTGGTTATTGTCCAGTTTTGTAAAACATAATTTCCATTACCGAAATTGCCAGGTATATAACATTTTGTTATAGACCAGCCCGCCATTATATTGCCAGTGCCAACAGCGGTAAATAAGGTCAATTGTGCTATTCTGCATCTTGTAATAGTAATATTATCAGCGCCTGCGGAGCCAGCTCCGTTATTTTCCATAGTAAAATTGTCCAGTCCCATAAGTACGGATCCAGTAGCTAATGAATCATAAAAAAACCTACCTCCGCTCAAATTAGCATTGTTGCTGTTTGCCTGCAAACCAGGGTTACTATTAGCACCACTTAAAAAATAGCCAGTGCCTATTATAACCAACCGCTTGTTTAAGGTTACGTTGTTATTGTATGCAGTAGCACTGCCTTCTACATGCACGGTATCGTCATTCAGTACTGAAGCACTGGCCACACAGGCGGTAATCGTACTAAAATCTGCAGCCACGCCCGGGTTATTATTTACGCGCCATATTTTGGCGCTTGCTGCAAGAGAAAGTAACAAAAATGCTGTAAAAAGAATTTGCTTTTGCATAAAATTTAATTTGAATGACATGTTATTGATTTTCGTTTTAAAGTAATGACTGGTTAGGATATACAGACAGATGCCCGCTAAGTAAGAGGCACATACAAAAAACCGGCATTTTCAAATAAGATGCTTGGTATTTCCTTGTCATTTTAAGTTTGTTTTTATTTCAACTCAAAATTCAAATGAAAACAAAGGGCAAACAATAGCGAATTAGGGGGGGATGTATTGAATATGTAAAGTCAATGGCTATCACTGTAATAGTAAAACTCGATGCGGCCGGTTGTATTTTGAAAAACAAATAGGCTTTTTAACAAAGGAATGAATAACACGAGTGGTCTATTGCCTTTTTAGCAAAAAGACCTCCCATTTTTGTACCCTTGCTTTTAATGCCGCATTTTCATTTTTTACTTGTTCCATTTCTTTTTGCTGGCTTTCTATCTGGCGTATTAGTGCCGATACCGATATGATTATCTTTGCGTACCACCATGGTTTTGCTGCGAGTGGCGTCATTATCGCCGTTGCCAATAATAAACAAAGGGGTGTTGCTTGTAACATTGGTTTGATCTGTAAAAAAAATAGGACTGCTGTACATCCCAATGGCAGTGCCTGCAAAACCTCTTGATACGTTATTATATCCCATGGCTGTTGAGAAAATCCCACTGGCACTATTACAATTACCCACATTTTGTGCCTGAGCTGTTGCTGTTATTAAAATGGCCATCAGCATTATTAAAAGCTGTCTCATGTCGGTCACTTTGTTTTTATAATCTTAATCGTTTCAAACAATCCGTTGCTTGGGGCGATGTGGTAAATACCTGCTGCCAGTGCCTCCAGGTTCCAGTAAAACTGGTTGGTACCTTTTGCAAGCGCCACGGTTTTTACGGCTACTTGTACGCCTGCTGTATTGATTATCCGTAGTTGAACAGTTTCATTGGCAATGGCCTCCACCGTCAATTGGAGTTGATCTACAACGGGGTTAGGGAAAACAACCGCTTTTGCTTTGGTAAAGTTGTGTACAACCCTAGCAATGGGCGAAAAGGTAAACCGTCCGTCCCTGTCAGTCATTTTGAGGCGATATAAATTCACGCCTTGTGCGGGCAGCTTGTGCAGGTAGCTATACTGTTTTTGTTGCAAACTGTTGCCTGCGGCAGACAAAGTAGCTACTTTAGTGAACTGTCCACCATCTGTACCCCACTCCACTTCAAAGTTGTTGGTGTTTATCTCTCCGGCCGTTGTCCATTGCAGGCTGGTTTGCTGCTGGCTGTTGCTGTTAGCCGTAAAGGCTACCAAGGTTAAAGGCAAGGTAGTGCCAATGGTCTTTGCACCGGCGGCATTGGTTTGGTTATTGGTAACGATCGGTGCCGTGCTGTAAGTAAAGCTAACCGGGTTGGCTAACCCATCCAGTGTAACGGTATTGCCAGCGCTGGCCGTGGCATTTACATCTACTGCAATGAGTATGTACCGGGTACTGCTAGCTGGCAAAGCAATATCAGCAATATTTACATTGTATGTGTTGGGTGCCGCAAAGGTGGCCGCAACCGTGGCCAAATTGGTGGCTCCGCTAAGGCTTGGGGCGGTATTGCTGTATATGCGCACATTGGTTAAATCGTCGTTGTCGTGTGTGCCGGTAAGGGTGAATTGCATATCGGTTGCCGTAACAGGTAAAGTAGTAACATCTAATTTAGCGATATAAACAATGTTGTTGGAACTGCCCAATGTGATATTGGAGGCCGCTATGGTTTCTGAGCTGATGGCAACATCTGCCGCTTGTATGGTTTTAGCGCCCGCAACATCTGTTTGGTTATTGGTTATTGGTGGTGCGGTGATGAAGGTAAAGCTAACCGGGTTGGCAGCACCGTTTACCTTTACCATATTGCCGCCCGTACCGCTGGCATTAACATCCACCGTAATAATGCAGTAAAGCGTTGTGCCCGCTGCTATGGTAAAACTGCCCGTAGCAACGTTGTACAGTTGCGGTGCGGCAAAAGCGGCAGACACACTGTTTCTTTGTGTAGCACCTGTTAAGGATGGCGTGGTATTGGTGAAAACCCTAAGGTTGGTAAGGTCATTGTTGTCGTAGGTGCCGCCAAGGGTAAGTTGTATGG
>CALSBI010000008.1:0-278567 GCA_943373145.1 Chitinophaga pinensis
TACGATGTGGTAACGTACACCTGGCAAATCCTTTACACGACCACCACGGATCAATACGATCGAGTGCTCTTGTAAGTTATGTCCTTCACCCGGAATGTAGGCAATCACCTCAATTTTATTGGTCAAACGTACCTTGGCCACTTTGCGCAGGGCAGAGTTTGGCTTCTTAGGGGTAGTGGTGTATACCCTGGTACATACGCCGCGGCGCTGAGGGCAACTGTCCAAAGCCCTAGACTTGCTTTTGGCCTTAATAATTTCTCTTCCTTTTCTTACTAATTGTTGTATAGTAGGCATTACTGACCCGATTTTTATTTAGTAGTCCCGATTTTTTCGGACGGCAAAGGTAGGAGTTTAGTTTTACAATTCGAAAAATAACAGGTAAAAAAATCCAATTTTCTTCACTTTGTGTATAAAAATGGCCCCACCTAGGTTGGCAAGGCCATTTTTATAGCTATTTTGGCTCCGTACTTATATTTTGTACATCCAGCCGTGGGTGTCGGGCACCTGGCCGTAGCGGATGGCGTTCATGCGGCTTTTCAGCTCGGGGGCCGTTTGCCACTTGTCCACGTCAAAGCTCATTACATAATCTTTATAGCGCAATTCCTTAATCAAGGAGATGGTGGCAGCCGTACCGGTACCAAATACCTCGTATAGCAGCCCGGCCTTATGGGCGTCGATGATATCATCAATGCTCAGGGGCCTTTCTTCTACGGTAAAGCCCATTTCCTGCAAAACGGTCATGGCACTATCCCTTGTTACACCCGCCAAAATGGTACCGGGCCCTAAATCGGGGGTAATGGCCGTGTTACCAATGATGAAGAATACGTTCATGGTGCCGCATTCCTGTACGTATTTGTGTTCGTAAGCATCCGTCCACAATACTTGGTCGTAGCCTTTCTTTTTGGCCTGCGCCGTCGCATACATGGCAGCACCATAGTTGCCCGCCGCTTTGGCATAGCCCACGCCGCCGGGTACCGCCCTTACATATTGTTCTTCTACATATATCCGCATCGGTACATTATAATAGGGACCGGTGGGGCTTAAAATGATCATGAACTTATAGTTGTCGCTGGGGCGTACACCAATCACGTTATCGCTGCTGAACATAAAAGGACGAATGTACAAAGAGTGGTCTTCCTGCTGCGGAATCCAGTTTTTGTCCAATTCAATCAGCATGCGCATACCTTCCATGAAAATATCCTCTGGCACTTCGGGCATCTGCATCCTTTGGGCAGAAATATTAAAACGCTTGTAATTGTCCAACGGACGGAAGATAGACGCATTGCCATCGGCGTCTTTGTAGGCCTTGATGCCTTCAAAAATGGCTTGGCCATAGTGCAGGGCTGCCAGTGAGGGCTCGAGCAACAGCGGTTGATAAGGCTTGATTTCTACCGTTTTCCACTCACCGTCTTCATAATCTACTTCCAACATGTGATCGGTAAAATATTTGCCAAAGGGTATGTTTTGTAGGTTGATGTCATTCAGCTTACTCCGCTCCACCTTTGTCACATTAAAATCTGCTGTTGCAATCATATTGTTTAATTTTACGCAAAGAAACGAAAAAAAGCAGGGCGCAAAAACCCCATTTCATGAGTTTAGACAATATTCAACTTCCGGGCATTGTAATACAGGATTTGTTTAAGAAATCCTTGGTTGACTTAAAAACGGAACAACCCGCTGCCCCTTCCGATAGTTCCAGTTCAATTGCCTGGCTGGGTAAAAACGGTCAAAAAGTGGCCATCTTGGTCCATTCTCCCGAAAGTCTTTATCTGCCCGACCACGAATTGGAGTTTTTGATGGGCATTTTAACGGCCTGCCGCCTCACCATGGCCGACGTGGCTTTGATAAACATGCACCGCTATCCCAGCTTAGATTACAAGGCTTTAACAAGTGCTACCGAAGCGGAAAAAGTGATGCTGTTCGGTATCACCCCCGATTCCTTGCAAATGCCCCTCTCTTTCCCCACTTACCAAGTACAACGTTACAACAACCAAATTTACCTCGCTTCCCCACCCTTGCCAACATTACAGGCCGATAGGATGGAAAAAAGCAAGCTTTGGACCTGTTTAAAACAAATTTTCTCGTTGTAACCCATATTGTAATACCTCCGATGCTTACAAAAAGCCTAACGGATCGGGCATGAAATGCAATACATATCGGTATTGCAAGCTTTTTCTTGGGCCGATTCATATGTCAAAATGGTATAACTTCGCCAGCAATTAAAAAAGGATGGACAAACTGATTTTTGCGACCAATAACCAGCACAAAGTGGATGAGATCAGGTTGGTTTTGGGCAACAATTTTGATATTGTAACCTTACAAGAGGCGGGTATCGATATTGATATCCCAGAACCACACGATACGCTGGAAGCCAATGCCACGGAGAAATCGGCCACCATCCACCGCCTTACGGGCACCAATTGTTTTAGTGAGGATACGGGGCTGGAAGTGGCCGCTTTGAATGGCGAACCCGGCGTTAAAAGTGCCCGCTATGCCGGTGAGGGGCGTTCTTTTGAGGCCAATATTGATAAACTGCTGGAAGGTTTGCAAGGCCAGCCCGATAGGCAAGCGAGGTTCAGAACAGTGATTTCGTTGATATGGAATGGCCAAGAACACCAGTTTGAAGGGGTTTGCGAGGGCCAAATTGCCTTAGAGCGCAGCGGGGGCAAGGGTTTTGGCTACGATCCGGTTTTTGTGCCCACGGGCAGCGACAGGAGTTTTGCCGAGATGAGTATGGAAGAGAAGAGCGGCTTTAGCCATCGCCGGAAAGCGGTAGATAAATTAGTGTTTTTTTTTAACGCAATCCACTGAAAATCAATAACAAATGCAAACAAAATAAATTCGACTAAATTTTGAGTTTACAAAGCAACCATATTATTAGTGATAGCGACTTAATTCAAGGATGTATTGCCGGGGATAGAAAAATGCAGGAAACGCTTTACCACCGTTTTTCTCCTAAGATGTATGCTGTATGCCTGCGGTACAGCAATACCGCTGATGATGCAAGGGACTTACTGCAAGAGGGCTTTATCAAAGTATTCAAAAATTTAGCAAAGTTCAGGGGTGATGGTTCATTTGAGGGTTGGGTACGTCGCATTTTTGTAAATACATCCATTGAGCATTTCAGGCGGGCCACCACCATGCAATCGGTAACTGAAACGCATGAAAACACATTTGAAGACAAAGAATGGAGCGCCTTCGATAATCTAGCCGAAAAAGATATTTTTAATATGATACGGGAGCTGAGCCCGGGATACAAACAGGTTTTCAATATGTATGTGGTAGAAGGCTATTCACATAAAGAAATAGGTGATTTATTGGGCATTAGTGAGGGTACCAGTAAGTCGCAATTGGCCAGGGCCAAGATGATTTTACAAAAGATGGTAAAGGAAAAATTGCAGTAGATCTGCCCTTTGAAAAAACTAGAGTAAACAAATGCAAGGTAACTGGCAAAATATGGTTCAACAGCAGGAGGTAATGCCTCCTGAAGGCGTTTGGGATGCCATCGCCCTTGCCTTGCATGAGGCCGAGCAAAAGCCTGATTGGCAAAACCGCATTTACCATGCCACCATTGAACCGCCAGTAGACAGTTGGCAGCAAATAGCAACAGCGTTAGATGCAGCCCCAGCTAGCCAAGCAGACTGGCAAGGGCGGATGTATCAATATGAAGCGGCACCGCCTGCCGAAGCTTGGCAAGCCGTAGCCGAAATGCTGGATAAGCAAGCCGCCAATACGGATTGGGATGCCCACCTTTACAACCACCAAGTTGAACCACCAGCAGCGGTTTGGGCATACATTACCGCCCAACTCAATACCGATACAGCCCCGGTTGTATCCATTGCGCAAAAGCCGTTACGCAATAAAAGTATATTCCGCATAGCGGCTGCAGCCATTATTTTACTGGGCTTGGCCGGTACTGCTTTGTGGACCATGCGGGAAAGATTTTTTGGAGAATCCTCGCAATCGGTTGCTGTCAATACCAATGCACCTACTACACAACCACCGGTAGCCAATACCACTGCGCCCGTTGCCAGCAATGACAACCAAGCTCAGACTGGTGCCATTGTAGAAGGTGCCAGCACCACACAGCCCAACAATGCTATGGCAGCAAAAAATACAGGAAAGAAAAAGCCCACGGCCAGTAGGATAACCACTACCATTGCCCCGTTGGAATATGTTACGCATAACGAAATGGCTTTTTTGCCCACCGATGCCGTATTTACCAATACCAATAAACTGCCCAACGAAAGGGGGCAAACGGTGGTGGAAATCAATGGCATGGATGCACCCAATAGCAGTTATATCAACATCAGCGGACCCGATGGGCAAAGTATAAGGGTATCTGCTAAATTTGCCAACCTATTGGGCTACCTCAACGATGGCCCTGGCCAAGAAGAACGCTTGGACCGCATTATCAAAGAAAGTGCTTTTTGGAAAGCTACTTTTAGGCAATGGCGTGAAAAAATGACAGACGCCGATGCCGCCCCCTCCCTCAGTAATTTTATGGGCTTGTTGGAAATGGTGAAAGTGCTACAGTAAGCAGTTGAAAAGTTGAAAAGTCGATGGGTGCTTGCTGCCCGCAGCTTCCTTATTCATCGGGCATGATATGCCATTTTTTGGCAAACCGGTTGAATATAAACCCAGTGTACAATAATGAAAAAACTAAGTTGCCCCAAGCAATGATTTCAAAATTGTTTTCTACCCAGCAACCAATGGGGTAATCCATGCAATGCCGCGCCGAGTCGTACACGCCGTACAAATGTGGCGCATGGTTATAATTATATACTATCAAGAAGGCGATGGCCACAAATACGGTAGGTATCATGTATATATGCCAGTTGAGCAAAACGCCAGCAAGCACTTTGCTGCGCTTCGCATACAATGCTGCCAGTGCAATAGCCGTGAATAGGCCGAATAAAAACAGGTACAGGATGCCCAGGCCGGTTTCGCTCCTTGTACCCGCAGCCACCATACCCAATACAATGCACCACACCCCTGCCCCAATAATACTGATCAAAAACACTTTTTTGCTAAAGCGCCTGTAACAAAGCAGTAATATGCCGATACCCAGCATAAAATAAAGCTCCAATAATAGCCTTGCCCAATGGCCTACCGTCTTGCTGTGGGTGCTGCACCTATCCAAATAATCAAATGTCCTGTTTAGGGCATACTCATCCAAATAGTAAGGGGAGGCATTCAGGTCGCCATCATAGTCGTTTATCCTTACCAAGCGGCTTATCGTATGGTTGCTGTCTACAAAAGGGAGTGCTGCCAAGGCCGCTGCATCCAACTCGGTTCCAATACCGTATTTTTTGCAGATGGCGATGGCCTGCTTTATACTGGCAGTAATGCTATCTTTTCGTTTATTCACAATCCAATCCTTAACCGTATGGGTAATTTGGTTATTGCGGCGGTAACTCAAAGTATCATCCAAGTTGGCCCATGTTTGGCAATAATGCAAATAACTAAATGCATCCGTCCGGCGCATGGCATTGCGTATTTTAATAAAATTGGTGTCATTTCTGTCGTTGTTTAAGGTGTCCTCATAATCAACCGCTCTAACATATGCTACTTTTTCATCGAACCCGTTTCCGCAATGGTTTAAGATAAAGTAATCGCTTTTATCGGTAGGGATAAAGGCTTTGGCCAGGTTCACCGTATTTACTTCCTGTACCAATTGGGTATAGTTGGTAATACGACGGGCCTTTGTCCGTTCACCATAGCCATAGGATTCCAAAAAGGTGATGGAGCTGAACACAATCAACAATATCAAGGCAAACTCTTTGGTTAAATGCCATTTGCCCAATTGGTAAAAAGATTTAAAAGCGTTGTTGCGTAGGTAAAAAATAAGCCAGCCGATGAGTACCACAATGCTACAAAGCACAGAAAAAGCCGTTAAGCTCCCACGGTAAAAATAATAGTCCTTTTCTTGCAGGTTGTGGGCATCAACCGATACCCATCCCCCAAAAAAGAAAAGCAGATGTATGATGGCATTCACCAGCAGCACTTGTACAATCCTCGTATTCCATAACAAAGGGTAATGGGTAAGTAAATATTGGTTGAGTTTTTTTAACATGGTATGATAATGAGTGGATGAGTAAATGGTTTAGGCATCAAAAAAGCGGCGTGAAGAGGCAGAAATGTCCCGTAGGTATTTTACGGGCAACCCTGCACGGCCAATCGTTTGTAAAATATCGCCAAGTGAACTACCGCCTGCGAAGTATAAGATGTAAATGCCCCCATTAAAAGAAATTCTCTGTAAACCCGAGGCGCCAAACAGTTCCCGCAACTGTTCCCGAGTGGCTGTGGTTTCCAGTTCCATTATCAAAGGCGTTTCTACCGGCGTACTACCCTGCTGGGCCGGCTGCTGCATTTTGGCCCAGCCTTTTTGCAAAAAGATCACTTGTGTAGAAACCTTTTCCACTTCGTACAATTGTTGCGAACTGAGTATCACCGCCATGGGCATGCTTTTGGATTGGGCAATAAAGCGCAGGTCTTCCAAAATAATCTGCTGGGCCAATACATCCAAATTGGCCAAAGGCTCATCCAGCAACAGTATCTCCGGTTTTTTCACCAAGGTACGGGCCAGTTCAAAACGCATTTTATAACCCGATGAAATCCGGCTCCAGGTATAACTGCGAAACGGGCGCAGGCCCATACGTGCCACAATCATTTCCGTCCACAAAAAATTCGCCCGGCCTTGCTGCCCAAAATGGGTAGCGGCCAATTGCAGGTTATCCATCAACGCCGCGTGCCAAGTAGGCGGCCGTTGGGGTATAAATGCCAACTGGCTTTTGGTATCGTAAAAAGACTTTTGAGCAGAGCGGTTGCTCAATTGATAATGGATATGGCCTGCATCGGGCTTTAACTCGCCATACAACAGGCGTAACAGGGTTGTTTTGCCATTGCCATTCTCGCCCACCAATCCGGTGATTTCGCCGCTTTGTAAGCTGATGTCCAGCGGTTGCAGACTAAAATTGCCTTTGTGGTATTTTTTGGAGATGCCACGGGCACTCAGTAGTATGCCGGGCGTATGTTCGTTGTACGGCACATGATCAATCACTTGCAATAAATCGGTTACCTTGGCGGGCAGGGCATCTAAGTTGCCATTTTGCTGGGCCGTAGCGCCATCGTACCAATCGCAAAAAGCCAAGGTATCGGCAAACACGGATTCATTTTGCGTTTCGATGGCCGCATCCAACAGGCGCCTGTAACCCAAGTGCGTATCGCCATTATCAAAATAGGCTTTTACTTCAGCCAGCCTAGGATTGTATATTGTTTCCATTACAGAAAGGATTTATTGTGGAACATAAATTGATTTGATAATGTGCTGATTAGCTAATTTGCTAATGCTTGCCCCCAACTTGTTGGTGGGTGCAAATGCAGAAGTATGAGTAATGCCATCCAACGGCCAACGGTCAACGGTCAACGGTCAACGAATTTCAGCCAACGCCCCTGCCTTGGTTTTATCGCTTTCTACCATACCATCACGCAGGCGTACCACCCTGTGGGCATAGGCGGCAATGTCTTCTTCGTGGGTAACCAATATTACTGTATTGCCCCCTGCCTGTATGCCATTGAAGATATCCATTACC
Source organism: Chitinophaga pinensis (assembly GCA_943373145.1). GTDB lineage: Bacteria > Bacteroidota > Bacteroidia > Chitinophagales > Chitinophagaceae > Ferruginibacter > Ferruginibacter pinensis_H. The sequence goes on from CALSBI010000008.1 coordinate 7,596, forward strand.
TCAGCGGAGGTTTTGGTATCCAAATTACCGGTTGGTTCATCGGCCAATATAATAGCAGGGTTGTTGATGAGTGCCCTAGCAATGGCCACCCGCTGTATCTGCCCACCGCTCAGTTCGTTGGGCTTGTGGTGCCCCCGATCGGCCAATTGTACTTTTTCCAGAACGGCCAAGGCCCTTTCGTGGCGTTCTTTTTTGCCAATACCGCTGTAAATAAGGGGCAGGGCCACATTTTCGGCAGCGGTGAGGCGGGGCAGCAGGTTAAATTGTTGAAATACAAAGCCGATTTCCTTGTTGCGTACTTCGGCCAAATCGTTGTCGGGCATACCGCTTACGTCTTTGCCATTGAGGATGTATTTACCACTGCTGGGACTATCCAAACAGCCCAAAATGTTCATCAAAGTGCTTTTGCCACTACCGCTGGGGCCCATCAATGCCACGTATTCGTTTTTATCAATCGTTAAGTTGATACCCCTTAGTACCTGCAGCTCTTGCTTGCCCATAAAGTAGCTCTTGCATATGTCCCTTAACTCAATAATGCCCAGCATGATTTGTTGTTTGAATGTTGTGCTATAATGGCCTACCGCCTGTTCGCTCCTTACTTTTTTATCACTTTGGGTACCCTAAAAAATTGCCCATCGTGCATTGGCGCATTTTTAAGCCCCTCTTCCCGGTTGATGCTGCCGCTCACCACGTCTGCCCGTAATATGTTTACGTTGTTGGTAACATGCAGCAAGGGCGCTACCCCAGTGGTATCCAGCTCGTTCAATTTATCGGCAAATTGGATCATGCGTTGCAAATCTTGCTTGATGCCGTTTTTGGCCTCACTGTCGAACTGCAAGCGGGCCAGCCGGGCTATTTTGTCTACCAATGCATCGTTCACTTCCATACTTCAAAAATAAGGCTTTTAAGGCTACTTACGAAGTTTGAATGACGAATGATGAATTAGGAATTAGGAATGCCCCACATTCAACATTCGTCACTCGTCGTTCGTCATTCGTCATTCATCGTTCCCCCATTCGTCGTTCTCCTCCCAACTTTCCTTATCTTCGCAGCCTTTATGGACAACAGTAAAAAAATAGTGATGAGCGGCATCCGCCCCACCGGGTTTTTGCACTTGGGCAATTACTTTGGGGCCATCCGCAATTATGTAAAAATGCAGGACGAATTTGAGTGCTACTTTATGGTGGCCGACCTGCATTCGTTAACTACGCACCCCGATACAAAAGCCCTAAAAGGCAATGTATACAGGGTTGTGGCCGAAAATATTGCTTGTGGGCTGGATCCCGACAAGGCGGCTTTTTACTGCCAAAGCCATGTGCACGAAACAACGGAACTCTACCTGTACCTCAACATGTTAGCGTATAAAGGGGAGCTGGAAAAAACCACTACATTTAAAGATAAGGTACGCCAACACCCCGAAAATGTGAATGCGGGGCTGCTCACCTATCCCGTATTGCAAACAGCCGATATCTTGTTGCACCGCGCCACCTATGTACCCGTGGGCAAGGATCAGGAGCAGCATTTGGAAATGGCCCGTAATTTTGCCAATCGGTTCAACCACCGCTATGGCGACGTTTTTCCCGAGCCGGTGGCTTTTAACTATAATCAAGAACTGGTAAAAGTGCCCAGCTTGGATGGTACGGGCAAAATGAGCAAGAGTGAAAATGAGATGGCTACCTTGTATTTGGCGGATGAGGACGATGTGATACGCAAAAAGGTGATGAAGGCCAAAACGGATAGCGGCCCCACCGAACCCAACTCGCCACAACCCGACTATATTCAAAATATTTTTACTTTAATGCGGCTGGTAAGCGCACCGGATGTGGTTGCTAAATACGAGGGCGACTACAACAACTGCCAAATACGCTATGGCGATTTGAAGAAACAGTTGGCTGAAGACATGGTGAACTTTATTGCCCCCATCCGGCAAAAAGTAAATGAGATTTTGGGCAATGAAACCCTGCTGCGCCAGTTGATGCAACAGGGTGCCGAAAAAGCCCGGGCCAGCGCCGGTGCTACCATGGCCATTGTACGGGAGGTTATGGGGCTGAATTACTAGTATTCGTTGACCGTTGGCCGATAACCGTTGGCCGGATGCAGGTTGAGAGTTGACGGATGGCAGGGGGTGCCCCAATCCTCAGCAATCGACTGCAAAAACCGATATGCGGTCATCGAATTACGGTCATCGGACCTCGGATTGATAAAAAACTTGTTACAAGCAGAAAGACTGCTTACTTTCGTTGACCAGTAATATAAATAATGGCAAAGTCAAAAAAACCAAAACATATAGCGGTTGCGGGTAATATAGGTGCGGGCAAAACCACACTTACCGAAATGTTGAGCAAACATTACCGCTGGATTCCCCAGTTTGAAGACGTGGACCACAATCCTTACCTGAACGATTTTTACGAGGATATGCCCCGCTGGAGTTTCAACCTGCAGATTTACTTTTTGAACAGCCGGTTGAACCAGTTGTTGGAAATCCATCGTGGTACCGAAACCGTAATACAAGACCGTACCATTTACGAGGATGCTAATATTTTTGCGCCCAACCTGCACGATATGGGCCTGATGGGCAAAAGGGATTTTGACAATTACTATAAGTTTTTCGAAACCCTTAAAAGCATGGTGCAGCCGCCCGACCTGTTGATTTACCTCAAAGCTTCAGTGCCTACCTTGGTGGCGCAAATACAAAAGCGTGGCAGGGAATACGAAGAGAATATCCGGTTGGATTATTTGAAAAAGCTCAATGAATTTTACGACAATTGGATTGGCAGCTACAAAGAAGGTCCGCTGTTGATCATTGATGCCGACACCAATAAATTTGCCGAAAACGAAGAGCATTTGGGGCAAATCATCACCAAGATTGATAGTACTTTGTTTGGTTTATTTTAAAAAGATTATTGATTATTCTATTATAAATTATTAAGCTGCCATGGCAGCTTTTTTTGTGTCATTAAGTAAACAAGTCCCTAGTGTAGCTTACTAGGGACTTGTTCGTTGTGCATTACTTGTTCTTTAGCAAATAACTAAAGCTAATGCTCAGGTTTTGCAACGGCGCACTCCAAAAACCAGCGCTTAAATCAACGCCCTGTTGTTTGCTTGTGGTAGTGTTAATACCCATTCCTTTTCTTTTTGTGTCAGTATACAAATAACTAAGTTGCAAAAACGAATTGCCAGGGCTGAGATTGGCCACAAACCGTTTGCTAAACTGATAAGAGAGCGAAGGTGCCAACCCTAGGCTGATGCCGTAGCGCTTGGTATCATCACTCGTTGCCGTAGCTGTAGTTGTGTATTTGCTTTTATTGTAATTAACACCCACACTGCCCCCCAAGCCAACAAATAAATTTTTAACAATCGGCTTAAAATACGTTTTGCTAAACGCCGCCCCCACATTATGGCCTTTTGTGGTGTAATAATTAGAAACATCATCCAGCTCATTATCGAGCAATCCGCCATAGACCGTGAATTGGGTTAGCACATGCTGCTTACTGAATTTGCCGAGCGAAAAATTAATATTTAATCTCGAAACATTGTTGGTGTTACTGGGATTACCGGAGGTTCCTGTGTAACTAGCACCTAACCCTGCGGAAATCAAGCGTTGGCCCTTTTCTCCAAATTGTGCTTTTGATGTGAGGCCTACAAATACAAGGCCTGTTAAAAGTAATTTTGATTTCATAATTTAAAATTTTTCTACAAAAAAAAGGCGATGTATTCATACAGAAATGTTAAAAATCGGTTTTACAAAAACTTTAAGATTTTTTTAACAATTGGTCAAAAGAGCTACGCTGTTTCTTTTATTAGGTGGGCCAGATGATTCCTTCTTGGGTTAAAAAACAAGCAGGTGCCCTGCCAACCGGCTAGGTAAAAAAGTCTTGATTCGGAGACAAAACCTGCGGTTTAGCAAACTGGTTGTGCGTTTTCAAAGACAAATATTATTGATTGGAAGTCACAATTATGTGATTTGCAGGCAAACAGTACACTTTGACAGTCGCACTTATATCATTTGCAGATAAACAGTGCACTGTGACAGTCGCACTTATATGATTTGCAGGCAAATAGTACACTTTGACAATCATACTTATATCATTTGTAGGCAAACAGTGCACTGTGGCAGTCGCACTTATATGATTTGCAGACAAACAGTGCACTTTCACAGTCACACTTATATGATTTGCAGATAAACAGTGCACTGTGACAGTCGCACTTATATCATTTGCAGATAAACAGTGCATTGCGACAGTCACACTTATATGATTTGCAGATAAACAGTGCACTGTGGCAGTCGCACTTATATGATTTGCAGACAAACAGTGCACTGTGACAGTCACACTTATATGATTTGCAGGCAAACATTGCACTGTGGCAAGCCGCCAATACCGTTCGATAAAGCGCAAAAAACCAAGTATTGAAAAGACAAGTCAGCCCAAAGAGCCGATTTTCCAAAAAATATTACCAGGCTCTCCTTTATAAACCCGCTGCATTGGCTAATTTTGCGCCATGCAAATATTGGATGGCAAAGTCGTATCACAGGCCGTAAAAGACGCATTGAAGGCAAAAACGGCCGAACGCAGTGTAGCAGGCAAAAAAACGCCCCATTTGGCCGCCGTACTGGTGGGCAGCAATGGGGCCAGCGAAACCTATGTGGCCAGCAAAGTAAAGAACTGTGCCGAAATTGGCTTTGGCAGCAGTTTGATCCGCTTGGAAGAAAGCGCCACCGAAGCCGAACTGACCGCCGTGATCGAAAAACTCAATGCCGATGATACCATCGACGGTATATTGGTGCAACTGCCCTTGCCCAAACACATCAATGAAGAAAAAATCATCAACCTCATCCATCCGGCAAAAGATGTGGATGGGTTTCACCCCATGAGCATCGGACGCATGGTATTGGGGCAGCCCACTTTTATCCCTGCTACGCCTTACGGCATTCTACTGTTATTGGAACATTACAATATACCCACCAAGGGCAAGCATGCCGTAATCATTGGCCGCAGCAATATTGTGGGCAGGCCCATGAGCGTTTTGCTGGGCCGCAATGCCTACCCCGGCAATTGCACGGTAACCGTTTGCCACTCGCATACGGCCAATTTAGCTGAGCTCTGCCGCCAAGCGGATATTGTAGTAGCTGCCTTGGGCAAACCGGGCTTTTTAACCGACGATATGGTGAAACCCGGGGCCGTGGTGATTGATGTGGGTATTACAAGGGTAGCCGATGCCAGCAAAAAATCGGGCTTTGCCATCAAAGGCGATGTGGACTTTGACAGTGTAGCGCCCATCAGCAGTTTTATTACCCCTGTGCCGGGCGGTGTGGGACTGATGACGATTGCGGCTTTGCTGATGAATACATTGAATGCTTGCGAAATGCGGGAAAATAATTAATAATTATTAATCATTAATTATTGTGGAGAATACATTACCTCAAAAGAATACAATGCAGCAACTTCCCATCATGGAGCAATTTTATACCCTGCAAGGCGAAGGCCTTCACCAGGGCAAAGCTGCGTATTTTATCCGCGTGGGCGGCTGCGATGTGGGCTGCGTGTGGTGCGATGTAAAAGACAGCTGGGATGCTTCCAAACACCCACAATACCCCATTGAAGCCATTGTGCAGCAGGCCGCCCAATTCCCGGGCCGGTTGGCCGTAATCACCGGCGGCGAGCCCTTGATGCACAACTTAACGAAGCTGACCCAAGCACTGCAAGCGGCCGGTTTTGCCACGCATATCGAAACTTCTGGCGCCCATTCACTCAGCGGCCACTGGAACTGGATCTGCCTCTCCCCTAAAAAATTCAAAGCGCCCTTACCCGAAATCTTGCCCTTGGCCAATGAGCTGAAAGTGGTGGTTTTTAACAAATCGGATTTTGCCTGGGCCGAAAAATATGCCGCCCAGGTATCGCCCCACTGCAAATTGTACCTACAGCCCGAGTGGGACAAAGCTTCGGAAGTTACGCCCCTCATCATAGATTATATCAAGGCGCACCCGCAATGGGGCCTTTCGTTGCAAGTGCATAAATACATCAACGTACCTTAAGTTAGTTGAAAATTGAGAGTTGAAAATTGAAAGTGGAAGGATGGTAAAATTTTAACATTTAACCTCCCACATTAGGGCTGCCATTTTGAGCAAACAAGCACCCAAACAGTTAACTTTGAACCATGATTCGCCGCTTATATAAAAAGATTTTCCCTGTTTTTTTGGTTGCCGTTTGCTGCGTACTGCCCAGCTTGGCAAATGCGCAATGGTACGATCCAGAAAAGATTGGTAAAAAAGCGGGCGAAACCTATGCCCAAGCCTATGAAGAAGCGCAGGAGGGCAAATATGATGCGGCCATTCAACACCTCAACGAAGCCCTGCAAATGGACAACCGTTTTGTGGATGCTTGGCTATCGAGGGCCAGTGTTTATGCCACCATCAAAAACTACGGGGCTTCGGTAAAAGATTACGCTATGGGGCTGCAACTAGATACTTTGTATGGACAGCCCTACTTACTACCCTACTCTATTTCCTTAGCTGGCATTGGCCAATTTGCAGAGGCGCTGGATGTTGTAAACCGTTTCTTGACCATACCCAAACTCAACGAAAAAAGCGTGGCCGCAGGCAAGTACCGGCAAAAGACCTATCAGTTTGCGTTGGACTATGCGCAAAAACATCCCGCAGGTAATTATGTGTTTGCACCCAGCAATATGGGCGATAGTATTAACAGTGCAGCATTGGAATATTTCCCTTCGCTTACCATTGATGGGCGCAATTTGATTTATACCCGCCGGGTGAACAATGATGAGGATTTTTACGAAAGCCATCTCATCAACGGTATCTGGAGCCAGGCACAGGAACTGGGCGGACGCATCAATACCAACCTGAACGAAGGTGCGCAAAATATTTCGCAAGATGGGCGGCTGCTGATTTTCACGGGCTGTAATTATCCCGAAGGGCAAGGCAGTTGTGATTTGTATTTTGCCTATCGTAACAAAACGGGTTGGACGGAGCCGCAAAACTTGGGCGGTTTGGTCAATACCGATTATTGGGAGTCTTCGCCTTCTATTTCGCCCGATATGCGGGAGTTGTATTTTGCCAGCAATTTCCCCGAAGGGTATGGTGGCAAAGATATTTTTGTAACACGACGCATGGCCAATGGTAAATGGAGCCGTCCTATCAACCTAGGCCCCACCGTTAATACCAGTGGCGACGAAAGCTGTCCCTTTATCCACGCCGACAATCAAACGCTTTTTTTCAACAGCAATGGCCACACGGGTTATGGGCTTACCGATTTGTTCCTTAGCCGTCGCATCAACGACAGCACTTGGGGCAAACCGGAAAACCTTGGCTATCCCATTAATACCATCGACGACCAAGGTTCGTTGATTGTAGGTGCCGATGGTCGAACCGCCATCTACGCCAGTGAGGATACGGCCACCCGTGGCGGGCTAGACCTGTACACGTTTACCTTACGGGATGATATTAGGCCAGCCAAAACACTCTGGGTAAAAGGGCGTGTTTTTGACAAATATACCGGTGCCGGACTGCCCAGCAGTATTGAATTGGCCGATGTGCAAACCCGCCGCCTCATTAGCAAATTGCAAACGGATGAAGAGGGTAATTACTTGGTTACCTTGCCTGTTGGTAAGATGTACGCCTTTTCGGCTGGCCATACGGGCTATCTTTTTTATTCCGACAATTTTTCACTGCCCACCGATGCACCCGATTCGATATATACGGTTGACATTCCCTTGGAGCCAATCAAAGCCGGTGCTACCGTGGTGCTGAAAAATATTTTCTTCGATAGCAAAAAATTTGATCTGAAACCTGAATCCTTGGTGGAACTGGATAAACTGGTAGTACTACTTACGGACAATCCCAAACTAAAAATATTATTGGGCGGTCATACCGACAATGTGGGCAAACCGCAGGACAACCTGCTGCTCAGCAACAACAGGGCCAAGGCGGTAGTGAATTACTTGCAGGCAAAAGGCATCGCCATCAATCGCCTCAGTTTTAAAGGGTTTGGTGCCAGCAAGCCCTTGGCCGACAACAAAACCGAAGCAGGCCGCACACAAAATAGACGTACAGAAATGAGCGTGGTGAGCAATTAATGGTAAAAGTTGTATTTTAGCATCCAGTACCAACTTTAATTCATACCATGCAGTCCGACCTACACTATCAAATTGCATTGACGCTAGTGCCCCATATTGGTGATGTACACGCCAAAATATTGGCGCAACATTTTGGCAATGCCGAAGCCATTTTCAAAGCCCGTAAAAAAGATTTGGAAGCCGTAGAAGGTATCGGCGAAGTAAGGGCCAAGAGCATCAAAAACTTTAGCGATTTTACCAGCAGCGAAGCGGAAGTACAGTTTATTGAAAAATACAAAATCACACCGCTATTTGTTACAGATCCGGCTTACCCCAAGCGCCTGTTACATTGCTACGACAGCCCGGTGCTGCTGTTTTACCGTGGCACAGCCGATTTGAACACCTCCCGTATATTGGCCATCGTGGGCACCCGCAACCACTCCGACTACGGCAAACAGTTTACCGAAAAATTGCTGGAAGAAATGAAGGGCCAAAACGTACTGATACTGAGTGGCCTTGCCTTTGGCATCGACAGTATTGCCCACAAAGCCGCCTTAAAAAATGGTTTACCCACGGTAGGTGTATTGGCACATGGGCTGGATAGGATTTACCCCGTGCAAAACAAAACATTGGCCAAGCAAATGGCCGAAAATGGTGGGCTGCTGACCGATTTTTTGAGCGGCACGAATCCCGACAAACAGAATTTCCCCAAGCGCAACCGTATTGTAGCCGGGCTATGCGATGGGTTATTGGTGGTGGAAAGTGGCAAAAAGGGCGGCTCCTTGATTACAGCAGAATTGGCCAACAGCTATAATAAAGATGTGTTTGCCGTGCCGGGTAAAACAGTGGATACCAAAAGCGAAGGTTGCAACTACCTTATCAAGCAAAACAAAGCCGTATTGGTTACGGGCGCCGAAGACATTACCACTATGTTAGGTTGGCAGTCACCCAAAAAAGTAGCGGCCTTGCAACGTCAATTATTCACCGAGCTCAACAGCGATGAAGCGGTAATTGTCAATTTGCTGCAAGAGCAGGCAAGCATGCACATTGATGGATTGTATTTCAAGAGTGGGCTCAGCAGCAGTGTCATGGCCGCTGCCCTATTGACGTTGGAAATGAAAGGCATGGTCGTTTCAATGCCGGGCAAATTGTATAAGCTGGCTTAGTAAGTCAGTTTTTTAAAATAGATCGTTTTTCCTTTCACCGTTACTACATACAAGCCGCCGTAATCCGATTCATCCAAATCGCCATTTATTTTGGTGCTGTTGCTTAAGGCATTCACAATATCATCAACTGTATTACTATGCCCAACCACCAAGGTATTGTGCTTTAGTTTTTTTAATTTTTGTATAAAAGTGCTATCCGGTTTGGGGCCGTACAATTCGGTGGTAACGCCGATGGCTTGGGCAAGCGGTGCTGCGGTAGCCGTAGTACGCACCGTATTGGTAGAAAATATATGCTTGATTTTTTTATCCTGTAGTAGTTCCTTCAAATGCTGGGCCATCGCTTCGCCATTTGCTGTAAGCGGGGGATTGGACTGTTGCGGGGTCACCTGCTTTTCGGCATGACGCACTACATAATACGTATGTTGGCAAGCTGCCATTACCAATACGATACCCAAAAGTGTAAGAAACCTTTTCATGTTTTATTGTTTAATCGAGTGATTCGTTTGTGTCGCCATCATCTTGCAGTCCCCATGTATGCAACAAGTCGCCCAAGTAAGAGCCCTCCAACCTAGGCTGTTCGTAATGGCCAGCCACTGTTTTTTGGCGGAATGCTTCATACAAGGTAACGGCGCAAGCTACTGAAATATTCAAGGATTGTATAATGCCTACCTGCGGTATGATAAAATTACCATCGGCCAAATCAATCAGTTCATCGCTCACACCGCTGTGTTCGTTGCCAAATACCAAGGCTACAGGCTCGGCCAGGTTCAACTGATAGAGCCCTTTGGCTTCGGCGCTTAAATGGGTGGTATAAATTTTTTGATACTTCTGTCGCAAAGCGGCAAAACAAAGTTCTGTATCGGTAAACTGATGGATGGTAAGCCATTTAGCAGCACTGCTACTACTTTTGGCGCCCCATTTTTTATGGCGGGGTATCTTGGTATTGAGGATGTATATTTCCTGCACACCTACTGCATCGCAGGTGCGCATTACTGCAGAAATATTGTGCGGGTCAAATACATTTTCCAGCACCACGGTAAGATCGGGTTGCCGTTTGTTCAGTACACCACTAAGCCTGTTATAACGTTCGGGGGTCATGGCTGCAAATTAATATAATGTAGGGGTATAAAAAAACCCCGCTTGGCGGGGCCATTTTTGTGGGCAATCAAATCAATCCACCCGGAATGAAATTTGACAGATACAACCGAATGTGGACACTTCCCCATCCTTTACATGCGCCTTGATGTCTTTTACATACACAGAATCAATATTGCGCACTGTTTTAGACACTTCCCTTACCGCACTGCGGATTGCATCATCAATACTTACTTCGGAAGTCGCAATTACTTCAATAACTTTTACAATAGCCATAATCGTTTTTTTAGTGTTAAAAAGAAATGAAGCAGCTATCAGGCATGCTTTCATAGGTAAGTTACGCATTTTAGCGGAGATTTAAAACTCCATTTGCGGCCAACTGCTTTGTGGGGGTAAAATAAACTGCTTTTCCCAAAAAACAAAGGTTCCGCATAAGCGGAACCTTTAGTTACAGTATAATGATTTTACTAATTCAATTAGAATTTAGCCACCAAACCAGCTTGTGCAAAAGAACCAGTTACATAACCGATTTCTGCATAGATACCGATGTTGGTAGAGAAGTAATAACGGGCACCCAAAGCACCTGTAAAACCAAATGCACTTGGAACAGAGATAGATGTGCTGCTATTGTTAGTAGTGTACTTAAAGTTACCATAACCCAAACCCAAACCGATATAGGGATCAAATTTTTCAGAGCTACCGAAGTGGTAGTTACCCCTAGCGAAAGCTTGGAAAGAAGTCAATTTCTCTTCAGTAGTTGAGCTACCAGAAGTTGATGTAGCTTTAATTTGACCATAACCCAGTTGTACACCAACTCCGATTTTTTCAGCAACACCATATTCAAAACCCAAAGCAACAGGACCTGTTGATTTAACAGATGCACCGCTCAATTTGAACAATGTTTTCCAGATGCTACCGAAGCCGTAACCTACGTTAACAACTTTAGAACCTTTACCGCCCCAAGCACCTGCGGCATCTTGGGCAACTGATTTTGTAGAAGCTGCTAGGATAAATAGAGCTGATACGAATAATACTTTTTTCATTTTACGTTTTTTTGATTTTTAAATTTCCGCAAAGGTAAAAGCATTTTTTTGAATATTCAAGGTGAGCGATAAAAACTTTGGCTTTTCGTTTTGCTAAATCCTTTTACCAATAAGGATTTGATGGCCTTGAATCAAATAGCGGACAACATATTTAACAATGTAATTTACAATTTCAGCGATTGCCAACTCACCATCTGCCAACGTTTCTTGTATACATAAACATCTGTGTAACGAAGCGCTAAATCAAAAGTATTACCGTTTACCATTCCTTTTACTTGTACAATCCCATTTATGATTGCAGCTTTTTTATAAACCCGTATTTGTTGTTCCTTAAGTGTAATTTGTTGATAGACAATCGATTGCAAACCAACAGATTGTATAAAGTCATTTTGGCTTTGTACCAATCCGTTGCTATGAATGTACACCAATCCTTTGTCAGTGCATTGGCGCAGATAAGCGGTATCCCTATTCACCATCGCATTAAAACGAAGTTGTTGCAATTTGGCAATTGTATTATGTTGAGATTGCGCACCTGCATGTAATTGGCAGCAGCATATCAGTACACACAAAAGAATTGGATATTTTTTTAACATAACTTTAAGAATTTTTTTTCTTGAATGTGCAATAAAAATAAGAATTTGCGTTAAGAAATTACCAACTAAACTGTTACCCACTTAAACATCCTATTTTATTGCGCTACCCACCATTATCCATTTGAGCATATCGTTTCTTACAATATACTAAAGTTGTACAAAGCGCTTGTAGCAATATGTAACAACTATACAATAAACCCCTGTGAAGCAATGTATACAACTGCCCCACTCCATTGATGTTGGGGTGGTTGTTTTATATAGTTATTAAACAACAAAGCCCTTCTGTAGAAGGGCTTTGTAAAAGAAAATATATAGCAGTGTGCTATTTTAAGAATGTTGCCACTTGCTCAAAAAGCCTGTAGCAAATTTCGAACGGCGTTGCCGATTCCACATATCCACTGCACCAAATTTCCTTTTGGCCACTTTTATGTTTGCATGGGTGGCCACTGTTTCCTTTACTTCTGTTACCAATTGCTGTAACTCTTCTTTGCCCATTTGTACTAGTACGGGCATAACTTCTCCTTTCATATTCATCTATGTTTTTAAAATTCATTATTTGTGCAAGGCAGAAAATGATGTTGTATTAAACCAATTTTGCAGATGTGTGCTCCAGATAAAAAACTCTTCAAGTATTAACGGATGCCTTGCCTTATGACGGCGCAAAGGTACACCATATTGATGTGGCTGCCAAGTAAAAAGAATGTTAACTGGTTAAAAAAAGGGTTTAAAGGTTTGCGCAAATGATGAAGTCCAAAATAATAGGGTACGGATTAAATGTAAGCTGGGCAAGGATTACAGGATGCAGCGCGGTGATAAATTGATGATACCCAACACTACATCCTGTATAAAATCAACTATTGTATTTTAATTACCTTAATCTGTTCGCTATAGGCTTTGGCGGTTACATGCAGCATATAAATACCCGTTTGCAAGGATTTAAAAGCTGTATTGAACATGGATGACAATTGTTGGCCTGTACCAGCCAAGCGCAACAATATTTTTCCATCGCTATTGCTCAATTTCACCTGTAATACTTCCCCTGTTTCAAAACCTTGGGGACTTAAAGCGATATTACCGCTAGCAGGATTGGGATATACCTTTACTGCTTTGGTTTTTGCTATTTCGTTTACAGGTGATTCTACTGCCTGGCGCAGGCTACCGGCACCCGAACGGGTGTTTACAGTGGTAGGCGCCGTGTAAGTAACATTTACCCACACTTTTTGACCCGCCTGTGTAGCGGTTGAATTTTTCACCTTAATGGTCAACCAACCGGTAGCGCTGGGCGTATAAGTGCCTGTTAAAGGGGCGGTATTGCTAGATGTACCGGTTACTTGCGACAGAATAGTACCGCTGGTATTGTACAAAGCAATGTTTTGGCTCAATCCATTCACTTCGGGGTATACTTTGTAAGTAATAGTGGTACCGGAAGCTACATAAATACGGCCCGCTGTGCGTTGTGCCGTAGAGTTGTTGGGCAACCTACCGCCTTGTTGCAAAGATTTAGGGTGGCTATCGCCCAAATCGTCGGCCATCTCCCATTCCTGCACCGTTTGTGTAGAGCGGGTTTGTGCATAACCAGCCAAATAATTGTAAATATCGTTTACCGTAGTAATGGTAACGCCAGCAGGCTTGGGCGCCCAAATAGAATACCCATGCCCCCTTGCGCCAGCAATGGTATGGCCAACCGGTGCCGTTTTAATCAATACCCTGCCATCGGCCTGTACCCTACTGGTAGTAACGCCATGTGCACCGGAATAATCTATTAAATCTACATTGCGCCAAGCAGGATCGCCGGCATTTACCCATACTTCCTCATCTTGCGTATTGTTGTTGATGGCATTGTACTTATCGGTAACGCCAATCAAAGCACGACCGTACCTTTCAAATACCACATGGTCACCGCTGCTGCCTTTGGCATAAAAAGGGGCCTGTGCGCCGCCTAATGCAGTGGGCACACCATAATCGCCATTTTTATATTGCAAGCGCTGATGGGCCTGTATGATGTTCACAATATCATTCCTTACTGGCAAATCCGCAGCGCTGGTGGGCAAATGACTAAAGCGCTTGCCGGTAGTGCCAATATCAAATACATCTTCAAAAAACACAACTGGATTACCATCCATGGCAAAAGTAGTAGCATAGGCAGCAAACAGGCGTGGCTCCCTCGGGTCGATATGCTGGCCATTACCGCCCAGCTCTTGGCCCGTGTCCCAGCCCGTACCATCACCCAAGGGCTTTAAAAAATTGCCATTGGCCGCAAACAAAGGCCGGTAGGTATCATGACTGTTTACAAAGGGGCAAGTACGGTGTACCCTTTGCGTGGCATAGTTGTAATACCTTTTGTCTTGCTGCTCGCCGGGCAAATTTTGCATGTTGTAGCTGCCCGTTCCCAGTACCATGCTGTACAAACCGCCATTGGGACCATATCCCCGTAAACTAAAATCGAAAGTACCGGTATGCTCTTCCGTACCGCTGCGCACATTGGTAACATAGGCATCCAAATCGGCCTTACTGCCAATCCATTCGCCAATATTGGTCATGGCTTCGCCACCTTGCGCAAAAGCAGAAATGACATACTTGGTATTGTAGATCAAATCTTCTTGCACATAAATGGGGAAATGCTTTACCGCATCCCAGCGCCATCCGTCGGTGCCGGTTTGTTTTTTGTACCACATCAACCAGTTACGTGCATTGTCGCGCATGTGGTTGCTGCCCTGTGCGGGGTTAATGTATGGCCGGGTAACCCCGCCAACGGTAACAGAACCCGATGTAGGGATATTGGAGCTTTGCCCATAAGCCGATGCCTCATACGACATATCTGGCCCAAAAAAGGGTGAACAAATATCGCCAGTGGTGCAATTGTTGTTGAGATTGGGATAAAAGTTAGGATAATTTTTTGGCCAACGTCCGCCCCTTGTCCAATAATCATTTTGAGAATCGTCTATCAGCGGGGTAGCATAAGATGTATAACGGAAGTTTTTATACCCACCTGAATTGGCCACCGAGTAAGGGCTTTGTGGGTCTTGGCCACCCGCACCCGTTGTGTTGTTGCCAGCGCCATCCACATGGTTCAATACCACGTCTTGTATGGCGTCCATGCCATTGGCGTGTAATACGGCAAATAAGCGCAGCAGCTCATCTTTGTTGCCCATACGGGTACGCACACTCAATGAATCGCTGCCGCCTTTTTGGTATTTGTCGCCTAGGTCGTAATGGTCAAAGGGGCTATAGCCTACCGAGCCCGGCGATCCATTTTTGTAGGCAGGTGGCACCCACACACCATCAATACCCATGGCCTTGAGCCGGGGCGCCAACTCTGTTAAATAATTGCTCCACCGGTTGGGGAAATTGCTGTTCCAATAATTCCACCAAAAGCCTTGGAACAAAACTTTTTTTACCCGGTTGGTTTGCGCTGTGCCATCGTAAGCAGCTAGCAAGAACAAACAGGTAATTAAAAAAAGGATAGGTTTGGTAAACCTTGAATGACTGCGGGCAACCTGTGCCCATGATTTTTTCAGAAAGCGCATAAGCAAGCGTTTTAAATGTTAAGAAATGTGTTTACGGCCATCCCAGCCTAAGTGAAGTATGCAACCGTACAAGTTAATGTGTATTTTTTACACATTATAAAAATATGCACTATTTGCCAATAAAAATACTTTGTTCACAAAAAAAGGGGTAAACTGGGGCGATTGCCCAACAAAGGGGGAATATTAAAGAGCGGTGTTATAAGGCCGCCACTTGTAGATATTGCCTATCCCTTAATTTCCTTTTTCGGGCGACTCTGTGGTGATGCCATTGTTATCGCTATCATCTTTTTTACGGATCCCAAAATTGTAACGCAAATTTATGCCCAAGCGACGGGTATCTGCTTGCCGGTAACCAAAAGCACTAACAGTGCCTTGCTGTATGGTAAACGTGTTGTTGTTGGTAAAGAAAATATCGTTCATGCTCAGCGTAACCGTTAGCTTTCGATTGAAAAACTGGCGGTTGATATTGGCACTTAGCCCACCAAATCCACCTAGTTCGTAAAACTGTTGCTGTCCTTTTAACCGGATAAACCCATTAACACTAAACATAGAACGGCTGCCCAATTTTAATGTTTGATAGGTAAAGAACGACCAACTGCCCCGCTTAAAGGAAAGTGATTTGTTTTCGTACACCCCTTGGTAAAAATTATGATTATACTGTGTACCCACTACAAAAAAGTATTTGCCGCCGGGCGGAATGGCACCTAGCGCCCTAAAGTATATTTCCTTATTGGTGCCCAAATTATCATAAGTGCGGAGGGCGGTGCTGCGGTTGCCCTCGGCCTGGTACACTACGCTGGAGAATATATCCTTGGTATGGTTGTATCCAATGGCCAATACCGGCACATCACCTGCACTCACATTGGCTTCTACGTTGTTGGTAAACTGCGGCCGCAAAGCTGGGTTACCCGTTTCTGTTAAATAGGCATCCACAAAGCGTTGGAAGGGGTTCAGGTATTCGTAAGATGGCCTGCTGATGGTACGCCTAAAAACCAAGTAGGCAGTGAGTGGATAGTTGGCAATACTAAACAGTTTGCGGTTGATGTACAGGTAAGGAAAGAAATCTGTTCGGTGTATATTGAAATTGGTATCGGCAGGCACCAACTGCCGGCCATTCATGTTGGTGTTTTCCATACGCACACCGGCTTTGAACACAATGCCCGACACTGTTTTAGAAGCTTGCAGGTAAACGGCATTGATATTTTCGGTGTAACGAAAAGTATTGGTGCGTATCCCATCCTTGGTGCGTACACCATTGCTTTCTTTGAAATAATCCGCACCATTGCGAAAGGAAAGCACGGATGCTTTTGCACCCGTTTCTATGGAAAAAGCCTTGGGCAATTTCCACTTGATGTCTGTTTGCAATAGCAAGAGGTTTCGATAACTGTTCACCTGCCCATCGCCGCCAATCGTCGGTATAACGGGTACAAAAAAGTTGGTGGCAAAAACCTGATCGTTGCGGTTTTGGTTATAACTGTAGGACACATCAACCGTCCATTCCGATCCTGCCGAATCAATTTTGTACTTGCTGTTAAGGCCTTGGTTGATGGCCAATGAACGGTTATCGTTGCCAATATCCGCCAAGTTATTGGTGAGGATGGCACCGGTGCTCTGCTTGCTAATGGTGGATCGGTTATCGGTATTGTTATTGGAATAACTGGCGCTTACTCGGCCATCATACCCGATCTCCCATTTTTTATTTAATTGCTTGCTGATGCCATAGCCCGTATAATAATAATTGGCGGGGTAGCGGGTATAGGCATCTTGGCTTAACACCGAATCGGGTGCAAAGTTGCGGGTGGTGGCAATTTGCTCGTAGTTGCCTCGCTTGCCTGCACTGATATTGAGGTAGCTATTTACCCCATCATTGTTGTTGTTGATGGTAAACCCTGCAAATTGGCTGCCATATACCCCTTGGTTCATACCCATGTTAACACTGCCCGTGAGGCCAATTTTTACCCCTTTCTTTAGTACCACGTTTACAATACCGCCACCGCCGGATGCATCGTATTTAGCGGAAGGTGTTCGCATCACTTCCAGCCGGGCAATGGAAGCAGGTGGCAGATTTTTAAGCATGGTAGCCACATCGGCCGCACTCATCTTCATTTCCCGGCCATTGATATAAATTGTGGCCGGGGAAGTGCTGCTCAGGTAAATATTGCCGTCTTGATCAATAAAAAGGCCCGGTGTTTTTTCCAACACCTCATACGCATTGGTAGAACTGGCGGCCAGGTTTTCGGGGTCAACAATGGTTTTATCTTCTTCCTGCCGCATCAACGGCTTTTTGGAAGTAACCACCACACCAGTCAATTCAGTGTTGATGGCTTCCATTTCAAACCGCAGCGCTGCTTGTTTGGCAACAATCCCTTTTTCCAAGGGCCGATAATTAACGGCTGTTATCTTTATCCAATATAAGTTACCGATCGTTAATGCAAAATTAGCCACACCTATGCTATCCGCCGTTTGGGTAAAAATTTGCGTACTGTCCGCCTTACTGCTAATGGTAATGGTGGCAAAAGAAACGGGTCGTTGCTTTTTATCGGTAATGCTAATGCGGGTATTACTGGGCGTTTGCCCTAAAGCCGGGAATAAAGCAGCAAAGAACAGAAAAATAGTTATCAAGCGTACAGCGATTGCCCTAGTTGCCATGTATTGGTTTAATTACAGTATGTTAGGTCAAAAATACCGATAAAAACAATTATGCATTCGTTAATATTTTATAAGCGGCGGTAAAACCGCCTATTGGGGGTATCACCATTTTACCCAGCGAGTAGCCACATACAAAAACCGGGATGCAGGGCATCCCGGTTTTTGTATAAAATCTGTATAAGAAATATTTAAGAAGGCTGGTACTTAGTAGGAAAACCACCACAATAAAAAGCCTGCTTGACTACCCAATATGCCGACGCTTTGGTCGGCATCACGCCCATGGCGTGACTTAATTCCCAATCCCTACAACCCATACTTCTTCACATAGCGTTCGTTTAACTGCTTGTGCTTGTCATTTAAGTCGATGGCCCGGCCTTGTATAAAAGCATGGGTAATGATGCTGCTGCGCATGTCCAAAATATCACCATCGCTGATTACCAAGTTGGCATCCTTACCCGTTTCGATTGTGCCGGTGCGGTCTGCAATGCCCAATATAGTAGCTGCATTAAGCGTAATGGAGCTGAGGGCCTGCTCTTTGGTAAGTCCGTAAGCCGCGGAAGTGCCTGCATTGAATGGCAGGTTGCGGCCACGGGTTTGGCCATCTTCATCCGATAAAGCATATAGTACGCCAGCTTTTTGCAAGAGTGCCGGTGTTTTGTAAGGCTGGTCCACATCATCATCGTCCAGCGTAGGCAGGTTGTGCGTTTGCTGTAAAATCACCGATATGTTGTGCTGCTTCAACAGGTCGGCTATCTGCCAACAGTCTTGGGCACCTACCAATGTTACATCAAAGCCAAACTCTTTTACAAAGTCGATGGCAATGAGCATTTCTTTTACAATATTACAGTGGATAAAGAGGCGCTGCTTTTTCTCGAACAAGCCTTTTACCGCATCCAATTTTAAATTGGCTGTGGTTTTGTTGGGCTGCTGTATCCAAGCCTTGGCTTCACGGAAAAATTGCTTCACCCCTTCAATTTGCTCCAACCCTCTTTTTAAAGGATCGACAGGTGGTTGTTGCCCAAATTGGGCCGCAAAAGGATTAGGCCTGCTGAACAAACTGGGCATGTAAAAATGCATACCGTAATCGGTACGATAGGCCGCATCTTCCCATGTCCAGGCATCCAATTGCACGGTGGAAGAAGAACCGCCGATTACCGAGCCCCTCGGCACCACATTGGCCAATAAAATACCGTTGCTGCGCAGGGTGTTGATGATGCGGGAGTCGGTATTGTAGGCCACAATGCTGCGTACATTGGGGTTGAGGTCGCCAATCTCAAACACATCGTTGGTGCCCCGAACCGAGCCAGTAATTTCTTGCAAGCCCAAGTTGCTCGAAGCCAGTATCAATCCCGGATAAATATGTTTGCCCGAAGCGTTGATAACGGTAGCGTTATTATCCGCAGCGGCATTGTTGCCCACTGCGGTAATCTTACCATTTTCTACTACAATCGACCCATTGTTTTCCACCACTGTGCCATTTCCCACATGCACCGTACCGCCGGTGATGATGATTTTTTTGCTCTGCATTTTCGCTGGATAAATCGTTTCCTGTGAGAAACCGTTTACTGTCAAAAGCAGTAGCAGCCATGTTGATATATTCCTTTTCATTGTTTTTTTGTTTAAAGTTTAAAGTCTAAAGTCTCAGGTTAATAAGGTCAAACCCTATCTTTATACTTGTTACCTTTTATTTCGGATGTATTTAAATAACTAATTAATTTCTGAATTAAGTTGCTAATGGAAGTAACCAAATCGAACAATTCCTGAAATTCGGTTTGGTTGATATAGTTTCTGTCTAAAGCCCTGTACAACTGAGAACGGGTTTCGCCGCAAGACCCTTTGGCTATGGATAAAAATTGAATGAACTCTTTGCTACCACCCCTTTCAAATCCTTCAGCAATATTATCCATAATTTAACCCGATGACCCTTCTATTTGGCCTATCAGGCGGAAATTTTTGCCGAACCGCTCTTCATCAATCAAGGTTCCCAATTTGTTGCATAAAATCCTTGCCTGTTGCCATGAAAGGATGTCTTCAAATTTCCGGATTGTCGCCATAACTTTAAACGCTTGAACTTTAGACTTTAAACTATATTTAACCACTCAACCCTACTCCACCACATCTATCACCAACAAACCATGGTTATGGTCATGATCGGAGCAAGTATTCATTTGCCTAAAGCTGGGCCTTGCAGGATCGGTAGGGCCGCCGCTCTTTTTCTCATTGAGCATTTTTTGTATCAGCCTGCTACGTTCCTTTACAATCTCTTGGCGCATGGTTTTATCTTTATCCCTATCAAAGTAAACAATACCATCTACAATCGTTTTCTCCGCCTTGGCATAAATGCTCAGCGGATTATCGCTCCACAGCACCAAATCAGCATCCTTGCCCACTTTGATACTGCCCACCCGATTGTCGATGTGCATCATTTTGGCAGGGTTAAGGGTTACCATTTTCAAGGCATCTTCCTCGCCCATACCACCGTACTTTACGCTTTTGGCCGCTTCTTGGTTGAGCCTACGGGCCATTTCGGCATCATCGCTGTTGATGGCCACGTTTAGTCCAACTTTATGCATGATAGCAGCATTGTAGGCCATGGCATCCTGTACTTCCATTTTATAAGCCCACCAGTCGCTAAAGGTAGAAGCCGCAGCCCCATGTGCCTTCATCTTATCGGCTACTTTGTAACCTTCCAGTATATGCGTAAACGTGTTGAGGGTAAACCCGAATTTTTCAGCCACCCGCATCATGCCAATGATTTCACTTTGGATATAGCTATGGCAAGTGATGAACCGTTTTTTATTCATGATTTCTACCAAGGCATCCAGTTCCAAATCCCGGCGCACTTTGGCCGCATTAGGACCCCTGAGGGCGGCTTCATAATCCTTGGCACGGGTAAAAGCATCTATCAGCACTTGCTCCACACCCATGCGGGTATCGGGGAAGCGGTTGTTGTTTTGTGAAGGGGTGCGTTTTACGTTTTCGCCCAAGGCAAATTTGATAAAGCCATCATTACCGCCAAACTTCAATTGGTTGTCGTTGCCGCCCCAGCGTAGTTTGATGAGCTGTGTTTGTCCGCCGATGGTGTTGGCACTACCGTGCAGGATATGCGAAGTAGTAACGCCCCCGCTCAACTGGCGATAGATATTGATATCATCGGGATTGATGTTATCGCCGATGCGTACTTCGGAAGTAACCGACTGCCCACCTTCGTTAATGGAAGCGGCTGCAATATGTGAGTGTTCGTCAATAACACCAGCGGTAAGGTGTTTGCCCGTACCATCAATTACTTTGGCACCTGCATCGCTTAGGTTTTTGCCCACCTGTACAATTTTGCCATTTTTCACCAACACATCTGCATTGGACAATTTACCTTCCGTTTCATTGGTCCATACCGTAGCATTTTTGATGAGGATATTTTCCGCTTGCGGTGCGGTTTCCCAGCCATAGGCGCCCAGCGGCCAGGTGAGTTTGCCCATTTTAGCAGGCTCTTTCTTTTTGGTGCTATCCGTTTTGGCCATGTCTTTTTTTACCGAATCCGATTTGGGTAATTCGCCCGTGTACATCGCCGTCCAAGTGTACCGCTTGCCTTCGCCATCTTCTGCGGTGCCATTCCAGCCATTACCGCTGTTGAAGCCATTGAAACGAATGGTATTGGGAGATTTTTTGGCCATCGGGAAGGAAAACTTCACCTGCTTGCCATCGGTGTTGAACTTGGCTGTGAGTGTATCATTATTGCCATAAGCAGTGGCTGTCGTATTGGATTTTACTTCCAATTTGTAGCTGCTTACATTGCCGTTGGCATTTAGTAGTGCGATGCCATACACACCGCTATTGCGCTGCCATTCATCCTCTTTTACCACATATTTATTGCCCTGTACCCAATTCTGCAACAGGTTGGTTTTTTCGCCAAAAATGGGGCCGGAGGTAATGAGTAAGTTGGCCCATTTGCCCACCTCCAAGCTACCCGTTTCGCCATACATATTCAGCAGGGTGGCCGGGTTTTTGGTTAGGGCTTCTAACGCCGCTTTTTCGCTCAATCCATTTTCCATGGCTTTGCGCAGGTTGGCAAAAAACTGTTTGGTGTCCCGCAAATCAGCCGGGGTAAGACAGAAGTTAATACCCGCCTTTTCAAAAGCGCCGGGGTTGGTAGGGGCCAGTTCCCAATGCTTCATATCATCCAAAGCCACAAAACGGGCATCGTTGGGATCTTCCACATCCATGGCCTGCGGAAAATTGAGCGGTAATATAAAACTGGCCTTGGTGCCCGTCATTTCGTTGATGCGTTGATACTCATTACCACCGCCCTTAATAATATATTGTACACCAAACTCGTCGCCCACACGGTCGGCCCGTAGATTGGCCCATTTGTCGTTGGCTTCAAAAATTTGGGGCAAAGCTTGGTTATCGTTCCAAGCCTGCAAGCTCAGGTTGGTACCCTCGCCAGCGGGTTTGCCCTTGTACCATTGGGCATCCATATAGGTTTGGCGCAACAGGGCAATACTACCCATTACCGAGCCGGGATAGCTTTGCGTAGAAGTGCCTTTGCTAAAAGAATACACCGCAGCGGCCCTGTCTTTCAACAGCACCAAATTTTCCTTTTTATTGGCCAAGGTAACCACGGCAGCCGTACCACGGGCGATACCATCTTTTTGGTGGGTGAGCACGGTACCAAAGCCGATATCCCTAAAAGTTTTGGCCTTGCCGTCATCTGTAGCAAAAAGGTCGACGCCATTTACCTCGGCCTTGATGGCCTGGTTCCAGCCAAAAGCGCCCTTGGTATTGCTGGTCAATTGGGCCGGTGCATTAAAGTTAAAGCCGCCGCCGCCCGCACGTTGCGGTACCGGTATACCGTAATCGCTAAACAAATCAATAAACGAGGGGTAAATGTATTTGCCCTTGCAATCGACCACGATGGCTTCGGCGGGTGCCGCTACATTGCCCACAGCTATTATCCTGCCCTCTTTTATTACCAAAGTAGCGTTGCTAAGGGTCGTTTGTGCATCCTTTACAATGGTGGCATTGGTAAATGCATAACATCCCGTGCGGTTATCGGCTACCCCATTTACAGGCTGGGTAACCTGCGCACATACGGAGCCCCCCGCCAATAGCAGTAGAGGCAAAAGCCGTTTAAATTTCATCATATTGCAGTTAATTTGTTAAGAACGCTAAATTTAATGTTTTGATGGTTAAAATAAAGGATATGTTTTACCATTTATCATTTTTTTACCCAGTTTGGATACTTTTGCAACATGATAGCGAAATATATCGACCATACGGTGCTTAAACCCACTACCCTAGTTGGGGATATTGAAAAATTGTGTGCGGAAGCGGTACAATACGGCTTTGCAGCGGTATGCGTGCCTCCTTTGTTTGTAAAAAAAGCGGTGGCACTGGTGGCGGGCAGTGGTGTAAAAGTGGCTACGGTTATCGGTTTCCCTTTTGGTTATTCGGCCATTGAGGCCAAGGTGGCCGAAACAGTATTGGCCATTGTGGATGGGGCGGATGAACTGGATGTGGTCATTAATATCAGTGCCATCAAAAATAACGATTGGCAGTTTTTGGCCAATGAAATCAATAGTTTGATGCCGATTATCCGCCAAAAAGGAAAAATTGTAAAAATAATTATCGAAAGTGGGGTACTTACCGACAACGAAATTATCCAATGTTGCGACTTATATGGTGCGGCAGGGGTTGATTTTATGAAGACCAGCACTGGGTACGCCGAAAAGGGTGCCACGGTGGAAGCGGTAACCCTGATGCGCCGCCACCTGGCCGATGCAATAAAAATCAAGGCCAGCGGCGGTATAAAAAACTATACTTTTGCCCAGCAATTGATAGCAGCCGGGGCCGACAGGCTGGGTTGCAGCAGTAGTGTACAAATTGTTACGGAGGAAGCCGCCACTAAGGGTTAATGGAATGGTTTTTGAAAAGAGACATGATATGAAAAAAGGATGGATGTTATTGTTGGTAATAATGGCTGTAGCTGCCAAGGCGCAGATAACGCCCGTGGCCGTGCCCGATACGGCCATAGAAAAAGGTAAGATAACGGTGTACAAAGATGCCCGCCTGAACATTTTGGCAACCAAACAGGCTGCCGCAGCCAATGGCGCATTGGGCCCTAGGTCGGCCAAGGGCTACCGCTTGATGATCATCAATACCAACGACCGGGATTTGGCGATGAAAATACGTTCGCAGTTGCTGCAGCGTTTTCCCGAGCAAAAAATTTACATGAGCTTTAAGCCGCCCTATATCCAACTGAAGTTTGGCAACTTTGTGGAAAAAGAGGAGGCCGAGCGCTATAAAACCAATATCAAGCGCAGTGGCATTGTATCCACCAATATTTATGCCGTGCCAGAAGTGGTAGAAATAAAACCATTGAAAGAGGGTGAAAAAGACCCCAAGCAGGACCAAGGCAAGTAATACTTAAACAATTATATTTTTAAAAAAGGGTTTCTGCGGAAACCCTTTTTTGATGCCCCATAGCCAAAGAACTACTGTTCGGGCTATTCTTTGCTTTATGGGGCAGCTAAATGGCAACCCAAACCTCCCATACCAACCTTTGCCATGCTTTTCAAATTGAATTGGCCTAATTTTGCCCCCTAATCAATGGCATGATGAAAGAAAGGATACAACAATTGGCAGCCCAATACAAGGATGAATTTGTGGCGGTACGCAGGCACTTGCATGCCCACCCCGAGCTGAGTTACCAAGAATTTGCCACTTCGGCCTATGTGCAGCAGCAGTTGACAGCTATGGGTATCCCTTTTGAAGTAAAAGCCACTACCGGTGTGGTGGGCTTAATTGAGGGGCGCAACCCCAGCAGCCGCATCATTGCCCTACGGGCCGATATGGATGCCCTGCCCATTGTGGAAGAAAATGAAGTGCCTTACAAATCAACCAACCCCGGCGTTATGCATGCTTGCGGACATGATGTGCATACCACTTGCCTATTGGGGGCGGCCAAGATACTCAACGAAACCAAGGCCGATTGGGAGGGCACGGTAAAACTGATTTTTCAGCCGGGAGAAGAAAAAAACCCTGGCGGTGCTAGCTTGTTGATAAAAGAAGGGGTGCTGGATAATCCGAGGCCAGATAAAATATTCGCCCTGCATGTTCACCCAGGTTTGGAAGTGGGCAAACTGAGTTTTAGGGGCGGTATGGTAATGGCCAGCGCCGATGAACTGTATATTTCCATTAAAGGCAAGGGCGGCCATGCGGCATCCCCACATCTTACAGCCGATACCATATTGATTACGGCACATTTGATTACCAGTTTGCAACAGGTTGTAAGTCGCCACAACAATCCCTTCAACCCCACCGTATTGTCCATTACCTCGGTGCAGGGCGGCAATACCACCAATGTAATCCCTTCCGAAGTAAAGTTGATGGGCACCTTTAGGGCCATGAACGAGGAGTGGCGTTTTAAGGCACATGAACTGATTAAAAACCAAACCCATGCCCTAGTGGAGGCGATGGGCGCCACCGCTACGGTGCATATAGATGTGGGCTATCCCTTTGTATTGAACAATGAGGAACTGAACAGTTCGGCCCGCCAAAAAGCCGAGGAATATATGGGTGTAGCCAATGTAGAAACCACCGAGCTGCGCATGGGTGCCGAAGATTTTGGGTACTATACCCATGTGGTACCGGGCTGCTTTTTTAGGTTGGGCGCCGGCAACAAGGTCAAGGGCATTACAGCCAATGTGCACACACCGATTTTTGATATTGACGAATCGGCCATTCCCATTGGCATGGGGATGATGGCTTGGTTGGGGGTGAGTGGATAATTGATAATGGAGAATGGATAGTTGATAGTGAATAATGAAGAGTGAATAGTTGCGAGTGGAAAATTGATAATGGATAATGAAGAGTGAATAACCCTGCCCTCCCGTCAACTGTCAACCCTTTCCCACGAACAACTCCCAACGACCAACGACCATCAAATACACCAACAAGTTGAAGAAATTAGCTAAATGGCTAATCAGCTAATTAGCTCATTATTCATAAATAACCCCTATATTTAAACAACAATATAAGATAGTATGAAAATAGCATTTCACGGGGCAGCCCGTACCGTTACCGGCAGCAAACATTTGATTACGCTCAAGAGCGGTCGTAAAATTTTGCTTGATTGCGGTATGTTTCAAGGCATGGGTGCCGAAACCGATGAACTAAACCGCTACTTTGGGTTTGATGCCGCATCCGTGGATTACCTCATCCTTTCGCATGCACATATCGATCACAGTGGCTTGGTACCCAAATTGGTGAAAGATGGTTTTAACGGTCGCATTTTTGCTACCCCTGCCACAAAAGACTTGGCGGGGATCTTGTTAGAAGACAGTGCGGGCATCCAAGAAAGTGAAGCCAAGTTTATGAACAAACGCAGGGCTGCTGAAGGCTTGCCCTACGTACGGCCTTTGTACAACGACGAGGATGTAAAAAGCGCCATGAGCTATTTTGAAACGGTAGAATATGGGGGTTGGTTTACCATTGAAGAAGGTATTGAATTTTGCTATACCGATGCGGGACATATCATTGGTAGCGCAGCCATACATTTAAAAATAACGGAAAACGGAAAACTGACCCGTATCACTTTTAGCGGAGATGTTGGCCGCTACCGTGATGTGATATTGAACTCGCCCGCTGTATTTCCGCAAGCCGACTATATCATTTTGGAATCTACCTATGGCAATAGCCTGCACGATGAATACCATCCTACACCTGATACCCTTTTGGAGTGGATTGATAAAACCTGTATAAAAAAGAGGGGCAAGTTGATCATACCTGCATTTAGTGTAGGCCGCACACAAGAAATATTATACGCCCTCAACCAACTATCGCTAGAAAGCAGGTTGCCGGATTTGGATTATTTTGTGGATAGCCCATTAAGTTCGGAGGCTACCCAAGTAATCAAAAGTTATCCGCAGTATTTCAACGACCGCATTCGGAAAGTATTGGAAAAAGATGATGACCCATTTGGTTTTCCCGGTCTGCATTTTACAAAAACAGTGGAAGAAAGTAAACTGCTGAATTACCACACCAAACCCTGCGTTATCATTTCTGCCAGCGGCATGGCCGAAGCGGGCAGGGTAAAGCACCATATCAGCAACAATATCGAAAACAGTCGCAATGCTATTTTGCTTACGGGTTACTGTGAGCCCGGCTCCCTGGGCGGCAGGCTGCGCAAGCATCCAGAAGAGGTAATGATTTTTGGCCAGTTGCACCAAGTGCATGCCACCATTGGCGAAATGCGCAGTATGAGCGCCCATGGCGACTACGATGATTTATGTCAGTTTTTGGCCTGCCAACATGCGCAGGAGGTAAAAACGCTTTTTTTGGTGCACGGTGAATCGGTAGTACAAGAAGATTTCAAACAGCGGCTGCTGCGCAAAGGATTTAAAGACGTAGAAATACCGGGCATGCACTTTGAGCAGGGGCTGGAAGCATAGATTTTATCGATATATATTGCAACTTTTTCATTTGGTAGATAAAAATTTATATTTTCGCAGCTAATCAAAACCCCAAACAAATGAAAAGGATAGTAATCCTCCCCATGCTACTCATATTAGCGTATGCTGCTATTGCCCAAAAACAACCCGAACTTCCTTCTTTTGGCAAGGTTGACAAGAGTGAGTTGCAGATGAAAGAATGCCCGTTTGAAAAAAGTGCAGCCGCTATGGTGCTCTTTAACAAAGGGGAATCGGTTTTTGCCATCCATCAAGGGGCCTATACTGGCTCGGTGTTCAGCCAAACCGAACACCATATGCGCATCAAAATTTTTAATAAAAAAGGCTTTGGTAGGGCCAACGTTAAAATCCGTTACAACAGCAGTGATAAGGAGGTTGCTATCAAACACTTAAAAGCACAAACCTACAATTTGGATGCAGCCGGCAACATGGTGGTGAGTAAAGTGGAGAAATCGGCCATTTACGATAAAAAAATCGACAACCGCCTTTCTGAAAAAACCTTCGCCTTTCCGGATGTAAAAGAAGGCAGTGTAATTGAGTACAGCTATACATTGGATGGCGAGATTGAAATGGCCTGGTATTTTCAAGATGACATCCCTGTACAAACGAGCATGTTTGTAGTAGACATGGCACCTGAATATGAAATCAGCATGACGCCCAATGTATCATTGCCCCTCAGCAAAACGAGTTCTACAAGGGGCTCTAACAATGTTACCACTTATGTAATGCAAAACATACCCGCATTGGACAAT
Source organism: Chitinophaga pinensis (assembly GCA_943373145.1). Taxonomy (GTDB): domain Bacteria; phylum Bacteroidota; class Bacteroidia; order Chitinophagales; family Chitinophagaceae; genus Ferruginibacter; species Ferruginibacter pinensis_H. Next base: position 35,958 of record CALSBI010000008.1, read on the forward strand.
GAACCATACATGAGCAGTGTTTATGACTATTTACAGCGCATGGAAATAAGGCCGGTAGCTACCAATTTTCAGGGTGATATTAGAAGGAGCCTGTTGCGTTCGTGGCCGGGCATTGTAAAGGAATTGATGGAAGATGAAGACTTTGGTCTTCAGTTGAAAAAAAACATACCCCGCACCAGTGAATTGGATGCTCAATTAAAAACATTGAGCGACCCTTATCAAAAAATGACAGCCATCCATGATTATGTGCGCCACAATATGGAGTGGGATAATTATTATAGTATTTGGGCATTGGATGGCGTAAAAAGCGCATGGAAAAGCAAGAAAGGCAACACGGGGGAGATCAATATAATCATGATCAATTTGATGCGGGATGCTGATTTGGAGGCCCATCCATTATTGGTGAGTACCCGTGACAATGGCATCATCAATACAGGAGTGCCCGGCTTTGGGCAATTCAATAAAGTGTTGGCTTATGTAGAGATTGGCAATAAAAAATATGTATTGGATGCCACCGACAAAGTTACCCCAGCCTATTTGGTACCCATAGAAGTGTCTGCCTCAGAAGGCTTGGTAATCGAAAAGCTTTCGACATTTGAATGGGGCTGGCGGCCATTGTGGGATGGGCAACATGCCGATTATACCAATGTTTTTTTCAGTGGCGAAATAACGGACAATCATCTAATAAACTGCGGCGCCGAAATTACTTCTTACGATTATGCCAAAGTAAAAATAGCGCCCACCGTTAAATTGGGCAAGGAAGCTATGAAGTCGAACCTCACTTCGGTGCCTGATGTAAAAGTTGATAGTATTGAAGTGCTGAATGCCACTGTTGATACGCTTCCATTGATTGAGAAGTTCAATTTTTCCATGCCGGCCACGGCTACCGGCGATTACCATTATTTCGCTATCAACCTTTTTGGTGGCTTGGAGAAAAACCCATTTTATGCCGACCAACGGCAAACGGATATTTTCTTTGGGGTAAAGCGTAGCTATAAAATCAACGCAAGCATCTATTTGCCCGAAGGGTACGAGATGGACGAAATGCCCAAAAATGTAAAGATGATTACACCGGATACGGGTATGGTTTTTACCCGCATGTCATTTTTTAAAGATGGATTGTTGACCGTAAGGGTAGATTTGGATTTTAAAAGCCCTATTTATGAAGTAGGTAATTATGAAGAGTTCAAGGAGTTTTACAAAAAACTGTTTGGCATGCTGAATGAGCGGTACGTTTATAAAAAGGCGGGAAAGTGATTAGTGATTAGTGAATAGTTAATAGTGAAGAGTGAAGAGTGAATAATGTCTGATAATTGATAGTGGACAATGGACAATGGATAATGGATAATGGATAATTCGTGTAATCAGTGAAATCCATAATAATTAGTGGTAAAAGTATCCGTGGTAAAGCAATCCGTGTAATCGGTGCAATCTTTCCGTAATCCGTGGAAAAAGAAATCAGTGAAACCTGACTGCCGTCAGGCAGGTCAGCGAAATTCTATATAATCTGCAGTAAAGCAATTCGTGTAATCAGTGCAATCCTATATAATCCGTGGTAAAAGAAATCCGTATCCCCTCATGCCCGAAATAGTAATTTTACGGTACCAAAGCCCCTGCTGGCGTGAGTTTTCACCACAAATGGGTATTGGTAGCGTGAACAAATACAGTAATTTTGTAGTTACTAATAAAACTGTTTTTAATGGAGACTTATGGCAAAATTTTGCTGATTGCTATGCCAGTCTTCCTCTTTTTGGTGCTGTTCGAAAAATGGTACGGCTGGAGGAAGGGTAAGGACACTGTGCGCAATATGGACATGATCAGCAGCCTCAGCAGCGGCATCACCAACGTTACCAAAGAGGTGTTGGGCCTCAGCATCCCCATTTTGGCTTATAGCTGGTTCCTTAACCGGATGGGCATCGTGCAGCTTCCCTCTAAGTTGTGGATGTTCCTCGTAGCATTTATTGTGCTGGACTTTGCCGGTTACTGGATGCACCGCTGGAGCCATAAAGTAAATTTTTTCTGGAACTACCACATCATCCACCACAGCAGCGAAGAGTATAATTTGGCCTGTGCACTGCGTCAAAGCGTTTCTACCATCGTCAACCCTTTTACCTTTTTGCTGATACCGGCTGCCATACTAAAGATACCCACCGAAGTAATTGCTACGGTTGCCCCGCTGCACCTGTTTGCCCAGTTTTGGTACCATACCCGCCATATCAATAAAATGGGGGTTTTGGAAAAGATATTGGTTACCCCTTCGCACCACCGGGTACACCACGCCATCAATCCCGTGTATTTGGACAAGAACCTCGGACAGATTTTTATTTTTTGGGACAAATGGTTTGGTACTTTTCAAGCCGAATTGCCTGACCAACCGCCTGTTTATGGCATTACCCGTCCTGTACAAACCTGGAATCCCATCAAAATCAATTTCATGCACCTGTGGTTATTGATGAAAGATGCTTGGCGGGCCAACAAGATTGTGGACAAGCTAAAGGTTTGGTACAAGCCCACGGGCTGGCGCCCAGCCGATGTGGCGGCCAAGTATCCCGTATATAAAATTGACGATGTATATCATTTTGAAAAATACAACCCGCCCGCCTCACCCGCCCTCAATGTGTGGAGCTGGGCCCAACTGTTGGGCATGCTGCTTTTTATCAGTTATCTTTTTGGCAACATAGCGGTCATTGGTAGCCCCGATATTTTCCTCTACGGGGGCTTTGTATTTTTGGGCGTATATGCTTATACCGACCTGATGGACCGTAACCCCCATGCTATCTTTTGGGAAGGGCTTAAAAACAGCTATGGCCTGGCCATTATCATTTCCTCTGGCGACTGGTTTGGCGCCGGCCAACTGCTGCCGGGCGTACAATATGTAGTAGCGGCCTGGTTGGTCATCTCCACGGTGATTACCGCTTATTTTGCCATGCGGCACCGGCGGGAAGATGCCACCACCGAAGCCCTTGCTTAATATACTTGCACAGGGCAACCGGTTTTGTTTTTGCCACTGCCGCCGCCGCTGTTATCGCCAAACTTGAATATCACGCCCAACGTGTGCGTATAGTAATAATCTTTTTTGTTGGGATTGGCCGCCTTGCTAAAGCCATCGATATAATCGGTAAAGCTGTAGCGGAAATTGGTTTCGGCCGTAAGCGATACCCTAGGGCTGATATAGTATTCCACACCGGCGCCCATGGGCAGTACCAACATGGAGCGTGGGGGCGTAACGGCTAGGTCCTGCGTTAAACCCACCCGCACATCCGACCCATCATTAAAAATGGTGGTATTCATGTTGCTATAGTCGCGTTGCACCCGCATAAAACTAACCCCCGCACCCGCAAACAGGTAGGGAGAAAAACGTCTATCTAAATAATTGTCATTGTTCTTGAAAATATTCCAAACCAATAAGCCGCTGAGCTCGGTAACAGGCGTGGTAAAGTTGAAGTTGCGTTGTTGCCGCCAATCGGGTTTGCTGTACTTGGCTTCGTCGGCCTTTAACCTACTGAACAACAGATTGCCCCGCAGCATAAAGGAAGGGCTGAGTACCCTAGCCGCATACAGCGCCAATGCAGGTTTCATCGTTTTGTACGCACCAAGGGGCTCAGGGGTAAGGTCGCCCATGTACACATTAACACCTGCCTGAACGCCAAACTGCCATTTGGAGAGATTGATTTTTTGGGCTTGGCCCACGCTGTAACTGCCGATAAGCAATGCGGCAACGATACCTGTTTTGATCTTTTTGGTCATGGTAATTGTTTTATTGTGAAAAAACCCATGCAGCCAGTAAGTGGTAAGAAGTAACTAATGCCGACGATGCATTGAAAACAGACCGGTAGACAGCGAATGAAACACAATGCATGTCGGCATTATACCATTTGTATTTGGTTTGATTCATAAATCCAAATGGTATAACAGGTAAAAATCAGCTCATATATAATAAATCACCATGATACTGCAAGGGTGCAGCGCCTTTATAATGGTATAATGCTTACCTCAATAAAATATTGTACCAAAAAATGTTAAAAGAATCACAAAATTTAAAATCGGTGCAGCGTTTTTGGTTCGTGGGTTACGTACGAACCAAGATAAGGGGTAGATTGAGTTACAGACTTACCAGTGTTTATGAGGTGGGAGGATTGTCCATGGTCCATTGTCCATGGTCTATGGACGACTATTCATTAACCGTACAATTCTTCCCGCAGACTTACGTACGAATCAAGGTAAGGGTAAATTGGGTTACAGACTTACCAGTGTTTGTCAGGTTGGTGGATTGTCCATGGACCATGGTCGATGGACCATGGACAACGCTTCCCTATCCGTACAATTCTTCCCGCAGGGTTTTGATCCTATCATCCGCTAAGTAGTCATCAAAAGTGGTGAGCCTATCGATGATGCCCTTGGGCGTGAGTTCGATGATGCGGTTGGCCACGGTTTGCATAAAAGTATGGTCATGCGATGTAAGCATTACAATACCAGGGAATGTGTTACAACCTTCGTTGAAGCTTTGGATACTTTCCAAATCCAAGTGGTTGGTGGGCTGATCCAGCATAACCAAATTGGGACTTTGCAGCATCATGCGACTGAGCATGCAACGTACTTTTTCACCACCGCTCAATACATTGGTTTTTTTCATGATATCATCGCCACTGAACAGCATTTTGCCCAAGAAGCCACGGAGGAAAGGCTCATCGGCATCTGTAACATGCGGTGGCACAAACTGACGCAACCAGTCCAATAGCGGTAATCCTTCGGTAAAAAACTCGTTGTTCTCGATGGGCAGGTAGGCTTTGGTGATGGTAGTGCCCCACTCAAATTTGCCCGCATCGGCCTCGGCATTTCCGTTGATGATTTCAAAAAAACTGGTCACGGCCAAGGGGTCACGGCTCAAAAAAGCGATTTTTTCGCCCTTGTTGATGCTGAAATTTACTTTATCGAACAATATACGGCCATCCACAGTTTTGCGCAGGCCTTCTACATTCAATATTTGGTTGCCCACTTCCCGTTGTGGTTGAAAAATGATGCCGGGGTATTTGCGGTTGCTGGGCTCAATTTCCTCAATGGTCAATTTTTCCAAGGCCTTTTTACGGCTGGTGGCTTGCTTGCTCTTACTGGCATTGGCGCTAAAACGGGCGATAAAGTCCATCAAGGCTTGGCGCTTATCCTCGGTTTTCTTGTTTTTGTCGTTGATTTGGCGGCTCATCAACTGCGAACTTTCGTACCAAAACGTATAGTTACCAGAGAAAGTCTTGATTTTTTGCCTATCCACATCCGATACATGGGTGCAAACCGCATCCAAAAAGTGACGATCATGGCTTACCACCAATACAATGTTTTCGTAGTCGGCCAAAAAGTTTTCCAGCCAGCCGATGGTTTCAATGTCGAGGCCGTTGGTCGGTTCATCCAACAGCAGGATGTCGGGGTTGCCAAAAAGGGCCTGGGCCAATAGCACCCGCACTTTCAGGTTGCCCGGAATCTCTTTCATCAAGCTTTGGTGGTACTCGTCTTTCACGCCCAATTCGCTCAAAAAGGTAGCTGCATCGCTTTCTGCTGTATAGCCGCCCATTTCGCCAAATTCATGCTCCAGCTCACCTGCCCGCATGCCGTCGGCCTCGGTAAAGTCGGCTTTGGCATAAATGGCGTCCCTTTCATGCATCACTTCCCACATTTTTTTGTGGCCCATCATCACCGTATTCAGTACCGTCACCTCGTCAAACTCAAACTGGTTTTGCTTCAACACGGCCATGCGTTCGCCCGGTGTAATATTCACCGTGCCTTTGTTGGGCTCAATTTCACCGCTCAAAATCTTTAAAAAAGTGGATTTCCCGGCACCATTGGCCCCGATAACGCCGTAACAGTTGCCCTTGGTAAAGGAAATATTCACTTCGTCGAACAAAACCCGCTTGCCATAGGCAAGGGTAATATTATTAACACTGATCATAATTGCTAAAATGGCGGCAAAGGTAAGGCAGTTTGGGGGAATATGGAATTGGGGATTGGGAATTTGGTATTGGGGTAATGGGTATTGGGTAATTGGAAAATCCGTGTAATCTGTAAAATTCGTTCTTTATACGTGGTAAGGGAATTGAGGTTCTGCTTGGTTACGGGTTATTTTAGTTGTTTTTGTTACGGGTTGGCGGTACTGCTGCGGTTGGTTTTTGGGTGAACCGAAAAAGGATTGGTTATTGATTGTCCTCACTTTTGAAGTTGGCTTTAGTATTCCAACTAACAAACTTTGTGATGCCAAACAGGCCAAATAGCCAAATACTGCATTTCCCATAGTCTAGCAAGTCGCTGTTGGAGATACTTTTATATCCAGGGTTTGCCCAACGGTCTATGAGGAATATCAATACCAAAATTGTGAGCAATCCCCAAATAATGAGCAATATCCAACCGATAGTTTTGGCGATACTATTTAATGTATGCATGGGTATATTATATTGTACGTCCATGTAAAGTTAGAATATCTAAAATGAAGGACGATTGATGTTTTTTGCCCCAACGGCTATTAAGGTTGAAGTATTAAACAAGGAAATGGCATAAGCACGACCTTCAATTTGCAAATTTTCATATTTGCCCATTTGCACATTGGGCTTTTGCCTATTTTTGCCGCATGTCTATTGTAGCAACCATACAGCAAAGCGTTACGGAAAGTTTGGAGGCCCTGTTTGGCCAACCCTTTGCGGCGGCGGATTTTCAGGTAAACAAAACATTGGAAGATTTTGAGGGCGATTACACAGTGGTGCTGTTTTCGCTGGTGAAAAAGCTGCGCCAAGCCCCCGATGCGCTGGGCAAGCAGTTGGGCGATCATTTGGTGGCCCACCATGGGCAGGTGTTTACCGGCTACAATATCATCAAAGGATTTTTGAACCTTACCATGGCCGATGCCTATTGGAACGGGCTGTTGCAGCGCAATTACCAAGATGTGTGCTATGGCAAAAAAGCTATGAACGGGCAAAAAGTGATGGTGGAATATTCTTCGCCCAATACCAACAAGCCCTTGCACTTGGGCCATTTGCGCAACAATTTTTTGGGCTGGAGCGTGGCGGAAATATTGAAGGCCAATGGTTATGAAGTAATCAAAAGCTGTATCGTAAACGATCGGGGTATCCATATTTGCAAGAGCATGATTGCCTGGCAATTGTTTGCCAATGGGGCCACGCCGCAAAGCACAGGGACCAAGGGTGACCATTTTGTGGGCGAGTATTATGTAAAATTCAGCAACGAATTAAAAGTTCAGCTAAAACCATTGTTGAAACTTGTATTTGAGGACGGTGATTTATCTAATTTCAGTGATGCGGATGCAGTCAAAATCCAAGCACAGCTAACCAAAATTGGTCAATTAACCACTCTTTTAAAAAAAGAAACTGAGGCAATTGAATGGGGTGAAATAGAAAAACTTGGGTTTCCAGTAGATGCATTAAAAGTAGCTGCATCGGATAGCAATACCAAATGGAAGGCGATACCTAAATCGCTGGTGAATGAAACCTTTGATGGGGCTATTACAGAAGATAAGGAGAAGAAGGAAAAAGCGGTACAAAAGATATTCAAGAAAGCCATTGATCTTGAAAACAAAATTGAAGATGAAAAGGATGATATAACCGAGACCGTCCAAAATTATACCGCCATTATGCAAGCCACCCAACAAATGTTGCAAGACTGGGAAGCGGGCAAGCCGGAAGTGATGGATCTGTGGCGCACCATGAACGGCTGGGTATATGAGGGCTTTGCTGTTACTTACAAAAACATCGGCAGCGATTTTGACATTACCTATTACGAAAGCAATACTTACCTGCTGGGCAAGGAAACCGTACAAGAAGGACTGACCAAGGGCGTTTTCTTTAAAAAAGAAGATGGCAGCGTTTGGATTGACCTCACTGCTGACGGGCTGGATGAAAAACTGGTGCAGCGCAAGGATGGGACCAGTGTATATATTACCCAAGACATTGGTTTGGCGCAACAGAAATACGATGTATATAAAATTGACAAGAGCCTTTATGTAATTGGCAACGAGCAGAACTACCACATGAAAGTGCTGCAACTGATTTGCAAGCATTTGGGCATGCCTTATGCGGATGGTATTTATCACCTGAGCTATGGCATGGTGGAACTTACATCTGGCAAGATGAAGAGCCGGGAAGGTACGGTGGTGGATGCGGATGATTTGGTGGCGGAAATGCTGCAAACATCGCAGGAGCATACCGAGGCATTGGGCAAGGTGAAAGATTTTACAGATGCAGAACTGGCGGAGCTGTACAACACCCTTGGCCTGGGCGCTTTGAAGTTCTATTTGTTACGGGTAGATCCGAAAAAAACCATGGTGTTCAACCCACAGGAATCCATCGAGTTTCATGGGTTTACAGGGCCTTTTGTGCAATACACCCATGCCCGTATCAAAAGTATTTTGCGCAAAGAAGCCGCACCCCAGCAGTGGCAGCCTAGCAGCGAAGCCTTACTGCCTTTGGAAAAAGAAATGTTGGTACTGGCGGAGCAATACCCCACGATCATAGAGCAGGCCGCAGCGGAATACAATCCCTCTGTGATAGCCAATTATGTTTTTCACCTTGCACAAACCTTTAACTCCTTTTATAGCGTGCATTCCGTTACCCAAGCCGAAAGCGAAACCAAAAAACAATTGCGTTTGTGCATTGTAAGCCTTACCGCTACCATTATTAAAAGTGGTATGCAGTTGATGGGGATAGGGGTGCCGGAGCGGATGTGATAATATGCAGATTTGCAAATGTGCAGATGTGCAAATGTTTTAATCGAAACAGTAAATAATATAGGGAAATATAGCTTGGGTAGTTGTAAAAACTCATCCATAAAACAACTGCAAATTAAGTAAGCTGTAACAAGCCAACTAAATTTGCACATCTGCACATTTGCCTATTTGCACATTAAAATTCTAGTTATGTCATACAAATCAACCTTCACTGCAGTGGTAATCATCGCCAGTTTGCTGTCATCCTGTGTGTCCACCAAAGTAAATGAAAAGGCCGCATGGCTCAGCAATGATAAACTGTTTACGGCTGCCCCGCTTATCAAAGAACTGACCATGGTTTCGATATGCGCTGCGGCCGACAAGGACATTTACTTAAAAGCCACATCGCAATTGCAGCAAAAGCTGAATGATTGGGGCATTAGCAGCAATATGCAATATTTTACGGATGCTGACAATAGGGAGTCGGCCCGTGCCAAACTCACCAGTGATGCCAAGGCTTTTTTACTGTTCCTGCAACCCATCAAAGGCGTAAATGCCACGGACGAACTGAACAACCCAATGCTGCAAAAGCAATTGGAGTTTGTGATCGAAACCCGGTCAGGCGAAAAAATTGCAGCCGGCCTCATCAGTATCGACAAGGAAACCTCTGCCCAAAAATTGGCGGGTCAAATTGCAGGCATTGTTACAGATTATCTGCGCAAACAGAAGATGGTGGGATAGTAACACTGTTTATTGCTCTCGTGCGTATCGCTCGGCCTATGGCATCATCGCCAGCCCCTCTGCAAAGGAGTGGGGCCGGTAGCCCAAATGTGTTTGTGCCTTGGTGATTACAAAACCGGTTTTGGGTGGCCGTTGGGCGGGTTGCGTAAAGCTGCCCGCATCTACCGCCGTTATCAGGGTCTTGTCCAGTCCATAAAAATTTGCCGTGGCCATAGCCATATCATAAGGCGTCATCATTTCATTGCCCGAAATATGGAAGATGCCCTTGGCCCTTTGTTGCGCAACCAACAAAATGCCCATCGCCAAATCGTTTACCAGTGTGGGAGTGCGCCATTGGTCGTTTACCACACTGATGGGTTTGCCGGCATTCAGGCTATTCTTTACCCAACTCACGATATTGCTGCGACTGCCGTCGTGCGTAGTCCCATACACCAAGCAGGTGCGCACAATGGCTGCATCCAAACCACTTTGCAAGGTTTCTTTTTCGCCCGCCCATTTGCTGCTGCCATAGTAGCTCACGGGGTTGGGGTTGTCGGTTTCGGTATAAGGTCCAGAAGTTCCATCGAAGACAAAATCGGTAGAAACAAAGATGAAAAAGGGTTGGAAAACTTTGGCAGCTTCCACCAAAAAACGGGTAGCGGTTACGTTGGCATCCCAGCAGGCGACGGGGTGGAGTTCGCAAAAATCCACTTGGGTTTGTGCGGCTGCATGGATGACAATATCGGGCCGCTCGGATACATAAAAAGCCGTTGCCGCTACCCCATCGGTCATGTCCAGTTGCTGGTACTGAAACCGGTTACTGGGCTGCGTGGGCAACCTGCAGGGCCCCTTGCCCACAGCGATGACCTGCCAGTCGGTAGCCTGTAGTAAAAGCGTTACCAAATGTTGACCCAGGAGGCCGTTGGCACCGGTGATGAGTAGTTTCATGGTGTAAATGTAGGCAATGGGATGTGCAAATGTGCAAATATGCAGATTTGCAAATAGGAAGGCGGCGTTGTATGCTGTAATAGCGGCGGCATGACAGTAGCTAGGGGGCAAGGAGACGTACGGTGGCCTAGGGTTACTGGGTAATGGGTTAACGTTACAAGAAAATGCTTTAGCGTTATCAAGTAACGCTTAATGCTTCCTTTGTACAACTAAAGCATTACAAAGAAACGCTTCCATTTTTCTTTGTAATGCTTTAGCGCTATCGAGCAATGATTAAGGCTTCCTTTGTACAGCTTTAACGATACAAAGAAACGTTTCAACTTTGCTTTGTAACGCTTTACCGTTATTGAGTAACACTTAAACACTCCTTTGTAATACTTTGCCGTTATCTAATAACGCTTATGGCTTCATTTGTACAGCTTGAGCCTTACAAAGGGAGGCTTTGTCTTTTCTGTACAAGAAATAATTGTATATTTAAGAAACAGTTACCCCGCACCTCAATTCCAAATCTCATTCATTTCCGTGAGTATCATCGGTACCCCGTCGGTAACAACAATGGTATGTTCATGTTGCGCCATAAAGCCGCCCTTGTCGCCCACCATGGTCCAGCCATCTTCCAGCGTTTCGGCGTAAGTGGAGGTGGTAGAAATAAATGTTTCAATGGCAACCACACTGTTCTTTTTGAATCTCGTGTTATTAAATCGATCCCGGTAATTGGCTATTTCGTCGGGTGCTTCGTGCAGACTTCTTCCAACTCCATGGCCCGTAAGATTTTTAATCACTTTATACCCATGCCTTTTAGCTTCGGTTTCTATCAAATGTCCAATATCCGAAATGCGCACCCCGCCTTTTATCTGGTGGATGGCTTTGTGCAAAATCTGCTTTGACACATCGATAAGTTTTTGGTGTTGGTTGATGTCTTCGCCCAATACAAAAGAGCCCCCGTTATCCGACCAAAAACCATTCAGTTCGGCCGACACATCAATATTGATCAAATCGCCTACTTGCAGTATTCTATTGTCTGACGGAATACCATGGCAAAATTCATTGTTTACGCTGATGCAAGTATAACCCGGAAAACCATAGGTTAAAAATGGCGCTGATTTTGCCCCAAAGTCCGCAAGTATGGCGGCCCCATAATCGTCCAATTGCTTGGTTGTCATGCCGGGTTGTGCATGGTTCCGCATTTCCTTTAAGGTATGCGCCACCGCTTCACTAGCTTCTTGCATGCCGATGAGCTCCGATTCTTTTGTGATTGACATATCTGCATATTTATTTGTAGGTATATGCAAGTTAAGGTTTTTCTGTTTTGGGTCACGCCACAGGCGTGATGCCGACCGCAGCGTCGGCATATTGGGGTATTAGGTATTGTGGTATTTGAAGAGGCTTTAAGTTGTGGCAGTTATTTGAATGGCGATTTTCTTACCGCTGTCTTCCGTTTAAACCAGCTATATTACACAGCATCCGTAGCCAAAAACTGCCTAAATACCATAATACCCATTTGGAGGAAGAGCCGACATCACGCCACAACCGTGAACCCAATACCAAAGCACGCACTAACAGTTTGAATGCATCAACACATCAGCACATTAGCAAATTAGCTAATCAGCTAATCAAAGCACCCTTGGCGTACCGCTCACCATCCATGTGGCAAAGGTCTCGGAAACCTTCCAGCTATGGCCAGCATATTTGCTGGGGCGGGCTTTGATATAAGTGAGGAAGTCGATGAGTTGGTTACGGGTAGCCGCTTGCATGGCATCAAAAAGTTTTTGGCCTTTGTAAATACCGTCGTCTATCAATTGGTTTTGATCGGGCATTTGTTGCAGCATGGCGCTGCCCGTATAACGTATATCGGAAACCATGGAATCGAGCAGGACGGTTTCTTGCTCACGGGTTACGCTAAAAATATATTGGTGCCGCAAAAAGGGAGTGCCGCCCACATCGGTTAAATCTATGGCATGGCTCATTACACTCAACAGTGGCCCATCATGCGCAACGGGCACTTTGGTTCTGGTATAAAGCAGGTCGCCCGCTGCAGGCTGTTGGTTTTTATACAGGTGCAAGGCAAAATAGCAATAGTCGCTCTTGATAAGATGGCACCTGCCCCAGCCGATTGCAGCAGTATCCAAGGTGGTGCCTTGTTGAAAGCGGTGCTTGAGCAGCCCCAGTTGTTTGTCTTGTATAGGTGCGGGCCAAGCATCGGGCAATTGCACCTGCACAATCACCGTACTATCGTTGAGTCGTTGCATATAGTCGGTAATTTTATAGGCGATTACCTTTTCTATGGTATCTACTTGGGCCTTTACCTGAACAGCCGCTATCAATATCGCTAGTATAAGAATGGGTTTGCGCATATCTTTTTTTTGTAAATGTAAAGTCAAGCGGGTTTTGTATCATCCGTACCAGTGGGTATTTGCGTTAAAGATTTGTTAAAATCCATTGCATGTAGGTATTTGCTTCGTTTGTTGGGCTTACAAAAAAGGAGGGCTTGCTAAAGTTGCGTACCTTAGAATAAATACAACTGCGGATGGCTACTACTAAGGCAAGGCGTTTAAAAAGAATAATAAAATATACCGGCATTATTTTATTGTTATTGGTGGTTGTGCTGGTTATGCAAAACTATCCTATCTCTGCCGAACCGAAGCCCTTATTGCGCTTGGCCGACACCAACAATATCAAAAGAAATTTAGAAGCCATCATCAACACGCCGCAAAAAAGGAATTACCATAACGTGGCGGTGCTGGACAGTGTGGCCGACCATATTAAAAGGGAGTTTTCAAAATTTACCAACAGGGTAACCGTTCAACCCTATACGGTAGCGGGCCAATTGTACAGCAATATCATTGCCTCCTTTGGTCCCGAAGCAGGGGAAAGAATTATCGTGGGGGCACATTACGATGTGTGCGGCGAACAGGATGGGGCCGACGACAATGCCAGTGGCGTGGCAGGTATACTGGAGCTGGCCCGATTGCTGCAAGATGATACACTTACATACAGGATTGATTTGGTGGCCTACACATTAGAAGAGCCGCCTTTCTTTGGCACGGAAAATATGGGCAGCTATGTACATGCCAAATCGCTTTACGATAGAAAAGTGCCGGTAAAGGGCATGGTAAGCCTTGAAATGATCGGCTACTTTTCGGATGCAGCCAATTCGCAGCGCTATCCATTGGGCTTTTTGAAATGGTTTTATGGCAGCAAAGGCAATTATATTACCATCGTACAAAAGTCGCTCTGCGGTAGCTTTTCAAAGGCGTTTAAAAAATTAGCTCTTGCCAATAATTCAATAGCCACCAAATCCATCCGGGCACCTTCTTTTTTCGGCGGTTTGGATTTATCCGACCACCGCAACTACTGGCAATTTGGATACGATGCCATCATGGTTACCAATACCTCATTTTATAGAAATGCAAATTATCACAAAACCGAAGATGTGTTGGGTAAGTTGGATATCCCTAAGATGGGATTGGTGATAGATGGTGTGCTGCGGGTGTTGAAAGGGATGCAGTGAAATGGATTGACATGGAGCCTCTACTAAACGTATCCGCTATTGAATTTTCATTTATCTTAACGCCATCAATACTTTTATAATTCCAGGATTTCATCACAATCAAAAAACATGCTGATACAGCCCTATCATACAGAATGGCCCCTACAGTTTGAACGCATCGAACTTGAACTGACTGCTGCCTTGCAAGGGCTTGACCATACCATTGAACATGTGGGCAGTACAGCGGTGCCGGGCTTAGCGGCCAAAGCGATTATTGACATTGATATTGTGTATCCGCCCGAAACGGCTTTTGACGCTATTAAATCCAAATTATTGGGGATAGGCTATTACCACAATGGCGACCAAGGTATTGCCGAAAGGGAAGTGTTCAAGCGGCATGGAACCGACAACCATATTATATTGGACGGCATTGTACACCATCTGTATGTTTGCCCCGCACAGAGCAAGGAATTGGAGCGGCATATCCGATTGCGGGACTGCCTACGCAATAATGAAACGGCTAGGTTGCAGTACCAAGCTATTAAATACGAGTTGGCAGCCGAAGCCAATCAAGATAAAAAAAGGTATGCGGCACTCAAGCAAATAAAGGCTAACCCTTTTATCAATATATTGATCGGTTTTGTAGAGGAGGATAGCTCTTTTCTATATTAATGGTTAACTTAGCTCAGTAAAAAAATGAATATGGCCAAAGCAACTAAAAAAGAATTGTCCCCTGCACAACGCAAGGAAATACTGGATGTATTGAAAGCTCGGTTTGAAAAAAACATAACCCGTCATAAAGGCCTGTCATGGGCACAGGTACAAGCAAAGCTGGAAGGACAGGGGGCCAAACTTTGGTCGTTGTTTGAAATGGAAAATACGGGCGGTGAACCGGATGTGGTTGGGCATGACAAAAAAACGGGCGAATACCTTTTTATGGATTGCGCGGCGGAAAGCCCCAAGGGCCGTAGGAGTATTTGCTACGACCGGGCAGCACTCAATTCGAGGAAAGAATTTAAACCGGCCGATACGGCGATGGATATGGCCGAAGCCATGGGCATTGAAGTACTGACAGAGGCGCAATACCGTGAGCTGCAGCAACTGGGCCCATTCGATACCAAAACTTCTAGCTGGCTGCAAACCCCTGCGCCGATTAGAAAATTGGGCGGGGCCATCTTTGGCGACTACCGCTACGGCCAAATATTTATTTACCACAATGGGGCAGAATCCTACTATGCGGGCCGGGGCTTCCGTGGTGCGCTGAAAGTATAGTATTGATCGATTTTTTTAGCAATGACCCATTTCCCGCAATTATATACAGATCGGTTGATACTGCGTAAAATCCAAGCAGATGATATTCCTGCTTTGGTAAAATATGCCAACAACCCCAAGGTGTCGAAGTATGTACTGAATATTCCCTACCCTTACCAAGAGCCCGATGCCGTATTCAGGATTGGTTATGTACATCAAGGGTTCAAAGCCAATAGCCGGTATGTGTTTTCGATTGTATTAAAAGAAGATGCTGGTTTTATTGGAGAGATCAGTCTGCACTTGGATGCGAAAAAGCCCATTGCGCAATTAGCTTACTGGATAGGCGAACCTTTTTGGAACCAAGGCATTGTGTCAGAAGCCATCGTAAGGGTATTAACATTTGGATTTGATGTTCTAAAGCTGGATGCGGTGCTTGCCACCTGCGATGCGGACAATATCGGATCGGTAAAAGTGCTGGAAAAGAATGGGTTTATCAAAACCAGTTCCGCAGGGGATATTTTGCATTATACGATACAAAGGCAGCATGATGAATAACGTATATGTCCAAAGCCAATAGATTAAAAAAGTCTCAATCATGGACTGTAATTGGATTTTAAGCCGTATCCGATAGCATTTTACTGGACAATTGCTTGTGCTGGCCTCAAGCCGGCGGGCTTCGTTCCCGGTTCACCACTGCATTTAGCCCTTTTTTTGGGGCCCTACCCAAAAAATCCGCCTACGGCGGACCGGCCTAAATGATGTGGTTCACCTGGGAACTGGTGAGAGATGGACTTCTCTTGGCTTTAAAAGCCTCATTTTTTTTCGAAAAAGCAATAATAATATTTTAACGCATTCGCACTGAAGCCTCACCCTAACTTACTGCCCACACTCTCAACAGCGAGGCTGCGCTCGCTGCCTGCAGCTTTCAACTTTCTCCTCTCAACTATCCATTATCAATTATCAACTATCAACTCCTCTACTTCACCACCTTCTTCGTCTCCACCTTCTCCCCATTGATGTAAATGGATACATAGTACACGCCCTTGGCCAATGCCTGCATGGGTATCTTGTAGGTATCGCCGCCAGCGGGCTGTTGGGCCTTACGGATATAAATCTGCTGACCGGCTGTATTGTGCAATACAATGCTCACTTCTTCAGCAGCTATGCGGATTATCCTTACGGTAATATCGCTGTTAGCGCCCACGGGGTTAGGGCTTACTATTATTTTTTCTACTATCGGCGTAACCGCATTGCAATCCACATTGTGGTTGATTGTGGCAGAATCCAAATAGAAAGTAGTATCGGTACCGATGGACATGACCAAGCGGTACTGAATGGTTTGATTGGGCAGGGCACTCACATCATCGGTAAAGCCAAATGCCTTTGTTCCATAACTGCCCGCAACAGGCAATGCAGGAAAGGCGGTATAGCCACTGGCATTGGCCAGTTTGCGTTCTACCACTATTTTAACACTGGTATCGGCCTTTACGTTCCAGGTGTAGCGCACTTTGCAATTGGTTATGTTGGCCTGGCCGGTGTATAGTTTTTTCACCAACAGCACAAAGGCTTTTTTCATATCGGGAATGCCATAGCCCAGCCGATCGTTAGGGGCAGTAAATTGATGGGCCGACCGCCGCACCGCATCTATCACCGCCATATTGTTCACTTCAGGAAAAGCCTGCCACAAGCAAGTACTCAACCCGGCCATATTGGGACAGGCAAAAGAAGTGCCGCTGCCATTGGCCACGGGCTGCCCGCTAAACACATTGGCAATTACCGTACCGCTGCCCACCGCCACTACATCCGGTTTAATCTGTCCATCGCTGCTGGGGCCATAGCTGCTAAAGCCTGCCACCACCCCATTGATGTTAACGGCACCTACCACCAGTGCACTATCCGCATCGGCAGGGGCCGCAATAAATTTCCAACTGCCACCGCCTTCGTTGCCAGCGGCAATGGTTACCAACATGCCCTTTTTGGCCGCCATATCGGCACCACGGCTTATCAAAGTGGTATTGCCATCCATCTGTGCATAGGTATGGCTAAAACTACCGTTGTCGAAATAGGTATAACCCAAGGAAACCGAAAGCGCATCCACGCCCAAACTATCGGCCCTTTCGGCACCGGCTACCCAGTTTTGTTCTTCTACCGGGTTTTCGCCTACGGTATTTTCGGTACGGTACAAATAAAAATTGCCCTTGGGCAAAGATCCAACAAAACTACCGGGCATATTGGCCGCAATGGTACTAAAGCATTGCGTACCATGCTGATGGTCTTCGGTTACACTGGCTTCGTTGGCCACAAAATCCCAAGTGCCCAATATTTGTCCGTTGTTGCGCACACTGTCAAATGTGGGCAGGGTGGCAACATTAAAAAAGCCACCATCGGTTACCGCCAATTGCATACCCTGACCGCTAAAGCCGTGATTATGCAAAAACTCGCCTTGGTGCATATGTATCTGGCCATAGGCAATACCGTAATTATAAATATCAGTGATGCCCTGTGGGGTTTGCAGTACGGTATTATCGGTTTGTTCTGCCAGCGACAGTTGTTTGTTTACCGCCACTTCGGCTTGGCCCCGCTGCCCAAAAGCTTGTGCACCGCCCACTACAAAAGGAAAACTGTTGATTTTGGTAATGGCCGCTGCATCGGTGGTTTGTATGCACACTTGGTTGAACCAGCGGCTGGTATTGAGTATGGTAACCGTGCCAGCTAGGCGCACACTATCCAAATAGCGTTGCACCACGGGCAGGTCGGCCGAATCAATGGCGATGCTATAGCGGGTGCGCCGGGCGATGGCCCTAGGCGTTAAATACGGCGAGGGGTTGGCCAATGTAAAAGGCGTACCTGCCTTATCTTTAAACCGAACGATATATTTGGGTTGCGCAAAACCACTGGCCGACAGTACCAGCAACAACATCAATAAGCCGCATATTTTTTTGCTCATAATACAAAGATTGTTATTGCCGGGGTTCTGCTGCTTTTTGGGGCGATGACCGGTTTGCGTTGACCGATGACCGTTGACCGATAACCGCCGCTGTCTGGCGCATCCCGCAGGGCGATTTGCACGTACTAAACTTAACGGTCTGCGACCGGATTTGTTCTCCGCACTGTCGAACAATATTTTATCAATACGCCCATTTCAGCCAAGTGGCACCCCAGGTAAAGCCGCCGCCAAAAGCTGCCAATATGATATTGTCGCCCTTTTTCAATTGACTTTCCCATTCCCATAGGCAAAGGGGCAAAGTGGCTGCCGTGGTATTGCCAAATTTCTGTATGTTGACCATCACCTTCTCTTTGGGCAGCCCCATGCGGTTGGCCGTGGCATCAATGATGCGGAGGTTGGCTTGGTGCGGCACCAACCAAGCCACATCATCGGCGGTAAGGCTGTTGCGCTCCATCAGCTCATAACTTACATCGGCCATACCTTTTACGGCAAACTTAAATACGGTTTGCCCCTCTTGGTAAGCATAATGCTCTTTGGCCAATACTGTTTCTACGGTAGCGGGTTTTACGGAGCCGCCCGCCTTCATGTGCAAATATTTGGCCCCGCTGCCATCGCTGCGCAAAATGCTGTCCAGTACACCGCTGCCGGCTTCGTTGGGCTCCAGCAGTACAGCACCGGCCCCATCACCAAAAATGATGCAAGTGGCCCGGTCGCTGTAGTCGATGATGGCGCTCATTTTATCGACCCCCACCACCACTACTTTTTTGTAGCGGCCGCTTTCGATAAAACTGGCACCGGTGGTAAGGGCGTACAAAAAGCCCGAACAAGCGGCACTGAGGTCGAACCCAAAGGCATTGGCGGCGCCCAGTTTATCGGCAATGATATTGGCCGTGGCCGGAAAAACCATATCAGGTGTAACCGTGGCGCAGATGATGCAATCAATTTCAGTAGGGTCGATGCCCCTTTTACGGCAAAGCTCCTGTACGGCAGGTACGGCCATATCCGAACTGCCCAGCCCCTCACCCTTCAATATCCTGCGCTCTTCCACGCCCGTTCTTGTCCGTATCCACTCATCGTTGGTGTCCACCATTTTCTCCAGTTCAAAATTGGTAAGCTTATATTCAGGAACATATCCGCCCACGCTGGTAATGGCAGCCGTAATTTTTTGCATGAATTGGGTTATTTTTTTATTAAATGCTTGATTGAGCGGGCAAAAATACAGAAAAAAGCCTTGCGTAGTTTTTTGGGGTGGAGCAAATACGTTCGACTTACATTCAAGGGAAAGAACCCATTTATCGTAAAATAACAATGCCAAAAAAAGGGCATCACCTAGTAATTTGTGCTCTTGTCGTTGCTTGTAGTTGCCTTTGGTGGTGGTTTTTTCCACTTTTGTCTTGATACAAAAGTGGAGCAAAAAATCAAGGCTGCATAAAAAAGCCTAAAAATTGAACCTTCGGGCTAAAGAAAAACAAGCTCAATCCGTGATGCAATACCTAGCTTTTGTGCGACTTACGGGCCAATTGCATGGCCAAGCTTTTGCCCCACTGTTTTTCTTTTGCGCCCTCAAGTTCAATTTTCTTAACGGCTTTTTTATGAGGCCGTACCGAAACGGAGGTTGAGAACTCCATGGGCTTGATTTTAATGCTGGTGAAAATATCCATTGCACCCTCTTCCACCCCTTCCAAACTAAACCCCTTCACCTTTGCAGAAAAACCCCGATTCCGCCCCCTTGTAATTTTATTCCAATCGGCTGTTAGAAAAAGCTTCCCAAGGCGCTTGGCAAGGTTTCGGATGCTCCCGAAAGCTCCGCAAGATGCTTGGGAAGGTTTCGGGAACTCCCGATTCCACCGCAATGGAATTTTATTCCAACCGGATGTCCCCGAAAGGTCCGTCAAATGTTAAGGAAGCTTTCGGGAGCTCCCGAAAGCTCCGTCAAAAGTTGGAGAAGGTTTCGGGAAGCCCATTATTCCATCCTTGTGGAAATTTATTCCAATCGGATGTTAGCCCAAGTTTCCCAAGCGGCTGGGGAAACTTGCGGATTGACAAGAAGGGAGCATCTAAAAACTGACTGAAAATCACCCGCCCCATAAAGGTTACTTAAAATTCATGTAGCGTATATGCATTCCTGCTCCATCTGCCGAAATAATTCGTACTTTCGCCAAAACCGTTTAAGCAAGGCCCAAAGGCCAATAAACGGTTTTTTGTGTTTATTCCTTTAACGATTAACTTTGAGTATCAACTATGTACGCATATTTGCAGGGTAGGTTTACGTACAAAAGCCCAGCACAGGTTTATGTAGACGTAAATGGGGTGGGTTACGAGGTAAATATTACCCTGAACACCTATTCCCGTTTGCAAAACTTGGACGAGGGCCGCTTATATACCTATTTGCAGGTAAAAGAAGACGGACATAGCCTTTTTGGCTTTTTTGACCGTAGCGAAAAGGAAATCTTTGTGCTTTTGCTAAGTGTTTCTGGGGTCGGTGCAGCTACTGCACGCATGATGTTGTCATCGTTAAAGCCAGAAGAAGTGAGCCGGGCCATCGTACAGGGCAACGTAAAGTTGCTCGAAAGCGTCAAAGGTATAGGCAAAAAGTCGGCAGAGCGATTGGTATTGGAATTAAGGGACAAAATGGGCAAACAATCCGCTGGAGCGGAAGGTACCATTAATCCCGTTCAGGGCAATAATGTGGCGCAAGATGCGTTACAAGCTTTAACCGCTCTGGGCATTTCCCGCCAGCAGGCCGAGCAGTCTATCCAAAAAATTATCCTCGCAGAACCAACAGAATTACCATTAGAAGACTTAATTAAAAAAGCGTTGAAAGCCATTTGAGTATATTCTACCTTAACTGATTTTGGGATGTTGCTTATTAGAAAATTATTGCTTCAAATGGCCAGTATTGCCCTATGCGTTATACTGACCGCTATTGCTATGCCGGCCAAGGCACAAACTTCATTTTACAAACCGCCACTTGCGTTGCAGGATACGTTGGAGCCGCCCCCCGCTGGGCTGCCCTACCCCATCCGCGACCGACGGGGCGATTTCCTGTCAGCAGGCCGTACCAGCACGTACGACTTCAAAAACCCGTCGAACCTGAAGGATTCGGTGGTGTACGATGCCAGAAACCGGCGCTACATCATCTATGAAAAAATCGGTAACAAGTACTACCGCAGCCCGGTTACCTATACCTACGATGAGTTTTGGCAAATGCGGGGCCGCCAAGCCGAAGTGGCCTATTTTCAGAAAAGGGCCAATACGCTCAGCATCCTCAACCGCAAAATTGCCAAGCCCCGCCTGCCTTTGTACGACAACCTCTTTAACCGACTGTTTGGCAACGGTAAAATAACCATTACCCCACAGGGCAATGTGGACATTACGGCAGGCTATCAGGGCCAGAACATCAAAAACCCCACCCTGCCCGAAAGGGCCAGGCGTAATGGCGGTTTTGATTTTGACATGAACGCCCAAGTGAACGTAAATGCCAATATCGGCGACAAACTGAAATTTCCCATCAACTATAATACACTGGCCAACTTTGGACAGGACAACCAATTAAAACTGGACTATACCGGCTCGGACGATGCGATTGTAAAACGCTTTGAGGCGGGCAACGTGGCCTTCCCTAGCCGCAGCACCTTGATACCGGGCGCCCAACAGTTGTTTGGTATCAAAACCCAATTGCAGTTTGGCAAATTGTACATCACCACTGTATTGGGCAACCAAAAATCGCAAAGGCAGAGCGTAAACCTCTCCGGCGGTGCGGCTTCGCAACTGTTTGAAATAAAATCGGACGAGTACGAGGAAAACCGTCACTTTTTGTTGGGCCAGTACTTTAAGCGCAACTACAACAAGGTAATGAGCACCCTGCCCGCTGTAACCACCCCCGTGCAGATATTGCGCTTGGAAGTGTGGATCACCAACCGCATTGGCGGCACCACCGAAACCAGGGACGTAGTGGGCCTGATGGATTTGGGCGAAGATCAACCTTATCTTACCCCGCCTACCGTTATTCCTTTTGGCGGTCTGCCCTCCAATAACGCCAACGATTTGTACAGCAAAGTCATCAGCAACCCCACCAACCGTAGCGGTGCTTTTGTGGTGAACAACCTCATAAACTTGGGACTACGCCCGGTGCAGGATTTTGAAAAAACCTTTGCCCGCAAGTTGGATTCCAACCAATACATCTTTAACCGTCAGGCAGGCTTTATCTCATTGCAGCAGCAGTTGCAGCCCGATGAAGTGCTGGCCGTGGCCTACCAATACACCTACAACGGTAAAGTATACCAAGTAGGTGAATTTTCGCAAGACTTACCACCAGACAGCAACTCGGCCAACCAAAAAGTGCTGTTTTTGAAATTGTTAAAAGCCACTTCGCAGCGGCCACAATTGCCCATTTGGCAACTGATGATGAAAAATATTTACAGCATCGGTTATGGTACGCTGAGCCCAACGGATTTTACGCTAGACGTACAATACCAAGAGCCGGGCCTTGGCTGGAAGCGCTATGTGCCTTTTGGTGATAAAAACCTGGGGCAGCCCATCATCTCTTTGCTAAATGTAGATAGGCTGAACAACCAGCTTGACCCGCAGCCCGATGGCAAGTTCGACTATGTGGAAGGCTGGACCATCCGCTCGGAATATAGCCGGGTGATATTCCCCGTACTGGAACCATTTGCCCGTGATTTGGCTGCACAGATTTATACCACACCCCCCGGTAATGTACGGGATACGCTGTATTATGCGTTGTATGATTCTATCAAGGCCATTGCACAGCAGTTCCCCAACCTGAACCGCTTTGTGTTAAAGGGCTCTGCCAAAACATCCGGCTCTTCCGATATCAGCTTGGGTTACAATATCCCCCGTGGCTCGGTAAGTGTAAGCGTGGGCGGTAGGGTACTGCAAGAAGGTGTTGACTACGATATCAACTACGATTTGGGTACCATCAAAATCATCAACTCGGCCATTACCAACTCGGGCCAACAGGTACAGGTGAATTTTGAAAACAATGCTTCCTTTGGTTTGCAGCAGCGCAACTATTTGGGCCTGCGCTGGGATTATATGCTCAAAAATACCATCAAGCAACAACTGTCGCTGGGCGGTACCATTGTGCGCTTGGGCGAAAGGCCCTTCTTTACCAAGGTAACGTACAACGAAGACCCCATCCGCAATACCATGTACGGATTGGATTTGAACTACCGCAAGGAAATGCCCAGGCTGACCAAGTGGCTGGACAAACTGCCTTTTTACCAAACGACCGCCGCTTCTAATATCAACCTGTATGCAGAAGGTGCCTATTTGGATCCCGGCCATGCGCCACAGATTGGCCGTGGCAGCAAGGGCTTGGTGTACATTGACGATTTTGAGGGCAGCCGCTCGGGCATCGATCTGCGCTTCCCTGCCATCAGTTGGTCATTGGCCTCCGCACCACAGGGCGCTACGGATGCAAGTGGCGCTACCCTGCTGTTTCCCGAAGCAACGGCCAACGACGACCTTGCCTATGGCCGCAACAGGGCCAAGATTGCTTGGTACCAAATTGAGCCTGCACTGCAACAGTTCCGGGGGCCCAATAACCCTATTACCAGTCCGCAGGAGTTGAGCGACCCCCGTGTGCGTCAGGTATATCAAAAAGAAATTTTTCCGCAGCGTACCACCGAGTTTGGCCAAAGCCAATTGACCACGTTTGACCTTACTTTTTACCCCAGGGAAAAGGGTCCATATAATTACGATGCAACGCCCGGCAGCATTGATGCCAACAACCGCTTACAGAACCCGCAAAGGCGCTGGGGTGGTTTGATGCGTTCTTTGGATCAAATTGATTTTGAAACCAACAATATCGAGTTCATCGAGTTTTGGATGCAGGATCCTTTTGTAAACAACCCCTCATCTACCGGCGGTAAATTGTATTTTAACTTGGGCAATATTTCGGAAGATGTGCTGAAAGATGGCAGGCGCTTTTACGAAAACGGGCTGAACACACCCAATGCGCCCGCCCCCGTGGATACCAGCAACTGGGGCAGGGTGCCACGCAACCCCATACAGGTAACCAATGCCTTTAGCAACGACCCTGCGGATAGGGAGTTTCAAGACCTTGGTTTTGATGGTCTTAATGATACGGCCGAAGTACGCAAACGTGCCGCCTATTTGGCACAATTGCAGGGTCTTATAACCCCCGCTGCTTTACAAGCCGTTACCGCCGATCCTTCTGCCGACAACTACCGCCATTACCGCGGTGGCGATTACGATGCTGCCGGTACGGGCATTTTGGGCAGGTACAAAAACTTCAACAGTCCACAGGGCAACTCGCCCATTTCCGATAACAATTCGGCTTTTTCATCGGCGGCCACTTTGTACCCCGATGCCGAAGACCTGAACCGCGACAATACCATGAATGAGGCGGAGGAATACTTCCAATACATTGTGGATGTAAAGCCCGATATGCAAAGCGGTACCAATTATATCGTTGACAAGAAAACGGTTACGGTAAATGTGCCCACCGGCGCACGTACAGAAACTTGGTACCAGTTTAGGATACCCATTGGCGAGTACAACAAAAAAATCGGCAATATCCCCGACTTTAAATCCATCCGTTTTATCAGGATGTTCTTGACCGATTTTCAAGATGAAGTGACCATGCGCTTTGGTACCTTGCAACTTACCCGCAATATCTGGCGCAGGTTTCAATACAAAATTGATGGTACGGGTTTGTACAACCCTGTTACCCCCGGCATCACTACCTTTAACGTAGGTGCCGTAAACATTGAAGAAAACGACCGCCGCACGCCACTGCCTTACCGCACGCCCAAAGAAATTGAGCGGGTACAAACGCAGAGCAACAATGGTGTGAACCTGCTGCAAAACGAGCAGAGCATGAGCTTGCAGTTGTGCAACCTGGCCCAAAACGATGCCCGTGGCGTGATTCAAACTTTTGCCAATAGGGATTTGCGCCAGTTCCGCAAATTGAGCATGTATATCCATGCCGAGGATTCCAAAAAGAGTGAAACATTAAAGGATGCCGACCTGAGTGCGGTAGTACGTATCGGTACCGACTTTGTGAGCAATTATTATGAAGTAAAAATTCCTTTGCGGATTACCAAAAGAGGGGCCGCCAACATCAATCCGGAAACGGATGAGTATAATGATACTTTGTGGAACCCCTTCAACTCGCTCGACCTCGATCTGTTGACAATGACACAATTGAAGGAGGAACGCAACCGGGTGGGCAACTTGGGTACCATTTACCGTAAATCGCAGGACAATGGCCAAACCTACTCCATCATTGGCAACCCCAACTTGGGTGAGGTAAGGGGCATTTTGTTGGGCGTAGAAAATACCAAGGCCAATACGGTGGATGCCTGTGCCGATGTATGGTTTAACGAATTGCGCCTTTCGGCACTGGACGAAAAGGGTGGCTGGGCTGCATTGGGCAGGATGGACCTTACCTTGGCCGACTTGGGCACCCTATCCGTTTCTGCCAATATGCACAGTGCGGGTTTTGGTACTTTGGAGCAACGGGTAAATGAACGCTACAGGGACAACTTTACACAGTTTGACGTAAGCGCCAATTTGGAACTGGGTAAACTACTGCCTAAAAAACTGGGCGTTTCCATTCCGGTTTTTGCCAGCTATTCGCAAACGGTGAGCAACCCCGAGTACGATCCTTACGACCAAGATGTTACACTGAAGAGCAAGTTGAAAAATGCAGATCCTTCCAAAAGGGATTCTATCCGCAACGATGCCATCGACTTCAGTTCTACACGAACCATCAACTTTACCAATGTACGGTTTAACAAAACCAATGGTAAAAAGCCCAAGATTTACGACATCTCCAACTTTGATTTCAGCTATTCTTACCTGAAAACAAAGGCGCACAACCCGCTGATAGAAAACAACGAGGTGACCAAGCACCGCGGGTCTTTGGGCTATAATTATTCACCCTCGCCCAAGTACATTGAGCCCTTTAAAAAGTTGTTCCGCAAAACCAAAACGCATTGGTTTGATTTGATCAAGGATTTCAACTTTAACCTGATCCCTTCGCAACTGACTTTTAGGGCCGATGTAAACCGTCAGTTTGGCGCTATCAGGCCACGCAGCGTAGGTGCTTCTAAATACGCCATACCAGAAACATACGACAAGTATTTTACCATGCAGCGGGACTATATTTACCGCTGGGATATTACCCGCAATTCGCTTAAGTTCGATTTTGCGGCTACCAATAACTCCCGTATCGACGAGCCATTTGGCCGCTTGGATACCAAGGAGAAAAGGGATTCGGTGCGTAAAAACTTCTTGGATGGTGGACGCAACACATTGTACAACCATACAGCCAACTTCTCTTATACTTTGCCTACTGCCAAATTCCCCTTGTTGGATTGGACAACGGTGAACCTGAAGTACCAAGCCACTTACCGCTGGGTGGGAGCCTCTCGCTTGGCCGTAAACTTGGGCAATATTTTGGAGAATGGCCAACAGCAGGAAGCGACCATGCAACTGGACTTTACCCGCTTGTACAGCAAACTGAAATTCTTCAGGGCCATTGAGCAGCCGCCTATTCCCAAGCCCGATAAGGCTTTGAAAGAGAGCAAAAAAATAAAGATCAATCCTTTAAAAGATGATGGCACTAAAAAAACGGCCAAGGAAATAAAGAAAGAGAAGAAGGCAGCCCGTGAAACCAGGCGCAGCAATCCTGCCTTGCCTTATACCGGTAATGTGGCCCGCTTCTTTGGCAAATTGCTCACCAGTGTGAAGCAGGTAAATATCTCGGCTTCGGAAAATGCGAATACACGTTTGCCCGGTTATACCGATAGCACCCAATATGTGGGGCAAAACTGGAACAGCATGGCGCCGGGTATCGACTTTATCTTGGGCCGTCAGCCCGATACCAACTGGCTGAACAAAGCTGCTAGGAAAGGGTTGATTACGAGGGATACTTTGTTCAACAGTTTGTTCAACCAATCCTTCAACCAAACGCTTACGCTTTCGGCGCAATTGGAACCCATTAGGGATTTGACCATTGCCGTGGACGTACGCAAAACTTTCAATAAGAGCTACTCAGAGTTGTTTAAAGATACCAATGTGATTGTGGGCGGCAACAGCAAGTTTGTGCACCTGAGCCCCTATGCAACGGGCGGGTTCGATGTTAGCTATATTGCCTTCAAAACCTTGTTTGGCAAGTTTGACCCCAACCGGGTATCGGAAACCTTCCTCAAGTTCCAGGATTATCGTTTGATTATGTCGAAGCGTTTGGGTGCCGCCAACCCGTACAGCAGTTCGCAGCCCAGCGGCGCCGATGGTTATGCGTATGGTTACAACCGCTATGCGGTGGATGTGCTGATACCTTCCTTCCTTGCTGCTTATACGGGCCAAGACCCCAACAAAGTGGCTTTGATCAAGCAAAACAATCCCAATATCAAATCCAATCCATTCCGTGGTATTTTGCCAAGGCCTAATTGGAAGATTGATTACAGCGGCCTGAGCAGGTTGAAGGGGCTGGATAAGATATTTACCAACTTTACGGTATCGCATGGTTACAATGGCAGCTTGAGCATGAACGGCTTTACTTCTGCCCTGCTGTATCAAGACGTATCACAATTTGGTTACCCTTCTTTCTACGATACGGTATCCAAAAATCTGATCCCTTATTTCTTGGTACCCAATATCACCATTCAAGAGCAGTTTACGCCCATGATTGGTGTGGACATGATGTTTACCAACCAACTGCAGGCCAAGTTTGAATATACCAAGTCTCGCACTTTGAGCTTGAGCTTGGTAGACTTCCAATTGAGTGAACAACGCAGCACCGAGTTTACCATTGGTGCCGGTTACCGCAAGCGTGGTTTGCGCATGCCTTTCAATATTCCTTTGCCCAAGTTTTTGCGCAGCAAGGATGATGGCAAGGGGTCCAGCAGCAAATTGGAAAACGAAATCAATTTCCGTTTCGACTTTAAGATTCGTGATAACGTAACGGCCAATAGCCGCTTGGACCAGAACAATAATTTTGCTACGGGGGGCAGCAAGGAAGTTACCTTAACGCCCAGCATTGATTATTTCTTGAACAACCGGATCAACATCAAACTGTTCTTCGACCAACGTAGGGTAACGCCTTATGTGTCGAGCAGTGCGCCCATTACCAATACGAGGGCGGGTGTGCAGGTGAGGGTTTCGTTGGCGCAATAGTAGTGGATAATTGAGAGTGGATAATTGAGAGTTGAAAGTTGAAAGGTGAAAGGTGAAAGTTGAGAGTGAATAGTGAATAGTTGATAATTGATAATTGATAATGAGGAGTTTAAGTTTTTAGAGACTGTTCGGTCAACGGATTACGGCCAACGGAGTTCGGTCAACGGATTACGGCCAACGGAGTTCGGTCAACGAACTACGGAGTTCGGTCAACGATAACAAAAACGGGTTGCTGAAAGGCAGCCCGTTTTTGTTGGGGGTTCCAAATCTGTTTCAGTGAATAAACCCGTGTAGGTGTATATTTGCCGAAGCACAAACAACAATTCCATACAATGTCCAACGACCCATTACACGGTAAAACTTTAGAATCGATACTTATCGAACTGGTGGGCCATTTTGGTTGGGAGGAACTGGGCAGGCGTATCACCATCAATTGCTTTATGAGCAACCCGAGCATCAAATCTAGTTTGACCTTTTTGCGGAAGACACCTTGGGCCAGAAAGAAGGTGGAGGATTTGTATGTGCGGATGTTGGAGCGGAGAAAGTAAACAAGAGGAATATTGAATAAGCCCTATGAGAATAATTCAAAGCGCTATGATTCCCCTTAGGTAAAACAGGGTTTCATAGCAATCAAAATCATAATTCCCCTTTTCCCATTGGGTCTCTTTATAAATGAGCGAGATCGTATGAAAATCTATGTCGGGTCTTTTTAGGCCTATAATTTCTTTGTACTGGTAATCAAGATAAATCTGTAACTCGTCCCCTTTTTCAGGAATATATTCATTATCAATGATGGGTAAATTTTCCAAGTAAGTTGCAACGGATTGGATGGAGATTGTAGGAATACAATAATCATTATCCACTGCTATCCCTTGATAAGAGAATGTAAAACCTCGTTCTGGCGCTTTTCCCAAATACTTATTGACTACCCAGTTTAATCGGAGTTTTTCATATTCAGTTCGGTTAAAAGACTTTTCAAAAGATCGGGCATTAATATTATGCAGTTTATCGGGCCAGTTTTCTTGCCAAGATTTATAGGCATGGGAAGGATCTTTTGTTGTAATGATGAATCGCATTTGTAATACTATACTTTTTATTTAAGTCAGTCACCTTGTGTATTGGGTGCATTTAAAACCCTAATGATTGAAATTGATTAAGCTATTGTTCACTTCCCATATGACTGGAACAATCCGCATCACCCGTTTCGAGGCTTGTAAATATGTATCGACTGCCCTACCAATTTCCATTGCCCTTTTACTTTTTCCAATAATCGAATTTCGTAGGAGTAGGTGCGTTTGCCGTTGGCGGAAACCGATTCTTCTTGGTGGCTTACCCAGGCGGTATTTTTCGTAATGCCCATCTTGTAGTTGGTATTAATGGAATAGCCGCCTTGTCCGGCTGAACCGGGCGGTGGGTTGAGCATCATGGCGGGCGGCACATCTATCACGGTGCTGTCGCCGGTGGATATCAAGATGCGGCTATAAGGGCGTATTTGCCAGCAGGCCGCATGGGCAGCTATATCGCCGGACCGCCATGTGGCAGATTCTTTTTCGAGCAATAAGCGGATGGCTACCGAGTCGCTCATGCGCTGGCCCTGTGCTTGGGCGAGCACCAACAGTAATACAACCATTATCCCATTCCTTTTCATATCCCAATTATTTAAAAGTAAAAGCCAAGGGGTTTGTGCCTTTGCCGACAATATGATTGGCAAGTTATACCAATTATAGATATAACTAGGCTAACTGTTCGGCAGATAAGGAGTGATGGGTGGTGCAATTAATACAGGAGTGTATTAGGCGGTCGCAGACCGGGGAGTTTGGGCGACACAAGACAGAGTCTTGCGCCCGTTTTTTGGGGCAGCTTTTATGGTTGTGGAAGTCCAGAGTTGAAAACTCGGGACGGCAGCGCTTTTATACTTTGTAGATTAAGGGGTTGTTGGAGGGTGGGAGTTTGCGGGAGGGGAGATGGTGCATAGCGGGGATAGCAGGGTACAAAAGTTTAATCGAAGAACTGTCGTTGAATTTAGTACTGAACCCGCCTTTTGCCAAACTGCTGTTAACTGTAGTTGTTTTCTTTCAACGTCAAAAGCCATTTACAAATATATGCAAATGGCTTTTAACTTTTCTGTAATTAAGTTTAGAATTTCCCGTTGTTGTTTTTCCAATTTTCTTTCGGTGTCATTTTTTCAATTACGTCCCAATGTTCTGCAATTTTACCGTTTTCAACTCGGAATAAGTCGTAAAAAGCATTGTGGTCTTTTCCAAAATGTCCTTCACTTACTACCAATACAAAATTGCCCTCTCCAAGAACTCTGTGAATTTTGTCGTACTTTAAAAAGATACCTTGTTTTGCTAATTCGCCAAGAACAGCACCAAGTCCTGAAACTTGGTCAGGTATCATTGGATTGTGTTGAATATAATTGTCGCCATCATAATATCTTACTAATTTTTCCATCTTGCCGTTTACTAAAATGTCTTCTACAAAGGTTCTTACCAATGTTTTGTTTGCTTCTGTTTTGTCAAGGTCTTTTAGTTCTATAGCACCATCTATCATTGTGTGTCCACTTGGATTTGGTTTTGTCGTTTCTTGCAAGTTATCCCAATGTTCTACAATTTTTCCATCTTCAAAACGGAAAATATCAAAACCGATTTTTGGTCCAAAGAAGTTATATTCGGTATGAGTGAATACAAAATCTCCATCTTGAAAGGCTCTTACGGTGTTTACTTTTGCTGAATTAGGGGGCAATGCTTGTAGTAATGCTCCAAATCCTGCAAGACCGTCTGCAACTCCTAAATTATGTTGAGTGTACTTGTTTGGATTTATGTAACCAACAGGTTCAGTTGCTCCTGTTTCAATTGCTTTTAATAGGTTTACTACTTTTTCTTTGTTTGAAATTTCCATTTCATTTACTTTTTTTGAATTTGAAATTGAGTTGCGATTTGTACTGCAAGAAGATAATCCAACTCCTAAAATTATCGTTGCACCAATTAATATTTTGTTCATTTTACTTTGCTTTTAATTACAATGCAAAGGTGCAACGAACTATATAAGTGGAAAAGGTAATAATATGCTTTTGAATGATACTTTTACGCCAAGGTGTTTTTTTCTCTAAATTCAGTTGGTGTAAAGTTTGAATGCTTTTTAAAATATTTGATAAAATTAGTCGGTTCTTCAAAGCCTAAATAATAGCAAATTTCTTTTACGCTTTCCGTTGTATGTGCTAAAATTCTTTTGGCTTCTAATAATATTCTATCGTCAATAATTTCTTTAGGTGTCTTTCCAAAAAGTTTTGAAGTGGCTTGATTTAAACGCTTTTCAGAGATAATCATTTCTTTGGCGTAAAAATTCACTTTTTTTTGAGTTTTATAATATTTATCAAGCAAGTCTTTAAAAAGCATTACATAATCAAGGTGAGCGTCTTTTTTTATTTCAATGAAGTTTTGCTTTCGCTTTTCTCTTTCAGAATGAAGTAAAAAATTGTGTAATAGATTTTTTAAAATGTCGGCTTGCAAATCGTCTTTTACATTCTGTAACTCATTCGTCATTTGTTCCAAAAGTTCTGCAAATAACTTGGGGTGTTCATTTATTTGAATTTGTGAAACTGAAAACAAGTCGTTAAATAAAATATTGTCTCGTAAAATTTTGGTGTCGGCTTCTGCCTTGCAGAAAAAACTGTCTGTAAATAAAATAGCTTTCCCTTCAAACTTTGTTTTGTTGTCAAAGCGTTGAACGGTGTCTTTGTTTAGAAATAATAAAGTATTGGGTTTAATTTTTATTGGATTAAAGTCAACCAAATGTGTAGGGTTGCCTTGTTGAAACCAAATAATGTGATAAAAACCTGCCCTATGTGTCGCAGTTAAAGTGTCTTTGAAATTTAGGTAAAGTTCGCCTATGTCCACAATTTCAAATTCTTGTGAAAGTCCTGTCTTAAAGTCGTATTTTTTAATGTCTGTCGCCATTTACAGGGTGTTGGTACAATTACAGCTAACTCTTATATTTGCGCTATTACTAAGCAACCCAAATACAACAGTTTGTGCATTTTACTATTGATTTTCAATTGCTTATTAAATTGTTTCTTTAAAAGCCTGTTGCGCAAATATCCGTTTCTAGACGTTTGCAGTCGTTTATAAACTCTTACAAACGACTTTTATCAACACAAATTAATGCAACAGCCCCATTCACCCCAACGGAAAACACCCTACTTCCCCCCCAATCCCTCCACAACCTTCTTTGTCAAACCCGTATATTTCACCACATCCGCCACACTAAAACCATCCTTCAGCATTTTCACCGCCATTGCAGTGGCTCGTTTCGCCTCCCCTACTGCTTCCATCTGCACTTTCAACAACTCCACTTCATCTTCATGCAATTCACGGTAAGTACTGCTGTTGCGCAGTTCTTTCATCAGTCTCCCCAACTAGTTGGGGAGACTGATGAAAGATTGGGTTTTTGAAATAATAAAATGTTTGGCTAACGTATTAATCGTTTGTTGCTTTTGCTGGGCTGTTAGTTTTATGCTCATCGTTTTTGATAGTGCAATAAAGGTAGGGATTTTTTTATTGGGGAGTTCTTTTTGGGGGGCTTAGTATTGGGTATTATGGTAATGGGTATTTGAAGTGGCTTTCGTTGGCTGTAGCTTCTTAGCAATCGTTGCTCTCTATAAGATTAGTTGCAAGCTAGTTGCCTCAAAGTAGGAACTGGCACCCTAAAAGCTGCCTGAATACCCAATACCCTAATACCTATTACCCCAAAGTAGAGATCAGCACTCTAAAATCTGCCTCACCCCAATTCCCAATACCTAATTCCCAATTCCTAATAATTACTATATTGCATCATAAACGATTTGATAATGAAATATCTTCCCCTCAATTCCGAGATTTTTGTGCAGAACCGCAAGCGTTTTGTGGCGCAGATGGACAAAAACAGCATCGCCATTTTTAACAGCAACGACGAACTGCCTACCAATGCCGACCAACTGCACCGGTTTAAGCAAAACTCTGACCTGCTTTGGCTGACGGGTATTGAGCAGGAGGATACCATGTTGATCCTTTACCCCGACAACCCTGACCCGAAGTATCGGGAAGTACTGGTACTGGTGCGCCCCAACGAACTGAAGGAAAAATGGGACGGCCATCGCCTGCGGGCAGCGGAGGGTACGGCCATTTCGGGCATTACCACCATTTTGTGGCTGGATACGCTGGACGGCATGCTGCAACCCTGGATCCATTGGGCGGATACCATTTACCTGAATACCAACGAGAACGACCGCAAGGCCAACCTGGTGCCGGTGCGTGACTACCGCTATGCGGAGGCGATGCGCCTGCGCTATCCCTTGCACAATTACAAACGCAGCGCCCGGATATTGAAGGACCTGCGGGCCATTAAAACCCCGCTGGAAGTGGAAGTGATGCAGCGGGCCATGGATATTACGGACAATACCTTCCGCCACCTACTGGGCTTTATCAAGCCGGGGGTAACGGAGTACGAAATAGAGGCGGAGATTTACCACCAGTTTTTGAAACAACGGGCCACAGGGCCTGCGTATGGCAGCATTATTGCCAGCGGCGATAGCGCCCGTATATTGCACTACGTGAGCAACAACAAAGTGTGCAACGATGGCGAACTGATACTGATGGACTTTGGGGCGGAGTACGGCAACTATTGCGCCGACCTTACCCGTACGGTGCCGGTGAGCGGCAAGTTTACCCGCCGCCAAAAAACGGTGTACAACGCTTGTTTGCACCTGCACCATTATGCGGCGAGCATCCTGAAGCCGGGCATCAGCATTTTGGATTATACGGAAAAAGTGGGCGATGAGGCTACGGTGGTGTTTCAAAAAATTGGGTTGCTGAAAAAGAGCGATATTAAAAACGAGGACAAGGAAAACCGGGCTTACCGCAAGTATTTGTACCATGGTATTTCGCACCACCTCGGCATTGATGTGCACGACTTGGGCACCCGTACCGAACCCATCAAAGCGGGTATGGTGTTTACGATTGAGCCGGGCATTTATATTGAGGAGGAGCAAATGGGTGTGCGCATCGAAAACAATTTTTGGATCACCAAGAACGGGAATAAGGATTTGATGAAAAATATTCCGATTACGGCAGAAGAAATTGAGGCGTTGATGAAGAAATAATGTG
Source organism: Chitinophaga pinensis (assembly GCA_943373145.1). GTDB lineage: Bacteria > Bacteroidota > Bacteroidia > Chitinophagales > Chitinophagaceae > Ferruginibacter > Ferruginibacter pinensis_H. The sequence goes on from CALSBI010000008.1 coordinate 70,328, forward strand.
CAAATGTGCAGATTTGCAAATGTGCAAAAATGAGGACGGGGCTTTGTGCTGAATAGGGGGCAGATGTGCAAATGGGCAAATGTGCAGATGCCTACGGCCAAGCGGTACGCATGATGCAAAATTAGCCATGGTAGCGCTTGAGGGATAGGGCGAAGATAGTATGGACAAATTGACAGATTTGCAAAAGCTTTATTTACTTTGACTTTACGCATTATTGCACAAGCAATTGATATATTATTTAGAACTAACAATTTAACCAATAGCAACGCAAAGCGAATGCTGCAACAATATAAATTTTGCACATCTGCACATTTGCATATATGCACATTAAAAAAATGAAACAGATCCCCAACATATTCACCCTACTCAACCTGGTATTTGGCTGCTTGGCCATTATTGTTACGCTGCAAAACGGGGTGGGCATCCGCTACACGGCCGAGGGGGCGCAACTGTTTGATATGTCGGAGCAGGTGTACTTGGCTTCCTTGTTTATTGCCATTGCGGGGGTGATTGATTTTTTGGACGGGTTTGTGGCCCGCTTGTTCAAAGCTACTTCGGAGATGGGCAAGCAACTGGACTCCTTGGCTGATGTGGTGAGCTTTGGTGTGGCGCCCAGCATGATATTGTACCAATTTTTGCGGATGAGCTTTGCCAGGGAAGAGGGCGGTATTGATGTATCGATATTATGGTTGCTGCCTGCCCTACTGGTGGCCTGTGCCGGGGCCTATCGCTTGGCGAGGTTTAATATTGATACATCGCAGAGCTATGGCTTTAAGGGGGTGCCCATTCCGGCGGCGGGGCTGCTGATTGCCAGCATGCCCTTGATTTATTGGAATACGGACAATGCTACGGTGCTGAGCCTACTGCTGAACAAATGGGTGCTGTACGGCATCATATTGGTGGTGAGTGGCCTGATGGTGAGTACTTTGCCCATTATGGCCTTGAAATTTAAAGATTTCTCCCTGCAAAGCAATATCCCAAAACTGATTTTATTGGTGATTGCGGTGCTGGCGGCCTTCTTTTTTAACTGGTTGGCCGTGCCCATCGTTTTTGTGGTGTACATTCTTTTATCTTTGCTGCTCAATAAAAAACAATCATGACATATACAGTTCAGGTGAAGGTTATGCCGCTGAAGGATTTGCTGGATCCACAAGGCAAGGCGGTATTGGGCGGTTTGTCCAATTTGGGTATTACGGGCGTTACGGATGTACGCATCGGCAAACATATCGACCTACAAGTGGAAGCCGATAGCCCCGAAGCTGCTAAGGCCATTGCTGAGGAAGCAGCCAAGAAATTGTTGGCTAATGCGGTGATGGAGGCTTTTACGGTTGAGGTAGCTTAGGTATTAGGGTATTAGGTATTGGGTATTTGAGGGAGTTTATATGGCCACAGCTTTTTCAATAATCGTAGCTCCCCAATATCATTTTTCTGCAAATCGATTACTACTCAGTAGGAAATTGCATCCACATACACTACAAATACCCATTACCACAATACCCAATACCGATAACAGCATTAGCAAATCATCAAACTAGCACATCAACACATGCTTTACATCATCCCCACTCCCATTGGCAACTTGGCAGATATGACCTACCGGGCGGTGGCGGTATTGCAGCAGGTGGACTTGATTTTGGCGGAGGATACCCGTACTTCGGGCGTGTTATTGAACCATTATCAAATACAAAAACCCGTTACCCCTTACCATCAACACAACGAACATAAGGTAACGCCGCATTTGGTAGACCAAATGGTGGCGGGGCGTACCATGGCCTTGCTGACGGATGCGGGTACGCCGGGCATTAGCGACCCTGCCTTTTTATTGGTACGGGAATGTGTGAAGCAGGGCGTAAAAGTGGAATGCTTGCCGGGTGCTACGGCTTTTGTACCGGCGCTGGTAAACAGTGGACTGCCCATGAACCGTTTTTGCTTTGAAGGCTTTTTGCCGCTGAAAAAAGGAAGGCATACTTTGTTAACGCAATTGGCTACCGAAGAACGCACCATGATTTTTTATGAAAGCCCTGTGCGCTTGGTAAAAACCTTATTGCAACTGGCCGAATACTTTGGGCCCGACCGCCCTTGCTGCGTTAGCCGGGAACTGACCAAAAAATTTGAGGAGAACAAGCGGGGCACGCTTGCTGAAGTGGCCGCTTATTTTGCTGAAAAAGGCGTGAAGGGGGAGATTGTAATCGTTGTTGGAGGAGTTGAAAGTGGAAAGGTGAGAGTTGAGAGTGAATAATGAATAGTGAAGAATGGATAGTGGATAATGCCATGCCTGCGGCTTGGTGGCGCTCTGCGCCAGATAATTGATAGTGGATACTGGATACTAGATTCTGGATATTAGATATTAGATGCTAGAACGACCCATAGGTAAGAAGAAACGACTAACGACCGAGGTTTCCCGCTTTCCTATCAACCGTGAACCGCCGACGGCAAACGCTTCTTGCCTTCCTGTCAACTGTCAACGATCTGCGGTCAACGGCCAACGAACCACGGTCAACGACTCAAAACACTTCTATCTCATCCACAAACAACCAAGGTTTATTGCCGGCTCCGGGATTGCCTGCGGGTATTTCGCCCCAATTTTTAACTACCACTTTTACGTATTGGGTAAAGCTGTTTTCAAAATCCAGTGTCATGGTGCCATTGCCGTTTTGCCCTGTTACAAAATCGTCGGTGATGGCCAATTGGGTATAGGCCGAACCATCGGTAGAAACCCATACCTCAGCAGTTAGGGGCTGCCAGATCCAATGGGCTTCCTGCCGCAGGGCATGCACCACCACTTTGCGTATGCTTTCCATTTTGCCAAGGTTGATGATGGCTGCACAATCAGTTCCGGAAAAACCTAAAAACTCACTGGAACGGGCAAAACCTTTTTGGCTTTGTACCCCATTCACCAAGGTGAATGCTCCGTTGCCGGGATAGCTCTTGGATGGTTGTTCCATCAATGTGATGGTTTTTCCTGTGGCTTTGTTGCAATAAAAACTTTGCTGTACCTCGTTGCCCTCTTGTTTACCGTTTACCAAACTTACCGCCTTCCAGCTACCATTTTGCTTGATGGCGATGGGTTGGGTATAGGGCCGGTAAGCTACTTTAGCGCCGTCATTTTTGGCTACCATCAGTTGGGCATTTTTGTTTTTGCCTGCCAGCTTCCACATTACACCGGCACCTTTGCTGTCTGGCACCACTGTAGCGCTGATGTCATAATAGGCTTTACTGTAACGGATACCCCATTTTTGATAACGCTCCAATAGTGCGGGCAAGCGCTTTTCAAAATCGGTCCAGTTGCGGCGGTCCTTGGGGCTCCACAGCACTTCGGACAAGGCAGCCATGCGTGGGAAAAGCATATAATCCAGCTTGGCGGTATTGCCAATGTATTCCGTCCACAAATTACCCTGTGCGCCCAGTATATGGGTAGCTTCCTTTTCGTTCAATACGGCGGGTACGGGTTCGTATGCATACACTTTTTCCAAAGGTAGATAACTGCCAATGGTAACGCTGTCTTCGTTTTGGGTTTGGCTATGGTCGATATAGCAATGGCTGCCCGGCGTCATAATTACATCGTGTTGTTGCTTGGCCGCTGCAATGCCGCCTTCTTCACCGCGCCAGCTCATCACCGTGGCATTGGGGGCCAAACCACCTTCCAGTATTTCGTCCCAGCCAATAATGCGGCGCTGTTTGCCATTCAAATATTTTTCGATGCGTTGTATAAACCAGCTTTGCAAACCGTGTTCGTCTTTCAACCCTTTGTCCTTGATCAATTGCTGACAAAAGGCCGATTTTTTCCAAGCTTCTTTGGGGCATTCATCGCCCCCGATGTGGATGTATTGCGAAGGGAAGAGTGTCAACACTTCATCCAATACATCTTGCAAAAAATTGAACGTGTATTCCGATGGACAAAACACATCTTCAAACACGCCCCAGGTTTCCTGCACCAGTTTGCCTTTGGCCGCCTGGCTTTTTGCTGAAATCATGCTGGCGGGTATATCTGTTTTTTCATCGGGGAAACAGCTCAACTGCGGATACGCTGCAATGGCGGCGCTGGCATGGCCGGGCATTTCTATTTCGGGCACTACCGTAATATGCTTGTCAGTGGCATACTGCACCACTTCCTTTATTTCTTCTTGTGTATAAAAGCTGCCATAGGGAATATTGTCGTTGCCCTTGCCCGGATAACGGCCAATGATGGTGCCATTGCGCCAAGCCCCCACCTGTGTAAGCAGTGGATATTTTTTTATCTCAATGCGCCAGCCTTGGTCATCTGTTAAGTGCCAGTGCAGCACATTGAATTTGTGAAAAGCCATATTATCAATGTAGCGCTTTACATCGGCCACTGAAAAGAAATGACGGGCCACATCCAAGTGCAGGCCCCGATAGGCAAAGCGGGGATAATCGCTAAAGTCGGTGGCAGGTATGCGGTATGTTTTTGCTTGCTTGCCAACGGGTTCTATCATTTGCAATAATGTTTGTATGCAATAGAACAAACCTTTGGGATGCTGTACAATGATATTGGTGGCATTGCCCATGGCATGCAAGGAATAAAATTCTTCGCCATGTCCACTTTCCCAGCCTTGGGGGCCCATGCTTACCATGATGGCGCTTTCTTGGTTTACGTTTCTAAAGTTATTGCCGGGTTGATATACCGATTGCACCGTAATACCAAACTGCGATATCAATGCTTGCTGCAAAAAAGCAATGTCTTTGTCCAACGCATGATGGTTATAGTACAGCACGGTTTTGTTGCTGAGGGTAAAAGCTGGCCCCTTGGCAATATTACTTTTTACTGCGGGCAGCGGCACTACATTTTGCTGCGCTAAGGACTGTAGGGGAAATGAGCAACAACCGCATAATGCAACTAAACAATATTTAATCAATGACATAACAAGCAATTTATTTTATTTCAACACGGGCAATTCAATACTAGAGGGGTTTTTGGCATCATGATAAAGCCTAATGGTAGCCCTTTGGAAATCCTTTTCCGTGGCATCGGGTATCCGCATGAATTTTTGCGGGTTCCTATCTACCAGCGGAAACCAACTGCTTTGCACCTGTACCATTATTTTATGTCCTTTTTTAAAGGTATGCAGGGCATCGTTCAGTTGCAGCTTTACCTTGGCAACTTTGCCCGGGACAAAGGGTTCGGGCTTTTCAAAACTATTACGAAACTTGCCCCTGATTACTTCCGCCCTTACCAAGCGCTGAAAGCCGGCCATGGGGTAACCGCGGATGGGTGTTTTGCTGGCAGGTTCGTTGTTGGGCAATACATCAATCAGCTTTACAATAAAATCGGCATCGGTACCGGTAGTGCTTACCTGCAAATTGGCAACAATGTTTCCGCCGATGGTCATATCTTCTTTTAATTCCTCGGTTTCAAATACCAATACATCTGGGCGGCTGGCGGCAAAGCGTTGGTCTTCTACCATGTACTCATTGTTCCTGCCACGGAATACACCATTGGTATAAGGTACCGGCTTGTTGGGGTCGCTGATGTACTCAGAGAAGCTATTGCTTGCCCCCAACTTGTTGGTAGGTGCCGTACTGCTCAGTTTACCATCTTGGTCAAAATAATAAGGCGTAGGCTTGGCTTGCGTGGGCGGCCACGCAGCAAAGCGCTTCCACTCGTTGCTCCCCGTTTGAAACAGCGTAACCTTATGCGCCAAAGGCTGACCCTTGTCTTTTAAATGATAGTTGAAGAAAACAGTTTCCAAACTATCTTGAAAAAACTTACTGGTATTACTGCCAAAATCGTGGGTGCCAAATTTCGTCCACTCCCCACTGCCCCAAACGCCATGTGTCCAAGGGCCCATTACCAACTGTACTTGGTTGTTGGGGCTTTGGGTTGCTATGGCCTCGTAGGTGCGTAGGGCCCCAAACAAATTTTCGGCATCAAACCAACCGCCTACTACCAAAGTGGGGGTACCGATATTTTTTAAATGCTGCCGGATATTCCTTGCCTTCCAATACGCATCATAAGTATCGTGTTGCAGGTATTCGTTCCAGATATAACTCTTGCCATTGTAATACTGAGGTCCATTGCTGTTCTTTACTGGACCCATTTTCAAAAAAAACCGGTAGGCGTCATTGTACTGCACATTGAAAATATTGGAGCCGTAATCTTTCACGGGACCTTTGCGCTCTTTGCCAAAGTAGTTCATAAAACTAAAGTTGTCCAGCAGAAAAAAGGCGCCGTTGTGATTGGCATCATCACCAATAAATTCATCGGTAACCGGTGCTTGCGGACTTACCGCCTTAATGGCAGGATGTGCGCCGGGCAAGCAGGCCGTGGCATAAAACCCTGGATAAGAAACACCATGCAGCCCTAGCCTGCCATTGTTTTGTTGGATGTTTTTTAGCAGCCAATCCACCGTGTCGTAAGTATCACTACTCTCATCCACGTCTTTATTTGTTTTTTTATCGGCGATATAAGGCGTTACTTCCAAGTTGACGCCCTCGCTCATGTAGCGGCCCCGTACATCTTGTACCACAAAAATATAATGCTCTTTCATCAGCGCAGCATTGGGGCCTGTACTGCCCGGATAGCTTTTATTACCATAAGGCCCTGCACTATAGGGCGTCCGTTCCATCAATATCGGGTATTGGGTGCCGTTACTGTCTTTGGGTATAAAAATAACGGTGTACAGTTTTACCCCGTCCCGCATGGGGATCAAGGTATCCATTTTAATATAGTTTTCCTTTAGGTAGTTGCCGCTCTGCGCACAGCCCGTTGTAAGGTACAGGCTGGCGAAACAGATCAATATGAGTCTTTGCATGTTATTTATTTAAAACCGGTAATATTATTTTTGATTGGTTGCGGGCATCGTGGTATATCCTGATATCGGAAGGCACAAAATCTGCATCGGCACAATGGTAAATATCTACAAACTGCTGCGGATTCCTATCCACCAACGGAAACCAACTGCTTTGTATTTGCACCATGATTTTATGTCCTTTTTTAAAGGTATGCGCCACATCGGGCAGGGTTAGGTTCACGGGGGTGATGCTGCCGGGCGTAAAGGGTTCGGGCTTTTCGAGGCTGTTGCGGTACCTGCCCCGCAATATTTCGCCCCGCACCAACATTTGATAACCGCCCATGGGGTATTCCTTTCCAATTCCCTTTCCGTCTTTGGCCGCATCGTAGGCAAAATCATCGGGAAAAACATCAATCAGTTTTACCACAAAATCTGCATCGGTGGTGGTAATACTCGTTATCAAATTGGCTACCACGGGGCCGCCCAAAGTAATATCGCTTGGCAATGCATCGGTAGTAAAAGTGAGTACATCGGGCCGCCTACTGGCAAAGCGTTGGTCATCGGTCATGTATTCCCTGGTCCTGTCCAAATGTACATCCTCGGTATAAGGAACCGGCTTTTGCGGGTTGCTGGTGTACTGCGTAAAATATACAGGGCGCTTGGCCAAATCGGCTGGTTTAAAAAGTGGGTTGGGCTCAAAAGAAAGCCTGCCGCCGCCCTTGAGCAGCAAAGGCTTATACGTTACTTCGGCGGGTGGCCATTGCTTGAGTTTTTGCCATTGGTTTTGGCCCGTAAAAAAAATATTCGCTTCTGCAATATCGCTTACCGTACCCTGTAAGTTGAGGTAAAAATTGAAGAAGGGTATTTCTATTTCTTGCTGATAGTACTCGCTGGTCTTGCTACCAAAGCGTACATTGCCCAAGAAGCTGCCATCGCCCCTGCCGCCCCAAGCGCCATGGAACCAAGGGCCCATTACCAAGCGGTTGTCGGTACGGGGGCTTTTGGCTTCGATGGCTTTGTACAGGTTCCAAGCGCCGAAGCAATCTTCCGCATCAAACAAGCCGCCAACCACCAACATAGCGGGCTTTAGGTTATTGACAAAATTGCGGGTATTACGGGCTTTCCACCAAGCATCATTATCGGGGTGCTTCATCAAGTCGTTCCAAAAACGGATGCTATCGCCCAAGAGGGCAGAAAAATTGCGGATCGCCCCTTTTGAAAGATAAAAATTATAATTGTCGGGGGTGGTGATGGGATATTCTTGGGGATGTTCTGTAGTGGGTTGGGGCCTGGGCTTACCAAACCCTGAATAAAAGCTAAAAGCATCCATGAGCATAAAAGCACCGTTGTGGTGAAAATCATCGCCTTGGAACCAGTCGGTAACCGGGGCCTGTGGCGATACGGCCTTGAGTGCAGGATGACTGCTCAAAGCAGCCATGGTAGCATAAAAGCCGGGATAGGAAATACCGAAAACGCCTACCCGATTGTTGTTGTTCGGCACATTTTTCACCAGCCAATCAATGGCATCGTAGGTATCGCTGGCCTCATCTATTTCTTTGTCTTTTTTTGTGGGATTGAAGGGGCGTATGTCTTCAAAATCACCCTCGCTCATGTACTTGCCCCGCACATCTTGTATGGCAATGATATAACCCATTTTAAGATAGTTGATCCAATAGGTGGTGTACAAACGTGGATTGAATTGGTCGGTACCGTAAGGGGAACAGCTATAGGGTGTGCGGTTGAAAAGGATGGGGCTTTTTCTGGCTGCATCCTTGGGTGCATACACGGCGGTAAAGAGGCGTACCCCATCCCGCATGGTAACCAAATGCTCGGTTTTGTTGTAATGTTCCCTTACCCAAATGCTATCCTCATTGGTCATTTGTGCCTTGCCCAAACAACAAGCGGCAATGGCGATGAGGAGTAGTCCGACTTTTTTCATGCGCTATGATTTTAGATTGCTAAATTTACCAAATGTAAGATAACCCCTGCATATTTATTGTATGAATACGAATGAACAAATAATCGAACGGTTTTATACGTGTTTTGCCCAATTGGATTGGGAAGGCATGACGGCTTTGTACAGCGATGATATCATTTTTAGCGATCCCGTATTTGGGCTTTTGCAAGGAGCGGAAGCGAAGGCCATGTGGGAGATGCTTTGCAAGCAGGCCAAAGACCTTACCCTTACGTTTAGCGAGGTAAGGGCCGATGATGAATATGGCACTTGCCAATGGGTGGCCAACTATACTTTTTCGGCCACGGGCAAAAAAGTAACCAACCGCATCAAGGCGCACATGCGTTTGGCCAATGGCAAAATCATTGAGCATACCGATGAATTCAGTTTGTACCGCTGGATGCGGATGGCGCTGGGGCTGCCGGGCACCTTGCTGGGCTGGAGCGGCTTTATGCAAAAAAAGGTAAAAAATGGCGCTAGGCAGAAATTACAGCAATTTATGGAACGAAAGCAAGCAACCACTTAACCTTTAGCACTTGCTTTTCTAAAAAAGACTATTTATCTTTCTTGCATTAATCACTTCAAACAACCGTTATCATGGGAGATTTATTTACCGACTTTAACTGGCTGGCGGTACTGGTAGGTACGCTGGGTTATTTTGCATTGGGTGCTATTTGGTACTCCTTCCTCTTTCAAAAAAAGTGGATTGCTTACAACAAGATCAATGTGGATGACCCGAGCATGAAAAAAGGCGTAGGTGCCATCATGGGCATGTCCTTTTTGCTCATGTTTATACAAAGCTTGGCCATTGGTATATTGGCTGCCCGTATCGACTTGGATAGCTGCTGGCTGAGCGGCGTAAAGCTAGGGGCCATAACAGGCGGCTGTTTTGGGGCCATGGCCGTGGGCGTTAATTATCTATACGAAAAAAAGCCATTTGGTTTGTTTTTGATAAATGGTGGTTATGCCTTGGTAGGCAATATCATTGCGGCCGTGATCATTTGTATTTGGCGGTAACCGTATTTATAAAAAAGGTATTTCAAAATGGAGATGCCTTTTTTCATTTACCACTGTCGAATCATCATCCAGCGCTACCAGCAAGGCCTGCACTTTAGGGTTTACCTTATTGTAAAACCCTACGGCATCATTTACAACATTGGTACAGTGTACTTTATACCCACCTTCGTCCAGTGATTGGAGTATAGAGGCCGATGGATGCGCATAATCGTTCGCCCCCACAGAAATAACGACAGGTGTACCCACTTTCCGGGCAAGCAGGTGCCAAAATTTTTCATGATAATTTTTTTCGGAGCCATGGTGCGGCACTTGGCCCATTACAAGTTCTTTACTGCGCTCTGATTGGGCGATAATTTTATACAGTCTTTCAAAAGAACGTACATCCGCATCGGAAGTAAAAAGGGTATAGGAATCGTTATGCTCAATTTTTATAATCGTTGAGAGCAGGTTAGCTTCTGCCGAACTCTTTTTTTCGCCATTACCAGTTGCTGCGCCTACTAGATCCTGATACCAGCCCAATTCTTGGTTGGAGGGCGACAGGCAACGCAACTGTAGCCCCGATGCCGAAAGCGGAATGGTGGTACGGGATCCTATCTGTATGGATTCGGTGAACAGGCCTGCGGTTTCCATCCTTGTTACCACCGTTTTAAACTTGGTTAAAAAACTAACTTTTTCACGGGGCAACTTATCCCTTAATTTCAAATGATAGTAATAGGTATGGCAGAAAAAAGAAGTGGTAATTTTTTCTGTTTCCAGATAATGCAATAACTCTAGCGTACCCGTGTAATGGTCTTTGTGCGGATGGGTAAGAATTATAAAATGCAGTTTGTATGCCCCGTCAATGGCTTTTAAATGCAGTAACACATGGTTTACCTTGTCACGGTTAACCGCACAATCAATTATACCAATATGCAAAACGCCAGCTTCTATCCATTCAACAATAATGCTGTCGCCCTGATCAACATTTTTAAAATGTATGGCCGTCGTCGGTATCGGGTTCCCGCTGAAAGTTGGGGTCGTTTTTGAGGTCATTGCGTAAACTGGTTATATCTACTAAAGTTTCTTCAAAGTACTTGCTATCATCGGCATTGCCCGGCGTGTACAAAAACTCCCTGCGGCCGGGCTTGGTTACAATGGTAAGGTTGAACAAAGCACCTTCTTGGCAATTGACAATACCAAGCAATGGTAATTTGTCGAAACGGCGGGTTTGCACAATACCATTTTGCCTATCAACAAGGGCTTCGGCTGTAACAGTAGTGGCTGTAACGCCCGTGATGAGACAGGTAAGCTGCTGCCTAGCTAAAATAGTACTGATAGGTAATGACGAGGGCTGTGGCTGGGGCCGCCTAGCCCTAGGCACAATACCCCAATACGGCTCTTCGGCCATGTTCAAATCTGACTTATAGGCGGCGCTGAGGTATTCGGTAAGACCGCTACCTGTATCATCAAAGTTCAATGAAAGACCTGCCTTTTTATCTGTATTAGATGCTGATGCAGCTTCATTGGGTTGGTTGGATTTGCGTTTGCCCTTGGCTACTTTTTTGGTTGCTTTTGCCATCAATTTCTACCCTCCTACCCACTAAGATACAACTTTTTGCTGGGTTTCCAAATATTTCATACACAATCTTGCCAATTTTTCCATTTTTCTGAATAAAAAAGGGATACTCGGCAGTTTGTTCATGTGCCAGCTACCCTATGGCAACTGGCTACCTAAAACCATACGTCTATTCTATCGTGGTTACTTTAACAATATTGGTGGGCAAATGCAGTGCAACCGGGGTACTGCCTGTGTTGATAACCACATCACCCGTCTTTACAAAGCCGCGCTCTTTGAGGATATTCAACTGGTCGGCAATGATATTGTCCAGGCTTTCTTCCTCGCCATAATAAAAAGCCCGTACGCCCCAGCTCAGGCTTAATTGGTTGATGAGCGACCTTTCCTTGCTAAAGATATATAAAGGCGATTTGGGCCGATAGCTGCTCAGCATAAAGCCCGTATAACCACTTTGGGTCATGCCCACCAATGCGGCGGCACCCGTATCTTGGGCCAACTTACAAGCGCTGTAGCAAACCGCATCACTTATAAATGAAGGAGAATGGGGCTGCGGTGCCAATATATCGTCTTTATCATAATCATATACTGTATTCTCCACCTCCGAAATAATTTTGCTCATGGTTTCCACTACCAGCACGGGGTAAGCGCCCATGGCCGTTTCGCCACTCAGCATCACCGCATCGGCCCCTTCCAGTACAGCATTGGCCACATCGGTCACCTCGCTACGGTTGGGTTTGGTACGTTCCATCATACTCTCCATCATTTGCGTAGCCACAATAACCGGTTTGGCCCGGTGCATACATTTGCGTATGATGTCTTTTTGTATCACCGGTACTTTTTCTACCGGAATCTCCACACCCAAGTCGCCACGGGCAATCATAATACCATCGCTTTCCACAATAATATCACGCAGGTTGCGCAAAGCCTCGGGCATTTCAATTTTAGAAATGGCTTTGATCTTACTGTTCTTGTCCTTGATACGTTGCTTTAGGCCAACAATATCTTCTGCCTTACGAACAAAAGAAAGCGCCACCCAATCTAAGTCTTGCTCAATGATGAACTCCAAATCGGCGATATCCTTTTCTGTTAGTGAAGGCATAGTGAGTGCAGAATCGGGCAGGTTTACGCCTTTTTTGGGTAGCAGGGTACCGCCCAAACTTACCTTCACCAGCAATGATTTATCGTCCAGTATTTCCTTTACCGCCACTTCCATCTTGCCATCATCCAAAAAGATGCGTTCGCCGTGCTTAACATCCTTGGCCAAATTGGGGTAAGAAACATATACTTTCTCCTTGGTGCCCACCACTTTTTCGGTGGTAAAAATAATTTCGTCGCCAGCTTTTAGTTCAATACTGCCGCCTTCCAAATCGCCCACCCGCAGCTTGGGACCTTGTAGGTCGCCCAACAGCGCAATATTATAAGGCTCGGTTTTATTAATTTGACGAACAAAATCGATGATCAGTTTTTTATCCTCGTAGCTGCCATGTGAAAAGTTGAGCCGAAACACGTTTACACCGGCCTTTACCAAAGCCAATAATTTTTCGTAAGAACTACAGGCCGGGCCAACTGTTGCCACAATTTTTGTTCTTTTCTGCGAGTGTACAATGCCTGCTTCCTTGTCCATCTGACTGTGCAGGTACTTACCGATATGCTTGCTCATAATAATTTATTTGGCCAATGTAGTTTTGCCTTACGAAAGCCTGACCCTGTATTTTTAACTTGATAAAATCTTAACAATCTTCATCCACTCCTCGCTTACCCTGGTTTTCATTTTAGCCGCTTTTTCCAGCGGGGTATAGTTGATGCGGTTTTCTTTAATACCGATCATCATGTTGAAATTGCCCTCCATTAAGCATTCCACGGCATGGTAGCCCATGCGGCTGGCCACCAACCGATCCAAACAACTGGGCGAGCCGCCCCGTTGGATATGGCCCAGTACACAAACCCGTGTTTCCAGTTCTGGCATCCTTTCTTTGATCACTTTGTTCACGCCCTCGGCACCGCCAAAATCATCGCCCTCGGCCACCACAATCAGGTTCACCAATTTTTTGCGCTTTTCCTTCTCTTGCAAAGATTTGATCACTTCGTCAATATCCGTTTTGCGCTCCGGTATCAAAATATTTTCGGCACCGGTGGCTATACCGCTGTGCAACGCGATAAAACCAGCATCACGGCCCATTACTTCTATGATGAACAAACGGTCATGCGCATCGGCGGTATCCCTTATTTTGTCAATGGCTTCTACCGCAGTATTCACCGCCGTATCAAAGCCAATGGTAAAATCGGTACCCACAATATCCCGGTCGATGGTGCCCGGTATGCCCGCACTGGGAATGTCGAACTCCTCATGGAATTTTTTGGCACCCCTAAAGCTGCCATCGCCACCGATGATCACCAAGCCATCAATGCCCCTTTTCTTCAGGTTGCTATAAGCTTTTTTACGGCCTTCGTATTCAAAAAACTCCTTGCAGCGGGCCGTTTTTAAAATGGTGCCGCCCCGTTGAATGATATTGGCCACGCTTTTGCCTTCCATTTTTATAATATCATCGTCAATCATGCCTTGGTAGCCCCGCATGATGCCGAACACTTCCATTCCGTAATAGATTCCAGTACGTACTACCGCACGAATGGCCGCATTCATCCCCGGCGAGTCGCCCCCCGAAGTTAAAACCCCAATTTTGGTAACCTTTTTTTCCATTGCCTAAAGAAAAAGAATTATTGACATACTACAGCAAAAATTTCAATTAACGATTGCTGCGGTCAATTGTTTAGAATGTGTCAAAAATACACATATTTGGGCAATTTGGGGCAACAACCACTTTTGGCATATTGTTATTACCTTTAAGCAAACGTTTTCGTTATGAAATTTTTTATGCTTTCGATCGCCTCGCTATTCCTTTGGAGTAGTTCTGTTACTGCGCAATTCAATTATCCGGTAACCGCCAAGGGCAACACCGAGGATACATATTTTGGTACCACCGTAAAAGACCCTTATCGTTGGCTAGAAGACGATAACAGCGAAGCCACCAAAAAATGGGTGGTGGAGCAAAACGCCGTTACACAAAAATATTTGGCGGGCATCCCCTATCGCAGCCAAGTACAAAGCTATTTGGAAACGATGTGGAACTACCCCAAATACGGCACCCCTTTTGCCAAGGGTGAGTATTATTATTTTTATAAAAATGATGGCTTGCAAAACCAAAGTGTGTTGTACCGCCAAAAAGGACTTACTGGTCAGCCCGAGGTTTTTATAGACCCCAACAACTTTTCAAAAGAAGGTACGGCAGCCATGAGCAACCTCAGCTTTAGTAAAAGCGGCAAATACTGTGCTTTCTTTTTGGCCAAGGCCGGCAGTGATTGGCAAACAGCCGTAGTAATGGATGTGGCCAGCAAAAAAGCCCATACCGATAGTGCTTATTGGATCAAGTTCAGCGGCTTATCTTGGAAGGGCGACGAAGGCTTTTACTACAGCCGCTATGCGCAGTCCACCGAAGCGCAAAAGATGATGAAGAAAAACGAAAACCACCAAGTGTATTATCATAAAATAGGTACGCCCCAATCGGCCGATGAACTGATTTATGCCGACCCTGCCCATCCGCTGCGGAATGTAAGTGCCTACCTTACCGAAGATGGCCGCTTTTTGACGATCCGTACCACGGAGGGCACCAGCGGCGGCGAATTGTTGGTAAAAGACATGAAGGGCAATGGCGGGTTTACATTACTCATCAAAGGTTTTACTAGTAACCCTTCGGTGGTGGACAGCGATGGCGACAATATACTGGTAAAAACAAATGAAGATGCGCCCAACTATCAACTGGTGTCGATCGACCCCAAAAACCCAGCCAAGGAAAACTGGAAAACCATCATCCCTGGGCGCAGCAAACTGTTGCAATCGGCAAGTGCAGTGGGGGGCAAGCTCATCCTTACTTATTTAGAAGATGCTTGCAGCAAAGTATATCAATGCAACCGCAAGGGCAACTTGGAAAGGGAGATCAAACTACCGGGCATTGGTACGGCCAGTGGTTTTGAAGGTGAAGCAACGGATACAGAAATTTTTTACAGCTACACAGCTTATAATTATCCACCCTCGATTTTTAGGTATGATATAAAAACCGGCAGCAATACCCTTTTTCGCAAAACGGAGGTAAAAGTAAATACCGATAATTATATCACCCTGCAAAGTTTTTTCACCAGTAAAGACGGCACCAAAGTACCCATGTTTATCACGTACAAAAAAGGTTTAAAGCTGGATGGTAACAATCCTGTATTGATGCATGGTTATGGCGGTTTTAATTTGCCCCAAACGCCCAACTTCAGTATCAGCAATGCTTTTTTTATTGAGCAAGGCGGCGTATTTGTAGTGGTTTCGCTTCGTGGCGGCAACGAGTACGGCGAAGAATGGCACAAAAACGGCATGCTGTTTAAAAAGCAAAATGTATTTGACGATTTTATTGCGGCCGCTGAATTTTTGATTGATAAAAAATATACCAACCCCAGCAAACTGGCCATCCGTGGCGGTAGCAATGGTGGCCTGTTGATAGGTGCCTGCATGAACCAACGGCCCGACTTATTTAAAGTGGCCCTGCCCGCTGTGGGTGTAATGGACATGCTGCGTTACCATATGTTTACCATTGGCTGGGCCTGGGCGGTAGAGTATGGCCGTAGCGACAAAAGCGAGGCCGAGTTTAAAAACCTGTACGCCTATTCGCCCTTGCACAACTTAAAGCCCGGTACGGCTTATCCGGCCACCTTGGTAACCACCGCCGATCATGACGACCGGGTGGTGCCTGCCCATAGCTTTAAATATGCGGCCGCTTTACAGGCCAGCATCAGCGGCAACAATCCTGCACTCATCCGCATCGAAAGCAATGCGGGGCATGGGGCGGGCAAGCCTACGAGCAAGCAGATTATCGAAGCAGCGGATGTATGGTCGTTTGTGATGTACAATTTGGGCATGGAGCTGAAGCCGATTGCGGGGTTGTAGGGGTGGATTGAATTGCAACCTTTATAGATTACAAAGACCTCACCCTAATCCCTCTCTAAAGGAGAGGAAACTAGGAGATTAAAGAGAAGATTGTGGCGAAGGCTCCGCTACGGTCTTCGTGATTACCCTTCTTCTTTGGAGAAGGGATAGGGATGAGGTCTAACCAATTATTAAACAACAAAAAACCCTTGACTAGCACCGACGCTGCAAGTCTTGAGATACTGATGAATGACATTTGTAAACCTTAAACTCAATCAAAAAATTACATCTATGTCATTAGAAATAGCATTGAGAAAAATAAAGAACGTAAAAGAAAGCAAAGCCACTAAACTTGACCTCATCGGTTTAAGATTAAGTGAAATCCCTTCAGAACTTGCTGAACTCACTGAACTAAACGAGCTTAGATTGGACAGCAACCAACTCGTAGAAATAAAAGGACTAGAGACTCTCACTCATCTCACTAAACTTGATATTGGCTTCAATCATCTAACCGAAATAAAAGGATTAGAAAATCTCACCCTACTTACTAAACTTGATCTTAGCCATAATGAACTCAAAGAAATAAATGGATTAGAAAAACTAACACAACTAACTGATCTTGATCTTAGCTATAATGAACTCAAAGAAATGAAAGGATTAGAAAAACTAACACAACTAACTGATCTTGATCTTAGCCATAATGAACTCAAAGAAATAAAAGGATTAGAAAAACTCGCTCTACTTACTAAACTTAATCTTAACCATAATCAATTCACAGAAATAAAAGGGTTAGAAAACCTCACTCTTCTTAATTGGTTAAGGTTAGACTATAACGAAATTGCAGAAATACGCAACTTACGACAACTTAGCCAATCTACAAACTACCTTTTTTTGGATAATAACCAACTCACCGAACTACCAGAAAATATATTAGAATTGCATCTGCCAATTTATTTGGACACACAAACTAGGGGAGAAGCAATTTATGTTGGAGAAAATCCCTTCACCAACCCGCCTCCTGAAATAATCCAACAAGGCAATCGAGTAATTCAAGAGTATTTTAGTCAACGTAAAAAAACCGGTAAAGAATTACTCAACGAAGCCAAATTGATTTTACTCGGCGATGGCCGCTCGGGCAAAACATCCTTTTCCAACCGATTATTGGGTAAACAACTGCCCCAAGAAGCCGACCGCACACAAGGCGTGGATATAGTGATTGGGGAATATAGTTTCCCCCTGGCCAATGGCAAAGATTTTAAAATCAATATCTGGGATTTTGCTGGGCAGGACAAATACAAAACACTGCACCAACTGTTTTATACGGAAAGCAGTCTGTATGTAATGGTTGCAGAAAGCGGCAATAATACTACTGACTATGATGATTGGTTGCAAACGGCGGAGCTTTTTGGGGAAGGCAGCCCGTTGGTATTGGTGCTGAATGAATTTAAGGAAGGTATCGGCATGGGCAGTTTTGACAGCTCATATTGGAAAAAACAATTTCCAGAATTGCTAAAAGAAGTGTTTACGGTTAATCTGGGCACCAAAGCAAATTTTGCTAAAACTGAGGATTATATCCGCTTACTAGCCCAAACGCTGCCGCATACCAAATATGTGTTTCCCTCCAATTGGGCGGCCATCCGCCGGGTGCTGCATGAGCGGAGGAACGAACAATATATTTCTTTACAGGAGTATTTAAAGATATGTACGCACAACAACCTCCCAGAAAGGGACAGCGCATTAATACTAAGTTCGGTATTGCACAAAATTGGTGATTGCCTACACTACCAAAAGAGTGAGCTGTTGAAGCAAATTGTCATCTTAAAAAATGAATGGGCAACCGATGCCGTATATAAGATATTTGATGATAGAAAGGTGGCAGAAGAGAAGTGCGGCTTTTTTGACAGAACGGATATGGAGCGGGTATGGAGCAACGGAGAATATGTAGATACGCGTCCCCAATTATTGGAATTGATGAAGCAGTTTAAGCTGGCCTATCAATTACCCGGTAAGGAAGAATATGTAACCCCGCCGCTATTGCCACCAGCCAGCCCAACCGGGTTCGTATGGCCGGAACTGGATTCGCTGGAACTGTACATCGAATATGAGTTTTTGCCCAAGGCGCTTTTGACCCAGTTCATTGTTACCCGCCATGCAGATATTGCGGAAGGCAGAACATTGGTTTGGCGGAATGGGGTTATCCTACAATGGGCGGATGAAGCTTTGGCCGAAGTGTCCAAAACCAAATTGCAGGGCCGGGATGCCTTTTATATCCGCAGTCAGGGCAGGAACCGCAAGGGCATGATGACTGTAATACTTAAAACCTTCCGGGAATTGCATGCGGAATACAAGGGGATTAAATACAAGGAAAAAGTGCCCTGCACCTGTGCAGGCTGCAAAACCGGAAAGAACGATCAACATTATTTTGACTTTACCAATCTTCAATTCCGCCTAGAAAAAGGGCGGCTGGAAGTGGAATGTGATAAATCATTGGAAACATTGAATGTGCTTCAACTACTTGAAAATAGTTTCGTTTTTGAGCAAATGAAGGATGGTCGTAACCTACAATTAAAAGAAAAGGTGGTAAGGGAAAGCGTGTCGGAAATGCGGGTACTCAATCTGTTCATAGCCTCTTCCAATGAACTAGCACCTGAGCGGAAAGAGATTGAAATGGCCATCAGTAGAAAAAACGATGCGTTAAGAAAGCAAGGCTTTCTAATTGATTTGTTGATATGGGAAGACGGCAAACATATCGGCAAATCCCTACGGTCACAAGACAATTACAATCTCGAAATTCAGCATTGTCATCTATTTGCCATGCTGTTTTATTCCAAAGTAGGCAAGTATTCTTTAGAGGAGTTCGAGTTGGCCAAGTCATTATTCGATACCGAGGCGATGCCAAGGATATGTATCTTTCAAAAGCATATAGGTATGCCCATCAGCCAAACCGAAGCAGATGCAAAGAGCCGTTTTGAGTTTTTGAAACAATTGAATGAACTGGAACACTTCCCCACCTTATTCGATAATACCGATAAATTGGTCAATGAACTTGAGGATATGATTGACAAACTGCTACAGGATGAAGGTTTTGTTGAGCGGTTACAAGTGGAATAGTAGTGATATCATTCCAGCCCAATCTTACAAACTGCAGGAGCAACATTTTTCCAAGGCAACCCGGATACAATCCGGCAGGTTTGGCGGGCACAAGACACAGTCTTGCGCCAGAGAGTAGGGTTAAAAGTGGCGTGACTTGAATGTATCATCTGGCGCAAGTTTGGAGAAGCATAACTTGTGTCTATTAGTTCCGCCGGACTGTGTCCGGATTACCTACCGCAATGCAAAGGGCCATCCACCGCTTCCCTTTGATTGTTTTATTTATTACCACTATCCCTTTACCTTTAGCAATAAACCACTTGATCATGATCCAAAAAATGCTCGATTACTTCAACAGTGTACACCCCATGTCGTCCGAACTGAGCGATGCCGTGGTGGGCATTACCGAAATAAAAGATTATCCCAAAAAAACCATACTCCTCAAAGAGGGCCAGGTGGCCAACCATGCCTGCTTTGTCATCAAGGGCCTGGCCAGGGGCTATTATACCGCTGGCGAAAAAGAAGTGACCCGCCTGTTTATGGACGAGGGTTTCATCATCACCTCATGGCTCAGCTTTTACAGCCGCCAACCGGCACATGAAGCCATTGAGCTGCTGGAAGACTGTACCCTTGCTTGTATGCACCATGATGATCTGCAAAAAATCTATGCGGCTTTTCCCGAGTTCAACATCTTGGGCCGCAAAGTAACCGAACGCTTTTTTTACCTATCCGAACGCCGGAGCCTGATGCTGCGCCGCCATACCGCTGAAGAAAAATACCAGATGTTTGTGGAGCAATACCCTACCCTGTTCCAACGCATCGCACAAAAACAAATCGCTACTTACTTAGGCATCAGCGAAGAAACCTTGAGCCGGGTAAGAGCCAAAATGTTAAAGAAAAGTTAAGATTGGCCATGCATTTACGTTCTTGACATTTGTCAAGATTTGCCTCCGCATGCGCCTATAGTTTTGCTGTATTCATTCATCACAAAAAAATAAACATGCATACAGTAAACATTTACATCAAGCAAGTTTTGTTATCGGCAATCGTAGTACTGGCCATTGGCAACAGCGCCATCGCTCAAGACAGCACCCATTCCGCCCGTCATTTTGTAGGCCTATATGGCGGTATCGACCTTTCACAAACCAGCCGCTTTATGGGCATTACGTATGAGTACATGGCATATCAGGGCAAGAGAAAAGAAATCGGGCTGAAAGCAAGCTATACTTTCGCTTACCGGGGCGGCAACTTGATTTGGTATGGCGAAAATAGCGACCAACCCAGTGCATCATCCCTTGGCCTAGCTGTTACCGGCTATCTGTACACCAACCCACAAAAAATGAATACCGGGTTTTTCATCAATGCAGAAGCGGGTTTGAGCGGCTCGGGTTGGCAATTTTTTGCCGGACTCAACCATTTGCTAAGGCCCATCGGCGGCCTGGGCTTTGGCTGGAAATGGATAACCAAAAAGGGGCAAGCCATCCGCTGGGGCAATGGCCTTGCCTATGCAGGACCCAACATCTTGAGCCCGGCAACACTCACGGCTACCACTACCCTTTCAGTTGGTTTTTAGGTAAATACTGGCCTATGTTGAACACCTGTTTTTTTCATTACAAAAAAAAAGCATATGCGAACCATTATTAACCATACGATAACAGCTCTTTTATTATGCATCACCAGCACTGCCCTAGCGCAGGAGCGGAGCAATGTCCGCAAGTTTGTGGCCCTTCAATTTGCCAAAGAATTTGATTACCCAGAAGTAAAGCCCGGTGTTTTGATAGAGTATCTTTTCTACACCAAGAAAAATGTAGAGGCGGGCATCAAGGGCGGTTTTATTTTTGGCGGCAGCGCCAACTCCATTGCAGATGCAGAAGATCAATTGCCTGCCAATGAATTGTATGATTATACCAAATTGGCCATCAGTGCTACGGGCTATTGGTACCTCAACAAACAGCAAATAAACAAAGGCATTTTTCTATGTGGCGAAGCGGGCCTCATGCGCACCACACGGTTTTTCTTTTTGGCCAATAACCTTATCCTGCCTTGGGCATCCACCGGGCTAGGCTATAAATGGGTATTGCCCAAAAATTATACGCTGCGCTTTTCGGCCTCCCTGATGCAGGTGGTAGGTGGCCGTGGGTTTGACAATAGAACCGGCATCCAAGCTACTTTGGCCTTGGGCAATTGATATAAAAACCATCAACGTACCGGGCTACCGCTCACATTCGGATGTCCTTTTACATAAAAGCGGTATAGCAATAATGCATCAGCCCCGGCATACTGCACCCCAATGCGTTTGCTTGCCCCCAACTTGTCGGGAGACAATATAAAACCATCATCGGCAATATAGATGCGGTTGCCCAATAAACTGATGCCACTATGGCTTTTATGCAAGCCCAGAGCTTTACCCACATTACCAGGACCTTTGGTGAGTGTAGGGTTGATGGTTGCTTTGCCGGTACGTTGCAGCATGGCAGGGATACCCTTCATCGGCTCCACGGCCCTGATCAATACCGCATCGGGCACATCGGCAACATTGGTTACCACATTGAACATTTGGTGCATACCATAACAAATATACACGTAGCTGCTGCCAGCCGGCCCGTACATGGCCTCGTTACGGGCAGTGCGTTTGCCAGCATACGAATGGGAGGCCCGATCGGTCAAACCGATGTAGGCTTCCGTTTCCACAATGCGGCCACTGGTGAGTATATTGTCGATTTTGGTAACCAATATCTTGCCCAATAAGTCCTGGGCTATTTGCACCACATTGCCCCTTTCATAAAATTCTGCCGCTAACTTCTGCAAACTGTTGTATTTTAGCCACTAAAATAATTAATAATACCATCTTTGCGATTCACCTGTAGCAAGCATGTTAAAAGATATTATCATAGCCATACAGTCTTATGGGCAAGCGCACCGCTTCATTGTTAAGCACCGCTTGTGGAAGTGGATACTGATACCGGGGCTGTTGTACGCCCTGCTATTTATGGCAGGCATTTATTTATACTGGACTTCCAGCGAAAAGGCCATCAATTACCTGTTTAGCCTTACGGGTATTACCGCTTGGATGCAGAAGATGCAGTTGGGCTGGTTGAGCTTTTTGTTCATTCTGGGGCAAATCATCCTAAAAATGGTGATGCTGCTCTTCTATTTTTCTTTGTTCAAATACCTCTTCCTCATCATTGGATCGCCCCTATTCGCTTATTTGAGCGAAAAAACGGCCGCCATCCAAGAGGGCAGGGATTTCCCTTTTAATTTCGCACAATTGCTACGGGATATTTGGCGGGGCATCAAAATTGCCCTGCGTAATGCTCTTTGGCAAACGGTGTATACGGTTACCATTCTCATCCTTTCTTTCATCCCCCTCATTGGCTGGGTAACGCCTTTGATAGCCCTGTTGATTGAATGTTATTACCTCGGCTTTTCCATGTTGGATTACAGTTGTGAGCGCAACAAATTATCTACTTCCCAAAGCATTGCCTTTATCGGCAGGCACAAAGGCTTGGCCATCGGCAACGGCATTGTTTTTTACCTGTTGCACATGCTCCCCTTTGTAGGTTGGATATTTGCCCCCAGTTATGCCGTTATTGCCGCTACCATCAGTTTGTACAAGAGCCAGCCACGTTAATCGTTATGCCAACAACCAATAGTACCATATACCTCATCCCCAGTTTTTTATACGAGGAAGCCGTGCATACCATACCGCCTTATGTACTGGATGCGGTAAAAAACTGCACGGTTATTTTTGCCGAAAACGAAAGGACGGCCCGCCGCTTTTTAAAAAGTATGGACAAGGCCATTGTGATTGATGATTATGAATGGTTTACCATACACAAGGCCGAAGCCGAGCAAGTGGGGCAGTTTAGGCAACAGGTACAAGCAGGCAAAAGCATCGCCATCATTAGTGAGGCAGGTTGCCCCGGAGTGGCCGATCCCGGACAAGTGCTGGTGATGGAAGCCCAACGGCTGAACGCTACCGTAAAACCCTTGGTGGGCCCCAGTTCTATTTTGCTAGCGCTGATGGCCAGTGGCATGAACGGGCAACGGTTTGAGTTTGTAGGCTATCTGCCCATTGAGGCCCATGAGCGCAGCAAAGCCATCCGGGAGATGGAAGCCAAATCGGCCAAACAACAGTGTACACAAATTTTTATCGAAACACCTTACCGCAACAATCAATTGATAGAAGCCCTGCTTACCAACTGCTGCGGTGCTACACAGCTTTGCATTGCCGTGGATATTACCGGCCCTGCCGAAAGCATTCAAACGCATAGCATGGCCCAATGGCAAACAAAAAAGCCGGACATCCATAAACGTCCGGCCATATTCTTGTTATATGCTTCTTGATTAAGGCGTATCAGGGGTTACCGCATCCACAATATATTTGCTATCGCCGCGCCAAGGCAGTGTGCCATTTTTTTCGGTATAATGCAGTTTTACCCGTTTGCCTTCGTAATTCATCATCGCTTTGGCAACACTATCATTGGTTACCGAAAAAAAGAATTTTTCCGATGCCAAAGCCACATTGCTGGTAGAAGCCACACTGCTGAGCACCAATTCGCCTTCATAGGTTTTAAAAATATTGCCCTTGTGCGAAAACTTTTGCAATAAACCGCTGCGGTTACCATCACTATACGTATAATAGTATTTCCAATACCCGAAGGCAGCCAATACTACTACTAATATAAAGGTGAACCAACGCACAAATTTTTTAAAACTGCTGGTCTTTTTGGGCTGTGGCAAAGCCGGTGTTACCGTTTCAGGTTTTGTTGTATCCATTTTAATTTTTTTTCGTTTATCGTTGCCGGAATTCGTTGACCGTTGACCGTTGACCGGAGTTAGTTGACAGTTGACGGTGGACAGTTGACAGGAGGAAAGATTCCATGAACTATTAAGCACCCCTCACCCTCAATTATCAATTATCCACTCTTCATTATTCATTATTAACTATTCACTATCTAAAGTCCATACTCGCTCACCAACCAAACCAAGGCCGCCATATTGGCTGCGCCGAGATGCAGTTCCCTGCGGCTCACATTTTCAAACACATCCGTAGCCGCATGGTGGATGTCGAAATAGCGCTGGCTATCGGGCAAAAGGCCGCAAAGCACAGCTCCAATCCCTTTTAAATCGTTGATATCAGAACCGCCGCCGCCATTGCGAAACTCATATACCCCATAAGGATAGAACAATGGCTTCCAGCGCATGATACTCTCCAGCTTTTCAGGAGTAGTGGTAAAACCAAACCCACGGGGCGTAAAGCCACCTGCATCACTTTCCAGCGCAAAAATATGCTGTTCTTGGTTGTTCTTGGCCAATTCAAAATATTTGTCGCCCCCGGCGCCACTATTTTCTTCATCCATAAACATCACAGCCCTGATGGTCCTTTTGGGCCTTAATGCCGTTGCCTTCAAGGCCCGCAGCACTTCTATACTTTGAACGCAGCCGCTGCCATCATCGTTGGCCCCTTCGCCCAAGTCCCAACTGTCCAAATGCCCACCTACGGTAATGATCTCATTCGGCAAATCGGAGCCCCGCATCTCTCCCACCACATTAAACGACTCCACTTTGGGCAAGGTAACACAGTTGGTTTTAATATACGCTTTTACCGATTCATTGGTAGTGAGTTCAATGCTCAGCCTATCGGCATCATTGGTGCTGATGGCCACGGCCGGTATCTTGGGAAAGGAATCGTTGTACTGCATGCCGCCCGTGTGCGGATAATCGTCGGGGTTGCTGGCCAAGGAGCGCACCATTACGCCCACAGCACCCAGTTTGGCGGCCTGTGCGGCACCCCTGCGCCTGCCTGCACCACTTTCGCCATAAGCCCTAAAAGTGTTGATGTACGTGGGGTTCATGACAAAATTGAAAAATACGACCTTGCCCTTTACACCCGTTTCGCCCAGCGCTGTCAATTCGTCAAAACTACTTACCTCTACCACATCGCCGGTAATGCCCTTGGGGCCGGTGCCCACGCTATTGCCCAACGCAGCCAAGTGCAGGTCGAAGCTTTGTTTTTTGTCCAATATGATTTTGCCTTGTTCTTTGGCACCCCTTACCCAATTGGGCACCATACAGGCTTGCAGGTATACCGTATCGGCCCCGGCATCCCTTAGCATTTGGGCCGTAGCCTTTACCGCTTGGGCCGCCTGTGGCGAACCGCTGAGCCTAGGCCCCACCTGCTTGCACAGGTAACGGAGGTTGTCGTAAGCCTTACTATTGGCCATCACTTCATCCACAATTTTTTTAACCCGTAAAGAATCTGTGTTTTGGGCGGCCGCACCCGAGCAACACATTGTCAGCATTAAAATGGGAAATATTCGCATACAGCAAATTTAAACTAAAAAAAGCCATAGTTGGATAATACACGGTCGGTATAACGTAACAGTATTTAAAATACTAAATTGCGGTTTGAAGAAGTGTAAAATATGAATATAGCTATAGTTTGTTATCCTACTTTTGGCGGTAGTGGCGTATTGGCAACGGAATTGGGCAAGGCATTGGCCGATAAGGGGCACAATATCCATTTTGTAACCTATCAGCAGCCGGTGCGCCTGAGTGGTTTCCATGCCAATATTTTTTATCATGAGGTAAGGGTGCCTACCTATCCTTTGTTTGATTACCCGCCATATGAAACGGCCTTGGCCAGTACCATGGTGGATGTGGTGCTCAACAACAATGTACAATTACTGCATGTGCATTATGCCATCCCCCATGCGGCAGCCGCTTATATGGCCAAGCAAATTTTGGCCAAAAGGGGGCTCACCATTCCGGTTATTACCACTTTGCACGGAACGGATATTACCTTGGTAGGGCGCGACAAAACCTATAGCCCCGTGGTTACTTTTTCAATGGAGGAGAGCGATGCACTAACGGCCGTTTCCAAAAACCTAAAGGAAGAAACGTATAAAAACTTCGATATTAAAAAAGACATTGAAGTGATTTACAACTTTGTAGATGTGGGCCGCTTTAACAAAAAGCCCGTAGATGCTTTTAAAAAATTGATTGCACCCAATGGCGAAAAAATCCTTATCCATGCCAGCAACTTCCGTAAGGTAAAAAGGGTACAAGATGTAATCAATACCTTTTTGCTCATCAATGCACAACTGCCTGCCAAGCTGTTATTGCTGGGCGATGGCCCCGAAAGGCCTTATGCAGAGAGCATTTGCCGCGATTGTATTTCGGCGGACAATATCAAGTTTTTGGGCAAACAAGAGCAG
Organism: Chitinophaga pinensis; assembly: GCA_943373145.1. Lineage (GTDB taxonomy): Bacteria > Bacteroidota > Bacteroidia > Chitinophagales > Chitinophagaceae > Ferruginibacter > Ferruginibacter pinensis_H. The sequence continues at coordinate 96,876 of CALSBI010000008.1, forward strand.
ATGGAAGATATATTGCCGATTGGCGATCTGTTTTTGCTAACCAGTGAATATGAAAGCTTTGGCCTAGCGGCTTTGGAAGCCATGGCTGCCGGGGTGCCCGTTATTTCTACCAATGCAGGTGGTTTGCCCGAAATCAATATTGATGGGTATTGTGGCTATATGAGCGAAGTAGGCGACACCTTGGATATGAGCAAAAAAGCCATTTCTATTTTGCAAGATGAGGAAGTGTTGCAGCGCTTTAGGAACAACGCTTTGGCACAGGCGAATAAATTTGATATTGATAATATTGTACCGCAGTACGAGGCGTTGTATCAACGTATGATTTAGTTACGAGTTATTTTGGTTACGGGTTGGTTTTGTTGCGGGTTGATTTAGTTAAGGATTTATCTGCGTACAAAGGGAAATTAGTTTAACCCGTAACTAAAACAACAAAAATAACCCGTAACTGCCCTTATCTTCTTCTTAACCATCCCTCAGGATTAATCTCCCCCCTTTCGCTATCCATCAACAAGTCGATGGAACCGATGCCTTCTTCATTGGCAGCAGCTTTGCCCAATACCTGTCCGGTTTTAACACTTTGCCCGGGTTGTACGCTCACCGAACCCAAGTTGCTATAGGAGCTAAAATATTTACCGTGCTGTAAAATAACCACCTGCATATTTTCTACATATACCACTTTGGATACTACCCCATCAAAAATAGCTTTAACAGGAGTGCCCACATCAGTAGCAATGGTAACGCCTGGGTTGTTGATTTTGCCACCGCCACCAGGCAGTTCATTGGAGCCATAATGCATGGTTACATAACCCTTGTCAACCGGCCAAGGCAGCGAGCCACGGTTGCCTTCAAAATTGGAGTTGATGCGGATAGTATTGGCATCGTTCAGCAATACGCTCTCTTGCTTAACTGGCGCAGGTGTGGGGGCTTTAACAGGCTTGGTACCCGTTGCAGGCTTTACGGTTGGGTTGGCCGCCAAGGCTTTGCGCTTGGCTTCTTCATCTAGCCTACGTTTTTCAGCAGCCGCAGCAATGGCCTGTTTCCGGGCTTCCTCTTGTGCTTTTTTAATGGCCAAGTCGATGGCCACTTTTACTTTCTGCATCTGCTTTTTCTTATTGGCAATTTGGTTGGCGATTTCTTTGCCCTTCGATTTCAACTGGTTTACAATCTGATCCTTCTTCAGTTTTTGCTTTTCCAGTTCACCCATCTCCTTGCTCTTCTCATTCATCACCACGTTCTTCTGCTGCTTGTTGCCGCTCAGCTCGTTGATACGCATACGCAGCAATTGTTGGGTACGCAAAATATTATCGCCCTGCATCTCCCGATAGCTGCGATAGCTTCTGAGGTAGGCTATGCGCTTGATGGCATCATTAAAGTTATTGGCAGAAAAAATAAAGTTGATAAAATCGTAGCTGCTGCGGTTTTTGTAGGCATATATCATGCTCTTGGCATACTCCTGTTTTAAGGTGTCCAGCACCAAATTGAGCTTATTGATTTCCCGCTGCGAATTGTAAATGTTGTTATCCAATATGTTGATGTCGCGCCCAATATTGTCCAGTACCTTATCCTGCAAATCCATCTTTTTATCAATGGCTTTCAATTGCACCAGGTTTTCCGTGGTGGTTTTTTTAATATCCTTCAGCAATTTCTCTTGGTTATCAATCTCCGCCTTCAATTCCTTGCGTTGGCGCTCCAAATCCTCCCGGCCGGGTTTAGTGGGTTGGGCCATTGCTGCCGTTACCGCCAATGCAATACCCACTGTAAAGATGATTTTTTTTACCATACACGTAATTTACCTGTGCAACAAATGTACAACTATAAAATTAGTTAATCAGAAAAAATATCTGCTCCTGTACCTGATACACAAACGCCTAATAGTATTTATAATTTTTGGGCAACGAAAAGGGAATTGTTAATTCCTTGTTAAATTCATATTGCTTATAGTTCAGTTTAATATCCAGCTTGTTCTTTTCCGATACAGTGATTTCCCTTTGTGTAGAAAAAGCAGGGCCGCTTTTGTAGTCAAAGTCACTGTAGGTAATATCGGCCGTTCGGTTACGGTTTACATCCACATCATCCAGCTTGCTATGCACCAATAATTTGTCATTGATATTAATGGTAAGCAAGTGTTTGAAATATTGCCCGGTTACAGCCATCAATATGGCATTTTCATTTTTCTTATATGATACGATATTGGTATCCAAAAAAACCGGATTGCCCACCAATAAATCTTGCAGTGTTTTAAAATCAAAAGGTATCTGCGTTACTTCCTGCAAATAATCCATTGAGCGGAGCTGCACCAACTTTTCCCGTTTGTTCACAACAAATACACTGTCGGGCCGCACCAACACCCGCAACAAGTCCACATCAAAAAAAGCCAAGCGGATATTGATCCATATCAAGCTATCCTTGTAAATCCGTACATAGGCATTCACATCGGGTTGCTTTCCCTTGCTGTCCTCGTAATCTACTTTTATTTTGGCCGAAAAGGTTTTGAAATCAATGCGCTTGTCCATCAAGTCGTCAAAGGTTTTCTTCACCATCAACAACGAGTCGGCGGCAGAGCGGTTGGTAATCACCACGGCTGCTGTGTCTTTGGTGGTCATTATTTGTGTTATCTTTTTAGAGGTACGGCAACTCGCCGCCAACATCACCATTGCTATTGCTAATATTATTCCGCTACGCTTCATTCATTATAATTTTAATGGGCTGTTAGGCCCCTTTGCTGATACATTTTGTTTACTGAACACCTGTATGCCCAAAACCTCCTTCGCCACGTTGGCTGCTGTTGAGCGCTGTTACTGGCAGCAAGCTCACCTGCTCCACTTTGTTGATAACCAACTGCGCAATCCGATCGCCATGTTCAATCCGCTGCGTTTCGTTGCCCAGGTTCACCAATACCACTTTCAGTTCGCCGCGGTAATCGCTATCAATGGTACCGGGCGAGTTGAGGCAGGTAAGCCCTTGCTTGATGGCCAAGCCACTGCGGGGGCGCATTTGCCCTTCGTAACCCTGCGGTAGCTCAATATACAGACCGGTGGGTACCAAATACCGTTGCAAGGGTTCCAAGCTAATGGGTTCTTGCAAATTGGCCCTGATGTCCATGCCGGCCGATCCGGGCGTAGCATAACTGGGCAAAGGGTTGCTAGACTCATTGATGATGGCTACCTGTATTGTTTGCATGGCTGCAAAGGTAATAAAATATGTATGTGGGCAATTAGCGGGCCAAAGCGCATTTGTTAAAATTGACAGACGGTAACGCTTACTGTTTTTGCAATAACACCGTGGCGTAGGCCACCAATCCTTCTTCCCTGCCGGCAAAACCCATTTTTTCGGTGGTAGTGGCTTTGATAGACACATCGCCTTCGGTTAGTTGTAAAACTTGGGCAATTACTTGCCGCATTTGGGGTACATAGGGCATTATCTTAGGTGCTTGCAGGCAAAGGGTGCTGTCGATATTCACAATGCGGTAGCCTTGCTGCACAATCAACTCGTAAGTGCGGGCCAATAAAATTTTGCTGTCGATGTTTTTATAGCTAGCATCCGTATCAGGAAAGTGCATACCGATATCGCCCAAGCAGCAAGCGCCTAGCAGGGCATCACAAATAGCATGGAGCAACACATCCGCATCGCTATGGCCCACGGCCCCCTTGGTATGCGGTATTTTAATGCCGCCAATCCACAAGTCACGCCCTTCGGCCAGTTGGTGAAAATCAATGCCCGATCCAATACGATATGCCATGTTGCTATTTTATGGTGCAAATATCCGAAAACGCTGCACTACAACAAAAAAGCGTTCCGGTTATCGGAACGCTTTTGTATAATTCGTTAATCGTTTATCTTATTTCTTGCCATCAAAGTCGAACAACAAGCTAAAGCGCAGTGTGTTAGACAGTGGGTTGCGGTTTACACCGTTGCCAGAAGGCAGCAGGTAAGAGAAGTTGATACCGAACATATTGTACTTCAAACCAGCGCCCATGGTGAAATATTTACGGTTGCCCTTAGATGGGTTTTCGTAAAAATAACCAGCCCTCAAAGCAAATTGGTTGTTGTACCAGTATTCAGCACCGATAGAAGCTTGGAATTCTTTGATTTCTTCAGCAAAGCCATCAGGGGCATCGCCAAATGATTTGAACCAGCTAGATACTACACCTTGGCTGCGGTAGTTAACCAATGCTGTGGAATCAGCCGCTGTACCGGGACCACCTGTGCTGCTGCTCAAGCTAGGAGGTGTAGGCACCATCAGTTTGTTTACATCCAAACCAAAAGTCAATTTGCTGTTTTCGTCGAACACTTTTGTATAAGCTACACCCAAGCCCAAGTTAGCAGGGATATAATCTTTTTGGCTGGCATCGCTTGTGTAAGAGATTTTACCACCCAAGTTGCTCAATACAACACCATAAGATAGGCCACCGCCATTTTCTTTAACATTGGTGTGGAACAAACTCAAATCGCCAGATACAGTAGAACCAGCTTTGTAAGCTTGTCCATTATAAGTATTGTTACCAGCCAAGTTAGAGTTGATATAGCGCAATGCTACACCCAAGCTCAACTTAGAGGATAATTTGCGTGAATAACCGGCATCAAAAGCAATTTCCCTTGGGCGGAAAGTGTTGATATCGTTGCCCAAGGCATCGGTAAACTGGATATTACCCAAGTTGAAATAACGCAATGAAGCACCGATGGCTTGATTTTCGTCAATTTTAAAGTATCCGCCAGCAGTAGCCAGATATACGTCGTTCAAGCCCAAATCCTTCAACCAAGGAGTGTAGGTAAGGGTGGCAGCGCCTTTTTTGTCGGCAAATGCTGTTTTGGCCAAGTTCCAATAAACGGAATTGGCATCAGGGGAAGTGGCAATACCCACATCGCCCATACCGCCGCTACGGGCATCAGGTGAAATCCTTAAAAAGGGTACTGCTGAGGTAACCACATTAAGTCTGTTAACCTGGCCGTTTACACCGATAGCAGTTCCACCTAGTACCATCACTAAGGCAGTCAGTTTTAATGTTGCTCTTTTCATGCGTATTTGTAAATTGTCTTTGTGAGGTAGAAATTACCTATAAGCTATTTAGTTTTGGTTTGATTGAAGTGTAAAAGTAACAGTTTTCCTGAATTACACAAAAATTATAATAAGTTCTTTAAAAATAGTGCTTTTGCAAGCCTAAAATCTATGCTATTGATGGTTAAATAGCGTAAATTCACTAACAAAACGACGTAAAAGCCTCCTTTATTGCATTTGGCCCCATTTTTGGGGATTATGCTCGGCCCAACGGCTACAACCAAATGTTTGACACGCCACTTGCACAAAACGCTGCATTTTGAGATTTTTATTAAAGAAAACAACAAAAAAAATGCTAAGCAGGGCCCATTTCGCCGAAAGTAAGTATATTCGCAGCCTGTGCATACCCCTGCACAATATTTAAGAAAACCTTTCGTTATTAAATTTGCAAAACGAACGCACATGCAAAAAATTCTTTCAGGAAAAAATCTAGCTTTACTCGCTGTGGCGGCCCTTTCCCTAAGTGCCTGTAAAAAAGGCAGTGGCAAAAGTGGGAAGTCGTCGGTAACAGGCTGGAATTATGATGACAAAAACATGGGTAATTACCATGTGTCCAAAGTGAAATACCCTAAAGCCGGTCCCGGCTTGGTTTTTGTTCAGGGCGGTTCATTTACCATGGGCGCTAAAGAAGAAGATGTAATGGGCGACTGGAACAATGTTCCCAAGCGTGTTACCATCCCTTCGTTTTTTATAGATGAAACGGAAGTGGCCAACGTACACTACCGTGAATACCTCTATTGGTTGGAGAATGTGTTCAGTGCAGATACAGCCATTATGTACAAAGCCTTACCCGATACCTTGGTATGGCGTGAGGAACTGGCTTATAACGAGCCTTATGTGGAATATTATTTCCGCTATCCTTCTTACAACTATTATCCTGTAGTGGGTGTTAACTGGCGTCAGGCCCATGATTTTTGCATTTGGCGTACCGATAGGGTGAACGAATTGAACCTGATTAAAAAAGGTTACCTGAAAAAGGATGCAGCTAAAAAAGAAATGAAGGGCGCTCAAGGCGACGGTTCTTTCAATACCGAAACCTATTTGTACAACCCCGATTTGATCCAAAACAGGTCGAAACCCAAAAAGAGCGATATTAAAGATGTAAACGGCAAGCCGCGTGGCACCGTGAGAATGGAAGACGGTATCTTAAATATGGGTTACCGCCTGCCAACCGAGGCCGAATGGGAATATGCCGCTTATGGTATATTGGACCAAAACCCCAACCCTCGCAAAAACGAGAAAAAGAGTGGTGAGGAATTGATTTCCAACCAACAAGTATATTCATGGAGCAATAACCCCAACGGCCTGCGTGACAACCGTCGCGGAAGCTGGCAAGGTAAGTTCTTGGCCAACTTTAAGCGTGGTAGCGGTGATAACATGGGGGTGGCCGGTGGCTTGAACGACCGTGCTGCCATCCCAGGCAATATCAAGGCTTTCTACCCCAATGCATTTGGTATCTACAACATGAGCGGTAACGTAAGTGAGTGGGTATTGGACGTTTACAGGCCGTTAACGCCTTCCGATGGTCAAGACTTCAACTACTTCCGTGGTAATAAGTTCATGAAGTATTATAAAAATGCTTCTGGCGACTACGAAAGGGATACAATGGGCCGTTTGAAAAAAGTGGACATTCCTGACGAAGAAGTAAAAGACCGCCGCAACTATCAGCGTAATAATGTAATCGGTTTCTTGGATGGTGACTCTTTGAGCCAATCTTATTATGGCTATGGCACTACTTCATTAATCAGCGATAAATCGAGGGTTATCAAAGGTGGTAGCTGGAACGATAGGGCCTATTGGCTGTCTCCCGGTTCACGCCGTCACCTGGAAGAAGATCAAGCTTCCAGCACTGTAGGCTTCCGTTGCGCACAAACCTACTTAGGCCCGCCAGAAGGTGAAGGCTTTAAAGAAGGTAATATCTTCGGTAAGCGCAAGCAAAACTCACGCAAAAAGAAAAAATAAGCATCCGCTTTATATAAAAAAGCCCCCCAATTAAATGGGGGGCTTTTTTTTGCCGCAGGTGTACTATTTTTGGAGCATGCAAATAGAGCAACTGTATCATATTTATTTACAGCACCCACAGGTGCAAACCGATACCCGTAAACTACAGCCCGGCGATTTGTTTTTTGCCCTAAAGGGCGACAATTTTAATGGCAATGCTTTTGCTGCGCAAGCGTTGGCTGCAGGGGCGGCCTATGCCATTGTTGACGAGGATACAGGTCTTGCCGATGACCGCATCATACAAGTGCCGGATGCATTAACAGCCTTGCAACAGTTGGCCAAGCGGCACCGGGAGCGCTTTACCAATATCCCTTTTGTGGCCATTACGGGCAGCAACGGCAAAACCACCACCAAGGAGTTGGTACACGAAGTGCTGAGCACTACTTATACAACCTACACTACTATCGGCAACCTCAACAACCATATTGGCGTACCGCTTACCATTTTAAAAATTAAGGCCGATGCCCAAATGGCCGTGATAGAAATGGGCGCCAATCACCAAAAAGAAATTGAAGGGTACTGCACCTATGCTATGCCCACGCATGGCATTATTACCAATTGCGGCAAGGCCCATTTAGAAGGGTTTGGCGGTGTGGAAGGGGTACGCAAAGGCAAGGGCGAACTGTACAACTACCTTAGGGCCAACAATGGTACCGCCTTTGTAATGTGGGATTACGATTACCTGCGTAGCATGAGCGAGGGTTTGCCCCATGTACATACGTATGGTACCGATGGAGCGGAACTAAATGGACGAGTGCTGAGCAGTACGGGATTTTTAACGGTAGGCATTAGCGGCTCCGATGTATTGGCCAGTATTGCTACCAACTTAGTGGGCGAATACAATCTGCCCAATGTGTTGGTGGCCGTGGCGCTGGGCAAGTATTTTAAAGTGCCCGACGAAAAGATCAAAGCAGCCATTGAGCAATACAAACCCTCCAATAGCCGCAGCCAATTGCTGGAATGGCAGGGCAACAAAGTGATATTGGATGCTTACAACGCCAACCCTACCAGTATGCGGGCCGCTATTGAAAACTTTGCCAAAATGGAAGGTGCCAACAAAGTGTTGCTATTGGGCGGCATGATGGAACTGGGCGAAGGGAGTATTGCCGAGCACGAAGGCATTGTAGCATTGATACAACAATATCCTTGGCAAGCGGTGGTGTTGGTGGGCGGCGACTATGCCCAAGTAACACATCCTTTTATTTATTTCAACAACGCTACAAAAGCCGGTGCTTGGTTGCAACAACAGGGCTTTGCCAATACCATGCTGCTGGTAAAAGGTAGTAGGAGCATGCAGATGGAGAAAGCGTTGGGGGAATGAGAAATGACGAATGTTGAATGACGAGTGAAGAGTGATGAATGTGGAATGTAGAGTTCCGGAAAATTAATTCGTCTAATCAGTGTAATCGTTCGTAATTCGTGTTACAAAAATCACACAATCACCACAATCACAAAAAATCGTGGTAAAAAATTCGTGATCAAGTAATTCGTGTAATTAGTGTAATCATTTTATAATTCGTGGTAAAAAAATGGTAACAACAGATACTTGCCGTAAAATGGCGCTGGCCTTGCCCGATGCAACTGCTGCGCCGCATTTTGAAAAAGAGTCTTTCAAAATCAACAACAAAATATTTGTTACGCTCAATGTGGCGGACAATCGGGCCTGTGTAAAACTGTCGGCCATTGACCAATCGGTGTTTTGTCAATTTGATAAGGAAGTGATGTACCCCGTACCCAACAAATGGGGCACCCAAGGCTGGACACTCATCAATTTAAAAAAAGTAAAGAAAAGCATGTTGCAAGATGCTTTGCAAACGGCCTATGATGAAGTGTTGAAAACATCCCGACCAAAAAAGAAAAAAGATGCGGGGTAGAGTCTGGATACTAGACACTGGATATGGAGGCTTTGCCGACACCACGCAACAGGCGTGGCTAGATACTGGATGTGGAGGCTTCCGCGGTAAATGGCCGTCATCTGTCCACTGTCATCTGTCAACCCTACAATTTCCCATCCAACCAATGAATAATATTCAGCAAAAACTGTGGGTTTTGTTTAGCGGCGGGGTTGTTCATACCTGCCTTCCTTCTTTCGGCACCGGCCAGTTGGGCCGAAAACATGGCCGCCTCCCCCATTACCATCAAACGTCCTTTACCATAACGCATAAAGGCCCCATTGGCAAGGCCCATACCGCTGATGCGGGGCGTGCTGTCGCTAAACTGCCAGGCAACCGTGGGCAACAACACTTCATACCCTTCATTCAGCGGGGAGATGATGGTGGCATTGGGTGGTGGTAAAAAACCTTGTCCTGTAAATACATGGATCGAGTCGATATGTTCTGCTTGATTGCGCCCATTGGTAATGGCATTGGCCGTTAAATCATTTTGACTTCGTGCAAATACTTCCGCCGCATTATCCTTGCGCATCGCAAAGCCATTGGTAAAGTTGAAACCAAAAGCGGCTGCCAATTGCGCTGTAGCACCCGCAAAAGGCATATGATCGGCAATGATAAAAAGACTGCCGCCATTGGTTACCCATTGCGCTACGGCAACAATCTCTTCTTTAGAAAAGGCTGATGCAGTGGGCAAGCGCCACGGGCCATTGTTTGCGTTGGCATTGGCGATTACCAATATTTTGATACCGGCCAAATAGGCGGTGGTAAATTTTTCGGTTCCGCTGCGCATCACATAACCATCTTTTTGCAGCAGTTTGCCAAAGGCATAATAACGCCCGCCCAAGGTATGAAAATTGAAATGCGCTTCGTCGAGTGTAATCACCGTACCCTTGCCCTGTGCATAAGCAGGTTGAGCAATGTTGTAATCAAAACTGGAATCGGCAACCTGCTGGGCTTGGGCAGTAGCACCTAATAGTAACAGTCCAAGGGTAAGCAGCTTTATGGTAAACTGTTGCATTGCAATTTGTTTAATGGCTATAATAATACTTGAAGGTATGCACTGCCAGTTTTTGTTGCAAACACAAAAGGATAAACGGTGTTCTCAACAAAGCGTTAAAGACAACCGAGCCACTTCTGCTACCAGAGTCAAGAATCCAGCCATGCCTTCGGCCCGCCTGAATGACGCAGTCGGGCAGGCTTGGTGTCGGCTGGGCCTCCACATCCAGTATCCAGTATCAAGTATCCAGTATTACTTCCCCAACGCCCCTCTCACCTGTTGCCGAAATTTTTCGCTGGCCAATACCGCCAGTTCAAATTCGTTGGCCCAGCCTTGCAGCCTTTCATTTTCCTGCGGGCTCAGGTTATTGAAGAAGTACACCAATTCAATGGCCTCATTTTTTTTAGTGGTAGCGTAAGTAGCTTTGGTAAGTACCCAAGCCGTGCTGCCACCTTTGCCACCGGCGTGTTTCAGCCATTGGCGGTTGGCAGGGTTTTCCATCAACGTTTCCAGCACTTCGGCCAACACACCATAAGCCTGGGGTTCCAAAAATTTACGGCCATTGAGGATTTTGCAAATTTGTGCATACTCTTTGGCCGTACCCGCCGTGAGCCGATCGCTCCACAGCTTTTGCATTTTCAGGCTCAGGTCTTGCGGACGGAACTTAGCTTTAAAACTGCTATCGTATTTTAATTGGCTATGTATAAAAGCGATGAACTTGCAGTACTGTTCCTCGGGCATTTCCTTAATGGCTTTGATGATTTTATCTTCCTTGGCCTTTTTGGGGTTTTGGTATACAAACAAAGAAGATACCAATGGAAAAATGGCCGAATGCTGTTGCAAGGCAAAAAGCTGCACGTTGTTCTTCACATTGTCGAGCCCCAGCAAATCCATTAAATATTCGGTGTTGGCGTTGCTGCTGAACATGATCATGCCACGGGCCACGTCAATCAGTTTGATACTGTCTTGCGCAATATGGTTTTGTGCTTTTTCGTAAGCCAGCCACTCGGGGTGGGCATCGCCATCGGTGTTGGGCAGGTAATATTTATCCAGTTCGCTCAGGGCGACCTTGCTGTCTTCATCAATGATACTGCTGCCCGCTTGCTTCGCAAATTCCACGGCTACCATTATTTTCACCGTGCTGGCCAAGGGCATGGGTTTGCTTTCGTTCAGTTTGGCCACCAAGGTATCGTTTTTAACCAAGTACAAGGCCGATTTGGCCTTGTTGGCTACGATAAAGTTGAGCAGGGAATCGGCACCCTTCCAGCCAGTTGGGGGCGTGCTTTGGGCATAGCTGCCCACTAATAGAAATAAGGTGGTTACGAGTGACCAGAAATACTTCATGATGATTTGTTTGCTGCGTAAAGATATGCCGTACAAGTGAGTCCCGACGCTTTCGGTCGGGATGCAGACTAAAAACGTCTGCATGACACAACAAAAGCTTGGCTATAGCACTACAGTCTGCTCATTAAAACTTGTTCTTCCACATCATGCTTTCCACCGGTTTATTGGGCTGGCCGCTGTACTTGGCATTGCTTTTTTGGTTGTACTTGATTTCAATTTCGCCATCTACGGGGAAATAAATAAGTTGGCCAATGGGCATGCCCCCATACACCCTTACCGGCTGCTTTACGGATATTTCCAGCGTCCAGTTGCCGCAAAAGCCTACATCGCCCTTGCCTGCAGTGGCGTGGATATCGATACCCAAACGGCCCGTGCTGCTTTTGCCCTCCAAAAAGGGTACATGGGCATGGGTTTCGGTATATTCTTCCGTAACACCGAGGTAAAACTTGTGGGGCAGCAACACAATGCCCTCTTCGGGAATATCAAAATGGGCAATGGTATTGTGCTTTTTGGCATCCAGTTCTTCATCCACATACATGGCCAAAGTGCTACCCAAATGTACATCGTAGCTATTGCTACCAAGGCAGTCCCGGGTATAGGGTACAATCTTAATGGTGCCTTTGTCCATTTCTTCTAAAATGCGCTTATCTGATAAAATCATTTTTTGTGCTTATTTTACAACTCGGCAAAATAACCGCCATTTTTTCATATATGCCATTTATTTATCAACATCAAATCAACCAAACCAGCCAATTAGGCGTATGGCATATAGCCGAGGACGAGTCATTTTTTTTGCAAAAAGTGCCGTTGCAGCGGAGCATTACCCACCCGCACAAGCGATTGCAGCACTTGGCGGGCCGCTACCTGCTCACCGAATTGGTGCCCGATTTTCCACTGGATTTGATAGAAATTGCCGATACCCGCAAACCCTTTTTGGCCAATGAAGCCTGGCATTTTTCCCTTTCGCACTGTGGTGATTATGCCGCGGCCATTGTGAGCCCTACCCAACGGGTGGGTGTGGATGTGGAATTGGTGAGCGAAAAAGTGGCGAGGGTGCGGGGGAAGTTCTTGAGCGAAGCGGAGTTGGGAATGTTGAATGACGAGTGTAGAATGACGAATGGCGGGGGCCGATTGGGGTTGACAGTTGACGGTGGACAGTTGACAGGAAAGGGCGAAGCGTTGGCCGTTGATCGTGGGTCGTTGACTGGGGACCGAATACAGTTGACGGTTGACAGTGGACAGTTGACAGAAAAGGACGAAGCGTTGCACATTGGCCGAGCGGCATTGGCCGATGACCGAATGGATACCTCATCCCCCATTCCTAATACCCAATTCCCAATACCCAATTCCCTCCTCACCGCTTGCTGGAGCATCAAAGAAGCCCTGTTTAAATGGAAGGGCAGCGGCGAAATGGATTTCAGGCAACATTTACGCATTGAACAACTCCATATTAAGGATAATGAAGGCACGGCGCATTGCCGGATATTGAAGGATGGCGATACAGCGCTCACGGTGCAGGTATTGTTTTTCGGCGGGGTTTGCTTGAGTTGGGTGTGTAGTTGATGTGCTGATTTGCTGATGTGATAATGTGCTGATGTAAGTGCCATGGTTCGTGTCCCCACGAACCATACATCAATCATACACGAACCATGAACATACCACTACCAAAACTCATCCCTCAAATCCTTCAAAAAGTCAAAACGTTTTTCTTGCCCTTCATAAAAATGGGCAGATGAATACTCGTACTCAGCGGGTGTACTGCACAATTGCCAATGCTTGGCCATGGGGTTATTATGAATATAATCTAGTTTCTGCATAGCAACGGCACGGCTATACAAGTGTATGGCCAAGGAATCCCGTTGCCAAAACTCGTACCTTTTGTTATCGGCCAACACAGCATACTTGTGTAGTTCGCCGGGAGCCTTTGCCAGTAACATTTTTTTAAACATATGCGCAGTAAATTTCAGCAAGGAGCCTTGCGGCATTTCCTTACCGTTTAATCGGTTGATACGCCATATCAAATGGATATGGTTGGGCATCACCACAAAGGCAAATACTTCGATGCTACCAGTGCGACTCAGATGGCGCAGTGAACTGATAACTACCTGTTTAAAGTGGTGGCCCCACATAAGGTGATGCCACTGGTTGATGGTGGCAGTCCAAAAATAGATTTCGCCCAAAGCCATGTATGACTTACGAGGTTCAATGTCGAGGTTTGTAGTATTATGCTTATTGTTCATAATGGATACAAAGGGATTATGAATTAAAAATAGGTTTTTTTGGGAAGTTCACAAACGGAATGGGTGATTTTCTTCAAATAGTTGCATGCTGGTTCGTGGGGACACGAACCAGGGCGTGGCAACATTTACGCACTGAAAGCCTAGTGATAAAAGATAATGAAGGTATTGCGCATTGCCGGATATTGAAAGATGGCGATACAGCCTTAACGGTGCAGGTATTATTTTTCGGCGGGGTTTGCTTGAGTTGGGTGTGTAGTTGATGTGCTGATTAGCTAACGTGATAATGTGCTGATGTAAAGTGCCATGGTTCGTGTCCCCACGAACCATACATCATAAAAAAGAGGCTCCCTTTCGGAAGCCTCTTTCTCATTATTGCAAATACAATTACTCTTTCGTAATCTTATCTTGCTTAATCACCGTACCTTTTTGGTCAACGATGGTAACCAAGTACACACCGCTGGCCAATTTGGCCGTGCTGATGTTGGAAGCATTGGCAAATGTTTTGGTAGCTATCCTGCGACCATACATATCCGTTACTGTAGCAGTAACAGGTTCTGTATAAGTACCCATATTCACTTTCAGTTCGTTGCGAACAGGGTTGGGATAGATAGACACTACATCTGCTTTTGGCGTAACCACTTGGTCGTTACGGGTAGCGGTACCCAATTGCACACGCAATGTATAGCATTGTGTAGCATTGTTGGCATTTTGATAACCGTATACCCTTACAAAGTAAGTACCAGCAGTGTAAGTACGGCTAATGGTTTCGCTGCTAGTACCACCAGCTTGTGAAATAGCCAATTGCGTAGTACCGTTGCTGCTGTACAAACGAACATCGTAGTCGGCAGGCAAAGTAGTAAGCGTGATGGTAGCGGTACCACCTGTAGTAATTACAAAACGGTAGTAGTCGTTATCTCCGCTTGGGCTAATCAAACCTTTAACATCGGTGTTGAAAGGAATGGTAGCAGCACCGGCGGAAGTACCGTTGGTACTCACATCCAAAGGACCGGGGCAGGTAACTACAGACGCAGTGGTAAACTGAGCCTGAGAATAGGCACTGGTAAGACCCACTGCGGTACAGTTGGCCCTAACCCTCCAATCGTACAAAGTAACGGCAGCCAAACCGGTAATAGCCCTAGAAGTGGTAGTGGTACCTGTTACGGCATTGGTCCAAGTAGCAGCCGTAGACAGTTTGTAATCCACATCATAACTAGCGGCACCGCTTACGGCACTCCAGCTAACAGTGGCACCGCTGCTGGTAATGGCAGATGAAATCAAGCCAGCAGGCGCATTACAGCTTGCAGGGGCAGTAGTGGTAAACTGTGCAGCAACATAGCTGCCTGCACCAGCAGCACAAGTAGCCCTTACCCTGTAGTCGTACAATGTACCTTGGGTTAAACCGCTCAATGCTACAGAAGTAGCGGTTGTGGCAGTAGCTGCATTGATCCAAGTAGCAGAAGCAGCGGCTTTGTAATCTACATCATAGCTCAAAGCACCGCTTACAGCAGCCCAGCTTACAGTGGCCGAAGTATTGGTAATAGCACTGGCAGCCAAACCGGTAGCATTGCCACAAGCAGGCGGTGTGCCATTGATGGTGAAGTTGGCATTGCTGATATCAAAGAATATATTGCCTACGGCTTCTACTTTGATGCGGCAAGTCGTTGAATTGACAGAAGGCACCGTAATCGCTTCTGTACCATCATTGGGCGTGCTGGCTACCAATACCGTAGAGAAGGTATTACCACCATCGGTTGACAGTGAAATCTTCACATTGGCGCAGCTAACGGGAGCAGCTGTGGTATTGTTCACACTCCAAGTAACATTTTGCACCGTACCAGCGCCCCAAGTTACAGCCGTGTTAGGAGCCGTAACAGCAAAGGGACCAGAGGTGTTGCTTACAGTTACTACCGAGTTTACCGTAGCCGTTTGGCCTGTTTGAGAACCAGCCACATACGGGCGGTTGTCCCTTACGGTCAATACAAAATTCAGCGTTCTAGAAACAGAGCTCAAAGCCTCAATATTGGTACCGGCATCGCCGCCAGTAATAACGGGCGTCACATTCAAACCGGCCAAAATGGTGGACAGTTTAGGGAACAACCTTGTACCAGAAGCAGTGGCAGGGAACGACAACCAGTTGGGGCCGCTGGCCTTGGTAGGCGAAGCGATACTGCTGGCGCCAGACACGGTTGAATTATCGCTTTGCTCCCAGCAATACGTAAGTGGATCGCCTTGCGCATCGGAAGCTGAGCCGGTAAGTGCAAATGGAGTACTAATGGGAATGGTGAAATTGCCCACAGCAGCAACCACAGGAGCTGTATTGAGGGTCATGGTTACAGAAACGGGGCAGGTTTTACCCGACAGGTTATTCTGTATTTGGTTGATGGAAGCTTCGTGGAAAATATCAATGGAGTGTGGTGCCACATCCCTGGTGGTAATACCGGCATAACCCATGATGGTGATACCAGAACCCACTTCTTTGTTAACACCTGTGCCTTCCAGTGAGTGAGAGAAAGTATGGTTGGCACCCAATTGGTGGCCAATTTCATGGGCCACATAGTCAATATCAAAATTGTCACCTTGTGGAATGGCATCCAAGGGAGAAGTATAACCACTGCCCTTGCCGCTGTTACATACGC
Source organism: Chitinophaga pinensis (assembly GCA_943373145.1). Lineage (GTDB taxonomy): Bacteria > Bacteroidota > Bacteroidia > Chitinophagales > Chitinophagaceae > Ferruginibacter > Ferruginibacter pinensis_H. The sequence goes on from CALSBI010000008.1 coordinate 113,042, forward strand.
AACCGATGCAACCAGCATTACCACCACCACCAGTAGCACCAAACAAGTGACCGATATCGTAGTTGGCATCGCCAATAACAGAGGTGAGTGTGCTTTGCAGTTCGCCGTTCCATGCACCGCCAGCACCGGTAGCAGCGGCAGAATAAGGATCGGTACCTGCACTATAATAAAATACAGAAGTGGTATTGGCAATCAGGTTCAGGTGCAATGCCAAATCTTTTTCAAATACACCATTGCAGCGTGTAAGCGTGGCATTTACCGCAGCCAGTACCAATGAGGCCTGGGCCGAGCTAGTGGCACCAAAGTAGTTGGAATATTCGGCAGTAACCGATTGAGCCAATCGCATGGTTTTTACCGTACCGGTAGAAACACGGGCGGAACTGGCCACGGTGGCATTCAGCCCCGTTATCAATTGTTGATCGGGTGTGCTACAGTTCCAGCCCAAGCCCCGCTTGTCGCGCTGAGCGCTGTACACCGAATAAACCGTATGGTCGCTAGAATAAGGCTCGCTAAATTCATTGGCCTTACCTGCCCTAAATACCATGGTTTGTATGCCTTTGGGCGAAAAGCTCAACCTTACGGTAGCATGTGCATCGGTAATACCCTTACCAGAAAAAGACCTGATATTGGGGAACTGCGCCTGTAGGGCGGGCTCAAAGTTGGAGGCTTCAAACATTTCAAATTGCTCCAGTGCGCCATCGGCATTGGGCAATGTGATAACGGTTGAGCGGCGGGCGCCGTTGCCTACAATGGTGAACAATTCTTGTTGCATGGCGTTGATATCCAAGTTGAATAACTTGAAGGATTGTGGATAGGTTACCCGTGCTACGGACTTATCGGTCACAATAGCACCACGGCTGGTGTTGTTGGCAGCCCAGAATCTGTCAGACTGCGAAAAAGCTGCAACTGCCATCATTACAAACAGTGTCGTTTGTAGTAATTTTTTCTTCATTTGTTTGATTTTTAATTGGAAAAATGGCGCTTTACAAAAAACAATAGTATTAGTAAAGCTTAGTTTGTGGAATTGTTTTTTTGGTATGCGTTGCGCCGCGGAGGATAACGAATATCCGTACCCGTGTAACTGCAACTGTAGGTGTAATTCGGGCTAAGTAAATCCTGTTAGAAATTTTCTCATGAGACATTTTTAAAGTTAAAAAAAATATAGCGTCTCAATTTAAGCATTACCTTGATAAAAGCCTACCTGTTAAGTACAAACTGTGGATATTTATAGTGCTTATTTTTGAAATTGGGTTGCAAAAGGTTTTATTTACCGTAAAAATACGGAGCAATTGTACGAGGCATCTACGGGTAACCGATGGTATTCCGCAAATGGAGTTAGTTGGTGATTGGTTGATTGGGTGCGTTAGTATCTGCGGCCCTCAACATGCTTATTACTCTGCGGGTATAATAAAGGCCGGAATAAAATCCCAGCCTTTGACTTAACAAAACTAAAAGAAAAAAATGGGAGCTGTTAACCAACCAGTTAGCCGAACGTAATTCATTTTAGGCGGCCGCTTACACCCAAAGTTGGTTTGCTAAATAATGGCACCATATTTACTTAATTGAATAATTAAAAGAAAACTGATAAATTGGTAATGTATAAGCGATTTCAGGCTTTTTGATATACTTATAATAAACAGTCTTGAAATTTAGCAGGTTCGATATCTCAATCCCAAAACCCATTGAATAGCCAGTATAAAATCCGTTGGTAACAATATCGGGCAAAAAATTTTTAATCTGTACCGGGTTGGTATAACAAAAGTGATAACGCCCTATTATCCAAAAAGCCCCTACATTTTTTTCATTGGCCCTTTCCCAAGCTGCGGTTTGAAAATATATACCCAAGGAGGCAAAACTGTTTAAAAAATTTACGGCTTTACCCAGTTGTGGGTCACCCATAGCACCTGCCTTATAACCAGTTAATAACCGCTCGCCAAAATGGTACAGCATTCCAACCCTAGTTACCTTTATCGGAGGCTTTCTGTACAAAACCCCGTCAACAGATAGGTTTACAATTCCACACAATGGATTAAGATAGTTATTAATGAGTTGCTCGTTGGTTGCCACGCTATTATTACTTGGCCCTTGAAAAGCATTGGCTGAAACCCCAGAAAAAAGCGACAGTGGTAAAGCAAATTTGCCCGGCTCTCCAATTAATAAGCGTACAAAACGGGCCGAGGCATTCAATTGGCCATTATTAACAATATCAATAAATCCGCTGGTAAAAATTTCCGGCTTATATGCTTTTGACATCGAGGCTTTGGGGGGCAAACTATCTGTTTGTGCAGTGGCATCTTTTATAAACAGATGGGTTAGCAGCACCAATAATAGTGGCTTAACGCTAAACTTGCGTATCATTTTGCTTTTTTTGCCGACTCGGCCAGAGGTACTCATATACCATACCAGTGGCTATCATTGGTAAGATTAACAATAAAATAAGTTTACGCCCGATATCTTCTGGGTTAAAATACATGTTTGCCCCGGCCCAAACCGTTACGTTGAGCAAGACAAATATGTAAGCATCATTCCTTTGCTTTATAAAAATGAAATATTTGTTACCCATATCCAATAATTAATATAAAATGATTAAAAATTTAATCGCTCTTTTTAAAATAATAATGCACCCATGGCTACTACTAAAAAGCGCAAACTTTACTTTTTTGCAAAATATATACCCTTTCCCTCAGTCTTGTCCGAAAGCCTACTTAGTAAAATGCATAATCATAGCAGATAATGTGGTAGATGTGTCTTACAGCTTACGTAACGACCTGTCTAAGTATTTATACTACCTAGCGAGGAGATGTACCGTAATATTTTTGCTCAACAGATACAGTTAAAAAAATAAACGCTAAAATTTACTGATTTAGTGGCACTTCAAAAATTTCATCAAACAAGATTATATAGGCTGCCATTTTATCGCTATGCAATTTTACATAATTAAGAATTTCCCGAATATGGCCATCGTAATAAGTACCCATGCTATAATGTAACGCAAGTAAAATCTTACATTTAGTATTAGCATTTGGTTGAAACGGTTCATTGGAATAGCAATATCGCAAATTCAAATCTTTCAGATACTCCTGTTGAAAAAGTGCAGTGTCATTCCAATTCTCCCTAGTTGCAATGGCCTCAATTTCATGGGTTATTTTGCCAAGGCACCCCGCATCATTTAGTAAGTAGGCGCTTTTCTTAACGGATGTGCTATCATTTATAAAGCAACCATAATAATCCGCTATATTATGCTTACCAATATCAGTCAAAAAAATTGCTCTACCCTCTCCTTTTAGTGTTATTAATTGAGTACTATCAGCGCCATAATGTTGCCTTACAAACTGGAGATAAGCCGTTTTGCTTTCAAATCTGAAAACTCTGTTGAAATGGAATTTGTTTATCAACATGCTTTTACAAGAAAGCAGATACACAATGGTAATTAGACAAAGAAAATAGTTGCGCATAAATATACACTTTAAATTAGCTGCATGAAGTTACAGGGAATCTATCACTTCATGCAGCCTAGTTAATAATTACTCAAAAGGGATCACAATAATATAGTGTTCGCCACTTACCTTAACTGCATAAGTTCCAGTCTTTAAGGCAGCATAGGTTTTACCATTGCTGTCAAGTATGGTTAATGCATCAGCATCAAGTGTGAATTCAGTCATTACTTCCCCTTTGAATCCTTCTTGATCTTTTAAAGCCACTGGTATATGAAGTTCCAATTGCCCCTCTTGAATTAGGCCCAAAACGGCAACTTTTCCGTTGGATAGTCCAATCTTATATTGCTGCCAGTTTTGAGCAGGCACACAAACTGTTTGCGCTTGGCCGCCCTTAATGCACAAGCCAAACTTACTTTTGCAATCAGTTCGCGGTTTATGAAAATTGAACACATCAAAGGTTACAATAAAATGAGGAACTGTGCCAGGAGGACATAACGTGGAAGCAGGACTCTTTTGAGCAAATGTTACTGAACTAAAAGCAATAAAAATAAAAACAAATAGTTTTTTCATTTCTTTAAAAATTTAAATGTTAAAAGGGCTATTTTTTTAAAGCAGGCCGAGGTGCCCCGTAAATCCGGCGGCCCACTGGTGTAGTGTTTGCTTCCCATAATACCTAACCGGTATGGTATTTTATAGCTGCCCTCTACATAGCGTTGCGCAATACTGTGTATAGGATAGCCGGGGCTTTTAACACAGTGCAAATATGGGGTGATGGTTTTGTAAAAACAATGGAAAAACATGTACAAAAAAGAAGGTTTTTCTTCTTTTTGGCAAATGGATAGCAGATTTCCCTGTTTTCTCAAAAGAGTTGTTATACTCCTATTAAAAGAAGCCTATTTTTATTACGGGAATTGCATCTCAAACATAGGACATCCTATCTAAAAGATACAATTATCCATCTCGAACATTGAACGGCCTATCTAGAAGATACGGCCATCCCATCTAAAACATAGGACAGCCTATCTAAAAGATGCAATTATCCATCTCGAACATTGAACAGCCTATCTAAAAGATACAACCATCTCATCTAAAACATAGGGCAGCCTATCTAAAAGATACAATTATCCATCTCAAACATTGAACGGTCTATCTAAAAGATACAACCATCTCATCTAAAACATAAGATGGCCTATATAAAAGACTGAATCGTCCATCTCAAACATTGTGTGTCTACCTGCCGGCTAAGGAGAGCTTATTTAAATGATGCAAGCATCAAGTAACAATAGATTGTTCTCTATCTGGTTGAGCTAATAGATATTAACCGTTGTAAAAAAAAGGCCGCCAAATTGGCGGCCACTGCTTAGGGAATGTTAGGTTTTTCTGTATTCAATTAGGATTCTCCCTCTTCTGGCGTATCCTTGCCGTCCCCTTTCTTTTTGCGGCCCTTGCCCGGAAAACGTTGCGAAAGGTCGTCCGCAATGGTGGTGGCACCGGCCACATTATTGGTAGCAGCATTTTTTACGCTGCTGTAAATACCCAGTCCGGCCACATAGGCATCACTGCCGGCCAGCATGGCTGTATCTTCCATGCTTTGGCAAAGCGGGGCTAGCAACTTTAGCAGGGTATTTAATTGACTGGCCAGTGCAAAATCCCGCTGGGCCTCGTCCAAATCAATAAACATGGGCACCAATTGCACGTTTTGGCTGCCGTACTCCAGCGTTTTGCCCACAAAAGCCAGGGTTTTGTCGCCCATTTTGGCCATCCGCAGTCTGTCTTGCGGCTCTAGGTTTACCAAAATACCCTTGAAGAGTGAGCTGATCTTTTCTGCGCAGGCTACTGCTTCTGCTACCGCCGTATCGCTTAGGGTAGCGCTGATTAAATTCTGTTGCATAATTTTTAATTTTTGTTAAATAAAGAAATAAAATTTACAAGTGCAAATTATTGCCGCCCCCAAAACTGGCCAAACAAAACAGGGAAGGTTTTTCTTCTTTTTTACACTTTTTTCCTTCTTTTTTGTACATGTTTTTCTTCCTTTTTGTACATGTTTTTCCAGCCCCCTTGTTGTTTTTTTTATTTTACTTTGCCGCTATGGAAAACTTTGATTGGCCACTGTTGTTAAAAAACTACAAAGCGCTATACTTTACAAACTGTATCATGTATGCATTTAGCCTTGCGGTACTAATAAGGGCGGTCATACAGCAAAAAAGCAGGCTCATCCATATCATTGCCTGCTATGCAGCCTTTTCTACATTACAATCATTTTTTTCACATATCGAATTTTTTAACCTTAACAAACAGTACCATTACGAGTACCTTGTTAATTTATCAATTTCCATTTTTATAATAGTTGAAATTACCTGTTGTTATTGGCTGGTGCGCCTTAGCCATACCACGTTATTACAGCGCAGGGCCATGCGCTTGCTGCTGCTATGCTATTACCTGTTTGAAGCCATTTACCTTAGCCTTATGTTTTTAAAAAACAAGGTCAACGATGTGGAAAGCTTAGTGGAACTGCCCATGCTAATTGTGTTTTGCTGCATATATTATTACAACGTATTTGCCAATAAGCCCCAAGCCAACCTTGCCCGGCAGCCCCTTTTTTGGGCCATGGGCGGCATGGCCCTGCTGGCGTTTACGCTAATACCCTATAATATTGTATATACTTATATGAATAGCCAAAAAAGTGGGCTGCAAATACCCATGATTATCAACAATATCAGCTATTGCCTGCTATTCTGCTGTTTTTGGCAGGCATTGCGCCTTACCGCTAAAACCCCAACCCATGCGTAAACAAATTAGTGCGGCAGCGGCTGCTTATTGTATTACCTTAAAAAATGAACCATAATGCAATTTGATTGGCATAGGCTTTTTGAGATGTATAGCTGGGGTTATTATACCATCCCACTACTATTGCTGCTTACCCTATATGTGGCAATTAAGGCCGCAACTGTTATACCACCAACCAGTATTACTAGGGCAATTACAGTTTATGCGGCAGCTTCTGCTCTGCAGAATATTTTTATATCTGTTGTTTTTTTATATACATCGCTGTATCAAAACCAATATGCAGCCGCTTTTAGTATAGTACTGTTTATGGTAATTGAACTTGCCTGCTGCTATTATTTGGTAAAAGCATCGGGCATTAGCCACTTACAGCATAGGGCCATGCAGTTGCTCTTACTGCTTTTTGGTATTTACGCAGGGGTTTACACCTGTCTGCATTTTTTTAAAGGTTTTTACCAAGATGCAATTGGCTTGATACAGTTGCCCATTATGTTGCTTTGCTGCTGTATGTATTATTATAATTTAATTAAGCGAACCCCCAAGCAAGCATTACTAAAGCAGCCCCTTTTTTGGGCCATTGGTGGTATGTGTTTTGTAGCCATGCTGTTATTGCCATATAGCCTGGTAAGCGATTATTTGGGCGATAATAAATCTACACTCCCTTTGTTCCACTTAATACCTACATTTTGTTATTCAATCCTTTTCTTCACCCATTTAAAAGCCCTGCAATGCAGCCAACAGCAGCCATAGGCATATTACTGATAGCAGTTACCCTATTGCTGGCCTTACTGGTAGCCTGCGCCATTGTGGCCATTTACCTGCACAACCGCTGGCGGCTGGCCCAGCAGCAGCACTTAGAGGGGGTGCAAAGTGGCCACCAACAGCAACTGCTGGCCACCCGGCTGGAAGTACAGGAGCAAACCCTGCAGCAACTGATGCGGGAAATACACGACAATATTGGCAGCAGCCTTACCTATGCCAAGTTGGCCTTGGCCACCCTTAACCCAGCCGAGCCACAGGCAGCGCAGCAACAAATACAAATGGGCATTGGCGCCATTGGCAAAGCGCTGGAAGATATACGCAACCTAAGCAAAAGCCTCAATGCCGATTTTGTGGCCGCCAATGGCCTGCTGCCCGCCCTAGAGCATGAGCTAAACCGGGTAAGCGATTATAGTGGCCTAGCCACCCAACTTACCATTACCGGAGAAGCCATGTACCTGGATGCGGAAACCGAGTTGGTACTGTTTAGGATGGTGCAAGAGGCCTTAACCAATACGGTAAAGCATGCACTGGCTAGCCATATACATATTATTGTTACCTATAACCCGCACTACCTGCACTTGGTAATAGAAGACAATGGGCAGGGCTTTGTGCCTGCCCACCAAGGCGGCCCACAGCAGGGCAACGGGCTGGGCAACTTGCAGCAGCGGGCCCGCCTGCTGGGCGGCCATTGCGAAATAAACAGTGCACCCGGCCTTGGTACCCGCATTATTATCATCATTAACATAAATACCCCAAAATGACAATAAACGAAAAGCTACCCATTACCGTGGCCCTGGCCGACGACCATCAACTGCTAAGGGAGAGCCTGGCCTTGCTGATCAACAGTTTCCCCAACTGCCGGGTACCCTATAGTGCGGGCAATGGGCAGGAGCTGATTGCCAAAATAGCACAACAGGGGCCACCCGATATATTGGTATTGGACTTGAGCATGCCCCAGATGGACGGCCACCAAACGGCCCTATGGCTACAGCAGCACCATCCCCATGTAAAAATATTGATGCTTACCATGCACAATACCGATGTGGCGCTGGTACGCCTGCTGCGGGCAGGGGTTAAGGGCTTTTTGCAAAAAGACATTAGCCCCGCCGAACTGCAAAGGGCCATTACCGAAGTGGCCACCACCGGCTTTTATTTTGGTGGCAGTGCCGTGGGCAAAATGGCTAGTTTTATCAACCGTATAGGGCAAAACAATCCCGAACTGGACAAAATGATACTTACCGAAAGGGAAGAACGCTTTTTGATACTTTGTGGCAGCGAACGTACCTATAAAGAAATTGCCCAGGAAATGGGGGTTTCGCCCAGCGTTATTGATAATATACGAAATGACCTATTTGCCAAACTGGGCACCAATAACCGGATTGGCTTGGCCCTATATGCGATAAAGCATGGTATGGTAACGTTGTAAAGGTCTCCGAAAAGCCACGGGCCGACCACCGCAACTGCCTCGGTCTGACCTCCCTCCGTCGGTGCTGACCGAACAGTAAACAAATTTTTCCACATATCCACATTTTACAGCATTTCGTAGGTATACGAGTATGCTCTACGTAGAACTACGTGGGTAAGAATACCAAAATTTGGATAGTAATTTTACTAACATTCTTTCGTACATTTACCAAAATTTTACAATGCTTAATGAGCAAAAATAGCTGTAATATGTTAAAAATCAACTATTTATGTCACTTTATAGTATTGTATTATAGATATACACTATTGTGGATAACCTGTTTTGTTAGCATGTTTACACTCGAATTTTACTAAAAACCACTAAAAATTACAAGTATGAACAAAGTTGAACAGGTAGTAAAACCACTGGAACAAGTAGGAGAAGACATCGGATTGGCCGAAGGCGCAGCTATGGTGCAGGCATATCGCCAAGCCAACCCGCTAGACACTGTAACGCACATTGTAGGCCGCAACATTATTGAGCAAATTTTGGCCCAACCCGGCTGTGCAGGCATCAATATTGCCAGTGCTGCGAAGGAAAATGGCGAAAGGACACTGGTATTTATTGGTGTAGATGCTGATGGCCAAGCTATCACCAGCTACCCCGTAGTAAATATAGGTGGCCAATTGGAGCAAAAAGATGCAATTGTAGCGGATAGAATTAAAACAGGTACTCCAACTACAGTTATAAAGCCTGATTTTTGGGAAACGATATTCGGCATTTAAGTTAATTCCCCAATATTTGAAAGCATTTTATATATTTGAGGATATTATCCCAATGATATAAATGCAATACTTAGAGAAGATAAGTTATTTCATAGATTTATTACCCGTATTGGTTTTTCTTTTATTTATAAAAAAGATAAAAGAAAAGTCGATATGGGTAATTGCTATTTACAGCCTCTACTCTTTTCTCAATAACTATACAATTCTACAAAAAGTAAAAGTAAATGCGAATGTTGATTTGTTACTTTACTTTTTCACTTTATTTGAATTCCTACTATTCGCAACTATTCTCATTTTTATTTTAGATAATAGGGTAATTAAAAAGCTAATTTTATTTATCGCTTTAATGGCTTGCTCAATATATATTTATTGTATAGTAGCAAAAAAACTGGTCGGTTTTGATTCAATACCAATTTCTGTAGAATGTACAATTATTATCTTGTTTTGTTTATACTATTTTTATGAGCAGCTTACCTCCCCAGAAGTCGAATTCATATACACTAGCTATAAATTTTGGATAATTCTAGGGTTACTCCTCTACCTAGCAGGTTCATTCTTCGTATTTGTATTCGCTGCGGACTTGTCCATTTCTGAGAGAGATAATTACTGGCCAATCATTTATGTATGCGGTATTGTACGCAATATATTGTTTGCCATAGCCGTTTATCTTAGTACCCGTCCGCAAGATGAGGAACCATACCAAAGCTTAATATAGCAAGGCATTACCATGTATTTACCATATCATTTAGTTTTTTTACAGCAGCCAGCAAGCAATTCCAGCGGCACAAACTGGGCCATAATTGTGGGCACTGGGCTGGTAATGATATTGGTGGTTGCCATCATTGGCTTCTTAATCCTTTACCAGCGCAAAATGCACCGCTACAATATTAAGCTGCGGGTATTGGAGGAGGAAAAAAAGCAGATACTGCTCAATGCGAGCATCAAATTTCAGGAGGAGGAACGCCAGCGCATAGCCGCCGACCTACACGATGATGCGGGCCCCTTACTGGCCACCGTAAGACTGTACCTAAACGAAAACCTGATACACCAAGACCCTGCCAGCCAGCTCCAAAGTATTTACAATGCCAAGCAAATAATAGACGATACTATCCGCCTCATCCGCAATATCAGCCATAGCCTGATGCCCCCCACCCTTAAAAACTTTGGCTTGGAGAGCGCTGTAAACGACCTTTTTCAAAAAATTACGGGCAGCGGCAGCATTTATGCCAGTGCCCGCTTTCACGATTACAAGCGGCGCTTAAAGGTGGAGCAGGAGAGCTTGGTGTTCCGCATTATACAGGAACTGGTAAACAATATCCTTAAGCACAGCAATGCCGGCTTTATACACCTTACCCAAAATGCCACCGCCACCCATATGTTTTTTAGGCTCAACCATGATGGGCAGGGTCTTACCCACTCCGAGTTTGAACGCCTAAACCATAGTGCCCTCGGCCTGGGCCTTAAAAACATCGCCAGCCGCACCGAAATACTCAAAGGGCGCATTTATTTTGAGCTGGACAGTAGCGGCACCTATTACAAAATCACCCTAGAGGTACCCAAAGATTTTGTGATGCCCGCCAACCCGTTGATGGTGTAGGCTGATAATGGATAATTGATAGTGGATAATGGATAATTAGGAGCGTTTTAAAACACTTGAAAAGTTGATTGGTTGAATGGTTGAAAAGACCTACCCACCCTAACAGAGCCTCCGTAACCCGTAACTAAAATAACAGCGAGGCTAAAGCTCGCCGCCTTCGGCCCGCAACCAAAACAACCCCCTCATTCATCACTCATAACCCATCACTCATAACTCCCAGCCACCGCTGGCAAAAAAAAAGGGGGCAAAAGCAAAATACAATTGGTTTCAGTTTATTTTTTTGTACTTTTATTGCAAGCTTATGAACCAGATTAGAGTTGCTATTGCAGACGACCACAAAATTTTCAGGAAAGGGGTGATCCTCTCCCTGCGTACCTATGCCCATATTAAGTTTGTAATGGAGGCCGATAATGGCCAGGATTTGTTGGACAAACTGCCCGAGGCTGCCCCAGATGTGGTGCTCTGCGATCTTAAAATGCCCGTTAAAGACGGTATCGATGCCACCAAACACATTGCCAAGCACTACCCCAATATAAGGGTGATCATCCTTACCATGTACGAAGATGAGCGCTTTGTGGGCCATTTGATGGACTGTGGTGCTGCGGGGTACCTACTTAAAAGTACGGACCCCAGTGAGATTAAGAACGCCATTATGGATGTGATGCGGACCGGCTTTTACCTCAACCCCTTTGTGAATCGGGTATTGATTAAAAAGAACTTTGCCAAACAAAAAATAAATCCCACCCTCACTAGCGAAATCGTACTCAGCGACCGGGAAAAAGAAGTGCTCACCCTTGTGTGCATGGAATTTACCGCCAGCGAAATTTCGCAAAAAATGAGCATCAGTGCCCGTACCGTAGAAGCTATCAAGGATCGCCTGATGGAGCGTTTTGGCGTAAAAAACAGCGTAGGATTGGTGTTTTTCGCTATGAAGAATCAGTTGATTGATTAGCTAATTCGATATTGTGCTAATTCCTTTAACTTGATGCAGTGTTTTCTTCCCTTGGTAAGCCAATTTTTCGCTACCCGGAAACGTTAATTTTGAGCCATTATACCTTATATTTAGGGTTGGTGCTGGCCAAATAACTAATCAGCACATCCTCTAATTAATCGGTATATTTAGTAAAAGAATTGAACATGGATAGCAGCATCAAATTACAGTTGCACCAATTGATTGATGATTGTAACGACGATTTTTTATTGGAAGAGGCGAAAGCGTTGTTGGAAATAACATCCACAGATTGGTGGAATGAACTAACTGATGCGGATAAAATGCTCCTTCAACAATCAGAATCTGACTACAAAAAAGGCCATTATATTTCACACCAACAACTTATGTTGCAGCTTGCTGAATGGAAAAAGAAGTAGTTTGGACCTTTACGGCCCAAAAAGATTTTTGGAATAATATTACCTATCTCGCTGAAAACTGGCCTGAAAAAGTGTTGCTTGATTTTAATGCCCTGGTCGGTGTCCCACCGAACGGAATGTTGAGGCGGTGGCTTTCCGTTCCGTGTACAGAATGACAAAGCCCCGCTTGCGGCGGGGCTTCAATCTTATTAATCTCATCAACCTAATCAACTCCATCAACCTACTTCACTTCCTCAAACTGTGCATCTTCCACATTATCATTGGCCGCACCAGTTTGTGGGCCACCGGCTGCATCAGGGCCAGGTTGGCCATTGGCTCCTGCTTCCTGCGTGGCTTTGTACATTTCTTCGCTAGCAGCCGTCCAAGCATTGTTCAGCTCGGCTACCGCAGTATCAATCTGTGCCAAATCCTGCAATTTGTGGGCTTCCTTCAATTTGGCCACAGCCGCTTCGATAGGGGCCTTTTTATCGGCGCTGATCTTATCGCCATAGTCCTTCAGTTGCTTTTCCGTTTGGAAAATCAGGCTGTCGGCTTGGTTGATTTTCTCTACCTTTTCTTTTTCTATCTTGTCGGTTGCCTCGTTGGCCTTGGCCTCGTTCTTCATTTTTTCTACTTCTTCCTTGCTCAAGCCGCTACCGCCTTGTATGGTAATGCGCTGCTCTTTGCCAGTACCCTTGTCTTTGGCCGTTACGTGCAAAATACCGTTGGCGTCAATATCAAAAATCACTTCAATTTGTGGTACTCCGCGGGGTGCAGGTGGAATATCTGCCAAATTAAAGCGGCCGAGGCTCTTGTTTTGATTGGCCATGGGGCGCTCACCCTGTAATACATGTATTTCCACGCCGGGTTGGTTATCGCTAGCGGTACTAAACACTTCCGACTTTTTGGTGGGGATGGTAGTATTGCTATCGATCAACCTCGTCATTACACCGCCCATGGTTTCGATACCCAAGCTCAACGGGGTAACGTCCAACAACAGTACATCTTTCACCTCACCCGTCATTACACCACCCTGAATGGCCGCACCCAGTGCTACCACTTCATCGGGGTTAACGCCTTTGTTGGGCTTTTTACCAAAGAATTTTTCTACTATTTCCTGTACTTTGGGTATGCGGGTACTACCACCTACCAAAATAACTTCGTCAATTTCACCAGTGCCCATGCTCGCATCTTTCAATGCCTGCTCACAAGGTTTTAAGCAACGCTCGAACAATACATCGGCGATTTGCTCAAATTTGGCCCGGCTCAGTTTTTTTACCAAGTGCTTGGGCACACCGTCCATTGCCGTAATATAGGGCAGGTTGATTTCTGTTTCATTACCGCTACTCAGCTCGATTTTGGCCTTTTCAGCGGCTTCTTTCAAGCGCTGTAGTGCCATGGGGTCTTTGCGCAGGTCAACCCCTTCATCGCTTTTGAACTCTTCTGCCAACCAGTCCATGATCACTTTGTCAAAATCATCACCACCTAGGTGGGTATCACCATTGGTACTCTTTACTTCAAACACACCGTCGCCCAGTTCCAAAATACTAATATCGAATGTACCGCCACCCAAGTCGAACACGGCAATCTTCTGGTCTTTACCGCCCTTGTCGAGGCCATAGGCCAATGCCGCTGCTGTGGGTTCGTTTACAATACGCTTTACGGTAAGCCCGGCAATTTCGCCTGCTTCCTTGGTGGCTTGGCGCTGTGCATCGTTAAAGTAAGCCGGTACGGTAATCACCGCTTCGGTAACTTCATGGCCCAAATAATCTTCGGCCGTTTTTTTCATCTTTTGCAGCACCATCGCACTGATTTCCTGTGGCGTGTACAGCCTGCCATCTATATCGATACGCACCGTATTGTTATCGCCCTTAGCTACTTTGTAGCTCCAATGCGTACTCTCTTCGGTTACCTCGTCAAAGCGCCTACCCATAAAGCGTTTTACGCTGGTAATGGTATTTTGTGGGTTGGTAATGGCCTGGCGTTTGGCCGGGTCGCCCACTTTGCGCTCGCCGTTTTTCAAAAAGGCCACAACCGAAGGGGTGGTACGACGTCCTTCTTCATTGGCGATTACCACTGGCTCGTTGCCTTCCATTACGGCTACGCAGCTATTGGTAGTGCCCAAATCTATTCCTATAATTTTTCCCATGATTGATATGAGTTTAGTTTATTATTCCCTTACCCCATGTCAATCATTGTGCCACGGGTTGGAGGGGTGCAAAAATGGCAGATTTTGGCCTTTTTTCGGGTATATATATGCCATTTATGTAGGCGGGTTGGCGTTTGTCAGTCAGTTTTGCCGACTGTAACCCGTTTTGCCTTGCGTTTCGTGAGACATAAAGCGGTGTAACAGGCCTTCCGGTTCGTGTCTTCACGAACCGGGGCGGTGCAACGATAGGGAGCAATTTATCCCTTGCTTTTAAATGTAAAATGCTTTTGGCTGAGGTAGTTGACCGTGATAACGATTACCGTAATGATTTTTTGGGAAAGGGAAGGGTTCCAATGCCAAACATCCACCAACAACTTCAGCAATAGGAAATTGAGCAGGAAATTGAGGGAAAAAGTGAGGGTATAGCGAAACAGTTGTATGCGCCCCCGCAGGTTCGACTGCTCAAACACCACATATTTACTGAACAAAAAGCCAGCGATATAGGTATAGCTACAGGCCACAACCAAGGAAGCCGTATGGGGCCGGAACATGAAAAAACCAAGATCGATATTTTGTGAACGCAGCACCCAAAATAGCATCACGTCGTACACCAATAGGCCCATTACCGTATTAAAAGCCCCGCAGGCCGCATACCGAAAGGTTTGTAAGGGCATGATCCGCCGAAAGGGCGGATAAAAAAAATCGATGCATCGAATGATGATTTGCCGGGGCATTGTGGTATAAAATGGCCGCTAAATTAGGGTTTTTAGCTGATTGCACACGGACCGATGATAAAAAGGGCACTTCACCTTGGGTGAGTCGATTGAAAAGCGATAGCAGTTTTATGGTAAGAGGTGGGTGGAGATTGAGCAAATAGTATGAATAACAACAACCCTTCTACGAGAGAAAGGTTGCTGTATTCAAAAACCAAAATAAAAAGTATACGTCCTTACTTAAACACATAACGAATAGCCAATCCGCCCCAATTGCCGGTAAAACCCGGTCCGTAGCCAAATTCAAAAGAAGGCTGCCAATCGAGCGATAGGTTCAAAGGGGCATTCTTGATTTTATAATCCAAGCCCAGCACACCATCTACACCTACATAAGTGCCGCCCTTGTACCCTTTGTTGTTGTACACCCAAGCATTGTAAAAACCTACGTGTGCACCGGGGCCTACATACCACCTAAGGCCGGGTGCGCCGTTGATGTTGCCGTGGATTTCATACAGGCCCGTAATACGTGCCCCTCTCTCCCAAAAATAGCCCAGTCCTTCCAGTGCATTTTTTTCACTTACAAAGTGTTTTAAACTAATGGCACCGGGATAAAATTTTACACCCACTGCTGTGGTATAAGTTTGTTGCGCCTCTGTTGCGGTCATCAACAACATACCAATCAATAGCAGGATAAAGTTCTTTTTCATGTAAAAATATTTACTCAACTAATTGAAAAAACTGTGCCAGTTTTATACAAAGGCCTATCTTTAACTGTATGAGCGGCACAGACAACGATGGTTCTATTAGCCTCAATAAATTTATTAGCGACACGGGCATTTGCAGTCGCAGAGAGGCCGACAAATTGATTCAAGAGGGGTTGGTAACACTCAATGGACTTACTGCTAAAACGGGCAACCGGGTACAAGCAGGCGACAAAGTGTTGGTAAATGGGAAACTGCTGAAAGCCCCGCCCAAAACCATTTATTTGGCGTTTAACAAGCCCGTGGGCATTACCTGCACCACCGATATAAAAGAGAAGGGCAATATCATTTCTTACATCAACTACCCCCAGCGGATCTTCCCCATTGGCCGCTTGGACAAGCCGAGTGAGGGCCTCATTTTTTTAACCAACGATGGCAATATTGTAAACAAAATTTTAAGGGCGGGCAACAATCATCAAAAAGAATATGTGGTTACTGTTAACAAACCCATCACACCACAATTTATCCAACGGATGGGGAACGGAATACCCATTTTGGGGACGGTTACCAAAAAATGCTTGGTAAAACAAAATGGGCCGCTTGTATTTACCATTGTGCTTACCCAAGGGCTCAACCGTCAAATTAGGCGGATGTGCGAGTATTTGGGTTATACGGTGGTTAAACTAAAGCGGGTACGTATCATGAACATCGATTTGGGCAAACTGCCGGTGGGCAAATGGCGCCTATTGACCCCCCAAGAAATCGATACTATTCAAGCGCTGGTGGCAAGCTCTGTAAAAACCGAAGAGGCTTCCATATCGCCCCCACCTATCAAAAGAAAAAGTTAGCCTTATAAGCTATTGTAATATGTTACCAGCTTAGCGATATCGTCGTACGATTTAAAGCCAAGGTTATTACTGCCTGCATAGGCTTGTACCGCTTTCCATTGATCTTGCAGGAGGGTTTCCCAAAAAGATTCTTTGCGTTTTATAGCTACCAATTCATTGTTGGCAAACACATAGTAGCTTTCAACTTCCTCAAAAGTGCGGGTGATTTCTTTGGAGTATTCTTGGGTATAAACCTGTACTTTTTTACGCAGCAGTTTCAACAGTTTTACTTTTCCCTCGGCCAATACTTGGTATAGCTGATGCGCTACCTGTCCTGCTTTGTTGGTGTTGGTAAGTTTGATAAAAGTGTACAGTATATGCTTGGGATTGGCAGAATCCAACATTTCTATGCGGCTGATTTCACTGGCGTCCAAGTACATTTCCACCCCTTTTCCATTGATAAAATGCAAAGTGGCTTGGTGTAGGTTCACCCTTGCCTTGATATTGGCAAATGCTTTACCATCTGAAGTGGCTAGGTTTACCTGGTGCCAATTGTCATCTTTAAAAAATGGCGTGCCCTGCACTTCCATATCGGGCACAAAAGGCTTCCCATCTTTATCGGTTATGTTTACCATTACGTTATAACCGCTCGTTTTAACGTTAACGTTGGACCTTGTTGCTACCGATTGGGCACATAACCCGCCGCCCATCCATTGCGCAGCCAAAACCATCAAAATTGTTTTCATACCTTATCTTTTAAAGAAGTAAGCCAGTACTTGTGGTACTGGCTTACTTTATTATTTATGCAATTATTGCTTTGGATTTTTTACAGCAGCACTACCAGCGGCAGGCGGGTTGTAAGTCAACTCGTTACCGGGTACATCCCAGTAATCCAAATAGCCATAATCGATGGTAGCGTTGGTGCTTACCACACCGGCATTGTTCAGCAATACGCAGCCTGTACGGCCACCACCGGCAGAAGCGGGTTCGCTTACACCCCAGCGGCGGGCATCGTAGAAAGAAAGGCCACGGAAGGCGCAAACAATACGGCGCTCCCTGCGGAGATGTTCCTTGGCTTGGGCTACTGTTAAACCAGTACCCGCTACGGCTGCAAGCCCAGCGCCTTGGCTGGCACGGATAGCATCAATAATGGCCAAACCAGCATTCACTTGGCCGGGCGTGTTAATCAATGCTTCGGCTTTCATCAGCTCGTTTTCTTCGTAGTCACCAGCAATGTGGAACTCGTATTCGCCGGGGGTAGTATTGGCATAAACAGCCACACCAGATAAACCGGTACCACCATCAATTAAAGCATAGCGTGTAAAGTGAGCATTGCCCCTATCGGCTTGGCCCAAGTAAGGCGTTGTTTCATCTGTATTTTGATCTTTGCGTTGGTCGCCGGGCAAAAACTCTTGCACCCACCTTTCGCTCAATTTGTAGGTAGCACCACCGGCAATATTGCTCTGTGTGCGGCCCATGATCATTTGGGCTGAGGTGTACAAGTCGCCACGCTCATCGGTACGAGCGGTAAAGATATTATCACCGGCTTGGATACCGTTGTTGGCCAAAGCCAAAACCGCAGCCCAATCGGCAGCCGTCATACTGGCGGCGGTTTTGTTCACCAGCAGGTTACGGGCCTTCATGGTATTGACGTTGCGGGCCAGTTCGGCAGGCGTTACGGGGTTGCCCAAGCCTACTTCGAAAATATCGGGGATAAACTTGCCGAGGGTTTCTGTAAACACAGTGGCACTAGGTGCGCCATTGGCAGTAGTTACCGCTTTGTCCAAATTTATATTGGCTTCTTCAATAATCTTCTCCTTGGTAACATAGTTGCCATTGGTAGAAAAAGACGTATTGTTGATCAAGCCTGCATAATAGATAGAACCGATACGGCTGTAGGCATAACCCTTCCACCAGTAAGCCCAAGCCTTGTAGGCTGCTTTTTTAGAAGCGGCATCACCGGTAAGGGCCACTGTTTCTGCTTTTTCCAATATCAGGTTACAAGCGCCTATCAAATTGTACATATAGGCCCACTCGTAGTACAGGAAGTTGTTGCCTGCCTGTTGGTTGGTATTGGCCTGACGGATGAGGCCATACTGTGTACTGGGCGAGTTGGGGTTCAACCTGCTGGTGCCATCATCGTAAGTTACCTTATTGGGGCAACCCATTTGGTTGATGAAGGCATTGGCAGCATCGGCGCCAATTACATCGCCCATAAATTCGTGAAAGCCCATGGCCCCGCTGAAAAAACGACCAAAAACACCATCCGTGTATTTTACGTTTTTAAACCCGGTAATGTATACACCACCGGTGGCAAAAAGGGCAAGCCCATTCTCAGACTCAATAGAAGCGGGCGTGGGGTTGTTGGGATTCTCCACCGCCAAATCCTTTTTACAGCTCCCCAGCACCAAGGCCGAGAGCAATAATATCGTTAACTGTTTTTTTAACATTGTTGTGCGTTTTAAAATTTACAAAACTTAGAAACCAAGATTCAATGTAGCCTGGAAGGTTTTAACATTGGGGATGGTATTGTGGTCAACACCACGATCCCAAGCTGAATTCAATGTACCAGAGCTTACTTCAGGATCAAATCCTGTGTATTTGGTTACTGTAATCAAATTGCGGCCAGAAAGTACCAATTGCACTTTGTTGATACCTTTTACTTTGATAAACCTAGCCAAATCAACACCCAAGGCTATATTGCGCAAACGGAAGAAAGAGGCATCTTCCATAAAATAACTCTTGGTACCGTTTGCCTGACGCACGGCATAAGCACCGCGGTAGAAGGCCGTCCAAGCTTCGGTTTGACCATTGATGGTGATGGGGTTGGCATAATCGGCATGGATACCATCCCTGTACATCCATTCTTTGGTTTGGTTGTACAAATTGCTGCCATAAACCCAGTCCCACTGGAAGTTCAATGTTACAAACTTCTTATAGTTCAACTCATTGATGAAAGACATGTTGAATTTAGGATTGGGATCGCCCAAGGGGAAACGGCCTGCGCTGGCAAAAGGCTGCTTGGTGGTTTTGTTCACCACATAACCGTTGCTGGCTACTTCGTACAAACCGTGGTCGGCTTGAGCGATATAGAAATTGCCGTCTTTATCTTTTTGATCTACTTGGCTCAAGAAAAGGTAACCATACAATTGGCCAATTTGCTCACCGGCAGAAATTACATATTGTGAGCTACCTGCGGCAGATTGCTTGATGATTTCGGCATTGCCCAAAATGCTGGCTACATATGATTTTTGTTTGCTAAAGTTGGTAGTGAAATTCCAGTACCAATCTTTGGTTGTCAATACATTCAAATTCAAAGAAGCTTGGATACCATTTGATTTCAACGACATCAAATTGGTCAATTGCTTACCGATACCGATACTGGGGGCCACATCAATTTCGTCAATTACGTCTTCTGATGTACGGTCCCAATAAGTAAAGCTCAGGTTGGCACCGCTAAACCATTTGCCCTTGGCCAATTTAAAGCCAAAGTCGGTACCAATTTCAAGTTCTTTAGATACTTCGATGCGCAAATCGGGGTTGTTGTACACTACGGGAGAACTCAACGCATTTTGTGTACCTACGGTAGCTTTGTCCAAGATGGGGAAACGGGCATAAGCATCGGGTTGGATACCGGCCTCGCCATAAGCGGCACGTACTTTCCATTCGTTTACAATGTTATTAATACGGCTATTTTTCCAGAAGTTGAGGCGTGAGGGCCTGATAAATACATCGCCACGGGGAAAGGTGAAGGGCTTGGAACCACGGCCAAAGGCAGATGAATAGTCGCTACGGAAACCGGCGCTTGCACCAGCAATATCGCTATACTCAAAACGCTGGTTTACCAAATAGCCATAAGTGGCAAATTCTTCCAAATCATCCCTTTCTACTTTAAAGTTGCCCATATCGGCAGTTGTGTAGGGGGTAAAAGATGGGGCATTGGTACCATAGAAGATATAATCAGTTTGCGTGCTCTTACGATAATCGTATCCTATCAATGTAGTTGATTGGATGGGTATCTTAAGACCAAAATCCTTCTCAAAATCAAAGCGGATGGTAGCGGTAGCATTTAGGTTTTGGAAGTTGGTAATGATATCACGACGGTTGATTTCGCCAGATTCGTCGGAAGCGGCTGGTACACCGTAAGAGGTACGGGGAGAGTACCACTCGGCCCAGTATTCCCAATAAGCTGCACCTTCGCTATGGCTTTGTTCGGCAATTTCAAACTTACGGCCCAAAGAACTCCTGTTCAGGCCATATTTTGCATCCAATTCCACAAACTTGGGGAATTTGTAGTTCAGGTTAAAATTCTGAACAATGTCTACATTCTTTTGCTCGTATTTACAGTTTTCGATTACATAGTTAAAGTTGTAACCGTTTACACCTACGGCATCACCAAAATAGGGAGAATGGAAGCCAGCGGCATCCCGTTGCTCATAGTTGGCAAAGGGCCTAGAGTTGTTGATGGCGTACAACATGTTACGGCCATCGGCGTCCAACTGTGTGTTTTTGGTGTTTACCAACTGGGTGGTACTGCGCAAACGCAGGTTCTTGGCCAGTTCTACACCAATATTGGCACTCAGGTTGGTACGGGTATATTTACCATTGTTTTTAAACACGGTTTCTTGACGGTTGTCGGAAGCCACGATGCTAAAGTCAAATTTATCCTTGGCACCACTGATGCTAAGGGAGTTGTTATAGGTATTGGCTTTTTGGAAGAACATGTCATAATGATCGTACCAAAGCAAGTTTTTGTCGTACAATTTATTGGCCTTGCTGTTGGGGTCAATCAGGTTGAACACGGGGTTGGTCAAATAAGAACCTGTTACAGGGTCAAAGGCAATCACCGCACCATTACTCCTTACCACCTCATTGTTGGCATTGGTGTTGAATGAGTGGTACTTCGATTTTTGTACACCACCGATGTTCAACAGTTCGTTTACACCGATGCTAGAACTGAAATCAATGCTTACTTTGCCTTGCTTGCCCTTTTTAGAGAACAACTGTATTACACCGTTGGCACCTTGCGCACCATAGATAGAGGCTGAAGCCGCACCTTGTACCACTTCCACCCGCTCAATATTGCTAAGGTCCAAAAATTCCAGGCTGGTAGCCCGTACTTCGATACCGTCCAATAAAATCATGGGTTGCGTACCGTTGGTAATGGTGTTGATACCCCTTAACAGGATCTGTGTACCCTGACCGGGGCTACCACCTACGGTAGAAATTTGCGCACCGGCAATTTTACCTACCAAGGCGTTGCCAATGTCGGCAGTGGGCGCTTGTGGCAGTTTGTCGGCTGTTATCGACTCTACGGCAAAGGCAATCTTCTTTTTGCTAGTGGCTACACCGGTACCGGTAACTACCACTTCGCTCAGTGCCCTTACGTCTACAATCAGCTCAATTGTCATTCCGGTACCTGCCTTTACTTCTTTGTTTTCGAAGCCTGCAGCACTCACTACCAAGGTTGCATTGGCAGGAACGGTCAGTTTGAAAGTGCCATCCAATGAGGCACTGGTTCCTCTGCGTCCATTTTTATCCCTAACAGAAGCACGGGGGATGGGGTTCCCCTTGTCGTCGGTAACTTTACCGGATGCTTCTATTGTTTGTGCAAAAGTTGTAGCCGAAGCGCCAACAAAGCACAGAATCAATAAGAAAAGTTTTCTCATGTTGTTTTGTTTTTTTAAAAGTTTTGGTTAAAAATATGTTAAATTTTATAAACGGCAAAATAGAAGGACAGGCATATAGGCAATAATGCTGCACCTCCTTACACATATCGTTTACTTGGCATATATTCTCGGTGAATGGACGGTGTAATTTGCAACAATGCGGTAATTATTGGCCAGCGGCGGGGTTCATATAGGTTTGTAAGGCTTTTACATAGGCTTCAAAGGCGTTGATACCGGCCGGGGCGATTTTACAGATGGTTTGCGGGTAGTTATCCTTAAACTGTTTGATGATGTCGATATAGCCGGCATCTTTCAGTTTGTTGATTTGCACACTAAGGTTACCGGCCGTAGCACCGGTTTTTTCCTTAATAAAGGTAAATTCGGCCTCCTTCAGCCCAATCAGCAGGCTTACAACGGCCAGTCGTAGTTGCGAATGTAATATGGGGTCTAGGTCTTTAAACATGGGCAGCCTTTTTCCTTTGGTACTTACGCCACAAAATAAGGCCCGGCAACAGCCACATTACCACGGCTGCAAAAGCGGTGAGGAGCATGTCTACTTGCATACTGGTGTACACACTGATTACACAACATAGCCACCCGGCAATACCGCCCCAAAGCATGGGCTTAAACTTCATAATGGCACCGGTAACTACGGTTGGGAAACCATACAATAGCAACATGAGCGAAGCACTAAAGCTGCTTAGGTTAAAATCAGGCCGTTTACCCACTGCCGCTTGATACTCTGTGAATATTTCGGCTAATTTATTGATGAATACGATATTGATATGTGTGAGTAAAAAAATGGACACGCCAAATGCCAGCCAAATATAATCAATGGCACTATCGTCGTAGCTTTTGGCACGGCGCATTTTCTTTTCCCTTGCGGTGATAACGATTTGCGGGATGATGGCCACCAACGTAAGCAGCCATATATCAAAGGGCAGGGTAAATTGATAATGTATCCTTGCCCAAGTAACCAAGCTGCAAATGGCTATGACCGAACCCCATAAAATGGGACCAATGCCGGTATCATGAAAACTGTTTTTGGCCTTGTTGATCATTTGCGTAATGATGCGCAGGCTCTCTTGTTCGTTCATCTCTTTTTCGTCCATCGTAGTTACTTTTTCAACACTTTATTATCCGTTTTTTAGGCGCAGCAGGTGGGCAGGTATGATATAACTGACCATGATAGCGGCAGCACCGCACAACAACTGGTATTCGTTGGGCAAATAAGCTGCCACGATGGCCAGCACCCAAGCGAGGATGGCACCAATCACCAATGGCCTAAATTGTAATAATTTGCCCGATACAAAAGTGCCCAAGCCATACAGCATAATAAAAAAGGGGAAAATATTATTGCCCCAGCCCAGCTTGGCAAATATCATGCTCAGTACAAAAAAGGAAATGCCCATGCCCGTCCATAAAAACTTCATGCTATCGCCCACATAGCTGGTGGCTTTGCGGGTACGATCTTGCTTAAAGCCCATGTAAGTACTGATGATGATAGCGGGCACAATCAACCACCACACCAAATAGTGCTTGGGGTAATCAAACACTTTGTACAGCAAAAATTGGCCCATACAAGCCACAAATGTTACCCAGCCCCACAGCAAAAAGTAAGCGCTATTTTCACCCATATCGCTACGGGTTTTGGCTATCATCTTTTGTATCAGCGCCAAGCTTTCTTGGGGCGATAAATTTTCATTTTCCATTATGTGCTCGTATTAATAATGGGGCCTGCACACTGTTTGATGTGCAGGCCTTGATGGATTTATTTATTGCATTTGGCCAATAGGTCCTCGGTTTCTGCCTTGCCCCAATTGGGGTGCAAAGGTGAGGCGGGTTTAAAAGTTGCATACAATTTAACCGCTTCCTCCAAAATGGGTTTGGCCGTTTTGCAGCCGCCGCCAAACTGTTCTGGGGTTTCCTTTAAATTTTGGCCTTGCAGAAAATAAGGACGGGGATTGGTCGGATCCTGCTGCTTGGCTTTTTCCATATTACCATTGATGGCTTGCGCATACTGCATGTAACGCTGCATAGGGTTTACCATCATGTGCAAAGTGGCTGCCATGCTTTTGAGGCAAGAAATTTCTGAATTATTAGGCTGCAAAGAATCGGCCTTGGCAATGAACTGCTCGGCTTTATCGGCAATGGCATCCCTGCCCTCATTTTCTTTTATCATAAAGCCGTACAAAATTTGTGTGTGCGCTGCATAATAAAAGGCCAGCCATTCGCTTTTTTCGGCATTGGCAATGCGTTCAAAACTAGCCGAAAGGGCTTGAAAATCCAGCGGCGCTTGGGCAGTAGCAAACTTGGCCATATTGGCACCCATCGCTTTTTGATACTTTTCGCTTTGTGCGGTTGCGGCCAAACTGCCCAATGCAACAACAGCTAATAAAAATACTTTTTTCCCCGCAAGGCGGGATTTCACTTTGTTCAACATGTTTACTTATTTGTGGCCCTTGGCATCAACGCCCAGTGGCCGGGTTAAATTTATTATTTGTTTTTTAATTTCTGATATTCGTTTTCCACAAGGTTGGCTTTGGGAAAAACATAAGCGCCCATAAAGTGGAAGGCCAGCCCAATGCCCCAGCCCAGCATGGGCCAAACCGGCCACATATAATGATCGCCGTGGCGATAGGTATTAAAAATCCAAATGCCCCATAAAAATGCATTTACTACAATGTACGACAGTAAATGCGCCTTGAAGGATGCCCTTCTTTGGGCAATCTCCCAAAGGGCGGGGTCGTGGCCCTCGGGAACATTTTTAAATTGATTTGTCATGGCTTTACTTTTTATTCCCGGTTTACCGGAAGTTTATGGAAATAAATGATTACAAATTGTTGTTGATAACATCTTGCGTACGATCAATACCCAAGCTGATAAAGCAACCGATGAACACAAATCGTCTGCTCGGCGGTGTTACTGCCACTTTACGGCTGCCATCATTGGAGTAATTATAGTTGAACACTTGGTTTTGCCCCAACACATTGTTGATGCCCAATACCCATACCGTAAAGGATTTTGCATCTTTTTTACCAATACCGGGCAAATAGTTCACACTAAAGCTCATGCTATTGTAGTTGATGGTTTTACCAGCATCGGTTACCTCGTACTTGGCCAAGGCACTGTTATAGGCAATGCGGTAATAAGGCCTACCGGTAGCAAATGTATAATTGGCATTGAACTGGGTTTTCAGTTTGGTTACAAATTTTTTCACCACAAAATTGGCGGTATGTGTTGCGGCAAAGCTGGGCTGCAACGCTTCGGGATAATTCAAAAAATCCCTTTTGGTATCCAAGTAAGAGTAAGACACCCAGTAGTCAACCCCTTTGATGGTTTTTTTATCCCGCCAAAACAGCTCAAATCCTTTCGCATAGCCGTTGCCATTGGCATTCACGGCCACTTCCTTACCTATGTTGCCCGGAGCGGTTTTGTACAGGGCATCATATTTTTTATAAAATAATTCTGTGCGGAAAGTGCGCTCGCTGCTGATTTTTTGGTACTGCAATATATAGTGGGTGGCTTTAGAAAAATCTAAGCCCGTTACCATAGTGGGCAGGTACCTGCGTTCGGGGTTTTGATAAAAGATACCATAGGCAAATGAAGCTTGGCTATTATCTTTAAACTTGTAGGCCAGCGATACCCTTGGTGCAATATTGGACTTATTCATCAAGGCGGAATGTTCAAAGCGGGTGCCCAATTTGGCGGCCAAGTTATTGGTAATGTACAAATCGGCTTCTGCAAAAGCGGCGGTGAGGTTGTCCTTTACCGTTTCTTCAAAGCGGCTACCGTTATACTGGGTGAAAATGGTTTTTTCGTTGCTGTAAAAATAATCTCCGCCAAAGCGAACGGCGCTCAGCCCCCGCAGCTTTTTTTCTACCACTACCCTGCCCTGCGCATATTGACCACGATTGTTGAGGGTAAAATTTTTGAAGGCATAAAAAACAGGATTGGTAATTACCTGTTGTTGGTTATTGGCATCCTGCAATTCGCTGTTGATATCATCTTTATTGTTGCTGTAGCTGGCAGAAAGGTTGAGGGTCCAGCCCTTGCCCATGCGCTCCCGCAGGCTCAGGTTGTGGTACATATTGCTGTTTTTCAGCGAAAACGCATCTTTCAACACCAAAGAGTCGATATCCTCGCTGCGGAAACCCACTTTATTGGAGGCAAAATAGCCATAGTATTTCAAGATGCCGCCCCGCTTGGTTTTGATACGGAAATTGGCATCCAACTGATGGTACAAAGGCTTTTGGAAAAAATCCTGTTTTTGCTTGATGACCGCAAAGGCCAAGCGCAAATCAGCATAGTTGTACGAAAAACCCCATGAAGACCGCTTGTTTTTGGCCAGTTTTTGCAAACCGCCGCCCAAGCCAATCACCGACGCCCCAATATCGGCAGAGCTACGTTCGGGCAAATCGTTGCTTTCCAGTATCAAGGCCGAAGAAAGGGCCTGCCCGTAGAGGGCCGAGTAGCCGCCTGCGCTAAAAACCGTGCCCTTGAACAAAAAGGGGTTAAAACGGCCCCGGGTGGCGATGCCCGGCGTGCTGCTGTAAAAAAAGTTGTTTACCAGGGCCCCGTCAATGTAAATTTTGCTTTCCGTGGCGGTGCCGCCCCGTACAAACAGTCCCTCGCTTTCGCCCACCTGCTGGGTGCCGGGCAGGGTTTTGAGCGCCCCGGTAATGTCGGCATTGGCGCTGGCAGTGGTTACAATGTCTAGCGGGGTGAGCACGCTGCCCTTCTTTTTGTCACTGGCTTCAAAGGAGCCGGCCGTGATTACCACGGCTTTTAACTCGGTAACCAGCTCTTTTAGGGCAATATTGAGCACAATAGGGCTGCTGCCGATAGCAACTCCCTGCTCAAATGGG
The DNA here is from genome assembly GCA_943373145.1 of Chitinophaga pinensis. Lineage (GTDB taxonomy): Bacteria > Bacteroidota > Bacteroidia > Chitinophagales > Chitinophagaceae > Ferruginibacter > Ferruginibacter pinensis_H. The sequence continues at coordinate 140,086 of CALSBI010000008.1, forward strand.
CGGTAACCGCTGATGCTGGCCTCCAGCACTTGGCTGCCCTTTTCGGTGGTTTCAAACTGAAACCGCCCGGCAGAATCGGTAGTGGCCCCATCGTAGGTGTTTTTCAAAGTGATACTAACCCCCACCAAGGGCTTGCTTTTGGTATCCGTTACTTTTCCGGATATTTTTACCTGTGCGTTTAACACAGTACTTAACAGAATGGCTATAACTGTAAGTCCCTTTTGCATGACTGTAAATTTATTGCAAACGTAAAGTAGTTTATTTTATAAACCAAATTAATTTTTTGCGTTTCTGGCTCTCTTATAACCACTTGATTTTCAATAGGCAGAAAATATAGAAAATTATTAACTTATTGATTATCAATCATATATAGGCTTTTTACGGAAGGCACTTGGGGCAGCCAAAAAGGCCAAAACTTATTAACATCGAGAAAAATATATTTTTTTATGTGGGGGCAATTTGTAATTTAGCAACAGAATTTAATGGGTTAGTAAGTAAAAAGGGTTAGCGCAAGCTGACCCTTTTGCTTTTTTTTAGGTGCTGCATTTATGGCTTTGTATGTTCTGCTTTTTGAAGTGTATTCATTCGATTTTGAAATCCTTTTATCGCTGCTACAAAAAATGGAGCTGCCATTTACCAAATTGCGACTTGCTTTCTCACCCTTCATCTGTTACCCGCATATAAATCTATTTTGATTATTGCAGGTACCGTATGTTTGCAAAAGTGGTAACATCAACCACTGCATCAATTTTATAAAGCACATAGTTCATGAGCAAAACCAAAACAGGTTTTTTTTGTCAGAGTTGTGGTTACGAAAGTGCCAAGTGGGTAGGCAAGTGCCCTTCATGCAACCAGTGGAATACTTTTGTAGAAGAAGTGGTGGTAAAAGGCACCGACAAGAAAAAAGATACTGACTGGAAAGAGTACAACGATACAGGTAGCAAATCCAAAACCATTGCCTTGCAAGATGTGAGCAGTGCCATTGAACAACGCATTACCGCACCTGATGGAGAACTGAACCGGGTACTCGGCGGTGGCATTGTAACCGGCAGCATTGTATTGGTGGCCGGAGAGCCGGGCATTGGCAAGTCCACTTTGTTTTTACAGATCGGTTTACAGTTGGCAGGCACTACCACTTTATATATCAGCGGCGAAGAAAGTGAGCAGCAGATAAAGATGCGGGCCGACCGCTTGGGCATTGCCAATGATACTTTTTATCTATTGACCGAAACCAATACCCAAAGCATCTTTAAAGAAATCAAAAAGCTAAAGCCTGAGCTGGTGATTGTGGATTCCATACAAACCTTGGAGTCGCCCTATGTGGAATCATCGCCGGGCAGTGTATCGCAGATAAGGGAATGCGCCGCCGAGCTGCAACGCTTTGCCAAGGAAACGGGAACGCCGGTTTTTTTGATTGGCCATATTACCAAGGATGGCAGCATTGCCGGACCGAAGATATTGGAACACATGGTGGATACCGTGCTCCAGTTTGAGGGCGACCGCCATTATGCCTACCGCATTTTGCGTACCTTAAAAAACCGCTTTGGCTCCACGGCCGAGCTGGGCATTTACGAAATGACGGGCCAAGGCATGCGCCCTGTGAGCAACCCCAGCGAAATACTCATCACCCAAAAAGAAGATGCCCTTAGCGGCATTGCCATTGCAGCAGCCATTGAAGGCATGCGTCCCCTGCTGATAGAAGTACAGGCGCTGGTTACACAGAGTGTATACGGCACACCCCAGCGTACGGTGAGCGGCTACGATACCCGCCGGTTGCAATTGCTATTGGCCGTACTGGAAAAAAGGGGCGGCTTTCATTTTGGCGTAAAAGATGTGTTTGTAAATATTGCCGGTGGCTTAAAGATGGAAGACCCTTCGCTGGATTTGGCCATGGTATGCGCCCTGCTGAGCAGCTATGAAGATGTACCAGTGCCCCAGCATATTTGTTTTGCAGGCGAAGTAGGGCTGAGCGGGGAGATCAGGGCCGTAAACCGCATTGAGCAGCGCATTGCCGAAGCGGAAAAGTTGGGCTTTCAAAAAATCATTTTAAGCAAGTACAACCAAAAAGCCATCGGCAGGCAATCTTTCGGTATTGAGATTGTAGCGTTGGGTAAGGTGGAGGAATTGTATCAGTATTTGTTTTAAAGGGAATGCCTTCAATATAAAGTGGTGCATTTCAAATTCCCTGAGCAGGGCGGCCACACAACTGCTGCAAAACCTGCTTCCTCAACCCGTTGGTCAAAGACCATTATGCCTCCGGCTTGACAGGTACGGGGGCATAGAATGAATCCAGATTTAGATAAACAAAGCTTAAAACATTAAGGCATTAAGGGCCATTAAGTTTTGGTTGTTAGGGCCTGCTTCCAATCGTTTAATGTACGGCAATTGGAGTATCAAGGCTTTCTTAATGTATCTTAATGCCTTAATGTTTCAAAGAAAAAAGCGAAGCGCAGGCCAATGGCTTTGCTATATGTTAATCGACTTTACAGATTGTTTTTTAATCGTAAAAGATAGCAAATCATTTCCTTTGTAAAGCAAACAAAGCATTTGGGTCTAACTGTTTTGCTTCAATTTAAAGTAGCTTCCAAAAAAAAGTTTACCTTCCATTTATGAAAAAAGTCCATTTGGTATTGGGCAGTGGTGGGGCCCGTGGCCTTGCACATATCGGCGTAATTGAAGCCATGGAAGAACAGGGCTTTAAAATTTGTGCCGTTACCGGTTCATCCATTGGCGCCGTAGTAGGCGGTATGTACTGCTCGGGACATCTACAAGACTATAAAAAATGGCTGCTCACCCTTAGCAAAACTTCTGTACTGCGCTTGTTCGATTTAACCATCACCACCAAAGGTTTTGTAAAAGGACAAAAAGTGTACAACCGACTCAAAAATTTTACCGGCAACCGCAATATCGAAGAGTTTGCCATTCCTTTTACTGCCGTGGCCACCAATATCACCAATAATGCAGAAGTATATTTTACCAGTGGTGATTTATATACAGCTTTGCGGGCATCCACGGCCATACCGGGCATGTTTACACCCGTTAACATCGATGGTCAATTGTTGGTGGATGGGGCCGTACTGAACCCCTTGCCCTTGAATACCATTGAACCCGAGCCAGATGTATTGGTGGTAGCCGTTTGCTTGAATGGTTATACGCCCAGCAAAAAAACCGTAGCCAGCAATGCCAAACCCAAGCACCCCGGCCTGATTGACCTGCTGAATATTTCTTACGACTTTACGCAACAACGGTTGATACAATTGATGATAGAAAAACACCAGCCCGACATTCTGGTACAAGTGCCCAGGGATGTATGCGGCGGCTTTGAGTTTCACCGGGCACAGGAAGTGATTGAAGTGGGGCGGCAGGTTTTTATGAATGCCTTGGCCACGCAAAAGAGCAACCTGTTGAAAGTGGTGTAGCAACGTTCTTTTTTCGTATTTTTGAAATCAGTACCAAATTGAAAACAAATGAAAATGTTTCAACAACTATTGCACAGTGCCCTGCACCTTTTCTACCCCCATACTTGCTGCGGTTGTGGCAGCGATTTATTGCCCAGTGATGCATTACTTTGCGGACAGTGTATTGTACAATTACCACACACCAAGTTTGCCCCCATGGCCAATAATGCGGTAGAAAAAATGTTTACCGGCCGGTTGCCCCTGCAAGCGGCTTATGCCCAATTGTATTTTACCAAGGATGGGTTGGTGCAGCACCTGATACACCAGTTAAAATACAAGGGCAATACCGATATCGGTCTTTACTTGGGCCGCCTCATGGGGCAAACGGTATTGGATACGGCACGGTTTCACCCGATTGATGCCTTGGTCCCCTTGCCCATGTACGCTGCCAAGGAGCGCCAGCGGGGCTACAACCAAGCTACTATCCTGTGCCGGGGCATGGCCGAGGTATTGCAGTTGCCCGTCGATACCCAACATATTATCCGGCAACGCCACACGCAAACCCAAACCCGTAAGCAGCGCACAGGGCGCTGGCAAAATGTGGAAGGCAGTTTTGCGGTTACCAACCCAGCCGCTCTGGCGGGCAAGCATCTATTATTGGTAGACGATGTGGTTACCACCGGTGCTACGCTGGATGCCTGCGGCCATGTGATACGGCAAGTGCCCGGTACCATTCTTTCTATTGCTAGTTTGGCTTATGCTGTTCAATGAGGGTATGTTAGTGCACTTCAAATTATTGCTTACATTATAATCGAGATCATAGGCTTCTCAACCTCCGCTTAGGTACGGCCTCATAAAAAAGCCGTTAAGAAAATTGAAACGGAGGGCGCAAAAGAAAAACTGTTGTTACTTAAGCTTGGCAGCGCTATTAGCTCGTAAGTCCTACTGAAGCTAGGTTTTATGCCACAGATTGAGCTTGTTTTTCTTTAGCCCGAGGGTTCAATTTTTAGGCTTTTTTATGCAGCCTTGAATTTTTGCTCCACTTTTGTTTCAAGACAAAAGTGGAAAAAGACACCATCAAAGGCAACTACAAGCAGGGGCAAGAGCGAAAATTTGAAATAACCCCGCTATTGGCAAGCCCACAATTACTTTGTAGTTTTGTTACAATGAAGCAATTAACGATTGGCCTGATAACGGCCCTGCTGTTGGGGCTGGCAGCCTGCAAAAAAGATGCGCTGATTACCAGTGCCGATGCCAGGCTATCCACCAGTATTGATACCCTAAAATTTGATACGGTGCTTACAACGGTAGGCTCTATTACACAATCGTTTAAAATTGTAAATGGCAACAACCAACGCCTGCGTCTGAACCGGGTAAAGCTGATGGGCGGTCTTTCTTCTGCTTACAAGTTGAATGTGGATGGTACGGCAGCCCCCGAGGTAAGCAATATCGAGCTGGCAGCCAATGATAGTATTTATGTATTTGTGTCGGTTTTCATCAACCCTACCCTTGCCAACCTACCCTTTATTGTAAGCGATAGTATTTTGATTGATTATAATGGCAATAGCCGCTATGTACAATTACAGGCTTACGGACAGAATGCCAATTTTTTGCGCAACCAAACCATTACGGGCAATATGGTATGGACCAATGCCAAGCCTTATGTGATATTGGGCAGTTTGCGGGTGGATACCACGGCTTCGCTTACCATACAGGCTGGCACCAAGGTATATGCCCACGCCGATGCGCCGATTATTGTGGATGGCACACTAACGGTTAATGGTACCAAGAACAATGAAGTGGTATTTGCGGGCGACCGGTTGGATGAAACCTACAAAGATTTGCCAGCGGGATGGCCGGGTATTTATTTTAGGGGCAATAGCAAGGACAATGTATTGAACTATGCCGTAGTAAAGAATGCCTACCAAGGTATTGTGGCCGAAAAGCCTTCTATCAATGCCAACCCCAAGGTAAGTTTGCGCCAATGCATCATCGACAATGCCTATGATGCCGGTATCCTGTGTGTCAATACCAGTCTCAATGCCGAGAACAGCCTCATCAGCAATTGCGGGGCCAATGTGGCGTTGCAGTTGGGCGGCAGCTATAGCCTTACGCATTGCACGGTGGCCAGCTATGGCAATAATTATTTGCAACACAAAAACCCGGTACTGTTGGTAAATAATTTTGCGCAGCAAGGTGCATCAGTGGTAACGGCCAACCTGAACGCTGTTTTTACCAACTGTATTTTTTGGGGCGATTATGGCAATGTAGATAACGAGGTTTTGGTAACCAAACAGGGCAGCAATACCTTTAGTGCGGTGTTCAACAACTGTTTGTACAAAAACCAAACCGACCCTGCCAATACTACTTTTAACAACAGTCTTAAAAACCTACCACCTGTATTTGACAGCATTGATGCAAGCCGCCGTTATTTCGATTTCCGCATCAGCAACCCTACGGCACCGGGCGTAAACAAAGGCGTTGCCACGGGCCTGCCCAAGGACTTGGACGATAAGAATAGGAATGTAGGGCTGCCGGATTTGGGAGCGTATGAAAAGCAATGAGCCAGATAATGTGCTGATGTGCTAATATGCTGATTAGCTAATTCCTCCAATTTGTTACTGTTTACGAAATAGGAGATGTTAAGACATTTATAAGTGCTGTGGATTTGAGCAATAACCATCGGCTTCCCACGCCGCCAATACAGTCCCCTTGTTTTATTATACACCTCCGCCCTGTCATGCTGAGGCACGAAGCATCTACCCTAACGCATCATAGTTGGCAACCCATTGCAGTATATGCCTTGCCCGACAGCGCCATTCAGGTGGGCTTGCTGCGCAATTGGCATAACAGATTGTGCAGTTTTCGGTTGAAAGCCTCATCCCTATCCTTTCTCCTTGGGGAGAAGGCGAGGCGCTTTGGCCTCGCTCAGACCATGAGCGTCAGAGGTAATCACGGAGATTGCAGCGAAGCCTTCTTGACAATCTTCGCTTCGTTCGCCAAGTTCCCTCTCCCTTGGAGAGGGGTTGGGGTGAGGCCTCAAACAAATATTAAAAAAAAAAGAACACAATTATTTTGTTGTGTTCTTTTTTTATATACCTTTATATTCAATTAATAACAATCAATTATCTACACTAGGTACGAGATAGTGTAATAATAGAAAACCTAACCAGTAAATATAATTGTCCCACGGGTCAATTATTCATTATTTACTCAATAAGTGACTATTATGACATTATCATTTAAAAGCAATGGCTTTTTGCCAACCGGTGTTAATCTTGCTACATTCGAAGAGTTCAAAACTAAATTCGTATTTAACGAACACCGGCAGGGTTTGCTACAGGGTTTGGAACAGGGTTTGCGGGTGTTGTACGGGTATGGTTGTAAAGAAGTGTGCATTGGCGGCAGTTTTGTAACCAATAAAAAACTACCGGGCGATGTGGATGTTTGTTACGAGAACAGCCACATGAACTGGAACGGGTTAAAAAAGGCGCATCCTGAGTTTTTCGATATGAAAAACGACAACAAGATGCAGAAAGCTTTATATAAGAGCGAGTTTTTTCCCTATAACAGCTATGAAGATGCTTGGTATGAATTCTTTCAAAAAGATAGGGACGGCAACCGGAAGGGCATGGTAAAATTATACCTTGACCAATTATTTAACAATGATAAAAAACGAGAAGCAATATAATATTACCCGCAAAAAGTTGTCAGAAATTGACGGCATTGTAGAAGAATATACCCAAAAGAAAAAGCTGACCCCACAAAACGAAATGTACCTAGCTTCCCTGCAAATGATGCAACAACGCATGCAAGAGGAAATAAAAGATTACCAAGCACTCAAGAAGAGTGGTATTAAACTCAGGCGCAAAATTAGTGTGGCCCAAATACCCGATATCTTAATTGAGCATAAAATTGCCCAACATCTCTCCCAAAAAGAATATGCCAGTATTTTGGGCATCAAAGAGCAGCAACTCCAGCGCTACGAAGCCGAAAACTATGCTTCCGTAAGCCTGAAAAAGCTCCTACAGTTCATGGAACGCAGCAATTTGAACATCGAACTGTCGGTGACGGCCCTATAAATCTGGCCTAAAACCAACAAATAACCGGTATATTTGTTATCTTAAAAAATACAATCATGTTTAAAACAATTTTATTGGGCACCGTATTGGCTGCTTTGTCGGTTCAATATAACGATACAACTACCATGAACGATTCTACCATTACGGCGCAGCCACAGGCAGCGGCCAGCATCTACGATTTTAAAGTGCCTGCACTGGATGGCACCACTATCGACTTTGCCGCTTTTAAAGGCAAAAAGATATTGATTGTGAATACAGCTTCAGCATGTGGCTACACACCGCAGTACGAGGGTTTGCAAAAACTCTACACCAAGTATGGTGGTAATGTAGTTGTGGTAGGCTTCCCGGCCAACAATTTTGGGGCACAAGAACCCGGCAGCAACGGCGAAATCAAAACCTTTTGCCAAAAGAATTACGGTGTTACCTTCCCCATGGCCGAAAAAGTATCGGTAAAGGGCGATGATATAGCCCCTATCTTCAAATGGCTCACTACCAAAAGCCTCAACGGTGTGGCCGATGCCGAAATCAAATGGAACTTTACCAAGTTTTTGATTGATGAGCACGGCACTTGGCTGGCCAAATTCGATAGCAAAGTCGATCCCTTTGCCCCTGAAATTATTTCGCAGATGAAGCACCAACACTAAAAAATAAAAAATCGCCGGAATTGAAAATTCCGGCGGTTTTTTTATCCCCCTACTCAGAGAAAGTTGGTACACTTACCGCAACTGCGCCATGAAATAATCCGTTACTTTTTGGTACAAATGCGCCCTGTCTTTGCCCTGCACATTGTGTTCGTGGCCGGGGTAAATCATATAATCAACTTGTATACCGTTATCGATGCAGGCCCTTACAAAGTTGACGCTTTGCTGCTGCACCACCACCGGGTCTTTCATACCATGGATGAGCAACATATTACCCTTTAACTTACCGGCTTGCTTAATCATATTGGCTTTGCCATAGCCTTCGGGATTTTCATCTGGCGTATCCATATACCGCTCGGTGTACATCACTTCGTACAAGCGCCAATCCATTACCGGGCCACCGGCTACGGCCGCTTTAAAAATACCCGGGTTGGTGAGCATAAAATTGGTAGTTAAAAATCCACCAAAGCTCCAGCCAAACAGTCCCATCCTATCCGCATCCACATAGCCTTGCTTTTTTAGATACTCTACACCCACCAATAAATCTTCCACTTGCGGACCGCCGATATTGCGGTAAATATGTTGCTCAAATACCTTACCCCTGTTGCCGCTGCCCCTTGTATCTAAGGTAAACACTACATACCCCCGCTGCGCCATGTATTGAAACCATAAATCGGCCGCACCACCCGTAAAATTATTGTTGATGAGCTGCGCATGTGGGCCACCGTACCAATATACAATAACAGGGTATTTCTTCCCGGCTTCCATACCCACGGGGTTGTACTGACGGCAATACAAATCTTCGCCTGTATTGGCTTTTAAGGTAAAGAAGTTAATGGGCGTAGTAGCGTAATCGGCAAGCGGATTGCTGGCTGTCAGCAAATTTTTAGGTATGTATTTTTTTACTTCGGATAAGGTAATGACCCTTGGCGTTACCGTACTGCTCATCACATCCAGCACCGTGCTGCCATCATCGCTTACCTGCGCAATGTGGGTGCCTTCGCCCTGTGTTAAGCGCTCCACTTTATTGTTTGCCAAGTTAACGGCATAGAGGTTGCGGGTAATAGGACTTTCGGCAGTAGCCATAAAAAAGAGTTTCTGTGCCTTGGCATCAAAACCCTTTAACTCTGTTACTTCCCAGTTGCCACTGGTTAATTGTTTGATTAAATTGCCATTGGTATTGTACAGGTACAAATGGTTGTACCCATTGCGACGGCTCTGCCAAATAAACTGATTGGGGTTGTTCTTTACAAACAGCATGGGATGCTCCGGCTCTACATACTTGCTGTCTTTTTCCTCAATGAGTGTTTTAACATAATCACCAGTCGTTGCATTGTACTGGTTGAGTTTCATATCATTTTGCCCACGGTTCAGCACGGCGATATACACATACTGTTCATCGGGGCTCCAAGCAATGCTGGTAAGGTATTGATCGGCGGGCAGTCCTGTTTTAACATACACCGTAGCCTTGGTGGCCGTATTGTACACACCCACGGTTACATGATGGCTGGCATCACCCGCCATCGGATATTTTACGTTTTCGTTCTTGGCAGGGCGTTGCGTCCAATCAACGATGGGGTAATCGGTTACCATGGTTTGATCCATGCGGTAAAAAGCCAACAACTTGCCGGCCGGGCTCCAAAATATACCCTTATCAATGCCAAATTCCTCTCTATGTACGGATTGGCCATATACGATATTGCTGCTGCCATCGGCGGTTAGCTGTGTGGCTTGGCCAAAATCAGAAACATATAAATTATGTGCTTTTAAAAAGGCAAAATGCGAATACCTGGGGCTGTATTCCAACAAACCTGCCGTGCCGTTGATGTCCCGCACTTCAATACTCGGCGGGGCTGCATTGGCATGGTTAAGGGTAATGAATTTATTTTTTACCGTAAAAAAACTTTGCAGGGGGGCCTGCCATTGCATAACGGGAAAAGTTTTCAACGTATCAATCCCTTGGTTGCGCAACATGGCATTAAGGTCGCTCAAAGATAAATAGGGCAGCTCTGCTTTTGCCTTGTAATTACCCCGCATCATCACATCTCCACCATTGAGGTTTTTGATATATACATAATCATTGGAGCCTTTAACAAACTGCAATTGTTTGAGGTTGGTAGGCGTTAATGTCGTTTTGGATTTCACCATCGCTTCTTCCATGGTAAATAGGCGGGGCTGCGCTTGTGTGCTCAGCAAAATGGCCAGCAAGCCCAGCATAAAGATAAACTGCTTCATATATAATTATTATAATAAACAAAAGTACACAAAACCGGAGCAATGTGGCTAAGCATTTGACACATCAAAAAGCCCTGCGAACAGGGCCTTTGATTATTGTATTCCGAAGCATCCTCATTTAGGTTGAAAGATGCTTGCTTTAATAGCGGGGTTAATGGTTACAGCTTCCACCTGAAGTGTACCATTCTTGCTAGACTGTGCAAAGGGGAACAAATAGCCTTCGGGGGTACGCCTGAAATCGCTGTATAGGGTAACCAGTTCTGTAGGCACCCCATTTACCGTTTCGGTTGTTAGCAGCTTGACCCTACGTAACTGTTGGTTATCTATAAAATAATATATCACCCTTCCCGATTTATAGGTGATTTTTAGTTTATAGCAATCCAAGCTATCCACCATCTCCTTGCCCACCAATTCGACCTGGTTGCCCTTTTGTTTGTAGTTAAAAAGGGCACCCTGCAAATCAATACCCGGTTGGCCAGCGCTTACCTGCTCGGCACTCAGCGGCTGGGGTTTTGGGGGACCGGAAAAAGACATAAAACTCCAACCCTTGGTAGGTGTTATGATTTGATATCCATTACCTACTTCTGGTACAGTAATATCCGTTCTAATGCCCACACCGTTCAATATACTCGTCGTCATCCCCATCACTACGCCTTGGTTGCGCAGTTCTCCCACAATTTTAATGGAACGCAAAGCCTTCAACTTTTGCTTGCCGCCCAAGGCATTGATGTACTTGTCAATCACCTCATCTACGGTTTGGGCATGCAAACTAATAACGGCCAATACCAGCGCCAATGTAATGGTCCCGATTTTATAAAAAACTTTCATTATACTCATAATTTATTCAGGCTTGTATAGTTTGGGGTCTACCACAATGTTCAGTCGAATTATATCAAAAGTAGTACTGTTATTGGTAGTACCGCCACCGCCCCTGATATTACCGGGCATTTTGGTTACTATGGTATGCGGGAACAAGATACTATCTACGCCCTGATAATCGCTGTACAAAGTAATCAAATCGCCTTCGGATGGGGCCGTTGCCACCGTTCTGTCGCCACTGCGGCCAAAAAAATTACCCGTTGTTTTGATGGCCGACTGTACCAGCAAATGCGTTTGGGCATCCAGCCAATACCGGATTTCTTTTCCGTTGGCAGTTGTCAATTTTATTTTATGGCAAACAACGCCGTTCACCGTGTCCTTTCCCATTAACTCTGCCTGATGGCCTTTCACCGTGTAATTGATAAGGGGGCCGACAATGTCCAATTCCGTTTGTTGTAAAGCCACGGCTTCATCGGGCAGTTTGGTAGGCGTGGTAGAGCGCATCGCAAACATATTCCAGCCCTCTTTGTCGGTCACAATCATAAAGCCATTGTTTGCCCCCATTTCAAATTCGGTGCGGCTCAGCTTGCCCTGCTCTTTGGTTACTTTTACCGTTACTTCGTTACCCATCATCATGCGGGCACCTTCCATATAAATTGATTGGATACCCAATAACTTTTCAATGCCCCCTCGGGCTTCGGCGTATTTGTTAATTAATAGGTCCACGGTTTGGCCCTGTACAAACTGCACCAATACCAGCCCGGCCATGATCATCCCAATTAGCAATAAATATTTCATTTCCGTGCTTTTGTTTTAAAAAGATAAAATTAGGCCATTTTAGCCTACAAATTAAGGTTGCCTAAAGCATTTACTTATTTATCGGCGTAACTTGCAGTTCCACATTATTTCTACATATTATGAACCATACAAGCATACTGGGCAATATTGTTTCCATTCAGGAAAGAAAAATTTTTTATGGCGAACTGCAAATGACCAACTGGCAAATAACTGCCTGCACACAATTGAGCGAAGGTGAACAAAGCGGCGCTCCCTATATCTTGCCCGGCTTTACCGATGCGCATGTGCACATAGAAAGCAGCATGCTGGTACCTGCGCAGTTTGGCCGTTTGGCCGTGGTGCATGGCACGGTAAGCACCATCAGCGACCCGCACGAAATTGCCAATGTTTGTGGTATGGCGGGTGTGGATTTTATGATCCAAAACGGCAATACTGTTCCTTTTAAATTCAATTTTGGCGCACCCAGTTGTGTACCGGCCACCATTTTTGAAACGGCTGGTGCCGAAATTACCGTGGCCGATGTGGAAGCGCTTTTGCAAAGACCGGAAGTGCGTTACTTAAGCGAAATGATGAATTTTCCCGGTGTGCTGCACAACGACCCGATTGTTATGCAAAAGATTGCCGCCGCCCACAAATACAATAAACCCGTGGATGGGCACGCACCGGGGCTGCGGAGCGATGTAGCCAAGCAGTACATTGCTGCTGGCATTAGTACCGACCATGAGTGTTTTACGGCGGAAGAAGCGTTGGATAAGTTGGCACATGGCATGAAGATTTTGATACGGGAAGGCAGTGCGGCCAAGAATTTTGAGGCATTGATTGAGTTGTTGCACGACTATCCCGACCATATCATGTTTTGCAGCGATGATAAGCACCCCGATAGTTTGGAAGCGGGGCATATCAATCAACTATGTGCTAGGGCCGTGGCCAAAGGCATTGATGTGTTTAAGGTGTTGCAAGCAGCCTGCATAAACCCTGTGCTGCATTATAAAACCGGCGTAGGTTTACTACAAGTGGGCGATGCGGCGGATTGCATTGTGGTGGATAATTTAACAAACTTTACAGTACTGCAAACCTATATCAATGGCCAGTTGGTAGCCAATGAAGGAAAAACATTGATTGCCTTGGGCGATGTGGCCGAACCCATCAACCAATTCGATTGCCAGCCGGTTACGGTAGCCGATATTGCGATTACGGGCAGTGGGGCCATGCCTGTAATAGAGGCTTTGGATGGCCAACTGATCACCAATCGACTGAGTTTGGAACCTTGCTATATCAATGGCCAAGCAGTTAGCAATATTGAAAATGATGTATTAAAGATTGTGGTGGTCAACCGTTATCACCAAGCGCCCCCTGCCGTGGCATTTGTAAAAAACTTTGGCTTTAAAACTGGGGCCATCGCCTCTTCGGTTGCCCACGACAGTCATAATATCATTGCGGTGGGTGCCGATGATGAAAGTATTTGCCGCGCCATCAATTTGATAGCAGCACATCGTGGCGGCATAAGTGTGGTTGGCGCAGCAGATAAAGTGTTGCCATTGCCCGTAGCGGGTTTAATGAGCAATGAAGATGGTTATGCAGTAGCTGCTGCTTATACGGCCATCGACCTGGCCGCCAAAGCACTGGGCAGTACGCTGGCCGCCCCCTTTATGACGCTTTCGTTTATGGCCCTACTGGTTATTCCGCATTTAAAGTTGAGTGATAAGGGTTTGTTTGATGGGGACAGTTTTACGTTTGTGTAGGTGATGCTACCTTCAGTCATTGTTGAGCCATTTTTTATTGACAATCCTCGCTGCCACGAGCCTTTCTTCCAATATCAAACAATAATTATTAAAAGTAAGATTTTCTTCATCGAGGTGTAGCCGCTTTAATATGCTGGGCATTCTTTTTAGGAACACCCTATACTCCGCAATTATTTTTGCATACCCAGGTATGGAATGGCGACCAGATGAAGTGGACAACCAGTTGCGCACTTTATGTATGGCCACATCAGGCTTGTTTTGATGCTCTTTTATGTCAACCCCGTTTAGGTCGGATATAAACTGTTGATAACGGAAACGTTCTGTATCAAAAATAACAGCGCTCTTTCTTTGTTGTTGCCTATTGCCATAACGCTGGGCACCAAAAAACAAGCCCAATTCAAAAGGCATGTTGAAGCGTGGCAGCCCATTTTCATTAAGTGTTGTGCGTGAAATATCATGTATGCCATACTGGCAACCAGCAATCACTTCTTGAATCTTATCCAAACGGTTTTGCAATCCATTGTCTTTCTCTAAGGCAGACCTAGGAATAAATCCACACCGCATTACCGTAAATATGATGGCTCTTAAAATGGGTTTATATGCATCATCAAACGGACAGTTGATGAATACGGAACCTTCGTAATCAATAGTTTTCATAAGGGGTATATTTTCAGCTTGTTACACTATACTTTTTTTGCTTTTTTGGCCATTCGTTTCTTCTGCTTTTTCTCCTCCAATTCATCGGCAAAATCTGCCAATACCGCAGCCCGTACAGCTTCCCGGCTAACCGTGGTAGGTCGGTCCATTGTTTTGATAACAACTTCTTTCATATTGCACTTGTTTAAAATGGATATAAAGATAAACAAAGCTGTCAGTATATTCAAACCTTATGAGTAAAAATAATTCCCAGTAAAAGGATACAATTTTTTTAAAATGGGCAGTTTATGAAAACTGCCTTGTCATAAGGTATTTGTTTCATGATGGGGTCGGAAAATGTCTTTTACTTAGTTGCCAATAAAGGTTTTACATTCTTGCCCGTCCGCTTTCGGGTCTTTTTAATCTTCGGGTTAGCGGCATAAGAGGCTAAAATAGCTTCCCTCACCGCCTCTAGGGTAAAGGAGGTTTTCCTTTCCCTTGTTAATACTTCAAAAGTTTTCATAATTTTTATGCTTTGTACAACAAATATACAAAAAGGATATTTTTTTAAAAAAATCTATACCCATGTTTAAATGGGACTACAACATCTTGGCAAGTAAAGCAGCCAAATACCTCAGGGCAAACGCATCTAAATTAAACTAAGGGAGAACGACCTATTTGCTTTGATGCAACAAGGTAAAAAGTGGGTACCCTCCCACCAGTTCCGAGGTGAACCACCTCATTTAGTCCGGTCCGCCGTAGGCGGATTTTCTGGGGCGAAGGGGACCCAGAAAAAGGGGTAAATGCAGTGGTGAACCCTGAACGAGGCCAGCCGGCCTGAGGCATACACAAGCAATCGGCCAATGGAATGCAGTGATACAGCTAGTACTGTAACGATTAGAAGATTATAAAACTAGATGCGTTTGCCCTGCCAACTAACTTATAAAACGTTCATTTCTCTATCGCCTTGCCTACCTTTGCCCAAAATAGCCACGTTGGAAAAGGAGAAATTACGGATAGATAAATATTTATGGGCCATCCGGCTTTTCAAAACCCGCAGCCAAGCGGCAGAGGCTTGCGAGAAGGGCAAGGTAAAGTACAATGGTGCTTCGGCCAAGGCTTCCAAATCGGTAGCTGTAAACGAAGAGTATGAGGTGAAAACGGAAGCCAAGAAGTGGTTGATTAAAGTTACGGGCCTCTTGCACAACCGGGTGCAGTACAGCGAGGCGATCAAATATTATTTGGATATTACCCCGGCAGAGGAACTGGAACGGATTCAATTTCAAGCGGCTTCCTTTCATACGGGTAAGCGGCTGAGTAAAGTGGGGCGGCCTACCAAAAAACAGAAACGTGACTTGGATGGCTTTATGGAAAACTAGCCTTGTTTTGTAAGGCCATTTGGCTTCATTTTTAAACTGCTTTTGCAAATGACTATTGATATCATTACCGTGGTGCCCGATTTACTGGAAAGCCCCTTTGCGCACTCCATCATGAAGCGGGCTCGTGACAAGGGTTTGTTGGCTGTCAATTGCATCAACTTGCGGCAATATGCCATCAACAACCGGGGCCAAGTAGATGATTATGCTTTTGGCGGCGGTGCCGGGATGGTACTGATGGCCGAGCCCTTGGTGAATGCCATCGAGGATTTGCAAAAGACAACAACTTATGATGAGGTAATCTATCTAACACCCGATGGGGAACTGTTTAACCAACCCATGGCCAACCGCTTATCGCTCAAAAATAACCTGTTGCTGATATGCGGCCATTACAAGGGCATCGACCAGCGGGTACGTGACCATTTTATTACCATGGAAGTATCTATTGGTGATTATGTGCTGAGCGGTGGAGAGTTGGGCGCTGCCGTTATGGTGGATGCAATTGGTCGATTGTTGCCTGGGGTATTGAGCGACGAAACCTCGGCCCTATTCGATTCCTTTCAAGATAATTTATTGGCACCGCCCGTATATAGCCGCCCCGAAGATTTCCGTGGCTGGAAAGTTCCGGATGTGCTGCTCAGTGGCAACCATCAACTGATTGATAATTGGCGACATGAGCAAAGCCTACAGCGCACCAAGGAACGGCGGCCGGGGTTGTTGTAATGTGATGATTGGCTAATGGGATAGTGCCTTATTTATACAAGATGTTGCTCTAACAATTGTTTTCTTTTGTCTGCCCATTTTTCTTTTGCTTCTTTTAAGTCAATCGAAGGGGAATTTTCTGCTGCCCCTATCCATTGCTTAAAAGCACTTAAACTTAATGTTTGACCGGGTAGGGCTGGCGAATCAATATGACTGTTTTCCAATATTCGAATAAATTGCTTGTGTTCTAACGCACGTAAGGCTTTGAGCGCATTTTTGTCTGTTATTTGAACAGTTACCGTTTGCATATAATGCTTGTATGAAATTTATATAAAATTAGCACTTGTTTCTTTAGTTCCCCTAAATAGAAAACCTTGGATTGCATCAGTGAACACTTACGCAATCCAAGGTTAGTTTTATTAAACTAATTTACAGAACTGTATCGCTATCTATTTCTTCAAATACTTATCCAACCAACTGTTCATTTCCCAGAGCATGTGCAACAGATTTTCCTTGCCTGTGTAAGAATGGCTTTCATAAGGCAATTGCACATACCGTACCGTTCCGCCATGGCCTTTGATGGCATTGTACAGCCTTTCGCTTTGTATGGGGAAGGTACCGGGGTTGTTATCCGCCTCACCATGTATCAGCAGCAGCGCATCCTTTATTTTATCGGCATGGCTAAAGGGGCTCATCTTATTATACACATCTGGGGCCTGCCAGTAGGTACGTTGTTCTGCCTGAAAGCCAAATGGCGTGAGTGTTCTATTGTATGCACCGCTCCGGGCAATACCTGCTTTAAACAAACGGGAGTGTGCCAGTAAATTAGCCGTCATAAAGGCACCATAGCTATGGCCGCCCACACTGGCCCTGCTGGTATCTCCAATTTTCATGTCGTGGATTTTATTGAGCGCAGCCTGTGCATTGGCTATCAATTGCTCAATAAAATTATCGTTGGGCTCTTTGTCGCCCTCACCCACAATGGGGAACTCTGCATTGTCCATAACGCAGTAACCATTGGCCGCCAAAAAAACAGGGCTGGCCCAGCTTACGGTGGTAAAATTGTACTGACTGCCCCGCACCTGCGCAGCATCGGCATTGCTTTTGAACTCCCGTGGATAGGCCCACATAAAAATGGGGAGTGGCTTATCAACGCCGGGCTTAAAGTTTTCGGGGTAATAAACTGTGGCCGTTAAATCAACCCCATCATTTCGTTTGTAAAATATTTTTTCCTTTTTTACTTTGCGCAGCGCAGGTTGCGGATCAGTGAACGCTGTAATTTTTGTGGCCTTGCCATTTTCCCTGATATAAATATTGGCAGGCTCCGTAACACTTTGCTTACTGGTAACAAATTTACCTTTGTCGGCATCCAACACTTTTATTACCGTTTCGTAATAAGGTTCTTCGCAGCGCCAGATGGTGGCTGTTTGCTTGGTTTCAAAATCGTACTTGTTCAAAAAAGGCAGATCGCCTTTGGCACTGGCACCCTGCCCTGTCAACAACATGGCCTTGCCGCCATCTACAAAGCGGATAACATTATTACCGTATTTGTTCTTAGCCGTAACGGGGCTACCGGGGTTACTGTACGCATCATTCGTGCTCCTTTCGTTGAGCAGGGTGTAGGTATTTTCCTTTTCGTTCCAAATAGAAGTTTTTATTTTTTGTTTGGATTGGATAAACTCCGTTACCATATTGATGGTTTCGTTACCAAAATTGATACCGCCAATGCGATAGGAAGTTTTGAACAATTCCTTGGGTTGACCGCTAAAGGGTGCATCCATGCTGTACAATGCATCATGGTAGTCGCTGCGTTTTTTATATATGCCACTGTCTAGCGGTTGCGAAAAAATGATAGTAGCCGGTTTACTGGGATGCCACTCATAATTGTCTGGGATGTTCTGCACATTGTCGTAGCCGATGGGGGCCGTTTCGCTGCTGGGATTATTGGTCAATAGCTTCACCTGCTTGCCATTTTTATCGGCAATATAATGGGTGGATGCAAAGCCATTTACGGGTACCAAATAGCTAAAGGGACGGTTGAATTTTTGCACATAAATATAATTGCCATCGGGGCTAAAATCAAACCCGCCAAAAATCTCTGGGCTGCCGATTTTTGTTTCCACCCCATTGGTATTCCGCACCATTTGGGCGGTGGCATAAAATGCAAAAAGGGCTTCATCATAACTGTTCTTAATCAAATCCTGATAAGTTCTGCTGGCAGCGGTTTTACCCAAATTCTCTTGCACCACGGGTCCTGTTGGCGCTAGGGGTCGGGGTGGTGCCGCACTGGCGGATTTTAGCGCTGTGGCATACACTAGCACATTGTCGTTCTCCCATATCACCCGGTTACTCAAAGTGCCATTCAAGGGTGTTTTGTTTACTTTTTTTGCGGTAGCCATTGCCACATCAATTACATATACATCAATGGCATTAGCCGTATAATTGGCAAAAGCAATCTTGGTTTGGCTATTATTCCAACTAGTAGCCACGGCCTTCATATTGGCGGGCAGCCCTTTTACCTGCGTTACCTGTTGTGTGGCTAGATTTTGTAGCTTGTAGTTGGTAACGTAGCTGGCGCGGCTCTGCCCAAAATTATTGGGATTGATGCGCAATCCGGCAATACGCAGCTCGGGCTGGGCCAGATCTTCCACTGAGGGATAGCTGCTCCTTTCGCTCAGCAGCATAAGCGTGCCAGCATCGTTGATACTGGTGCCGGGCGTGGGTGCAGCCAGCAGTAAGTCGGCCAATACTTGCGGTGGGGTTTTGTACCCATCGATTTGCGCAGTTATTGATAAAGAGCAGGCAATGGCCCAACAAAAGACTATCCATTTTTTCATGCTTCGTAATTTTAAGGAGGGAAGATACGAAAGGAATGGATTGGGAGGGCTTGATTATTGATTACTGGTTATTAATTATTACGAAGCTGTATTCCTAATGTGCAGACTGCCGCCAACTATATTGATTATTCATTACTGATTATTCATTATTACGAGGCTGTATTCCTAATGCGCAAACTGCCACCAACCATATACACCCAATAATTAATAATGAATAATCAACAATAGGCAGCTTCCCCAATCAGCCAACGCCACCCTACCGCATTCTCCCAATAATCAATCAACCAATAATCAATAATAAAAAAGCCCCATCCCCTAATCAGGGACAGGGCTTTAAGTTCCACTTTTCGCTATACTATTTTTTATCGTCTTTGTCGCCACCACCAAACAAACCGCTGAGTTTGTCTTTGGCCGCATCAAACAGGTCTTCTGCTTTGTCGGCAGCGCCTTTTACGAAATCTTCAATTTTTTCGCCCGCTTGGCCAGGTATTACATCACTGATTTTATCCAACATACCTTCCTCTTTCTTTTCTGCAGGGGGAGGAGGGGGAGTAGCCGCTTGCATGGGTGCAGCATCATCGGCTCCTTGTGAAGCAAATAGGTTGTCTACAGCACCGGCCATCATGGGAAATTTATCTTTTACAAATTCCTTGATGGTGTCAATGGCTTTGGTTGCTTGGTCGGCGGAAATTCCGGCTTTTTCTGTTAAACGGTTGATCAATTCTTGCATAACCTAGTTTTATACTTGTTTTTAAAATGATTACAAAGATGACGATTTTACGGCACGAAAAGTTGTATTGCTTATTAATTTATCATAAAGTTAGAGCCCGTTTAAATTTTATTGATGAGATTTCCTATAGTCAATTTTTGAGCGAAACAAGACGAATTTTGCAGCCCTAGTCTCAACGCCTAAGGCGAAAAATTCAACGCAGTTGCAGCCAAAAAGTGGCATAGGAAATCCATTGAATGAATTTTAAACAGGCTCTTAAGGGGTGAACGTTTATTCGGTATCATACCTGTCCACGCTTTCAATACCATTGAGCGATTTTAGTCGGTCCACCAGCACATCCAGTTCTTCTTTGTCGTGTACAAATACTTTGATATTGCCTTCAAACAAGCCCTCTTTGCTTTCAATGCTCAAGGCATTGATATTTACTTTTAGTTCGCCGCTGATGATATTGGTAATTTTATTAATCACACCCACATCGTCTAGCCCAATAATTTTGAGACCGGTGAGGAAAGATATCTCCTTGTTTTTGGCCCATTTGGTTTTAACCACCCTATGACCATAGTTGGCCATCAACCTAGCCGCATTGGGGCAGGTGGTGCGGTGTATCTTCAACCCCTCGCCCGTACTGATAAAGCCGAACACATCATCACCGGGGATGGGCTTGCAACAATTGGCCAGTGTGTACATGATCTTATCGCTGCTCTCCCCAAAAATAATCAGCTCCGTATCTTTTTTGGGCAGGTTACCGGCTTGTTTGTTGGGATCAAATTCGGGCTTGGGCTCAACGGGCTTTACAGGCTTTGGCGGCACCAGTTTATCGCCATGTACGGTAAACTCTTTCAGCTCTTTTAAATCAATTTTTTTTATCGAAATATCGTACAACAAATCCAGCGAACTGGGCCTTTTGTAAAATACGGCCAGCTCTTCTATGTTAGACTGGTTCATGGCTGCCCCAATGCCCTCCAGCTTGCGTTGCAACATATATTTCCCCTCATCGGCTATTTTGCGCTTTTCCTCCTTCAGTACATCCTTTATTTTGGCCCGTGCCTTGGAAGTGATTACAAAATTCAGCCAGTCCTCATTGGGCTTTTGCTTGGCACTGGTAATGATTTCAATTTGGTCGCCACTGCGTAGCTTATGGCTAATGGGCACCAACTTGTGGTTTACTTTAGCACTGATACAGCGGCTGCCAACGGCCGTGTGTACACTAAAGGCAAAGTCGAGCGCCGTAGCCCCTACCGGTAGCATCTTCACATCGCCCTTGGGCGTATATACATAAATCTCCTCCGCCAAAAAGGAGGTTTTAAAATCTTGCAAAAAGTCCAAGGAATTACTGTCTTGATTGCTCAATGCCTCCCTTATTTGCTGGAACCATTGGTCGAAGCGGCTTTCGTCTGTAGTGCCTTCCTTGTACTTCCAGTGGGCCGCCAACCCTTTTTCGGCAATTTCGTTCATGCGTTTGGTACGCACCTGCACTTCCACCCAACGGCCACCGGGGCCCATTACCGTGGTATGCAGGGCTTCGTAGCCATTGCTTTTGGGATTGCTCAACCAATCCCGCAGACGTTCGGTGCTGGGTTTGTATTCATCCGTAATCATGCTGTACACTTTCCAGCAATCTTCTTTTTCCCGCTCAATGGGCGCATCCACAATGATACGGATGGCAAACAGGTCGTACACTTCCTCAAAAGCCACGCCCTTGTTCTTCATTTTGTTAGAAATGGAATGGATGGATTTGGGGCGTCCATATATTTCAAATTTGAAACCTGCTTTTTCGAGCTTATCGTTGATGGGGCGGATAAAATCGTTGATGTAGCGGGTGCGCTCCCTTTTGGTATCCTGCAGTTTTTGGGCAATATAGCGGTAAGTATCCGGGTCCAAATATTTCATGGCCAGGTCTTCCATTTCGGTTTTGATTGTGTACAGTCCCATGCGGTGTGCCAGCGGGGCATATACATACACCGTTTCGCTGCTGATCTTCAACTGCTTTTCCCGCTTCATGCTGTCCATGGTGCGCATGTTGTGCAAGCGGTCGGCCAGCTTTATCAATATCACCCTCGGATCGTCGGTAAGGGTGAGCAATATCTTTTTAAAATTTTCGGCCTGCTGACTGGTATTGGTATCCATCACCGCCGAAATTTTGGTGAGCCCATCTACAATTTTGCATATTTCGTTCCCAAACTCGGTTTTGATATCGTCCAGTGTCACGTCCGTATCCTCCACCGTATCGTGCAGGAGGGCGCAGATGGTACTCCTAACGCCCAAGCCAATTTCGCCCACACAAATAGCGGCCACGGCCAAGGGGTGCAATATATAAGGCTCCCCGCTTTTGCGGCGCATGGTTTTGTGGGCTTCGGCGGCCATTTCAAATGCGGTACGCACCATTTCTTTGTCACCGGGTTTCAGCTTGGGCTTCAACATGCGCAGCAGGTTGCGGTAATGCCGGAGTATCTCTTTTTTCTCTTCCTCAGCGTTTAAATTGTATTTTGGTATTGCCGTAACTATTTCATCCATACAACGCTAATTTACGTAAAAGCAGCTTAGCCAACTGAAAACGGTAAAAGAAAGGCACTAAAAAAGCCTAAAAAGCCTTCACACTCGTTTTTTTCGTTTTGTTACAGTCATGCAAAAATTTGCTTTTCAAGTGTATAGCCGCATGTAAAAAGCGTTTAACGGGAGGATTGGGGGTCAAAAAAACAGATGTGGGGACTGTTTGGCCCTTTTTTTAGCACGTTGCTCTTGAAAAAGCCCTGTACACCCCATTTTTTATCAAAAAACCCCTACCTTTGCCTCCCAATTTTAAGGGCTGGTAATTATTTTATGCGGATGTGGCGAAATTGGCAGACGCACTAGACTTAGGATCTAGCGCCGCAAGGCATGTAGGTTCGACCCCTATCATCCGCACAGACACAAAAGTTGGTAAGTGGGGCATTGGAGGCAGCAGTATAACAACGCTTCATCCACGGCCCATGCTTATCAACTTTTTTTAAACCCGCATTACGCAGTAGAAATCGTTACGAGAGTTGAAAGTGCAATAAAAGACGGGGGTTCCCGCAAGCATTTTCTTTGAAAACGTAGCAACCCCTACGGTGAGAAGAAAATGCGAGGAAAATCACGTGTTTGCAGCAATTTCAGCTCGCAGTAGATTTTCTATTGCGTAATACGGGTTCAATCCCACAATTCATTAATTTTTTCAATAATGGCAACAGTTACAAGAGAAAACATCGGTTTATTACATGATAAGTTATCGGTGAAACTGAACAAGGAAGATTACTATCCTACTTTTGAACAAACCTTGAAGAAGCATAGTAAAACGGCCAATATCCCCGGCTTTCGCAAAGGCATGGTGCCCGCCGGCATGATTAAAAAAATGTACGGCCCTTCTCTTTTTTCGGAGGAAGTACTGCGCAGTATTGAAAAAGAGTTGATGAACTATTTGCGCAATGAAAACCCCGCAATTTTTGCCCAACCCCTGCCCATGGACACCAACGACCCTAGTCAATTGGACATGAACAATGCGGCTGACGTTGTTTTTGACTTTGAAATTGGCTTGAAACCCGCATTTGAACCCGCCAATTTGGCCAGCGCCCCTGTTACTTTTCACAAAGTGCAGGTAACCGACGAAATGGTGCAGGAAGAAGTGGCCCGCATGCAAATGAAGGGTGGCAAAATGACCGAGCCCGAAACCATTGACAATTTGGAGAATGTACTCAATGTACTGTTTTCAGAAAGCGATGCCGATGGCAATGTGGTGGAAGGTGGCATTCAAAAAGAAAATTCGGTACTGCTGAAATATTTTTCGCCTGCCCTGCAACAGCAACTGATGGGCAAGCAAAAAGGTGATAGTGTTGTGTTTCAACTAGCGGGCAGCTTTGAAGGCGATATGCTGGATACCATCCTGCAAGATTTGGGCTTTGAAAAAGGCGACACTGAAGCGGCACAAAAATATTTTGTACTGGAAATCGTTAAAGTAGGCTTGGTAGAAAAGCGTGAATTAAACGAGGAGTTTTTTGGTGAAGTGTATCCCGGCAAAGCCATTGCTACGGAAGCGGAATTCCGTGCACAATTGGCCGAAGAAATACAGCAATACTGGAACGGCCAAAGCCGCAATCAAGTGCACGACCAGTTGTACCACTATTTGTTGGATGAAACCAACATGGAATTCCCTACCGAATTTTTGAAGCGCTGGTTGCAAAATGGCGGCGAACAGCCTAAAACACCCGAGCAGGTAGAAACGGAATTCCCCGGCTTTATCAACTCGCTAAAATGGACCCTGATCAGCGACCATCTGATCCAGGCCAACAACTTGGAAGTATCGCAAGAGGAATTGAAAGCCTATATGCGCAATGATATCATGCGCTATTTTGGCCAAATGCAATTGGGCGACGATACCGGTTGGATCGAAAGCTATGTTGACCGCATGATGAAAGATGAGAAGCAGGTGGATGGTAGCTACCGCCGCTTGATTACCGAAAAGTTATTTGCTTGGGCCGAAGGACAAACGACGCCGCAGGAAAAAGTAGTAACGGCGGAGGAGTTGACGAAGATGCAGCATAACCACGCTCATTAGTGGATAATTGATAATTGATAGTGGATAGTTGAGAGTGAAGAATGAATAGTTAATAATGAATAGTGAAGGCAGTTAGCATTTTGTTAACTGCCTTTTTTCTTTTATGGCCAAGCGTATTTCGCATCCGATTGGCCTGCCCGTCCGCCGCCGCCGTCTGGTCTTTGACCAACGGCCTTCGCCCACGGCAACCGGTTAGCGCAGGCATCCCGACCACAGCGCCGGGACAACGACCCACGGTCAACGATCAACGGTAATCGCCTCCCCCTGTCAACCGTCAACCTAATCGACCCACGGCCAACGGTCAACGGCCAACGCCACCCGCCCCTGTCATCTGTCAACCGTCAACTGTCAACTGCCCTCCCTTCCCATTAAATATGTACTTTAGCAAGTGGCCGCAAACTATAAAAGCGGTAGCTGCGTAACTGGCACTGATACTTTTGTACAATGAGTGAAACAAAAAATATACAACTCATCATTCCTGCTTATAACGAAGCGGCCAGTATTGGTTTGGTGGTGAAGGATGTGCCTACGGGGTTGGTGCAGCAGATCATTGTGGTGAACAACAATAGCAGCGATGATACGGTAGCTGTTGCCCAAGCGGCAGGCGCTACCGTGCTTACGGAAACCCGCCGCGGTTATGGACAGGCCTGCCTAACCGGTCTTGATTATGTTAAACAGAACGGCGGTTGTGACATTGTGGTATTTATTGATGGCGACTACAGCGACCATCCGCAAGAAATGAGGGCCCTGCTGCAACCCATTTTGAACGGTAGCGCCGATATGGTAATCGGTTGCCGTACCAAAGCCAACCGGGAGCCCGGCAGCATGACGCCACAACAGGTTTTTGGTAATTGGCTAGCTGTTTTTTTAATCCGCTTGTTGTTTAAGCACCGCTATACCGACCTTGGGCCTTTTAGGGCCATCACTTGGGAGGCGCTGGAAAAAATAAACATGCAGGATACCAATTATGGTTGGACGGTGGAGATGCAGGTAAAAGCGCTCAAGCTGGGGCTAAGTTGCGTAGATGTGCCGGTGCATTACCGCAAGCGCATTGGCGTAAGCAAAATCAGCGGCACGGTAAAGGGTTCCATCATGGCGGGTTATAAAATCATCAAAACCATTTTTAAATATGCCTGAGGCAAGTGTGGCCGTTACTACTGCTACCACCCGCTGGGGGTACTGGTTACTGGCAAGCGGATATGTGCTGCTGCTGGCGGGTGGGCTTTATTTGCCCAGGGAACAGTTTGGTTGGTTGCTGTGCTGGCAGGCCGCTTTGTATCTATTGCTGGGCTTCTTGTACAAAGGGCGGCAGCAATGGCAGTTGAACCATATCATTATCATGGCCATTGTGGTAAGATTGGTAGCCGCTTTTATACCACCGCAACTCAGCGACGATATTTACCGCTTTATTTGGGATGGACAACTGATCGCCCATGGCTACAACCCTTTGCTATCTACGCCCGATGGATTGCTGCCCTCCTTGCAAAAAGAGCCTACTTATTTTACACAGCTCCATGGCCTAATCAATCATCCGCAGCATTACACCTGCTACCCGCCATTGATGCAGGGCATCTGTTGGGTGGGTGCCAAGCTGGGCGGTTACCATATAGCAAGCAATATCATCCTTATCAAATTGACGATTGCCATAGCGGATAGTTTGGCGGTGCTTTTGCTGGTAAAAATTTTGCTCCGCTTACAATTACCTACCGCCTTGGTGATACTGTATGCCTTTAACCCCGCCGTCATCATCGAAGGCAGTGGCAACGCCCATTTTGAAGTGGTGCAGGTATGCCTGATGATTGCCGCTATTTTTTGCGCCCTGCACCAACGGTTTTGGCTGGCCGCTTTTTGGTGGGGCTTGGCTATCGTTACCAAATTGCTGCCATTGCTGTTATTACCGCTATGGATAAAAAAATGGGGCTGGAAAAAAGGGCTGCTGTTTTCGCTGGTGAGCTGTGCCGTGGCGGCGATAACATTTATACCTTTTGTAAGCATTGATTTTTTAACGGGTTTTGGTAAAAGCCTCAATCTCTATTTTCAAAACTTTGAGTTCAATGCCTCGCTGTATTATATTGCCCGGCAAATTGGTTGGTGGGTAAAGGGGTATAACTACATCAGCTTTCTCGGTCCTTTATTGATGGGTATGTTTTTAGCGCTGTATGCTCTTTTGTTTTTTAGCAAGAAAAAGCAAGACTGGCAAGGCTTTGCCAAGATGGCTGTAATTGTACTTACTTTATATTATCTGCTCGCCACCACGGTGCATCCTTGGTACATCATCAACCTACTGCCTTTTGCGCTGATAGCTGGGTGGCGTTACCCAATGGTATGGTGTGCTGCGGCTTTTCTCTCTTACCATGCCTATGGCCCCAAGGGCTTTGCGGAAAATTTTTGGGTGATTGTGCTGGAGTATGGTGTTGTGGTGATGGCTGTTTTATTTGAATGGCGGAAGAAGGTGAGAGGTGAAAGGTGAGAGTTGAAAGAAGATAGTTTAAGGTTTAAAGTTTAAAGTTTGTGACTATTGAGGGTCATTAATCCTTTACTGTTTCAAAAAGAGCAGAGCCTAAGCTTTATTACTTCTTCTTAAACGGATACCACATCTGTTGCCAAAAACTTTTCGGCATTTTTTCCGATTGCTCAAAACCCAAGGGGGTATCCCTTCCATCGGCAGGCATGTATACGGTTTTAAACAAGTAATCCCATATACTCAGCGATATACCAAAATTCACCCCGGCGCTGCCCACAGGCTGTTGCTTGGCATGGTGCCAAATATGCATGCGGGGATTGTTGAAAATATATTGAAGCGGCCCGTAACCGATATTGATATTGCTGTGGTTCAAATGGCCAATAGCCACACTGATGATGTGTACAATAAAAAAGTCGGTAAGGCTATACCCAATCATGGCCAAGGGAATGTACTGTAGGGTTTTATAAATAATGGTTTCCATCCAATGAAAGCGCAGGTGGGCGGCAAAGCCCATTTCTTCTACGGAGTGGTGTATTTTATGAAACTCCCATAGCCAAGGGCTTTTGTGCAGCCAACGGTGAATGTTCCATTGGATAAAATCGGCCAGCACAAACAACAGTACATATTGCGCCCAACTTGGCCACTGCGCAATGTTGATGGCAATGCTGTTTGTCAACCCCACAGCCGCCAATGCATCGTTGAACAATTGCACGCCCAAATTGGAAATAGCATTGTACCCAATGAGCGAAAACAAAAAGAAATTGAAGAACATATAAAATCCATCCAGCCAAAAATCTTTGCGTACCACCGCCTGCTGGGTGCGCCAAGGGAAGATAATTTCCAGTAACCAGACCAATAGGGAAAGACCGAGTAGCCAATAAAAATAATTGTGCCAACTGGGGTACAGCAACTCATGCACTAGATATTGTGCATAACCCGTATAAGCATCTACCATCACTTGCCAATACTGCTCCATCAATTGTACACTTTTTGAGCATATTTGAGCCAAATGCCCCACACTTTGTTATAGGCATGCACTTTGTTGGTAGGCTGTCCTTGCATATCTACCACGCTATTTTTTTGATTGCACCATTCAAAAATGCCGCCATATAGGTTGCGCACATCCGTAAAGCCTGCGGCTATCAACTTTTCCGCCACCCTTTCGCTGCGGTAACCTACGGAACAATAAACCACCACGGGTGTATTTTTATCCAACTGCTTTACCGCATCTAAGGAAAACGCATTGTAGCCTACGGGTAGGGCGTTGGACAAATGGCTCACGGCATACTCATTGGGTTCCCGTGCATCCAGCAGCACCACTTTGCTTTGGCGGGCATACAGGGAGTCTACCGATATCTCCGGCACGGAATGCTTGAGCAGGGTTTTGAGCATAGCATTGTAGCTACCGCTTTTTACCTTGCGCTGCGCCTGTGCCGTACCAATGCAGAGCATGGCCAACACTATCCATATTATCTTTTTACTGTGCCCCATTGTTTTTTTGTTGATACCATTGTTGAATAACAGATTCCGCTGGTTTATGTTGCGGGGTATAGTCACTATTCTTTTCCCCATTGATACGGGCATCGTTGGCATGCCACTTCCAGATAAAGCCACCGGCAAACCATTGCTCGGGGGCAAAGCGGCGGTACAGGGCTTCCAGTGCATTGGCTTGGGCCGTGGTATTCACCGTGCCATCCCGGCCATGTACCCAAGGTTCTTTGGCACAATAATCGGTGCTGCGGTAGCCATATTCGGTAAACAAGACCGGCTTTTGGGCCGTGGTCTGTACTTTTTCAATAACGCTAAAAGATTTGTGCCAAGCTTTTACCAATTCGTTCACCGATGGGGTAGCCGCTTCCGATAGCGGAAAATAGGCATCAATGCCGATATAATCCAGTTGGGGCCAAAAAGATACTTTTTCAAATTCGTTCCAGTTGGCGGCATAGGTGAGTTTGCCTTTGTACACTTTCCTGATGGCCTGTATCAATCCCAACCAATAAGCGGAACGGTGCGTTACGGCAAATTCCAGTTCGGTCCCAAGGCAAAACAGTTCGATGCCCAGCGAGTCGGCCAGTTGGGCATTGTGCAAAATATAATCGCTGTAACCCTTTTCCCATTGTTGCCAGGCTTCCTCGCTGCCCGCATCATAATCGCCGGTAAAAGTTCCCCGCCCAATCCATAACTGGGGCTTCAGCATTATTTGCATGCCTTGCTTTTTGAGCAGTTGGGTGCAACCGATGATGCCCTCATCTTTTTCGCCCCACCATTGGCGGGTACTGTTGAACATTACCTGCGGATTGTCGGGCCTACAAAAACCAAAGGGCACCAAGGCTACCCAACCCGTATTGATGCGCTGCATGGGCACAAAAGTAGCGCTGTCGCATACCTGTGGTGGCGCTTCAAAAGTAACACCGTTGATACCGATGGGGACGATTGCTACCGGTGCCGGTTTTTCTTTGTCGGCCATCGATTTGGCAGCACAGCCCTGTAGGAGCAATGCTCCCAAGGTGGCGATGGCCAAATACCTATACATCCCGGAGCCGTAGCGCATGATGGTTGATTTGTATTGTAAGTTATTGCATTTTATTCATTCGTGCATACCTTCTCGCCATTGAGTCGACCACTTTCGAAAAGTGGTCGACTCAATGGCTTACCGCCCCTTCCGCTGCAGCAACGTATAACCCGTTACCATACCAAAACCCAATACAAGCAAAATATGAAAAGGCAATAATCCCCAATCTTGCAGGTATAAGTCGAGCAGGATAGCCGTTACAAAATAGAGCAGTAGCAATAGCTCGGCCACGGATACCCATTGCAGGCGGGTGGAGAGATAGCTGTTCTTTTTCCAGCCTGCTGAGCCTTCGGCAATGTTGAACTTGGGGGTCCGTACAAAGGGCGTTCTTTTGCCGCCGTAGCCTTGCAGCACCGCCACCGCATTGTGAAAGGAAAGGCCCATGGAAACCGATAAAAACATCGGGAAATAATACAAGTAACTGGCCCAACCCTTGAAGCCGCTGCCCAAATAACGGCGGTTGGCCACAAAATATACCGACCCGATTACCACAAAGCTCAACAAGGAGAAAGAACCGATGGCCACCCAGTTTTTGAACAAGGGGTAGTGGGTCTTGATCCATACCATGGGCAGGCTGAGCAAGGCCCCCGTTAAAATAGCAATGAATATGGCCGAGTTGAGCAAGTGAAAACTGCCGTGCAATTTTTGCAACAGTGGCAAGGGGCTGCGCCACAGTTTGCCCAGCATTTTGCGGGCCACTTCTGCCCCACCCTTGTTCCATCGATACTGTTGACCTTTTACAGCGCTCATCACCATGGGCAGTTCGGCGGGCGACAGCACATCTTCCAAATAAACAAATTGCCAACCCTTGATTTGCGCCCGATAGCTCAAGTCGAGGTCTTCGGTGAGGGTATCGTCTTGCCAATTACCGGCATCTACAATGGTTTGCTTGCGCCACACCCCTGCCGTTCCATTAAAGTTGATGAAGCTGCCCAACTGGTTGCGGCCCCTTTGCTCGATGGTAAAATGGGCATCCAAAGCCATACCCTGCATTTGTGTGAGCAATGAATGCTTACGATTAAGATGCGCCCATCGGGTTTGTACCAAACCCACTTTTTCATCGGTAAACCAAGGCAGGGCCTGTTGTAAAAAATCGGGGGCGGGTATAAAGTCGGCATCAAAAATGGCGATGAATTGGCCTTGTGCCCTTTCCAAACCATAACGCAGGGCCCCAGCTTTGAAACCTTCCCTGCTAGGCCTTTTGATGTGTTGTATGTTGATGCCCTTGGCCTGCCATTGCGCAATGCATTGGCCAGCTACATCAAAACTATCGTCGGTACTATCATCCAGTACTTGTATTTCTAGTAAATGCGAGGGATACTGTAGGGCGCACACGGCATTGATCAGGCGTTCCACCACATATTTTTCGTTGTACACCGGTAATTGCACCGTTACCATGGGTTGTGGCTGCCCTTGGGGGGAACTATTGGGCGAGGGCCGCCGCTTTTTGAACAAATAGCTCCACAGCAAATGTGCTTGGGATAGGGAATACAAAAAGATAAACAGCATGGCTACTGAATACAATATCAATATTATGATTACCACTATCTTCATCCTGCTTGATCTTTTGTAAAGAAAAGAACAATTGGTTATCCGTTGCTCATTTGCTTGCAAAAATAAGGGTTGCTGGCTGGGGAGGTACGTAATTGGTGGTGTTTTGGATTTGTTACAGCGAGCATAGGTTGTAATGCCCGTTATTTACGCACCCAACGGGCTTCGCAAATCTGGTTTTTATAGCGGAAGTATGACGGTATATAAACCAAATTGCCCAACAATCCGTATCTTATACAAATAGTTGCGATATGAGATTACTTTTTAGTGCATTGATGGTCCTTTTGATTGTATTGCCGGGCTGCTTAACGGGCATCCCCCGTGGCAAACAGCCTGCTATTATGCACAGCCAGTGGACAGCCCTGTTGCAAAAGCACGTAAACGATAAGGGACTGGTTAATTACAAGGGCTTTATAGCAGACAGCGCAGCACTGAACAGCTACTTACAATTATTGAGCGACCATGCCCCTGCAAATGATTGGAGCCGGGAGGAGAAACTCGCCTATTGGATCAATGCCTACAATGCTTTTACGGTAAAATTGATTACCCAATACTATCCCCTCAAAAGCATCAAGGATATTGGCCCGTCCACACAGGTTATTTTTGTAAATACGCCTTGGGACAAAAAGTTTTTTGCTATTGGCGGCAAAAGCATGACACTGAATACCATTGAGCATAAAATATTGCGCAAAAAATTTACGGAGCCCCGCATCCATTTTGCGGTCAACTGTGCCTCTATCTCTTGCCCCAAGTTGCTGAACGTGGCGTATGAAGCGGCTAGCTTGGATGCACAGCTAACGGCTCAGGCCAAGGCTTTTTTGGCAGACCCCGATAAAAACAAGGTGACGGCCGATAACCCCCAACTATCCAGTATCTTTAAATGGTTCAATGGGGATTTTAAGAAAACGGGATTGAGCAAAGTAGGTTTTATCAACCAGTATGCGCCACTAAAAATTAACGAGGATGCCAATTTGGATTACTTGGACTATAATTGGAATTTAAATGAACAGCAATAAACCATTTTTGGCATGAGCAAAAAAGTAGTGATTATTGGAAACGGCATTGCGGGCATTACCTGTGCTAGGTATGTGCGTAAGCAAACGGATTACGATATTACCGTCATCTCATCCGAAAGCCGCTACTTTTACAGCCGCACGGCCCTGATGTATATTTACATGGGCCACATGAAGCAAGAGCATACGCAACCCTATGAAAATGATTTTTGGCAAAAAAACCGCATTGGTCTTTTGCAGGAAAAAGTTACTGCTGTACACCCTGATGAAAACCGCATCAGTTTGGCCAATGGCAGCAGCCTAGCTTACGATTATTTAGTATTGGCCACGGGCAGTCAGAGCAACAAATTTGGTTGGCCGGGCCAAGACTTACCCGGCGTACAGGGCCTGTACAACTTGCAAGACTTGGCGGGTATGGAACAGCATACCCAAGGCATACAACATGCCGTGGTGGTGGGCGGCGGTCTGATTGGTATTGAAACAGCGGAAATGCTCCTGAGCCGCAATATCGGGGTAAGTTTTTTGGTAAGGGAAAGCAGTTTTTGGAATGCGGTATTGCCGCCCGAAGAAAGTAGGCTCATCAATAACCTTATCCGCCACCATGGTATTGATTTGCAACTGGAAACGGAACTGAAGGAGATAAAAGCGGGAAGCAGTGGAAAAGTGGCAGCCGTGGTTACCAGTAAGGGCCAAGAAATCCCTTGCGGTTTTGTGGCATTAACGGTGGGGGTTAGCCCCAATATTGCTTTTGTAAAAAACAGCGGTATCCAAACGGAGAAGGGAATTGTAGTAAATAATCAACTGCAAACCAATTATCCCAATGTGTTTGCCTGCGGCGATTGTGCCCAGTTCAGCACACCGCTGCCCGGTAGGCGGCCCATTGAACAGGTATGGTACACGGGCAAGATGCAGGGCTATACGGTAGCCAAAAATATTGCCGGTCAGGTTACGGATTATCAACCGGGCCATTGGTTCAACTCGGCCAAGTTTTTTGATTTGGAATACCAAACCTATGGACTGGTGCCTGCGCAAAAAGGTGATACGGATGCATGGTTTTATTGGCAGGATGGCAAGGGGCAGCGGGCCCTCCGATTAATGTGGGACAAAGATACCTTGGCTTTTAAAGCCCTCAACGCCATGGGCATCCGCATCCGACATGAGGTATGCAACAATTGGCTGAACCGTGGCGCCAGCATTACCGAAGTGGTAAAAGAATTCCGCAGCGCCAATTTTGACCCTGAGTTTTCCAAACATTACGAACTGGCTTTTGCGGCTGCCTTTCGCCAACATTTACAAACTGTATAATCAAGTATATGCAAAAAGACATTTCACTCTCCATTGCCAACCATAGCCACAGTGCAGCGCTGAATGCCAAAATGAAGGTAGGGCTGGCTTTGGGCGTTACGGCATTATTTGCCATGATAGTTGGGATGTTCAATAATGTATACCATCCGGGATTGTTAGCCATCTTTTTTGCAGCACTCATCGGAGGCAGCTTGTTGTACACCTACGGCCTGTATGGCGGTAAAACGGCGGGCATTAAAAACGATGGGGTTTGGTTCAAAAGCATCAGCAGCCGTGGTTTCTGGGCCTGGGTGGCCGGCGTGGCGCTTACCGGTTTTTATGTACTGCTGTACTGGTGGCCCGAATACTTAGGGTATAGCGACAAGGGCAATACCGGTATGGTAGGCTTTTTTGATCCCGTAAGCCGGATGTTGAGCGGCAAACCGGCCAGCCAATGGTTTATGTACGGACTGTTGTACACCGTGGCTATCTTACTGCTAGGCATTAAGTTTATCGTAAAGTACCGCCACAGTCGCTATCAGGTAATCCGCACGGTTTCTATCATGTTCTTTCAAACCATTATTGCTTTTTTATTGCCGGAGATATTGAGCGCACTCAACCTGCCCTACAACGATTTTAAAAACATGTGGCCGCTAAATTATTATTTCTTTGATGGTTGGCATATCGACGAGTTGCTCAAGAGCGGCGGTTTTGGCATGTTTGTGTTGGTATGGGGCATTTTGTTGGCGGTAGTCATCTCACCCTTTCTCACTTATTTTTTTGGCAAACGTTGGTATTGCAGTTGGGTATGCGGTTGCGGTGGCCTTGCCGAAACAGCAGGCGATAGCTTTCGGCAGTTGAGCGATAAAAGCACCAAGGCTTGGAAGATTGAACGTTACCTCATATACAGCGTACTGGTTTTTGTGGTGGTGATGACGGCCATGGTCATTTACACTTACTTCACCGGTAAGTCGCAGGTATTGTTTTTAGATTCTTTTAAAGTTCGGGAATGGTATGGTTTTTTGATCGGTGCTGCTTTTAGCGGTGTGGTGGGCGTGGGCTTTTACCCGCTGATGGGCAGCAGGGTGTGGTGCCGCTTTGGTTGCCCCATGGCGGCCATACTGGGCATCCAGCAAAAGTTTTTCAGCCGGTTCCGTATTACCACCAATGGCGGGCAGTGCATCAGTTGCGGCAATTGCAGCACTTACTGCGAAATGGGTATTGATGTAAGGGCCTATGCCCAACGTGGACAAGATATTGTAAGGGCGAGTTGTGTGGGTTGTGGCGTATGCAGCAGCGTATGCCCACGTGGTGTACTGAAGTTGGAAAATGGGCCGCAAAAAACCCGTAAGCTGGATGGGCCGGTGCAGTATGTGGATGGGAAGTTTGAGATTGATTAATGTGCAAATAGGCAAATGTGCAGATGTGCAAAATTTTACTTGTTAGGAAAAGATGGATAGGGTAACTTATTTGAATGATTAGCTAATGTGCTGATTTTTACCACTGATTGTACGGATTGCACTGACCTGCCTGACGGCAGTCAGGTTACACGAATTATTTTATTGAGACTATTGACAGCAAGGCCAATTATCCATCATTAACTATTCATTATTCACTATTAACTATTCACTCCCCCACTATCCACTATCCACTATCAACTATTCAATAAGTTTATTCCGCATACCATACATAATAAGACCGCTGATCGTTTTGGCGCCTACCTTGCTCTTCATGTTTTGTCGGATGGTTTCGATGGTGCGGGGGCTGAGGAAGATGGTTTTGGAAATCTCTTCGGTGGTTTTATCCTCCGCCAATAGTTGCAATATTTTTAATTCCTTTTCATTAAAATTAACGGGCATGGCACTGCCATAATGTTGACGCACATTTTTCTTCTGCATCAATTTGCCCATCACCGCCTTGTTCACCAATTCGTTGAAATAAAAGTCATCGTTCATACAAGTGAGGATGGCTTCGTAAATTTCTTCGGGATCGGTGGTTTTGGTGAGGTAGGCATTGGCGCCCATTTCCATCATTTTGCTGATCATCTGCTGATCGTCGTACATGGTAAGTACGATGATTTTGATGTCTTCGTATTCTTTACGGATGATTTGTATAGCATTGATACCGTCAATTTCGGGCATACGGATATCCATGAGCAACACTTCTGGCTTTTTGATGGATATTTTGTGCATCATATCCTTCCCATCTTCGGCTTCCCAAAGCATTTTCAAGTTCTTTTTGCCAGAAAGGGCCATTTTAATACCGTCGCGGAAAATTTTATGATCGTCTGCTATTGCTATTTTGATAATAAAGTCTGTGGACATGTTTACAGTAATTATCGCAATTAATTATAAAAAAGCAAGATAGGGATAATAAAGTGGATTTACAACCATGCTGTTTATTTTATGCCATTACAATTGCTTAAAACAACCGCTTCAGGTGTTTTACGATAGCCTATTCAAAATAGTCTTAGTGTAAGTTCGAAATTGCCCTTAGTAAAACTACGTGTAGCGTATACGTGTGTTTTACGAGCCATTTTTGAATATATACGAGTTGGAGGGTAAAAGCCTCACTAGCAAAATAGGGCGGTTACACGCTTGTATGGATGGTAACGGTGCTATACTTTTGTGTCAGTTGATTGACAATGGTGAATAAGTTTTTAGTGTAATTATCCGGTTATTAAAGTCCAAAATCCAAATTAACAGAAAAACGTTATCATCCAATTGTTCTATTTAAAACCTGTTTGTGCTTGTGTAGCCAGTGTCAATCAACTTTTTACTCCAATTTGTCCCGTTTTCAAAATCCAATACTTAAACAACAGAACCAACCCCAAAAAAACCTTTCCGGTCTACAAAGGCCAGGAAGTTTTTTTATACCTTATCCCCAGCCAAACCTTTTTTCATCTAACCGGGTGTACACTAAAAGCTTATTAACCGTTATTAGTCGATAACCATTAACCATTGCGCCTCTATCCTTTGTCTCCCCGAAGAGGCCGTT
Organism: Chitinophaga pinensis; assembly: GCA_943373145.1. Classification (GTDB taxonomy): domain Bacteria; phylum Bacteroidota; class Bacteroidia; order Chitinophagales; family Chitinophagaceae; genus Ferruginibacter; species Ferruginibacter pinensis_H. The sequence goes on from CALSBI010000008.1 coordinate 176,533, forward strand.
GTAAATACCTTTACAGATGCCCCAAAAAGCAGTGGCTTACCCGCTGCCTTTTTTATGGGAGGCATGTCGAGTCTTTTTCGCACCTAAAATGTACAAATAATCCGCTTCTAGCAGTGTTCTATACAATGGGCTTAAATTTATTAAAACTACTTGCATGAAGGATGAATTATCGGCAATGAAAAAGCTGGTAAAGCAATACATTGACACCGCTGATGAAAAAGAGGTAAAAATGGTACATGCCATGCTGGAAGCCCATGCCGATGAAGATGGGTGGAGCGGAATGCCTACCAATGTAAAGGCAGATTTGGATGCTGCTTTAAAGAAATCTGCAAATGGCAAAGTAGTTCCCCATGAAATCATTCAGCAGCGCTATAAAAAATGGCTTACCAAATAAATTGGACAACCCGTGCTTGGCAAACTTACGAGACCAACATACAATAACTACTGCAACATTGGACGGAAAAAGAGGTAGCTGCATTTGTTTGGCTAACGGATAAGCGAATAACCTTACTAAGCCAAAGACCCTTAATAGGAAGCCCACCTAACAAACGAAGCCCCCATATCAGATTTACATTGGTACACAAACGAATATTATTAATCTATAAACTTAAGCCCAGAAAAAAAGAAATTGATTTGCTCGTTTTTTGGAATACCTATCAAAATCCAAAAAGACTCAAGCCTTGATTTTTTAAATGCATGGTAATAGTAGGAAAGGCTCCTACCCCACCTTATACGCCCCAATCTGCAACACTTCCTTGCAAAACCCATACTCCTGCTTATCGTTGCTGCTCACCAATATGAGCTTGCCTGCTCCAAACTCGGCGATGAGCTGTTGGTACAGGGCGATACCCTCTGCATCTAGGTTGGTACAGGGTTCATCCAAAAACAAAATGGGGGCTTTGCTAAAAATGGCTTGGGCCAGCTTGAGGCGCTGTTTCATGCCGCTGCTGAAATAGCGGATCTGCTTTTGGCCGGCGGCGGCCAACCCTACTTTTTCCAGCGCTTCGGTGTTGGTAATGGTCAATGGCTTAAAATGGGTATGGAACTGCAAAAACTCCAGCGCCGTCATTTCTTCTATCAGCTCCAAATAAGGGGCGGCAATGCCCAAGTGCAAAAACAATTTTTCGGCAGGTATAGGTTGACCGTTCAAGGTAGCGCTCATGGTACCTTCCGACTGCATGGTGGCACCGGCCAATACTTGCAACAGGGTAGATTTGCCCGAACCATTGGGGCCCGTAATGGCATACGCATTGCCAGCACTAAACTGATAGTTCACCCCCCGAAAAATCCATTCCCGGTTGAAACGCTTGCCTATGTTGGTTGCTGTTAATTGCATGATGATTGAGGCTTGATACTGGGTGCTTGATGCTAGATGCTAGATGCTAGATACTGGATACTTGATATACTTGATACTTGCCGCTACCAGTATTCAGAATCCGCCATCCAGTATCCATTATTCCCTAATCCTCGTCCGTACTACCCTTGGTAAACCGCTTGATGATGCCCCTGCCACTGTCACGGATAAACGTAACGATTTCGTCCCGCTCGTCGGTGGCTTGCAGTTCTTCTTCAATATAATTCAGTGCCTGCGTGGTATTGAGGGCCTTGTTGTAAATAATACGGTAAATATCCAGAATATGATTGATCCGTTCCAAAGAGAAACCTCGACGCTTCAGCCCCACCGAGTTTACGCCAGCATAGCTCAAGGGCGTTCGACCGGCCTTGATATAGGGCGGCACATCCTTGCTCACCAATGAACCGCCGCTTACAAATGCATGCTGCCCTATTTGTACAAACTGGTGTACGGCACACATACCGGCCAGTATGGAAAAGTCGCCCATTACCACATGCCCCGCCATTTGGGTATTGTTGCTCATGATGCAGTTATTGCCCACCACGCAGTCGTGCGCAATATGGCTGTAGGCCATGATAAGACAGTTATTGCCAACTTTGGTGGTCCACCGGTCCTTACTGCCCCTGTTTACCGTTACAAACTCACGGATGGTGGTATTGTCGCCAATTTCCACGGTGGTTTGCTCCCCCTCGTATTTTAGGTCTTGCGGGATGGCCCCAATAACGGCCCCGGGGAAAATGCGGCAATTTTTGCCCACCCGGCTGCCTTCCATAATGGTCACATTGCTGCCAATCCAAGTGCCCTCGCCAATTTCCACGTTTTGGTGGATCACGCTAAAGGGGTCAATCTTTACGTTGGTAGCCAGTCTGGCATTGGGGTGTATGTATGTATGCGGATGAATCATATTCTAATGTGCTAATTTGCAAATGTGCTAATATGCTAATTTCTTCAATTCGTAATTGCATGTGCCATTAGGCAGCAATCTGCGTATCGAATGGTTGCCTTTTTTCATTACCCTATTCGCTTGTGTGCTAAGATAACAAAAACAACGATTTAGCTGCGTTTTACCAATTGGGCCGTCAAATCGGCCTCGGTACACAGCTTATTGCCCACGTACACGCTGCCCCGCATTACGCAAATGCCCCTGCGGATGGGCTCGGTAAGCTCCATCTTCAGTATCATGGTATCGCCGGGCACCACTTTTTGTTTGAATTTGCAATTCTCGATCTTTAAAAAATAGGTATCGTACTCTCCCTCGGGCATGGCGTTGATGCAGAGGATACCGCCCGTTTGGGCCAATGCCTCTATCTGCAATACGCCGGGCATTACCGGGTTACCGGGAAAATGGCCCAAAAAGAACTGCTCGTTAAAAGTAACGTTTTTAATACCCACAATCAATGTGTCCCGCAGTTCGATGATCTTGTCCACCAACAAAAACGGGTAGCGGTGCGGCAGGGTTTTTTCTATCTGCTGCAGGGTGTACACTGGTGGTTGGTTGGGATCATAAATGGGCACATCCTTGGTATGCTTGTTCTTTTTGATGTATTGTTTGATTTTTTTGGCAAACTCCACATTGCTGCTATGGCCGGGGCGGTTGGCAATGATATGCCCTTTGATGGGGTAGCCAATCAGCGCAAGGTCGCCAATCACGTCCAGCAGTTTGTGGCGGGCCGGTTCGTTGGGGAAGCGAAGTTCCAGATTGTTGAGGTAGCCCTCACTTTTTACCTCTATCTTTTCCCTTTTGAAGGCCTTGGCCAAGCGGCACATTTCTTCATCGGTAACAGGCTTGTCCACCACCACAATCGCATTGTTGATGTCGCCGCCCTTTACCAAATTATTGTCCAGCAGCATTTCCAGCTCATGCAAAAAGCAAAAAGTGCGGCAGGGTGCAATTTCGGTCTTGAATTCACGCATGGTTTTCAGTCCGGCGTGTTGGGTACCCAGTACCGGGCTGTTAAAATCAATCAGGGTGGTTACTTTATAATCGGTGCTGGGCAGGGCGGTCATTTCCACCCGCTTCACGTCGTCGTAATGCGAAATATTGGTATCAATGGTATACCAGGCCTTGGCAGCATTTTGCTCAATCACCCCCGTTTCCTCAATAATTTCCACAAAAGGCTCACTGCTACCGTCGATAATGGGTATTTCGGGGCCGTTCACTTCAATCAGGCAATTATCTACCCCCATCCCTACCAAGGCTGCCAAGATATGCTCCACCGTGCTCACCTTGGCGTCGCCCGTTTCCAGCGTGGTGCCACGGGAGGTATCGGTCACCAAATCGCAATCGGCCTTGATCACGGGCTGTCCGGGCAGGTCGATCCGCTGAAACTGGTAGCCAAAGCCGGGATTAGCGGGCTTTAGGGTCATATCCACATTGATGCCCGTATGCAGACCGGTACCGGAAATACTTACCGGAGCGGCCAATGTATGTTGCTTATCGGGGTTAAAATTTGCGTCCATATCTTACAATTGCATGAAGCCGCCAAGCGGCATTTTCGTTAAAACCGTGCAAAGATAGTTGTATTTGGTTGTTTGGTTGTTTTGGTTGTTTTGGTTACGGGTTATTTTAGTTGGCCGAGGGGGTTTATGGTCCATGGACCATCGACCATGGACGATGCCAAAAACTTGAAACTTTATACTTTAAACCTTTCAACCCAAAGACTGGTGAGGGTTGAAAGGTGGCGGTGTTGTCCATGGGCTATCGACTATGGACTAACCAGATACTAACCCGTAACTCGTAACCAAATCAACAGCGGGGCAAGCCCGCCGCCTTCGGCCCGCAACTAAAACAACCGATCTAAACCACCACGTTCACCATCCTGTTCTTTACAAAAACGATTTTTTTAGGATCCTTGCCCTCCAGCCATTTTTGCACTATTTCGTTGGCCAATACAATCTGTTCCACTTCGGGTTGTTCGGCCGATGTAGCGATATTGATGGTCGTACGCATTTTGCCATTGATGGAAATGGGGTATTCTTTTTCCGATTCCACTAAATATTGCTCATTGTACTGCGGATATGCGGCATCCAATACACTGCCTGCATTGCCCAAGGCCGACCATAATTCTTCGCTGATATGCGGGGCATAGGGCGTAAGCAGTATCAATAACTGGCTCAGCACCTCTTTTTTATGGCATTTGAGGTCGGTGAGTTCGTTTACGCAAACCATAAAAGCACTTACCGCCGTGTTAAAGGAAAAATGCTCGGTATCGCCCTCTATTTTTTTGATGGTTTTGTGCAGGGTTTTCAGCTCGGCTGGATTGGCTTTGTCCTCGTTCCAAACCTTGCCTTTGATATCATCAAAAAACAGCCGCCAGAGCTTGCGCAAAAAGCGGTGTACGCCCTCGATGCCCTTGGTATCCCAGGGTTTGCTCATTTCTACCGGCCCAAGGAACATTTCGTACATGCGGAAGGTATCGGCGCCGTATTTATCTACCAGCACATCGGGGTTAACCGTATTGTACTTGGATTTGGACATTTTCTCCACTTCGCTGCCGCAAATGTATTTGCCGTCTTCTTCATAAATAAACTCAGCGTTGGTGAATTCACCATTTTTCCATTTTCTAAATTCTTCAATACTTAATTCAAAGCCATCCACCATGTTTACATCGACATGTAAAGCGGTAACTAAAATCTGTGCCTTTAACATATCCTCCTGGTTACAATAATTCGGGACTTGTTTGTCAAGTAGCGAAAAAATATAACCATAGTTTAGTATATTCAGTTTAAACTTTTCATACAAATTTGCTGAAATAAAAATAGGACTATCAGAGTATACTGGAATCTGGGTTATGTATAGCCTATACACAAACCTACTACTCCCCTGAATCATCCCTTGGTTCAACAAGCGTCTAAACGGTTCGTCAAAACCAATCAAACCTAGGTCGTACAACACTTTCGTCCACATGCGGCTGTACAGCAAATGGCCCACAGCGTGTTCGGTACCGCCGATGTACAGGTCCACTTGGTTCCAATAATCACTGGCCGAGCGGTCGCAAAAAGTTTGGTCATTGTGCGGGTCCATGTAGCGCAAAAAATACCAACTGCTGCCGGCATAACCGGGCATGGTGCTGGTTTCGCGACGGCCTTCTGGTTGTGCATTGACCTCACCCAAACCCTCTCCAAAGGAGAGGGCTTCGCCCAGCTTTTGTAATACCATGGGCATTTGTTCTAGTATTTCTTCATTAGTAAATCTTATCATCCTAAAACCGTTCTCAGCCAACCATTTTTCCCTTGCGGCATCAAATTTTTGTTGCTGTTCAGCATCGTGATAACCACCATCCACTTCCACAATCAATTTTTGCTCAAGGCACACAAAGTCGGGTATAAAGCCTGCAATGGGATGCTGCCTTCTGAACTTGTGATTTTTTATTTGTCTATTGCGCACAACTTGCCACATCGCATCTTCTGCCGGTGTTGGGTTGTGGCGATGTGCTTTGGCATTGGCCAAAGTGGTGCGCCATTCGTCTATGGTACTATGGATGTAACCTGGCAGGGTCTCCGCTCCTGCCCCCCTCTCCTTTGGAGAGGGGTCGGGGGTGAGGTCTGCAACAGCAATACCCGCAGCTTCCAAATCCATCACATTCACCCACTCCGTAATATTCGCCAGCGGCCCTTCACCCTCGGGCCCGGGACCATAGCTATCCACATGGGGCAGCTCCAACGGCAATTCAGTTTCGTTTAACGGATAGGCCGTGCCATCCTTCCAAATGATGGGGAAAGGTTCGCCCCAGTAACGTTGGCGGCTAAACCCGGCATCCCGCATGCGGTAATTGACCTTGCGCTTGCCAATACCCATGGCTTCCAATTTGTCGATGGCCACGCCAATGGCATCCTTCATCAATAGCCCGTTTAAAAAACCACTGTTTTCCAGTATGGCTTCCTTGGTGGGGTTGGCTTCCTGTCCGTTATAATGCGCCCCGATGATATTGGTAATGGGAATATTAAAATGCTGTGCAAAAGTATAATCCCGCTGATCGCCACAAGGTACCGCCATAATGGCACCGGTACCGTAGCCCGCCAGCACATATTCTGCAATCCAAATGGGTATTTTACGGCCATCAAAGGGGTTGAGGGCGTATGCTCCCGTAAAACAACCCGTAACCACTTTTACCTCGGCCTGCCTTTCGCGGTCGCTGCGGCTTTTTACGTAGGTGAGGTAATTGTCGATGGCTTCTTTTTGTTCGGGTGTCGTAATCTGCGCCACCAGTTCATGTTCGGGCGCCAGCACCATAAAATCCACCCCAAAAATCGTATCGGGGCGGGTAGTATAAACTTTGAGGGTTAGGGCCTCACCCCCGTCGATGCTAAAATCTATTTCCGCCCCCTGGCTCTTCCCTATCCAGTTGCGCTGCATTTCTTTCATGGCTTCGCTAAATTCCACTTTTTCCAAGCCCTCCAGCAGCCGGTCGGCATAGGCCGTGATACGCAGGTACCATTGCCGCATTTTCTTTTTCACTACCGGATGGCCGCCCCTTTCGCTTACGCCGTTGATCACTTCATCATTGGCCAGCACCGTGCCCAGCGCTTCGCACCAGTTTACTTCGCCATAGGCACAAAAAGCCAGCCGGCGCTTGGCCAGTACTGCTTCTTGCTGCGCTGCGGAATAGCTGTTCCATTCCTCGGCGGTAAAATGGGTACCGGGTATGGGCGCACCGGTTTTGGGCAGGGCCCCTTGGGTGGCGTACTTATGTATCAATTTTTCAATGGGGAGTGCTTTTTGCTCCGTATTACAGAAATAGCTGTTGTACAGTTGCAAAAAAAGCCATTGGGTCCATTTGTAATATTGGGGGTCACTGGTGCGCACTTCGCGGCTCCAATCGAAACAGAAACCGATTTTGTCCAATTGGCTGCGGAATGTGGCAATATTTTTTTCGGTAGTGGTGGCAGGATGCTGACCGGTTTCCAGGGCATATTGTTCGGCAGGCAGGCCAAAACTGTCGTACCCCATCGGATGCAGCACGTTGTAACCTTTGAGCCTTTTAAAACGGGCATAAATATCACTGGCAATATAGCCTAGGGGGTGGCCCACATGCAGACCCGCACCACTGGGGTAGGGAAACATATCCAACACATAATACTTGGGCTTAGGGCTGTTGTTGCTCACTTTGTAAGCATCGCTGTCTTTCCAATGTTGCTGCCACTTTTGTTCTATGGCGCTAAAATTATATTCCATATATCATTTTCCCGGTTCCTGTACCGTATTTTGTTATTGAGTGCGGTTTGGGCCTAGGCCACGGATGGCCCGCATTTTTTCATGCCGGATCCCCAAACCAAAGGTGAGTAAAAACATGTGCTGCAAGCACAAGCATCTGCACACCTGCTTTTATGTAGCAGTGCAATCGTTGCGGTGCCACAAAAATAAGCATAACGGCCGAATGTTAATAATGTTAATGAAACGTTAAAGCATCAACCCAAATTTGCCTTCGGCTGACGCAAAATGCTATGCATTTTTGTCAGGGTTGACCCCGACAAAGCCCTAAGGGGGCTTTCGTCGGCCCTTCGGGCAGATTTTGCAGTGAGCTGCAAAATCTGGGTCAACTAAAAAATACGTTTTAAGAGCATAAATGCGTTATTTTTGCCAAACCCATTAAATAGATTACTGTATGGCTCAATTTGGCAAATCTTCTTCCAAGCGTGGTAAACCCTCCTACACGTATGCAATCATCGGCATGTCGGTGATCTTGTTTTTGTTTGGCCTTGTAGGTTGGTTGTTTTTGAATGTGCACAAGACGGGGGAAATTGTAAAGGAAAAATTACAGTTGCATGCTTGGATAGCCCCTACTGCCAATAAAAAGCAAATTGATAGTTTGCTACAATATGTAACATCCCTGCCGTATGCCAAATCGGCTGAATATGTTACCAAGGAAAAAGCCATCCAAAAATGGAATGCGGAAAACGATACATTGTGGAAAAACTTCATAGAGAACAACCCCTTGCCCGAAAGCATTGATTTTTATGTGAAAGCGAATTATGTGAACAAGGACAGCCTGACCCGGCTGAATGATGCCATCGTTGGCACTTTCCCCAATGTGATGTCGGAGCTGCAATATCCCAAAGATGCTGTGTCTGCGGTAAATTCGCCCAATATCAAGTATGCCATTGCCGTTATTATAGGCTTTATCATACTCTTGGCAATCATTGTGATTATTTCTATCGACAATACCATCCGTTTGGCCATGTACAGCAACCGCTTTTTGATTAAAACGATGCAAATGGTGGGCGCCACCCGCAATTTTATCGCCAAACCGTTGGACACCCGTGCCATAGTGAACGGGCTGATTGCCTCGGCCATTGCCCTTACCTTGCTTTTCGGCATCATCCTATTGGTGGAAGGCTATTTGCCGGACTTTAGGTTGCTACGCGACGGTAAAAGTATGTTTATCATCGTGGGGGGTATTTTGTTCTTGGGCGTGGTGATGTCGCTGGTAAGCACCCACCGGGCCGTGCTGAAATACCTAAAAATGAAATTGGACGACTTGTATTAACCTTGGGCTCATTTCAAATTTTCGCTTTTCATATAGTCAAGTTATTAGAATTCTCAACCTCCGCTTCGGTACGGCCTCATAAAAAAGCCGTTAAGAAAATCGAAACGGAGGGCGCAAAAGGAAAACAGTTGTTACCCAAGCTTGGGGGTGCTATTGGCCCGTAAGTCGTACTAAAGCTAGGGTTTGCACTATAGATTGAGCTTGTTTTTCTTTAGCCCGAGGGTTCGATTTTTAGGCTTTTTTATGCAGCCTTGATTTTTTGCTCCACTTTTGTATCAAGACAAAAGTGGAAAAACCCGCTGCAAAAGGCGACTTCAATTTGGGACAAGAGCGAAAATTTGAAATACAACCTTAACCTTTTGGCCGTAAAATACTATCTTGCGGCCCTAATTATTGCATAAAATATGAGCAACGATAAGAAACAGCAGCCCCAACAACAGCAAAATGTGCTGTTTGGCAAAGAAAATTTCATTTGGATGCTGGCTGGCCTCCTCATCATGGCCTTGGGCTTTTTTTTGATGTCGGGCGGTAAAAGCAGCAGCCCCAACGTGTTCAACGATAGCGACGTATACAGCCCGATGCGCATTACTGTAGCCCCTTTGTTGATCATCGGCGGTTTGGTGATAGAAATCTTCGCCATTATGCGCAAGCCCAAAGCCAACCCCTGATTTTTATTCATTTTTTCATACGCAACCGGTGTAAGGGTTTGAGCAGCTCAAATTTTTAGACCGGTTTTTACATTTTTAGCATGACAATCATACAGAGTATCATCATTGCCGTAGTGGAGGGCCTTACCGAGTTTTTGCCCATTTCTTCTACGGCGCACATGAAATTTACCAACCCGCTCATCAACGTAAATGCCGAAGCACCCTTTACCCAACTATTTGAAGTGGTGATACAGTTGGCGGCTATCTTGGCGGTAGTGGTACTGTACCGCAAACAGTTCTTCAACTTTAAACGGATCAGTTTCTATATCAAGCTCATCATCGCTGTTATACCTGCGCTGATTGTGGGCGTATTCCTTAAAAGCTATATCAACAGTGCCTTGGGCAATTTAACGGCCATCGCCTGCATCATGATTGGTGGTGGTGTGCTATTGCTGTTTATTGACAAAATGTTTACGGTCCATACCATTGAGGAAGAAAGCAAAATCACCAACAAATCGGCTTTTGTAATTGGCTGCTTTCAGGTATTGTCGGTGTTGCTGCCCGGCCTTAGCCGCAGCGCTGCCACCATCATCGGCGGTATGAGCCAAAAGTTGAGCCGCAGTTTGGCTGCCGAATTTTCCTTCTTTTTGGCCGTGCCCACCATGCTGGCCGCCAGTGCCAAAAGTTTTTACGATGCCTGCAAAGCCAGTTATTTCGCCGTCAACAATATCAGCGAAGCCCAGGCCGAAACCATGAAAGTGAGCATGGGCAGCCTCTTTGGCAAGGAAAACCTGCAACAATTGTTCAACTACGACAATACCGTTGCCCTGATTATAGGCTGTGTGGTATCGTTTGTGGTGGCCCTGCTCGCCATCCGTTTCTTTATTGGCTTTGTTAAAAAATATGGGTTTAGGATGTGGGGTTTTTACCGCATCGTGGTGGGCATTATTATGTTGGTATTGCTTTGGCGGGGGGTAATTGCTTAATGTGCTGATTTGCTAATGGGATAATGTGCAAATGCCTTCAAACTGTTGGGGTTTGTGAAATAGGTAGCAGGTACAAATATTTCCGTACACTATTCACTCTTAACTATTCACTATTCACTACCCACAGCAGACTCCCATCCCCATAACTCAAAAACCGAAAATCATTTTCCAACGCATATTGATAAACTTTGCGCCAATCTTCGCCAATGGCCGCAGCTACCAGCAGCAGCAAGGTTGACTGGGGCTGGTGGAAATTGGTTACCAACCCTTTTACCATCCTGAAAGTATAACCCGGTGCTATCAACAATTGGGTTTGGGTAAACAACCGATCGAGGTTACGTTGTTGCAGCCATCCCAGCAAAGCCGTCAATGCTTCCTCCGGCGAAGGTTGCCTTTGATTGAGCGGTGCCTGATATACATCCCACTGCTCCAATTGCAACTGGGCAATATCTGGTTGTAGCCATACTTTGGCTCCCATCCAATACAGACTTTCCAAAGTGCGCAGCGAAGTGGTGCCCACGGCCACAATACCACGGTGCAGGGCAGTAATCAAACTGGCGATGGTGCTAGCCGGCACATCAATCCACTCGGCATGCATGATATGTTCCTGCATGGTAGCGGCTTTTACTGGCTTAAAAGTGCCAGCACCCACATGCAGGGTTACAAACTGCCGCTCAATGTTCCGTTGCGCCAGCTTGTCGAAAATCCTTTCGGTAAAATGTAGGCCTGCCGTGGGAGCGGCCACCGAACCCTCCCATTGGGCAAAAATGGTTTGGTAACGCTCATCATCGGCCATGGTGGTAGCCCTTTTGATGTAGGGCGGTAAGGGCACATCACCGGCCGCTGCAATGATTTCGGCAAAACTCAAGTGGGCAGGCTCCCAACTAAATTGTACTTCCCAAGCATCGGGCAGCTTGGCGGCTAACCGTGCCTGTAAGCAAACGTCTTGCCCCTGCACCTGCAACCGTTTTTCCAAGGGGCCGTCCTTCCATTTGCCGATACCGCCGATCAGGCATTGCCAAGCAGCGCTCCCCTTTTGATTCATCACCGTTGTATATTCGGTAATGGGGCCTGCGGGTTCCAAACAAAATATTTCAATGGCACCGCCGGTGGATTTGGTAAATACCATGCGGGCATTGATCACTTTGGTATTGTTGAACACCAATAGGCAACCCTCGGGCAGTTGGGTATCTATTGACTGATAAAGGGTTTCGGTTATTTGTCCATTGCGGTACACCAACAGTTTGGAAGCATCCCGTTCCGGTAAAGGAAAGTGGGCAATCCGATCGTTGGGCAGTTCGTACGTATAATCGGCAATGGCTATTTCTTGTGGGTTGGTTGTCATTGTAAAAAAGCATTTACGTTAGCCATCCATTTATCCGTTTCCTTTTTGTAAAGGGATTCGTGGCCACTGTTTTCATACACCACCATTTTCTTTGCTGTCGGCAAATTGGCAAACACAGCTTCTGTTTCGCTGCGCTTTACCCGAGGGTCGTTGGCACCCCATTGTAACAGTACCGGACAGGTGATTTTTTTGGCAAACAGATAGGGTTTGTTGCTAAAGGCCCAAAAGCCGTGCAGGGTGCCGCCCCAAAAAGTGAGCAGACTGGCCAAAGGCTGTGCGGGCAGGTGCATCAATTTCACCCGGCCCTCCACCGCATCGTGCAGGGAAGCGAAGGGCATTTCCAAAATCACTTTATTGGGTTTTAAATCATAATCATGGATGGCTTTGGTAATACTGGCGGCACCGAGGGAAATACCCCATAGCACAATGTTTTTTTCGCCGCTCTTGGCCACATATTCATAAGCCAGTTTCACATCTTCGGCTTCATCTACCCCAATGGTACAGGTATTGCCCTCGCTGTTGCCATGCGCCCTAAAATCCACCAACAAAGTATGATAACCCATTTGCCGAAAGGCCGCCGCTTCTTTTGCAACACCGCTCTTGTTGCCGCCATGCCCATGAAACAGGGCCACCGTGCCTTTGGGCGTACCGGAGGTGGGTATGTACCAAGCTGCTAAATGCAAACTGTCTTGCGTAACAAGGGTCACTTTTTGAAAACTGGTATCGGGTACATAATCGTTTTTCTTTTTGCTAAAGTTGATGCCGAACAAAGCTTCCTTGGTCCTGTCCCAACCGCTCTTCAGCGAATCGGGTTTTATCGTCACTTCGCCTGCATTGTAAAAATGGGTAAACTTATAGGCATGGAAAGCCGTAACGATATTGATGAAAATAAAAAGCACTGCCAATAGGCGCAAAGCCCGTCTACCCCAACGTTTCATACTGTAATTTGGATGCAATTTGCAGCAAATTTGGGTGTGGCAAAAATTTTTTACTGGGCATCGCTATGGTAGCCCAATAATCCCATGCCTGCGGCTTGGTGGCGCTTTGCGCCAAATCACTGAATAATCAATAATAATCCTACAGCCCCATATTTTTACGGATAGTCGCTGGCAACGCATCTTTGTGCACAACAATGGCCGTGGTTTTGATATTGAAATAGGCTTCGCTCATAAACATATATCCGCCCAAGGGGTTGCCATAATTGCCCCAAGAATTTTTAACACAGTACCAATTTTTACCATTTTTATCTTTCACCATGCCCGTTATGTGCATCATGTGGTCGATGGTGCTGGTGCTATCGGCCAATGTGCGCTGCCGCTCTTGCTGCCAATTACGGCCTTTGTAGGGCAGCCAAGCCAACCCTTTCTCAAAATCGAAAGTGGTTTCCGTTACATCACCATCCCAGCAAACCGTAAAACCCTTTTGCAACGCCCGTTGGGTGATGGCAATAAAATCCGATACCGGTACATTGTAATACAGGTCGCCCGTCCAGTTGTACTTGTCTTCCACCACATACCGGGTGTAAAAAGGGCGATGCGTGTAAGACGTGATTTCGATATAATCATCTGGATCAATATCCAAGATGGCTTTGGCAAAGGAGCGGGGCGTAAAGTTGCGGTTTTGATAAGTAAAATTGTCGGGTACGATACCCAAATACCGATCGAATACACTGTCTAGGTACCGATAGTCCGCTTTTTGTAATTGGGTAACTTGTTGGGCCAGAGCTGCCGCTATATAATGCTTGATCACCGTATCCAAATCGGCATGGTCGTGGTAGCTTTTGCCCTCTTTTAAGCCCGGATAGGCCGTTTCTGGCACCATGCCATGGTTTTTGAGCACCCACATCACATCGTGGTATTGGCCGCCGGGCGTAAAAAAATTGCCCCCTTTTTGGCGCAGGTGGGTTTCAATTTTACGGAGGTAGGAATAGCGGGCCACAAACATTTCGCTCAGGTCCAATTGGCCCCTGCCCAAGCGCTTGAGTTCGCTTTCCATAAAGGAATTACTGGCAAAACTCCAACAGGTGGAAGAATTGGCTTGGTCTTTTACCGCTGTGCAAAGGGTTTGGGGTGGCAGCTTTAAGCCCAATTGGGCCGCATTGGTAGGTTGCGCCATTACGCCAATGGCAAGGGAAAAACCAATTATGAGCAAAATCAATTGTTTCATGTTGGCAAAATACAGTTTATTAAAGGCCAAGCAATACCTTTTGCTGGGTATTTATTGTTCATCAACCCCCAAAATACCTTTGACAAAAATTTTACAATATTTAAACAATTAAGGGTAGGCTGTTGTTAATGTGCGGTGTAGCTTTGCGCAACCAGTTGGGTATCATGAAAAAATTATATGCAGCAATATTGATTTTGGCTTTTGCCACCTGTTATATACCGGTGGTGAAAACGCTGTTGCATGCCGATAGTAATACTTGCTGGGTAAATATCGATGAAGAACAGCATCCTGAAAATAAAAAAGACAACACGGGCAAAAAAGAAATAAAAGATTTATGGGGCAATTCGCTAGGAATACCCCTGCAAGCCACCGTGAAGTTTTCCTATGTACACAGTTCTCATTTTTTGGGCGATAACCCCGCTGCCGATGTAATAACGCCGCCGCCCAACCAAGCCTAGCTATACCTCCTTGGTCTGTGTATTACAGAACGGAAGCATTCTCTTTTTTTGAAATACTGCACCGCAGTGTACTCCTCATGCAATAAATATTTTTATGGCTTTTAAAACGACCCCGCTTGCCAGGGTGTGGAACCTGGTGAAGCTGGAGAAAATCGAAATCGGTTCTATTTATTTTTATGCTGTTTTGAGCGCCCTCATACAGCTTACCTTGCCTGTGGGTGTACAGGCCATTATTAGTTTTGTACTGAGCGGTGCCATGACCGTTTCGCTGATACTGCTTATATCATTGGTGGTAGGCGGCGTACTCGTTAGCGGTTTGATGCAGATCAGCCAAATGAAACTGATCGAAAAAATTCAACAGAAAATATTCGTCCGCTATTCCTTTGATATTGCCAAAAGGTTGCCCCGCTTGGACATCGAAAAAGCCGATGGCTACTATCTACCCGAGTTGGTGAACCGCTTTTTTGATACCGGCACCCTGCAAAAAGGCTTGTCTAAATTACTGTTGGATGTGCCGGTGGCCACCATACAAATTTTGGCAGGTCTGTTGCTGTTGGCTTTTTATCACCCCGCCTTTATCGTGTTTGGCATCTCCATCATACTGCTATTGGGTATTATGCTCTATGCTAGCGGAACCCGTGGCCTACAAACCAGTTTGGCAGAAAGCAAACACAAATATGGCGTAGCGGCATGGTTGGAGGAAATTGCTCGGATGATTTATACCTTTAAGTTTTCGGGCGGGCCCAGCATACATATGCGCAAGGTGGATGAAAACACAACCCAATACCTCAATGCCCGTACATCGCATTTTAAGATACTCCTGCTACAGTTTAGGGTATTGGTGGGCTTTAAGGTATTGGTTACCGCTACCCTGTTGATTGTGGGCACCCTGTTGTTATTGGAACAACAGTTAACCATCGGCCAGTTTATTGCCGCAGAAATCATCATACTAACGGTTATCAATGCCGTAGAAAAACTCATTGCCAATTTGGATAGTGTATATGATGTACTCACTGCGGTTGACAAGCTCGGCAAAGTAACCGACAAGGAAGTGGAAGAAGAAGGCCAATACGAACTGCCGTATGAAAAAAAGGGGCTTTCACTGGAACTGCGCCAAGTGGGCTTTGCCTACAACAATGGCAAGCCTGTGCTGTCTGACCTCTCCTTTTCCGTTGCCGCAGGCGAAAAGATTTGCATTGCAGGGAAAAATGGTAGCGGTAAAACAACCCTGCTCAAATTGTTGGCGGCTGCCTACAAAGGTTATAGCGGCAGCATATTGATCGATGGCATCCCGATGGGCAATTATAAGCTAGAAACATTGCGGACAAACATTGGTATACTGCCCGGCACCCGGGACATTTTTGCGGGCACTTTGTGGGAAAACATTGTAATGGACAACCCGCATGTTACCACCGAAAGGGTAAAGCGGCTGTCGGAAAAACTGGGTCTTTCCGATTTTGTGGCCTCACTACCCAAGGGCTTTGATACCGTGATGGACCCCGTTGGCAAAAGGTTGCCTTTTAGCGTTATACAAAAAATAAAATTGGTAAGGGCGCTTGCCTGTGAGCCACGGCTTTTGTTGCTAGAAGACCCTTGGGAAGGCATGGAGGCCGATTATAAGGAAAGAATCGAAAACCTGTTGCTGCACGAACTACCCAACACCACGGTTATCACCGCCTCCAACGATGCCGCATTTATCAACGCCAGCGAGCGGGTAATAGCACTCGATGGGATTGTTTCACCCTTAAACGACAAACAATAATGGATACAACTACATACAAGGCACATGAAGCCATTTACCTGCACAATACCAAAAGCAAAGTACGCTGGTGGTTTTATGGGCTGCTTGTTTTTTTGGGCGTGCTGTTGTTTTTGCCTTGGACGCAAAACATACGCACCCGTGGTTCGGTAACCACACGCAAACAAGAGCAGCGCCCACAGGAAGTGAACAGCATCATCCCCGGCCGGGTGGTAAAATGGTATGTAAAAGAAGGCGATTATGTAAATGCGGGCGACACGCTTTTGCAACTATCGGAAATTAAAGATGATTACTTGGACCCCAACCTGCTCAACCGCACCCAGCAGCAATTAACAGCCAAGCAAACAGCGGTGGATTATTATCAAAACAAAGCGGGTACGGCCGGCCAGCAAATGGGGGCGCTCAACTCGGGGCGGGGCCTCAAACAGGAGCAGTTGGTCAACAAACAACAGCAGTTGCGCCTAAAGCTACAGAGCGATAGTGCCGAAGTAACGGCAGCCAACAATGATTTTAAAATCGCAGCGCAGCAGTACAACCGCCAGCGGCAAATGTACGATAGCGGCTTGGTGTCGCTTACGCAATTGGAACAGCGCAATCAAGTGTACCAAAATGCACTGGCAAAAAAAATAATGGCCGAAAACAAGTTGGCCAATACCCGGCAAGACCTTACCATCAATAGCATTGAAATGAATTCGGTGGAGCAGGAATATGCCGAAAAAATATCCAAGGCACAGGGCGACCAGTTTCAATCGCTTTCGCAAATTGCGAGCAGTCAGGGTGAAATTGCCAAACTACAAAACCAGTACTCTAATTACAATATCCGCAATGGGCTGTACTATATTACCGCACCCCAGAGCGGACAGATTACCAAGGCCAAAAAAGCGGGTATTGGCGAAATACTAAAGGATGGCGAAATGTTGGTAGAGATTGTGCCCGATCGGATAGACTATGCCATTGAACTATTTGTAGAACCGGTTGACCTGCCTTTGATAGATACCGGGCAAAAAGTACGTTTCCTGTTCGATGGTTTTCCGGCCGTGGTATTCAGTGGTTGGCCCAAGGCTTCCTTTGGCACTTTTGGTGGCAAAGTGGTGGCGGTGGAAACATCGCTCAGCAGCAACGGTAAGTACCGCTTGCTGGTGGCGGAAGACAAAAACGATCGGCCTTGGCCGCGGCAGTTGCGCTTGGGTGCGGGGGCACAGGGCATGGCCTTGCTAAAAGATGTACCCATCTGGTACGAACTGTGGCGGCAAATCAATGGATTTCCACCGGATTATTATAAAACGGCAGTAAAAGAAACTAAAAAATGAAAGGAACAATAGCAGGGATCTTGACAGTGGTTTTGTGCTTGGGCAGCTTAGCAGGCACCGCACAAAAAACAGGTGATGGCAAAATATTAACAGCGGCAGAAATGACGGCCATTGTGCGGCAATACCATCCCGTAGCCAAACAGGCGGGCATTGGTGTGGATATGGCCAAGGCGGATATTACCGCAGCCCGTGGCGGTTTTGATCCGCAACTAATGGTAAACAGTAGCCGTAAAACATTTGATGGGCTTGATTATTACAGCCACACCAGCCCAGAAATAAAAATACCTACTTGGTATGGCATTGATGTGGTGGCCGGCACGGAGTATTTAAGGGGCAGCCGTACCGACCCGCAGGAAACACAGGGACGCACCAGTTTTGTGGGGTTATCGGTACCGCTGTTGAAGAACCTGCTCATGGACAAACGCAGGGCCGCCTTGCAACAGGCCAAGATTTTTGGTCAGCTCAGCGAAGCAGCCCGCCAAACGGCCTTGAACGATTTGCAATACGATGCCATTGCCGCCTACTGGAAATGGGCGCAGTACCATGAAGTGTACAGCATATTGGAGGAAGTGGTAACGGCCAATGAGCGGCGTTTAAGCTTGGTAAAAAATGCTTGGCGCTTGGGCGACCGGTCGGCCATTGATACCACGGAAGCGCTTACGCAATTGCAGCAGTTTCAGTACCTGCGCAACGAAGCCTGGCTCGACTTTCAAAATGCGGGGGTGGAGTTGAGCGCTTTTCTTTGGCAGGCCGACAATCAACCCTACTTATTACCCACTGATGTACGGCCCGACAGCAATTGGCAACAAACGCCGCTACTGTCCAGCCTCATCGAAAGTGAACAAGTATTGATTGACATGGCCAATACCAACCATCCCGACCTGAAGCAGTACCGGTTTAAATTGGCCGCTTTGGAAGTAGAAAAAAAGTTGAAGTTTCAAGAATTGTTGCCGGTATTGAACCTTAAGTACAACCAATTGGGCAAGGGCTACAATTTGGCCAAAACCAGCGTACAGCCGCTATTTGACAACAATTTCCAGTTTGGGGTATCCTTTGCGGTGCCTTTGCGCTTATCGCAGGGCCGAGGAGAATACCGCAAGGCAAAGTTGAAGATTTTAGATACCGAGTACGGGTTGCAAAACAAACGCTTGCTGATACAGAACAAAATAAAAATGTACCGCAACGAAGCGCTTACCCTTTTGCAACAGATTCAATTGCAGCAAAATGCCCTGCTCAATTACCAAACCTTGCAGCGTGGCGAGGAGACCCGTTTTTTTAATGGCGAAAGTTCCTTGTTTTTGGTCAACAGCCGAGAAACAAAAAAACTGGAAGCCCAACAAAAACTGATTGAAGTAAAGGCAAAATTCTTAAAAGCCTTGGCGAGTATCCAATGGGCGGTAGGCACCCTCAATTAAGCGCATCAATAATAGATCCGCAAGTTTTCCTTGGGGACATTGTTAACGCTGGCTGCCACGATTTTTACCGAATCCAAGGTATTGGTGGTGGTATGCGCCCAAGTGAAATTTTGTATCGCAATATCGCCACATTCGGGGCCTAGGTTTAGCTGGCCATTGGTATAACGCAAGGTGAGCGTATCGCTGGGCAGGGTATTGCTGATTTTGATGATGTATTTTACCGAATCCACCACCGGGCTCAACCCCAAAGAAAAGGAAGAAACACCCAACTGTTGGTTGTAAATAAAGGTAGTGGCACCGGGAAAAGTAAGGGTAAGCGAGGCTGGTACGCTTGGCACATCTACCGTACCATTTTTGGTATAAAACCCTGCCTTGTAATTCACCTGCTTGGATTGGTCGCAAATGGTATAACTATCCTTACAGGAAACCATGAGGACAGAGAGGAAAATGATGGTTAATATTATAACTGAATACTTGTGTAACCGCATGACAGGCGCAAAGCTAAGAATTACCTGTCAAAAAGCATAGCGCAATTGTTTGCGGGAGTATTTCAAATTTTTTACTTCTTGGAACGCCGCCATATTCTCCGCTACGATGTAGAATTACTAAAGTTGAAGCTACAGTAGTACTAAAGCCAAATCAGGGAACCCTCCGCCGCCGGGGTGTAATCGGCGGCGGTGTCCTTTTTTGGTTACTTTTTTTGACAAGAAAAAAAGTAACTCAAAAGACAACCGAAAAGAGTGAACCATAACTGGAAATAGAAAAATTAAAACACGTCCTTCTTTGCGTAACACAAACATAACACCGATCCCCTACAAACCCATCGCCTTATAAATAGCCTCATGTATCTGAGGACGCACATTCATATTCAGTAATTTCTTATTATCGCCGCCTGCCGGGTTGACCCGATTGCTCAAAAATACAAACACCAAATCCTTGGCCGGATCGGCCCAAGCGCAGGTGCCCGTAAAGCCCGTATGGCCAAAAGTAAACGGCGAAGCAGAGGCGCAGGGGTAAGGGTCCGGTCGGGTAGCATTATCACGCTCGGGCTTGTCAAAGC
This sequence comes from Chitinophaga pinensis, assembly GCA_943373145.1. Taxonomy (GTDB): domain Bacteria; phylum Bacteroidota; class Bacteroidia; order Chitinophagales; family Chitinophagaceae; genus Ferruginibacter; species Ferruginibacter pinensis_H. The sequence goes on from CALSBI010000008.1 coordinate 196,520, forward strand.
CAAGCCCACGGCGGCTGGTAGCACTGCGATAGGTATTAAAATAATTGATGGTTTCGGCTTGTAAATAGCGCTTGTTGTTAAAACTGCCACCGTTCAGCAACATCTGCATCACCACGGCCATCCCGTATGCATCGCTGAACAGTCCCGCATGGCCTGCCACACCGCCAAACATGGCAGCACCGGGGTCGTGCACATCGCCCCGTAGCAATTGCTGCCGAAAGGCCTTCTCCTGCTCGGTGGGCGCTATGCGCAAAAACGGAAAATTCTCCCTGGGCTTAAAGCCGGTAGCGGCCAAGCCCAAGGGGCGGTAAAACTCATTGCGCACAAATTCATCCAGCGGCAGCCCACTTACAGCCTCCGCAATCTTTCCCAAAAAGATAAAATCATTGTCGCTGTACACATATTTGCCCACGGCACTCATGGGGCTTTGCAAAATGCGCTGGTACAGGGTATCCCGCCAAGCGGTACGCATGTACATATCCTGCGCCACCCGTACCGCAAAGGAATCGCTGGGCACAGTGCTGTAAAAGCCGGGCAAAGGGGTACCATCTGCCCCAATCGTTTCTTTATAAAAAGGGATAAAAGCCACCAGCCCCGCTTCGTGCAGCAATATTTTTTCCAGTGTCAGGTTTTCTTTGTTGCTGCCCTTCACCCAAGGCAGGTAATCGCCCAAGGATTTGGAGAGGTCGATTTTCCCCTGTTCGTATAACTTCATAATGGCCAAGGTAGTGGCGCATATTTTGGTAACGGAAGCCATATCGTAAATGGTTTCGGTGGTAACAGGTGCCGGTTCGTCGTAGGTCAATTTACCAAATGGCTTAAAGTAGGCAATTTGGCCATGCTTTACCACCAATATCACACAGCCCGGCGTGGCCCCATTGGCGATGGCATTTTTGGCGAGGGAGTCAATTTTGTTGAGTTCCACCAAGTCGAGCCCCACTTCGTCAGGATTGGTGCGGGGCAAAAAAAAACCAGCCGCCAACGTGATACCGCTGCCATATAGATAAGCATCGCAAACCGTTACCGGCAGTTTTCCCTTGGGGGCAATCTTTCCTTCCAGCATATCGGCGGCAGCATTTTGTGTAATCTCATCATCTTCATAACAGGCCACAATATTTTTGGCACTGCAAAAATTCTTGATGGCATAAGGGTTGCCAAATACAAAGGTGATGGCATTGGTTTGCTGCTGCAGTTGGGTAATCAAACTAACCGCAGGCTTGCTGATACCAAAGTTATTGGCCGGTACCCTGGCATAGCTATGTACACCAATTACCACTTTTTTATAGCGCTTTTTTATCAGTTCCACCATGGATAGTATGCGCCCTGCATCTTGCTTGTAATTAAAATAAAACACATCGGCATTGTAAGTGCTACGCATCCGCTTGGCAAAAGCATTATCGGCACTCAAGCCAATGGCCACATAGGCCACTTCCTTGGGCGCAGCAGCAGTTTGCTTAACAGCTTCCAATGGAAAGAAAGTATCGTCTTGCTTTTGCAACAAGGTAAGGGCGTTTTCGGCCACCGTTTTCTTCATGGCATCAATACCCTTGTTCAAATCGGCCCACAAATTAGTGAGGCTTACGGGTTGCACCTTGTTCAGTCCGTACGCATACTTCGCCATCAGCACTTTTTTGCAGCGTTGGGCAATATCTTCCCAAGTCAACCGCTTCTTTTTAATCGCCGCTTTAATCTTGGCCAAAGCCATGGGCACATCGCCGGGCAGGCAAAGCATATCGTTGCCCGCAATCAGCGATTCGGCCGAAGCCGCCCCATCGGGGTAAAATTTGCGTACCCCTTGCATTTCCAACGCATCGGTAAACGTAAGGCCCTGATAGCCCAATTGGTTGCGCATTAGGTCGGTTACGTTGTTGTGCGAAATAGAAGTGGCCTTGTTAGCTGTGTTGTCAATGGCCGGAATGTACAGGTGCGCAATCATCACACTGCCAATGCCTGCCTTAAAAATCTCCCGAAACGGGTACAGTTCCAGCGAGTCGAGTTGCGCCATGGTTTTGTTGATCACCGGTAGGTCGTAATGGCTGTCCACCGCCACATCGCCATGCCCCGGAAAATGCTTGGCACAGGCCATCACGCCCACATCCTGCATACCCCGCATGTATTGAATGCCGTATTGCGCCACTTTGTATTTGTCCTCGCCAAAGCTTCTATCATTAATCACCGGGTTATTGGGGTTGTTGTTCACATCCACCACCGGTGCATAGTTTACCTGTATGCCCGCCCTTTTGCACTGCTCGCCCACCAAGCGGCCATAATTGTAAATGATGGCAGAGTCTTGCACAGCGCCCAGCATCATCTGCTTGTTCAGCGCCGTTACGCTATCAAAGCGCATGCCCAGCCCCCATTCGCCATCAATGCACATCAAAATGGGCGTTTGCGCCATGGCCTGCAAACGGTTTACCGCATTGGCCTGCCAAGTAGGGCCACCCTGAAAAAGGCAAACCCCGCCAATATTGTACTGTTTTACCAGCTCCCCCACTTTTTTATCGTAGTAGGCAATCCCATTGGCCGTGCGCTCCGACAAACGCACCACCATCAACTGGGCAATACGTTGGTCTTCGGTCAAGGTATTGTACACACTGTCGGCCCAGGCTTGGGCAGCACTGTTGTTTTGTGTAAAAGCCGAAAAGGAAAAAAACAGGCAAACCGCCGTAATAATTGGCCTCATAATGGGCTTAATAAATTGATAGTGCAATGGAAGTATTAATTTTGCCCCACAAATTAGTACATTTTGCCTGATATCATACAATTATTGCCCGATAACATCGCCAACCAAATTGCGGCTGGAGAGGTAATACAACGCCCCGCCAGTGCTGTAAAGGAATTGTTGGAAAACGCCGTGGATGCCGGTGCCGACGAAATCAAACTATTGGTGACCGATGCCGGCAAAGCATTGGTGCAGGTGATCGACAATGGCAAGGGCATGAGCGAAACCGATGCTCGCATGGCATTTGAAAGGCATGCCACTTCCAAAATCAGGAATATAGAAGATTTATTCCATATCAAAACCATGGGCTTTAGGGGCGAGGCGCTGGCCAGTATTGCCGCCGTGGCGCAGGTAACGGTTAAAACCCGCCGGGAGGAAGACGAAACCGGCACTTTGTTGGAGATAGAGAACAGTCAGGTAACCCAGCAGGAACCCATTGCGGTACCCGTGGGCACCAGCATCGCCATGAAGAACCTGTTTTTTAATGTGCCCGCCCGCCGAAACTTTCTCAAAAGCAACCCCGTAGAAATGCGCCATATCATGGATGAGTTCATCCGGGTGTCCATGGCTTTTCCGCATATCTTTTTTTCCCTCAGTTCCAACGGACAGCAGGTATTCCATTTGGAGAAAGGGTCGCTCAAGCAACGCATCGTACAAATATGCGGCAACAATTACAACGCCAAGCTGGTAAGCGTACACGAAAAAACCGATTACATGAATGTGAGCGGTTTTGTAGGCAAACCCGAAACGGCCAAAAAGACCCGAGGTGACCAATACTTTTTTGTGAACAACCGCTTTATCAAAAGTGCTTACCTCAACCATGCGGTGATGGGTGCGTTTGACGAAATGATTGCCAAGGATAGTTTTCCCATGTACGCCCTGTTTATCGATTTGGACCCTGCGCAAATCGACATCAACGTACACCCCACCAAGCAGGAAATAAAATTTGAAGACGAGAAGATTGTATATGCATTTGTACAGTCGGCGGTAAAACATGCGTTGGCCCAGTTCAGCATTACGCCCACACTCGATTTTGATTTGGATGCCAATATCCAACAACTCGATGCCGTGAGCAAGCCCTTTACCAGCGACCAGCAAAGCCATGCCGCCGCTTCGCCCTTGTACCAAAGTTTTACCCAAAAGCACCAAGCGCATTTTATTGAAAAGAAAGGCGATAAAAACTGGAAAGATTTTTACGAAGGTGGCACAGGTGAAAGGAGTAGCAACTTTAGGCCACTTACGGAAGAGTTTGGCATTGCCAGACCAAACGAACCCGTGCAACAAACCACCACCCCAGAACCAATAGCCCCACAATATACCGCGGCCCTGCAACTGCACAACAGTTATATAGTAACAGCTACCCACAACGGTTACCTGCTGGTACACCAACAAAACGCCCATGAGCGGGTGCTGTACGAACGCTTTGCCGCGGCACTCACGGGCAAGGCCATTGCAGCACAGCAAAGTCTCTTTCCTGCTACACTGGAACTGGCGCCCGCCGATGCGGCCTTGCTCAGCGATTTGTTGCCCGAGCTACAGCAACTCGGTTACTTACTAGAACCCTTTGGCACCAATACCTTCCTCATCCAAGGTACCCCCGCCAATGTGGAAACCGGCAACGAAAAAACAGCCATCGAACGGATGTTGGAGCAGTACAAACATTTTAGCGCCGACCTTAAGTTCTCCAAAAAAGAAAAAATCCTCCGCACCACGGCCTGGCAACAAAGCATCAAGGCCGGCAAAAACCTCGGCACCACTGAAATGCAGCAACTCATCGACGATTTGTTTGCCTGCGCCACCCCCAATACTACGCCCAATGGCAAGCCTACGTATTTGGCGTTTAAGAAGGAGGAGTTGGATCGGTTATTTGGGAGGTGATTATTGATTATTTTATTACTGATTATTGGGGGGCCTTGTGCTTGTTGCTGGTATTGCATAGGTCGGTAGCGAGTTAAATGCCCATAATCAATAAGCCGTAATAAATAATCTTGCCCCGCCTTGGCAAATGCATTAAACTATTATTGCTTGTTTAAAAGAAAATTGGCTTTTACAAGCCAAAAGAAAATCATCGCCCACCGTAGGCGGATTTTTTGGAGCTAACGGACTTCAGAAAAAGGGCTAAATACAGTGGCAGCCTCGTTACCAAGGGGTGTTGGAACTTAAAGCAATGCTGCACAGGTAGCACCGTGTGGAGCGAGTATTGGTAAAAGAGATGAAAACTTATGGAGTTGGCCCAATGATTTTAAATGCAGGTTTGCATGGGTTTCGGTATGTTTGTGCTGGATTGAGCCATTAGCACAATAAACAGCATATTTATCCCAAAAAACAAACTACATGAAATATCTATTCCTCATTTTTACATTTGCATTGCTTTCATGCGGGCAGAATGAAACCAAACAAAAAGAGTTAGCACTTAAAGAAAGAGAACTTGCCTTGAAAGAAAAAGAACTTGTACTAAGGGAAAAAGATTCAAGCCATTTGATACCTGTTGCTCAAGAAGTCAAAAAAAATGACTCCGTTCCAGTAATTAAAAAACCACTTACTGATGGAAAAATAATGACGATGACTTTTGAAGAATATTCGGAAGGCGACTATCCTCATTTAATTTTCAAAGACATTTCCACAAAAGAAGAATATGACTTTAGGTTTCTTTCTGACAATAATTTAAACGGCGTAGCAATTCTTCTTACTGACAATAAAGCCGCTTTTGGACTAAAGGCAAATCCAAAATATTTGAAAAAGACATTTATTATTGAAACGAAGAAAAAAATCGTCTCAGATGCTGATTTAGATGGCAATCCAATTAAATCAAAAGAATGGGTTATAACATCAATAAAAGCTACCGCCAGCTAATTCCCTATAACATACTCCTCGACTTGAATTTTGCGCATTTGCACATTTGCACATTTGCACATCTGCACATTTGCACATCCCTGCACTACCCCTCCCAAATCCTTAACAGCAACAAAGAAAAATAAGAAAAAACCGCCCCGGCAATACTGATGATGCAGAGGTATAAATATACTTTGGTCATGATGCTGGCCTCTTGGTGCTCCGATTCGAAATACTCCTCAATACCCACGGGCTTGGTATTGCCGCCCTGTGTATCCGCCTGGCTCAATAAATTTTGCCAAGCACCTGCTTCGTTTTTGTAGTAAGTAACCAAAGCACCGTCTTTTATCTTCCCTTCCCGCCACAGTTTTTCAAACAGATAACTGGATTCCCGATAGCTGGCATAATAACCGGGGTTATGTACATACAAGCTAAACTCATGGGTTATCCGCTGTATTTCCTTTTCTTCCAATAGTGTGGGGTCATCGGCCAACTCGCTCTGAGGTATTTCCTGCAACAGTTCCAGCATGGTAGCTCGGGCAATCACTTCATTTTCGGGTTTCAACTGTTGCAGCAAGGCCAGCCGCAATGCATCAGGGCATACGCCTTCGTTGATCCAACCAATCCTTGCCAAGCGCAACAAATTGGAAAAATTCAATTCCTTGGGCAGGCCATAGCGGCTCAGTATCGCTTTGCCAATGGCCAGTATCACCTCCCACTCTATTTTGGGGCAAACGGCCAAAGCCGCCACCCACTGAAACAATACATTCACCGGCCTCCCTCTTTCGTACTGATTGGCCCAATCGGCCCCCTTGCAATACTGTTCCAATACCTTGCTATCATCCAGCGCCAAGCCTGCCGAAGGATAAAACTGCTCTCTGCTGGCCCGCAACCTTGCCATGGCATCATGCTCCTGCGATTGGTTGTTCAACAACTCAAACAACAATTGCAAGCCGGGTAAATCCATCGGAAAAACAGGTAACAGGGGGAATAAGCCCTCCTTTTCTTGCACACCCCAGTCAGCATACGAAACCGGCGTAACAAGGGCCTTTTGCTCCCAACGATCCAGTATCGGCCAATACATTTCATCTATCACCGATGTGGTAGTACTAAGCAGTTCAGCCCCATCGCTAAAAATGAGCAGGGTATGGTTGGCATATTTCTCCGCCAACTTTTCCAAACCAATACCATTGGGCAAAAGCGGATGATAGCATTGCCCCATATCATGTTGGTAATAATACTTTTCAATCAACACATTTTGTTTGGCCAGCGCATCCGTTAAATAGTTGATCAGCTTAGCCATCTGGCTATTCGGATTTTTTTCCTGTACCAAAAAAAGGTATTCGCTCTGTTTGGTCCTGGCACTGTACACCGGTTGAAAAAACCCCGCCATTTCAATGGATTTACGGATTGTTTTTTCCGTATCTAAAAAGCTGGCCGTATCGCCAATCCGCTTACGCATTTGCAAAGCAATCTCCCTTAGCTCCGGCTCCAATAAACCCAAATGATTTTTGTTTTGGTAGGGCAAAGGTTTTTGCACTGTAGCGCTATCGCTCACCGGTGGTGCTGTTACTTGATTGTAGCTGTTCAGTACATCCTGTTTGATGCGAAGCGCATTCTTTCTTTCCCTTTCCCACAGTATAAAAAAGAAGATACCCAGCAAGGCAAACAATACCAACGTAGTATAATAAAGTTGCTTTAAGATAGGGTTGTACTGTTGCGTAACCACGGGCGTAGATGCACCTACAGCATTAGTTGTATCAGTTGCTGCCGGGCCTACTGTATCCTTATCCGTATTGAGTTTGTTATCCCTAACATTTAGCACTATCCTTTCGGTAAGCATACAAAAGGAGGTTTTGCCACCAAAATTGGCCTTGCAAGTAATAACATGCTCCCCTGCCGTTTTAAAAGCAGTTTCAAATGTTTCGCCCTGATAAGTAAGCATATCACCATCTACATACCATTCGATGTTTGCCCCTCGCAAAGCAGGGTCGGTAATAGCCCGGAGCAAAAGCTTGGTATTAACCGCAACAAAATCGGATGACCAATTTTTAATGATGCGCAAACTGTTTTGTTCATCGCATACCACCACTACTTGTTCAAATTCTTGCATGGTTACCAGTTTGGCATTATACCAAACCCTGGCAGTAGCCCTGATGGTGTATTTACCGGGCCACTCGTAACGATAGCTACCAATGGTATCACTGTTAGCACCCGTGCCCCAATGGTATTCGGTATTTACCCAAATAGCCTTATTGGCCAAGCGCTGCTTATTCGACAATGCCGAATCAATACCGCACTTCAATTGCAACAGTTGGCCTGTTTGTATTTGCAGCGGCACCGTATTGTTCAGCTTTGCTTTGGGCTGCCGCATATCTACCCACTTGAGCACAATATCCTTGGCCGTGGGTGGCCTTTTTAGATACCGTTGGTATAATAAGATACCCGTAAAAATGGCGAGGGCCAAACCTGCATACAAAGCAATCAACCATTTCCAGTTCTTGGGCGACCGTTTAGGCTGTACCGTAGCCTTGGGTATTTCTTTTTTGAAAAATTGATTGAAAAGTTCTTGAAAAGTTTGTTGTTCTTCTGCATTACTAACAAATACGGGCGCTAAATAATCATGCAGCTCATTGCTGTTTTTTACTTGGTTGGCGTATTGAACAATGATGCGGTTAGCTTGGGCGATTTGCGTTACCGTAATGGAAAATCCGTTGCCCCTCAGCGCCTCGTAAAAGTCGGCCAAAGGTAGCAGCCAGTTTTGGGCAGCGGTATCCGGAGCTATGTTGATAGGATTATCCACTTATTTCGCGGCTAAGCAGTTCAAAATCGGTTTTGGATTTGGCAATGATACCCAAGGTTTCAATGATACTCTCTTTATAGTCCGCATCGGCATAACGCCAATGGGCCAAGCGCTTATCCAGCAGCAGTTTGTTCTGCAAGCAAGCGATCCAGTCAATCAACTCGGAAGTACCAGGTTTTTTGGAGAGGTTTTTCTGCCGTAATTCGGTAAACAATTCAATGGCCGGTTCGATGGACAAATCATTCGTCTTCAAACTGAGGTTTACGATGTGCAGCAACTCCTTGGGCGAAGGAAAACTGATATGGTGGAATACGCAGCGCCTTAAGAAAGCGTCGGGCAGCCCCTTTTCGCTATTGCTGGTAATTACGATAAAAACGGGATAGCGCAGGTCTTGCGTTACATCAAAATCGGGCAATTCCTTGATGTTGAATTTAAAGGGCGGATTTTCCAGTTCGGCCAATAAATCATTGGGGAAGTCCCTCGGCGCCTTGTCAATTTCATCAATCAATACCACCGAGCCAAACACAGGTTTTTTGCTGAGCACAGCACTATCAAAATTGCGAAACTTTTTGTAGTGCTCCTCAACAGGATTGGTGGCCAAAATGGATACGCCCAAGCTATTGAATGCAATAAAGGACTCTTTGGGCTGATTGGTTTTATCGGCAAAATGCATCACCGCATCATACGCATAAAACAAGTCGCTCGACTGGGAAGTAGACTTGGTATTAAACCGGAGCGGTTGCGGATAGGTGAATGTATAAGGATACAGGATATGCAGTTGCCGGGCAATAAAACTGGCGCATTCTGTTTTGCCACTGCCGGGTTCGCCCGACAAGAGCAGGGGTCTTTGTAAAAACAGGGCGGTATTGATAGCGGCCAGCAATGCCTTGCTCGGCTTGTAATTATCCGCATCGGTAGGACTGATTTGTATGTGCTTAGTTTGTATCATATAAAAAGTTTTTATACAAGGGATGACAGCTTGTTTTATCAATCATTCCCGTATGCGATAAATAAGTATTGAAATGGAAAGAAGATCGCCCTTGACTGCTTTTGCCATAACAGATTGGGCTGCCCAATTTGCGCAAGATGCTGATAGGTTGACAATGAAAGTACTGATGGGGCATAGGGCCTGTATCATTTGCTTTGAACCAAATGTAGGGCATAATATTAAAATTACAAAATCGCAAGAATAATTAAGCAAGGGTTAATTATGGTTAAGGTTGTATTACTTATTATTAATTGATTAATTATTAAGCCCCTAATTGTTAGACAATTCCTATTTTATAAGTTTGTACCCCAATAATTAATAATGATATAATCAATAATAAAATAATCAATCCCCCATCCTTAACTTTATACCAAAAAAAATGGGCATCCTCGAACTTGATATACATTCCAAGCAATTGTTCATCCACTCCAACATATTGCTGTACGGCAATTGGGCCACACAGGAACTGGTGGATCAATGCGCCGAAGAGATTGCCACCATGTGGAACGAACCCAAGGGCCAAGTAAAGCTGGGCGGCGAAACCTATACTGCGGTATTCATCATCAACGGTTTTTTGTTCAATACAATCACAGCGGAAGACATTTTTAACAACCGCAACCCCAAGAACAATTATTTTAGGGTGGAAGAATTTGCCCACGGCAATATATCGTTTGTGGACGGACTAGGCTGCAATACCGGTTATTTTAAAATCGAAAACCTGTACAAAGGCTCTACCACAGCAGCGCATGAATATGGTCATACGTTGGGGCTCGACCATCCCGATAACATGGACCTGCGTGGCAAGGGTGTGCCCGGCATCATGTACCCCCGTGGTACCTTGGTGGACCCGCAATATCAATACGACCCGGCCATCCCCGCCGGACAAAAAGGAGGTACCATGCACCCTGTATACCGTAAAGTGCAACAGCAAGATATCAGCAATCTACGCCTGGGCGAGTACAACTACGGCCGCAAAACGGGTTCCCTCATCATCGGCAACTACTCGGCCATTTACCACGAGCCGCATGTATCCAATGAAGCCTAAAGTAGCAGGATTACTGTATCTGTATCATGCAAAAAGCAGCGTTTGCAAGTTGGTAAAGACAGCCTTTTTACAGTGGTGATGGGAAATACTTGGGATAAAAGCTTCTAAATTAGACTCAGGAGAAGCCGCCCCATTTGCCTTAATGTAGCAATGTAAAAAGTGGGTAACCTTCCACCAGTTCCGAGGTGAACCATCTCGTCATTAATGACGAGACCGGTCCGCCGCAGGCGGATTTTCTGGGGCGAAGGGGACCCAGAAAAAGGGCTAAATGCAGTGGTGAACCCGGAACGAGGCCCGCCGGCCCGAGCCTGCCTGCCGGCAGAGGCAGGGCAAGCACAAGCAATCGACCAATAGAATGCAGCAATACAGCTAGTACTGCGATGATTCAAATAAAAATTAGATGCCCTTGCCCTGTGAAATACCCTTCTTTATTGCCCCAATGAAAATTTTACATTTACTTTTGCACCGTGGCATGTCCTCCTTTAACCATTACGTTTCTTGGTACCGGTACCAGCAGCGGTGTACCCATGATCGGGTGTTCCTGCCCTGTTTGTACCTCGCCCGATCCCAAAAACAACCGCCTACGCAGCAGTATCTTGGTATCCAGCGCCACCACTACCTTGGTGGTGGATACTACACCCGATTTCAGGTATCAAATGCTGCGTGGAAAGGTGAATAAATTGGACGCCGTGGTGTTTACCCATCCGCACAAAGACCATATAGCGGGGCTGGACGATATCAGGGCCTATAATTTCTTTCAGCAGCAGCCCATGCAATTGTATGTAAACGAATTGACCCATCAAGCCCTGCTGCGGGAGTTTCCTTATGCATTCGCCGAAAAGAAATATCCCGGTGTACCAGAAATTGATGTCAACATCATGGACCTAACCCCCTTTACCGTAGGTGATATACCCGTTACTCCCATCTTGGTTTGGCATTTAAAAATGCCCGTATTGGGTTTTCGCTTTGGTAACTTTACCTATATCACCGATGCCAACCGCATTGAAGCTGGAGAGAAAGAAAAAATAATGGGCAGCGAAATCTTGGTGCTGAATGCCTTGCGCAAGGAAAAACACATTTCGCATTTCACTTTGTCGGAAGCCGTGGAAATGGTGCAGGAGTTAAAAATACCACAGGCCTACTTCACCCATATCAGTCATCAGCTAGGATTGCATGCAAGCATCAATGCCGAACTACCAACAGGTATGGCCTTGGCTTATGATGGTTTGGTATTGACGGTATAGATATCATAGGATGCCTTTCAAGTCTTCGTTAATATAAAATCAAGTTCATAGGTTTCCATCCTCCGCTTCGGTACGGCCTCATAAAAAAGCCGTTAAGAAAATTGAAGCCGAGGGCGCAAAAGAAAAACAGTTGTTATTTAAGCTTGGCAGTATTCTTAGCCCGTAAGTTGCACAAAAGCCCAGTTTTGCTCTACTGTTTGAGCTTGTTTTTCTTTAGCCCGAGGGTTTAATTTTTAGGCTTTTTTATGCAGCCTTGATTTTTTGCTCCACTTTTGTATCAAGACAAAAGTGGAAAAAGCCACCATCAAAGGTAACTGCAGGTATAAACAAGCGTAAAAATTTAAATACACCCAAAAAGCACTTGCTCAATTTTTATTTTTTTGCTAATTTGCAATCATAAAACGACCCTTTATGTTGAAAACTATTGTAACCGGATACCTATCCTATACCCGTAAAGAACGTACCGGCATCATTGTACTATTATTGGTAATCATTAGCGCTACGGCACTCCCCTTTTTGTATCCCCTGTTCAAAAGTAAACGGGTTACCGCCGCACCCACACCCAATGAAATGGCGGCATTGTCACTAAAGGAAAAAGACAGTAACAGGTACGCCAACCATACTTATGCAAGGGAACATAACAACTACACCAACTATCGTAACAACAAAACAGCAGCGCCTACGGGTGAACTATTTTACTTCGATCCGAATACGGCATCGGAAGCAGACTGGAAGCGGCTGGGCCTGCGTGACAAAACCATTGCTACCATACAAAACTATTTGAGTAAGGGCGGGCATTTTTACCAACCCGAAGACATTGGCAAAATCTGGGGATTGCACGATGATGAAGTAGAGCGACTACTGCCCTATGTACGCATTGCGGGAAAAGCCAAACCTGAAAATAATAACCGCCCTGCTGCTTTTGAAAAAAAGGAATATGCCTATGAGAAAAAAATGGCAACCGTTGATATTAATTCGGGCGACACCGCAGCTTTTATTGCACTGCCGGGCATTGGTTCCAAATTGGCCGGACGCATCGTGGCCTTCCGTGATAAATTGGGCGGGTTTTACAGTGTTGACCAAATTGCCGAAACCTATGGCTTGGCCGATTCCGTTTTTCAAAAAATAAAGGGCCGCTTGGTGGTGGGCCAAACCAATGTAGCCCTTTTGAACATCAATACCGCCACCCTGGAACAATTGAAACAGCACCCCTATATCCGGTATCAACTGGCCAATGCCATTGTACAGTACAGGGTACAACATGGCGCTTTTGCAAAAGTGGAAGACCTTAAAAAAATAATGCTGGTTACGGAAGATGCCTATAATAAGATGGCACCGTATTTAACCATTCAATAGTAACCGGGCAGATTATCAAAAGCGGAAATAATTATCTACCCGTGAGGATGCAATAATAGCTAAAGCGTTGATTGTGAGCGGCTACACGTATAGACAATAAACTTGTTAGACACATTGAATGCCTCTTTATTTGAATGGTGCAATATTAAAAGCCGCTTTACCCTAATTTTGCGGCTCAACGAAAATGCTATATGAACTTTAATCAAGACGAATTAACGCTGCAGGTGGCGCAAACCGCCCGGGATTTTGCGCACCAGCACATCAAACCCCACCTGATGGAGTGGGACGAAAGCCAAGAGTTTCCGCTACATATTTTTAAAGAATTGGGCAAACTGGGCATGATGGGCGTATTGGTGCCCGAAGCTTATGGAGGTACCGGCCTCGGCTATTTTGAATACAGTGCCATCATTCAAGAAGTGGCCAAGGTTTGTGGTTCCATCGGCCTCAGCTTGGCTGCCCACAACTCTTTGTGCACGGGCCATATCATGGCTTTTGGCAACGAGGAACAAAAACAAAAATATTTGCCCAAACTGGCCACTGCCGAGCATATCGGCGCTTGGGGCCTTACCGAAGCCAATACGGGCAGCGATGCCGGTAACATGAAATGTACGGCGGTAAAAGATGGCGACGAATGGGTTTTGAATGGTGCCAAATGCTGGATTACACACGGCAAAACGGGCGATGTGGCTGTGGTGATCTGCCGCACGGGCGAACCCAGGGCCAAGGACAATTGTACGGCTTTTGTGGTAGAACGCGGCACACCGGGCTTTAGCGGCGGCAAAAAAGAGAACAAATTGGGCATGCGGGCCAGCGAAACCGCTGAAATGATTTTTGATAATTGCCGCATACCGGATGCCAACCGCTTGGGCGAAGTGGGGCACGGCTTTAAGCAAAGCATGAAAGTGCTGGATGGTGGACGCATTTCCATAGCCGCACTCTCTCTGGGCATTGCCAAGGGTGCTTACGAAGCCTCTATACAGTACGCCAAAGAGCGCCACCAGTTCGATCAACCGATTGCCAATTTTCAGGGCATTTCGTTTAAGTTGGCAGATATGGCCACTAAAATTACCGCTGCGGAACTGCTCATCAACCAAGCCTGCGACCTTAAAATGCGGGGGCTGCCCATGACCAAGGAATCGGCCATGGCCAAATACTACGCCAGCGAAATTGCCGTGGAAATCAGCACAGATGCCGTACAAATTTTTGGCGGCTATGGCTATACCAAGGATTTTCCGGTGGAAAAATTTTATCGGGATAGCAAGCTCTGCACCATTGGCGAAGGTACCAGCGAAATACAAAAGTTGGTGATCAGCCGGGAAGTGTTGAAGGGAGCGTAAACTTAATTGCGAGTATAAATAAAAAGGCTACATGAAGTAAAATTCATGCAGCCTTTTTTATGTCTAATCCGTTTCATAAACGGATTACCAATCATTCCTAATTCAGCACACTGGCTTCCTTTTGTACCGTAATGCCCTTTTGCTCCTTTATTTTGGCCCAACCGCCCAATACATTGCGCAGGTTGTGGGTGCCTTGTCGCTTGAGCAGGCTCGCCGCAATAACGCTGCGGTAACCACCGGCGCAATGCACATATAAATTTTGGTGGTCATCAAACTGGGCCAACTGGGCAATATCGGTCATTTCGCCCAAGGGCAGATTAACGGCATTTTTTACATGGCCATCGGCAAATTCCGTTTCCCGGCGCACATCCACCACCACCAAATGATTGTCGTGTGGTATGTCCATGGCCAGCTCGTCTGGTTCAATGTTGATGATCATATCAATCTTCTCCCCTGCCAGTTGCCAGGCTTCAAAGCTGCCTTGCAAATACCCTTCTACCTTATCCAGCCCCACCCTTGCCAAACGCACCAAACTTTCTTCCTCTTGTCCGGGGTCGGTTACCAATAAAATCGGCTTGTCAAAGGGCAATAAGCTGCCCGCCCACTCGGCAAAGCGCCCTTCAAGCCCAATAAAAATACTGCCGGGAACATAACCTTCGGTAAACTGGTCGGCATGCCGGGTATCCACCACCAGCGCTTCCTGCATACGGGCCTTGAATTCGGCCACATTTAATGGCCGAAGGGCCTTGTTTTTTACCGCATCCAAGCTATCGTATCCGTGCTGGTTTATTTTGGCATTGATGCTAAAATAGGGTGGCGCAACTGGCAAGCCATCCGTAACCGCCTTCACAAATTCTTCCTTGCTTTGGGGCTGTAAGGCATAGTTGGTCTTTTTTTCTTCGCCGATGGTGCTAAAAGTATGCGGACCCAAGTTTTTGCCGCAACTGCTGCCGGGGCCATGGGCCGGGTAAACAATCACCTCATCCGCCAAAGGCAGAATTTTGTTTTGCAATGTATCGTACATAATGGCCGCCAGTTCTTCACTGGTCATGTCGCCACTGCTCAGGTCGGGCCTGCCTACATCGCCCACAAACAAAGTATCCCCCGTAAAAATGGCGTGGGGCTTACCTACTTCATCTTTCAGCAAATAACAGGTACTTTCTACCGTATGGCCGGGGGTATGCAACACTTCCAACTGCAATTTGCCCAAAGCAAAGGTTTGTCCATCCTTAGCAATTTGCACCGGTAGGCTGGTCACCGTTTCGGGGCCATACACAATGGGGGCGCCCGTAGCCTTGGACAAATCCAAATGGCCACTCACAAAATCAGCATGAAAATGGGTTTCAAAAATATATTTGATCACCGCATTCCGCTCTTTGGCCATTTGCAAATAGGTTTCCACATCCCGTAGGGGATCGATGATGGCCACTTCGCCTTCACTCTCAATATAATAGGCCGCTTCGCTGAGGCAAGCGGTATAAATTTGTTTGATAAACATACGCTTTCTGTTAATGTCCGAGCCTGTTACAAAAAAAGGGCAGCTAAGGCCCTACTGGGTGCAAAGATAAGCCACTATGCCATAAGCATGAAGGGTTTTAACCTTTTTTAACGTTTGGACCAGACTTCGATAGGCCCTAAAAAAACAGTCCCCAACAAGTTGGGGACCGCAGCGTTCATGCTCTTTCTCCTGCTTAACCCACCAAATTCTCCACAAACTTGCTGATTTCTTCTACCCGTTTTTTACTTACTGTGTAAAAAATAAATTTTCCATCACGCTCAGTTTCCACGATGCCTGCCTTGCGCAAAATAGCCAAGTGCTGCGAGGCTACCGACTGCTCCAAGCGCATTTTAACATAAATTTCAGTTACTGTCAATTTTTCGTTTTCTTCAATAAGGGCGATCATTTGTTGACGCAGTTTATGGTTCATTGCCCTTAATACCAGTGCTGCTTTCTTTAAATTGTGGTAATCCATTTTTACTTTTCCAGTTTCTGTTACAATTTCCTCTAAAAGGTTTTCCGCTTCATTGTTCTTGTTTACAACTAACATATAGTATTTTTTTTGTTTTTATATGTGTAAAGAGTACGCAAAGGTATGAATGGTTGCATCACTAACTAATATTTAATGGTAAAACATTGTTATATGTCTGTTGCGATTACTCGTATTAACTTTTTTGGGTAGAAAAAAAGGCTTTGTTGTAAGCGGGTTCAGCATAGGCTGTACTGCTAAACTGTTGATTTTCAAATAGTTGAAAGGATAGTTGCCCAAAAATGGACATCGAAATGTTAAAATTTTGCAAAAAAGCAACTTGCGGAATGCAAATGGGTTCAAATTTGGCCGAACCGCTGCCAAAACAAAAAACCGGGCGATGTAAAAATGTATCGGCCAAACTATTTTCTTCCAGCACCAAGGGGGTTGGCGGCAGGATTATTTCCAGTTTTTTGTCGAAAACGGCTGTAAAAACTTCCATACGCCGGGCATCGATCATGGGGCAAAGTAAAAAATCCGGCGCCGCCGTACTTATTTGTTCCAAAGCCGAAGCCGCCATCAAATGCAGGGTGCCAAGGGTAATAAGCGGTATCTGCAGGGCGTAGCAAAGCCCTTTGGCGCTGGCCATACCCACCCGTAGGCCGGTATAAGACCCCGGACCTTCCGTTACTGCCACGGCCGCCAACTGCGAGAAATCGATGCCAGCCTCACTTAACAAGCTGGCAAGGGCCGGTTGCAAAAACCCAGCATGGTCTTTTTGCTCGGCGTGGGTGGCGCTGGCAATGAGTTGACCATCCTTGGCCAGGGCCACTTGGGCTATTTCAGTGGCGGTATCAATATGTAATATATATGCCATTATGCCAATGCCTCCTCTTTTAATAAAGGTGCCGGGGTGCAGCGGTCATCGGTTTGGGCCAGGGTATCCAACAATTGGTATATCTTGCGCACACCCAATAAGGCCGCCCATTCAAAAGGGCCATGGGGGTAATTGGTGCCCAGCTTCATGGCGGTGTCGATATCTGTTCGGCTGCTCACCCCATCTGCCAAAGCAAAATAAGCTTCATTGATCACCATGGCTATTACCCTTGCCGAAATGAGGCCGGGGTTTGCAGGTGCGGGAATGGCCGTTTTGCCCAATGTCTCCAATACGGATTGAACACGGCCATCAATATTACCAGCAACTTCCCACTGGTTTTTTTGCAAAAAATAAGGCCAACCGTTAATACCTACCAATTGTTGGGTCGGCAGTGCCGCAACAGCGCTGTTTACCAAAACTAGGCATTGAAATCCCTCCCAAGCCTGTTCCGCCGCATCATTTTCCAAATAAAAAAAGGCATCTGCCGCAGCAGCCTGTGCCTCGGCCACCGAACCCACTACCTGCCAAGATACGGAAGGTGCCTCCTGCTGTAAAGCGGCCAGTTGGTCCGCATTGCCCATCAACAAACAATTCATGCTGTGCATTTAAGTTGCAAAAATCGTTAAAAAAAACAGTTTGTGCAAATAGCTGGGGCATAAAGGGTATATTTGCAGCCGCAAAATTAACATACAAATGAGCAAGCAAATCATCCATACAACCAACGCACCTGCCCCCATTGGACCTTATAGCCAAGCTGTAATGACCGGCAACCTGTTGTTTATATCTGGCCAAGTAGCCTTAAAGCCGGGTACCAACGATTTGGCCAACGCCGATATCATTGAGGAAACGCATCAAGTACTGCAAAACCTAAAGTCAATTCTTGCTGAAGCGGGCATGGACTTTGGCAATGTGGTAAAAACAACGATTTTCCTCAGCGATATGGAACTGTTTGGCCAAGTGAACGAAATTTATGGCAAGTATTTTGACGGTGATTTCCCGGCAAGGGAAACCGTAGCTGTAAAGGGCCTGCCCAAAAACGTGAACGTTGAAATCAGCATGATCGCATCCAAGTAGTTTTTACAGCAACGGGCATTAATACATATATTATTTCATCAACATGGTTGTAATTACCGCCCCGGCGCATGGGTACCTTACCGAAGCATTACAGCAACGTGGCTATGAGGTACTGTACCGGCCCAATATCAGCTATGCGGAACTGTTGGAGCTGGTACCGCAGGCCGAAGGGCTGATTGTAACCACCCGATTGGCCATTGACCGGCCTTTGCTGGACAAAGCCCCGCTGCTAAAATGGATCGGGCGGCTGGGCAGTGGCATGGAACTGATAGATGTGGAATACGCCAAAGCCAAGGGCATCACCTGCGTGAGCAGCCCCGAAGGCAACCGCAATGCCGTGGCCGAGCATGTACTGGCCTTGTTGCTGAACTTACTAAACCATATCACCAAAAGTGCCATAGAGGTAAAACAGGGTAAATGGATACGGGATGCCAACCGTGGCACCGAACTATCGGGCAAAACCGTGGGCATTATTGGGTTTGGCAATACGGGTAGTGCGCTGGCCAAACTGCTGGCCGCTTTTGATGTAACGGTATTGGCCTACGATAAATACCACTTTGGATTTGGCGGCGGCTATATCAAAGAAGCCAGTTTGGAGCAAATATGCCGCTATGCCGATGTTATCAGCTTGCACCTACCCTTGACCAGCGAAACCAAGCATTTGGCCAACGACGCTTTTTTTAACAGCTTGACGCAAAAGCCCATCTTTATCAATGCCTGCCGGGGGCCAGTGGCCGATACGGATGCCGTCATCCGGGCATTGCAGCAGCAAAAAATTGCCGGTGCCGGATTGGATGTGTTGGAAAACGAAAAACTGGATACCCTTACACCGCTACAGCAACAGCAACTCGATTTTTTATGCAGCCAGCCCCATGTAATTGTAACGCCCCATATAGCCGGTTATTCGCATGAGGCATTTTATAAAATGAGTGCGGTGATAGTGGAGAAGTTGTTTGGGGGTAAGTAGAGGGCAAGAGGAGTAAGTTTTCGCAGTTATAAACTTCGCTTCGTTGTAGCATTACTAAAGTCGAAGCTACAGTAGTACAAAAGCTAAATCAAGGAACCCTCCGTCTCGTCATTTTGACGAGAGGGTGTAATCGGCGGCGGTGTCCTTTTTTGGTTACTTTTTTTGACAAGAAAAAAAGTAACACAAAAGGCAACCGAAAAGAGCGAACTATGACAATAAAGCGAAAATTTGTAATAAACCAGGGCAATGGCGCTGTAGTGTTTTTTTAATAAAATTTGTATATTTGTATATGTGCAACGCTTCGGCAGGTCCGAGGCGTTGTATTTTTTTCTTAACCCTCCACCAACAAGTTGAAGAGGTATTAACGCTAAAAGGTTTTTTATGAGTGAAACAAATTATGTAACAAACGATACGTTTGAGCAGATGAAGGCGCAACTACAGCAAATGAAGGCGGTAGAACGCCCCGCTGCCAGCCGTGCCATTGCCGAAGCGAGGGAAAAGGGCGACTTGAAGGAAAATGCCGAATATGACGCGGCCAAAGAGGCACAGGGTATGTTGGAAGCCAAAATAAAACAATTGGAAGGCATCATCGCTACAGCAAGGATTGTAAACGAAGACAATATCGACACCAGTAAAGTAAGCATCCTTACTAAGGTGACCGTAACCAACCTCGGCACCAAAAAATCGGTTACTTATCAAATTGTATCAGAAAAAGAAGCCGATTTGAAACTGGGCAAAATTTCCGTTACCTCCCCCATTGGCAAGGGCCTATTGGGCAAGGTAGTGGGCGATGTGGCCGAAGTACAGGTACCGGCTGGACTACTCAAATTTAAAGTGGAAAAAATAGAAGTATAACCCTTTCCGCAAAGGGCATCAATGATAAACCAACCAACTATGACCATCTTTTCAAAAATTATTGCAGGCGAAATACCGAGCTATAAAATTGCGGAGAACGACCACTTCTTTGCTTTTTTGGACATCTTTCCTTTGGTGAAGGGCCATGTGCTGGTGGTGCCTAAAACCGAAACCGATAAGCTCTTCGATTTGCCGGATACTTATTTGGGCGAAATGCTGCTGTTTGCCAAACCCATCGCCCATGCCATCGAAAAAGCATTCGATTGCAACCGCTGCGGCATCAGCGTGGTAGGATTGGAAGTGCCGCATGCGCATGTACATTTGTTGCCCATCAACTCGGC
Organism: Chitinophaga pinensis; assembly: GCA_943373145.1. GTDB lineage: Bacteria > Bacteroidota > Bacteroidia > Chitinophagales > Chitinophagaceae > Ferruginibacter > Ferruginibacter pinensis_H. The sequence goes on from CALSBI010000008.1 coordinate 216,928, forward strand.
AGATGATTTGAACTTTAACCGAGACAAACTGAAACTATCACCCGAAGAATTGAAGGCGGTACAAGCAGCCATCGTGGCGGGTTTGTAGGCTTAGTCCTGTTCGTACAAATCGCCTTGGGCAGATAATATTTCCCTGTACTTATTAAACAGTTTACTTTTAGATACAAAGCCGATGAATTTTTTATCGGCATCTATCACCGGCAGGTACCAGCTATTGGTCATATCAAACTTTTCCATCACCGCATGCATATCCTGCCCTAGGTGTAAAATGGCAGCCGGTTTTTTCATAATCAACTTGATACTCGTTTTGTCGAACAACTCTGGTTGAAAAAGTTTTTGTCGTACATCGTTTAGTTCCACCACACCTACCAACCGTTCGTTGCCATCAATCACCGCAAAAATATTTTCGTCGCTGTGCTTGATTATTTCTACCAAGTCACGCAATTTTTTATCCGCATACACCCTATTGCTTTGCTCTTCCAATATATGCTCAAGCTGAATAGAGGTAAGGATATTCTTTTCTTTTTGATGGGTAAATATTTGTCCTTCCAAAGCCAGTTTTTTGGTTTCCATGGAATAGGGCTCGTAGGTTTTAACAATAAAAAAGGAAATGGACGACACAATCATCAGCGGAATAAACAATTCGTAGCCATTGGTAATTTCGGCAATTAAAAAGATGGCCGTGAGCGGGCAGTACATGACACCGCTTAGCAACCCGGCCATGCCCACCAAACTAAAATTCCCTTCCGGTATTTTGAGCCAGCCCGTGGTGTTCATCAATTTGGAAAAGAAAAAACCCAAAAAAGAACCCGTAAATAGCGAAGGGGCAAAGTTGCCACCGTTACCGCCACTACCGATGGTAATACCGGCAGCGATGGGCTTAAACAATACAATCAGCCCCGCAAAAGCGATCAAGGCCCAATTGTCATCCATCTTCGACAGCAGTGTTGTATTATCGGCAAAAGAGCTAAAGGAACCATTGGCCACGGTTTTAACACTGTTGTACCCTTCGCCAAACAGGGGCGGTAGTATAAAGTAAATCAGCAGCAAGAGTAAACCACCGATGATGGCCTTGGCATAAGGATGGAGCTTCCATTGGTGCAATTTTTTTTCGGTACCCTTAAATGCCCTGGCATAATAGAGGGAAACAAATCCTGCCAATATGCCCAATACAATGTACCCAGGCACATTGGTATAATCGAAGGATTGCTTGAGTACAAAATTGAACAGAAAGGCTTCGTTTAAAATAATTTTGGAACAAAGGGCCCCGGCCACCGAAGCAATCATCAGTGGAATAAAATAACTCACCAAGGTTTCGGCCAATAAAATTTCTATGGCAAAAATTACGCCCGCAATAGGGGCATTGAATACCGCCGAAATACCCGCTGCCGCTCCGCAGGCAATGAGCAAGGTACGCTCTTGATAATTGAGGTCGCTGATACGGGAAAGGTTGGAGCCCAGTGCCGAGCCCGTGGCCACAATGGGCGCTTCCAAACCGGCAGACCCACCCAGCCCCACGGTAATGGAACTCGTAATCACATGCAAGTAAGTATGCTTCAGCGGAATAAAAGACGCTTTACGGGCAATGGCTTTGAGTACCATGGCAATACCCCGCTCAATGGCACCGCCAAAAAAATAGCGGATGACCAAAACCGTTACAATCAAACCAACAATCGGGAAAATGAGGTACATAAATTTGCCCCCTGTGTTGTGCTCTACCAAATACTGCAGGTAATGCACTATTGTTTTGAGCAATACGGCCGTAAGCCCCGACGCAATACCCACCAATATGGCAATGACCATAATCAGTTGTACCCGGCTGAGCCTAGAGCGCAACAGGTTGATAACTGCTTGATAGATTTTTTTTATTGCCATTGAAAAAAATTAATGGGTCAACCACAACTGCATCATAAACACAGCAATCCCCGCCGCAAAGCCCACCAATGCCAACCAACTTATTTTTTTGAGGTACCACATAAAATTGATATTTTCGATGCCCATTACGGCCACGCCCGCCGCCGAACCGATGATGATGGCACTGCCGCCCGTACCTGTGGTGAGGGCCAAAAACTCCCAAAAGGGATGATCCGTGGGGTAAGTAGCCATATCAAACATACCCTGCGAAGCCGCCACCAACGGCACATTGTCCACCACCGCCGATAACAGGCCTAAGGTGGTACCAATCAAGTAATCGTTTTTTAACGTACCACTCAATGCCGTGGCTGCCTCTTTTAACATACCCGTGCTTTGCAGGGCAGCTACGGCCAACAATATGCCCAAAAAGAACAAGATGCTGGGCGTATCCACTTTTTGTAGCGCATTGGCCACGGTATATTGCTGCGCCAGTGCCGGCTCTTTTCGTTTGTGTATCATCGTGGTAATTACCCACATCAGCCCCAGTGCCAGCAACATACCCATAAAAGGTGGCAGGTGCGTAATGGTTTTAAAAGCGGGCACAAACAGCAAGAAGCCGATACCCACCAATAGCACCATGCGCCCTTCCTTTTTTTCTATGGCAGAACAAGTAGATGGAGGGATGGCATCCATTTTTTTTCCTTTAAAACGACGGCCAATAAGCAGTGCAGGAATGATACATACAGCCAAACTGGGCAGTATCAATTGCTGGATGATATTGAAGGCCGTTATCTGTCCGCCAATCCACAACATGGTGGTGGTAACATCCCCCAAGGGCGACCAAGCACCGCCCGCATTGGCCGCAATCACCACCATACCCGCAAACCAAAGCCGATCTTCTTTGTTTTTGAGCAATTTGGCACAGAGCGAAACCATCACAATCGCCGTGGTTAAATTATCCAGCAACGCCGACAAGAAAAAAGCAATGGCCGTTATGATGAACAATAATTTTTGTTTACTGGTGGTGCTAATCTTTTGGGTAATGATGTCGAACCCATTGTGCGAGTCGATCAGCTCCACAATCGTCATGGCCCCCAGTAAAAAGAACAGGATGGAAGCAGTTTCGCCCAGATGATGCAGCAAGGATTCATTGATGGCATGGGCATCATCCGCTTGCAGGATGAAAATGGTCCAGCATAGCACACCCGTTATCAAGGCAGAAGCCGCTTTGTTGATATTGAGCGGATGCTCAAAAGCAATGGCCAAGTAGCCCAGTACAAATACAGATAAAATGATAATAGTCATTTTTTACTGAATTAATGAGTTGAGTAATCTAAAGTCAGCTTCCTTTATCGTATAATCGGCCACAGCATCTAAAACACTGTTTGATGAACAAAAAGAAATTCCAATCCCCGATTTTTTTATGATACATATATCGTTCTCCCCATCCCCAATAGCCAATGTATCTGCCATCAAAACGTTATAATGTTTGCAAATATGCATCAAAGCATGGGTTTTACAATACTCATGTGTACAGATACTATGGGGATGCGACAAAAAGAAGGAGGGTATTTTCACCTCACCGGTTGCTATACTTTTTGAAAACTCTAACTCATTGGCCAAAGAAAAATCAAAGCCAAAACGGTTTTTAAAATGATTGGTGATACAATCGTAGCTATCCGACATGATACCAATAATAAACCCATTTGTTTTTAACGTATCCACTATTTCCTGCGTACCTTCCGTAATAGCGATTGCATCGGCTATGGTTAGCAACTCATTGATACTTCTACCTTTTAACAACTGTGCGATTTGCTTTGTTCTGATAAAAGGATTGGTAGAATTGGTTACTATTTCAAGTAATTCCTTTTTAAAGCCCCATTTATCTGCCGCAGTATGGATAAAACTGGCCCTAAGCAAGGTATTGTCCATATCAAAAATGGCAATCTTTTTAAGCGCCTTGGCACTCTCCCTTATAGCGAATTCCATTTGCTCCCTGATAACTTGGATATGTTCCAACGCTTCAAAAGTTTTTCCTGCAACATTTTTAGATTTCTTTAGCAATACGGCTGCAACTTCCCTCGACATTTTGCCCAACTGCTCCAGCGGTTGCATCTTATTTTCAATATGCCCTATACTTACCTCCTCTATTCTTGCACCCATTTGGTGCATGTCAATAAGTATCCCAATATCTACCCCATAACCTTCTTCAAACTGGATTTTTGCCAACAAATCCTTCTTACCTGCTATCATACCGCTAAGCGGTTGCCAAAAGGAGGGAAAATCCTGATATAAAATCGACAACAGTGGTTTGGCTACCAATTCGGTAACCCTGCCTGCTTGGCGAGAAAAACAAGACTTGCAAAAATCAGCTCTCCCGTTCAATAAAGGCTCTGTTAAAAGCCGAATGATATTTTGGGGGTAAGTAGTAATATCTGCATCTAAAAAAACAAGTATATCATTGGTTGCACATAGCACCCCATCTTTCATAGAAGCGCCTTTGCCCAATTTAGTGCTGGTGATTACTACGGCACCTGCTTGCTGTGCTACTTGAATCGTATTATCAAGCGATTTGTCATCCACTACAATCACTTCGGTTACCTGGGGCGATTCCTTTGCCAGTTGAACCACTTGCGCCACCGTAGCCTCTTCGTTTAATGCAGGTATTATAACAGTTATCATTATTGAATTATTAATTTGATGTACTGCTCATGTAGCCTAATTTTTAGCCAGTTTTCCATTTTTCTTTTATCGGTTGCCGAAATACTTTTTAAGCCATTAATGTTCACCAGCAATACTTTTTGCTGGGCAGTACTATCATTCCACTCATTAACAGGTTCAATAATTGCCGATGTAACAGTGGGGTATTGCACTTTTATTTCTTTGTAAACTTGCTGTGCCAATAACTGATGTTGCCGAATACTATCAAGCGATTTGCTCAAACGCAAATTGACGGCTTCTTGCTCTTCTAATGCAACCGCTAGCTGGGTTGTTTGTTCATTCGTTTTAGTGGCGTCTTCAGATAAATAGGCAAAGCCTTGTTTTACTTCCAGCTTGGCTCCAGAAAGTTTGTAAGCTGCTAAGCGCTGTTTCAATTGCGCTATTTGCATGGAATCGATAACAGCGCCTCCAAAAACAAGGGTAATTTTTTTTGACTTCGCATCAATTTTCTTGTTGAGCAAATAATCATTATGAAAATAGGCTTCTGTTTGAATAAAGCGACCTGCCTCCTTTGTAAACCTTTCTTCTTGAATAAATTTATATCCCAAGTAGATACTTGGCAGTAGCGTGGCCAACACGATGATCCAAACACTCCGTCGGGCAACCAAATCGGCCTTTTTGTCGGTTAGGTGTTTAGCTGGAAAGTGTAAAATGCGCACCAGCAATAAGGTGGCCAGTGCTATAAATACTGTATTGATGATAAAAAGATAGAATGCCCCAATAAAAAACTTCCATTGCAAAGTAGCAATACCATAACCTGCGGTACACAGCGGCGGCATTAAAGCTGTTGCAATGGCTACACCCGGCACTACATTCCCTTTATTCTTGCTGCTAATGGCTACTATGCCAGCAAGCCCGCCAAAAAAGGCAATCAATACATCGTAAATATTAGGTTGTGTGCGGGCCAATATTTCCGAGTGCGCATCATTAAGCGGCGATATGAGAAAAAAAACAGTAGAAGTGGCCAATGCTACCCCGGTGGCAATGGAATAATTGTAAAGTGATTTGCGCAGCAACCCAATATCGTTGTTGCCCATTCCCAAGCCTATGCCCATAATAGGCCCCATCAGCGGCGAAATAAGCATGGCCCCAATAATAACAGCCGTTGAATTAACATTTAAGCCCAATGACGCAACAAATATGGCAAAAATGAGCACCCATAAGTTGGTGCCCCGGAATACTACCCCGTTTTCTATATTTTCTACAACGGTTTGTAGCTTTTCTTTATCTCCATCAAGACTGAACTTCGCAAAGAAATTTTGCAAAACATTTTAGTTTGTGGTGAACAGCAAATATATCAAATATAGCTGCAAGTTTTGGAGAAATAAGCATGAACGGCGGTGTCGAAATAAATGCGTGTAATTTCGGTTTTCATTGCAATCATATCGCTTTTGCTAATAACAATATCCTATTCGCATAACGAAAATACCTTCATTATGCAATTGCCTCTATACCTAGTGGGTAATATTTTCTACAGTACTACCGATGTGCGGTAGATGCATTAAAAAAACATTGCTGTGATATTGGTTAGATTTCGTTTGTAATGTTATTGAAATGGTGGCTACTGTTATCCACTTGCATTATTCAGGTAGGGATAGCAATGTATGCGACCAAAGCCACACGCAATAATACCCGCTGTAAAAACTAAACAATCACCGGCACGCTATGTACGGCAGCGGCCATTTCTTTAATGAGGTTGGCATCTTTTTCAATGGCATTACCTACTACAATCACATCGGCACCGGCCTTGCAATTGAGGTAGGCTTTTTCGGGCTCCACAATACCGCCACCGATGATGAGGGGCACTTGTATCACTTGGGCCACTTTTTCTATCATACTTTCGGTAATGGGGCGTTTGGCACCGCTGCCCGCATCCATATAAATCAGCTTCATGCCCAGCATTTCGCCGGCCATTGCCGTGCACATGGCTATTTCGTTTTTATCGGCCGGAATGGGTGTGGCATTGGAAATATAGGAAACCGTGGTAGGCGCACCCCCATCAATTACCATATAACCCGTGCTCATGATTTCCAGTCCGCTTTGCTTTACCACCGGCGCACTGATCACATGCTGACCAATCAACAGTTCGGCATTGCGGCCGCTGATAAGGCTCAGGTACAACAGCGCATCGGCATAGCGGCTCACCTGCGAAGGGCTGCCGGGAAAAAGCACTACCGGTATATTACAATTGGCTTTTATCAATTGCACACAGGCATCGAGGTAGCTGGAAATGACCAAACTGCCCCCCACGAGGAAATAATCCACACCCGCTTCCACGGATAGGCGGATGAGTTGCTCCATGTTTTGATCGTTCACCTTATCGGGGTCAATCAATACGGCAAAAGACTTTTTGCCCTGCCGCTTGCGCTCCGTTAAAGAATGATATATGCCCTGGGTCATCAACGCTACACTTATTTGTCAGTTGCAAAAATGTACAATTTTTTGCTCTTGGTGAAATTAAAAGGCACAAATTAAACTGGCCCGGCTGCAATTTCGTTTATTTTATATCAATTCGACTTAAAAAGTACATCAATAGAAGTGCAAACGCATTAAACCTGTAATGGGAATTTAAGCACTATCAGATAGCATTTCAATGGACAATTGCTTGTGCTGGCCCTGCCTTTGCCGGCAGGCAGGCTCAAGCCGGCGGGCTTCGTTCCCGGTTCACCACTGCATTTAGCCCTTTTTTTGGGACCCCTACCCAAAAAATCCGCCTACGGCGGACCGGACTAAATGAGGTGGTTCACCTGGGAACTGGTGGGAGATGGACTTCTTTTGGCTTTTAAAACCTCATTTTTCTTGCACAAGCAATAAAGCAGGTTTGTCATATCCCGATAGGTGGCTTTTCAAGTCAGAACATGCCCAACAACAGGCAACTTGGTAATGCCCCTACCAAAATTCAACCATGCAAATATTGAGTATAAGCGGTATTATCAGTAATTTTGGAGAGATGGTGGACATTTCGGCAGAAATAAAATTTAAAACGGCCCGAAGCGGTGGCAAAGGCGGCCAAAACGTAAACAAGGTGGAAACCATGGTCGAGGGCTATTGGCATGTTCAATCCAGTAACCTTTTTACCGATGAAGAAAAGCAGCGGATTGCCGAAAAACTGGCGGCCCGCATCAATTCGGAGGGGTTTTTGCTGGCAAAAAGCCAAACCGAACGCACCCAACTGGCCAATAAGCAGCAAGTGCTGGCCAAGATGGGTCTGATGGTTAATAAGGCCTTACATGTGCCCAAAAAGCGAAAGCCCACCCGCATCCCCAAGGCAGTAAAGGAAAAAAGACTGGCGGGCAAGAAGAAAAAGGGCGAAATTAAATCAGGGCGACAAAAAGTTAAATTGGATTAAGATGCGTACAACAACATTATCCCGCAATTGGCTTGGTGCCATGTTGGTGCTGGGCCTTATCGGAGCCTGTAATGATAAAGATTCCCCGGCCACCGAAGCCACCGGCACCGTAAAACTCTCTTTTAGCAATGTGGTGGGCACCAGTCCGATGGTACTCAACACCCAAACCTACACCAATCCCACAGGCGAAAACTACACCATCAGCAAGTTTAAATACTATATTACCAATATTGAAGTGAGCAATGGCAGTGCCAAAGCCACGGAAAAAGACAGTTATCATTTGGTGGACCAGTCCATCGCCTCCTCGCAAAGCTTTACTATCAGCATGGGGGTAAGTAACTATACCACCCTCTCCTTTTTGCTGGGCGTGGATAGCACCCGCAATGTGAGCGGTGCGCAAACCGGGGCATTGGATCCACTGAACGATATGTTCTGGACCTGGAATTCGGGCTATATCATGGCCAAAATGGAGGGCAATTCCCCTGTTTCTACCCAGCCCCTCAACAAAGTGGAATACCATATCGGCGGCTTTAGCGGCCCCAACAGTGTGCTGAAAAAGATTACCCTTACCATGCCCGCAGGCAAAACCTTAGATGTGCGGGAAAGCAAGACCAGCGAAATAAAAATAACGGCCGATTTTGCCCGCTGGTGGCAAAACCCCAATACTATTACCATTGCTACACTGCCCGTATGTACCACGCCCGGCGCACAGGCCAAGCAAATAGCCGATAATTACGCCAATATGTTTACCTTAACAGATGTAGTAAACAACTAATACTTGAAACAAAAACTTACGATACTATCCCTTGTGCTGCTGGTAGCCCTATCGGTTACCCTGCTGGATGCCTGCAAAAAAAGCGGCGATGATACCGGCGGCGGCCCGGTAAACCCCGGCTTTAACCCTACCTACATCAAATTGCAGATACCCACTGGTTGGCCCACGCCTAGTTTTGATATTTATGCCACCAATCCTTTAACCGAAGAAGGGTTTCAGTTGGGTAAAAAATTATTTTACGATGGCCGCCTGAGCAAGGACGGCAATTTCCCCTGCGCCAGTTGCCACCAGCAGTTTGCGGCTTTTGCCACTTACGACCACGACCTGAGCCACGGCTTTAACAACGCCTTTACCACCCGCAATGCGCCTGGCACTTTTAACCTGGCTTGGATGAAGGAAATGCACTGGGACGGCGGCATCAACCATATTGAAGTGCAGCCACTGGCACCTATTACCGCCCCCAACGAAATGGCCGAATCGGTGGACAGTGTATTGTTCAAACTGAAAAAGGATACTACGTATATCCGTATGTTCAAAGCCGCTTTTGAAGATGGCAGCATTAACAGCCAGCACATGCTAAAAGCCTTGGCACAATACATGGGCAGCATCGTATCTTCCAATTCCAAATACGATAAAGTGCAGCGGGGCGAAGCCACATTTACCAACTCCGAATTGGCGGGCTACAATGTGTTCAAGGCCAAATGCGCCAGTTGCCACAAAGAACCGCTCTTTACCGACAATAGCTACCGCAACAATGGCCTGCCCATCAATACTTTCTTTAACGACTTTGGCCGCATGCGCATCACGGGCCTCCGCAGCGACTCGCTCAAATTTAAAGTGCCCACGCTCCGCAACGCCGCCCTCACTTTTCCTTATATGCACGATGGCCGCTTTATTACCTTGGGCCAAGTGATAGAGCATTACCGCAGCAGTGTTATCCCCAGTGCCACATTGGACCCACTACTAAATGGCGGCATCACCATGACCAGTTTGGAAAAAAGCAATTTGATTTTGTTCATCAGCACGTTGACGGATAATGAGTTGACGAGTAATCCGAGGTTTGCGCAGTAGTTTTAATAATTGATAATTGAGAGTTGATAATGGATAGTTTGGTGGCGGGTTATTTTTGTTACGGGTTAATTTAGTTGCGGGTTGTTTTAGTTACGAGTTAAGAGAAATGAAATTCGGAATAAAAATCATATAATCACAAAAATCAAAACAAATCATGGTTAATTAATTAGTGTAATCCGTGCAATCCTCCTTAATTCGTGGTCAAGCAATCCGTATAAAAAATCACACAATCACAAAAATCAATATGAATCCCGGTTAAATAATTCGTGTAACCCGTCCATACGCAAGAGGTGGAAGTCGATATGTATGGATACTGATGAAATAGGGCTTAACCATTTATATCGTTCCTGCCCTATCGCCAAACTGCCCCAAGATGAACAACCACCCCGAGCCAAAGGCCCAATACCTAATTCCCATCCCTACCACTCATACCTCACCAATCTTAATTTTGCACATTTGCATATTTGCACATTTGCCCATTCTTCCCCAACATTCCACCCCCTTATTTGTTACTTTTGCACTAGTTTAATACAACGAACCATGTACTGCGAAAGTTTAACGGAATATAAAAGGCTCAAAACCCGGGAAGTAACCATCGGTCAACTGAAACTGGGCAATGGCCACCCCATTAGGGTGCAAACCATGACCACCACCGATACCATGGACACCCAGGCCACCGTGGAGCAATGCATCCGATGCATTGAGGCGGGGGCAGAACTGGTGCGCATTACCGCCCCATCCAAAAACGAGGCGGAAAACCTACGACTAATCAAAGACGAACTGCGCCGCCGGGGATACGATACCCCGTTGGTGGCGGATATCCATTTTACGCCCAATGCCGCCGAAATTGCCGCCCGCATTGTGGAGAAAGTGCGCATCAACCCCGGCAATTATGTTGACAAAAAGAAGTTTGACCTGATTGAATACTCCGATGCAGAATACGCGGAGGAGATTGAACGCATCCGGGAGCGGTTTACACCCTTGGTGCTGATATGTAAGGAACACGGCACTGCTATGCGCATCGGCACCAACCACGGCAGCCTGAGCGACCGCATCATGAGCCGCTATGGCGATACGGCTATTGGTATGGTGGAAAGCGCCATGGAATTTTTACGCATTGCCCGCAGCGAAGATTATCACAATATTATGTTGAGCATGAAGAGCAGCAACCCGCTGGTGATGGTGCAAGCCTATCGCCTGCTGGTGCAGCACATGCAGGATGAGTTTGGCGAATGCTATCCCCTACACCTTGGCGTTACCGAAGCGGGTGATGGCGAGGATGGGCGTATCAAATCGGCCATTGGCATCGGCTCCTTGCTGGAAGATGGCATTGGCGATACCATTCGGGTAAGCCTCACCGAAGATCCGGAGTTTGAGATTCCCGTTTGCCAAGATTTGGTAAAGCGGTATGAGAATCGGCAGCCCGGCAATATCAAGCCCATCGATAAACTTACCTACAACCCATTTGAATACCGGCGGCGGGAAACGGCCCCATTGGGCAATATCGGCGGTAAAATTGTACCGGTGGTGATAGCGGATTTTATGCAGGCCGATATGGTTACTTATACCGCACTGGAATCGGTGGGCTATAACTACGATGCCACTACTGATAAGTGGAACATTGGCGATGCGGCGGCGGATTATATGTATACGGGTACCAAGCAGGTTGATTTTGCCCTGCCCGGCACCTTGAAAATTATTTGCGACTATGCCACATGGCTCGGCGCATCCGACAAAAGCCAGTGCTTTCCTTTGTACCAAGGTGTTGAATTTTTTGAGGCAACGGAGCATTCGGCCAACCTCAACTTTATTGCCCTCGACACCAAGGGGATTGAAAATAGTTTTGTAGCGGAACTGCAATTGTACCTACAAAAGCAAGACAGTCTGCATAACATCGTATTGTGCCTTTACTCCAGCGAGGCTAATAGCATGGCTTCGGTTAGGCGCATGATTGTGGAACTGGATGAACAAGATATTAGTTGCCCCATCATACTGACCGTGGAAAGTCACCATACCAGCATAGATGAACAGCTCATTCATTTTGCTACCGAAGCAGGGGCCTTGTTTTTGGATGGCATGGGCGATGGTATTTGGTTGATGAACGACCCCGGCAAATTGGTAAACAGCCAAGTGAGTGGCCGTACTTACTTACCTACCAAGAACAACCATCAGTTTATCAACAATACAGCTTTTTCGATATTGCAAGCGGTACGCACCCGCATCAGCAAAACGGAATACATCAGTTGCCCTAGTTGCGGCCGCACTTTGTTCGACTTACAAGAAACCACGGCCAAGATCAGGGCAGTTACCCATCATCTTAAAGGCGTTAAAATTGCCATCATGGGCTGCATCGTAAACGGTCCCGGCGAAATGGCCGATGCCGATTTTGGCTATGTGGGCAGCGGTCCCGGCAAAATCACTTTGTACAAAGGCAAGGAGGTAGTTAAGCGCAATGTGGAGAGTGCGGTAGCGGTGGATGAATTGATTGGGCTGTTGAAGGAGAGCGGGGTATGGATTTGATGTGCTAATTAGCTAATTTGATGATGTGCTAATGTGGGTAGTATGCGAAATTGTTAGATACTTTCTTTAAGTGCAAAAACAAATATCTCTTACCCCATAGAGCCTTATTCCTATTGGCAAAGCCCTAACTATTTTAAGAAATTAGCTAATTACCACAACAAGGCTTCACCCTATATAAAACTGTAACAACCCAAAGGAATTAGCTAATCAGCACATTACCTTTGAAGGCCCCAACTTATTCATAAAACAGTAGCAATTTGAAGGAATCAGCTAATCAGCACATTAGCTAATCAGCTAATTATCGCAGCAGCGCTGCGAGCTCCACATCCCACTTCCCCGTCTTGCCATACTCTACGATGCGTCCTACTTCCTTATTGTCTTTCATTACAATAATGGTAGGTACATTGGTAATGCCAAAGGCTTCGGTGATATGGCCGAGGCTTTTTTTATCTTCATTCACGCCAAACAAAGTGATTTGATTGTCGCTGATGCCGCTCATTTCTTGCAGCTTGAAAAACTTGGGCAGGATGAACTGCGTGTCTTCGCACCAAGTACCGCCAAATACCACAAACTGTACTTTGCCCTTGGCTTTTTCCATGGCGGAAAGCGTGGCCGTATCGGGCGTATACACCGTTTGGTTGGCTTGGTACCAACTATAAGCCGGATCGTTCATCACCAAATACTTATTGATGATGCCCTTTAATATCTTTTGCTTGTTGTGCCGCTCGGCCGTGGTGATTTCATATTGCGCCTGCGCTAGTGCAGCGGTACCGATGGCCATAAAAAAAGAGATGACCAAAAAACGTTTTAGTTGTAACATATATATTGATTTAACAAGCCGGTTATAAACTGGCTTTGAGTTCGTGTAAAAAAGCTTTTATCTGTTTTAGTTCATCTATCAGGCTGCTTTTTTCGGCAGCACGGGCATTGGCCTTGATAAATTCCTTGGCACCCTGTATGGTGTACTTGCGTTCCCGGAGCAAATGATAAATGAGTTGCAGCATCTTAATATCCTCCGGACGAAAGAGCCGGTCGCCCTTGCCGTTTTTGCGGGGCTGCAATACGGTAAACTCGTTTTCCCACATGCGCAGCAGCGAAGGCGTTACATTGAACATGGCCGCTACCTGGCCCATGCTGTAATAGAGTTTGGCAAACAGTTCTTCGTCGGGCGGCACTTGTACCAAAGCTGCATCCGCCGCAGCAGCTATCAAATTTTTGCGGCCACGGGTATCTTTTTTGCCCTTGGGGGCGGGTGGTGCTGCTACAACAGGCGGGCTCTTGGGCGCAGGGGCTTTGACCGCCTTTTTTTTGGGCGGTGGGGCGGGCTCCGATGCGCCGAATAAGTCAAAATCAAAAGCTATTTGCGATAAGGCCATGCCTGTTGTTATCCGTTTAAACCAAAGTTACCAAAGAATTTGAACCGATGCTTATTTAGATTTTACAAACGCCTCATACCCACAACGCAACCAAGCAGCATATTCTTTTTCATCGGGCGTATAACCTACAGGCGGTGCCAATAGCTTGCCGTCGGGTGATAAGAGCGCATACCAGGGTTGCGAAATAGCACCAAAATTTTCTGATTCAAAAGTGGCCCATTTATCGCCCACGGTTACAATCTTTTTTCCCAACCCATCCTTAGTGGTATACTTGAATTGTTTTTCCACCGGCAAAGCCTTCTTGTCATCCACATAGAGCGATACCAAGATGAATTTGTCCATCTCCGTTTTTACCACATTGGTAGGCCACACGTTCTCTTCCATTTTGCGGCAGTTTACGCAGGCATAACCGGTAAAGTCAACCAACAAGGGCATGTTCCGCTCTTTGGCTACTTTCACCGCTTCAAAATAGTCGGTAAAATGGTTGATTTTATTAACCGAGTTCTTATACACACTCTGGGTAAAAGGCGGCGGAAAGCCACTTACCAAAGCTACATTGGCGTACTTGGTATTGGTGAGCCCAGGTGAAAGATAGATGGCAAAGGCCAAAAACACAAAGGCCAATATTTTGCGGGGCATACCTATCTTGCCCGTACCGTATTCTTTTTTAAAGGTAAACCATCCCATCAGGTAGGCAAAAGTAGCCAAAGCCAGCAGTATCCATATACCAAAGAAAACCTCCCTTTTGAGGATACCAAAATGCCCTGCCAAATCGGCATTGGAAAAGAATTTAAACGCCAATCCCAATTCGATAAAACCCAGCACCACTTTCAGGCTTGTCATCCAACCACCGCTCTTGGGCAGCTTGGCCAACCATTGTGGAAACATGGCAAAAAGCGCAAAGGGCAGCCCAAATGCCACACCAAAACCTGCCAATCCCGCCGTTAAGGCCCATTCGCCGCCACTGGCCGTACCCGCCAACAAGGTACCCAAGATGGGGCCCGTACAGGAAAAGGACACAATCACCAAGGTAAGGGCCATAAAGAAAATGCCCAAGAAATTACGGCCCTGTTTGGAGTCGGTCTTATTGGCCAGACTGGAAGGGAGCGTTATCTCGAAATAACCAAAAAAGGAAATGGCAAATACCACAAATATCACAAAAAAGAAAATATTGAGATAAATATTGGTAGATATCTCGTTGTAAACATTGTCACCCAATTTAAAAATATGAAAGGGGATACTCAGTGCAACATATATGAGAAAGATGAACAGTCCGTATAATAGCGCATTGCCCGTACCTTTTGATTTGTCGCCCGATTTTTTGGTAAAGAAAGAAACCGTTAATGGAATCATGGGGAATACGCAAGGGGTGAACAGGGCCACCAATCCACCCAACAAACCGAGCAGGAATACTTTCCACAGGCCACTATGGTCTCCTTTGGCAACACCGCAATCACTCACTGGATTATTGAGGTCAACCGTTGGCAATTTAAGTGTTGAATCATTTACTATAGCCGCACCAAGGCCATAACTGCCATCGGCCTGCTTCTTCAGCAAAAACTCCACCGCTTCGGGGCCCACAAAACCTGAGTCGCTATAGCCCATATAATTGATGGTCCCTTTGATGTATTCCACCGGTTCCTTCAACTGCAATTGGTAATCAATGGCCAGATTTTTCTCAAAATATTTTACATCGGCATTGTCCAACTGGGCATCTTTTTTTTGTAGTTCCCCTTGTGGGGTGCTGCCCATAACCGAAATGTTGTTGGCGATACTACTGTCGAATGTAATGGCAGTGCCGGGCAGTTCTTCGCCATTGTTGCTATACACAATGGTACCAGCCGGTATGGTAGCTTTTACCTGTAAAGTGATATTGCTGCCCTTACCCATGCTGGTAAATTCAAATACCGGTTTGCCCGTTTGCGCAAAAGCAGCACCGCCCACCAATAGGGCCATTAACAATCCTAAAAATCTCATAGCATTATATTAAAAGAAAAACCCTGCACTTGGCAGGGCCTTATCAAAAATCAGGTTTATTTGCCGCCTACTTTCACATCAAAAATAACATCGGTAGGGGGCAGGCATTGGCGGTCGTCGCATACCATATAATTGAGCGTACCTTTTACCGAAACAGGGGCGGCTACCTTGGTTTTTACCACTTGCACAAAATCCACCTTGCTTTCGTAATAGTTTACCTTGGCTTTCCAAATGGCTTCGTACTTGCTCACCAGGTTACCCACTTCTTTTACGCCACCTTGCAGGGTGAGCAATGGGTTTTTGGTAAACGTAAAACTTACTGGCACCACATCTTCTGGGTTTTTTTGGGCATACATGTGGTATTTGCCCGAAATAGTGGCCGTCATGTGCACCTCGTAGGTTTTATCGGCAATTTTTTTGGAGCTAAACGTCCAATTTACAGCCTGCTTCATTTGGGCCGATGCCGTAAGACCCATGATGGCCAATACCAATGCTGTTGCTATCTTTTTCATATATACTGTTTCTTTTTATTAATAGACGGCCAATTTAGCAATAAAGTAAATGCCATCCTGCATTAAAAGTGTTAAAAAAAGCTAAAAAAGGTTGGACGGTTACGCTGGCACAATGCCAAACAAATGCTCAAATACCTTTTGCCCGTCTGTATTGCCCAGTAAATTGCTGCAGGCCCTTTCGGGGTGGGGCATCATGCCAAACACGTTGCGCTCCCTGTTGCAAATACCGGCGATGCTATGTACGGTGCCATTGGGATTATGGTTTTCGTTTACCACGCCCGTTTCGCTACAATAACGGTAAATGATCTGGCGGTGCATTTCCAAATCCTGCAAGGTAGCGGCATCGGCATAAAAACGGCCCTCGCCGTGGGCTACGGGTATTTTAAGGGGTTGCCCACCCTCGGAAGCGCCCTCTTTGATAAAGACGTTTTTGCAAACAAACTGCTGTTGGCTGTTGCGCAGCAGTACGCCGGGCAGCAAGCCGCTTTCGCAAAGCACCTGAAAGCCGTTGCAAATGCCCAATACTTTACCGCCTTGGTTGGCAAAGCCGATTACACTCTGCATCATAGGGCTAAAACGGGCAATGGCGCCGCAGCGCAGGTAATCGCCATAACTAAAGCCACCGGGCAGTACAATGCAATCTTCGCTAGTAAATAGGCTCAAATCCTTGTCCTTGTGCCATAGTTCCACTACTTCTTGGCCCATATCGTTGCGCAGGGCATTGATCATATCCCTATCGCAGTTGGAACCCGGAAAAACAACCACGCCAAATTTCATTTTATCGTTTTTTGATGGATAAGGTGCAAAGGTAAGTAATAGTGGAGAATTGATACGGGATACTGGATGGGGAGGGCAGATACTGGATGCTGGATGGCAGACAATGGATAATTGATAATGGATAATGGATAGTGATGGGTCCAGGGTCAATAGTTGGGTGAGGCACTGAAACCTCCTTGCCAAAGACACCGGGCGGGGCAAGAGACTTGATACTAGATACTAGATAGCTGATGCTGGATGCGGAGGGCAAATACTGGATACCGGATAGCGGATGCTGGATATGAGGGAGCTGCCTGTCGGAGGCACGAAGCAGGGACATTGCTAACCATTATCCAATCTGCCAGCATCAAGGATCCAGTATCCAGCATCAAGGATCTAGCATCAAGGATCTAGCATCAAGGATCTAGCATCTAGCCCCCAGCCTCCCTACCGCCAGCCCAGCATCATCGCTACAATCAAAGCAACCAGTGCCCAGTGGAGCAGCAGCGGGACCCACTTTTTGGCTGGATAAAAAAAGCCCGCCCCTACTAGCACCGAAAAGGGCACGGCGCACAAAATCCAGTACTCAAACGTATTGGTGGCATTGATAAACGGCACCAACAGGGCCGCCAATAGGTATAAAAAAATGAGGTTCCAGCTTTTGCGGGTCTGTATCAACTGCTTGCGTTTGTTTTGTTGCACATAGAAAAAGCCCATGGCCAACAGCAGCAATATCAGCCCAATGGCGGTGTAGCCCAGCGGGGTATTGGTGAACCGGGGCGATGTAAAGGCGACACCGGGAAAATGGTAGCCCTTGATTTTATCGGTTAAAAACACATAGGCCAGTAAAAAATAATAGGGCGTTAATATGCCCAGCAAGGCGATGATCCACTCCGCCAATTTAAAAGGGCGGGTAATGGCCAGCCCTGCCACAATCAGCACGGCAAAAGCGATGGAAGGGAAATAGAAAAAAGTACAGAGTCCAATGGCAAACCCAATATTGAACAAGGTGGTTTTGGCATTGGTTTCTGTGTGCAGGCTGCTCATGCGGGCCCATACCCATATCAGTATCGTATTGATGATGAGGGGGGAAGACAGTTTGCCCCAATCGGCAAAAACGGATGTGATGAGCAGGTAGGCCATGCCCGTGAGGTAATTGGGCCGCTGCAACAGGCGCTGGCCCGATACCAAGCGGTTAAAGGCCAAGGCTTGGGTAAACAACAACAGATAGGTAAGCAGCGGATACAGCAGCGGTAGCCCATTGCCGATGGGTGCCAGCCATTTGAGCAATAATTTGTACAAAAACCCATCCATGAGCTGCGGCTGCGGCACTACGGGATGCAAAAATGTGGGCAGCTTTAGCAGCAAGCCATAAAAAAACAGCACAAATGCATTAGTAGGATTGTTGGCCTTGAATACGCCGGTCACAAATGATAATTAATTAAAATAAATAATGGTGAAAATTATGGCAAATGTCTTCAATTTATTTTTATGATGGGCAAATAAGTTTTGTGCCAATTAGGGCAACATGGCCAATACGCTGCAAAAGGGTGCCTATTGGGATAAATGGTGGAAAAGTAGGGGGTGCTAAAGCGGGTTGTTTTGGCCACAGCCCGCCCCCGCCAACTGCTCAATAATTATTGCTTACTGATTATTTATTATTGGAAACTAACAAACCCCAAGGGCTCGAAATAATCAATAATTCGTGTAACCTGACTGCCGTCAGGCAGGTCCGTGCAATCCTATGCAATTCGTGTTCCGAATCATCAGCCCTAAAAATCAACCCTAGCAAAGCAGATATTGCCCCGATAAGTGCAGGGCACCAACATTTGCCGGGCACCCACCTGCTTTAGGTAACGGGGCATAAACTGATACCCTTTGCCCTCGCTTTTAAGGGTGGCATTGCGGCGTACTTCGCCCGTTGGCGATACACTGTGCCAGGATACAATCTGGTTACGCCTTTCCTGCTCGTTAAAAAAGAAATGTATTTCGCCGCTGGCCGTCATGGTGCCATAAGAGAGATAGTTGTCGTTGTCGTCTTCAAACTGGCTTTTGGGTATAATACTGCTCCAGTCGGGCTGGCCATCCTTATCAATGCTCAGTATCAATATCTTATCGTAAAAATAGCGTACACTTTGGTTGTTGTTAAAACTGTTGAAGGGCCTGTAGTACCAGCTATAAGCGGGGTTATACCAATAATAATCGTAAGGCGAAATATAGGGCGAATTGAGGTAATCCCAACGGTTGAAGCCCATGTTATTGCCCCTTGTTTGAGAGGAGAAATCTTCGGCCATCAGCAGAAAGCCGCCATCCTTTTTTACAATTACCTGCCGGATAAAATAATCGTTGAACACAAACTTCAACTGCCCATCGGTACGGGCTTCGGACCGTAGGCCATCGTTAAAAGGCACAAACCCTTTGGCGGCAATGGCGTTGTTTTTCTTGTCCCATAGGGCCGTAAACAGACCCTCCACATTCCCCCGGTTCTGCTTATAGTAAAGCGAATTGATGATGTAGCGCTGGTTCACATTGTCAACCTTTACTTTTACTTCATCCAAATAGTTCTTCTCCAAATCGATATCGTTATAGGTAAAAGTGTCTGCCATAGCAGGCTGTGTAATCAGTTGCAGCACCCCTATATTGTCTCTACTGCCCGAGCGCCTACCCTTGGCACAAAGAAATGTGCCCTCATTGTCCAATAAAAACTCGCCATATATTTCTTTCCTATCGTCGTGCTGTACTACTTGCCGGCTTTTGCGCTGTAGTTCCAGTTTGTCGTTCAGCAATAGCGTAACAAAATGGTGCTTGTCTTGCTTTTTATATATCTTAAATACCGAAATGAACTGCTTGTTATCACTAAAAATCGTATTGTAAATTTTGTTGCTGGCGGTCACTTCAATGCGGGTGGTGTCAATTTGTACCGGCTCGCCTATTTTTTGCCCATTGGCGTCTATTTTAACGCCCATGCAATACACAATGTTCTTTTTTTGGTGTTGGTAAATGAGGTAGAAATAATCAGGGTAAGTAACAAAATCAACGTTAAACGTACGGTCGGGCATAAACTCGAGGCTTACCCGCTCTTTCAGTTGCATTTCAGCATCGTAAATGCTGATGGCATGCCGCCAACGAACATTTTTGTACACCAAAAAATTACCGTTCATCTTTCCGATGATATCAAAATTAATATCCCTATCATCCATTTTTTCTGGTTCGGAATAGGTGATGCGCTGGGCTGCGCCTACAAAAGCCACCAATAATGCCAAGATAACAAGCGCCGTTTTTTTGTTCATGCTTCCTTTTTTATTACTTACAACTCAAATTGAGTGCCACATAGCAAAAATAAAATTACAACAAATTCAGTCTGCCGGGCAGTTTTGAACAAGATGTTTTATTCGCTGTTATTACATAGCAAATAGGTACTTTTATCCATGCAAACGATTTTAATAACAGGCGGTACCGGTTTGGTAGGCAAGGCTTTGGCGCAATTGCTGGTTTCAAAGGGATACCGGGTCATCATCATGAGCCGTGGCAAGAACAATCCTTCGCCAACGGATACCATTGTGTATGCGCAGTGGGATACCGATAAGCAAACCATCGACCTAGCTGCCGTACAGCAAGCCGACTACATTGTGCATTTGGCAGGTGCGGGTGTGATGGACAAACGGTGGACCGACGAGTGGAAAAAAACGATTGTGGAAAGCCGTACCCAAAGCAGTCGGTTGCTGGTGGATACCTTGCAAAAACATCCCCACCAAGTAAAAGCCGTTATCAGTGCATCTGCCATCGGCTGGTATGGGCCCGATAAAACACCTGTCGTCCCTTTTACCGAAGATGCTCCTGCCGACAGTGCTTTTTTGGGCGATACTTGCCGCCAATGGGAGGAGAGTATCCAACCTGTAACTCAATTGGGCATCCGGTTGGTTAAGTTGCGCATCGGTATTGTGCTGGCCGAAGGTGGTGGGGCCTTGCAAGAGTTCAAAAAACCCTTGCGGTTCCGCATTGCGGGCATATTGGGCAATGGCAAACAGGTGGTAAGCTGGATAAAAGGCGAAGACCTTTGCCGGATGTTTTTATACGCCATCGAAAACGAAGGATTGCAGGGTGTGTACAATGCCGTGGCACCTAATCCCGTTAGCAACCGCACCCTCACTTTGGCATTGGCCCGTGCCGTTTGCGGCCGATTTTTCATCCCGATGCCTGTACCAGCCTTTATGTTAAAACTCATCATCGGCGGTGGCAGCATTGAAGTGCTGAAAAGTACCACGGTGAGCAGTAAAAAAATACAAGAGGCGGGGTTTGTGTTCGATTATGACACCATTGAGGAGGCAGTGCGGGGTTGATGGTACGTGAGGACACGTACCATGGCGCAAAAAACCCTGCCAGTATTACACCGACAGGGCTATACTATAATTTGTGAGGCTATCTACTTTCTTCCTTTTTTAGCTTATTGGTTACTTTACCAATGCCGTTGCTTTTTACCACTTTGGTATTGGTGGCATAGTATTCCAGATTACCGATAGCGGTAGAAGTCAATTGCATGCTTTCTACCACCAAAGAACCGGCCTTCACATTGCCGATACTGGTATTGTCCAGCTCGCAGTTTACGGCCTTACCGCTAAACTCGGTATTGCCCACGGCGGCTATATCAATCTTTAAATCTTCTACATCCAACTGCAGGGAAGCATTGCCCACCGAGGCTGACTTGTAGCGCAGAGAGGGCTGCTTGATGGTGTTTTCAGTTTCCAGTTTGCCTACCAATTGGTTGTTGATTTTACTCAAACTGGTAACCGTGATGTACACATTCATGGTTTTTACGTTTTTGAGGCCGCCTTTTTTTGTTTTTACGTAAAGGGTACCGTCTTTCACCTCTATCTCCACTTTGTCGATTACTTTTTCATCGGCTTCCACTTTTACGGAGGCCTTATCGCCTTGGGTAAGGAACACGCTCATCACCCCGCTGAGGTCGAGGGCGGTGAAATTGCCTACACTTATATCTTTGGATACCATTTTATGGTCTTCGTAATTGCGGCTGTTTTCTTGCGCTTGGGCTCCGGAAAAGCCCAGCAACAGGGCCATGGCCCATACCAATTTACTCATTTTCATGTGCTTAATTTTATTGTTTTTATGATTAATGATGCAGCATGGCATTGGATATAACAAACATCCTGCCATTAGGTGTTACGTTGTAAGGATTGGTTTGTTACAAATAGGGGCGTTTTTTTTAATGGTGCGGGGGGATGGTACGAGAGGACACGTATCATAGCGATTGATGGTACGTGGGGACACGTACCATGGCGGACACGAACCATGGCTAACCGCAATCAAAAAATCACAACAATCCCAGCACTTTATAAATCGGAGTACTGCATCCGGCGCTTGCTCCACCAAAAAAACAGCACCAAATAGCAAAGGGCAATGGCGGCCGTAACCCATACATAGTTGGTAGGCATAATGCCCTGTGCCATTCTTTTAGCGGCGATATCAGGAAAAGTAAGCAATCCATCAGACGCATTCATGGGCAGGTAATCACCCATAGAACCTAGGTCTTTACCACTTTCCATTTTTATTTTCATGCTCCACTGGTCGAGTAATTGGGAAATAATGTTTTCTACTCCCAAATAGATAAAAAATAGACCGATGGCAAAACCTGTGCGCCGCAACAATACACTGAACAATACGGCTATCATGTTGTACGACAGGGCTTTTACAAAGAAAAAGCCGATGTGCGAAATACCATTTACCGAGAAAGGAGTACCCGAAAAAGCGCCAAAGACCAAGGCCGTGAGAAATACTACCACGGTTGTGGCAAGCGCCATTACTACCGCCAACATCAATTTTACATTGGTAAATTGCTGCCTGCTCCAGCCATCGATGATGTTTTGTCGGTGTGTACGATAGGTGAATTCGTTGGTGGTAAGCATGATGACCAATAAAGCTGGCAACATCAGCATCCAACCCGTTACATAGCTGGTTGTTTGCCAAGTGTTATCAAACCCATAAGGCGTGTACGAATTGGTGAGCATTTGGGCAATGTTCAAGTTTTCGTTGATATTCTTATTGATCAGGAATACTATATAATTGGCGGCTATCACCCCTAAGCCAAAGCAAGAGGCAATAATGATGAAGGCTTTGTAGTTTTTTATTTTTAGCCATTCTATTTTTAATAATTGGAGCATACGTTTGTATTAATTGGTCAGTTCAAAAAATTTGGTTTCCAAGCTTTTCTTTTTCACTTGTAGCTTACTCAGCACTACGCCACCATTAAAACAATGGCGGTTAATGGCTTCCATATTGGCCGTGCCCAGCGGGTAAAACAGTTGTACCTGCGCTTCTTGCACTTGCATACTGGTATAACCGCCCATTTGCCTGAGCACATTGGCCAGTTGTTCTATACTGCTGGCAGCCACTTCCACAATATCTTCGTTGGTGAGTATTTCGTTTACATCACCGCTTGCAATCAGGTCGCCTTTTTTCAGTATCGCCACATGGGTACATACTTTTTCCACTTCATCCAACAAGTGGCTGGCCATGATGATGGTTTTGCCCTGTTGGTTCAGTTTTTTGATCAGCTCCCGTATTTCGGCAATGCCCACGGGGTCTAACCCGTTGGTCGGTTCGTCAAATACCAACACATCGGGGTTGCCCAGCAAACAGGAGGCGATGGCCAAACGTTGCTTCATGCCCAAGGAATAGGTGCTGAATTTGGAGTTTTTGCGCTGGGTGAGGTTCACTATCTCCAACACCCGGTCTATATCATCTTCGCCACGGCCTTTAATGGCAGCAGCTATACGGAGGTTTTGCACCGCAGAGAGATAATGGTAAAAATTGGGGGTTTCCAGCAGGGTGCCAATGAGTTTGCGTTGGTCGTGTGCCGGCCCTGCGCCCAGTAGCTGATAGCTGCCGCTGGTAGGCTTTAACACGTTCATGACAATGCCCAGCAAAGTGGTTTTGCCGCTGCCATTAGGGCCCAATATGCCGAATACCGTTCCTTTTTCTACCTCAAAACTGATACCGTTGAGCGCCCGCACGGTTCCGTAGTTTTTGGCGATTTTTTGTACTGATAAAATAGAACTCACTTGATTGTATTGTTGCGTTTTATAAAAATTAAAAATAAGGAATAAGTGGGGAATTACGAATGTTGAATGATGAAGGGTGAATGAAACCACGAATTAGAATGGATTACACGAATTACACGGATTGCTCGTCCAAATACCTAATTCCTAATACCCGTACCACGAATTAGGAAAGATTACACGGATTACACAGATTTCTCGTCCTAATACCTAATACCCAATACACCTACCACGAATTAGAAGGGATTCCACGAATTACACGGATTGCTCATCCTAATACCCAATACCTAATTCCCAATTCCTACTTCACCCTTCCCGGGTTTTTGGCGATAAAATCATCCCAGCCCTTGCTTTTTTTCGTAGTGGTGCCCGCCAGCGGTGAGGTTTGTTGAAAATGGTGACAAATCGCCACCGCCAGGGCATCGGTCGCATCAAAGTATGTAGCCGCTTCCTTTATTTCCACAATCCGTTCCAGCATCTTCATTACTTGGTCTTTACTGGCATTGCCGTTGCCCGTAATGGATTGCTTTACTTTTTTGGGGGAGTACTCGGTTACATCCACCCCGTGGTGCATGGCGGCGGCAATGGCCACGCCCTGTGCCCTACCGAGTTTGAGCATACTCTGCACGTTTTTGCCAAAAAAAGGGGCTTCAATGGCAAAAGTATGGGGGCGGTGCTTTACAATCAGGCTGTCTACCTGGGCATATATTTTTCGCAGCCGATCGTAACCATCTTCCTTACTGGTCATTTTTAATACGCCCATCTCTATCAAACGGATGGCGTCCCCTTTTACGGCAATCAGTCCATAGCCCATGATAACGGTGCCGGGGTCGATGCCTAAAATGATATTTTCTTTTTTGCCGTGCACGGCCGCAAGTTATACCATTTGGGATTATCCATCAGGCCAAATACAAATGACCCTACGCTATGGTTGGTCGGAGAGACACGACCACGTTTCCGGCCCCTTGGCAGATCAGCGTGAGCGTTGCGGATGTTCCCGCAAGTTCCCTGCGCCGCTCGGCATCGTTGCGGATGATCCCGCAAGTTCCCCAGTGCGGCTGGCAGGGTTGCGGATGGTCCCGCAAGCTCCGTGGGTGCAGTGGGAGATTGCCGATCTCTTCCTTCATTCACAAGTATTATTATACCCAAAGGCAGGGGGAAATATGGAAAAAGCAGGTGCAAATGCACACATTCACCTATTTTTACAGCTCAAATTGGTACCATCAAGCAAGGCTGCGCTGAAAAAAACAATTAAAATATTATTTACTTGGGTAATCGGTCCCCTATTGGCCTGCTGGCTATTTTATTCGCTGTACAAGCAGGTAAAAGCACAGCCCGACCTGCCTAGCGCCATTGAGTTGATGCGGCAGGCGCCCGTTGGGCCGCAGGCTTGGAAATTTTGGCTGGTGGTGCTGCTGAGTTTTGTCAACTGGGGTATCGAAGCCCGTAAATGGCAATTGCTGCTCAAAGTGGTGCAGCCGATGGGCTTTTGGCGGGCGTTGCGGTCGGTTTTGTGCGGCGTTACCGTATCGCTCAATACCCCCAACCGCATGGGCGAGTACGGCGGCCGCATCATTTATATTGAAGACGGCAATCGCCTCAAGGCCGTTTCCCTTTCCATAGCCGGGGGCATTGCCCAGCTAATAGTTACCGTGGTAATGGGCTGCGGCGGGCTGTTGTACCTGCTGGGCCAAATACACCCCGAAACAGGTTCCATTTTTGGGCTTTCAACCTTTTGGCTAAAAGTAATGTTGTACCTCAGCATTTGTGGGGCATGTTTGCTGCTGCTTTTCTATTTTAGGATGGGCTGGCTGATCAAATTGGTGGAAAAACTGCCCTATTCGCACAAGTTTTCGCATTATATCGGCGTATTGGAGGACTTTAATGCTAAAATTTTGTTAAAAATGCTCTTTTTGAGTGCCGCCCGATACATCGTTTTCGTTATACAGTACATCTTTATGTTGCAGGTGATGCAAGTAAATGCCAATCTATGGCAAAGTTGGTGGATTGTAACGGTTATGTTTTGGATGTTGGCCATTGTGCCCACTTTTGCCATAGCCGATTTGCCCATACGTGGGCAGATAAGCAAAAGCCTCTTTAGCATGGTTAGCAACAATGCACTGGGCATATTGGCAGTAACTTTTGGGATTTGGTTTATCAACCTTTTTATACCCGCCCTGGCGGGCAGTTTATTAATTTTGGGCAATAAATTTTTTAAGCAAAGATGATGAAATATTGTAAGATGGGCCTTTTGCTTGTTACCCTTTGCAGCATGGGCATGCGTACTAGTAACGACACTTTTTGCGGTATCCGGAACCGGGCCTTTCAAGATGGGGAAATAGTAACCATGAAGGTTTTTTATAGTGCATTGGGGGCTTATATCGGTGCCGGCGAAGCTACTTTTAGCACCAATATAGAAAGGTACAATGGCAAGCCGGTGTACCACTGTGTGGGCGAAGGCAAGAGTTATTCATTTTTTGATGGTTTTTTTAAAGTGCGTGACCGCTATGAAAGTTATATCGACACGGCCAATTTGCTGCCCTATAAATTTATACGCAATGTGGATGAGGGCGGTTATAAAAAATACAACAACGTAACTTTCAACCAATCGGCCAATACGGCTACCAGCACCAATGGCGTGTTTAAAACCACCAATTGCATACAGGATGTGGTAAGCGCCGTGTACTATGCCCGCAACATCAATTTTGACAGTTATAAAGTGGGCGATAAAATCCCTTTTGATATGTTTTTGGATGACGAAGTATATCATTTGTACATCCGTTATTTGGGCAAGGAAAAAATTAAGACCCGCTATGGCAGGTTCAATGCCATCAAGTTTAAGCCACTGCTCATCAAGGGTACCATTTTTGAGGGCGGCGAAAAGATGAACGCTTGGGTAAGCGACGACCCCAACCATTTGCTGCTACGGGTGGAAAGCCCCATTTCGGTTGGTAGCATCAAAGTGGATATGATGGGTTACCGCAACCTGCGTTACCCGCTCACTTCGCTCATCAGTGTAAGGTAAAATTGATACAACATTCATTTGATGAGCGATACCAGTAACCCATTGGTGGGCCAAGCTGGCGCTTTGCTTTTTTTTGAAACATTAAGGCATTAAGAAAAATTAAGAGTGCCTTTGTGCGTTGCCCCCCAACTGTTTTGGTTGCTCCATTAATAGGTAAATTTCATCGAGTATAACTTAATGGCCCTTAATTTCTTAATGTTTTATACTGCTACTGGTCTTATAATTCCGCTAATTTGAAGGTATCCTTACTGCGGATGCCCTTTTCGGTCATTTGTAGGGTACAGCACTCTATCAATGGATCATGTTCAAAAAAGAGGATGTAGTCTTTTTCCAAAGCATGGGTTAAAAAAGCTTTCTTTTCCTGCAAGGTAGTTAGCGGAAACATATCGTAAGCCATTACATAAGGAATGGGGATATGCGCTGCTGCCGGCAACAAATCGGCCATGAACACAATGCTCCTTCCTTTGTACTCGATAACCGGCAGCATCATGGCATCGGTATGCCCAAACGCATAATGGAATTGTATGGTTGGCAAAATGGAAGATTGGGTGCTGTTCACATCCTGCATTTGCAATTGCCCACTTGCTTGAATGGGCAAAATATTTTCCTTTAAAAACGAAGCCTTTTCCCGGTCGTTGGGCTGCGTGGCCCATTGCCAATGCCGCTCGTTGCTCCAATACATCGCATTTTTAAAGGCTGGCACCAATTGGTCGCCCACCCTTTCAATGCTACCACCGCAGTGATCAAAATGCAGGTGGGTCAGTATTACATCGGTGATATCATTTTTGCTAAAGCCATGGGCAGCCAAGGAACTATCCAAGGTATCATTACCGTGCAGGTAATAATGACTAAAAAATTTATCGTCTTGCTTATTGCCGATACCGTTGTCAATCAAAATCAATTTATTGCCATCCTGTATCAACAAGCAGCGCATGGCCCAATTGCACATGTTGTTTTCATCGGCCGGGTTCAGCTTGTTCCACATGGTTTTGGGCACCACACCAAACATGGCACCGCCATCCAATTTAAAATAACCTGTGTTGATGGTATATAGTTGCATGACTCTATTTTTGGGCAAAGTTAGTACTTAGTAATAAGTAGTTAGTAGTTAGTATCAAGTAGTTAGACTAAGTACTTCAGACTAAATACTAACTACTCCAAACCCTCCTTCTTCTGCCTTTGTAGAGCGAATACCAACCCAATCAACCCGATGATGAAGAACACCATCAGTGCCAAAACGGAGCTGCGTTGCGATCCGGTGAGCTCGGTAATATAGCCAAAGCTGAACATACCGATTACGATGGCAATCTTTTCGGTTACATCAAAAAAGCTGAAGAAAGAAGTAGTGTCCTTGGTTTCGGGCATCAGTTTGCTGTAGGTACTGCGGCTGAGGCTTTGGATACCGCCCATTACAAACCCAACCACGGTAGCCAATCCATAAAATTGGTATACGCCACCGGCGGGGATGAGGTAGCCTACGATACAAATGCCTATCCATACCACTACGCACCACATCAAAGCTTTAAAATTGCCGATTAGCGCCGATAGCTTAGACATGGCAAAGGCGCCGGGTATGGCAATGAGTTGTATGATGAGGATGGATATGATGAGGTTTTCGGTGGGGATTTGCAATTCGCTTTTGCCATATAAAGTAGCGGCCAGCATAACCGTTTGCACCCCCATGTTGTAAAAGAAAAAAGCAAACAAGTAGCGCTTGAGTACGGGCATGTGCAACAATTGCTTCCATACTTTACCCAATTCTTTATAGCCATTGGTTAAAAAATTACCGGCTGGCTTGCTTTGTGCAGCCAAGGGCCGTGGCAGTCGCTTGAGCGAAAATTGGCCAAAGCCAAACCACCAAACGCCTACCAATAAAAAGGAAATGCGGGCTGGCATAGTGCCCTCTAGGCCAAACAAGTCGGGTTTCATTACAAATACAAAACATACAATCTGTAATATTACACTACCAATATAGCCCATGGCAAAACCTTTGGCGCTTACCCGGTCCCGATCTTCCGGTGCAGCGATTTCGGGCAAGAAGGAGTTGTAAAAAACCAAGCTGCTCCAATAACCGATACAGGCTAAAATCAAACAGGCAATGCCAATACTCAAATATCCCTTGTCAAAAAAGAAAAGGCAACTGCAGGCAACACTACCAAGGATTAAAAAAAAGTTCATAAAGCCTTTTTTGTTGCCCTTTACATCTGCAATAGAGGACAAAAGTGGCGAAATGAGTGCCACAATCAAAAAAGCAAAAGCCAATGCATAGTTGTACAAGGAAGTATTTACAAAATGGCGGCCCAAAAAAGTAACCGTATTGCTACTGCCCTCGTCTTTGGCTACCGTTTCATAATAGGCAGGAAAAATGGTAGAGGTAATCACCAAGTTGTACACCGAGTTGGCCCAATCGTACATGGCCCAGCCGTTTAAGATTTTTTTAGGAGCAGTTTGCATTGGCAATCCAATTGTTGAAATGGGAAGATAGGGAAAATGTGCCAATGGGCAAATGTTGGGGTGTATTTCAAATTTTTGCTCTTGTCACTGCTTGTAATTGCCTTTGGTGGTGGTTTTTTCCACTTTTGTCTTGATACAAAAGTGGAGCAAAAAATCAAGGCTGCATAAAAAAGCCTAAAAATTGAACCCTCGGGCTAAAGAAAAACAAGCTCAATCGGTGGTACAAAATCCGGCTTCAGTAGGACTTGCGGTCCAATAGCACCGCTAAGCTTCAGTAACAACCGTTTTTCTTTTGCGCCCTCGGCTTCAATTTTCTTAACGGCTTTTTTATGAGGCCGTACCGAAGCGAAGGTTGAAAACCCTAATAACTTGATTGTATTGAAAGCGAAAGTTTGAAATGCACCAAGATGTTGGGATTTGCCAATACAAAATGAAGGGGTCTAACTGCTGATGGCTATTGCTGTATCGTAACAGGCGTACCTACGGGGATATAGCTAAAAAGGTCTTTCATTTCGGTGTATTTTACCGATACACAGCCGTCTGTCCAGTTGTAAAAATTGTCCACGGTCCACTCTTCGCCGGGGCGTGTGGCGTGTATGGCGATGCCGTTGCCAATCTTGGCATTTTTGGGAACCACCCCGCTTTGCTTGCGCTCGTTAAAGCGGCGCACACTTTCGGGATTGGGATAGTCGAGCAACAATTCGTGGCCCCATTTGGGATGGATTTTTTTCAAGACCACCTTAAACTGGCCATCGGGGGTGCGTTTGTCGCCCTCCCGGTATTTGTCACGCAGGTCTTTACTGCCAAAAACTACCGGATAGGTGGCGTACCAACCCTCATCGTCGTATACTTTTAATTCGTAATCGCTTTTATCAACAATAATATAATACGGATTTTCTGTAGAATCCAAGTCTACAACGGGTTGCTTAGCTTTGGGCTTGGGGGCCGCAGCTACAGGCTTTTTTTTACGGGCAGGTTTCTTTTTGCCCCCATCGCCACCAGTAAAAGCCAATAAACAAAACGCCATTACTGGTAACATAAAAAATTGCATCCTAAAGCCCTTCATCGTTATTAGATATTTTATTTGTTGTTGCTTTACAGTCAAACGCCGTGCCAGTCAAAATTATTTTATACGGTGGATAAAACCTAAACCATATTTAACATTTTTTTAACTAATTGCGTGCAGCATTCACAAAACTTTTGCCAAACAGGGTATTTTGTGCATAAAAAGATTGCCTAATGCCGTATCCAAGCCAACCAAAGGATTGCCGGAACAACCGCTCTTGGAGGGTTTGGCTTACCGATACGCCGCATGCTGGGTAGCCAATGCTTTTGCCATATCCACATAAAAATACCCCGCCGCTGGCGGGGCATTTTACCCAATCCCCGCCCCGTACTTAATTTCCGGGGCAAAAGGGATTGAGAGAGCAGTTATTACCAATTGCTAAAGCGGATACCAATGGTATATGGCTTTAGGTCCATTTCATTTTTAAATATGGATTGGGGGCTGTAAGAGCCGTAGAGCCTTACCGGGCCAAGCCCTAACTCGGCCACATAAGAAAGCTTAAATCGGTTGAAATCATAATCGCCTTTGTTTTTATCCTTGCCCCTGCTGTCGCTTTTTTGCTTGTTGCGTTGGCTGTACAAATAGCCCGCACTAACACCTGCGCTTAGGCTCAATCCCCTGTTGCGGTACACTGGGTTGCTGGTAAAGTTGAGCATGAACGGTACCGTGATATAATCCAATGCCAATTTGTTTTTTGAAAAGCTCACTGAATCCCGCATTACAAAAGCACCGGTATTGATATTATAAGGGGGATAGGGATTTTGTCCCGCTTCCTGATAGCTAATGGCCGATTTGTAGCGGTAGTTGTTGAGTTCGAGCCCCAGCCCGTACTTGAGGTTCAGTTTATGCTTGACCAAATTCATCTTTTGCATAAAAAACCAAACATTCACATTGATGCTTTTGCCCGTGCGCAACTTAAAATCGTTGGCCTCGATGGCAGGCTGTCCTGGCCGGTTGGCAAAAAAGCTACCTGGCACATTGGCGTAAACGGTTTCGTCGTTGTAATTGGCAAAACCCAAATCCACAATCCACCAATTGGTACTGATATTGCTGTTTTTATGGGTGCGCTTACGGCCAATTTTAATTTCCCTTGTCCAGCCTTCTTTTTTACTGCCCTCGGCCCCTTTCTTTTTCACAATGATGATATTGCCCACCCGTATCGTATCGGTTTTGGTGGGGGGCAAACTGTCTTTGCTCGTTTGGGCGCTACCGGCAAGGCATACCGATAGCATGGCTACAAATAGTAATAGTCGTTTCATACACTTTTAATTTTAATGATTTTTTATCTTACAGCAAATTCAAAACCGGCAATCTTGAGGCCATCGCCCTCGCCGCGGTTGTTAAGTGAGCGTTGAAAAAAACGGGTTACTTTTCTCAGTAAACCACTTTTACGAACTTTTTTGGTGCTGGTGGCCAAATAACTATTGGAAGCACCCACATTATTCGTTTCGTTTGCGGCAAACAAGGCCGTGTTACCTTTTAATGCTTTATCGGCATTAACGTTTTTTTCAGCATTCATCTTTTCAACAGGTGTAGCTACAGCAGGCTCGAGTTGACTGTTTGTAAGTGTTACGTTATTGGTAGCTATTTCGTTACCGTTATCTGTGTTAAAATTTTGTGAAATTATTTTATCGCTCTTTTGCTGCACCCTTTCCAAATCGTTTTGACCCGTAATGGCATGGCGATCGGTTGACCAACGCACCTTTTTGGGCGACTGTTGTGCCAGTGCTGCATGGTTGTCTTTTATCGAAATGGGATTGGTGATGGTTTGCTTTTCTACCGGCTGCGCAATTATATCATCATTGGCATCCGTTGTGGCGATGGTATTGTTATCGTTCACCGACTGGTTGGGATTAGTATTAACATTGTTGGGTGGGGTTACCAAAGCTTGGGTTCCGTTGGTAACTGGTGCAGTGGTCAAACCACCATCGATGGTTCCACCCTTACTGTCGCCGTTCACCAAAGCAATACCGCCCCATACACCAAAGCCCAATAGCAAGGCGGCCGCAGCCACCCGCCACCATTTCAACCCAACTACACGGCCCGGCGCCTGACGGTATAAACTGGCTTTATCTGCAAATACCATAACCTCTTGCGCATCCAATTGGGTCTGTTGCAAAATGTTCCATTCCTGCTGCGTGGCTTGATCGGTATTTATTTGTTGGGCCAGTACTTCAGCCTCGGCGGGGGCAAGTTCCCCATCTAAATATTGCAGCAATTGGGTTTGCGTGGCTTTGCTGGTTTTGTACAGCATTGCTTTATTATCAAAAGCACAAGGCTCCGCTGGCAGCACCGTTTGTTGCAGCATCCATAGCTCTTCCTGCAAATCGGGGTTTAGGCGTACAAATGCCTCAACAGCTTTTTTGCCTGCCGCATCCAGCTCTCCATCTACATACTGTAGCAAAAAACCTTCGTAATTGTTGCGGTTGATATCCATTTTTTGTTGCTGGGTTTTAAATTACATTTTCAGGTTTTACAATATAGGCCCTCAACAATAGCCTGGCCCTGTGCAAATACACTTTTACCTGACTGCTGTTGAGGCCCATAATGGTTCCTATTTCTTCGTAGCTATACCCTTCGTAATCTTTTAACATCACTAAACTGCGTTGCGTTTCGTTCAAAGTGGCCAAGGCTTCTTGTAAAATACGCTTGGCCTGATTGGTGGCGTTACCTGTCGTACGGGTATCGCCCGAAAAATCATCCCGCAGGCTTACCCGCTGGTTTTTGCGGATATGGTCGATCATTTGGTGGTAAGCCACCGTGAACAGGTAACTTTTGCTCCTCGCTGTTTCCACCCTTTCCCGGTTCACCCACATTTTTTCGAATGCACCCTGCACAACATCCCTGGCATCTTCTTCATGCCGCAGGTTCTTAACAATAAACCGATATACGTTATCCGCATACAGATTGACGCATTCGTTATATTCTCTCTCAGTCATAAAAAATTAGGCAAATGCCTCCAAAGCTACAGTTAATGGTTGATTTTGCTAATAAAACGCCGTGAGAAACCCAAAAGTTACAGACTCCTTTAAATATTGGTCGAGAGCCTATTTAAAATTCATTCAATAGCTTCCCCATGCCACTTTTTGGCTGCAACTGCGTTGAATTTTTCGCCTTAGGCGTTTAGACTAGGGCTACAAAATTCGCCTTGTTTCGCTCAAAAATTGACTATGGGAAATCTCATCAATAAAATTTAAACAGGCTCTAAATCTGCAAAATTAGGTTGTTGATGGTTTGGTGGGGGTTGATGGGCTCATCGCTAGCGGAGCCGGGCTTGGCGGGTAAACAGCAATTGGGCAGCTTATCACAGGGGGTGGCAGCACAAGGCACTTCGACCTTTTTTTGGCCCAAAGCCAATACCAAGGCTATTGTTATGAGTAACAGCAGACTGGGCAAAAGCAGTTTTTTATTGGATGCCACCTGATAAATTTTTAATTGTATACGAAAATAGTCGAAAAAAGGTTACACAGTATGTTAAAAATTGTTAAAAAATTTTAACATTTCCCGGGGACCGACACGGGTGGGCAGAATTGGCATGCCCGTTTCGGGCTTTATCCCGATATTTTATCCCTTTCGTTTTCTTTGCCCCAATTAGGCCTAAGCCGTTCATACGGGGAAATAGGTGTTGTGGCCATTCCTAAAAGGCCTTTCGCCCACAATACGCTACCTTTAAGCAAAAGAACCGCATATGCAAACAATCCTTGGTGCCTCGGGCATTATTGGTACGGAACTGGCCAAGGCTTTAACAGCCTATACGGGTGATATCCGCATTGTAAGCCGAAACCCACAGCAGGTAAATGGTACGGACGAACTGGTAGCGGCCGACCTGCTGGATGCCCAACAAACGGCAGCGGCGGTAAAGGGTTCGGAGGTGGTGTACCTGACTGTAGGCCTGGTTTACAGTGCTAAAATATGGCGGAAACAATGGCCCGTGGTAATGGCCAATGTAATCAATGCTTGTAAGTTGGAGGGTGCCAAACTGGTGTTTTTCGACAATGTATATATGTATGGGCGGGTTACTGGCCCCATGACGGAAGCCACCCCTTTTCATCCCGATAGCAAAAAGGGCCGGGTAAGGGCAGAAGTGGCGGGGATGGTACTACAGGCCATACAAGAAGGCAGCCTTACAGCCCTCATTGCCCGTGCACCGGAATTTTATGGGCCCGGCAAAACACAGAGCGGCGTAAATGCCATGCTGTTCGACAATATCCGCAAGGGTAAAAAAGCCCAATGGTTGATGAACGACACCAATCGGCGTACTTTTATTTTCACCCCCGATGCAGCCCAAGCTACCGCCCTATTGGGCAATACGCCCACTGCTTTTAACCAAACCTGGCATTTGCCCTGTAGCGATGAGGTGATCAACGGCAAACAGTTTATTGCGCTGGCCGAAAAAGCATACGGCAAGCCTTTACCCTATACCCTACTCAAGCGGGGCATGCTTACATTGATCGGCCTCT
The DNA here is from genome assembly GCA_943373145.1 of Chitinophaga pinensis. GTDB lineage: Bacteria > Bacteroidota > Bacteroidia > Chitinophagales > Chitinophagaceae > Ferruginibacter > Ferruginibacter pinensis_H. The sequence goes on from CALSBI010000008.1 coordinate 251,917, forward strand.
TTGTACCAGTAGTAAGGGAAATAGCAGAGCTATTGTACCAATTTGAGCAGGACTATATTTTCGATAGCAGTAAATTCAAGCAGGCGTTTCCTGCATTTGCCGTTACGCCTTATGCAGTTGGCATCAAAGCCATTGCTGCGGAGCTAAAGCAACAATAGATATTGAATAGGGCATAAAAAAGCCTGCCCTGATTGGATCGGGCAGGCCCATTAAAGAAATAGGAAGCTCAGCATAAATGGCTGGCATCAACCAGTTGTCCCTTACAGCGAATCGTCGGCTGGGTTGGCGCAAGGAAGCTGCCAGCAATAAGGAATAAAGCAGGCATACTGCGAGCCCTTGGGGCAATTAACATCCGCCGGAACGTTAATAAAGTCCCAACAGCAGAAAGGAGCTTCATTGTCTCCCACGCACCTGCAATTGGCACTACCGCCACCGCCCATGATCCGTTTCATTGTTTTTTTCTCTAGCTTTTTTCCCGCAATGCGGGATTTTTCGTTGTTCAACATTGTTATCATTTTTAATATTACCGTCCGCTGCCAAGGCGGCCAATGTTTTTTGCATACAGTTTGGCAGCCGCCAGATGGGTATCCGGCAAAACTGTAAGCTACCCGATAGGGGTTGCGCTATTAAAGTTAATAAAGATTTGAATGCCAGAGGTACCGATGGTGTAATGGGAGTTGAAGGCAGGTCGATGGTTTAGTGCCTTCCTCCCGTCATCTGTCAACCGTCCTCTGTCAACTACGCTAAAACCAACTGCTCTTTTTCTTCCGAGTACTGCTGCGACCACCCAGGCCCAAGGCGCCCAGCAGGCCACGGGTGATTACACTGGCTGCGGTGCGGCCAATTTGCTTCACTACGGGGTTGTCGAAAAAGCCGCCACCGCCGCTTTCTTTTTTCTCTTCCTTGGCCTGCTCTTTTTCGGCTTCGGCCTCCTGTGTTTTGGCAGCCGCTTCCTCCAGTTTGGCCGTAAGTATCTCATAAGCACTTTCGGTATCGATGGTATGGTTATACTTGGCCACCAGTTTCGACTTGGAAACGATGTTTTCAATTTCACCTTCGGTCAGTACATCCATGCGGCTGCGGGGGGCGCAGAGCATGGCATAGGCCAGCGGTGTGGGGATACCCTTTTCGTTGAGCATGGTTACCAATGCCTCGCCAATGCCCAATTCGGTAATCAGGTCCTCGGTTTTGTAGTATTCGGTTTCGGGATAGTTCTCCGCTGTTTGTTTGATCACTTTTCTATCGGCAGCCGTAAAAGCCCGTAGCGCATGCTGCACTTTTAAACCCAGTTGGCCCAACACACCAGCGGGTACGTCCATGGGGTTTTGGGTGCAAAAGAAGATACCAATGCCCTTGGAGCGGATCAGCTTGATGATGGTTTCTATCTGCTGCAACAAAGCCGAGCTCGCTTCTTGAAACACCAAATGCGCTTCATCAATAAACATCACCAGCTTGGGTTTGTCCAAATCGCCTTCTTCTGGGCAAATGGCATACAGCTCGGCCAGCATCTGCAGCATAAAAGTGCTGAACAGTTTGGGGCGATCCTGCAAATCGGTTACCCGCAATACATTGATCATACCACGGCCATCATCGCTGATGCGCATCAGGTCTTCCACCTCAAAACTTTTTTCGCCAAAGAACACATCGGCCCCTTGCTGCTGCAATTCAATCACCTTGCGTAAAATGGTGCCCGTGCTGCTGGTAGATATTTTGCCATAGTCTTTTTCCATATCGGCCTTGCCCTCATCGCTTACAAACTGCAAAACTTTAATAAAGTCTTTCAAATCCAGTAAGGGCAATTTGTTATCATCGCAATATTTGAATATCATGGCCACAAAGCCGCCCTGTGTATCGTTCAGCTCCAATATCTTGCTCAACAACACGGGGCCAAATTCACTCACGGTAGCCCGCAGCCTTACCCCTGGTTGGTCGCTCAGTGTAAGCAAATCCACTGGAAAATGGCTGGGCTGGTAGCTCATGTTGAGCTTTTGGTAGCGGTCGTTTATTTTATCGTTGGCAGTACCCGTGGCGGCAATACCGCTCAGGTCGCCTTTAATGTCCATTAGCAATACGGGCACACTGGCATCGCTGAGGCATTCGCTGATCATTTGCAGGGTTTTGGTTTTACCCGTACCCGTGGCCCCGGCAATCAACCCGTGGCGGTTCATCGTTTTCAGCGGTAGGTTGATAACGGCATCGGCTATCACCTCTCCGTTGAGCATGGCGGCACCGATGGCTACCGACTCGCCTTTAAAACTATACCCGTCTTTTATTGCCTGTACAAATGCTTCGTTGCTGGCCATTGTAATTTTTTTAGCTGTAAAACGCAAAATGCGTTTCCAAAAATAAGGACTAACTGTTATATACAAAGGATAATCGTAAAAAATACAGTAAGGTTCGTTTCCGCTGCCATCTTCTATTACTCATCGCCTACGCAAGCAAGGATACAGATCTTTAATATGTCTAATTGGCGTACCTTTGCGGGGCAATTTAGCAAATGAAGAAAGGAGCTATCATACTACTTTTAATGGCCACGGTGGCAGTGCTGGCATTTACCCGTCAGCCTGTGGCCAACAAGCCCATCACCAAAGCGGCATTGGGCAAAATACTCTTTTCCGAAAAGTTACTTTCCAAAGATTCTTCCGTTAGTTGCGCCAGTTGCCATATCCCACAATTTGGCTTTGCCGATACCGTTGCTTTTAGCAAGGGTATCCATGGTACACTTACCACCCGCAACACGCCTTCGGTATTAAACATGAAATTTAGGCCTTACTTTTTTTGGGATGGCCGGGCCAAATCCCTAGAAGAACAGGCGTTGATACCCATGCAGCACCCCAACGAAATGGGTCTGCCTGTGCAAGAAGCGGTAGACAGGTTGAATGCCAGCGAGCGTTACCGCCAATTGTTTTACCAAGTATTTAAACAGAAACCCAACGCCAAAAATATAGCCGCCGCTTTTGCCGCTTTTGAACGCACCTTGGAAACCACCAACAGCCGCTATGATGATTGGGGCGACGACAAAATAAAATTTACCGCCAGCGAAGAACGGGGCCGGGTACTGTTTACGGGCAACAAAGCCAAGTGCTTCGATTGCCATTTTACCGGCGATTTTACAGCCGATGAATTTAGGAATATCGGTTTGTACAACGGGGCTGAATTGAACGACGAGGGCAGGTACACCATTACGGGCAACAAAGCCGATTTGGGCAAATTTAAAACCCCCGGCCTGCGCAATGTGGCCGCCACCGCACCCTATATGCACAATGGCATGTTTAAAACCTTAGAAGAAGTGATTGATTATTATAACAATCCGGGGCAGTTTGTAAAAGGCAGTATCAACGCCGACCCCTTGCTGCAAAAACCGTTGGGACTTACTGCAAAGGAAAAGAAAGATCTGTTAGCATTTTTGAAAACCCTTACCGACAAACAGTATTTGCCTGCTACAAAGCGTTAGTTTTAGCCGCAACACCTATCATTTTTAACAAAAAATTGTGATTTACGGTGTTTATTATTACAATGGAATACCTTTATTTGCGATAACAAAACTAAAACGATGAATTATGGATGCGATTAAACCAAAGATATTGCTCTGCGAAGATGATACAAACCTGGGCATGGTGTTAAAAAACTATCTGGAGTTGAACGATTACGATGTTACATTGGAAAGGGATGGTAAATTGGGCCTGGCTGTTTTTCAAAGCAAGAAATTTGATATTTGCCTGTTGGATGTGATGATGCCGAATATGGACGGTTTTACTTTGGCAGAAGAGATCCGGTCGATCAATCCCGATGTGCCCTTGTTCTTTTTGAGCGCCAAAACCATGAAGAACGACATCATTGAAGGGTATAAACTGGGTGCTGATGATTATATCACCAAGCCCTTTGACAGCGAAGTGTTGCTGCACAAGATAAAAGTGATTTTGAAGCGGCACGACGATATGCACCTGATTGATTCTAAAACGGAATACCAATTGGGCAAATACAGCTACAGCCCTTATTTGCAACGAATGCTAATTGACGATAAGGTGGTGGTGTTAACGCCCAAGGAAAATGCTATTTTGAAATTGTTGGCCGAGCATCGCAATGATTTGCTCCCCCGCGACCTAGCGCTTAAAAAAGTATGGGGCAGCCAAACCTATTTCAACAGCCGTAGTATGGATGTGTACATTGCCAAGCTGCGCAAATTGTTCCGGGAGGATGACCGCATTGAAATTGTGAACATACATGGCAATGGCTTTAAGCTGGTATTGCCAGAATAAGCATATTGCATTGATATTGAAATGGCCGTATGCAATAGGTATACGGCCATTTTTATGACTGTTATTATTGCGAAAACAAAGTGCCACCGCCAAATGGCCGGTGCACAGTTTTGCCCAAGTGCTGGTAAGCCTTTTCGGTGGCTTCCCTGCCACGGGGTGTGCGCTGTAAAAACCCTTCTTGAATCAAAAACGGTTCATATACTTCTTCCAAAGTCCCCGTTTCTTCACCCACAGCCGTAGCGATGGTGGTAATACCCACCGGCCCTCCCTTAAATTTATCAATGATGGTAGCCAGAATGCGGTTATCCATTTCATCCAAGCCATGCTGGTCTACATTCAAAGCTTTTAGCGCATGTTCGGTAATGGCCATATCGATAACGCCATTGCCCAATACCTGTGCAAAATCCCGTACCCGGCGCAACAGCCCATTGGCGATCCGCGGCGTGCCACGGCTGCGCCCAGCTATTTCGGCCGCCGCATCGCTGGTAACCTTGGTTTGTAGTATGCCCGAGGAGCGGAGGATGATTTTTTGCAAAGTGGCGGCTTGATAATACTCCAGCCTCGATTTGATGCCAAAGCGTGAGAGCAACGGTGCAGTAAGCAAGCCGCTGCGGGTGGTGGCGCCCACCAAGGTAAAAGGATTGAGTGTTAATTGCACACTGCGGGCATTGGGGCCGGTATCAATCATGATATCAATCCGGTAATCCTCCATAGCCGCATACAAATATTCTTCCACCACGGTGCTAAGGCGGTGTATCTCATCAATAAACAATACATCGTTTGGTGCCAAACTGGTGAGCAGGCCGGCCAAGTCGCTGGGCTTTTCAATCACCGGGCCACTGGTTTCCTTGATATTGGCCCCCATTTCGTTGGCCACAATGCGGCTGAGGGTGGTTTTGCCCAAACCCGGCGGTCCGTAAAAAAGCACATGGTCCAGCGGCTCGCCACGCATTTTGGCCGCTTTGATAAATACCGTCAAATTTTCAATCAACTGGGCCTGCCCCGTGAAATCGTCAATTTCCCGTGGCCGGATATTGTTTTCAAACTCCTTCTCGGCAGCCGAAAGCCCATCTTTGTTGCTATTGAGGTTGCTGTTTGCCATTGGGCAAAGGTAGGGAATAGCAAGTAGTGTTGCCGATGCATGGAAACAGGGTTGCAAAAATATATTTGTATATACAAATGATAGTCATATCTTTGTTTTCGCAATCAATCATTTCTATTGAAAACAAGCGAGAGCAAATATTGTAAGTGTCTTTATTTTACCTCGGGGGCCTTGGCCCGTAAGGTGGAAAAGTTGGCGCAGCAAAGTTGGGCCAAGGTAAACCTATCGCCCAGCCATGCCTACTTGTTGATGATGGTGATTGAAAACCCGGGAATGCAGCCCGGCTGTATGGGCGAGCAGCTACAACTTACTCCCAGCACCATCTCTAGACTGTTACAAAAATTAGAAGATAGCAAATTGCTGGTACGTATTAGCGAGGGCAAAGCAACCAATGTGTATCCTACGCCCAAGGGCAAGGAACTGATGCCCACACTCAAAACTTGTTTAGCCGAATTTTATACCCGCTATTGCGAAATATTGGGCAAGGAAGAAAGCGCCAAACTGGTTCAAAACATGGGCCAAGTTGCCGATAAATTAGACGTGTAAAATTTTTTAAGGTATCATTTGTATATACAATTAAAACAATTATTTAAAAACAAACAGTATGAAGTATGTGATTACAGGCTCGCTGGGCCATATCAGCAAACCCGTGGTAGAAAGCCTTGTTAAAGCTGGCCATGCAGTAACCGTTATTACCAGTAAGCAGGAAAATGCCGCAGCCATCGAATCATTGGGTGCCCAGGCAGCAGTGGGTTCGGTATCCGATGCCGCTTTTGTTACGGCAAGTTTTGCAGGCGCCGATGCCGTGTACCTAATGATTCCGCCTAATTGGGGCGTTTCGGATTGGCTGGCTTACCAACAAGGCGTGGCCGACAATTATGTGGCGGCCATCCAAGCAAACGGCATCAAAAAAGTAGTGCAGTTGAGCAGTATTGGTGCACACATGCGCCAAGGTGCCGGGCCCATCGACGGACTGGCGTATTTGGAAGTAGCCTTGGAAAAGCTGGAGAACGTAGATGTAAAAGCGTTGCGTCCCTCTTATTTTTACTACAATTTTTACAGCATGCTCCCCTTGATACAGGGCATGGGCATAGCGGGGGCCAATTTTGGCAACAGTCCTGAAAAATTGGTATTGGTACATACCGATGATATTGCTGCCGTAGTGACGGAAGAACTGAACAATTTGGCCTTTACCGGTTTTTCGGTACAGTATATTTCCAGCGACGAGCGCCACCCCAGTGAAATTGCCGCTGTGCTGGGTTCGGCCATCGAAAAACCAAATATGCCTTGGATTACTTTTCCTGATGAACAAATGCTAGAAGGCATGCTGCAAACGGGATTGAGCCAAACCATCGCTTCCGGCTATGTGCAAATGGGCAATGCCATCCAATCGGGTAAAATACAGGAAGACTATTGGGCAAACCCTCCCGCACAAAAAGGAAAAGTAAAACTTGAGCAGTTTGCAAAAGAATTTGCCAAAGCGGCTTTAGCATAAACATCAACCATTAAAACTAACATTCATGAAAGTAGGAATCATTGGTTCAGGGCAGGTAGGTCAGGTATTGGCCACTGCCTTTATTAACGAAGGTCACGAAGCCATGATTGGCACTAGGGACCTTGCTAAAGAAGCGGTTGTACAATGGAAGGCCAATAACCCCACTGGGCTTGCAGGGAGTTTTGCCGAAGCAGCGGCTTTTGGCGAATTGATTGTATTGGCTACCCAAGGCGACGCCGCTCAGGATGCCCTTGCCCAAGCAGGTATTGAAAACCTAGCGGGCAAAACGGTGATCGATGCCGCCAACCCAATCAAAAAAGGCCCGCCGGTAAATGGTGTGCTGCAATTTTTTACAGGCCCCAACGAATCGCTGATGGAACAACTGCAACAGCAGGCTCCTAATGCACATTTTGTAAAAGCCTTTAACAGCGTGGGCAGTGGTTTTATGTACCGCCCCGACTTTGGGGGCACGCAGCCTACCATGTTCATCTGCGGCAATGATGCGGCTGCCAAACAAACGGTTACCAATATACTCAGTGCCTTTGGTTGGGAAACGGCCGATATGGGCAAAGCGGAAAGTGCGAGGGCCATTGAGCCACTGTGCATGCTTTGGTGCTTGCCCGGCTTTTTGAACAATCAATGGTCGCATGCGTTTAAACTGCTTAAAAAATAGGTATGAAGCAACCTCCTAAATGGAAAATGGCCATACTGATATGGTTGGGTATCTATCCTACCATCACGGTACTGGTTATGCTGCTCTTTCCTTATATGGCAGTCAATAATTGGCCATTGGCATTGCGTACGTTAACCCTTACTGTTATAGCTGTGCCTATTATGACTTTTGTGGCCATTCCTTTTTTGCAAAAGTTATTAAAAGGCTGGTTGCAACGATAGGTGGGTTAAGGTAGGCTTTAGCAAAAATTTTACATGCTGGTGTACGCATAAAAGCAACAGGCTCCCAATGGGAGCCTGTTCTATATTGTACTAAGATGATTGCCTAACTACTTGGCCTTTACATTTACCGCTACACGACGGTTTTGTGCTTGGCACTCTGGGGTGTTGTTCTCAGGGCAAATGGGGTGCTCGGGACCGTAACCTTTGGCACCTGCAATCGCACTGGCGGCTGCGCCCATTTTTTTCACCATGGCTGCTACGGCATCGGCACGTTTTTGCGACAACGCAACATTACCTGCGGCAGAGCCAGTATTGTCGGTATAACCGCCCAATTTGAACACCGCTGTGGGGTATGCCTTACTGATGGCTACCATGTTTTTCAACTGCTCCATCGACTCATCAGTTAAGTCGGCACTGCCTTTTTTAAAGCGCACATTGGTCAGTTCAAACCAGTTGCCTTTTGCTGTATCAATGGCTGCATTTTTATCGTTCAAAAAAGCGATCAATTTGGCTTCGGTGCTGTTTTTGCCCACTTTTAATTCACCACCATTATTGGGCAGGGCAAGGGTAACGGTTTCACCCAAATCGTAAATGTAATTGCCCATCGAATCCAATTTGCCAGCAGCAGTAGTGGCACCGCCCTCGGCTGGCTTGTCCATAGCTCCGGCATGGTTGGCATCATGCTGGGCGCTGTCGTGGCCACTGTGTGTACCACCCGATGCATCACCGTTGCAGCCTTTTACAAAATAGAGAACTGCCATGGCTACGAGTGCCAGAAGCAATATGGGCAACAACCATTTTAGGCCATTACCGGGCTCGGCGGCAGGCGCTTCGGTGTGGTGGGCGACAAGGGGCGCCGCAGCCTTAACGGTATGGCCGGCCTCTTCGGTAGGTGCCGAAAAACTATTGAATACACTGCCCAAGTTGAGCCCATCGGGCAAAGCTGCTGCAATATTGCTTTTTTGGCTGCTCAACAGGGTTGCGAGGCCGCCTGCATTTAAGTTATTTTCCGTAGCATGTTTGCCCAAAAAGCCCAATAAAGCTGGGGCCGCCATGCTTAATAAAGATGTAATGGAAGTGTTTTTGGCACCAGAAAAACCAGCAATCAGGTTGGTGAGCATACCCAGCTTGTGCTCGCCAAATAAACCCGAAAGCAGGCCAGCACCTTTGTTTAAAAGGCTACCGCTTTCATTACCAAAAAAATTGCCCAAGCTGTCCAATACCCCGCCGCTGTGCTGCTCTTGGGCCAAACCAGCTACGATATTGGCGCCTTCGTTAGACCCCGATTTATCTGCTATGCCCCCCAATACACTGGGTAAAATACCCGCAATGGCTTTGTTAATCCCCCCCTCGCTTTCGCCTAAATAGGCACTGGCTTTGCTAACTAAATCATCGGTGAAAAGCCCTTTGGCCGCTTCCATTAAATTAAAAGACATCGTTACTTTGGTTTTATGTGAAAAATAAGATTGTATTCAATTGATTAGTAATTTGTTGCACAAAATGCAAAAAAAAAGGCAAATGGGCAAATTTTTCGTGGCTGCCTTGCTGTTAACCCCAAAAAACCTGCCTTTTACCCTATCATTTCGCCATTAATCAAATCACACGCTGTTTTTCAAAAGCATAGTATGTACTTTTACCCCAATGAACAAAACGGTAACACGGTATTGGACCTGTCAGCTGATTGGTTGGGGCACTTGGGTGGCACTACAGGTTTTTGCTGCATTTGTTTATGCAGGTAGCTATTATGAGAAAAAAAAGGAAGTGTTTTTTGCCTCCCTTTTTATCGAATTTGTATGGTGCCTTTTATCTACCCACTTGTTGCGCATGATGCTCAAACGCTTTTCATGGATCAAGTTGCCCATACGACAGGTAGTGTTGGTTTTCTTGGCCAGTGTACTCACAACGGCCCTGCTAATCAACTATGGCTCCAAGGCTACCGCTAAAGTTACCGGCTACTCTTTTGAACAATACCTCATCAATGAAAACCTGGAAAGGGCCATGCGCCTGGAAAAGGATTCGGGCATCGCCGGCACCAATTATTTCAGTCCCATTTTGTTAAAAGCAGGCGACTCCGTAGGATATAAAAAAGCACAAAAAATTAAAAAATTTACTGGCTGGAGCCGTAATACCGAGGGCAAATGGGTATATGAAGAGATGATGAAAGGGCGTGAGTTTTGGAATATCTTCATCACCTTGATACTCGCCAGCCTTTGGCTACTGATTTATATCGTTTGGCATTACATCGAAAAAAACCGAAACGACCAGTTGGACAAACTGAAATTGGAAACGCTGGTGAAAGCATTGGAATTAAAAACCATCAAATCGCATATCAACCCGCATTTTATTTTCAACGCCCTCAATAGTATTAGGGCCTTGGTTGACGAAAACCCAACTAGGGCTCGTACAGCCATTACCGAGTTGAGCAATATCCTGCGCAGCAGTATGCATGCAGAAAAGCTGGAAACAGTGCCTTTGCACCGTGAGTTGGATATTGTAAACGATTATTTGGCCTTAGAGCAGATGCGTTTTGAAGAGCGGTTGCAAGTAACGTACGAAATTGATGAAGATACGCTGGACCAGCCCGTACCGCCCATGATGCTGCAAACTTTGGTGGAAAATGCCATCAAACACGGCATCAGCAAACAGATCAATGGCGGTTCTATTACCATTAAATCTTTGTTTACAAAAGATAACCATGAAATTTGTGTTGTTAACTCTGGGCAATTAACAGGCAATGTCAATGGTGATGGCTTTGGCCTAAAAAGTACGCAGGACAGGCTTAACCTATTGTACCAAGACAAGGCAAGCTTTCATATCCGTAACATTGATGGCAATATGGTAGAATCTAAAATCATCATGCCCGTTGTAAACCCCATAGTAACAACCTAACAACAAATCGAATATCTTTAATATAAATTTATTATCATTATGCAAAAGGCTTTGATTATTGATGATGAGCGATTGGCACGCAACGAATTGAAAAAACTATTGCAAGATTTTCCCGATGTGGAAGTGATTGGCGAGGCATCCAATGCGGATGAAGGCATTGAAAAAATTGAGAGTTTGGCTCCCGATTTGATCTTTTTGGACATACAGATGCCGGGCAAAACAGGGTTTGACATGCTGATTGAACTGGAAAAGGCCCCGTATGTAATTTTCACTACCGCTTACGACGAATATGCTTTAAAAGCATTCGAGGTAAACGCACTCGACTACTTGATGAAGCCCGTAGAGCCTAGGCGTTTGGCCGATGCCCTACAAAAGTTGCAATTGGCCGAAGAAAAAGAAATGGCCAGCAATGTATCGGCATTCAACCGTGGCATGTTGAGCGAACACGACCAAGTGTTTGTAAAAGATGGTGAACGTTGCTGGTTTGTAAAACTCTCCGAAGTGCGCCTCTTTGAAAGCGTGGGCAACTATGCCAAAGTGTTTTTTGCCAATAACAAGCCCCTTATCTTAAAATCGCTGAATGCACTGGAAGAACGGCTGGACGAAAGGGTTTTCTTTAGGGCCAACCGCAAGCATATCGTAAACCTGCGCATGATTGATAAAGTGGAGCCCTACTTCAATGGTGGGCTGCTGCTCGACTTGCATGGCGGCGAAAAGATTGAAGTGAGCCGTAGGCAAGCCGTGAAGTTTAAGGAAATGATGAGTCTGTAATTTTTCGGGCCACTATCGGCAGCACCCGTATATTTGCTCAAATCAAATCACACCAAGTTAGGCCACAAATACTTACTTGGTATCCAAAAATATTATGATACATAAAAAACTGTTATTGCTCGTTGCCGGCTGGTTGCTGTGCAATGCCGTTGTTGTTGCCCAAAACATCGACAAAATCATCAACCCTACAGAAGTTGAGCGGATTGAAAAAGTATTGGCTTCGGATGAGATGCAAGGCCGCAAAACATTTTCGCCAGCTATTGACAAAGCCGCCGATTTTATCGCTGCTGAGTTTGCCCAAAATAAGCTGCAATACTTCAATGGCAGCAATTCTTATTTCCAAGCCTTTTCGTTGATAAGGACAAAGCCGACGAGTGTTATCGGCATGTTGGACAGCGATACACTTAACGCCAACAACTGTGCAGCGGTTACTACGGCAGCTAGCTTGCAGGTGAATAATTTAAAGGACTACGAACTCGTAACGGTAGCCAAAGATGCCGACTTCTTTAAAACAGTGGGGCCGCTGTTGGATCTGGATAAAAACTTGTTGGTACTGGTAGACAAAGTGCACGGCGATAAATTCAAGCGGTTGAAAGGCTTCTTGGGCAGGGCCAAGTTTAGCTCACCCAACACACAATTGTTTATCCTTACCAATAACATGGCGCCCGCCGCCATCAATTTGCAAATAACCAATGAGGTGATTGAACAAAAATTAAAAAATGTGGTAGCGGTATTGCCCGGCAGGAGCAAGAAGGATGAAATAGTAGTGTTCAGTGGGCACTACGATCACTTGGGCATTGGCAAACCCAATAAAGAGCAAGACAGTATTTATAATGGCGCCAATGATGATGCCGCTGGCACTACGGCCGTTATCATGCTTTCCAAATATTTTAGCCAACTGAAGGAAAAAAATGAGCGTACATTGATATTTGTGGCATTTACCGCAGAAGAAATCGGCGGTTATGGTAGTCAGTACTTTAGCAAGCAGTTGAACCCCGATAAAGTGATGGCCATGTTCAATATCGAAATGATTGGCACCGAAAGCAAGTGGGGTACCAACAGTGCTTATATCACCGGCTTTGAAAAAACAGATATGGGCAAAATTTTGCAAGCCAACTTAACGGGTACCGGTTTTACTTTTGAAGCAGACCCCTACCCCGACCAAAATTTGTTTTACCGTTCAGACAATGCTACACTGGCCGAACTGGGTGTTCCCGCCCATACCATCAGCACCAGCAAGATGGATTCGGAAAAATTTTATCATACCCAAGAGGATGAAATAGAAACCCTGAACATGGATAATATGGCTGCCATCATCAGGGCCATTGCACTCAGCAGCAAAACCATCATCAGCGGTAAAGACACGCCCTCTAGGGTGGCCAAAGAGCAAAATAAATAGGGCGGTCAGGTTTTATTAAAAATGGATGCTATCTTGTAGGCATATAAATAATAATATGCGCAAGACCGTTTTGTTCCTGCTATGTTTTTTTGCCAGTACATTTATCATGGCGCAACCCTTTCTTATCGTTGGCACTTATACATCTGGTGCCAGTGAAGGCATTTATGTATATAAGTTTGATCACCAAACAGGTGCCGCCAAGTTGGTAAGCACGGCCAAAACCAGCAATCCTTCTTACTTGGCCATTTCTCCCAATGAGCAATATGTGTATGCGGTAAATGAAAATGCCGATACTACGGGCCCCTTCATCGGCGGTAGTGTTTCGGCTTTTGCATTCGACAAATCTACGGGGCAATTAACTACGCTCAACCAGCAAGCATCCATGGGCAAGCACCCTTGTTATATTACCACCAGCAACGATGGGCGTTGGGTAGTGGTGGGGAACTACAGCAGCGGTACCGTAGCGGTATTACCCGTACAAAAAAATGGGGCACTGGGCAAAGCCAGTGCAACAGTGCAGCATACGGGCAGCGGCCCCAACAAGGCCCGGCAACTATCGGCGCATGTACACAGCACGGTGCTCACCAACGACAATCAATATTTATTGGTGCCCGATTTGGGTATGGACAAAGTGGTGGTTTATCGCTTTAGCAAAGGTGCGGGCAAGTTGACCGGCGTACCTGCCTCCACCGCATCAACACAACCAGGCAGCGGCCCCCGCCACTTGGTATTGGATAAACAAAACAAGTATGCCTATCTAACCGAAGAATTGACGGGCAATGTAACCGTATTCCGCCTGAACAAAGGGAAATTAACCGCCATCCAAACCCTTTCGGCACACCCAGCGGGCTATACCGGCGACATCAGCAGTGCCGACATTCATCTATCCCCTGATGGCCGCTTCCTGTATTGCTCCAACCGCGGCGCTTCCAATACCATTGCCATTTTTAAAGTAAATGCCAAGAACGGGCAACTCAGTTTGGTAGGGCATCAGTCTACCTTGGGCGTTAAACCCCGCAACTTCAACTTCGATCTCTCGGGCAAGTTTTTGCTTGTGGCCAATCAGGAGAGCAGCCAAATTGTGGTATTTAAAATCGATAAAAAAACTGGTCTGCTCACCGATACCGGCAACCGCATTGATGTACCCAATCCGGTATGCCTTAATTGGATATCCGCAGGGCGTTATTCCTATATGTCGGGCACCGAACCTGAATGATTTAGCATGGAAGTGGAATAGTGACACAACCCGTTTTGTCCTGCCATTATCTGCCAAAAAAACCTAACTTAGCCACCATGCGCTCCGTCATTATTGGTTTTGGGTTACTGATTCTCTGCCTGCTGGTATTGTTCAAAATAGCGGAAGTGAATTTTATGCGCGGCGATGTAAAACTGGAAGTGGTAGTAGCCGTTGCGGCCATCGTTTTCTTTTTTGCAGGCCTGTATGTAAACGGGCAAAGGCAAAAAAAGGAAACAGGTACGCCAGCCACCCCGCCGCCTGCCGCCCTGCATAGCCCCATTGTTGATTATGCGCAGATAAAAAAACTGGGGCTTACCCAGCGGGAGCATGAGGTATTGGTAAAAATGGCCGAAGGGCTCAGCAACCAAGAGATTGCCGCCCAACTCTTTCTATCGGAAAGTACCATCAAAACCCATGTGTCCAATATTTTTATCAAGCTTGATGTAAAGCGCCGCACACAGGCCGTACAGGTGGCGAGGGAGTTGGGGATTGTTTGAGTATTATTGATTATTAGGGACACGGATGAGGCCGATTACACGAATTACACGGATTATTGATTATAGATGATTGATTATTGGCACACGGATTTTGAAGAGGATTACACTTATTACACGGATTTTTGGGTTTGGTTGCGAGTTATTTGAGTTGCGAGTTACGGGCCGCAGGTGGCGAGTTTGCCTCGCTGTTGATTTGGTTACGGGTTTCCGGCCAACGGCCCCACGCCTGCTGCCCCGCCTTGCTGGGCAAGCGTGGTGTCGGCTGCGCCTCCAAACGGCCAACGATTCACGGTCAACGGTCAACGATCAACGGATTGGACGGATTGGACGGATTACTGATTGTAGGGCACCCATTTAGCTAAAACTACCTATTTACAAGCAATTTGGTACTTTAGTACTACGGATTTGCGACTTTGGTATGGGGCTTTTTCCCATTGACGATCGTATTTTGCACTTCAAATCAACCAATATGCAAAAGATTGTTTTACGCTATGGCCTTTATGCCATGCTATTCATTGTAGCGCTGAGTGCCTTTGAGTTTTTTGTGCTGAACGATTTGTTGAGCTCCTCCCTACAAGAAGTGATGGGCTATCTCACCATGTTATTGAGCATGGTATTCGTGTTTTTGGGCATGCGCCAGTACCGCGACAAATGGAACAATGGTCAGCTCAGTTTTGGCCAAGGGCTGAAAGTGGGGATACTCATTGTGCTGATACCCTCGGTGGCATTCGGCCTTTTCGACCTGCTCTATACCGAAGTATTGCACCCCGGCTGGATGGACGAGTACTATGCCAACTATATTGCCAAGCTAAAAGCCAGCACACCGCCTTCGCAACTGGAAGCCGCCCTGCAAAAAGTCAATGCACAAAAAGAAATGTTCAGCAACCCCTTGCTACAATTTTTGCTGATGTCGGCCACGGTTTTTATCATTGGGCTCATCGTTACCATCATTTCGGCACTCACCCTGCGCAGGAGAAAATTGGCAACGGCTTGATTGCTTCATTCAAACAACATCAATATGACAACAAATTCGCAGCACCCCGTAGTGCATTTTGAAATCGGTTGCGCCAACCAGCCCGAAACACAGGGCTTTTACCAAAACGTATTTGGCTGGCAGCCCAATACCGGGGGTATTATCCATGCCGATGGGCCGGGCATACCGGGGCATATCGTTTCGCTGGGCCACGAGCCGCACCAGTATGTAACGGTTTATATACAAGTGCCCGATATGGCAGCCGCATTGGAAAAAGTAACGGCCAACGGTGGTCAAAAAGTGGTGGGACCTATCCCCTTGCCCACGGGCCAGCATTTTGCTTGGATAAAGGATAACGGTGGCAATTTATTGGGATTGGTAACCCCGGCTGGGACATAACCGGTTCAAAAAAGCATTAAAACAATTACATAATAATTCAACCATGTTCAATTTACCCACTCCTAAGCTAGGTGACATTACCGCCATCACCATTACTGCCCCCGATTTGGACAAGTCGCTGGCCTATTATCAACGGCTTGGTTTTACAGAAGTGATGCGGGCCGACTTTCCTTTTCCATGGATACAGTTAACCGATGGTGCGTTGTTAATCATGCTGCGGAAAAGCGATACACCCTATATCGCTTTAACCTATTATACAAAAGACATTGCCGCCAGTGTGCAAACAGTGGAAGCAGCAGGCATCAACTTTACGGAAACGCCCGCAGTCAAGGATATGGTAAAAAAATATGTGTTTCAATCACCCGAAGGATTGAACGTCAGTTTGGTCCATATCATGGAAGGCTTTCAGCGGCCGCCCGGTCCTACCATGCTCACCATGTCACAGGAAGATTATTTCAATCCTGAAAAATATGTAAACAAAATCTGCGGACTGTATGGCGAGTTTGCCCTGCCGGTAAAGGATTTGGAGCAGTCCATTGCTTTTTGGGAAAGCATCGGGTTTATCATCCTTTCCAAAACGCCCGGCGCACAGCCTTGGGCCATTTTATCCGATGGGTTATCGGTAATAGGATTGCACCAAACCACCGAATTTGATTATCCCGTGATTACCTATTTTGCGGCCGATATGAAGGCCAAAATTGAAGCATTGAAACAGAACGGCCTAGACAATTTTACCGAGCACAGTCCGGGCAATATCATCCTCTCTACACCCGAGCAGCAAAAAATCAACCTGTTCAATTGGGGCATGTAGGGATACAAATTCATTCATCACAAACTAAAAAAACAATATGCGATTACTCACCTTCCTTTTAGTAATGCTCTTTGCGGTCGGCTGTGCCAGCACCCAGTACACCGGCAATAACAATGGCCAGTTAAACGGCACCTGGATACCCATCAAGCAAGAGATGGGCGGCAAGGCACTACCTGAAATTATTTATAAAACCCAACAACTCATCATCAGCGATAGCAACTATACCGTGACGGCCGAGAGCATCGACAAGGGCGTGGTGCGGTACAATGCCGACAAGATGGATATTTATGGCAAAGAGGGGGTAAACAAAGGCAAACATTTTACCGCCATTTATAAATATACCAACGGGGAATTGACGGTTTGCTACAATTTGCTAGGAACGGATTATCCTGCAAAATTTGAAACGGCCGGGAAGCCGTTGTATTTTTTGTCGGTGTTTAAAAAGCAGAACTAGTGGGCGCAAAGGATAGGTGTTAGCGCTGCCGCAACAATCCAATCAACGATACGGCGCACCACACACCTTCGAGTACAATAAAGGGCCAGTATTGGATGAGCCAAGAAGCATAGCAGGCCAGCCCTGCACCTACTATATTCAGCGCAAAGAACAGCCTGCCTTTGGGCAGCCACTGAAAGGTTTGTAAAAAATAGGCCAATAGTATCATCCCTACGCCGATAGTGCCGATGAGGTCGTTGTAATGCATGGGGCAAAACTAACAAAAGAAGTTGGCAACAATGGTACGGACGGTAAGCAATTGCAGATATTATCATCAAATCAACAATACATTTTATTATGAAAAAAGTAACAGGCATCGGCGGTATCTTTTTTAAATGCAAAGACCCCAACCAAATGAACGAGTGGTACAAAACACATTTGGGTCTTAATACCACCCAGTACGGCGTTAGCTTTGAATGGCGACCACTGGACGAGCCCACAAAAAAAGCCACTACGCAATGGAGTGCTTTTAGTGATACCACCAAATATTTTGAACCCTCCACCAAGGAGTTCATGATCAACTATCGGGTGGAAAATTTGGAGGCGTTGATGGGCGAGTTGAAAGCGGCAGGGGTAACCATATTAGACGAGATAGCTACTTATGAGTACGGTAAATTTTTACACATCTTGGATATGGAAGGCAACAAAGTGGAGCTTTGGGAGCCGGTGGATGAGGCATTGGAAGGGTGAGCGACAAATTAAGCCATGACCAATTGGGGCAGCAACGGTAAGCGGTTGTTGCCCTTTTTGCTATTTGCCAAAATGAACGTACTTTTAATAAGGCTCTAAACCAAAACACATGGCAACTGAAAAGACATTGCTGCAACAAGCACAGGAACTCAACGAAAAAAAGGAATATCAAGCGGTGATTGACCTGCTGCCCGATTCGGTATTACAAGCTAAGAACAGTGCGGATTTGTATGCGGAAAAGGCGCAGGCGTATTGGCGGCTGGACAAAAGTGAACTTTGTGGGGAAATGGCGGATAAGGCGTTGGCGCTAGATAGAGGAAACGCGAAAGCCTTTCATTATAAAGGGAATGTTTATGATGAGTTAGGGGAATACGACAAAGCAATTGTATGCTATGAAAAAGCCATTGAGATAAACCCTAAGTACGATGCCCCATACAATGGTTTGGGGGTCGCATTTTCTGGCAAGAGAGAGTACGATACGGCGATAAAATGGTACCTGAAAGCCATTGACGTAAATCCAAAAGCTGAGTACGCCTACAATGGTTTGGGCAATACTTTTTCTGACAAAAAAGAATTCGATGAGGCCATAAAATGGTACCTCAAGGCCACTGAAGCAAATCCAATATACGATTCTCCATATAATGGTTTGGGTAACGCTTTTTCTGACAAAAAAGAATTCGATGAGGCCATAAAATGGTACTTGAAAGCCATTGAGGTAAATCCAAAGTATGATGCCCCCTACTATGGTTTGGGCCTTGCTTTTTATTACAAGAAGGAATACGATGTGGCGATAAAATGGTATCTGAAAGCTATTGAGGTAAATCCAAAATATGATGCCCCCTACAATAGCTTGGGTAATGCCTTCTACATCAAGGGAGAATATGACCAGGCGATAAAATGGTACCTGAAAGCTATTGAGGTAAATCCAGAATTCGATTACGCCTACAATGGTTTGGGCAATGCTTTTTCTGGCAAAGGGGAATACAATGAGGCAATAAAATGGCACCTGAAAAGCATTGAGATTAATCCTAAATACAATACGCCCTATTATAACAGGGCCTTGGCGTACGAAGATTTAGGCGACAATATAAAAGCACTAGCAGATTACGAACAGTATATTGAACTGACTAAGGGTAATGCAGATTATTATACCAACCGGGCAAAGGAAAGGGTGGCGGAATTAAAAAAGGCTGTAAAGAGTGTACAGTACAGTGATATAGCAGAACTAGTTACCCAAATTAAAAATCTACTGCTATTTTCTGATGGCTGTATTACACATTATACTGGTCTTTCCACAGCAAAGGCCTTAATATTAAATGGCAGCCCCTTTCGCCTATCAGAGGCTGCTTTCTTAAACGATACTTCCGAAGGGCGAGAACTGTTTACCTATTTGAACTTTCATGCGAAGGCCCTTAAAAGCCATGATATGGAAGCATTGACATTTGCCCCCAAGCCCTTTATCGGTAGCTTTGTGGCCGAAACAAAGCACGACGACTTAACGCTCTGGCGCATGTATGGCAAAGAAGAAAAAGAAGAAGCCAAGGGTTGTGCCATAACCTTACATCAACAACAATTGGTAGAAGCTATCCAAAATAAAGTGGCTCCAAGTAGTCCGGACGGCGTGTCTTTAAAAAACAACGATGCCTTTAGCTTTTACCGGGTAGCCTATAAAAGCCATGACAACCAGTTTATTTTGCCGGGTGCAGATGAAGCCATTGTTGAAAAATTGAACGGATATATGCAAGACTTGGCAGCCAAAATAAAAACCATAACTACAGAGAAGAAAAAAACTACCCCCAAACAGCAAGATATTTTGGAGCGGTTGAACGAAATTGCCTATCTGTTCAAAACCATTGAGTACCAGCACGAGCAAGAACTACGTTTGGTAATAGACGGCATTGGTTTTCCAAAACAATTAAATATAAACGCCACGCCACCACGTGTTTACATTGAACTGGTGGACATCCGCCCACTCATCCAAAAAATAACCATCGGCCCGAAAGTAGAGCGGGGCGATGAATGGGCCGCTGCTTTTTATTATAGTTTGGACAAAGACAATCTACACCCCAAAATTTGCATTTCGCACCTACCGTACAAGTAAAGCATACGTCTTTCTATTGACAGAGGAAAAGCAGCAAGTGCAATTTGGCAGATTCTATGTCAATGTGACAGCTTTTTGTGCATATCTACCTGCTGTACATTGCGCACAGAGGTATGTGGACGTCACTACTGCCTATGTTACATTGCGCACAAGGGTGTGTGGACGTCACTACTGCCTATGTTACATTGCGCACAGGCGTGTGTGGACGTCACTACTGCCTATGTCACATTGCGCACAGGGGTATATAATTTGTTAGAGAGATTGAATGAACTCGGCATACACTTCCCGCCAGCCTTTGTACAAGGGGTCGGTACCCAAAAAATTATTGTGCCATACCGTGCAAAGCACGGTGTTCAAATCTTTACATACGGTTACATAATGTTGCAACTCTTCCTGCGCTTGTTGCGGGGATAGTTTTTGTTCGTAAAAACCATTGGCATCCATCCAACAAAAAGGATGTATCCGCAAAGCGGTTACTTCGTTGGCAGCCAGGTTGAACCAATAAAACGGTTGCGCCACCGAAGCCCGAAATCCATTGATACTGCCATAGCCCATGGAATAATCATCGGTGATACCGGCTTGTAACAGTTTCGCATAACCATCGGGCAACTTAAACCGGATATAATGTTGCCGGGATGCCGTAATGGGCTGGCCACTTATTGTTTCCAATACCTGTTTTTCAGTTTGCAATAGCGTAGGTTTATCGCCGCTCTGCCAAGAGGGGTGTATGCCAACTGGATAGCGGGTATCTATTGTGGAGGCTATGCCGACATCAAGCCGAAGGCATGAATGGATGAGTTGTTGGAGTGCCGGTTTATTCGGTAAAATGTTTTTATCGTACTGACCATTTTGCGCTGCTACCAAAAAAAAGTAGATGGGCTGAAGGGCATACTGTTGATGCAAGTCATCCAGCCAAGCATAGCAATCAAAGGGATCGGGCCGCTTGCCCATCAATACCGCCAACCGATTGCCGATGCCACCGGGCTCCCGCAAAGCCCCGCCCAAATTGCGCCACCAGCCTTTGTGCAAAAAGGAATACGCAATATCAATATCGTAAGTGGGCAAAAAGCGAAACGTTTTTTTCCCGAACGGAAGTGTGGGAAAGCGTTGCTGCAAGGATGCTTGCAATTGTTGGACCCATATCTCTACCAAGGGCCATTGCAAAAAACCTGCTTTAAAGGCAACACTGTTTTCATGCGCATAACGGCCATACATATCCTTTTTGTGCGGCAAGTATTCTTCATAGCGGCTGATTAGAAAAAAAGCTGCCGCAAAAATATCGAAAGGAAAATCGCCTGCTGTTTTGAAAAATGCGGGATGGTCATTGGCTACAAAAGGCAAAAAGGGTTGTGGATGTATTTCCGTTTCAAACAACAACGTGATGCAACCAATATGATAGGCCGATGGGGCCAAGTTGGTATAGTGATAACAGATTGCAGGGCCTTGGTGCTCCTCTAGTTGTTGCGAGTTATTGGTAAGGATGTAAGGGATTGCTAGTAAATCGGTGAAGATGAACTTGGTAATATAATCTACCCGTGGCGATATGTCATGTACGTATATCAGCAACATGTTATAAATGATGAATTACGAATGACGAGTGTTGAATAATGAATGCCGAAGAGCAAGAGATTAGTTTACAGTGTAATTAATGCAGCTAACATTCCACATTCAACACTCGTCATTCGTCATTTCTTATATCTTTCTTTCCACAATTCGTTAAACGTCTTCTTGCTAAAGTCCAAATCGCTGCGGTGCTTGTTCCATCCTTTCACTACTTTGTTCACCACCCAATTTTTCATTTTGCCATTGCCCATGTTCATCACACCCCGGTTCAGCGATGCCATGCGCCATACTTTCCAAGCCAACTTTTCACCCGTTGTAACACTGCCTTGCTCTACCGCTTCATGCCGGTTTTCCAGCAGTAGTTCATGCAGGTTGATTTTTACGGCACACACTTCCGTACAATTGCCGCAAAGGGAAGAAGCATAGCTCAAATGTTTGAACTCGTCCATACCGCTCAAGTGCGGGGTAATCACACTGCCAATCGGGCCGCTATAAGTAGCCCCATAAGCATGGCCGCCGATATTTTTATACACGGGGCAGGCATTGAGGCAAGCGCCGCAGCGGATGCAATAAAGACTTTCCCGCATTTTGGGATTGGCCAAAATATTGGTGCGCCCATTATCGAGCAATATCACATACATTTCTTCGGGGCCATCGGATTCGCCCTCTTGCCTCGGACCGGTAACCACGGTATTGTACACCGTTATTTGCTGGCCGGTACCAAAGGTGGAGAGGAGTGGCCAAAACAAAGCCAGGTCGGTTAAAGAAGGTATCACTTTTTCGATACCCACAATAACGATATGGGTTTTGGGCCAAGCGCAACTGAGCCGGGCATTGCCCTCGTTTTCGGTTACCGCTATACCGCCCACATCGCTGATGATGAAGTTGGCTCCTGTAACACCTACTTCGGCCTGCACATATTTCTCCCTTAACTTTTGCCGGGCCACTAGGGTCAGTTCTTCGGGTGTAAGGTTGGGCGGTGTGCCCAATTTTTCGGCAAATAGTTTGGCCACATCTTCCTTGCTTTTGTGCATGGCAGGCGTAACAATATGGTAAGGCGGTTCGCCATCCAATTGTTGGATGTACTCGCCCAAATCTGTTTCAACACTTTCAATATTGTTCTTTTCCAAAAAGGCATTCAAGTGGATTTCCTCGGTGGCCATGCTCTTGCTCTTTACCAAGGTTTTGCATTGCTTGGCTTGGCAAATGCGCAAAATGGCTTCCTGGGCCTGCTCGGTGGTTTCGGCCCATATTACTTTGCCGCCTCTTTTGGTAAAGTTCATTTCAAACTCTTCCAGTTGTTGGTCGAGTGTTTCAATGGCCCGCCACTTTACGTTCTTGGCCCTTTCCCTCGCCAATCCCACATCGGTAAATTGCGCCTTGCCCTTGGGCACTACGGCATTGTACTTACCAATGTTGAAATTGATTTTGCGGCGATGATCCAAATCACCGGCCTTTATGGTACTCTTGGCTTTAAATGTTGCTGCTGTTGACATATTTTTGAATGACGAGTGACGAATGTTGCCGTGCCTTCGGCTCGGTGGCGCTCTGCGCCAAATGACGAATTTAACCACGGATTGTGATTGATTGCACCGATTACACGGATTAGTCATTCCCAATTCCAAATTCCCAATAACCAATACCCTAATACCCAATTCCTAATTCCCAATTACCTTCAAAGCCTTGCCGACTTTGGCAAAAGCGGCAATGGCTTTGTCCAAATGCGCTGGCTCATGTGCAGCACTCAGCTGCACCCTGATGCGGGCCTGACCTTTGGCCACCACGGGGAAGAAGAAACCGATGACATAAATCCCTTCTTCGAGCAATTTGGCGGCAAAATCCTGCGCCACTACCGCATCGTACAACATTATGGGTACAATCGGATGGTCGCCGGGTTTGATGTCGAAGCCCGCCTCCGTCATTTTACTACGGAAATATTGGGTATTGTTGGCCAGTTTATCCCGCAGGGCGGTTGTGCCACTCAGCAGGTCCAACACGGCAATGGAAGCGCCCACAATGCTGGGGGCCACGGTATTGCTGAACAGATAAGGGCGGCTGCGCTGGCGGAGCATTTCAATTATTTCTTTGCGGCCACTGGTAAAGCCACCGCTGGCACCGCCCAATGCCTTACCCAAGGTACCCGTAATGATGTCGATACGGCCCATTACGCCACGATACTCGTGGGTGCCACGGCCTGTTTTGCCCAAAAAGCCCGAAGAATGACATTCGTCAATCATTACAATCGCATCATATTTATCTGCTAAGTCGCAAATTTTATCCAGTTGCGCAATGGTACCGTCCATACTAAACGAGCCATCCGTTACAATGATGCGGCTTCGGGCACTGGCGGCTTCTTGCAGCTTGGCTTCCAAATCGGCCATATCGTTATGTTCGTAGCGGAAGCGCTGGGCCTTGCAAAGCCTTACCCCATCAATGATGCTGGCATGGTTCAGCGCATCCGATATAATGGCGTCTTGGGCATCAAACAAGGGTTCAAATACACCGCCATTGGCATCAAAAGCTGCGGCATATAAAATAGTATCTTCTGTACCCAAAAACTGGGCAATCTTCTGCTCCAGTTCCTTGTGTATGTCTTGCGTACCGCAGATAAAGCGCACACTGCTCATGCCATAGCCCCGATAGTCCACATACTTCTTAGCGGCGGCAATCACATCGGGGTGGGAAGAAAGCCCCAAATAGTTATTGGCGCAAAAGTTGATGACGGTTTGGCCATTTACCGTTATTTCAGCGCCTTGGGCACTGGTGATAATCCGTTCATTCTTGAACAGGCCAGCTTCTTTGATAGCTGCCAGTTCGGTACCGATGCGGTTTACAAATTGTTCGTTCATGCTAACATTTGATGATAATGGGCAAATTTAGGGCATAACTGATAAAGGAGGGCAAGTTATCCTGATTGGGTCTATTTCAAATTTTCGCTCATGTCCAAATTTGAAGTTACCTTTTACGGCGGCTTTTTCCACTTTTGTCCCCGCCTTGCTGGATGTACCACTTGATACAAAAGTGGAGCAAAAAATCAAGGCTGCATAAAAAAGCCTAAAAATTTAACCTTCGGGCTAAAGAAAAACAAGCTCAATCAGTAGTACAAAATCTAGCTTCAGTAGGACTTACAGGCCAATATCGCTGCCAAGCTTGGGTAACAACTGTTTTTCTTTTGCGCCCTCAGCTTCAATTTTCTTAACGGCTTTTTTATGAGGCCGTACCGTAGCGGAGGTTGAGAACCCCAATAACTCGATTGTATTGAAAGCGAAAATTTTAAATGCGCCCTACTGATTAGGCTTGAAGGATTATCAGAAGGCCCCGCTAGTGGCGGGGCCTTGATACTATGCGCAGTAAGATTACTTTGCTTTTTTAGCCGCCTTTTTGGGCGCTGCTTTTTTAACAGCCGCTTTCTTGGGGGCTGCCTTTTTAACGGTTGCTTTTTTTGCCGCTGCTTTTTTGGGCTTGGCGGCTGCGGCTTTTTTAGGTGCCGCTTTTTTGGCTGCTGGCTTGGAAGCTGATTTTTCTATACCGCTCAGGTCGGTACTGGCACCATCGGTACCCGCCGTGCGGCCGGCAAACAACTGTGTTAAGCTTTTGAACAGCGTGGGGTTTTTTACCACATAGTAAGTGCCGCCCCTACCGTTTTGGCTACTGTTGCATTTTTGCGCCTTGCCTGTATCGGGGTTGTTACCGCCATTTACCGTACCCTGTTGGTTTTCGTCGCCAAAAATGCAGAGGGGCTGTTTGGCATCTTTAGAAATACCGATCTTGGCGTGGTTGCTGTTCTCGCCGTTTTCGCCCAGCAAATCAAAAGTTACGCCCGCAAAGGAGCCGGTAAGCGCAATGTCCACATCGCCGGGGGTGCCCAAGCCGGGTGCCCAGCAATGGGGCAGTTCGCCCGCCTTGGTAGAGTATATTTTAGGGGCTGCCCACCAGCTCACTACCCGCAAGGGCAAGCTCTTTAATTGTGCCGAAATCATTTGCCATGGCGGTACCGCTAAAGAAGATGGCTTGGAAATGATCTGCACACCACTGGACAATTCGGCGGTAAAAAGTTCCTTGCTGCTGGATAGTTTGCCCAAACTTTTTACCAGTGCCTGTACATCGGCAGGGCCACCATTGTTGCAAAGGGCGGGCTGGGTGGGGTCGGTTACCACACTGGCATTGGCCAAACCCTTGAGCACATTTACCAAATCGTCCTTGGTTAATTTAAGGCAGAAGAAATGCTGTGCCACTTCCACATCATCATCGTCGATACAACCCAAGGTATTGTAGTCGAGTTCGTAAACTTTCCCCGTTTTTTTATTGATCAATTTCTTTTTAACGCCGTTGATGGTAGTAGCGCTGTTGCGGCTGATATTGTAGCATCCGGAAGCAGGCCAAGAAGGGGTGCTCACCTGTAGCACAAAGCCCTCGCCATCTTGGTTCCAAGCAGCCATGCCCTTGGAGTGGCCGTGCGGTCCGTCGGCCGAGTCGATGGGGTTGCCATAAAATTGGTCGTTCCATAAAATGTAAAAATAGCCGGGCTGGTGGTACACCTGCGCAAAAGTAGCGCCCAGCGGATCGGTAAGCGTATTACCAATGGGACCCTTGCCCTTTACCAATTTGGGACTCTTACTGGTAGCAAACACATATTGCTGGCTCAGCCCTTCCGGATAATCATCCACATAGCCGCCGAAGATGCCCGGCTGTCCGTAAGGAGGTTTTATACCATTGTCCCAGCCAGGGAAAGAGCCATCGTTGAATTTATAAGCAAACATCCAGTCAACAGGTTCGTTGGGGCCAGCCAAAGGCGTAGGTGCAGGTAGTTTAGTTGTTTTAGCCATAATAGATTGGGTTTTTTAAGAAATGATTTAATGGTTTTAAAGATATGGGTTTTTTGAGTAATACAAAGGGTTGAGGAAGTTGAAAGTTGATAATGGATAATTGATCACTAGCGTTTTGATGTTATTATAATAAGTTCTTTGAAAATATTGTCAGTATTGGGTTTGCTGGGATTTTGTATTGGAAACGATTTGAATTTTTGAAAACTTTGGATTTTTTAACCCATTGATTTTCAATCATTATGAACGGGGGCA
>CALSBI010000009.1:0-268665 GCA_943373145.1 Chitinophaga pinensis
CATGGGTAGCTTGCCGGAAGGGTTATAATCGCCAAACAATACCTGTGCAATGGCATTGCCGCTTTGGGTGCCTAGTTGCCAACCTTCCACAATGGCGGGGATATGTTTGTCGGCCCAAGGGATGGTGAGCGGCCTTCCGTTCATCAGCACCAACACAATATTCTTGTTTACTTTATACACGGCTTCCAATAATTCCTGCTGCACGCCGGGCAATCCCAACTCGCTGCGGCTGCGGCCCTCACCGCTTTGGTAACCATGCTCGCCCAATACCATGATTACCACGGCCGATTGCTTGGCGGCTTGGATGGCTGCCGCAAACCCGCTCTTATCCGTTTCATTGATTTTTACTTCGTTGATGAAAGTGGCTGGGCCAACAATCACATCGGCGCCCTTGGCATAACGCAAATTGTTGGTATATTTTTTCAATCCTTCCAATACCGATATGGCTGTATTGTCGTCGGAGCCGATGCGCCAACCTCCCAAGGGACTGTTCTTATCCGCCGCCAATGCACCAATAACGGCTATGCGTGGCTGCGTTTTTTGCAATGGTAACAAATTGCCTTCATTCTTCAGCAGTACAATGGATTTTTTGGCTACGTCCAACACGGCTGCCTGATGATCGGGATGGTAGAGTAATGTTTTTTCCCGCTGGGCATCACAGTAACGATAAGGATCTTCAAAGAGGCCCAGTTCGTATTTCACCCGCAAAATGCGGCGCACCGCATCATCAATATGCTTCACGTCTACCTTGCCCGATTCTACCAATCCTTTCAGGTGGGCAATATAGGCGTAGGATTCCATGTCCATATCGCTGCCGGCATTGGCTGCTGCCGCTGCTGCTGCTTTCAAGTCGGGCGCAAAACCATGATCAACCATTTCGCCTACCGAACCCCAGTCGGAAACCACAAAGCCATCAAAGTTCCAACGGCCTTTCAATATATCACGTTGCAAAAAAGCATTGCCCGTTGCGGGTATACCATTCAAAACATTGAACGAGTTCATCACCGTGCGTACATGGCCCTGCTCTACCGCTGCTTTAAAGGGCGGCAGGATGGTATTGTACAAAGTGGTGGTGCCAACATCTACGGTATTGTAGTCCTTGCCCGATTCGGCAAAACCATAACCTGCAAAATGCTTGGCACAGGCGGCAATGGTATTGGGTGCCGACAAATCATCGCCCTGAAAACCCTTGATACGGGCCACGCCGATCTTACTACCGAGGTAAGGGTCTTCGCCAGCACCTTCCATCACTCGGCCCCAGCGGGCATCGCGGCTAATGTCCATCATGGGTGCAAATGTCCAGTTTATACCGAGTGCCGATGCTTCGATAGCAGCTACCCGGGCCGATTTTTCAATGGCGGTCAAATCCCAACTAGCGGCTTCTCCCAAAGGGATCGGTGCCAGGGTTTTTTGCCCATGGATCACATCATAACCAAAAATCAAAGGAATACCCAAGCGGGATTCTTTTACCACCATTTCTTGTAGCTTGCGCACATTTTCCACGCCGGTTACATTGAGTACCGAGCCTACAAGGCCTTTTCGCAAGTGATCGTATTTTTCTTTGGCATTGCCCTCCTTGGGCGCCGGACCGGTGATATTCCAAAAACCATTGTATTGGTTCATCTGCCCAATCTTTTCTTCCAGCGTCATTTTTTGTAGGAGCGAATCAATAAAGGGTTCCATCTTGGCCAGTTTGTTTTGGGCTGTTGCTGTGGAACTTATGATAATGAGAAAGAGGAGCTGTGCTAAGCGAGTCATAAAATATATTGTTCTTTTTTCTATTGCTTAATAATCGTTGTTGGCGCTTCGCTTTTTTTGAAACATTAATAAATTAAGGGTCATTAGGAAAGCCTTTATGCGCCAATATTTATGCCTTAACCTTTTATAGCAAAGCCGACAAATCCAACCTTAATGTTTCTTAATGCCTTAATGGTTATATTTCGCTTCGCTTTTTTTGAAACATTAATAAATTAAGGGTCATTAAGAAAGCCTTTATGTGCTAATATTTAGGCAATAACCTTTTATAGCAAATTCAAACTTAATGTTCCTTAATGCCTTAATGGTTACATTTCGCATTGCTTTTTTTGAACCATTAAGAAATGAAAGGTTATTAAGGAAGCCTTTATGCGCCAATATTTATGCCTTAACCTTTTATAGCAAAGCCAACAAATCCAACCTTAATATTTCTTAATGCCTTAATGGTTTAGATTTTTAAAAATGGAGCTGCCCTTAACAGACAGCTCCATTTATCTATATCATTTTACTTGGCAACCACCACTTGGCCCGAAGCCAGTTGTTTGCCACTGTTGTCGATAAGGTAAATACTGTACACCCCATTGCTCAAGGTGGCTGTATTGACCATGATCGGCGTATAAGCACCGAATATCACTTGCCGAATACTATACACTTCTGCACCCTTGCTGTCGTACACTTTCAAAGTTCTTGGCTGCTGGTCGTTAACCGTGCTATGATACCTTACTTGGAAATTATTGACAGCGGGATTGGGATAAGCAAACAACCTGCCCATGGTTGAGTCGGTTATGGCCAGGAGGCTGGATGTGCGGCTGCAACCATTGGCATTGGTAACCATTACGCTATAGTTGCCCATGCTGTTTACATCTACACTCACCGAACTACCGGTTTGGCCCGATAGGGCTACCCCATTGTTAAACCATGTATAAGTGCCCGCCGTGGTGGTGGTAGAAACCGTGGTGGTAAGACCGGGGAATAACCTGGTATAAGGCGCTGCTGTAATGGCCGGTACCGCAGGCAGTGCGTTGATGTTGACTGCGATGGTGGCCCGTTGGCTTTCGCATCCGTTGTTGTTTGTTTGGCTAACATAGAACAACTGGTTGCCAGCAGCGGTTGTAACCGGCGTGGGGGTTAAGGCTGAAGCCGTACCGCCCGTAGGGGCATTGTACCAATTGAGGCTATTGCCGGAGGCGGCGGTAGCGCTCAATATGGTTGCTGCCAGATTTTGGCAATAGGCAACCGGTGTAACCACGGCTGGTGCCGCAGGTGCGGGGTTGATGGTAACCACCAATGCGGCCCTGGCCCCTTCGCAACCCAGTGCTGAAGTTTGGCTTGCATAATACGTTACCGTACCGGCTGTAGCCGTTGCAGGAACGGGTGGAGCTGCCAATGCCGTACCGCCTGTGGCAGTTGTGTACCATTTTATGGTATTGCCGCTGGTGGCCGTGGCCGTTACCGCAACAGCCGTTGTATTTTGACAATAGCTAACCGGGGCTGTGGTGGGTGCTGCGGGTGCAGGGTTTACCACAACTGTTATGGCTGCCCTTGCGCCTTCGCAACCCGCTGCCGTTGACTGGCTTACATAATAAATGGTTGAACCTGACGTGCCAGTTGAAGGAGTGGGTGCAGCGGCCAAAGCTGTTCCGCCTGTAGCTACCGTGTACCACTTTAAATTATTACCTGCTGTAGCCGTGGCTGTTAGTGCCGCTGCCGTAGCATTGGGGCAATAAGTAACCGGACTGGTAACGGTTGGTGCAGTGGGTGCATTGCTGGCGCCCATTTGCATATCGTCAAAATAATAAGTGCGTTCGCCTGCAACGGCTCCCGTAACACCAAAGTTGAAGAAGATAGACGCTTTGTTATAATTGTAAGCAAGGTTCAGTGCTGCCGTACCCGCCGCTTGGTTGGCAAAGTTGAACTCCAAGGTCTGCCAGCCGTTTGCCACCGTTACGGTCGCTTCGGTTTCGCAAGACTTGGTAGGATCCGCTTTGTCCTCCACTTTCAAACGCACTTGTATGCCCGCATGTGGCGACCATACCCTTACACTCATCTTGGTATTACAAGCAGAAAAAGGAATATTGTTACCAAAGCCGGTTTGTACCACACCGTTCAAAGCCGTAACGGTAGTGCCCGCCCAAAGTTCCGCCGTGTTGGTCTTGATCACTTTGGCCACTTTGTTGGTTGCCAATGTGGGGTCGGTTACAATGGTGGATTGTTCGGCACCGCCAAAGCCTACCAAGCCATAATTAACATTGGTAGCATCGAACGAAACGGGCATGTTCATTTGTGCCATAGGGGCTGCGCCAAACTGTACATCGTCAAAATAATAAGTGCGCTCACCCGCAACGGCTCCGGTTACCCCAAAGTTGAAGAAGATGGACGCTTTGTTGAAATTATACCCAAGGTTGAGTGCCGCCGTGCCCGCCGCTTGGTTGGCAAAGTTGAACTCCAGTGTCTGCCAGCCGCTGGCCACCGTTACGGTCGCTTCGGTTTCGCAAGACTTGGTAGGATCCGTTTTGTCCTCCACTTTCAAACGCACTTGTATGCCCGCATGTGGCGACCATACCCTAACGTTCATTTTGGTGGCACCTGCCGCAAAGGGGATATTGTTGGCGAAGGAAGTCTGTACCACGCCGTTCAAAGCGGTAACGGTAGTACCCGCCCAAAGTTCCGCTGTATTGGTCTTGATCACTTTGGCCACTTTGTTGGTCGCCAAAGTTGGGTCTGTTACGATGGTGGATTGTTCCGCACCGCCGAAGCCCACGAGGCCGTAATTCACCGTTACATCATCAAATGTTACCGGCAGGTCCATCTGCGTTAATCCGCCGCCACCGCCCGATGCCGCACCGAACTTCACATCATCAAAATAGTAAGTACGTTCACCGGCAATAGCACCGGTGGTACCAAAGTTGAAGAAGATGGACACCTTGTTGTAATTGAAGGTAAAGTTCAATGCCGCTGTGCCCGCCGCTTGGTTGGCAAAGTTGAACTCCAAAGTTTGCCAGCCGCTGGCCACCGTTACGGTCGCCTCGGTTTCGCAAGATTTGGCCGGATCGTTCTTGTCTTCCACTTTCAACCTAACGGGGATGCCCGCATGTGGCGACCAAACCCTAACGTTCATTTTAGTGGCACCCGCTGCAAAGGGGATATTGTTGGCGAAGGAAGTTTGTACCACGCCGTTCAAAGCGGTAACCGTAGTGCCCGCCCAAAGTTCCGCCGTGTTTGTCTTGATCACTTTGGCCACTTTGTTGCTTGCCAAAGTTGGGTCGGTTACAATAGTAGATTGTTCCGCACCGCCAAAGCCAACGAGGCCGTAGTTCACCGTTACATCATCAAATGTTACTGGCAAATCCATCTGCGTTAATCCGCCACCGCCGCCCGATGCTGCACCGAACTTCACATCGTCAAAATAGTAAGTGCGCTCACCTGCAACCGCTCCGGTTGTACCAAAGTTGAAGAAGATGGACACTTTGTTATAATTGAAGGTAAAGTTGAGCGCTGCCGTGCCCGCCGATTGGTTGGCAAAGTTGAACTCGAGTGTCTGCCAGCCGCTGGCTACCGTTACGGTCGCCTCGGTCTCGCATGATTTTGCCGGATCATTTTTGTCCTCCACTTTTAAGCGAACGGGGATGCCCGCATGTGGCGACCAAACCCTCACGTTCATTTTAGTGGCACCCGCTGCAAAGGGGATATTGTTGGCAAATGAAGTTTGTACCACGCCGTTCAAGGCGGTTACCGTTGTGCCCGCCCAGAGCTCGGCCGTGTTGGTCTTGATTACCTTGGCCACTTTGTTGGTTGCCAAAGTTGGGTCGGTTACAATAGTAGATTGTTCCGCACCGCCGAAGCCAACCAAGCCATAGTTCACCGTTACATCATCGAATGTTACGGGCAGGTCCATTTGTGTGAGACCGCCACCACCGCCGGATGCCGCACCGAACTTCACATCGTCAAAGTAATAAGTGCGCTCACCTGCAACCGCTCCGGTTGTACCGAAGTTGAAGAAGATGGAAACCTTATTGTAATTGAAGGTAAAGTTGAGCGCTGCTGTGCCAGCGGCTTGGTTGGCAAAGTTAAACTCGAGTGTTTGCCAACCACTGGCCACCGTTACGGTCGCTTCGGTTTCGCAGGATTTGGCCGGATCGTTTTTATCCTCCACTTTTAAGCGAACAGGTATGCCCGCATGTGGCGACCAAACCCTTACGTTCATTTTAGTGGCACCTGCTGCAAAGGGTATATTGTTGGCGAAGGAAGTCTGTACCACGCCGTTCAAAGCGGTAACAGTAGTACCCGCCCAAAGCTCGGCCGTATTGGTCTTGATAACTTTGGCCACTTTGTTGCTTGCCAAAGTTGGGTCGGTCACGATGGTGGATTGTTCGGCACCGCCGAAGCCAACGAGGCCATAGTTCACCGTTACATCATCAAATGTTACGGGCAGGTCCATTTGTGTAAGACCGCCACCCCCGCCGGATGCCGCACCGAACTTCACATCGTCAAAATAGTAAGTGCGCTCACCTGCAACCGCTCCTGTTGTACCGAAGTTGAAGAAGATGGACACTTTGTTGTAATTGAAGGTAAAATTGAGCGCCGCCGTGCCCGCCGCTTGGTTGGCAAAGTTGAACTCCAAAGTTTGCCAGCCACTGGCTACCGTTACGGTTGCTTCGGTCTCGCATGATTTGGCCGGATCGTTTTTATCCTCCACTTTCAACCTAACGGGGATGCCCGCATGTGGCGACCAAACCCTCACATTCATTTTGGTGGCACCTGCCGCAAAGGGGATATTGTTGGCGAAGGAAGTTTGTACCACGCCGTTCAAAGCGGTAACACTAGTGCCAGCCCAAAGTTCCGCTGTGTTGGTCTTGATCACTTTGGCCACTTTGTTGGTCGCCAATGTGGGGTCGGTTACAATAGTAGATTGTTCCGCACCGCCGAAGCCCACCAGACCGTAGTTTACGGTTACATCGTCAAAAGTAACCGGTAGGTTCATTTGGGTAAGCCCACCACCGCCGCCGCCAGTGGTCAGCCGAATATCGTCGAATAAGAAAGTAAAATTGGCAGTACCATCGCCCATGGTTCCATTATCAAAAATGAATACCAATTTTTGGTAGGTATTAGAAGTGTTGATGGTGCTAAAATCAAAAGTCAACTCTTCCCAAGCATTAGCAACCGTACAGGTGGTTTCCCGCTCAGCATTGATGTTGGCATCGGTTTGGTTCTCTACTTTCAGCAAAAGTTTAGCATTCGCCCTAGGTGAATATACTTTTACTTTAAATATTTTGTTTACCGAAAAATCCATGGGTGCGACCAGCCCAATCCAGCTTCCGCCCCAAGTGTTACCGCTGCTCTTTATCATCCGGGCCACATTGGCACTGGTGTTGATGCCCGAAACCTGCGGGTTGGCAATTTTTGTACTGGCACCGCCATCAAAATTGGTAAAGGTGTAATTGACGGTAGCCGATTCAAAATCCAATGGCAAGGAAGGCAACTGCGCCAAACCGACAATGGATACTAATAAGGCTATAAAAAAACTATAGAACTTCTTCATGTTTAAAGTTTTATTCCAATGGAAACTTTTTTACTTCCACCAGAAATGAAAATTACAATGGATGCCCCTGTTGATTAATTGGTTGTAACCAATCGATTTACTGGGGAATCATGTTATATACCTTCACATAATCAATTTCCATGGTAGCGGGAAAAACGGTATTGTCAACGCCTTGTACGCCGCCCCAATTGCCACCAACCGCAACATTGAGTATCATGAATTGTTTTTTATCAAATGGCCAAGCGGTAAAACCCTTGCTTTCGTTTACAAATTCAAAATACTGCACCCCATCAATATAGCTGCGGATGGCGTACGGTGTCCAGTCTACCCTGTAAATATGAAAAGCATCGGTAGCATCGGGTATGATTTTGCTGCTTGTTTTTTGTGTATTACGGGTATGGTTGTAGGCCGATGTGTGTACACTGCTGTGTATTTTGTTGGGATCGTAACCAACATGCTCCATGATGTCGATTTCGCCGGAAGCAGGCCAGTTGCCATAGCTGTTATCGCTCGATAGCATCCATATCGCTGGCCAAGTGCCCCTGCCCTTGGGCAATTTGGCCCTTACTTCAAAGCGGCCATAAAGCCAATCGCCCTTGCCCCGGGTAATCATCCGGGTAGAAGTGTATTCCCTACCAGAGAAGGCTTCTTTTTTGGCGGTGATGGAAAGGTTGCCCCCCGCAATGGTAGCGTTGGTGCCGCTTGTATAATATTGCAGTTCATTGTTGCCCCAGCCGCTGCCACCGGTTTCAAATGTCCATTTGGAAGGATCCACGGCGGTTCCCGTAGCAAAATCATCCTGCCAAGCCGGTGTGGTTTCAAACTGCCAATTTTTATCTACTATCGGTTGGGCTGGTGCCACTACCGGTATGTCTTTCTTTTCTGTGCAAGCCATTAATGCAAGGGCTAAAATGTAAAACATACTATTTCGTTTATTAATTATTGTAAACATGGTTCTGTTATTTATTGTGCGATGAATTTGAATTGGAAAACAGTTCCGGAACCGTTACCGGCCCTTAGTACCATTTTGGTAGCGCTGATTTCTATGATGCGGTAAGTATTATCGGGTACATCGGTGGTACCGATAAAAATAGCCGGGGGTATATTGGGCAATTGCACAGTGGCAATGCCGGCCACACCGCCCGTGGTTGCACCAAATGTGAAAGCGATATTGTTGTACGACCTATCGGAGCCACAGTTGTAATTGGGGGCGATATTGCCTCCATTAAAAGTGGAACCGTTGGCATTGTAATTCACTTTATCTGTACTGGTAAAAGTGTATATATCATCCGTTTGGCAACCGTCCAAAGCACCGCCGCCGAAATATTGGGCCGGATTTGCTTCTGTGCCCACGATGATGGCATTGGCTCCTGCTGCCGGATCCAACTTCCAGTTTTTGCTACTGCCACCGGTAAGTAGGTTTTTGATATCAGCAATGGTGAGTACCGTTACTTTCTTCAATTTGATTTCCAGCCTTTGCCCGCCCGTTCCGGCAATCCTTCCACGCAGCGTGATATTGTTGGCAGAATAGGAAACCACTTCGTAGCGGTTATTGTCCACCACATCGGTAGTGCCGATAAATGGCTTGGCCGTACTGCCTGCTATATTGTCCAAAATGATTTCTGGCGCAGCACCCGCTTTGCCCAGCACTTTAAAGTTTTTGGCATTGGCCTTGGGTGCTTGGCAGCTAAAGCCGGCCTGTGCATCAAAGGTTTGTCCGTTGGCATCGTATTCTATCCGGCCATCGGCATAAAACTTATACGTATCATCCACTTGGCAATTGGCCGCAGGGCCCGCAAAAAACACGGATGCGCCATCGGCCGATAATACCCTGATGGCATCGGCATCGGTACTCCAGGTCCAAACCAAATTATTGCAGCCCGTAAGGGTATTGAAAAAATCATTTTGGCAGGCACTGGTTACAAATATCCTTCTGGCAATCGTATTGTTGCCGTTGGTGCCCACCGATGTAAGCGTAACCGTGTATTCGCCGCCCACCGCATATTTGTGCTTGGGGTTTTTTTCCGACGAAAGCGGTGTGTTGTCGCCAAAGTCCCATTGAAACTGCAAGCCTTCCACCGATTCATTGGTAAAGCTTACCTCATAAGCATAGGGCAGGGTATCCTGCAATGGCGTAACCTGAAAGGCAAAGGCCGCCGTTGAAGCTGAACCGCTCAAACCGAACACTTCATCTTTTTTGCATTGAACAAGTACCGTACTGATGGCAATGAGCAACAGCAGCGATATGATTTTATATTTTTTCATGCGTATCTCTTTTGATTTGAATAATGCTTACATATCATGCAAGCTTTTACATTAATAGCCATCGTTTTGTGTAAGGCTTGCGTTCTTGTCCCTTTCCCCCTGCGGAATGGGCATGTAGCGGTGCTTGGCCTGTATATTGCTTTTGCCCGAGGCCCGCATTACCGTTACAAAATAGTTGGCATCAGGGTGGCGCAGCAAATCGTACCAACGGTGCATTTCAAATGCAAACTCCAAGCGGCGCTCTTTGTACATCGCTTCCAACCACTGTGCATCGGATAACCCTGCTGGCAAAGCGGCCAATCCAGCCCTAGCCCTTACCTGATCCGCAAAAGGCTTGCCCAATGCAGGCCCAGCGGCTTCTGCATAAATCAATAGCATTTCCGAGTAGCGCATAACCGGCACGTTCAGGGCGCAGGTCCAGCCGCCATTGTCGCCCAAGGTATTCGCTACGGGCACAAAGTATTTTTTAATGTTCAGGCCCAAGGGCGAACCTACCAATTGGGCAGGTTGTGTATAGCTACCAAAAGCATCGCCCGGTATCCACATGCTGGAAGGACGGCGTTTGTCGATAATCGTATTGTAACCGGCACCGGTTTTTTCGTAACTGTCTGCCAAGTTTTTGGTAGGCACATTCCAGCCATAGCCAGATGACTGTACAATGTCCTGCGCACGGGGTGCAAAAAAGGTATTCAGTTTTTGTCCGGCACCATAGTCGCTCCATTGGCCGCCGCCGCTGCGGTACTGCACTTCAAACATGGATTCTTTACCGTTCTCGTTTTCCAATTTAAAATTGTCGCCATAATCGGCCCACAAATCATAACCGTACAAGCTGCGGTTGTCAATCACTTCCTTGGCCTTGGCCGCTGCATTGGTTTTGTCGCCCAGGGTCAAATACACACTGGCCAACAAACCCTTGGCCGCACCGGCGGTTGCCCGGCCCTTGTCGTTGGGGCCATAGGTATTGGGCAGCATGGTTTCTGCCATTTTAAGATCGGCAATGATTTGTGTGTACACGTCTTGCTTGGGCGAGCGGGCAATACTAGATGCTTGCTCGGCCGTAATCACGTTGGTGTACAAGGGCAC
The DNA here is from genome assembly GCA_943373145.1 of Chitinophaga pinensis. Classification (GTDB taxonomy): domain Bacteria; phylum Bacteroidota; class Bacteroidia; order Chitinophagales; family Chitinophagaceae; genus Ferruginibacter; species Ferruginibacter pinensis_H. The sequence continues at coordinate 10,643 of CALSBI010000009.1, forward strand.
ATCGCCAAAAATGCGTACCAAATGGTAATAGTAAAATGCCCGCAAAAAATGTCCTTCGCCAATACTCCTTTTGCGTACGGCATCGCCCATTACCGGTACTTCCGGTACCCTGGCAATTACCAAATTGCTCCGCAGCACACCATAATAGCTTTGTGCCCACAGGGTATTGATAATGGGGTTAAAAGAAGTAACGCTAAAATTGTCCAGCTCGGCCGTTTCCAGACCGTCGCCGCCACCGCCGCCGCCGAGGTCGGTATCGTCGCTCATGATATCGCCCAAATGCCAAGCGGCACCGTTGTAAATGGCCGACATGGGCGTGTATGCGGCATTAACGCCTGCAATCGCCTCTGTTTCGTTTTTATAAAAATTATCCACCGATACAATCGGGATGGTAGGATCTACCGTTAGTAAACTTTTTTTACATTGGCTGAGTGCCATGCCCGTTGCCAGCAAGAGCACCAACCGTATTAACATTATTTTTTTCATATCAATGCTTTTTGAATCGTTTAAAAATCAACCAATACGCCGGCCAATATGGTTCTTGATTGTGGGTAAAAACCAATGTCCACTCCACCGCCCACTTCGGGGTCAAGCCCGGTATAGTTGGTAAATGTGGCCAGGTTTTGTACGCTGGCATATAACTGCGCTTTTTTCAGTTTGAGGTAGTTGGACCATTTGGCTGGCATATTGTAGGCCACCCGCAGGTTTTTGATGCGGACATAAGAGGCATCTTCTACAAACCTATCGGATACCCGGTTATTGCCATTGGGGTCGTTGAGCACCAAGCGGGGCATGGTATTGCTGGTGCCGGGGGCCGTCCAGCGCTCAATCACTTTATTGGAGTAATTGCCATTGCTCACACCGCCCTCGGTGTACCAGCGGGTAAAGTTGAGCACTTTGTTGCCCTGCGAACCTTGGATAAACAAATTGATCTCAAAGTTTTTGTACGTAACGGTATTGGTTAACCCAAAAGTAAAATTGGGGTTGGCGTTGCCGATATTGGTACGGTCTTGGTCGTTGATAACGCCATCGTTGTTCAAATCCTTAAAGCGGATATCGCCGGGGGCCGTGCTGGTGGCAGGGTCGGTGCCCGCAGTTTGCACGGCATGGTTGGCAATTTCGGCATAAGATTGAAAGATGCCATCGGTAACAAAGCCATAGAAGAAGCCAGCAGGCGATCCTTGCTGTGTGCGCAAGCTGCCCCCGGTGATACGGGAAAATCCGTTATCAATCGGTGCGGCGAGGCCCATCGAAATTACTTCGTTCCTGTACAAGCTTACCACTGCATTGGCATTCCAACTTAGGTCCTTGGTATTGAGGATCCTGCCGTTAAGGCTGAGGTCGATACCACGGTTTTGCAATGTGCCCGTGTTAAAAGGCACAGACTCGTAAGTACCCGATACAAAGGGTGGAGCAACATACAAGATCAAATCCTTGGACCTGCGCTGATAAAAATCGATGGAAAAGCCCATCCGGTTTTTGAACAAACTGCCGTCGAAGCCGATATCCAACTGCTCGTTCTTTTCCCACCTGATATCGGGGTTGTATGAACGGCTGGGGGCTGCACCGCCCACTACGCCGCCCGAACCGGAGGAGTTGCCAAACGTATATTGAAAACTTTGGTTGATGCCCTGCACAAAAGCATTGCCGCCCACATTGGGGTTGCCGGTATAACCAAAGCTGCCCCTTACTTTCAACTCATCCAACCATTTTACATTTTTTAAAAAAGGCTCTTGTGATAAGCGCCAAGCGGCCGATGCCGAAGGGAACACCGCAAATTTGTTGGCCGGTGCAAAATTGGAGCTACCGTCGCGACGGATGGAAACCCCAAAAAAGCCGCGGTTGTCAAAATCATAGTTCACACGTCCGAAATACGACATCAAGCGGCTGTTCACCCCATCTTCCGAGGCATTGTAGGTTTGTGAGATATCGGTTGGCCGAAATACCTGATCGTTCAACACGGGGATGTTCTGTGTAAAGTTACCGCCCCTGCCTGCCAATACATAAGAATATTTGTTTTCTTGAAACGTATAACCCGCTACAGCATTCACTTTGTGCTTACCGCCAAAGATTTTGTCGTAAGTAAGGGTGTATTCGGCCAAATAATCAGGATAGAGGCCCTTTTGAGTGGAATAACCCGTTAAGATAAAGGGCCTACCGCCCGATGAAGGGGTAGCGGGGCTAAAATTGTTCACTTCTTGAAAGTTGAAATCACCACCAAACAATGCTTTGAATTTCAAGCCTTTGTATAAACCGATTTCCGTAAAAATATTGCCCGTGATACGGTACTTGGTGTAGCGGTTTTTGGGAACTTCCAACTGATAAATGGGGTTGGGTTCATTAAAGCCGTCCGTACTACCATTGCCACCGGCATAGGTGCCATCGGCATTGCGGGGGCTTACGGTCGGCGGGGCCGTCATGGCCAGCAGCACCACACTGTTAAAAGGGTTATAGGTATCCGCTCCATGCTCCGTCAACTTGTTCATGGAAAGGGAGTTGCCAATTTTTATCTTGTCGTTTACTCTTACATCACCGTTGAAGCGGAGGTTAAAGCGTTCCACATCTGTTTTATACACAATGCCGTCTTGCAAAAAATAACCAGCCGAAAACAGGTACTGGGCTTTGTCGGAACCGCCCGTAGCCGTAATATTCACGCTGCGCATAGCTGCCCGGCGGAAAATTTCGTCCAGCCAATCGGTACCTTTTCCGTACTGCTGTTCTATGCCATTAAAATCGGCCAGTTTGGGTATCACCTGTAGGCCGCTCGCTATCCTTGCCTCACTGTTGGCAATGGCATATTCCCTGGCATTGAGCGATTTGGGCAAGCGCCAAGCTTCTTGCAGGCCTGCGTACATATCCACCGTTAAAGTGGCTTTGCCGGGTTTGCCCCGCTTGGTGGTAATCATGATTACCCCGTTGCTGGCCCTTACACCGTAAATGGAGGCGGCAGCGGCATCCTTTAGCACATCAATGGACTCGATATCGCCCGTGCCAAAAGAGTTGAGGATATTATCGGCCCCTTGATCGGGCAGGGGATAGCCATCCACCACTATCAACGGGTTGTTGGTACCCGTGAGTGATGAAATACCCCTGATCCTAATGGCCGTACCGCCCGTACCGCCCGGTGCGCCACTGTTTTGTGTGATGGTAACGCCAGAAACCCTGCCTTGGAGGGCTTGGGCCGCATCGGCTACGGGGGTGGCGGTAATTTCTTTGGCCGAAACCGAGGAAACGGCCGTGGAAAGGTCGCGCCGCTTTTTGGCACCATAACCAACCACCACCACTTCGTTCATGGCGGCATTGGCACCTTCTTCCAGTACCACATCTACCACACCGGCTTTTTTAACCACCACCCGTTGTGGTGTCATGCCCGAGAAGGTAAAAATAAGGGTGGCGCCTTTGGCCACGGTAGCTGAGTAGTTGCCTTTGGAATCGCTGGCACCGAGGGAGGCTCCCCCTAGTACCGATACGGTGGCCCCCGGTAGGGCTTCGCCCGATTTGTTGCGGACGGTGCCGGTAACCGTGATGTTTTGGCCCCAAGCTTGGTGCACCAGAGCGCCAAGGGTGAGCATCAGGCACAGTAATGTAATCCTAACTTTCATATCGCAATCGTTTTAGTTAAAAAAATCAGCCTTCGCTGTAGTGAATAATAGCATCTGCAATTTAGATTTTAACCCTACGGGTTAACAAATTTTACCTACTACAATACTACATCGCTATTGGTAAAGCATTGAAAATCAGCTATTTTATCCTACTACAATACTACGTCATCAAAAAACCCGTACATTCACCTATCCAAATTGGCAGCTCAGTGAAAAAATTGATCATCGGTCTCTTACTGCCCTTCTCGGCATTTTGCCAAAATACCATCGGTCTGCCCGATGTGATCAACTATGCCAGGGAAACCTATAGCGCCGGGTTGCAAAACTGGGATATCCGACAAGACAGCTCCGGTATCATTTACATGGCCAATAACGAAGGCCTCCTCAGTTTCGACGGCCGGTATTGGAACCTCTACCCCCTGCCCAACCGTACCATTGTGCGCTCGGTAGAAGTGGGGGCCGACCAGCGCATTTATGTGGGCGGCCAGGACGAGCTGGGTTATTTTGCCCCTGCCGCCAACGGCCAACTGCGTTACCACTCCCTTGTACCCCTCATACCCGAAAAAAAGCGGGGCTTTGGCGATGTATGGGACATTGTGCCCATGGGCAAAGACCTCTACTTCCGCTCCGCCAGCCATATATTTAAGTTCAGCGACCCACAATCAGTGGCCGTATACATGGCCCCGCTGGAATGGTCGTACTTGGGGGCCTGCAATGGGCGGCTCTATGCACATGATTACAAAAATGGGCTGCTTTTGTTGGATGGGGGCAATTGGGTACCCCTACAAAACCCTTCGGTGCCCTCGCTGGCAGGCAACGACCCGGTTACGGCTATGATGGCCACGGGTAAGGACAGCGCCATTGTTACCCAGCTCAAAAGCGGCCTTTACCGCTTGGTGGGCAATACCCTTACCAAAATGCCCCTGCCCGCTGGGGCAAGCTATGTGCAAGAACGGATTTATGCCGCCACGGCCCTGCACAGCCAACGGATGGCCTTGGCCACCAATAACGGCGGGGTTTATATTGTTGATTTGAATGGGGAAGTGGTGCAGCGCTTTAGCCGGGCGGAGGGGCTGCAGAACAACAATGTGCTGAGTATTTTTTTGGATAAACAGCAGAACCTTTGGCTGGGGCTGGACAATGGCCTCGATTTTATCGCTTATAATAGTGCCATCAAACACATCAGCCCGCATACACAAAACGGATCGGGTTATGCTACGCTGATAAAGGAGGGGCAATTGTATGCAGGTACTTCGGCGGGGCTGTTCAGTGTGGCTTTGCAGCCAACGGAAGACATGAGTTTTAGCAAGGGTATATTTGCTCCGGTTGACAATACGGCGGGCCAGGTATGGAGTTTGGCGGCGGTAAACAACCAAATCCTCATGGGCCACCACGAGGGGGCTTTCGCCATCAACGGCAATAGTGCCCGGCCCATTGCAACTGGTACCGGCTATTGGAACTTCATCCCCCTTTCGCCGATTTTCCCTACCCCCGTGATGTTGAGCGGGACCTATAAAGGACTGGATTTTTTCAATTGGACAGGACAAGGCTTCACTGCGTCACAAGCTGCCAATGGCTTCTCCGAATCCTCCCGCTTTATTGCCATCGATGGGCAGGACAATATTTGGGTATCGCACCCCTACCATGGTGTAAACAAACTATGGCGCAGTGGCAAGGATTCGGGCTGGACCAGTTTTTTGTACACCGACAAAGAGGGGCTGCCCTCCGTGCTCAATAACCATGTATATAAAATAAAAAATGAAGTGGTGGTGGCCACCGAAAAAGGGGTGTACCAATACGATGCGGCCGCCAACCGTTTTGTACCGGCGCCCATTTACCAAAAACTGCTGGGCAACCAAAGCCTGCGTTATTTAAAAGAAGATGCGGCAGGCAATATTTGGTTCATACACGAAAAGCAGTTAGGCGTAGTAGATATGATGGCAGCGCAGCCTACGATTATTTATCTGCCCGAGCTCAACAACAAAATGCTCAGCGGCTTTGAAATGATTTATCCCGTAGATGCCCATAATATTTTTGTAGCAGCCGAAAAAGGATTCTTTCACATCAATTACGAAAAATACAAACAAAACATCCCGGTGCTGCAAGCACAAATACGGTCGGTGCGCATCATCAACCAGCGGGACAGCCTGTTGTATGGCGGGTATCATTTGCCCGGGGCAGCAGCACCCAGTATTGCCCATGCATGGAAAACCATCCGGCTGGAATTTTCGAGTACCCTTTTTGGTTATCAACATAATTTGGAGTACAGCTATCGCCTGCGTGGCTTTGATGATAACTGGTCGGCCTGGACCAAACGCACCGAAAAGGAATACACTAACCTGCCCGCTGGCCAATATACGTTTGAAGTAAAAGTGCGTAACAACTTGGGCAACGAGTCGGTTGTAACCACCTATGTTTTTCGGGTGTTACCGCCTTGGTACCAAACCCGCTGGGCCTTGCTGTTGTATGCGTTGCTGCTGGGGCTGTTGATATGGGGCCTGTACAAATGGCAAAAGCGCAAGTTCCGCCGCCAGCAGGCCAGGCATGAGGAGGAGCAAAAACGGTTACAGTACATCCACGAATTGGAGATGGGTAAAACCGAAAATGAATTGGTAGCGCTGCGCAACGAAAAACTGGAAGCCGAAATCAATTACAAAAATTCTGAACTGGCATCTTCTGCCATGCACTTGGTAACCAAGGGCGAGCTATTGGCCAAGATGAAGGCCGAGCTGGCGCAGATGATGAAGCGGCTGGACAACCCCGAAGCCATCGGCGAACTGAAAAAGATGATCAAGGTCATGGGCGAAGATGAAAACATCGACAAGGAATGGGAAAACTTTGCCAAACATTTTGATAAGGTACACAGCGACTTTTTTGTGATACTAAAAGAAAAACACCCCACGCTCACCGGCAACGACCTCAAGCTCTGCGCCCACCTGCGCATGAACCTTTCCACCAAGGAAATTGCGCAACTGCTCAATATTTCTGTTCGTGGCGTAGAAGTGGGCCGCTACCGCCTGCGCAAAAAGCTGGGCATCGGCAGCGATACCAATTTGTTTGATTATTTGATGGGGCTGCAGGAGTAGGGGGGTAACACAACCCCAATGGGCTCTGTCACAATTTGAATGCGTTTGCACAACCCTACCCCTCCACCGGCCCCAACTTAGCCGTAAAATGCCGCAACAGGGGGGCTTCTTCTATTATCTGTAAACCACGAATGTCCGCCCGCTGGCCAAACACTTCAATGATCACTTCCGCTGTATAATCGATATGGCTTTGCGTATACACCCTTCTGGGTATCGCCAGCCGAACCAGTTCCATGGCCGCAGGTACCAGCTTGCCCGCCGTATCATATTTGCCAAACATCAGGCTACCGATTTCCACGCCCCGAACTCCGCCCGCCACGTACAGGGCGCCCACCAGCGCCTGACCGGGATACTGCTCCACCGGTATATGCGGCAAAAAAACTTTGGCATCGAGGTAAACCGCATGGCCGCCCGCAGGCTGCATCACGGGTACGCCCGCCGCCATCAGTTTATCCGTAAGGTATTCGATGCTGCGCAGCCGGTATTGCAGGTAATGTTCGTCCATCACTTCCCGCAGGCCAATGGCAATCGCTTCCAAGTCGCGGCCCGCCAAACCGCCATAAGTGGTAAAGCCTTCGGTAATCACCAGCAGGTTGCGGCAGCGGTTGGCCAGTTCGGCGTTGCGCAATGCCAAGAAGCCACCGATATTGGCAAACGCATCTTTTTTCGCACTCATGGTACAGCCATCCGCATACGAAAAAAGTTCCGCTGCAATGGCGGACACACTTTGCTGCGCATAGCCTTCTTCCCGCAGTTTGATAAAATAGCAGTTTTCCGCAAAGCGGCAGGCATCAATAAAAAAGGGGATACCGTAGGCTTTGCAAATAGCACTGGCCCCTTTTATGTTTTCCATGCTCACCGGCTGCCCGCCGCCCGAGTTGTTGGTAACCGTCATCATCACCAGCGGGATATTGGCAGCCCCCTTTTCTTCAATGGTGCGGTGCAGGGCCACCAAGTCCATATTGCCCTTAAAAGGAGCAGGTATGCTGGGGTATTTGCCCGCTTCGCAAAGCAGGTCGATGCCCTCGGCTCCGGAAAATTCAATATTGGCCCGGGTGGTATCAAAGAAAGTATTGCTGATAAAATATTTGCCCTTACCACCCAAGATGCTGAACAGGATTTTTTCTGCTGCCCTGCCTTGGTGGGTGGGTATTACCAGTGGCAGGCCCGTAATGTCCTGCACGGTTTTTTCAAATCGGAAAAAACTGGGACTGCCTGCATAGGATTCATCGCCATGCATCATGCCCGCCCATTGGTTACTGCTCATGGCGCTGGTACCGCTATCCGTTAGTAAGTCGATCAACACATCCGTAGCATGTATCAAAAAAGGATTATAAAAAGCTTTTGCAAGAATGGATGCCCGTTCGGCGGGGGTATTAAAATAAATGGGTTCTACCGATTTGATTTTGAAAGGCTCTATGATTGTTTGCATTGTTTTGTATTTGATTGGTTGATAAAATGGGGCATGTAAAACGATACCGTTCATACATACCGGATCAAAACGCAACCACCAACAAATGGGCAGCATCAATAGCCCAGTTGTTGAAGTTGGTAGCTCCGTATTGTACTATAAAAAATGTAGATGGCAGTAATGCCGATGCAAAGGGACAGCAGCCCGGGATGCTAGGTTGGCTTGCGGATGATGTTCCGCCAAATATTTATGATAAGCGTATTGTTGTGCATACAAAATCACCCAATTGGGATACACAAAATTACGGATTTGTTGGCAGTTAACATAATGGATACCTGTATATGGATGTATTTAAAATTTTCGCTTTTAATACTAGCAAGGTATTAGGCTTTTTTATGCAGCCCCGTCCGACTGGCGTCAGCCGGGCGGGCTTTATTTTTTGCTCCACTTTTGTATCAAGTGACACATCCCGCCCAAGGCGGCGGGGACAAAAGTGGAAAAACCCGCCGCAAAAGGCAACTTCAAATTGGGACAAGAGTGAAAATTTGAAAAACATACTTTATATGGGGTCCCCTGCAAACAAACTCAAGGGATTCAAGACGCCACGAACAACAAGCATCCCACTCAGCATAAATTTACCAATTTTCTTTATTTTTATACTGCTCACTTTATTATAGGGGGCACCATCATTAACTTAAAAAACAACAACATGTTTACTAAAAACCTTATCCCCAAGCGCATCTTAATCGCTGTGTTATTGTTGCTAACCGTTACAACAACCCAGGCACAAAAAAGGGCCCAACCGCCGAGTGGCCCCAGTTTTTTATTTTTATCAGACGTGCATTTGAACACCGCCAGCCAATACACCGACTATGGTTCGGATACGGGCTTGGAACTTTGGCAAAACTTTTTGCAAAAAGCGGATAGCGTGTTGGGCAGTACCGCATCGCCCCAGTTTATTGTATATACCGGTGATCTGCCCGCCCATTATCACTGCGATCCGAGCTGTTACCTTGCGCCCGATCAGCGAGGGCAGCACAACCAAAACCTGCAAACGATTTTAGCTGGCCTGCGTGACTTGGCCACCAAACATGACAAACCCTTGTTTTACCTGCCGGGCAACAACGATGGACTGGCAGGCGATTATTATTCTTTTGCGGATTCCCTACAGCAAACGCCCTTTGTACTGGTGCCGGAAAACAACAACCCCTATCCTGCGCTGAACATTGTAACGGGCAACAGCAAGCCGCCGTGCATCGTGTCGAATCCGCAGCCCAAACTGGGGTACTATGCCGCCCGGCCCGTAGCAGGGTTGCGCTTGGTTTGTCTCAATACGGTGATGTACAGTCGGGGTTTTACGCCCGTTGATGGTACAACCAAACTGGCGGATGGCAACTTACAGATGAATTGGCTGGCCAATCAATTGGCCCAAGCCCAAAAAATGGGCGAAAAAGTGTACATCGCCATGCACATCCCGCCGGGAACGGATGCTTATGGCGGTAAGCCTATGTGGGCCGACACGGCCAACCAAACAAAAACCCATTGGCTCAACCAATTTTTGGAGCTTACAGAAAAATATCAAACTTCTATTGCCGGTATTTTATATGGCCATACGCACATGGACGAAGTGCGGCGCCTGTACAACCGTGCGGGCAATAAAATTACGGCAGTGGCCATTTCTTGCCCCGGCGTAACGCCCCAGCACAACAACAACCCTGGCTTTAAAACCGTTACCTACGATTTGGCCAGCAAACAACTGCTCGACTTTACCACTTATTATACCACGCCCACGGCCACCGCTTGGGGCAGCGCCCAATACAGTTTTAGGGATACCTATGCGGGCAAGGCCAATGCCACCATTTACCAACGGTTGGCCGCCCTGCCTTTTACCACGGTTGCAAACAGCATGGGGCAGATTTTCACCGTACAAAATGGCCCAGCCGGGTACTCCATACAAAGGGGTATTGAGGTAAAGTGGGGGCAGTAAAGAGTACAAAAATGCCCTTCGGTTTGCAGCAATAAAATCTAATGTTAAAAAAAGGACTTTATCATTAGTACTTCATTGTCCATACGCATTGATTTGTCTAATACTGCCTGCATATTATTTTGTATAGAAGGTTTCGTTGATGCGGCATTGACAAATCTACTCCTCAAATTTTTTTTGGAGACGCACCTAAATTAAGTTCAGCGGAACTACCCCATTTGCCTTGATGTAACAAGGCAAGAAGTGGGTAAATTCTCACCAGTTCCGAGGTGAACCACCTCATTTAGTCCGGTCCCCAACTTGTTGGGGATTTTTTGGGTAGGGGTCCCAAAAAAAGGGCTAAATGCAGTGGTGAACCCGGAACGAGGCCAGCCGGCCCGAGGCAACCACAAGGAGTCGGCCAAAAGAATGCAGCGATATAGCTAGTAAAGCGACAATTCAAATATCACAAAATCAGATGTGTTTGCTCTGCTCAAGCAATGCTATAGATATTCTTATCGCATTGATTTGGCTATCATTTATATAGGAAATTCCGTTAATGCGGCATTGACAAATCTAACCTTCAACGCACACCTTTGGTGTGCTTTTCAGGTTGATTTGTCTAACTTGCACCCATGCAAGAATACATCAGTGGATTGAACGAACCCCAGCGGGAGGCCGTACTGCATAAGGATGGCCCCATTATGATTGTGGCCGGGGCCGGCAGTGGCAAAACCAAGGTATTGACCACCCGCATTGCGCACCTTATGGCGCTGGGCGTGGATGCTTTTAATATATTGGCGCTCACTTTTACCAATAAAGCCGCCGCCGAAATGCGGGAGCGCATCGGCAAAATACTGGGCACCAGCGAGGCCCGCAACCTCTACGTGGGTACTTTCCACAGTGTGTTTGCCCGCATCATGCGCTCGGAAGCACCCAAAATCGGTTATCCCAACAACTTTACCATTTACGATACCGACGATGCCAAAAGCGTGGTAAAAACAGTGGTGAACGAGCTGAACCTCGATGATAAGCAGTACAAGCCCAACATCGTATATAACCGCATTTCATCGGCCAAAAATTCGCTGGTGGGGCCAGACGAATACATTACCGACTGGGCCCTGCAACAGGAAGACAGTCGCAATAACCGCCCCCAAATTGGCCAGATATACAAGCAATATGCCAACCGCTGTTTTAAAAACGGTGCCATGGATTTTGATGACCTGTTGTACAAAATGTACATACTGCTCACCACCGTGCCCGAAGCCCTGAGCAAGTACCAGCGCAAATTCAAATACATTTTGATTGATGAGTATCAGGATACCAACCCGGCGCAGTACGAAATCATCAAACTGCTGGGGGCCATGCACGAAAATGTGTGCGTAGTGGGCGATGATGCGCAGAGCATTTACAGCTTCCGCGGAGCTACCATCGAAAACATATTACAATTTCAAAAAGATTACGACAATGTAAAAGTGGTGAAGCTGGAGCAGAACTACCGCAGCACCCAAAACATATTGAACGTGGCCAACGAAGTGATTGGCAACAACAAAAACCAGTTGGAAAAGCGCCTGTTTACCGACAACGAGGAAGGCGAAAAACTAAAGTTGGTGCGCACCATGACGGACAATGATGAGGGCCGTTTTGTGGCGGATACCATCCAAGAGCAAAAACTGCGCAACCATTATTTTAATAAAGATTTTGCCATCCTGTACCGCACCAATGCCCAAAGCCGCAGCTATGAAGAAGCCCTGCGCCGCATGGGTATTGCCTACCGCATCTACGGCGGCATGAGCTTTTACCAACGCAAGGAAGTAAAGGATTTTATCGCCTATCTGCGGGTGGTGGTGAATCCCAATGATGAGGAAGCCCTCAAGCGCATCATCAACTATCCCGCCCGGGGCATCGGCAAAACCAGTGTGGATAGGGCCGTACTAGCCGCCAACGAAAACAATATCAGCATGTGGCAGGTGCTGGAAAAAGCCCGTTTGTATGGTTACAAAGCCGGTACGCTAGAAAGCATTGACAACTTTGTTACCATGATCAAGATGTTCCAAAGTGAGCTGGGCAAAAAAAATGCCTACGACTTGGCGGTGATTGTGGGCAAGAGTACCAATATTGTAAAAGAACTCTTTAACGATAAAACCACCGAGGGCCTGGCCCGCTACGAAAACGTACAGGAATTGCTCAACTCCATCAAAGAGTTTATTGAAACGCCGATGAATGAGGAAGATGGTGAAGTGGGCGAAAAAGATTTAGGCACTTACTTGCAGCAGATTGTTTTGCTGACCGATGCCGACGACGATAAGGAAGACAACGATGTGGTGAAACTAATGACCATCCATGCGGCCAAGGGGCTGGAGTTTCCGGTGGTGTTTGTGGGCGGGCTGGAAGAAACGCTTTTCCCCAATGGCATGGCCATCAATACCCGTGAGGAATTGGAAGAGGAACGCCGCCTGTTTTATGTGGCGATTACCCGTGCCGAAAAAAGGCTTTTCCTCACGTTTGCGAATGCCCGCTACCGCTTTGGGCAGTTGCAGCAAAATGATCCCAGCCGTTTTATAGAAGAAATCCCCGAACAGTTTGTTGACAAGAGCTATGCCGGTGGCGGTGTGCGCAACCTCGGTGCCAATATGGGCAGTGCCTTCGACCGGATGAACCGAGGCTTTGGCGGCGGCTTCGGCAGCAGTCAGCAGGCCGAGCGGCAATACGGTCCACCGCCCACCAAAAAGGCAGCGGCCACACCCGGTTACCTACCGCCCAAGCCCACGCAGCGGGTGGTGGAGCATACGCCCGCCAACGATTTTGTGGCCAGCAATACCAGCGGCTTGCAGGCCGGACAAAAAGTGGAGCACCAAAAATTTGGTTTTGGCACCGTGCAAAAAGTAGAGGGCAGCGCCCACAACCCCATCGCTACGATTGTGTTTGAGCAGAACGGGGAGAAGAAGATTATGTTGAATTATGCGAAACTTCGAATAGTTGAAAGTTGAGAGTTGAAAGGTGAAAGTGGAGCTCAAGTTGACGGTTGACCGATGACGGTTGACAGGGGTAAGGGGTGGATTGAAAATGAAACGTGTATCTGAACCAATGTTGTTGAAACTAGGAACTCGATAACGCTGGGGCCACGTAGGCAGAGATAGAACTATTCTCGAATGAGGTAACAAACCTAGGGTAAAATCCCGAAGGGATGACATTATTATAGCCAATGCGCAGCATTGCGGTACAGAACCCCGAAGGGGTGACATTATTATAGCCCAACGCATTGATGAATAATATAACACAACACACCATGGCCGATAACCAACCAACCATATATCGTTTCAAAGCCACCATCGCCATTATTGGCGTAAACCCCTATGTAACCGTGCCGGAAAAAATATTGCAAGGTATTTTTAAAGCGGCGGGTAAAGACAAGGGCCCCATCCCCATTGGCGGTACGGTAAACGACAAGCCCTACAAACAAACATTGGTGAAATACGGTGGAGCCTGGCGCCTGTACATCAATACGGCCATGCTGAAAAATTCGCCCCAATACGTAGGTACAATCATCAACATCACGGTAGCCTACGATCCCGCCAGCAGGGCCATCCAAGCGCCGGACGGTTTTGTAAAAGCCTTGGTGGCTAATGCAGCAGCCCAAGCCGTTTTTGATGCCCTGCCCGCCTCCCGCAGGTTGGAGATTGTACGCTATTTAGCCAACCTCAAAACAGCGCAAGCCTTGGAAAAGAACATACCAAAAGCCTTAGATTTTTTATTGGGCAAAGCGAGGTTTGTGGGTAGGGACAAACCCTGAAATTGTTAGAAAGGCCCGCCCTATGCAGCAAACAGGCTCGTCCAATAATCAAATAATCAATAATCACCCTCCCTCCACCAATCGCTTCAACTCCGCCAGCGGCATCCGCTTGAGTTTATCGGCCAGTTCGGCGGAGAGCGCCTCTGTGCTGAGTGCTTCCAGCGGATGTCCGGCGGGTAGCGGCGTAGCACCGGGCCGCCATACCAGCAAATCGTTGGGGGTACAATTGAGCAGGGTGCAAAGCTTGGCCATGTCCCGCAGGCTGATGGAGCCGGTGGTATTGTTGAGCAACATAGTAGCCGTATTACGGGTAATGCCCGCAGTCACCAAAAAATTAAAGTGCCGTTCGATGCCACGGGCATTCAATAGCGGCTGTAAATTAAATTGAAACATAACGTAGGGTTTAGTGATACGTAATCACCACAAAATTGGGGTAAATCAGTCAAACCGAATGCGGTGGAAATGTTAAAAATTTCATAAAAAAGTATTGATGGGAAGACGAACTATGCGATTTAGCAAACTACTTGTTCATTCTCGAAGACAACCATTGCTAAATGGAAGACAACCTTATATGAGTTGCAGGTGATTAGTGCTGATTGGAAGCCCCACTTGTGTGAATTGCAGGTAACTATTGCAGAATGGAAGCCAATGTTATATTAATTGCCAGTGATTAGTACTAATTGGAAGCCCACCTTATGTGAATTGCAGTAAAACATTGCTGTGCGGAAGTCGCACTTATATGAATTGCAGGTGATTATTGCTGTTTGGAAGTCCACCTGTGGGCCCGAGTCGACCACTTTCAAAAAGTGGTCGACTCTTGGCCCACCCAATTGTACCCAATTTGCCCTACCTTAGACCTAGTATAAAAAACTATTATGCCCGAACAAACCTACACGCCGCCAGTAACCAAATACGAAGTACATATTAATGAACTGATGAAAGCGATTAGGGGCCAACCCCTTAAGCAGGGAAACGCATTGTGGCGGATGAAAGGCTCGGATATTGAAATTTTATTAGGGGGAGCTAATTTATATTTGGACAAGAAACAAGAATATGTAATACTCACCGAAGCAAAAATAGTTGGTGCGGATATGATAGTGCTACAAAACGATGCACCTATGGACTATAATGTTGGTTTGATTTTCTATAAGAGCATTGTGCCTGAAATCTTTTTATCTCGTACTAAAATTGTTGGTCTGTATTATTGGAACAGCCAATCGGGCGATATCGGCATCGACAATAACAGCCAGTCAGGTAACATCAGTATTGACAGAAACAGCCAATCGGGCGACATCCAGATTTCCAGCAACAGCCAATCGGGTGATATACGTATATGGGAAAATAGCCAATCGGGTAACATTAGTATTGATAATACCAGCCAATCGGGTGACATTAATATTCACAAGAATAGAGCGGCATTGGCCATTAGCATTAGCGGTCAAAGCCAAACCGGCAAACTTTCTTTCAACAATGCGATACTCTCCCATATTAATATTAAGCAAAATTGTTTTGGCCTCTCTTTGTACAATACCCAGTTTTTATTAATGCAGATTTCGGAAAGCCTCATTACAGTACTTGATTGGCAAGCAGGCACTAAGGGCGAACTGTACATCAGCCAAAGCCAAGTGCTGCATTTGCAGGTAGCCAATACCAGTTTATTAAAAGATAGCCTCTTATCGCTCAGTGATACCCAATTGCAATATGGCGTATTGCAGGAAGTATTGGTACAGGGTAATCTGTTCCTGCGTATAGTAGGCCCCCCGCAAGCGCCGTTCGTATGGCGGGACATATCAGCGTATATCGGACAGGAGCCAACGGACGAGCGGCAAAAGGAATTCTGGAATAATAAAAAAGTATTACTGGAACAACAAAAGCAAGCGTTTGACGATAAGGTTGTTGAATTGACAAAACAATACGGCCCCACCCCCATCTTCCGCATTACCCATAGCTCCCTCGGCAAAACCGAAATAACGGGCTGTGATTTTTCCCAATTTCAGTTTCAATACTACAACAGCAATTTGTTGGGCTGCTTTATTACTGGTACCAAACTGCCCAAGCGCAATATGGTTATCTACGACCCTGTTAGCGATACTGTGCTTAATAATCAATCGAACAATCAAAACTTGTTTGAGCAAAAAACTGCCATTTACAACCAGTTTAAAAAGATTTACGAAAACCAAGGCGATGTGGTGGAGGCCTCCGTGTTTCATGCCCAAGCCATGCATTGGCAACAGAAATTGTTGTGGCGGCAATTCCGGCACGACGAAGAGGGCTTTTGGAAAAAAGTAAAACTGTTTTTCGAAAACATCGGCTTTCGGCTCAACTGGTTTTCCAATAACCACGGCGAGAGTTGGTTGGTGGCGCTGGTGTTTACCATCGGGGTTGGTCTTGTTTTCTTTACCGCCAGTATTTGGGGCCTTACCCATTGGGGAGATTTCAAAACCCTTAATGACCATATCCACAAACTGCCGGGCTTTATGCTGCCCACGCATGGCTACGATTATCTGTCGAAAGATATTATCGAAACTACCAAAGCCACTTACCCCAACCTTAAGGTGAACCTTTGGCATAAAACATGGGATTTTCTGGGCCGCATCTTTATTGGCTATGGTATTTTTCAATTTATTTCTGCCTTTCGTAGGCATGGCAAAAAGGGTGGGTAGCGCAGTGTGAGACGGAGAAAATTGTGTGTCAACAATCAAAAAGGAATGAAGGCATTTACTTGCGGTAGCAGACCTCATCCCTATCCCTTCTCCCGAGGAGAAGGCGAGACGCTTTGGTCTCGCTCAGACCACAAGCGTCAGAGGCAATCATGGAGATTGTAGCGAAGCATTCGGGACGGTCATCGCTTTGGTCGTCGGTGTTACCCCTCGCCTTCGGAGAGGGGATAGGGGTGAGGTCTTTGCAGCGTCAGACGCTGGCAGTGGAAAGCTGCAACTACTAGGCAGCAACCTTTTACCTAGTAGAGCGCATTATTTTTTTTCGGAAAACGGATTATAAGGAAAGACGAATTTCTCTGCTTCTGGATATTGATTGGTAAGGATTAAGCGCTGTACAAATGCTTTGCCAACAGGCGATAAATAATAAATAATAGAAGATATTGGACTAGTATTTTTTTCTCTAGTATATAAACCATACTTAAAAAACAGCTCACTTATTCTCAACCCCAAATAACGGGTTCTATCTTCATTCCATTGCATGTACCACATTACATGGAGTAAGGTTGGCGAATCTGAGGGTTCCCATATTTTAATAAGCTCTAAGAAAATTTCGTAATCTGTTCCATTAAAAAAATCGTTAGGCCCAACCTTTTGCTTTTTTAAAAACTGATACTGTTCACCAAATGATAGCATATCACCACCTGTATTACCTTCAACCGATAACCTTTGTCGCAACTCCTCATTCTCCTTCACCAGCTTGGCCATTTGCTCGGCTATTTCTCCACCATTGATAGCATAGCTCCCCTTTACCCAGCCAACTAAGTCATTTTGGTGGCTGTATTCTAATAATTTATTTAGTACGGTAAGTTTTATATCTTTCTCGTCATTCCAAAATTCAACCATCTTGGATTTGCAAAGCTCGTTTTTAAAGGCTTTAAATTTTTGAGGTTCATCTTTCTCCATGAATGATGTCCCTTTATCTTTTACCCTCGCCTCCAAACAGGCATCATTTATCATAACGGCAAAATGCGGCTTACCCTTTTCTATTGCATAGTCATATTCTAGATGTGTATAGCTTTTTCCTGATTTTTCCTCAATGCTACCATACCTGCCTCCTACTATTAACATGTATACATCCGACTCGTCAATCCATTTCTTTATTATATTCATTTGAGATTCATCTCCTGCTGAAAATAATTCCATACCGGCAGGAATATGCCCAGCTTTTAGAACAGCCTCAACAACCGCCTGCCTTTCTTCCCGTAAATCAGTAAATGTCGAGGATATAAAAACCTGTAACCTTTTTTGGGGTATCATAATCAGCCGTTTTTGGGTTTATTTTTTTATTTATATGATGTATTTTCCTTAGAAAACCGATTTTAAAAACTCCACTTTCATTAGGCAGATAGCTTTTTCATAATTTCCGCACGGCTTGCCTTTCTAGATTTGTCCACCTTTCGCAGGAGCTTGGCCATACCAATATCTTCCAATTCTTCGCTGGTGATTGAAGCCGAGCCCATGCCCAGTTTTTGCAATAAATCGGTAATAAACTTAAACTGTGCGTTATTTTTTGGTTTAACTACAATGGCTTTCATACTGTAAATATACAAAAAGGCCGTTTATAAGAAAAGCGTTCAATTGCTAAGAGTGTATTTCAAATTTTCGCTTTATAGTCACAGTCCACACTTTTCGGTTGCCTTTTGAGTTACTTTTTTTCTTGTCAAAAAAAGTAACCAAAAAAGGACACCGCCGCCGATTACACCCCGGCGGCGGAGGGTTCCTTGATTAGGCTTTTGTACTACTGTAAACTCAACTTCAGTAATTCTACAACGGAGCGGAGTCCGAAGCGAATTTTATGGCTGCGAAAATTTGACTTACACCCTTCGTTAGTAAGGGTAAAACCCCAGCACTGCATTTACCCCCTACACAAACACCCGCTTGCCATAACCATAACTTTCCCTAAACTCTTTGGGCGTGCAGTTCTTTTTCTTTTTGAATAGGCGGTTGAAATTGGAGATATTGTTGAAGCCGCACTTAAACGCAATTTCGTTTACGCTATGCGTGGTATCAATCAACATGCGGCTGGCATTGCCCAACCGTATTTCCAGCAAAGCATCAATAAAACTAATGCCGGTGCGGGCCTTAAAAAACCGGCTGAACGAAACGGGCGTCATGTTTACCAACGCTGCCATACCATCCAGCGCAATATTGTTTTGAAAGTTTTGGTTCATGTATTCAAAAGCCTTGTCGATGCGGCGGCTGCTGTACGATTGTTCGGCATTGATAAAAGTAGCGTCCGACAGGGTGTGCATGTTACGGCTAACCGAAAGGTCGTGCAATATGGAAATCAGTTCCAGCACCGAATCGAAGCCCTGCTTTTGCGGCAGGCTGATAATACGGGGCCGCAGTTGCTCAATGGTGGGGCGGGAAAAGCTGAGGCCACGGGCCGATTTTTCCAGCATATTGCGGATAAGGCCCATTTGGTTGCGCCGCAAAAACTTATCGTCCAACAAATCCTTGTGAAACTGGATGGTTACCTCATAAATATCCCTGCTGCGGCATTCGTGCGTTTGCCACACATGGGGCAGGTTGCTGCCCACCAGTACCAGCTCCAGGTCGTCAATCTCGGCAATATGGTCGCCCACTACCCGGCGCACGCCCTTGGCATTTTGGATAAAGTTCAGCTCCAGCTCCTCGTGGTAGTGCAGCGGAAAGTCGAACTCCGACTTTTTGCGGGCAAAAACCGTAAAGCAATCGGCCGGCGTAAGTGGGGTAATTTCCCGTAAAACGTTCTTGTGCATGGCAAATTTGTTATAGTAATACTAGGAATATGATAAAATAGTATCAACAAATATAACCGAAAATTTCCTGATCGGCCAAATAGGCCCCGTCCAATACACCCCAAAGCCATTAGCAGGCACTGTTATTTGTAAGTACTTTATAGCAAAGGTTTTGCAGACTAATCAAGTGCCGGGCTTGGCTATAATGAACAAGCCATAATAGGGATTGAAGGAGTCGCCACTTGGCACCATCACCGTGTTTTTACTGAAAAAGCGAAATAAAACATTGCATAATGTTAAAATAGTATTATTAAGTGATGCAGAACCATCGCTAATTTTGGACAAACAATTCTGCTATATGAGGAAGTTCAAACTTTTCCCCGCTTTCTGGCTGTGCATGCTTGCCAGTTTACTCAGTTTTTCGGCCTCGGCCCAAAAGAAAACCGTTACCGGTATCGTATCCGACGAAACCGGGGCACCCATCGTAGGCGCCACGGTAGCGGCCATGGGCGAAAAAACCACAGTGGTTACGGGCAACGACGGTATTTTTAAAATCAACGTGCAGCCCAATACCAAAAAACTGCGCATCAGTTTTGTGGGCACCGAAACACAGGAAGTATCCATAGAGGGCAAAACCAACCTGCTGGTTACGCAAAAAACCACCAGTACCAAACTCACCGAAGTGGTAACGGTAGGTTATGGTACCCGCCGCCGTTCGGAAGTAACTTCGGCCATATCCAGCGTAAGCGAAAAGGATATCAAAAACCTGCCCGTGGCGGGCATCGACCAGGCCATACAGGGCAAGGTGGCCGGTGTAACGGTTACCAACAACAGTGGCCAGCCCGGTGGCGGCGTATCCGTAAGGGTGCGTGGCATTACCAGTGTAAACGGCAACGAGCCTTTGTATGTGATTGATGGGGTGCCCTTGGCGGCAGAAACCAACAGCTTGGAGCAAAACGTATTGGGCGGCGGCTCGGGCCAAACCGTACAAAGCGTACTGGCCACCCTCAACCCCAACGATATAGCCTCTATCGACATATTGAAAGATGCGGCGGCACAGGCTATTTATGGATCAAGGGCGGCCAATGGCGTGGTATTGGTAACCACCAAAAAAGGCAAAAGCGGCGAAGGCAAAATAACGTACGATACCTATTATGGCTGGCAAGAAGTGGCCAAAATGCTGCCGGTGATGAACCTGCAACAATATGCCGGTTACCTGAATTCACTGGTGCCCGAAGTAAGGGCTGCGGGTACGGGCATGGACAGTATTGGCGAATTTAGGGACCCTTCCTTACTGGGCAAGGGCACCGATTGGCAAAACGAAATTTACCAGCGTGGAACCATGAACAGCCATCAACTTTCCTTTAGCGGTGGGCAGGGCAAAACCAACTACTTTTTTTCCGGAGGTTATTTCGACCACAGGGGTGTGTTGCTCAATACCAGCCTCAAGCGCTACACGCTGCGCCTCAACATCAATCACAGTCTGCGCAGTTGGTTAAGGGCGGGCATCAGCGCCAATATGTCGCGCAGCAACCAACGCCTCGGCCTATCCGATGGCTTTGACGCCGCCACCAGTGTGGTACTGTACAATAGCCCCGCATCGCCCATTCGGGATGCAAACGGCAATTTTATTTCCAACTCCATCATACAAAACCAAACCTTTGGCAACCCCACCAACCCCGTGGCACTAACCACCCTTAGGGATGTAAGGGCCGTTACCTCCAAAATATTTGGTGCCGTATTTGCGGAAATTGACCTTATCAAGGGCCTTACCTACCGAACGGAAGTGAACTACGATTTTACCTTTGGCCAAAACAAGGCACTGCAGCCTTTTGTAAAAAATGAAGCCACGGGCGGCATCATCCTTAGCCCCAGCCGCCTGCGGGAGCAACGTAACAACAGTGCTTTTTGGGCACTGAAAAATTATGTGAACTACAGCAATGGCTACCGCAAACATTGGTTTTACCTCACTGCGGGCCACGAGGCCAACGGCTCTAGCTGGGATTATGTGGCCGCCAAGCGGGATAACCTTACCCTGAACCTGCCCTCGCTCAATGCGGGTGCCGGTGGCAACGGCTCTGGCGAAACCATTGATGCGGGTGCGGGCGATTGGGCCATGGAATCTTTTTTCGGCCGCTTGAACTATACATACGATAACCGCTACGCCCTCAACCTTTCTTATCGGGCAGATGGCTCGTCTAGCTTTGGGCCCGACAACCGCTGGGGCCAGTTCAAAGGGGCTTCTGCTTCTTGGACGCTGACCAACGAAAAATTTGGCAAGGACATCAAATACCTCGATTACCTGAAACTACGGGTGGGCATAGGCGAAGTGGGCAACCAAAACGTGGGCGCCAACCTCTACTCGGCCAATATCAACCTGTACAATGCCGGGCCCTTTGGCAGTGGCGGCATACCTCGCAATGTGCCTAACCCCAAATTGGGCTGGGAAACGGTTACCACCTACAATGCGGGCATAGACGTTACGCTGCTGAAAAGGAAAATTGACCTAACGGTGGATGTGTACAAAAAAGTAACCACCGATATGTTCCTGCCTACCCAACTGGGTGCCTTCTCTGGCTTGGGCACCAATTGGAACGATATATGGACGCCCACCACCAACGATGGACAGATGACCAATACGGGTATCGACATTACCATTACTTCGCACAATATCAGCCGCCCCCATTTTACTTGGAACACAACCTTTACTTTTAGCCATTATAAAAATGTATTGGACAGGTTGAACACACCAGAAGCAACCATTAAAGGCGAGCTGGATGAGTACGGCACCAAATCCCTGCTTACCCTTACCCGCCAAGGTACGCCCGTGGGCTCCTTCTTTGGCTATGTTACCAATGGCATCTTCCGCACAATGGCCGAGCTGAACAACGGTACCAATTGGGGCCTGCCTGTGGCGGCCAACCAATACTGGCTGGGCGATATCCGTTATGCAGATTTGGACGGCAACAATATCATCGACGATAAAGACGTGGCCGTTATTGGCAACCCCAATCCCAAGTTTACCGCAGGCTTAACCAACTCGGTATCCTACAAAGGCTTTGATCTGTCGGTGTTTTTGTACGTAAGTTATGGTGCGGATATTTTCAACTATACCCGCCGCCAAACAGAAGGCATGACCACCGCTTGGAACAACCAATTGAGCACTGTGCTGGACAGGTATACCGCCAACAACCCCAATAGCGATATGCCCCGCTACAACCAGTGGCACAACAACAATATCCGTGTATCGGACAGGTATATCGAAGACGGGTCCTACCTACGGATACAAAACCTGTCATTGGGTTACAACCTGCCCAAAAAATATGTTGCCAAAGCCAAAATGGCCAGTGCCAGGATTTATGCATCGGTGCAAAACCTGTACACGTTCACCAACTACTCCGGCTACGACCCCGAACTGGGCGCCTACAACAATCGGGTAACTTTTATGAACGTGGACAATGGGCACTACCCCATGCCCCGCACATTTACCATTGGTGCCAATATTGAATTTTAAAAAAACCATTGTTTAAGCCGGTGATGGCCGGTGCAATTAAAAATATAAAAGCATGAATATGAAGCATAAGCAAATTTTGGCAGTGGTTGGCCTCGCCTGTTTGGCATTTACGGCTTGCAAAAAAGATTTTTTGGACAAGCCCTCCACCACTACGCCCACCATTGATAATTATTACAACAATGCCGCCGAGGTAAACGGGGCTACCGGCATCCTGTACAATGCCGTTTGGAACGATTGGAGCGACAAAGCGTTTATTTCCGTGGGCGATGTGCTAGGCGGCACCGTTACCGGCACACAGGGCAACCCACAGTACAACTCTTTTTACAATTTCAATATCCAAAGTACCGATGGTTTGGTAGCCGATACTTGGAAATCTTGTTACAAAGCAGCGGGCAACGCCTCGGTGTTGATCGCCTCCTTTGAGCAAAAAAAGACCAAGCTGGGCGATGCCGACTTTTTGAACCTCGGTATTGCAGAGGCCCGCTTTATACGGGGCTTTGCCTACTTTTATATAGGCCGCACATTTGGCGATGCGCCCATTGTGGCCGATCCCTTGGCCATTACCGAGCCTGGCAAAAACCTAGTGCCCAAGTATTTGCAAAAAGATGTGATACGTTTTGCCATTGAAGATTTTAAAGCGGCCGAAGCCGGGCTGCCCGCTACATCCTATCAAGACGGGCGGGTGAACAAATACTCGGCCAAGGGCATGATGGCCAAAGCTTATTTGTATTTAAAAGACTACGACAATGCCAAACTAAAGGCCAAGGAAGTAATAGACTATGCCACTGCCAACCCCGGTATCATCAACCTGTCTAACGATTTTGAAGGGATCTTTACCTCATCCACCAAGGCCAATATGGGCAATACAGAATCGCTGTTTGCCTTGAAATGGCTAGCTTCCATGGGCTGGAACGGGGCCAACCGCTATCAATTGTACGTAGGCCCACAACCCCTGCTGCGCCCTAAGCCCACACAGGGCAACGGTTATTCTGCCGTGGTGCCCTCGCTGGATATGCTAGACCCTGCCACAGGCTGGGCCCCCGGCGATAAACGCAAAGCATGGTCCATTATGCAGCACGGTTTTCACCGCAGCGATTGGGTAAACGATAACTTCCCCACGGGCTTTACCTACGATACTACGGCGGCCACAGATGATTACCATTGCCGCACAGGTACCCGCAGCAGTATTTTAAAGTATATAGTAGGCCCCAACCGCAGTGGAGAAGTGGTAACCACCGATTCGCACACCAGCATGGCCACTTATATCCTGCGCTATTCCGATGTACTGCTGATATATGCCGAGGCTGTTTTGGGCACTGGTGGAAGCACTTCCGAAGGAACGGCCCTTGCCGCTTTTAACAGGGTGCATACCCGTGCCGGATTGCCCGCCATGAGCAGTATTAATATAGACGATATATTAAGGGAACGCAAATGCGAGTTTGCATTTGAGGGCGATTACTGGTTTGACATTTCAAGGCAGGGCTTTACCAAGGCCAAACAGTTGGTGGCTGCCCAAGAGCGCAATACATTGGATGGAAATGGGGTGTTGAGCAGTAGCTTAAAAATCTCGCTCAGCTCGCCCAGTCAATTACTGCTGCCGGTGCCGCAGGCCGAAACGGTTATCAACCCCAAACTGTTGGAGCCCGCCATCCCCTTTTATTAATCAATCATTATCGTAATCATCAATACAACTAAAATGAAACATTTCATAAAGCAAGTAACAAGCACTGGCCTACTGTTGGCCCTGCTGGCCGCGGTTTTATTTACCGGCTGCGCCAAAGACAAAACAAGCGAAAAGTTTGAAGCCAGCGGCAATCCGCAAGCGGCACAAATATCGCCTGCCACCGGCTCGGGCAATACGGTACTTACGCTTACGGGCACGGGCCTTGGCGATATCCGCACCATCAAGTTTTCAAAAAACGACATACCCGCCGAATTCAACCCCGTGTTCAATACCGATGGGGCCCTTGTTTTTAGGGTGCCAACCGAAGCATACGGCGGCGTGCAAGAAATTGAGTTTACCAATGCCAAAGGCGTATCTTTTAAAGTGCCCTTTACCGTAATTGCGCTGCCATTGGTAACAACCGCCTCTATTACCGACTTTCAGGAAAATACGCTCATCACACTTACCGGCAATAATTTGGATGATGTAATAAGTGTATTGTTCGATGGTACTCCCGATGCGGTAACCGTTGTGTCCAAAACAAGGAAATCGATGGTGATAAAAATGCCCGCATCCACTGCATTGCGCACCAAACTGAAAATTAAAAATGCCTCCGGCGAAATTGTTACCAGCCAAGTATTTGTAAATATCGATCAAGCCTATACCATTTACAAAGACGGGTTTAACCCCATTGTAGATAACTGGTCGTGGAGCATGAACATTACCGACAATACCACCAACTGGATTACCGGCACCAAGGGCATGGAAGCCGCTTATACCGGCGACTGGGGCGGCATGCAACTCCATTTGCAAACACCGCTCAACTTGGCCCCCTACAAAGAAGTTTCCTTTTGGGTAAAAGGTGCCGATGTAGAAAAGAAAGTGCGCTTCTTCCTCAACTGGAGCAATATGCAAACCATTACGGTTCCACCCAATGTATGGACTTACTACAATTTTGACCTGCAGCCCTTTAAGAATGCCGGGGTGAACAATTTTGATACTTGGGTAATGCAGATAGAAGATGCGCCCAAAACATTTTATTTGGACAACTTAGCTTTTTTGAAATAGGTTTTTTCTCATAGTTGATAGCAAAACAGGCAGCCGGTACTGGGCAAAAGTTTATCTTTATTCCAGTATCGGCCCAGCCAAAATAATGTACAAAAACAAACCTGGTTTTACGCAGTAAGGCTGCCGTATCAAAACCGGGTTTTTTTAATAACAACTTTACCGGAACGATGGTAACAAGGATGGCAAGGAAAAGTGGATTGGTGGGAGCATTGCTGCTGTGCGTGGTTGCTGCGTTGGCACAAACGGTATTGCCCATCGACCGGCAAGCCACCAAGCGTACCAAGGCCCTGTACAAAAACCTGCAGCGCATGGCGCAAAAAGGGTTTATGTTTGGCCATCAAGACGACCTTGCTTACGGTACCGCATGGAAGTACGAAAAGGGCAGGAGCGATATCAAGGACATTACAGGTGATTACCCCTTGGTGTACGGCTGGGACCTGGGCCATTTGGAAATAGACAGCCCGGTAAACCTCGACAGTGTGCCCTTTGCCCTCATGCAGCAATTGATAAAAACGGGCTACCAACGGGGCGGCGTTATCACCATCAGTTGGCACCTCAACAATCCGCTTACCGGCAAATCGGCTTGGGATGCGGCACCCGGTACCGTAACTGCCATATTGCCCGGCGGCACCCACCATCAGGTATATACGGCTTGGCTAGATAAAGTGGCTAGTTTTATGCAGGGATTAAAAGGCAAACGCGGCGAGTACATACCCGTTATCTTTCGTCCTTTTCATGAGTTGAACGGCAACTGGTTTTGGTGGGGCGGCAGCCATTGTACCCCCGATGAGTTTACAGCACTGTGGCGGTTTACGGTAAGCTATTTAAAAGATATAAAACAGTTGCATCATTTATTGTATGCTTACAATACCGATCGGTTTTCCAGCCAAGATGCTTATTTGGCCAAATATCCCGGCAACGACTATGTAGATATCATCGGTTTTGATATTTACCAACGCAACAGCCCCAACGAACAATTTATGGCAGATGCGGATACCATGCTTACCCATTTGGAAGGGATGGCGGCCAAGCACCAGAAGCTGCCCGCACTAACCGAATTTGGCGGCAACAACAACGATAGCCTTTGGTGGACAAACACCCTACTTCCTTTGCTGGATAGGCACCGGGTGGCCTATGCCTTGGCTTGGCGCAACGCAGGGGCAAAACCCAACGGCGAGTTTGAATACTATGTGCCGTATAAAGGCCATCCCGCAGCCAATGATTTTTTGAATTTATACAACAACGATAAAACCTTTTTTCAAAAAGATGTGCGCAAAAAAAAGTTATACAAGTAATCAATCAACCAAGGCCATTTATCAACAAAGAACAAGATGAACCTGCACATTATAGATATCAGCATCATTGTACTGTACCTCATCAGTATGGTACTTATTGGTTGGTTTTTGCGCAAAAAAGCCCGGCAAAACAATGAGAGCTATCTCATGGGCGGCAAAAAACTCCCTTGGTATATGCTGGGCCTCAGCGATGCATCGGATATGTTCGACATCAGTGGAACCATGTGGATGGTGGCCCTTTGCTTTACCTATGGCATGAAGAGCATTTGGATACCCTGGCTTTGGCCCGTTTTCAACCAAGTGTTCAACATGATGTACCTGTCTAAATGGTTGCGCCGTTCCAATGCCAATACCGGCGCCGAATGGTTGGCCACCCGCTTTGGCAAAATCGGCAGGGGCATCAAAGGTTCTAATATTGTGGTGATCGCTTTTGCCATCATCGGGTGCCTGGGTTTTTTGGCCTATGGTTTTGTGGGCCTGGGCAAGTTTATCGAAATGTTTGTGCCCTGGGAATATGTAAAAAACTATGTGCCTTTTACCGTGCCCGCACAATATGTGGCCCATTTTTATGGTATCATTTTTACCTTGTTTGCCGTATTTTATTCAGTATTGGGTGGTATGCACAGCATCGTATTGGGCGACCTTATCAAGTACGCCATTATGACCGTGGGGTGCTTTGCCATCGCTTATATTGCCATGCAACATTTGGGCAGCCAAACGCTTAATGTGCCCAAGGGCTGGGAAAACCCCTTCTTTGGCTGGAAACTGGATTTGGAATGGGGCAAAATCATCAGTGCGGTAACGCAAAAAATAAACGATGACGGCTATGGTTTGTTCGGGGCCTTTTTTATGATGATGTTGTTCAAGGGCGTATTTGCGGCAGCGGCAGGACCGGCACCCAATTACGATATGCAAAAAATCCTATCTACCAAATCGCCCAAGGAAGCTTCTAAAATGACGGGCTTTGTGTCGTTGGTGCTACTGCCCGTTCGCTATTCGATGGTGATCGGCCTTACGGTGTTGGGGCTGTTGTACTACAACCAACTCAACCTGAGCAACGGGGCCGGTGGCATCGATTTTGAAAGGGTACTGCCCGCCACCATCAACCAATTTTTGCCCGTGGGCATATTGGGGCTGGTGCTTACCGGATTACTGGGCGCATTCATGGGCACTTTTTCGGGTACACTCAATGCCGCACAAGCCTATATTGTGAACGATATTTACATCAAACATATCAATCCCGCCGCTTCCAACAAAAGGATCATCGGCATGAATTATTTGGTAGGGCTGGTTGTGGTGGCCGTGGGCATTATGCTCGGTTTCTTTGCCAAAGATGTGCAAAGCATATTGGGATGGATTGTATCGGGCCTGTACGGTGGTTACATAGCCGCCAATGTGCTCAAATGGTACTGGTGGCGCTTTAATGCCAACGGCTTTTTTTATGGTATGTTGGCGGGCATTGTAGGCGCATTGGTTTTTTCCAAACTGGTGCCGGGCAATGAACTGTTGTATTATTTTCCGGTATTGTTTGCGCTATCGTTGGCCGGTTGCCTATTGGGCACTTACACGGCCCCGCCTACCGAAATTACCACCCTGATGCAGTTTTATGCCACGGTTCGCCCTTGGGGTTTTTGGAAACCCATACACGAAATAGTGGTAAAGCAAAACCCGGCCTTTGTGGGCAATAAAAACTGTAAACTGGATTTGTTCAATGTGTTGCTGGGCATCATTGCGCAGTGTTGCCTTACCTTGTTGCCCATGTACGTGGTGCTGTGGATGAAGTTGCCCTTGCTGGTAGTGGTGCTGGTACTGGCAGTAATAATAGCGATCCTTAAAAAAACTTGGTGGAATAAACTGGAGGATTAAAAAAGAATAAATAAACGAAACGGATATGCAAGACTCATTTTATCATAAACTGGCTGCGCTAGAAGATCAACAGGAGGAGTTGTTGAAAGCACCCAATGCCAAAAAGCAATCGGGCAATGGTGTGATAGACCGATATATCAACCCGATACTCACGGCAGCGCATACGCCCATTACTTGGCGGTATGATGTAAATTATGAAACCAACCCCTATTTGATGGAGCGTATCGCCATCAATGCGGTATTCAATGCCGGGGCTATTAAATTAAACAACCGCTACCTATTAGTGGCAAGGGTGGAGGCCTGTGACCGGAAATCATTTTTTGCAGTGGCCGAAAGCCCCAATGGTATTGATAATTTCAGATTTTGGGACTATCCCATACAGATGCCCGAAACCGATGAGCCCGATACCAATATTTACGATATGCGTTTGGTGCAACACGAAGACGGCTGGATATATGGCGTGTTTTGTACCGAACGGCGGGACCCTGCGGCAGCGGGCAGCGACCAATCGGCTGCCATTGCACAATGCGGTATTGCCCGTACCAAAGACTTGGTGGATTGGGAGCGCTTGCCGGATTTAAAAACCGGTTCTGCCCAACAACGCAATGTGGTACTGCATCCCGAGTTTGTAAAGGGCCAATATGCATTTTACACACGTCCGCAAGATGGCTTTATCGATGCGGGCACCGGTGGCGGTATTGGCTTTGGGCTTTGCAGCAATATCGAAAAGGCGGTAATAAAAGAACAGGTAATCATCCACCCCAAAGCCTACCATACGGTATATGAAGTAAAAAATGGCCTCGGCCCTGCACCTATCAAAACCCACAAGGGCTGGTTGCATTTGGCGCATGGGGTACGCAACACAGCGGCGGGTTTGCGGTATGTGCTGTATATGTTTATGACCAGCTTGGACGACCTGACCCAAATTACGCATAAGCCCGCAGGCTATTTTATGGCGCCAGCAGATGAGGAGATGACTGGGGATGTATCCAATGTGCTGTTTAGCAATGGCTGGATAGTGGATGATGATGGAACGGTTTTCATTTATTATGCCTCATCAGATTCAAGGATGCATGTGGCTACCACAAGTATCGATAAGCTGTTGGACTATGTAACCAACACACCAGAAGATGGCCTCAGTTCTTTTCAAACGGTAAAAACCATTACCCAACTGATTGAAAAAAACCAACAGGAAATGCAGGCCAACCATGTTGTGGAACAAAAAAACAGGTGATACAAGCAATGATAACAGCAGCGGATACGGGGTTGGTGCAACAGTTGCGGCAGTTTCAAAACGAAACGGCCACAGCATTAAAGGATATATTGGATTGGTGGCAAAACTACATGCCCGACCCTGTGCATGGCGGTTTTTATGGCAGCGTAAACAACCAAAATATACCAGATACCAATGCCCCCAAGGGTTTGGTGCTCAATGCACGTATACTGTGGAGTTTTTCGGCGGCCTATGCTTTTATGGGAGAACCGGTTTATTTGCAGCAGGCCCAAAACGCCTATCGGTATCTTGATGAAAGCTTTGCGGATAAAACGCACGGCGGCATGTACTGGTCGTTGCAGGCCAACGGCGCCCCGCGGGATACCCGTAAACAAATCTACGGATTGGCTTTTTGTATCTATGGTTATACGGAGTACTATAAGGTTTGTCAAGATCCCACAGCCCTAGCGGCTTCCATCGCATTATTTGAAACAATAGAGCAGTATAGTTTTGATAAGGCCCACAATGGTTATATAGAGGCTTTTACCCAAGACTGGAGCACCATTGCCGATTTGCGCCTTAGCGAAAAAGACGACAATGAAAGCAAAACCATGAACACCCATTTGCATATTGTAGAAGCTTATGCCAACCTATATCAGTTATGCCCCAGCGAAAATTTAAAAGAACGCATAGCCAATCTTTTACACCTTTGCATCCGATATTTCATCAACAAAAACCACCACCTCAACCTCTTTTTTGACGATAACTGGAATTTGAAATCGCACCTGCAATCTTACGGCCACGATATCGAAGCCGCTTGGCTATTGCAGCAATGTGCCGAAACCATTGGGGATGCTGACTTGATACAAACATTTCAGCAACTGGCCATCCCCATTACCGCAGCGGCACTGGAAGTGCTTGACACCGATGGGGGTTTATGGTATGAATATGCGCCCAATAATGGGAATTTGATTAAAGAGAAACATGCCTGGGTGCAAGCCGAAGCCATGATAGGCGGCATGAACGCTTTTGAACTTACGGGCAATGAAGCCCACCTGCAACAAGCATGGCAAAGTTGGCAGTTTATCAAAAACCATCTGTTGGATAAACAGCATGGCGAATGGTACTGGGGCATCAGGCAAGATGGCAGCCCCATGGCCAAAGAAAAAGCGGGCTTTTGGAAATGTCCCTACCATTCCAGCAGGGCCTGTATCGAAATCAATAAACGGATTCAAAAAATGATGCAATGAACATGCGAACCATTGTAAATATGATTGGCCTAGTGGCAGTGGCGGGCATCCTCTCCTGTAACAAGTCCAGCTCTGCGGGTGGCGGTGCCGTTGGTGGTGGCAGTAACCCGCCTCCGGTAAGCAGCCATTTGTATGTTAACGGCACAACATTAAAAGATGGCAATGGCAATGCCTTTATTATGCGGGGCAACAATTTTCCCGTGTTCTGGTTTCCCAACGAATACAAGCCCGCCATTGCCGCCGCCGCATCGCTCCGCTGCAATACGGCCCGCTTGGTGTGGGAAACGAAAGTAGAAGCATGGACGCCACCGCTGTCGAAACTGGATGAGGCACTGGCCACCTGCATTGCCAATAAAATGGTACCCATTGTTGAGTTGCACGATTTTACCGGCGGCAACAATGTGTCCGACATCAATATTGCGGCAGGTTATTTTGTGCGGCCCGATGTAAAAGCCATATTGGACAAGTACAGCCATGTGTTGATGATCAATATTGCCAACGAGTGGGGCAGCGGTGCCACTACCGACGAGGCTTGGCGCAATGCTTACCTACAGGGCATTTACCTATTGCGCAATGCGGGCTATAAAGTGCCCATTGTAATTGACGCACCGGGCTATGGGCAACGGGAAACGGCCATTGTAAACTTTGGGCAAGAGCTGCTCAACAGTGACCCCCTGAAAAATATTGTATTCAGTGTGCATGCTTATTCCAATTGGAATGTAAGTACAACCTATGGCAGCCGCATCAATAATTTATTGGCCAAAAACCTCTGTATTATATTTGGCGAATTTGGCTGGAACGTCCCCGACAGCCAGCAACCCACCGGCTTTACCTGTAAAGTAGATGCTCCGTTGCTGATGCAATGGTGCAAACAAACCGGCATTGGTTATTTGGGCTGGAGCTGGAATGGCAACTCACCTGATAATGCCTGCTTTGATATGTGCCGTAGCTGGAGCGATACTGCCCAACTTACCACTTGGGGGCGGCAATGGGCCTATGATGTGAACGGTGTAAAAAATACAGGCGTAAAAGCCAGTGTATTTCCTTAGCATTAAATGATAAAAGATTGAAAAGAATACTGCTGATAGTGATGGCTTTAACGGCTTGGCAACAGATGCAAGGCCAACTACGCCTGCCCGGTTATTTTTCATCGGGCATGGTGCTGCAGCAAAATGATTCGGTAACCCTATGGGGCTGGGCCAATCCGCTGGAAAAGATTGCCATCAACACCAGTTGGAACAATCGCACCGATACGGCGGTTACCAATAATCTCGCCCACTGGTCGCTCACCATTAAAACGCCAACAGCGGGCGGGCCATATACCATTGGCCTGAGCGGTTATAGCAAACTGGTTTTGAAAGATGTAATGATTGGCGAGGTTTGGCTCTGCTCCGGCCAATCGAATATGGAATGGAACTATTATGCTGGTGTGTACAACATGCAAACCGAATTGAATTTGCATACCCAACCCAATATCCGTTTGTTGCAGATCCCCAAATCTACGTCCCAATACCCGCAAGAAGATATCCGTTGCCAATGGACGGTTTGCGACTCCAATACGCTGAAACAGTTTAGTGCCGTGGGCTATTTTTTTGCCAAAAAACTTCAAGCAAACCTCAACGTTCCGGTGGGCATCATCAACAGCAGTTGGGGAGCCACGCCCGCCGAAGTATGGATGCCCGCCGATTCGGTCAACAGCCGCCCCATCGTACAAGCTGCTGCCACCAAATTATCTCCCAACCCATGGTCGCCCATTGCGCCGGGTGTATTGTACAACAGCATGATAGCGCCCTTAACACGCTACACCATTGCAGGCATACTATGGTACCAAGGCGAAGGAAACACGGCCAACCCAACCACCTACGCCCCATTGCTCACCGTCCTCATCAACAGTTGGCGCAGCGGTTGGAAAAGCCTGCTGCCTTTTTATTTGGTACAAATTGCGCCCTACACCTATGGCAACAATTATAGCGCAGCCATTATCAGGGAGCAACAGGCCTTAGTGGTACAAAAGTCCCGTGTGGGTATGGTGGTAACCACCGATTTGGTGGACGATACTACCAATATCCATCCCAAAAACAAAAAGGATGTTGGCTTTCGGTTGGCCGATATGGCTTTGACCCAAACCTATCAGCGGCCCGATGGCCCCAGCGAATATCCTACTTATACCACGATGCAAAAAGTGGGCAATCAACTCATTTTGCAATTTAGTGGCCCCTTGGTTTGCAAGGGTAATCAAGTAAGGGCCTTGTGGATAGCTGGTGCCGATAAAATATTTTACCCGGCCCAAGCCAAATTGGAAAAAGATAAACTGACGGTATGGAGCAAAATGGTACAACAACCCTTGGCGGTGAGGTTTGGCTTTAGCAATGCAGGGGTGGGCAATTTATTTGGGGCCAATGGTTTGCCGGTCATTCCTTTTCGCACAGATGATTGGCCCGTGGAATAGCAGGCCCCAATCAAAATTTAACAACATGAATGGACGTAAGATAGATATGGTTAAACAAGAGTTATTACTCAAGCATAACAGTGCAACAAAGCGGCATACCCAAAGTTGGTTCCGCATGTTGTTGTTAACCGTATGGATACATCTTGTAATTGTGCAACCCACCCATGCCCAAACCTTTTACCCTGCCAATCATGCATTCATTAAATACACCGGTCGCATTGATTTTAGCAATCCCCAATTGCCCCGCTTTTGGCAGCCCGGTGTTTCCTTTCAATTTCGGTTTAAGGGCAACCAATGCACCATTGTGCTGAATGACGAAATGCTATGGGGCAACAAACATAATTACATTGAAGTGGTGCTGGATGGTAAGGAACAACGCTTGCAAACCAAGGGCAAAACGGATACCTTGCTACTACAGGCCGATGCCGCAACAAAACTGCATACAGTAGCCGTATATAAAAACACCGAAGCCAATATCGGCTACTTGGAACTGGTGGGCATTCAATGCCAGCAATTGGTAAAACCCTTGCCATTGCCCCAGCGGAAAATTGAATGCATCGGCAATTCGATTACCTGCGGCACGGGTAGCGATATGGCCGCCATACCCTGTGGCAAAGGCCTGTGGGAAGACCAACACAATGCTTATATGAGCTACGGCGCCATCATGGCCAGGCAGTTGAACGCACAGTGCCATCTCTCCGCGGTATCGGGCATTGGCCTCATGCGCAGTTGCTGTAATATGGATATCATCATGCCACAGGTATTTGATAAAATCAGTATGCGGGACAATAAGATTGCCTGGAACTTTAACCGCTATCAACCACAGTTGGTTACCATATCGCTGGGGCAAAACGATGGGGTACAAGATTCGGCCGCATTTTGTAACAACTACATCGCTTTTGTAAAAAAATTGCGGACATATTATCCTCGTGCCACTATTTTATTGCTTTCCAGCCCCATGGCCGATAATGGCTTGCGCAATTTTATGCGGTCCACCATACCTGCTATAACCAAGGCCCTGCGCCAAATGGGAGAGGCCAAACTGTACTACCATATTTTTGAAAAGCAGTACAGTAGCGGTTGCGATTATCACCCCAGTTTGCAGGAGCACCAGCAAATTGCCCAAGAACTGGTACCCGTTATCAAAAAAATAATGCGTTGGTAAAAAACTTGTAGCCGTATGCGGGTAGTATTAATCATAATAGGTGTTATGGCAAGTTGCTTAAGCTGCTTGGCGCAACAAATGCCAGTTTCCTTAACAGATGGCAAGGCCAGCAAAAGAACAAAAGCACTTTACCGCAACCTGTACAAGCTGAGCCGCAACCATATTTTGTTTGGCCACCAGCACGCCACTGAGTATGGCCACGGCTGGCAAGGCGATGCTAACCGGAGTGATGTGCTTTCGGTAACCGGTTCGCACCCGGCAGTGGTAGGGGTAGATTTTAGCGGGCTGAGCGGCAGATCCCCAGCCGAAATAGAGCGTAATAAACAGCAGCTCAAAAAAACCATCGTCGATATCTATAACCGTGGCGGCGTGGTAACCGTATCTTGGCATTTTAGCAACCCTGCATCGCCGGGCGGGTTTTATTGGATCGACTCGGTATCGCAACCAGCCGTGCCCCTATTATTGCCAGATGGCACCCATCACCAACAATACAAACAGATATTGCAAACCATCGGCAGCTTTGCCAAATCCGTTAGGGGCAAAGATGGAAAGCGGGTACCCATGATTTTTAGGCCTTATCACGAGCAAGATGGCGATTGGTTTTGGTGGGGTAAAAAGCATTGCACGGCCGAAGCCTTTGTTGCACTGTGGCGCTTTACAGTAACCTACCTAAGGGACTCGCTACAGGTACACAATTTTATCTATGCTTTTTCGCCCGACTGCAAGTTTACCAATGAAGCTGAATTTTTAGAGCGTTACCCCGGCAATGAATGGGTAGATATGGTAGGCATGGATGATTATGCCGATTTTGGCAGAGAGGGGAAGTACAACCTAGACAGCGGCCTAATACGCCTGCAGATTGTGGGCCACTATGCGGCCAAGGCCAATAAACTGGCAGCCTTTACCGAAACAGGTTTGGAGTCGATACCCGACACGGTTTGGTGGACACAGAAACTATTGCCCATCATACAGCGCAAAGAACTACAGTTATGTTATGTACTGGTGTGGCGCAACGACATACATAGCCCCACGCATTATTACGCCCCATTTCCCGGCCACCCATCCGCAGAAGATTTTATTCGGTTTTACAATAGCGACTTTACTTTATTTGAAAATGATTTAAAAAAAATATATCGAAAATGAAACAGATAATCACAGCACTTGCATGTTGGTTAGGCAGTATTGGCATACAGGCCCAGCCGGTAGTGGAACATGGCCAATTGAAGGTAGTGGGCACCCAGTTGATGGATAAAAACAATGCCCCGGTTGCATTGCATGGCATGAGCTTTGGCTGGCATAACCTTTGGCCCCGGTTTTACAACGCCGGAGCGGTAAACGATTTGGTAACGGATTGGAAATGTACCGTGGTAAGGGCTTCCATGGGTATCGAACTGAATGAGCAAGGTTATTTAAAAAGCCCGGCCGAATCGGAAAGGTTGGTGCGGCAGGTGGTAGATGCCTGCATTGCAAAAGGGGTGTATGTTATCATCGATTGGCACGACCACAATATCCATCAAAAAGCAGCCGTTAAATTTTTTAAAAAAATGGCGAAGCGGTACCGGCATTACCCCAATGTACTCTACGAAATTTTCAATGAACCCGATCAGGAATCCTGGCCCGAAGTAAAAGCCTATTCCGTGGCTGTCATTAAAGCCATCCGCCAATACGATCAGCACAATATTATTTTGGTAGGCTCGCCCCGTTGGGACCAAGATGTACACCTGCCTGCTGCCGACCCTATACTGGGCTATAGCAACCTAATGTACACCATGCACTTTTATGCGGGTACCCACAAACAATGGTTGCGGGACAGGACCGATGAAGCGATTAAAAAAGGCTTGCCCATTTTTGTAAGCGAATGTGCCGGTATGGAAGCTACTGGGGATGGGCCATTGGATAAGGCCGAATGGAAAGCTTTTGCCGACTGGATGGACAGCCGTGGCATTAGCTGGATTGCTTGGTCGGTATCGGATAAAATAGAAACCTGCTCGGTATTGCACCCCAGCGCAGCCTCCGATGGTGGCTGGAAAGCAGCCGACATTAAAGAATGGGGCAAGTTGGCAAAGGAATACTTGGCCAAATACAGATAAAGCATACAACAAGTAATTGCATTCCCCATTCTCCCTAAGTTGTATCAGTATTATACCAACGGTTTTTATTACCCAAACAAATTCATGAGAATGGTAGCGTAAAATACTGGGTATCTACAGTTGTTTCCTGCTTTTCGGTTGGCAAAACAATCCGCCAGTCCACCGCACCTACACGCATTTGTATTTCAGGTATAAATACGCTTACAGGCTAATGGGCGGCAGCGTAATATTGCTGTTAATAAAACAATACATTTATGGAAGATATCAAAGGCGTTTTGGGCTTGCCCGCCGAAGAAATACCGGTAAGGGTGGTGTACAACAAACTAACGGTAGGTAGCGGTACCAACACCGAAACCGCCGATCACTTATCGGTAGTGGGCCATTACGAAATACCCCCTGCCGTTGCCGCGGTGAACTTTGATTTTTCGGTGCAGTTGCTGGGCCCAAGCATCTGTAGGGTACAGGCCAATTGGCCCGGCTTGATTACCCCCTTCGGTCCGATAGAAGGCACGTACATACGGGTACTGGTGCTGAGCCGCCCCGGCTTTAACATTACGGCCAACGGGTATTCCATCAGTATCACTGCCACCGGTCCCTTGGGCCAGCCCGGCATCACCACAGGGTTCGACATCGACATCACCGAAACCCAATCGGGCAATTTTGCACAGCTTGGCTTTGTGTTTGAACAATAGGGAGGTATTGGGTTTGCTTTGTAGAAATACCTGACGGTGGGTGTATTTTAAGTGTTAGATTTTAATACAATAAAGTTATTAGCTGTTACAACCCTCGCTTCGGTGCGGCCTCATAAAAAAGCCGTTAAGAAAATTGAAGACGAGGGCGCAAAAGAAAAACAGTTGTTACTGACGCTTGGCTATGCTATTTGCCTGTAAGTCCTACTGAAGCTGGGCTTTTTACCACAGATTGAGCTTGTTTTTCTTTAGCCCGAGGGTTCAATTTTTAGGCTTTTTTATGCAGCCTTGATTTTTTGCTCCACTTTTGTATCAAGACAAAAGTGGAAAAAGCCGCCGCAAAAGGCAACTTCAAATGGGGATAAGAGCAAAAAAGTGAAATGCACCACTTTGGCTATTCCCCAAATTGTATTAGTATTGTACCCACAGTTTTCATCACCAAAAAAAATGCGATGCAATTAACAAAGTACAGTACAGCCTTATTGGGTATATGCAGCCTTTGGCTCTTGGCCTGTAACCACAATGCCGACAGTGGGCATACAACACAGCCAGCCACTGGTTTTAACGATTCCACCGAACGGCGGCAGATCAATGCGGTGCTGGATGGATGGCATGCCGCCGCCGCCAAGGCCGACTTTGCCGCCTACTTTGGCGCCATGGCCGATAGCTCCATTTTTATCGGTACCGATGCCAAAGAAAACTGGAACAAGACCGCTTTTATGGCTTTTGCCAAACCTTTTTTTGATAGGGGCAAGGCTTGGAACTTTACTTCCTTGCAGCGGCATTTGTTTTTTGATGCCACGGGCAAAACGGCTTGGTTTGATGAACTGCTGAGCACCCAAATGAAGATATGCCGCGGCTCCGGTGCCATTACCAAAGAGGGCGATACTTGGAAGATACGGCACTATGTACTGTCGGTTACCGTGCCCAACGAGCAGGTGGACGAAGTGGTGAAAATGAAAACGGCGATAGAGGACAGTGTGATGCAACAATTAAAAAAACAATAACAGCCATGACGGACTCATCCATTAAAAAAGCCATCAACGCATTGGCCATCATTGCCATGGGCGCTGGTCTTTTTGGTATGTTGTTTTGCTTCCCCTTTCTTTGGTCGGCCAAGATGGAAGATTTGGTGGGTGCTGGTTTTCCATTTGTGGGCGGTGCTATTTTGTTTGGTACCGGTTTGTTAGCTTTGGCGGTGATGCATAGGCGGACAAATAGAAACCCATGAAACTCGTTACCTGGAACTGCAATATGGCGTTTAGAAAAAAAGCCGATGCCATTTTGCGGCACAGTCCCGATATATTGATACTGCAAGAATGTGAGCATCCTGATAAAATTGATTTTACCAAGCATTCAAAACAACCCCAATCGGTGCTATGGTTTGGCAACAACCCACACAAGGGGCTGGGCATTTTTGCGTATGCGGATTATGGCCTGTCGGTGCACCCATCCTACAACGATGCCATCAAGTGGATAGTGCCCATTGTGGTAAAAGATGGACGGAAGCGTTGCACCCTCTTTGCCGTTTGGGCCCATAACCCCCAAGACCCCGACGGTCAGTATGTAACACAGGTGTGGAAAGCCCTGCAACAATATCAAACACTCATCAAAAAAACTAATACTATTTTAATCGGCGATTTTAACAGCAATACCATTTGGGATAGGCCCAAGCGGGAGGGCAACCATTCTACCGTAGTGGCGCATTTGCTACGGAAGC
Source organism: Chitinophaga pinensis (assembly GCA_943373145.1). Lineage (GTDB taxonomy): Bacteria > Bacteroidota > Bacteroidia > Chitinophagales > Chitinophagaceae > Ferruginibacter > Ferruginibacter pinensis_H. The sequence goes on from CALSBI010000009.1 coordinate 49,920, forward strand.
ACATCCAAAGTGTTTACCATCACCAGCACCTGCAAATCCAAGGCACAGAAAAACATCCTACCTTTTACCTCTACCGCCATCAAAAAAAGCCCTATCATCTTGATTATTGTTTTGCTTCCAGCGATTGGATGGCTAGGTTAACAGATGTAACCGTGGGCAGCTTCCGCAGTTGGCAAAAATATAGTGATCATGTGCCGTTGATGGTGAGCTTTGGGTAGTTGACAGTTGACAGTGTGACGGTTGACGGGTCGTTAATCGTTGGCCGAAATTCTAGAAACATAAAGCCAATCCTCATCTAAAAGTTGCTTATCGGTCAACGGCCAACGGTCAACGGTCATCGACCAGCCCTGTCATCCGTCAACTGTCAACTTTTTTCCGCCGATAATAAAAGTACAACGGCACCCCCAGCGCCGTAATGGCCATACCCAGCAGCGAGTTGATAACAGGGGTTTTGCCACTGAGGTAATTGTTCACTTCGGTGTAAATGGTAAAGCCAAGGTAAAAGGCCGAAAAAGCGATGAAGAGCAGTGGTACAACCGGATAGCCCCAGGTTTTGTAGGGCCGAGGGGCATCGGGCATGGTTTTGCGCAAGCGCATCACGCCGATGGCACCAAACAGGTAAGCCACCCAGGTAACAAACACAAACATATCGGCCAGCATATCAAAGCTGCCGGTTACAATAAATACCGATGTCCAAATGCCGTGCAGCCATAAGGCGTTGCCCGGCGTGGCAAAACGGGGATGCACTTTGCCCGCCCAAGGGGCAAACACTTTATCCTGCCCCATTTGCCAAGTGATGCGGCAGCAGGCCATGATATTGCCGTTAACCGCCCCCAGCGTACAGATCACAATCATGGCGGCGATGAGGGCAGCACCCGTAGTGCCCCAACTTACGGCCATGGCATCGGAGGCCACCAAGGGTGAAGCCGCAATCGCTTCTACCGGCAAGGCATAGAGGTAGGCTTGGTTCACCAATACATATACGGTGATGCAGGCCAGTACCCCCACCACCAAGCTGCGGGGTATATTGCGCTGCGGCTGCTTCATCTCCCCGGCAATGGCCGCCACATTGATCCAACCATCATAGGCAAAAAAAGCACCCGTCATAGCGGCTACCATAGCACCCATTAAACCCCAGCCCTCCTTGGGTGCGGCGGCTTGTACAAAATGTGCCACATCGCCTTTGCCGGAAAAAAAGATACCCGCCACCAAGGCCGCAATAACGGCAAACTTTAAAAAAGTAACCACCACCTGAAAGGCACTTCCCACTTTTACGCTCAAATAATTTAAAAAGCTAAGCCCCATCACCAACCCCACGGCCACCGACTTGATACCAATATCTTTTAACGGGTAGAGCGTGCCCAGTCCCGGTAGGTGCCAAGCCACACTGAGTTCCGTAGCAGCATCCAAGCGGGGCAGGTGCAAGAAGAAGTCGGCGTACTGCACACATACAAAGGCGATAGCCGCCACCGATGCGGTGTTGATAACGGCAAATGCGGCAAAGCCATAGAGGTAGGCGAAAAAGGGCCCAAACATTTGCCGGAAATACACATAGAGCCCTCCGTTTTGCGGAAACATGGCCCCTGCTTCTGCAAAAATGAGCGCACCAAACAAACTAAACAGGCCCGCCAATACCCAGGCCACCGTAAGCCATATTGGTGAACCCAGTACGGCTGCCATGGAGGCTGGTTTCATGAACACACCCGAGCCGATTACACTGCCCGTAATGATGGCCGTTGCCGCCCAAAAACCAATGCGCTGTTGCAGTGTGTTTGTTTGCATGTACATAGTTATTATAAAAAAAGGGACATATTGATTTATTGAGGACTATCGGTTTATCATTCTATTTTTCATCCTCACCAATTTACCAAACTTTCGCTTTGCTGATTTGAAACATTAAGGGACTAAGAACCATTAAGAAAGCCTTTTTACACACTGCCCAACCTGCTTTATTTGCTACAGATAAAGCGCTGAGTTCGCTCAGTATAACCCGCCTCCCGGAGGGCAGGCTTAATGGCCCTTATCTCCTTAATGTTTTATATTCCTTTTATTTTTATATGCATCCATACCTTGCATTACCTCCACTATACCTCAAAAATTAACTTACTTTAAAAATTCCGCCAACAGTTGATGAAAATGATGGGTACCCTTTTCCCTTGTAACCGAATAGCGCCCCTGTTGGTAAAAACGGGAACGGATACCCTTTTGCACCTGTTGCACAATCTCCTCATCTTCCATTTCCACTTTGTCCAAATCGGCCCCGGCCCCCGTGCTGCGCAGCTCATCCTTCCATACGTATTGCAAAAACTGCACTTTGGTGGTGGCCACCGTTATGGGCTGAATAATATTGATGGAGAGGCCCCAAGGATAAAAATTAAACATCATATTGGGGAACACCCAAAAATAATAGGCCGCTACTTTTTTGCCATAATCAACCGAGCTGGTGGGCAGGTCGAAGCAATCCGTGCCCTCTTTGCTGATGCCCAGTTGTAGGCTGGAGTAGGGGAAAAACAGTTCGGTGGAATAATCGGAAAAATCAATGGCCGAATTGAGGCCCGCATGTACAAAGGGGATATGGAAACCCTCCAAATAATTTTCGCAGTACAAGGCCCAATTGCAGTTGATATAGTATTCCCTGCTCAGGTCGGGCCGGAACACAAATTCCTCCAAGGGCAACCAGGCCACCCTGTCCATCATGTCTTTAAAAAATACCGAGGGCTCCTGCTGTGGTTGCAAACTGGTAAACAACAACTTGCCCCATTGAAACAAAGGCAATTTGGCCAAATTATCGCTAGGCGAGGGAAAATCCTCCACTTCTTTAAATTCGGGCATCGATTTAAAGCTGCCATCCAAATTAAAAATGCGGCCATGGTACTTACAGCGCAGGTTGGCCGAAGTACAGTTTTCGTACACCAACAAATTACCACGATGAGTACATACATTGGATAGGCAATGCAGACTGCCTGTTGCATCCTTGGTAAGCAGCAAGGGCTCATCTATATAATGCTCTAACAGGGTGAACGGGTGGCAGGCCCCCGAATGGCCCAGCATATCGGTATTGCCGATGAACTGCCAGCTAGGGGCAAATATTTTTTCCTTGGCCAAATCAAAAAACGCTGCTGATTTGTACACATCCGTATGAATGGTATGTGCTTTGGCAATATCTGGGTTGATATAAAAAGGTTCCATAGTGGTAAGATAGGAAATTATGGACAAACTGGCTGCTGGGGGTACAAGGGGGTGTATTTGAAGTTTTCACTAACGTTATAATCGAGTTCATAGGGTTCCCAACCTCCGCTTCGGTGGGGCCTCATAAAAAAGCCGTTAAGAAAATCGAAGCTGAGGGCGCAAAAGAAAAACAGTTGTTACTGAAGCATGGCGGTATTTTTAGCATGTAAGTTGCACTGAAGCGGGGTTATTTGCTAACGCTTGAGCTTGTTTTTCTTTAGCCCGAGGATTTGATTTTTAGGCTTTTTTATGCAGCCTTGATTTTTTGCTCCACTTTTGTATCAAGACAAAAGTGGAAAAAGCCACCACCTAAGGCAACTACAAGTATCGTTAAGAGCGAAAATTTGAAATACATCCAGCTACAGGAGGGTACAAGGCTTTTATACTATATTTGTAGCAAGCAAATAACATTGATAACCTTTTCATCCGCAATAGTATGGCGCAAAAGAAATTTACTGAAATGAGCTTGGAAGAGCTGAAGGAAAAAGAAAAAACCTATAAGAATACGATTACCGCCCTGAGTTCTGTTGTAACCATGCTTTTTATCATTGGCATTGTTTTAACCATCCGAAAAGGATTTAATAGCTTTACCGTACTACCCGTGGCTTTTTTGGGCATCGTGGTTGCCAGCCGGAATTCCCTCAAAAGCGTTCGTGCCGAAATCAAATCAAGGGAAGTATAAGTCCACCGATTTTAGTGTTGTAAAAATCCTTTTATATAAAACCAACTCATATAAGTCATTACCGCTACTACCAACCAGCCCAACGCCGTGAGCCAAACGGGATGGGCATATTGTGCCGCAAAACTTTTTTTATGGGCAGCCACCAATATTAGTGCCAAGGCAAAGGGTAGCACCAAACCGTTTACGGCCCCTGCCAATAACAATAAGGGCACAGGTTTTCCGATGGCGATAAATAAAGCTGTGCTGAGTGCTATAAAGAGCAATGTTGCTATTTTATGGTGTTGCTTGATGGCAGGATGGTGCTGTTGCGCAAAACTCACCGAGGTAAAAGCAGAACCCACCACCGAAGTAATGGCCGCACACCAAAGCACCAAGCCAAATAATTTATAACCCAACTTGCCAGCCGCATGTTGAAACACCGTAGCCGCAGGGTTGGCAGGGTCCAGCGTCACTTGCTGCAACACCACACCCAACACGGCCAGGAACAACAAGGCCCGCATGATGGTGGCCACGGTAATGCCCATCACCGCACTGCGACTGATCTGCGGCAGGTTGGCCTTGCCCGCAATACCGCCCTGCAGCAACCGATGGATGCCCGCAAAGCTGATATAGCCGCCTACCGTACCGCCCACAATGGTCAATATGATGGTGGTGTCTATTTTGGTTGGCAGTACTGCATTTTGCAATACATCGGCAACGGGTACCTTATTTTTAGTGAGCACATACAGCACCAAGCCAATCATCACAAAACCCAGCACTTGGGCAAACCCATCCATGGCCTTGCCGGCTTCTTTTACCAAAAAAACCGCTGCGGCAATGACGGCACTGATGACTGCTCCCAAGGGTAGGTCGATACCCAACAATACCTGTAGGCCCAAGGCCGCTCCGGCAATATTGGCAATATTAAAAGCAAAAGCACCCAACACAATCAACGTAGTGAGGATATGCCCCGCATAAGGAAATACATGGTTGGCCAGTTCGGGTGCATAAAGCTGATGGGCGCCCAGTACCCGCCAAATATTGAGCTGTACAATAATGTCCAGCACCAGCGAAATCAGCACCACAAAACCAAAGCTGTACAACAAGGTATTGGTAAACTGGGTGGTTTGTGTAATAAAGCCCGGCCCAATGGCAGAAGTGGCCATTAAAAAAGCGGCACCGGTGATAATGGATTTTTTGGATTGGCTCATGCTTGGAAAGATTTTAAAATAGTACCACGTTCTATCAAAGCTTGGTGAATGCCCATGGCCATGGATAGGGCATGGGGCGTATCGCTATGCAGGCAAACCGTATCTGCTTTTAAAGGTAGCCAAAGCCTGTTGGTGCTGCACACCCGTTGGTCTTGTACTAACTCCAATACCTGTGCTAGGGCATCTGCTTGGTGGGTATGCAAAGCGTTGGGCTGTGAGCGGGGCGTAAGCGTACCTGCATCCGTATAGGTTCTATCGGCAAAAACTTCCTGTGCTACGGTAATGCCGTGCTGCTGTAAAATGGTACAGCACAAACTGCCGCTCAACATATATACCACGGTTTGCGGATAATGCCGTTGCAGCCATTGCGCAAAAGCCATGCTCAGTGCCGCATTATTGGCCATATCGTTGTACAAAGCCCCGTGCGGTTTGATATGGTGCATCGGCACACCCTGCGCTTCGCATATTGTTTTGAAAAGATAGATTTGTTCAGCGAGGGATGCCAGTAAATCATGGACGGGCAGGGCCATGGATTTTCTACCAAAATTGGCCGGGTCGGGGTAGGAAGGATGCGCCCCCACGGACACGCCTTGTTGATGGCATAAGCGAATGGCCTGCTCAATGGAAGCCGCATCGCCACAATGCCCGCCACAGGCAATACTGGCGCTGGTGATATAGGGCACTAGCTGTGCCTCCACCGCTTGGCCCTCGCCCATATCGCAATTCAAATCGATTACTGCCATGGTTGTATGTTGAGTTGTTGCACAAAACGAAGATACTGTTGCGTGGCCGTTGTGGTATCTACTAACTTGAAACGAAAGGGCTGGCCCGGTTGTAGTTGGGCCAGCTTGGGCAGTTCGCCCGCCAGCACCGTGATGATCCTAGGGTAACCGCCCGTGGTATTGTGGTCGGCCATTAGCACCGTACATTGGCCACTGGGCAGCAGTTGCACGGCACCCATGGCCACGGGCCCCGATAATAGTTCGTTATCTTGTATCCTTTGCAGGGCAGTGCCTTGCAGCGGTAGGCCCATGCGGTTGCCAGCAGGGCTGATGGTAAAATTGCTTGATGTCAACAGTGCCTTGCTGTCTTCCGATAACCAATCGTATTCTGGTCCTGCCATACAGTTCAATTGATTTTCGGGTGAATAGATCGTTAGGATGGTAGCTTCATTTACAACAATGGCGTCTGTCTTTTGTGGCTTACCAATCGGCAGCAGCGCATTATCCTGCAATCCTTCATTGCCATAACGGGAGAGCGGCACATCAAAGCCACCCTGTACGCCCAAATAAGTTCTGAACCCTTTTTTGATACCGGTAAAGCGCAGCACATCACCTGGCATGGCTCCCACTGGTTTCCAAAGCGGAATGGGTTGTTCGTTCAGTACGGCCCCAAAATCGCCACCGCCCAAGGCAAAGCGGCAAGGCACGGTAAACTGCAACTTGGCCGCAGGGAAATGCATTTCCATTACCGCAGCATTGGCGCTATTGCCCAAGACTTGGTTAACCATGCTGTGCGCAAATAGATCCATCGGCCCACGGGGCGATACCCCATAGCTCCGCCAACCGCTTACCGGTAAGGTTTGCAGCGTAGTAAAAACGCCTTTTTTAATTACCTGCACCATACATTACACGGCTATGAATTGTACCTGATCGCCTGTTTGCAAATAAAACGGATTTTCGCTTTCGGCATTGAACATGGCGATTTCCGTATGTCCGATAATCTGCCAGCCGCCCGGCGATTGCCTAGGATATACCCCCGTTTGGTTACCCGCCAATCCCACACTGCCCCCAGCCACAGTAACCGGCTTTGCTTTCCGCTCCGTAAAAAGCTTTTCGTTGGTAATGCCCATATAGCCAAAGCCCGGTTGAAATCCCATCATAAATACTTGATAGATATTGTCCGTATGCAAGGCAATCAGTTCAACTACACTAATATCATTGCGCTGTGCCACAAATTCAATATCTGTCCCATCATACCGCACCGGGATTTTTTTAACCATACTATTTTGCTGCGCTTGGGTTTCGGTTTGAAGTAAAGCGATGTTCAGTTGTTCGCCTACGGCCCCTATCGGCGTTTGCCCTTGTTGGTGCAGTTTCAGCACATCCATAAAAAAAGCCAAGCTATTGTAGGAAGGCACGGTTTCTATCAACCCCTCAAAAGGCTGTTGCAGCCAATAGCGGTGCAGGCGGTTCACCAAAGCATTGATGTCCGGATCTATTTTATTATCGAACAAAAGCAATACCGCTGTTTCCGAAAGCGGTGTTAACTGATAGTTGAATGGCAAAGAAGCAGTACTTTTAATTGTTGGATTTAAAAGTACAATAATTATCTATGCGGCATTGGTGCTTACTACTTATTTTATCGGCGCTCTCCTATTGCGTTTTTTCGCAAAGCAATCCATTGAATATCGAGTTAGCGGATCAGTTGGTAAAACTGCCGTTGAAATGTGCCGACAAAGCCTTTCCCTATAAAACAGGCATTACTTTTGGCGATAGTAGCCGTTTGGTTACACCGCAAAGCTATCATCCCGTTTTTTATGGTTGTTTCGATTGGCATTCCGCCGTACATGGCCATTGGCTGATGGCCAGGCTGCTAAAGACATATCCCGACTTGACCGAGAAGGAAAAAGTATGGACTATATTGAACAATCATTTTACCCCCGAAAAACTATCGCAAGAACTGGCCCTGTTCAAAGACCCGAGCAATAAGAGTTTTGAAAGACTCTATGGCTGGGCTTGGCTATTTCAACTGCAGAGCGATTTGCTTACCTGGCCCAACGAAGATGCACAACGCTGGGCCAGCGCCATACAGCCCTTGGTTACCCAGTTGCGCAACTATACCATGGATTTTTTGGACAAGCTGGTGTACCCCATCCGGGCGGGCGAGCATTCCAATTCGGCTTTTGGCCTGCGCTTGATATTCGACTATGGCATCACGGCCAATGATACAGCTTTAACCAACAAAATTGCCAAGGCAGCCATTGGTTTTTATGGCAAAGATGTTCAAGCACCCCTGCGCTGGGAGCCCAGTGGCTACGACTTTTTATCGCCTACGTTGGAAGAAGCGGCCCTGATGGGAAGGGTATTGTCGCCAACCGCCTACGCTGCTTGGCTGAAACGGTTTTTGCCCGATTTGTTTACGGGTAAGTTGAGGCTGCCCGTGGCCACGGTAAAAGATCGGACCGACGGCAAGCTGGTGCATTTGGATGGGCTGAACTTGAGCCGGGTTTGGTGCCTAAAAGAAATAGCTGTCTTTCTTAAAAAAGCAAATGCACTGAACTCTAGCATGCAACAAACCATCAACACACTCATAGCGGCCCACCAAACAGCCGGGCTCAAAAGCGTTGCCAGCGGCGATTATGCCGGCGAGCATTGGCTGGCAAGTTTTGCCTTGTACGCTTTGCTAAAATAGTCCCTGTCCAGCATATAATCCTTTAATGCAAAAGCAATATCGCTGCATATTTCCCTTTTCCGCCTAGAGATGGCTACCCATTCGTTATTGTTCAGCATCAGTTTCCCTTGCTGTGCACAGTAGTAACTAATACATTGTATGTTCACCAAATGACCCCGATGGATACGCAAGAAAGAACCGGGGGCCAACTGCTGCTCAAACCATTTGAGTACCTTGCTTACCACCATTGTTTTGCCATTCACAAAAAACAACCTACTGTAACTGCTGCTGGCGGCTATGCGCACAATATGGTTTACGTTTATGGCCACCGCACCTTTTGATGTGCCGAATATCAAAGAAGTACCAATAGCTGGTGGGGCCAATGTTGGTTGATTAACGGTTGGTATCATTAGCTTTCAATGTTTTGATGGCTTGTTGTAATGCATCCACTTCTTGCTGCAATGCTTTAATACTTTCGGTAAGTAGGGGAATGATGGCCGAATAGTTGACCGATTTATACCCATCACTGCCTGTATGCACCGCTTGGGGCAATACCTGCTCTACCTCTTGCGCCAAAAAGCCATACTGTAATTGCTGCGGAAAAGCACGGTCGGGAAACTGCTGCGCATCAAAGTAATAAGATACGCCCCGCAATTGTTGCAACAGTTGCAAGGGCTGCGCCAAGGATTGGATATGGGTTTTAAAGCGGGCATCACTGGTTACGTTGAATGCTGAGGCATTTACCACCCCTGCAAATGTGGCCCCACCTTCTGCCCAAAATTTTATTTTCCGTAGGCCCTGTGCATTGCCGCCGCCCACAATGTCCAGCGTGGCAGGTGTAAAAAGGGCATAGCCAATTTTGCCCGCATCCACCTGCTTGCCCAATACACCGGCGCCCAGTTCAATCTCATTGTTGTCGTTTATTTTAACATCGCCGTTAATGTGCAGCAAAGCGTCGGGCCTACGCACCCCAATGCCCACTTTGCCATCTTGCTGTACCACTAGGGCCGTTTTGCGGGTGGTGGGCGAACCGCCAATGCCCACGGTCAATACCCGGTTGCTGTCGGTTTTGAAAAATTCAGCATCGGTTACCACAAGTGTATCGTTGTAACGGCCGATCGCCATTTCGCCATAACTTTTGGCCCTTGTAAATTGACCGGCGGCGATGGTATAGTTGCCGCTAGCAATGGTAGATCCACCCAGCGAAACGGCACCCTCGCCCAGTGCCTGTGTAGCTCCACCTGCTGCCAAAGCAAAATAACCCACGGCATTGGATTGCGAACCTATTGCGGTGGCGGCAAAGCCCGAGGCATTGGTTTGATTGCCTGCGGTAAATGTGAAATTGCCGGAAGACAGGGTGTTGTAACCGGTGGCCGTAGCGTAAGAACCGGTAGCGTCGGTAAAATACCCGATTGCTGTGGCATAAGCCCCTGAAGCGGTAGTACTACCACCCATAGCAGTAGCCCCCAAACCGGAGGCAAAGGAAAACTCGCCCATGGCGGTGGCCTTTTGGCCTGTGGCTTCCGTTTGATAGCCCATGGCGGTGGCCATAATATTGGTGGCCTTGGTTTGATAGCCCAGGGCCGTTGCGCCCAATGCCGTGGCCTGCACACCCGACCCCATGGCCACGGTATAGTTGCCCGATGCTATGGAACTGGAACCTGCTGCAAACGAAGCATCGCCACTGGCGGTTACAGCGTTGCCCACAGCAAAGGCTGCAGGGCCACCGGCGGTTGTTTCCTCCCCAAATGCCACGGATGCGGTGCCGCTTGCTACGGTACCGCTGCCGCCCGTGAAGGCCTGCGCACCCGATGCCATGGTGTTTTCGCCGAGGGCGGTGGCACTGGTGCCTGTGGCGCTGTTATTGTTGCCGATAGCGACGGCAAACGGACCGGAGGCGACGGTGTTATCACCCATGGCTGTTGCTGTATTGCCGGATGCCTGCGCCTGGTAGCCAAAAGCGGTGGCGGCATGGCCCGATGCAACGCTGTTATAACCCGCCGCCGTGCTGTAGGTGCCCGTGGCTTTTGAGTTATAACCGGCCGCAAAACTGGCATTGCCCATACTGTCGCTGTTCCAGTTGCTGTTGGTAACCGTACCCGCCCGAAAGGCACCCTGCCTGCCGGGTACAAAAAGCAGCTTGGGCTGTGGACTGCCCGGGGGCCCGCTATTGCCGTAGTTGATACTGTCCGCATTCAGCAGAAAATTTTTACCGTAGCTGCCGGCCATATCCCGATAGACTATATTGTTGTTGACCGGGTTTACCCAAAAAAAAGCGGATCCGTTACTGATATTGGTCCAACCGGTACCGTTAAAAAAATAAAACCCGGGTGCCGCATCGGTTTGATAGATCAACAGTCCGATCATCGGGGTGTCTATGGCCATTTTTTGTGAATCCGTTAACCGGGGAATCAGCAACCCTTTACTGGTGCTGCTGATATCTAATGCGGCTGAATAGGCGGGGGTGGTGGTGCCGATGCCCACGTTTTGTGCCTGCACCTGCACTACACATGCTATTAAAGCGGCGCTGATGATAATGAAGAGAAAATTATTTTTTTTCATTTTTTGTATTTAGTTGGTTCTGAATAAAATGCCGTCAAGGCTTAAGAAAGCATTGGAGGCAATGTTGGCAATCATCACTTCGCCGGAGGGCAATACATCCACCCTGCCAAAAACATTATTTGCGTTTACAGTAAATAGTAGCCGGGCGGCGGGGCGGTAACCGGCCGGCAGCATAAACAGGATGGTACTGGTGGCGGTTGTGCCGCTTTTTATCAGCCCCTGTATATGCACCATACCTTCTTTATCTTTCCAGTAACCGGCATTGGCAAAGCCGTTGCCATGATTCACCCAGCCATTGAGTAATGTTGGGGCCTGCACAGCATCCTGCGTCAGCACGGCGGTAACCGGCCCGGTAAAAGTGGCGCCGCCTTCGGCCCAGAATTTTATTTTCCGGTTACCCCCATCCGTTCCGGCGCCTGCAATATCCAGTGCATCAGGTGTAAACAACTGGTAGCCTATTTTACCGGCATTGAGTTCTTTGTTTTCTCCTGCGCCGAATTCCAGCACGGTTGGCCTGTTCAAACTGAGCCGTCCGTTGATGCTCACATCGCCCGATTGCTCTACCACAAGGCCCGTAGCAGGAATGTAGCTGCCATATACGGTAAACAGCATGTCTATACCTGAATAAATAGTAGAGGTGCCCAATTGGTAAGGGTTATCGTTATTGCCCAGCCAGCCGGTTGCATTATTCATACGGAGGCTATATTTTTTCCTTGCTTCCAGGTTCACACTATTTGGAAATATTATTGTGTAAGGCGTGGGAACGCTGTATGCCGGGTAGCTCAGGGAGACAGTGCCGGTTAGAGGAAAGCCCAGAAAATTGCCCTGAGGGCTGAAGCTTTCACCTTCGTACAGTTGCGCAGTGCAAGTAGTGGACGCCCAATTCTGAAAATAGACCCGTATGCTGTCCAGCCTGCAGGGTACAGCTACTTCAAAGCTTTGCCAGCCACCATTTCCAGAATAATTTGAGCCGGCCGCCGTATTATCAGCCACTATGCCCGAAGTGATGTTGCCCATTTTTGCAAGGTTCATCCGGTTACCTGCCGTATTGATGATTGTGGTACGTACCAGGCTGCCGCCCAATTGCAGCGTATCGCCGGCCCGCTCCAAACCGTTTCGGCCGGTAGTAATAAATGCAGGGGTAGTCCATTCGGCATCGCCGGTGGCGGTGCTGCTTAATATTTTGCCGGCCGCCGCGCCGCCGGTTATCCGCAGACTGTCGGCGATAATTTTTCCGGCCACCTGCAGGCGGCTTTGCGGGCTGCTGGTGCCTATGCCCACGTTTTGCGCCCTGGCGGCTCCGGTGGCCAGCAGCAGGGCTAGGCAGGCAGTTTTTATCAATAATTTTTTCATTGCAGTTTTTTTAACGGTTTGTTACAATCAGTTAATTCTGGCACAAGTACAGCATATGCGGATGGTACGGGAGGACGAGCCGTTGCTATTGTTTACCATCAGTCGCCAGGTGGTTAGGGGTGAGGTAAGATCGGGTCCTGAATAGCTGACGGTTATATCTGCCGCTGCCGTGTTATAGTCGCGGTGGCCGCCACCGCCAGTTACCAGGCGGGTACCGCTGGGGCAGGCAATGGTATAGAGGCCCAAGCTGCCAGACGGCAACACATAATCGGATGTTAACACGGTCAGACCCACCCCAATTGTGCCATTTACTGTAAGGTTATTGCCCACGGTAGCATTGGTGTTGATGAGCAACTCGCCATTGGTAAAAACAGTACCCTTAAACACGGCACCGCCTTCTGCCCAAAAAGTGATTTTGCGGTTGTTATCCTGTGTGCCAGCCCCCACAATGTCCAGTGACGAAGTGGAAAATACCTGGTACCCGATTTTACCAGCATTGGATTCTTTGCCCGCTAGGCCCGCTCCCAACTCAAGGGTGTAGGCACTGTCAATTTTTTGATTGCCTGCCACATGCAGCCGGGCGGTGGGCGTGGTGGTGCCGATACCCACATTCTGGGCCAGCCCGGTACAGCCGATTCCCATCAGGAAAAGCCCTGTCATCATCCTGTTGCTTATTCTTTTCATTTACATCTGTTTAATTGGTTCTGAAAGCAATACCGGTAAAGTTGAGCCAGCTATTGCCCGGCACATTGTCAATGAATACTTCACCGGTGGTATTGATATCTACCCTGCCGGTACCATTATTGCTGAGTACGGCAAAAGCAAGGCGGCCACCGCTGGGCCGGTAACCTACAGGCAGGGTGAAAAATATGGTACCGCTGCTGGTATTGCCACTGCTGATGAAACCCCGCAAATGCACCATGCCTTCTTTGTCCTTCCAGTAGCCAAGCGGGGCAAAGCCTGCCCCGTAATTTTGCCAGCCGCCAGCCAATACTGGTGGCTGCACTGCTTCCTGTGCGATGGAACCCGCCAGTTCCAGCCCGCCTTCGGCCCATAGCTTGATGCGCCGGGCTGGGGCGCTGGTACCGGCCCCCACTATATCCAGTGCACCGGGCGTAAGGGTTTGGTAACCTATTTTGCCGGCGTTGGGTTCTTTTCCCACCACATCGGCACCCAGCTCCAGCGGAAAGCTGCCATTGATGCCCACTTCCCCATTTACCTGCAGCAGCGAGGAGGGCTTTCGTACCCCGATGCCCACATTGCCATCCTGCTGTATCACAAAAGCGGTTTTGCGGTTATTGGCTGCCGGGCCGTTGCCCACGGTAAACAGCCGGTTGGTATCTGCCCTGAATATGGTACCATTGGCAACAGCCAGTGTATCATTGTATGCGCCCATGGCCAGCTCGCCGTAGCTTTTGGCCATCGTGCCAGTGCCTAGAGTTGTAGCGTTGTTGGCGGCAGCCACTGTAGTAAAGCCCATGGCGGTAGCAGCAGAGCCGCTGGCGATTGTGTTATTTCCCATAGCTGTAGCGTTGTTGCCGACAGCCATTGTATTAAAACCCATAGCCGTTGAAGCAGAGCCACCAGCCACCGTATTATTTCCAATAGCAGTGGCTGTACTGCCGGTTGCTGAGGTTTGATAGCCCAGGGCCAGGGACGTATTGCCCCTTGCTTCAGCCTCACGCCCTATTGCTACTGCATACTCACCATAGGCTTTGGAAAAATAACCGGCAGCAAAGGATGCTGTGCCTGTTGCCGAATCACCGATACAAAATGCCGCCGAATGGTTGCCACTCGCTACCGATTGCTGCCCGATGACAACAGAGGAAGTGCCCAGAGCTACAGACTGGTTACCGGCAGCAAAACTGTAATTGCCATTGGCCCTTGTAACCTCCCCCATCGCTATTGAAGAAACCCCAGAGGCCAAAGCGGCATTGCCGACGGCAAAGCTGGTACTGCCTATGGCGGAATCTTTAAAACCTATCGCTGCCGAATGAAGACCCAGCGACCGGCTCCGCTCGCCCATGGCAAAGCTGAACGATCCCGATGCCTGGTTGGCAAAACCCAGTGCAACAGCAGCAGTACCGGCAGATCCATTGCCTGTGCCAATGGACACCGAGTAGTTGCCCGAAGCAACGCACAGGCTGCCCATAGCAAAGCTGGACTGTGCTAATGACTGATTGTTCAGGCCCAGGGCAACAGCAGCAGTACCGGAGGATGTATTGCCTGCACCAATAGCCACCGAATAGTTGCCTGAGGCGTTACACAGGTTACCCATGGCGATACTTACCAACCCGATAGCCGAGGAGCCGAAGCCCATGGCTGTACTCACATTGCCCGAAGCCGTGGTTTGCTGACCTGCGGCAAAGGATAGATTGCCCGTGGCCCCCAAGGTACTGCTGGCTACAGCGCTAAAAGAAAGGTCTACCGCATCCTGCCCGATATCGCCATAGTTGGCTGGCAGGCGGTTGAGGATGCGGTGGCCTGTTTTACCATTCTCGGTGATGCGTTCTAGTTCGCTTTTAACGGTTACCACAGCCCATGCAGTACCGTTAAAAAAGTAGAAGTCGTTTACGTCGGTGTCAAAAACCAGTAGCCCTGTGGCCGGTGCCGCAATGGCCACCCTTTGTGCGCTGGTCATGCGGGGCGTCAGCAGGCCCCGATTGTTACTTTCCAGTTCCATAATGGCCGATGCGTGGGGGTATAGGGTATTGATGCCCACATTGCCATTTTTACTGGCGGTAATCAATTGCAGGTTATTGGCCACAATGCCAAAGCCGGTAGGGTTGTCGGTGCCTATATAGGGCATGCCTGCAAAAACACTGTTCAGGGCCAGCCGCACGGTGGAGCTGCCGCTGCTTTCCCGCAGCCGTAGTTGGTGGTTAGGGCCCGTACCTTCCAAGTCGAGCGTTACTTGGGGCGTGGCCGTTCCAATGCCAAAATATTGGGCAGCACCGGTCAATGCCATCATCGAAAAAAATACCGTTGCCACCATCCTAAATGTTCGCTGTTTCATCCTTAATTTTTTATCACTGTTTGTTTAAGTATATGGTCAATCTGTTTGGTGCGCTGCCTGCTTTGCACCAAAAGCCAGCAAAGCACCCCCACTATCACTGCCAGCAGGATATAGGCACCATAGTTTTTCTGCTTATTTGCAGGATGCATCATCACCTTTTGCAGGTGAAACTAGCGTGTGCGGTGGGGGATTCCCATTTTTGGGCGGGACATAGTGGGACGGGTGGTGTGACAAAACAGGACAATGGGCGGATTGTTTTTTTAACCAATTGAAAACCAATGCATTCCCATTTTAGGATGGTATTGTTTTGATGATGTCTTCCAATTCTGTTTCGTTGTGGATTTGCAGGCGTTGGCGCAGGCGGCTTTTGGTTTTTCGTACGGCATCGGTGCCAATGCCCAGCATGGAAGCGATGTGCTTGTTGCCCAAATTGAGTTTGATGAGGGCGGCCAGTCTTAATTCAGCCGTGGTAATATCGGGGGCGATAGATTTGAGTTGTGGCATAAAGCCCGGGTTGGCCTTGTCGAACATTTCTTTGAACCGCAGCCAGTCGTTTTCGGTAAGGATGGTTTGGTTGAGCAATTCATCGTTCACCTGCAGGTTCTGCTGCTGCAATTGCGCCTGCAACTTTTCGATCAATTCGTTTTTTTCAATACTTTTTTGGGTAAACGCTGCCAATTTTTCTTGGGCGTTTTTTATTTCTGCGGCAGCCATCTGCTGTTGGTGCAGCAATGCCTGTTGTTTGATAAAATGCCGTTGCCGCTGCCACCGAAAGTAAAGCCATCCGCATATCAACAACAAGGTTAGCGCTGCTACCAATAGGTTGCGCCATATTCTTTCGGCCTGCTTTTCTTGTAACAAAGCTTGGATCCGGTTATTGCCCATTTCAAAATCCAGCCGCACTTTGGCCACATCGGCCCTGTTGGCGGCAACAACTTGGTTGATGGAATCTTTCAAGTGATGATAAATATCCCCGTAAAGAAAAGCACTGTCGGGCCGCCCTGTTTTTTTAAACACTTCGCTAAGGGTGCCATAGGCATTGCGCTCAAAAGCGGCATTGTAGCCAACGCCCGGCTGTTGTACCAAGTTTAGGGCTTTTCTGGCCACTAGCAGGGCGCTGTCCATTTGGCCATGCCGTAGGTAAATCATGGCGATGCGTTGCAATGTATTACCGGCGTTCCTGGGCTCTGCTAACAGGCTGCTATGGTAATCCTTCCACAGCAAAGGAAAGGCTTTTGCATCTTGGCCTTGTTCAAAATACAAGGACCCGATATTGCCGCTTACGATGCCCACCCACACGCTGTCCCCATCGGTTTCGGCATGTTGAATGGCTTGGGTGTAGTTGTACAGTGCAGAATCATATTGCTGGAGCCGCTGGTAATTGAGGCCAATGGTATTGTAGGCACTGGTATATAAACTTCCAGTTGGTTGCGCCGCAAAGCTCTGTTGAATATACCAGGTAGACTGGGCATATTCTTGCATTTTGTGCAACAATTCGCCAATGGTGCCATACACGGCCGGTGTTTTATAACGGAAATAAACATCATCCAACCCCTTGCGCAATGCTACCGACTTCAAGTAATAAAAAAGGGCTGTTTCGGGCTTGCCTTGTGACATACAATCAGCGGCATAGTTTTCAAAGCATTGTACTTGTAAGTAGTCGTCGCCGCTTTCTACGGCGCGGTTGTTGGCTTGCTGCATCAACACTTCGGCTTCTTGTTGGTTATTAAAGGGCGGGCGCCGCAGCATAACAGCCTTCCACATAAGGCAGCGGGCAGCAGTATAATCATTGCTGCTACGGCTGCCCTTATCAAAAAAGCCCAGCATTTGCACCCTGCTAGCCGAATCGGCTTTGCCATAGAGCTTGAGCAACAACGAATCGTTGTAGGCCATGGTTTTTTTACTGGGATCGCTTACCATGCGCAACAGCAACTTTTCGTCCACCGGCTGTGCCTGTAGTAGGGCGCAGGCCAACCAACAAATCAATAAAAGGGGAAAAGCTTTCATCTGGTGGTAAAATTAAATAACTACGGGATACGGGCTCATTATTTTATATCAATCCCCATGGCCATTATTCCCACTTGCCCCTGCATCTTTGTTGCAAAAGCAGCGTTTCGTCTTTAAGGAGCATCTTACCAGCAGACCAAAACATTTTAACATGAAAACGAGTCTCCTTCCCATGGCCCTCGTGCTATTGATGGCTTGCAAGGGAAAACCAGCAGAACCTGGCCTTATTGATGCATACGCACCCGTGTACAGCTCACCGGCGGCCGCACTTACCATCAGCAACAGCGCCCCGCAGCCATTTGTAAACGGTGGAAAAATTGCCACGCTGGGCAATACCCTCTATCAAGTGGAGCAAGACAAGGGTATTCACATCATCAATATCAGTAACCCATCGCTGCCCGTTAAGGTTGGGTTTATCAATGTGGCCCTTTGCCGCGAACTCACCCTCAAGGGCAACTATTTGTACACCAACAACATGAACGATTTGGTGGTGCTGAATGTAAGTAACCCGGCCAACGTTACCGAAAGCAACCGCATTGCCAATGCCTTTCCCGATTTGGGTGTGCAGTTTCCACCCGAAGCCCAATCGGGCGACTATTTTGAATGTGCCGATGCCAGCAAGGGCTTGGTCATCCGCTGGGAATTAACCAAAGTAAATAACCCTCAATGCCGCAAATAATGAAAGCAATCAACATTTTTCTTTGTGCGCTGCTGCTGGTAGCGGTAGGCTGCACCAAATCTTCCAGCGATGTTGCCAGTAGTGTAAATGGCGGCAATGGTTCGCTTACCCGTTTTATTACCGTGGGCAATTACCTTTATACGGTTGATAACAGTAACCTTAAAACGTATAATATTGCCAACCCGGCCACACCGGTATTCAAGGGCAGTACCCAGGTGGGTTTTGCCATACAAACCATTTTTCCTTATCAAGATAAACTGTTCATCGGCTCGTCCAATGCCATGTTTATTTACAGCATCGCGAACCCCGAGCAACCGGCACTGTTATCGCAAACCATATATTTTGTGCGGGGTAAAGATCCCATTGTGGCTTTTGACTCGGTGGCGTATTCAACAGTGCAAAATGGATTTACGGGCAATAATGGTGTACTGAATGTATATAATATCAAAGACCTTGCACGGCCCATATTACAATCTGCTTTGGTAATGGACAGTCCCTATGGCTTGGGTGTAAAAGACTCGGCCCTGTATGTATGCGATGGTGCCGCAGGGTTAAAATTGTTCAATATTAACAGGCCCTATCAACCCGTTGCCCGTGGTACATTTTCGGAACCCGAAGTGTTTTACGATGTGATTGTGCAGGGCAATACCTTGATTGCTTTTATCAAGGGCGGTGTATGCCTGATTGATATTAGTAATGTATTGAATCCGGTACTTATTGCCAAACTAAAAAACTAAAGCCATGCGATTGATCAAATGGATAGTGAGCGGCTTGCTGCTGGGCGGCCCGCTGCTGGTAACTGCGCAAAAATCCATCACCCTCAGTTGGCTGCCCACCAGCTTTGTGGAAATGGATGGCGGCTTTACCGCCGGTGCCGAAATTCGGTTGAGCAAACGCTGGGCCTTGTTGAGCGATGCGGGCATTATTTTTTACAGCCCCGTTACCAATGATGCAAGCGCTGGCCGGGATGGTGCATTGGGCTACAAGCTAAAACCCGAAATTAGGTGGTATTTCAAAAACCGGGGCAAGCATGTAAACGATGGTGGCTTTGTAAGTTTGGAGGGGATCTATAAGCATGTCAACTACCACCGCTTTGATGGCCTGCCGGTATTTGACAACCAGGGTAACTTGGCTTATACGTACTTTGGTGGCTACCGCATCATCAAAGATGTATTTGGAGGGGCCATTAAATTTGGCTATCGCCGCTTTTTTGGACCGAAGTATAAAATTGGCGTGGAAATGTATTGGGGCGTTGGTTCGCGGCTAAAAAACTTTGCCATAAGGGAAATGCCACCGGGCGGCAGCTTTGACCGGGAGTTTTTTTCTGCCCGGATCTTAAACACTTATTGGCGGGAAGGCAGCTTGGGCAGTTTTCCTTTGGGGGTGAAGCTGTTGTGGAGGATTAGGTAGTTGAAGTTGTTTAAAGTCTAAAGTTGAAGGTTTAAGGTTTGATGCTCCTGTCTGTGTCTTCGACCAACAGGGGAAGGGTTTTGTAAGTTTAAAGTCTAAAGTTGAAGGGTTTAAGGTTTAATGCCCCTGTCTGCGTCTTCGACCAACAGGGGAGGTTTTGAAAAGCTTAAAGTTGAATAGGTAATGTCCCGATCTAGGCGTTTGGCCAAAAATGAAAATACATCAATCCCCCAGAAGTAATAGTTTTGCCCCGTACATTCATAGTACAACTAAATTATCTAACATGGTAAAACTATTTTCTATCGGTATCTGCATAGTAGCCATTTCGTTTCATGCCAGTGCGCAAACCCCAGCCACTAAGCAAGCCCCTACCAGCGCAGAACTTTACCGCACCATCGAAAAAATGGACAGCTTATTGTTTGCAGCCTACAACGCACAAAACTTGGCGGCACTGAAAAATTGGTTTGCCAAAGACCTTGAGTGGTATCAAGACAATGGGGGCTTACTGAACTATGCCACCGTAATCAAAAACTTTGGGAATATTTTCAAGCGGCCTTATCGGCTCACCCGCAACTTGGTGCCCGGCACATTGGCCGTGAGCCCTATAAAAAATTATGGCGCCATTGAAACCGGCAGCCATGAATTTAGGCATATCGAAAATGGAAAGGAAGAAGTGGGTGTGTTTAAGTTTTTAATGCTTTGGCGGCAAGAAAAAGGGCAGTGGAAAATTTCGAGGGTGTTTAGCTACGATCATTAATCTATTTACAATAGGTGCAAAAAAAGGAATGTACAGCCCAACTGAGCTGTACATTCGATAAGTGATATTAATTGCGGTCCCTATTGTTGTGTTTTTTGCGATAAATTTTACGGCTGGCCTGACGCTGATCCTGACGGATTTCTTTGCGCTCGGTAGGTGTAATCACACCATCATTCCTTTTGGCCTCTTTTACATCTTGGCGTATTTCACGCTGGTCTTTGGCCAAGTTGATGGCTTCGGGTTTGGTGAGTTCGCCGCTCCTTACACCTTGCTTAATACGTTTGTGCTGGTTTTTGGCGTTTTGCCTTACTTGTGCCGATGCACTGCTAATACCCAAGCTGAACATGATTGCTGCTGCTAAAAATAATTTTGCTTTCATAAAAACTAATTTTTTGTTATTTAATTAAAAAGTGAATAAGCCATTTACAGTATCATAGACCGTGGCCTATGTGCCAGGTTTAACGTAACCTAAAAATTTTTATTGCAGCTTGATGCTAAAGGCCCAGTTGCGGCAGTTCGTTTGTTGGGGATTGAGGCAGTATATTAAAGCTTTGGCGGTGATAAGGGCATAGGCCATACTGTGCAATGGCATTGCGGTGTATGGCAGTGCCGTAGCCTTTGTTCTTGCTCCAACCATATTGCGGAAACTCGTGGTGCAGTTTTTCCATCCACTCGTCTCGGTAAGTTTTGGCCAAAATACTGGCAGCGGCAATGGAGGCAAAACGGCCATCCCCTTTTACAAAACAGTGATGGGGCAAATGGGGGTAAGGCTTAAAGCGGTTGCCGTCAATCAACAATAGTTGTGGTGGTACCGATAGTTGCCCAATGGCTTGGTGCATGGCCCGATAGGTGGCTTGCAAAATGTTGATGCGGTCAATGGTGGTTTCGTCTATATGTGCTACCGCAAAAGCGATGCTTTCTGTTTCAATAATGGTGCGCAGTAGGTTGCGTTCATGGGCCTTCAATTGCTTGGAATCATTGAGCAGCGGATGTTGAAAATTTTGGGGCAGGATGACAGCGGCCGCAAATACAGGCCCGGCATAGCAGCCCCGGCCCGCTTCGTCGATACCGGCTTCCAATAATTCCGTTTGGTAAAAGGCTGGCAGCAAATTTGTTTTTTGTCAAAAGTAAACCAAGCTGTTAAAGTTTTGTAAAAATTCTACACATTATTATTGATATCCAAATTTGTACAATCTTTGTGGTATGAAACCAAAAATTCCTTCCCTGTTGTTTTGTATTGTGATGGATATCATCGGCTACGCTACGTATGCCATTCCCTTCTTGGGCGAGTACGGCGATATTTTGTGGGCACCCATTTCGGGCTGGTTGTTTTACCAACACTTTGGTACTTGGCGGGGTGCCGTGGGCGGTGTACTCAACATGATAGAAGAAGCCCTGCCTTTTACTGATTTCATACCCAGTTTTACCATTATGTATTTTTTGCAGCAAAAACGTCTGGAAGCAAGTGCCCCACGGTAGCCTGCCTAATATTTATATATTTTCAATTTTTTGCCAAAAGCTCTGTTTTTCTCTTCCTTGCTCAACTCAGGTATCCAGCCTATAAGGTATTTGGTAAGGACTGATAAATTAAGTTTTTCGATGGGTCTTTCTGTAAAGGCCATTATCTCGTCGGGGTATTGTTTCAAGATGGCCACTTTTCTTCGCAAGGCTTTCTTTTTTTTATCAAAGGGCGATAAGTATAAATCTGGAGCACCAAAAATGTGTAAAAACTCATGTGCGATAACAGTCGGCGATTTGAATGTTACAATGGCAAACTCGGTTTCCGTTCGACTGCCTGTATAAAGGGCCAGTGAATAATCATCAATATAATAGCTATTTAAAAAGTACATGATTACCACATTGTCCGTTTGGGTCATGTTCCGCAAACGTGCAATTAACCTTTCCCTGTTGGTAATATTATTTTTTGTTTTGACAACGCTAGATGTATCAGGGAAGAAAGATGCTCCAGCTTTTCGTGCAATGCTGTTCGCCCAATCGTTTAAGTTGGAAATGCCTTCTTTCAGTTTAGGCAAAAAAAGCGACTGCTTTAGGGTTTCTTCGGGCAGGTTTTGTTGAAGGGGGATTGCTTTGTCTTTTTGGTGCACCAACAAATCAATGGATACATCCATGCCATTTAAAGTTGCTTGGGTTTCAATCCAATCCATGGCCTTTTGTATAGAGTCGGTAGTACTTTGAATATCATACGCCGTCCATGGATGCGTAGTGTAGGTGTCTACAAAAATGGCATACACGGTTACCTTGCCTATGAGTTTTTTGCACACGTTGTTATTAATGCCCCCGATGCTTTGCATTTTATTAGACTTGTAGTAATGTTTACTACAGCCGAAAACAAGCGGTAAGGTAACGATGACCACTAGGTTCAGAAAAAGCTGGTTATACTTGAGATTCAAGGGCCAATTGTTTAGGTAACAGTTTAAGTAATAACACAAGTAAAGATAGTACATTGTCAATATACGGGGGTTAACGCAGCATATATTTGGC
Organism: Chitinophaga pinensis; assembly: GCA_943373145.1. Taxonomy (GTDB): domain Bacteria; phylum Bacteroidota; class Bacteroidia; order Chitinophagales; family Chitinophagaceae; genus Ferruginibacter; species Ferruginibacter pinensis_H. The sequence goes on from CALSBI010000009.1 coordinate 72,699, forward strand.
GTTAAATTTTTAAACAAGCCTTCTACTTCTTACTTTTCTTCGCAATCGGATTGTAATCCAAGCAATACTGTAACCACTTGCTCAGGTCTTTCTTGGTTTTGTACCCGTTTTCCAGTACAAATACATAGCCCTTCATTACCCTACCGGTAAAATCCATGGGGATGCAATCGGCTGTGCCCAGCACCGATTCATACACTTCTGGACTGATGCGACAGAGTAAAAAATTTTCGCCTGTTTTTTTATCGATATGCGTACCGCAACACATTTTGTCGTCTACCATAAAACAAACACCGCTGAACATTTTCTTTTCAAAAAAATCAATGCCTTTTTCGGTGAGTATTTCGCTGATGCGTTGCGCTATTTTTTCTGTGTAGGCCATATGCTACATTTTTTATGCAATAAAAATAATACAATCGCTCAAGTTTTCATACACATAAAAAACCGCACACCATTACGGCATGCGGCTTTTTTTATGGATTGCGCCATTTAACCCCTGCTTGCTATTGCAAAACAGCAGTTAAAAAGCAGGATTGGGCGGTGTGTTGGGATTGTTGTCCCGCTCCCTAAAGGGAAAAGGATAATAGTTGCGCTTGCGTTCGCTCACGGGACGGCCAAAGCGGCGGTTGTCTTCCAGCTTCAGGCCGCTCATGTACAGCTCGATGCAACGGTTGCGGTACACTTGGTCCAGCAAATCGGTAACTGTTACCGGGCCGCTGTAGGCAGACAGTTGCGCACCCACGCCAAACGCATCCGATCCGGGCGTTTTGGTCAATATGGCATCCAGTTCTGTTTTGGCAGCAGCCGTATTGGGGCTTGCCTGACGCAGGTAACACTCTGCCTTTATCAAAGTCATTTCGCCGGGGAGGTACACGGGTACCGCCGTAACGGTGGTAGCATAAAAACCACTGATGCGGTGCCTAGGTGCGGCCGCCGTGTTAATAGACGTATAAAAAGGCACACGCTTGTCTGCCAAATCGGGCTGTAAACTGCCCAGCAGGCCCAGCGTACTGTCCAACACCTGATATACGTTGTTGGTAGCCGTACAAACCGTAAAAATGGGGTTGGTATTGATGGCATCAAACCTAAACTCCGACTTTACCGACAGGCTTACCGCCGATGCCGCCGAAAGGGCCGTGGCATAATCACCGGCAAAAAGGCTGTAGCGGGCCTTGAGTGCATTCAGCGTATTGGCTATGTCAATACCACTGGGCACATTGGCTGCAAAAGAAGGGCTGATGGCGTTGGCCGAAATAGCCGCTTGCGCATCGGTAATCACTTTTACCGCACGGGTATAAGCCGCTGCACGGGTTTGAAAACTGGCCGGAGCGGCATTGGTGCCCGGAGAAGCAGGCACATTGTCCCAAAAAGTGGCCATGGTACCAATGGCCAACGCTTTAAAGATGCTGGCATAGCCGATGAGGCCGCTGGCATAGTTCTTATCGCCCAAGGCTCCGGCCGCCGCAATCAGCTTGTCGGCTTCGTAAATGATCTTGTTATCGTAAATCCACAAGTTGTTGACGATGCCGTTGGTGGGGTCTACCGAACCGCCGCCCGCAAACAGGGCCGCTTCGTCCACATTGCCCGCATTCATCAACCTAAACTCGTTGCACAAAGCACCGCCGCTGGTAACCACATTGAACAAAGGCCCTTGCCTGCCATCCACGTAAGTACGTTGCAGGCCCGTGGCCACACCGTTGAGCCCTCTAATGGAGCCATATACATCCGCTTCCGTACTGGCGTTGGGGTTTACGAAATCCTGCTTACAGGATGCCAGCAAAACCACCAAGGCAACAGCACTTATATTTATTATTCGTTTCATCCTTATAAATTATTGCTTGTTAAAAATTAAAACTTAGCCGTTACGCCCAATTGAAAAGTACGGGGGATGGGCACATTGCCAAAATCGATGCCCCGCAGCAAGGTACTTTGGCCGGTGGCATTGGTTTCAGGATCGTAGCCCCTGTATTTGTCCCAACTGTACAGGTTGCGCCCTGCAAAAGAAACGGTAAGCCCGCTGAACACCTTGCCCACTTTGCCAAAATTGTAGCTGAGCGATAGTTCCCGCAGTTTGGTAAACGAGCCATCATCAACCCGCCATTCTTCAATAGCATAGATACCTGCGATATAACCCCTAGGCAATTGACCATTGTGTTCCTTTTCGGCAAACTCGCTGCCATTGCCCACACCTTGGCGGGTACGGAAATCGGCGTTGAACACTTCATTGCCTTTTACCCTGTCTAATTGAAAACCGAATGTCCATTTTTTGTAAGTAAGGGTATTGATGATGGTGGCCGTATAATCGGGGTTGGGGCTGCCCACCACTTTGCGCAGCACGTTGCTGTTGGGCCCTGTTGTGTAAGGTAAACCGGTAGCAGGGTCACGCTGTGGTACACCGGCTGCATTGCCCCTTTCGGTAACGGGTATGCCAGCGGGGGTAAGTAGCAAGTTGCCACTGTTGTCGCGGGCAAAATAGGTACTGTAAAGCACAGGGGCATCGTAGCCGGGTATCAGGGCAAAAAAGGCACCCGTGCCCGACGCAAAAGTGATAAGGGGTGAACTGATGTTCAACACTTTGTTGCGGTTGCGGGCATAGTTGAGGTTCAACTCCCAAGCAAAATCTTTGGTTTTAACTGGCGTAAGGTTCAACAGTACTTCAATGCCTTTATTTTCCAGCGAACCTACGTTTTTGCGCTCATTGGCAAAGCCAGTGCTCGGTGCAATAGTAAGATTGGGTACAATCAGGTCTTCCACCTTTTTATTGTACACATTTACCGTAAGTTGAACGCGGTTGTTCCAAAAAGCCGCATCTACACCAAACTCCAGTTCCTTCTGCCTTTCGGGCACAATATTATCGTTGGCCCTAGTGAGCGGGGTTACCAACGAAGTACGGCCCAAGTATGAACTAGCGCCATACGTATTGAACCTATCGTAAGCACCAATACCCGTAAGGTTACCGCTTTCGCCATAAGCCGCCCTTATTTTAAAGGAGCTAACCGCTTTATCAATGTTCAGGTTTTTGAAATAAGGCTCATCACTGATGACATAAGAGCCACTGATTTTGGGGTAGAACTGGTTGCGGTTCTTTTTGTCGAACACACTGCTACCATCCACACGGCCGGCCAATGTGATGAAGAACTTATTATCCCATTTAAAATTTTGTTGGATAAAATATCCCCTGATGCTCTGTTCGCTGCGGCTATCGGCAGAAGGCAGCAAAGTGCTACCACCGTTCACCGTTTGCACACCCACGGCCATGCCCCTGCTTTGCGCCAGCAGGTAATCGGCTTTCTCGTACTGCTCGGAGTAGCCCAACTGTGTGGTGCTGTACAACTTGTTGATCAGCTTGGTGGTATAAGTAAGGTTCAAATCGTGGTTGATAAAAAAGCTTTTGTAAGTGGCAGCACTGGAATAACCATTTTGCGTGGGATCAATGGTGGTGCCGCCGCCCCAAAAGCCGGGGCTTACATTGTATGTATATGGCGGTACAAAAGTGGTGCCGTTTTGGGCCACATTATCAATACCCATCGTATAGTCGATTGTTAAGCCTTTATAGGGCGTCAACTTCAACGCCAAACTACTGATAAGGCGGCTGGTATTGTTTTTTTGCTTGATGTCGTTGATAACGCTCAGCGGATTTACCCGGCCCCTTTCGCCCACGGCCTGCAATTTGCCATTCGCATCCAAATTGTTAATGTTGTGGAAATTGCCAATGATGGTCATGGTGTTGAGGGGACTGTAAAACGTGTTGCCGTCGGGCTTTTCGTTGGTGGTATTGTACACATAATTCAGCCCCGTATTGATGGCCAGCCATTTGTTGATGTTCTGGTCCACATTCAACTTAATGCTGTAACGACTGTTGTCCGTACCCTTAACAATGCCCTCGTTGCGGAAATAATTCAGCGAGGTATAGTACTTCATCCGGTCTTTGCCACCAGCAATCGATACACTGTTGTCGGTGCCGATGCCCGTGCGGAAAATATCGTCTTGATAATCGTAACGGGTAACGGCCGTGGTATTGGTTAAAGCGGGCGTAAGTATATCTTGTGTAAGAGCCGATGGGCCATCGGTGGGGCCGCCAAATTTGGTGGGCGCCTTGCTAAAGGTTAAACGCTTGCGCAGGCTGCTGGCGGTAACACGGGTGGTAAAGCTGATCTGCGGTGCGCCAGTACTGCCCCTTTTGGTAAATATTTGTACCACACCTGCGTTGGCCCGGCTTCCGTAAATGGCCGCTGCTGCCGCGCCGTTCAGCACTTCAATGCGGTCAATATCGTTGGGGTTGATGTCCACCATACGGTTTTGTCCAATGGCGCCGGTACCGTCGTAGTTGGCATCGGCATTGGTAACTCTGGGCGAACTGTTGTTGATGATAACGCCATCTACAATGTACAGTGGGTCGCTGCCGCTGCCAATGGTGCTAATGCCCCTTAGCCTTACCGTTAGACCGCCCGCAGGGTCGCCACTGTTTTGGGTAATCTGTGCACCGGCCACTTTACCTTGTAGGGCGGCCAGGGCATTGCCCGTGGCGGAGTTGGCAATTTGCGAGGCTTTAACGCCGCCCACGTAGTTGCCCAACTGCTTGCGGGTGGTACCGGCCGAGGTGCCGGTTACCACTACTTCGTCCAAGCCGAGTACATCATCTTGTAAAGTAACATCGGCTTCTGTAGCGCCACTGCTGAGGTTGATGGTTTTTTCTTGTGTCTTGTAACCAAGGCCGCTGATCACCAAACTGTAGTTGCCCGATTTGAGCATGGCAGCTATTTCATAAGCACCCACGCCATCGGTTGCCGTACCGAAGCTGGTATTTTTAATGGTAACGGAAATGGCGGGAATACCCTTGCCATTTTTGTCCGTAACCTTCCCTTTTATCGTAACCAAGCTTTGCGCCGCCGCCGATAAAGGGGCAATCAGGGCAAATAACAAGGCCAGGATAGGCAGGGCCGCCTGTAAAATTTTCAGTTTCCTTTTAAAAAGTAACCGCTTTCTCATAACAATTGTTTTTAGTTAATAATGTGCAAAACCGCAAAAAGCCGCAAAAGTTTGACTGTCGTTAATAAAATTGTGAAAAATTATGCTAAATTTAGCTTGTTTTTGCAGATTATTTAACCTTATTTGGATAAAAAATAAAAATTCCGGCAAAAAGATGCAAATTGATACGCCCATTCCTACATTAAAAAAGGAACGCCACGCCTTTATATTGAAGCAGGTGAACCTGCACAACCGGGTATTGAGCACCGATTTATGCCTCCTGCTGGGCGTTTCGGAAGATACGGTGCGCCGCGACCTGAACGAACTGGCCGAAGCGGGCCAGATAGAAAAAGTGCATGGGGGTGCGCTGTCGGTTTCTTTTTCCGGGGCCTACCACCAAGAGCAGATTTATGAACTGGATAAAAAGAAACTGATTGCGGCCAAAGCCTGCTCGCTGATAAAAGACAATATGCTGGTATTGGTGGGCGGGGGCACCAGCATCCGGGAAATGGTGCGTTTGCTGCCACCGGGCCTTTCTGCCACCTTTTGTACCATCAGCCTTACCATTGCCGCAGAGTTGTTGCAGCACCAAGGGCTGGATGTAATGATGCTGGGCGGCAAAATATCGCACACCAGCAAAGTGGTAACCGATGGCGATGTTTTTTTAAAACTGGGCGAACTGCACTTCGATCTTTGTTTGATGGGCAGCAATGGCATCGACATGAAAAAAGGCCTTACCGAAAACGACCTTGAAATCATTCCGCTAAAACGGGCCATGATAAAAGCGGCACGCCAAACGGCCGTGATGGGCATTTCGGAAAAACTCAACACCTGCCAGCGGGGCGTGGTTTGTCCACTTTCTCAAATTGATTATTTGATAACAGAACTCGACCCATCCGATAGACTATTACACAATTATGTAAGCAACGGACTCACCATTTTATAATTCTTTTATGGCATAGGCTTTGCCGGAAATCATTTAAAAGCTACATTTGCCATCACTAATTTCTTTAATACATGAGCAACAAATTGAGCCAACTTGCTGAAACATTAATACCGAGCGAAATCATAACGCTTGGCAACGAAATACGGGACAGGGTACAACAGGGCGAAAAGATTTACAATTTTACCATTGGTGATTTTGACCCAGCGGTTTTCCCCATCCCACAAGAAATGGAAGATTGCATCGTGCAGTCGTACCGCGACCACAACACCTGCTATCCCCCTGCGGATGGCACACTCGACCTGCGTGAAGCAGTGTCTGCTTTTATAGAAAAATGGGAAGGGCTGCAATATGGCCCCAACGAAATATTGATTGCTGCAGGTGGCCGGCCTTTGATTTATTCTTTGTACCGGGCGGTGGCCGATAGGGGCGATAAAATTATTTACCCCGCTCCGTCTTGGAACAACAACCACTATGTGCATTTTGTAGAGGGCGAACACGTGTTGATAGAAGCAACCCGTGAAAATGATTTTATGCCAACGGCTGCCGATATCAAACCCCACTTAAAAGGTGCCTGCCTATTGGCGCTCAACTCCTCGCTGAACCCCACCGGTACGGCTTTTAGCTATGCCGAATTGGAAGCGATTTGCGATTTGGTACTGGAAGAAAATAAAAGCCGTGGTGAAGACGAAAAGAAACTGTATGTGATGTACGACCAAATGTATTGGACGCTCACATTTGGCGAAACCAAGCATTTCAATCCCGTATCTATCCGTCCTGAAATGAGACAGTACACTATTTTTATTGACGGTATCAGCAAGGCTTTTGCAGCTACCGGTGTAAGGGTGGGCTGGGCCATGGGCCCCACGCATGTACTGGCCAAAATGCGGGGCATCAACAGCCATATCGGCGCTTGGGCCCCCATGCCAGAGCAAAAAGGCGTGGCCAAATATTTGGTACACCACGATTGGGTGGAAAAGCATTTGGTATCTTTTAGGGCCGAGGTAGACGAAAGGTTGCGCCGCATTTACCAAGGGCTGCAAGATTTAAAAGCAGCGGGACACAAAGTGGATGCCATTGCACACCAAGCAGCGATTTATCTTACCGTACAATTTGACTTGGTGGGCAAAACAACCGCCGATGGTAAACTGTTGGAAAAGCAAGAAGATGTAACCGCTTACTTGTTGGACGAAGCCAAACTGGCCGTGGTACCGTTTTATGCTTTTGGTGCCAAGCGTACCAGCAACTGGTACCGCCTGAGTGTGGGTACTTGCAAAAAAGAAGGCATTGATGAAATGTTGGGCATGTTGCGGGCCGCATTGGAAAAGTTGAAATAATGCTTTTGTAAATAATAGCAATAGCCGGTTGAACGACCGGCTATTTTTTTACAATAATTAGCAAATTTCGGGTTGCACAGGGATGGGCACTGCACTAATTTTGTTGCACAAAGCAGTACAAATGACAAAAAGCGATACCACCAACTACCAGCGCATTGAAGCGGCCATCCGCTACATCACCGAGCATTTTAAGCAGCAGCCAGCACTGGAGGATATTGCCCGCAGTATTCATGTAAGCCCTTTTCATTTTCAGCGCCTGTTTACCGAATGGGCAGGTGTAAGTCCTAAAAAATTTTTACAGTATATCAGTGTGGAGCATGCCAAGCAAGTGTTGCAAAATGGACAAGCCACTTTGCTGGATGCCGCTTTTGAAACAGGACTTTCCGGCACGGGCCGCCTGCACGACTTGTTTGTAAACATTGAGGGCATGACACCCGGTGAATACAAAAATGGGGGTGCCGCACTCACCATACATTATAGTTTTGCGGAAACGCCTTTTGGCAATGTGTTGGTAGCTTCCACGCCCAAGGGTATTTGCCACATGGCTTTTACCGATGATGAAGCAAAAGCCTTTGCGGTATTGCAACAATCCTTTGCCAATGCCCACTTTAAGCAAGTGGTGGATATGGTGCAACAACAGGCCCTGCAATTTTTTACCCAAGCTGATGGTACACCGCAAACCATCAAATTGCATGTAAAGGGCACGGGCTTTCAATTGAAAGTATGGGAAGCGTTGCTAAAAATCCCACAGGGGCAGCTCAGCACTTACGGAACCATTGCACAGCAAATTGAACAGCCTAGCGCTTCAAGGGCGGTGGGTACGGCCATTGGCAGCAACCCGGTGGCCTTCATCATCCCTTGCCATCGGGTGATACAAGCTACAGGTGCCATCGGCGGCTACATGTGGGGCCCACTGCGCAAAACGGCCATCATCGGCTGGGAAGCGGCACAGCTATCTGCTGCTGGGTGATTGAACTTTTCACATCATTACATTTTACATAATATCATGACAACATTTATTTTGGTACATGGTTCTTGGCACAGCGCCTGGAACTGGCACAGGGTTTTGCCCTTATTGGAACAATGCGGGCATAAGGCCATTGCGGTGGATTTGCCGGGTATGGGCAGGGACAAAACACCGATCCAAGCAGTAACCCTGCAAAAATCGGTTGACCATATTTGCGGGTTGATCGACAGCATCGAAGGGCAAGTGATATTGGTGGGCCATAGCAAAAACGGCGTGGTTATTTCGCAGGCAGCCGAATACAGGCCGCATAAAATTGCCAAACTGATTTACTTGGCCGCCTACTTGGTGCCCGATGGCAAAACACAGTTGGAATATTCGCGGCAGGATGTGAACGGGGTGCTAAAACCTTACGTAACGCAGCATCCAGCAACGGCTTCGCATACTTTACAACCGGCTATTTACAAAGAAGGGCTATACCATGATTGCGACGAATCGATCACCGAACTGGCAAAACTATTGTTGAGCCACGAGCCAGTGGCCACGGGCATTACGCCCTTGCAGCTAAGCGATGCCAACTATGGCAGTGTACGCCGGTTTTATATTGCTTGTACCCAAGACCGAGCGGTTACGCCTTTTATCCAACAAAAAATGTACACGGAAACGCCTTGCGAAAAAGTGTATCAGCTCCCCACCAGCCACTCGCCCTTTTTTAGCCAGCCCCAAAGGTTAACGGATATTTTTTGCGAAATTGCAGCCTTGTAAAACCAATGGATTTATTTAGCAACGAAACAACCAATCTGTTGCCCTGCGATGGGGAAGTACTGTACTATGGCCCTGTAATGAGTGCGCAGCAAGCCAACCAGTATTTGAAGCTGCTGCTGGAAACCATCGCTTGGCGCAACGATGAAGTGATCATATTTGGCAAACACATTGTTACCAAACGCAAAGTGGCTTGGTATGGCGATGTGGGATTTGATTACACTTATTCAGGCATTACCCGGCAGGCCCTACCATGGACGGAAGCACTGCTGCAACTGAAGCAATTGGCCGAAGAACGGACGGGTGCTTTGTACAACTCCTGCCTGCTGAACCTGTACCATGATGGCAATGAAGGTATGTCGTGGCACAGCGATGATGAAAAAACATTAATGCACCATGCTGCCATCGCCGCTATGAGCTTTGGTGCCGAACGTAAGTTTAGTTTTAAACATAAGCAGCAGCCATTAACAGCATCCGTACAGTTGCAGCACGGCAGCCTGTTGGTGATGCAAGGGGCCACACAAACCCATTGGCTGCACAGCCTGCCCAAAACGGTAAAAGTGAGCAAACCCCGCATCAGCCTTACTTTTAGGAATATGATATTGTAGTATCCAGCAAAAAAAGATTCCCTACTAACCGGTCGTTATCATTGCTGAAAATGGAATAGGGCCGACCTTGGGAAAGGCCGCCCCATACCATTGAACATTTGGGCAGGTATCAACGGGCTGGTTATTTATCGAAAGACGTAATCTTAATTTTTTTGCCATTCACTTTCAGGCTGCGGCCATTGTTTTCCAACAGCTTGTCCTGCTTTGCCTCATTGTCCAGCAAATCGTTCAAGTATTGCGCTACGGTAGCATCTTGAATGCTTACGTCTTTGCCATCATAAATCGCTTCCGACACATAAGAGTTGAGCAGGTTGGCGGCATTGTTGCGGAAGAGTTGGGGCGTAGCATAAATATCGCAGCCGATGATACGGTCGCCGGTAACAGCCAATACACCCACAATGGTAGAGTCGGCATTGATCACTTTCGTAAACACTTCTTTGTATTCCTTTATTTCCTTGGTGTAATTATCCGATTGCGTAACGGCCGTGTAAGTTCCCGTGCTGGTATTGGTGCCGTTTTGGCTATTGATGGCGGCTACTTTCTCCCATACTTTGCCCTGGCTTTTTTCTTTTACAATACTCTTGCGTACTGTATTGTTGATGTTACTATGGTAAGCACTAAAGTTGGTACCCGAATTGCTAGGCCGCCAACGCCCATGCTCCACACAATAAACGGGCATCTGCAAGGTTTTGCCCGGCGCAATCAATGTGTCTTTTTCCACCACCCGGTCTTGTTTGCCACCTTTTACAATATCGCCCATACCAATCAGGATGGTATCGGCCGAGGTATTGCTGAAAGTAAGTGTATTAACGGTGCCGCCCTGCGATATTTCGCTCACCTTTATTTTCGATTGGGCCAAGGCTTTTTCCAATGTGGTGTATTTACCCATATTGGTGTATTCCTTTTGCAAAGAAGGTTTGGCCTTGATATAGTAGAGTTTTACCTTTTTATGTTGCGTAGTGTATCCGCCTTTCAAGTTGGGGCTACCCTCTTGAAAAGGAACATGCAGGTTATCCTTATTTAATTGGGCCGATACCGACAAGCTGAAGCAGCACAACAGCAGTCCCGTAAATAACATTATCTTTTTCATGTTTCGTCTTTTTAGGCCATGAAAATAGTTTGCGTAACAGCCCTTTTACAGCCAAACTGGGTGAAACCTGCTTATGACTGGGTGAACAAGCAGGCAGATAGCCTTAAAAAAATGTTACTTTGTAGATAATTTTAAAAGTGCCATGCCGAAGCGGTTATTTTTTCTTTTTTTAGCCATTGTATGCTGTTGGGGCCAGTGTGTGCTGGGCCAAACGGAAAAAGTACAGCAAAAGCTAAAAAAGGCTTCCAAAAAAATCGAGTCCGGCTATAAGAAAGGCAACCCGGATACCCTTGCGCAGGGTTACTACGATTTGGCGCAAAATTTCTATCAGCGGGGCGAGGTTGCCAAAAGCGAACCCTATTTTAAAAAAGCCCAAGCTTTGTACGAGCAGGTGAACGATGCCGATGGTATTGCCAAGAGCAGCCGGGCCTTGGCCAAAGTGCAGGAAGACCTGAACAAGAACAAGGAAGCGTTGGATAATTACAAAACGGCGGGCGCCAACAACCTGAAAACGGGCGACATCAATGCCAATACGCTCAACGGCAACGATTTCCGCAGGCTGAGCCGACCCGATTCAGCGCAGGTACAACAGGGAATGCTAAGACAGAACATCCAACTGGGGCTGCTCAAAAAAGATACGGGGGAAATCGTTAGCAATTTTTCCCGGATGGCCGATTTAAACCTCCGCAACAAACAAACCCCTGCCGCCATCAACTCGCTGAACCAAGCCTACCAGTTTTCTAAAAGCACACCGGTTCAGGCTACTTATTTCAACCAACGCATTGCCGATTTGTACCTAAAAGAAAATGATTTTGGCAAAGCCATCGAAACCAAAAAAGCCATTTTGAACGAAGGTTTTGTACAGGGCTCCAGCCAGTTAAAAGCAAAAGAAATCACTTCACTGGCCGATATTTATTTGTTGAAAAAAGAAGACAGTATGGCCGTGGCGCTGCTCAACGAATCCTACCTGCTTTCCATCAAAAACGGGCATGTACTGGAAGCTAAAAAGTGCGTGGAAAGGCTGGACAGCATTTTTCAAAGCAAAGGAAAAAAAGAGCTGAGCCTCCAATTGTATAAAGATTTTTTGGCTCAACTGCCTACGGTTATTGCCAAAGACAGTTCGATGCTCGACACTGAACTGGTTGCCGAAACCGAGAATCGCATCAAAGAATTGGAAAATGAAAAGGCGTTGAAAGACAACCTCATCAAGCGTAAAAACATTTTCAATTACCTGCTGCTGGGCTCTGTATTGGTGTTGGCGATTTTTGTAACCATTGTGCTTTCTATATTGCGCAAGCTGCGTATCCGCAACAAAAAAATCGCCTTGCAATCGCTTCGCCGCGAAATGAATCCGCATTTTATTTTTAACAGCCTCAACAGCATCAATCAATTTATTGCCAACAACAATGAGCTTGAGGCCAATCAATACCTCACCAAATTTTCCACGCTGATGCGGCGGGTAATGGAAAACTCCAAAGAAGATTTTGTACTGTTGGCCAATGAGATGGAACTGTTGGAAAACTACTTGGAATTGGAGAAGCGGCGTTTTCCCGATAAGTTCGATTATCGCATTGAAATTGACGATACGCTGATGGCAGATAACCATTATTATATGCCCGGTATGTTGGTACAGCCGCACTTGGAAAATGCGGTGTGGCATGGCCTGCGCTATGTGGAAACCAAGGGCCACGTGCATTTGAGTTTTAGCAAAACACCAAGGGGCATGCTGATTGTGATAGAAGACAACGGCATTGGTATTGCGGAAAGCCAAAAACACAAAACGGCCAATCAAAAAAAGCGTTCGGGCAGGGGCATCAGCAACACGCAGGAACGCATTGCCATACTTAATAGTTTGTACAACCAACAAATTGTTTGCCAGGTAGAAGACAAGCCCGCCCCCAATAGCGGTGTAAAAGTAACTTTGTCTGTACCCTTGTTAAAAGACTTTAAAGCATGAAAATCAGAACGGTAATAGTTGACGATGAGTTGATAGCCCGGGATGTACTGGCCGGCTATTTGAAGAAATATTGCCCAGCGGTAGAGTTGGTGGGCCAGGCGCAGCACATCAAAGAGGCGGTGCCGATGTTGCATGAGCTACAACCGCAATTGGTGTTGTTGGATGTGGAGATGCCCTTTGGCAATGCCTTTGATATATTGGAAGCCTGCGAGGGCCTACAATTTGAAACCGTTTTCATTACGGCTTATGCCGAATATTCCATCAAAGCGCTCAACCGAAGTGCCGCCTATTATATACTCAAACCGATTGATATAGCGGAGTTGATTGCCGCTGTAAACAAAGTACAGGAAACCCTGCTGAGTGCTGAGGCGCTGAACCGCAACAGTATTTTACTGCAAAACCTAAAGCTAAAGCCAGAGCAACAGCAGATTGTTTTGCCCACCATGCAGGGTTTTGATGTTATTAAAACGGCTACCATTACCAAGTTGCAGGCCAAGGGCAATTTTACCGAACTGTATTTTGCCGATGGTTCGCATAAGTTGATCTGCAAGTTCCTAAAGCATTTTGATGATTTGTTGGAAGCCCCCTTTATTCGTGTACACCGGTCTTTCATTGTCAATATGCAGTGCATCAAAGCCTATTCCAAAGGTTCCGGCGGCTATATCACCCTGCTGGATGGTTCGGAAATAGAAGTGTCGCCCTCTTACAAAGAACAGTTGCTAAAGCAGTTAGGGGCCTAAGGGTAGGTGCAAGGGTAATGGGTTAGCAAAACTGACAGGGCATTCGCAGTAAAATATTATTATTACTTGTTCAAAAGAATTTGAGTTTTCGCAAACTTAAAAGAAGTCATTCTCCCACCAGTTCCGAGGTGAACCACCTCATTTAGTCCGGTCCGCCGTAGGCGGATTTTCTGGGGCGAAGGGGTCCCAGAAAAAGGGCTAAATGCAGTGGTGAACCCGGAACGAAGCCCGCCGGCTTGAGGCAAGCACAAGCAATCGACGAAAAGAGTGTATCAATACGGCTAGTATAGCGACGAGTTAAACATTATAATAGATATATTTTCCCTGTCAAAACTGATTGCCACTTATACCCGATTCCCTTATTTTTACAGCATGCAACAAAAACCGGCATTGCAAAATATGTTTATATGGGTACTGGCCCCGCATTTGCAAACCAGCGACCCCAACTTGGAGTACTACTACGATTTTACGCAAAGCATTGCCGAATATACCCGTGCTTTTGAAGCATTGCAACTGCCCTGGAAATGGCAACCGGTTACGCTGCAAGATTATACAGCCGTTATCGATGACATTAAAAACAGTCATAACGGCTATACCAATATCATTTTAAACTTATGTGATGGCGATGAGGTAAACGGAACGCCGGGCATATCCGTTGTGCGTTACCTGCAAGCCAACAACATGATTTACACGGGGGCCGAAGAGCGCTACTACCATTTGACCACGTCAAAAATCATCATGAAGCAGGCTTTTGAGCAAGCGGGGGTGGCCACTGCTCCTTGGCTGGCCATTACGGAGCCAGATGCAGGCGTGAAAGGTACTTGCGACAAACTGGGCAAGCCCGTTATTGCCAAACCGGCCGTAAGCGGCGGCAGTATGGGGCTTGGCGTAAAGAATGTGGTGCAGGATGATGCAGCTTTACAGGCCGTGGTGGCGGATATTTACAAAGGTTATCATGGATGGGACCTGGCTTTTGGCGGTATCGTAGTGGAGCAGTTTATTGCCGGGCCAGAATATACTTCCTTTATTATTGGCGATTACCGTCAGCCGGATAAAGCCATCTTTTATCCACCTGTGGAAAGGGTTTTTCACAAAGCATTGAAGGAGGAAGAGAAATTCTTGAGTTTCGACCGCCTCTGGGAAACCTATGATGAAGAAAACCCGATTGGCGAGTATGAAAATTTTTACGATTATCATCCCCCTGCCACCGATGCCATTGCCCAAGCGGTGAACCAACTGAGCTGGGAAGCTTACTGCGCTGTAGAAGGAACGGGGTACGGACGGATCGACCTGCGCATGGATGGTGCTACGGGCCAATTGTATGTATTGGAGGTAAATGCCCAATGCGGGTTGAGCGAAGATGAAAACTATACTTCCATAGGGGCCATATTGCGGTTGAGTGGCCAATCTTTTGCGGATATGGTAGCGGCGGTATTGCAGGATGCGTTGGATAGAAAACACCAATAATTATTTTCCATATCCCAATTAAACTTTAGCTTTGAAAAGGCAGTCTCACAGATTCACACTGCCATAACCCATTGCATGAGGATTTGCGTTCTACAACCAGACTATTCCACTTCTTCGGTTGATTATAAAAATTATGATCCGCCCCGCAACCTGTCGCATTTATTGCCGGGCATGCAGGTAGATCATGTGTTTTTAAACAAGTTGACTACCTATAAACAATTAAAGCAACTGAAGCAACAGGGCTACGATTGTTTTGTAAACCTCTGCGAAGGTTATTTGGAGTGGGAAGTGCCGTCCATTGATGTGATTTATACATTGGAGTTGCTGGAAATGCCCTTTACGGGACCTACCACACAATTATACGACCCGCCCAAGGAGTTGATGAAATATGTGGCTTACACGGAAGGCATCAGTACACCGGCTTATGCACTTATCGACCATGCGGAGGATATTGCCGGGCAATGCGCTCACTTATCTTTCCCCTTGTTTGTAAAACCGGCCAAAGCGGGTGATAGCTTGGGTATCGACGACCAATCCTTGGTGCACAATAGCCAAGCTTTGGAGCAAAAAGTGATTCAATTACTGCAAGAATATGAAGCGGTATTGGTGGAAGCCTATATCCAAGGCCGTGAGTTTACCGTGCTGGTAGCAGCCGATGCACACGACCATAAAAACTGTATCGCTTTCAAACCCGTAGAATTTATTTTTCCAAAGGATAAATTATTTAAAACATACGCCCTTAAAACCAGCGAACTACATCCCGAAAGCAATATACCGGTAAACGATGCGGCATTGTGCAAAAAGCTACAGTCAGCAGCCAGTCGCATTTTCCGCAGCTTTGGCGGTGTGGGTTATGCCCGTATGGATTTTAGATTGGATGAAAAGGGCGAACTGTTTTTTTTGGAAGTCAATTTTACCTGCTCCGTCTTTTATCAAGATGGCTATGAAGGCAGTGCGGATTATATTTTGCAGCACGATGGCATTGGGCAGGAAGGCTTTTTGCGGCATATCATAGCCGAGGGAATTGCCCGCCATCGGCGCAAGCAAAAGAAACACATCATGAAGGGCAACGCCATTGCCGGATTTGGCATTTACGCCAATATGCCCATTTCAGCAGGCGAAATCTTGTTTAAGGGCGAAGAAAAACCGCAGCGCATTGTTACCAAAAGCCATGTGGACCGCTACTGGAGTGCCGAGGAAAAGGCCCTTTTTCGCCATTATGCCTATCCTATTAGTAATGAAGTATATATTTTATGGGACAATAATCCATCGGAATGGGCGCCGCAGAACCATAGCTGCGAGCCGAATACCGCTTACCGGGGCCTCAATGTGGTGGCCCTGCGGGATATTGCCAAGGGCGAAGAACTAACCCTCGATTATGCCGAATTGCTCAATGAAACAGCGGAAACCTTTGATTGTCAATGTGGTACGTTGGGTTGCAGGGGTATTATCAAGGGCATAGCGGGCAATTCCATTACCCAACGGCAGGAGGAAATCCTATATAATTCATCATTTGTTAAATAAGCAGGTGACCGGCTCCTCCAAAATTTAAGTACCTTTGCGTTAAACTTTATTGAAACTGCAACGTCTGAAATGTTAATTACTGCCCATAGCTGTTCAGCAATAGCTATTTACTGCGGCCATTACCAGGCCAAGGGTTTCAGGGACGGTTACAGTTAAAGCAAATTACATAACCCATTCAATAACTAGCCTGCCAATTGGCGGGGATGATACTTTATTGCATTAAAGCAACTATGTCGAGGCTATTCATCATACGCAACATTTTTATCAAGCATAAGTGGCAACTGCTACTTACCTATAGCCTTTTTGGTTTGGAAATGCTGGGTTTGTTGCTGCGCCCCTACTTTTTGGGCGAGGCGGTAAATGGCCTGCTCAAAAGTAGCTATGAGGGCTTGATTTATTTGGCCGCTTCCCATATCGGCTGGCTGGCCATAGGTACCGTGCGGCATATGTACGATACCCGCACTTACTCTACCATTTATACGGCATTGGTTACTAGGCTGCTGAGTCGCCGCTTTAGCCAAACCGATGTATCCAAGTTGAGCGCCCACTCCACATTGGCCCGTGAGTTTGTAGATTTTTTAGAATATGATTTGAATTATGTGATTGAGGCTTGCTACAACCTGCTGGGCTCTTTGGTGCTGCTGTGGTTTTACGATACCCAAGTAGTGCTGCTGTGCTTGGCCGTACTGTTGCCGGTAATGGTAATCAGCTATTATTATGGTAAGCGCATGAAAAGGTACACCCATCTTAAAAACAACGAACTGGAGCGGCAGGTAACCATCATCAGTAGCCGCAATACCATGCAAATAAACAAGCATTACAAAAACCTACGCCGTTGGCAGATTAAAATTTCCGACATGGAGGCTTGGAATTTTGGATTGATGGAAGCCATATCGGTAGTGGTATTGGTGGCAGCCTTGTTGATCAGTGTAAAGATAACGCCGGGCAATGTGTTGATGGCGGGCAGTATTATCGGTATTTACAATTATATCCTCAAGTTTGTGAGCGGGCTCGATACCATTCCTTATATGGTACAGCGGATTACTTCTTTAAAAGACATCATGCAGCGCATTGAAGTAGGCATAGATGAAGGAGAAGACGGAACACCGCTTCCTGTTAAGCAGATTGGTGCTGGTAAGGAAGAATTGGCTGTATCCGCGTAATTATTGATTATTGGATTATTGATTATTGTGGTGGATCTCAATGTATGGTGTGTTATGCTAAAAACGCTACCTAATAATTAATAATCAATAACACAGTCATCAACATCAATAAGCAATGCCATTCAAAAAAATATTAACCCAATAATCAATAATCAAAAAATATGGTTGCAACCGCAACACAACTTACCATAAGCCAGCATGGTTTTGCAGAAGTATTACAAGAGACCGAAACCGGATCTCGATTTTTATACAGCACCCAATCTTTTGCGTCGGGTGATATAATATGCCGCTTTAGCGCAGCGGCTGTTTTTGACAAACCGAGTTACCTCACCGTACAAACCGGAGATGATACACATATTACATTGAACCCCTCTTTTTTGCAGTATGTAAACCATAGCTGCCAGCCCAATGCTTTTTTTGATACGACGGCCATGCAGTTGGTATGTATAGCACACATAGAACCCGGCGAACAATTTACCTTTTTTTATCCTAGCACCGAGTGGGAAATGGCCCAGCCTTTTGAGTGCCAATGCGGCACGCCATCATGTATTGGGCAAATTACCGGTGCTTCGCAAATTGACACGGAGATATTGAGCAGGTACCGCCTAACGGAATATATTGTAGCTAAGTTGTAAAAAGGTGCGGATAAGCTGTTTTTAAATACGGCTCCAATCCATCGCTGTAGTATTTTTTTTCATCAAACACATCGCCAAAAATATTGTGGTAGTTGGCCATGGCCTCCTTACCATATTGCACTACTTCCAGCTCGGGGGCCGCTTTGTTTCTTCCATTAAGCCCTCGTAAGATGATGGATTTAATGGCCAAATCCTCTGCTGGCATGGAGTAGCCAATCATCACTAATTTATCTGCCCGGCGTACGGACTCGAGTGCACCCTTCCAAACTTGCAACAGGTTAGAATCCCTAATATCCCTTACAAGTGATGGCGGCACCAACACCGCCTTCAAGCGCATATTGTTGTTGCATACACAGGTATTGTCGCTGTCCACATCTTTGCGATAGGATTGATGCACAATGCTGCCAATAGGGTTGATATAGTATTGCCCACACAGCCCACAAGTAAGCCAGTTGAGCGAGCCATGCAGTTTGTAATAGCGCAGGCCCGGTTTGATGGGCTGTTGTATCAATTGGCTAGTCACCACATGCCGGTAGGGAATACCAAAGTCCACCAAATTGTTCTCCACCTCATCCCTAAAAAATAAATCGATGGTTAAATCGTAGTTGGTGGTAATCACCGTAACCCGGTCGCCGGCATCAATATGTTGCTTTATCGATTGGATGAAGACGTTGTGCAGTTCCGCTTGTTGGGCCGTGGCATGCCCGCCATATTCGTAGTCCTTCAACAATTCGCCCAAACAACGGTTTAGCAATAACTTAAATTCTTCCAAGCCATTTTCACCCAGTGCCGGATGGTGCGGCGTGTCGTAAAAACACAAATGGTCTATAAAAGAAAAAATCTCGGTCACATTGGGCACGGTAGTAGATGCCTCGGCTTTTTTGAGGCCTGGGTAAACCAATTCAATATAACGTTGCAGCTTTTGGCACAGCAGCCCATCATCTTCCAAGCGGCGATAACCCGAGCAAAACAAATCGCCCTTATTGAGCCTTTCCAAAATGGCCGGCATAATTTGGCTGGTGAGCGGGTAGCCGAAATTATAGCTGCAACCCGCCCCCAAAAAGTAAACTAGATTCTTTCGTTCGCTCATTGTTACACTTACTACAGTTAAGTAACTACAATATCTTGGTTGTTCAACGCCGTACCATCACTGCTTGCCACGGCGATATTATAAGTGCCCGCTTTGGCAGGCGTGTATGTAAATGTGATAGTAGTATCTGTTTTGGTCAAATTGGCATCGCTGATGGCCGTTGTATCCGTTGCATCGGTTGTGCTGGTAATATTGACGGTAATACCGGCAGCCGTGAGCCCAGTGCCCGTAATGGTTACAGCCGTTGCCGTATTTACGGTTGCTGTAGCAGGGGCAATACTAGTTATAGTGGGGACTGCGGGCGGCTGTGGCGCTGCTGCCGTCTGAGTAATGATTGTATATTTAAGCACTTCCACATTTTTTTCATCATATAAAACCAATATAGGCTTTTCAACTGTGGCTTCGTAATTTAATACAAGGGCATTGGTTTTTATCACCACATCCTTTATTTCCACATCGTTAATTTTTACGGTAAACTTACGATTGGCAAAGCCTTCGCCCGTTACCACCAATTGTGTGGGCGTATTTAACGGAAAGGGGTTGGGCAGGGCATCCGATATTTTAACGGGCGGATAGGTAAGCGGGTCGGGCCTTGAGCTGCTGGACTGGAATACCACAGCAAATACTTCTTTCAATTTTTGCGTGGCCATATCAGTATATAGTCCGGCCAGTACGGCCAAAGCCACCACACCGTATAGGTTTACACTGGCCACCGCTTCGCCGGAGTTTAAAAAGCCTGCCCTGAATATGATGTACACCCCTACGGCCAAAGCCGCAGCGGTAAAGGGTTTTACGCAGTACCACAGTATCCAACTACGCTTAAATTTACCGGCCCCAACAAAATTGGTGAAGGAGGCTGAAATGTGGATCATATTGCCCAAAAAGCCCGCCAATGATACCAATAATAATATCAGCGTATTAAGATCAATGGTGCACTTAGTGGAACAAGGGTTCACTGGGGCCTGTACTGTTGCACCCTCCTTTTTGCCAGATCCACTGTCTGCATTGGAAGGGGTGGCTTCGCTTGGCCTGAGACTATCGGGCAAATTGGCGATCGAATCTGCTTGGGCCTTTGCAATGGAATCGGCCTGTGCTTTGGCGATAGAATCCGCTTTGCTTAACCTGAAGTTCTTTCCTGTCTTTATCACATCGCTTTCGGTGGGCACCCCATCTTTTCCCGCATAGGTAACAGCGAACCATTTATAATAATACTTTGTTTCTGCAGCTTGATTAACGGGCGGCAACTTGTCGGGCCAATGTGCAATGATACCCACCATTGCTAGGGCGGTTACCACTACCAACAAAATACCTGCTATCCTTTTCCCCGGCCGGCCAATCTCGTTGCCATCGGGATCTTTGATGTACTTTTCGTTGCCGTTTGCGTCTGTTTCAATTATAGCCATAGCCCGTTGTTTTAGGTTGAGTAATAAACTACAATATAACATCAATTTTCTTAATATGCAAACCGCTAAATCACCCTTTCTAGTAATGCACCGACTTGTAATATTGGCCCGGCCTTAGGTACATGATGCCTTTTTTGGTATAAAAGCGGGTAGGTAGTTGGTTAAAACTCTTATAGGCAATATTGTTATTGCCCGGCACTACTTCAAAATGGAGATGGGGAAAGGCAGAGTAGCCCGTATTACCGCTCAGGCCGATGAGCTGCCCCTTTTGTACGGTGTCGCCCACATTTACCAGCACACCGTCTTTTTTAAAATGCCAATAATTGGCATGGGTACCATCGCTGTGCTGTATAATAATGTAATTGCCTTCCGATAGCATTTCGTCTTTCAACCCACCCTTATCACTGTCTTTGCGCATGGCTACAATCACCCCGCCCCTGGCTGCGCACACTTTACTGCCGGTCCTCATTTTAAAATCTAGCGCCAGTTCGCCTTGGTGGCTCATTTTGCTGTCGTAACCCTGTATGAGCAAATATTTGGCTTTGTGCGGATAGGGCAACCAATATACATAACTGGTATCTTGTACATAATGCCCGCTCTTTAAATCACGGATACTGTAATCGCTTTGCTGTTGTGCTTGTAGCGCACCTGCATACAGCAGTAAGGAGAAGATGATATATGTTTTCATAGCCCAATTTACAAAAAAATAGCAAACTCTTGGGCTTTCCCCAACCTGTTGGTCAAAGGCCAGACGGGGGCATGCGAAGCGAAGGGTTTATGATTCGCCGCCGCCGGGTATTGGACCAGCGGTGATTTTTCAATTGGGACAAAAGCAAAAATTTGAAATACTCCCTGCTTGCTTTTGGCCAAAGCTGCTATTAAGGCTGCTTGGCCATCGTATAAGAAAACCCACGCCCGCCGCTGCCCAGCACTTCTACCAATAAGGCCGCATCGCCCATGGGGGTGTATTGTATCTTTTGCGGAAAATCATGTGCCAGGTTTTCAAAAGAATATTTGCCCGTTACTTCGGTATTTAAAATGAAATCAACTGGCTGGCCATTGTTTTGGCCCGGTACCGTAGCCGTATAAACGGTTTTGCCATCCACTGTTTTTATGCTCAGGTATTCGGTAACGGTTTTTTGTCCGCCCCTTATTTTGTAGCCCTGCCCTTCCAGTGTAGTAGCGTCAATGGCTGTCCAAGCTTCATAGTCCTCCTTGTTTTCCACCTTCCAAGTACCGACCAGCGATAGGGGGATGTTCGACGGTTTTGGCTGCGGTGCGCAGCAGACGGTAAATAAAGCCACTAGGGCCAGTAATAGTTTCATTGTCAATTAATTTACAGCAAAAATAAACGTTCGGGTTTGGCCATAATAGTAAAAATGCGACAGCTCAATCGCTGCTGCTGAAAAGGGCGGTCATTTTTAAGTTGCTATTATAAAATTGCCGGGGACTGATGCCGGTAAATTCTTTAAAATCTTTTATGAAGTGTGTTTGATCGAAATAGCCGTTTTCGTAGGCTAGGTCGGTTAAGCTGCTGAACTGTTTGTTCTCCAGCATTTTTAGTGTGGCCTGTAGCCGGATGATTTTGGCCAATTGCTTGGGACTGAGGCCAATGGTGGCCGCAAACCTGCGCTCCAGTTGGCGGCGGTTTATTTGCAACTGTTCTACCAAGCCGTCTACCGAAACCTGTCCGTTCAATTGCAGCATCACAGCTACGCTCTGTCTGGCAATGCAATCGATCGCCCTTGGGGTAGCCAGTTGTTGTTGTAAAAAATTTTCCACTATCGCTATCCGCTCTCTGGTGTCCGCTGCGCTTAGCAATTCCAGACCCAACTGAATACCTTGCTGGCCGAATAATTCTTCCAAAGGAACGGCCCGGTTTTCCATTTCCTTAATAGGCAAGGTTGCAAAGGGCGTAAACCCATCGGGTTGGAAGCGCACAGAAAAAATACCCGTGCGGCCAGTGGGTTCAATTTCCAACGGCGTAGTTATTTGCCCAAATACAAAACAGCTTGGCTGAATGATGGATTCATTTTCGCTGATGTATTGTTGGTAAGGGTCGCCATAATGAAAAATCATTTCCATACAGCCATCGGGCACAATGCGCTGCCGCTCTGGCGTTGCGGTGGCAGGGGCCTCCAATGTCCAGTAACACTTTACAAAACCGGCTATCAACTCGCTTGGCGTGAATGTGTTGTATTCCATGTATGTCTGCCCTTTTACTTGCCTTAGCATGCTGGGCTTTACAAAGATGGCGCAATTTTATTTTTCCTGCTTGAATGTTTCAATTTCGTTCAAAAAATCCATCGCCCTTTTAACGGGGGCAAATTCGCCACTTCCCATCAGCCATTTGAACCATTTTTTATCATGGTTTTTGTAATGGATGTTCCTGTACAGCCAAATGCCCAATGCCGCTTGTAATAATACGATGGGCACCTGTATCAGCCAAAAGCTGAGCGGCGATTGTTGTATCCAATCGAATGTAATGTAAAAGGTAGAAAAAACCGGCAACTGTAACAGCAACAGGCGCAGTACTTGTAGGCTAGAAGTGTTGAGCATCACCAGTTTTTGCTGGGCTTCCACAATGGACTGGCTATTGTCGAACTGGTGGATGAGTAACAAGTGCTTGATGTATACACCAATGGCAATTACTGAAACAACGAGGTGGATGGCGGCTGATACCACAAAAAAAAGTTTGGAAAAGCTGAGCGAATGCCACAATAAAAAACCTACAAACAAAACCCATACAATCCCAAAAAGGATACCGAGCCACTTGATGCCTTTTAGCGAATGCAAAGCCGATGATGCTTTTAGCTTTTGTATATCGGCAATGTTTTTGGCATTTACCAAAAGCGATTTTTCCAGCTTCTCATCGTAAGATTTCCAGATTTGTAGCAATTGTACTTCGGTCATGATATCTTTTTTTTGATTGCCTTAGCTGTTAACCAAGGCAAATTTTTGTTTTAATTTTTCTTTGATACGTCCCAACTTGGTAGCCACATTGGTTTCGCTGATGCCGATGATTTCAGCGGTTTCCCGATGGCTCTTGCCATCCAAGTACAGCAGCACCAAGGCCCTGTCCAGTTCTTTCAACTCGGCAATAAATTGTTGCAATAAAACGAGCTGCTGCTCTTGTGCGGTAGCATGCTCCGTGTCTTCCCTATTAAAAATAGTTTCAGGTAAGGGCTGTGCCAATGGCCTGCGCTTTGTTTCCCTTCGATAAAAAGAGATGGCCACGTTGAGCGCTATGCGATATATCCAAGTGGAGTACTTAAACTGTTGGTTGTAATTGCCAAATGATTTCCACAACTGTACCGTTATTTCCTGCACCAAATCCTCCTTGTCGTGGTTGTTATGGCAGTACGATTGCGCAATTTTATAAATGATCCCTTTGTGCGCTTCCACCACTTCCAAAAATGTATTTGTCTGCTTGCTCAACCTCGCTGCTTTATGCTGTTAAATTATGCTTTTCCTATTATTCGCAGCAAAGGCCCCAATATCACAGCAGCGGTGAAATATTTTTATGGGGTTGGTTGGGGCTTTTTGTAAAAGCGACCGGGGCGTAGATAGGTAATGCCTTTGTGCGTAGCAAAGCGGGTACCGATGGGTTGCCACCCAACTTGTTGGGTGCCACCTGGATTGCGCCAAGCCAAAAAGTGCAGGTGCGGAAAAAGGGCATAACCAGTTTTGCCACTCTTGCCAATAGGCTGGCCCTGTTGCACGGTATCGCCCACATTGGGCAAAATGCTGTTGTATTGCAGGTGCCAATATCCGGCACGGGAACCGTCGTTGTGCTGTATGATGATGTAGTTGCCATAGGGCCTATTCTTTTTGCTCCACCCGCCGCGGTTGCCATCTTCTTTTAGCCGCAGCACCACGCCGCTGCGGGCCGCAACGATGGTTGTGCCCTTCTTCATTTTAAAATCGAGGGCTGCCCGGTTTTTGTGCGAAAAAATGCTGAAGTAACCCTGCGCTACCCAATACTTTTTGCCGGGCAGAAAGGGCAGTTGATACACATAGCTGGTATCTTCAGTGATAGTGCCTTTTTGCAATTGCCTAGCGGTGCGCTGCTGAGCATCCAAGCCGGTACGGCAGGCGGTAAAAAGAAGTATGGTAAAAATGAGGGCAAAGCCTGAACCTGCTTTTAGCATGTATCAAAGATAGTGTGTTTCGGCTTGGGTGTAAACGTAAAAGGGTGTATTGTAAATTTGCGCTGGTATAGTGGTCGAGTTCATAGGGTTCTCGGCCTCCGCTTAGGTACGGCCTCATAAAAAAGCCGTTAAGAAAAATGAAGCCAAGGGCGCAAAAGAAAAACAGTTGTTACCCAAGCTTGGCAGTGCAATTAGCCTGTAAGTCGCACTGAACCTTGGTTTTGTTCCGCTGCTTGGGCTTGTTTTTCTTTAGCCCGAGGGTTTATTTTTTAGGCTTTTTTATGCAGCCTTGATTTTTTGCTCCACTTTTGTATCAAGACAAAAGTGGAAAAAGCCACCACAAGAGGTAACTTCGAATAGGGATAAGAGCGAAAATTTGAAGTACAGTCAATGCATAAAAGAGCCATCCGCCTTCGGCGGACGGCTCTTTTTATGAGGTTATCACTAACCTTTTTTTACCAAAACCGACTCGTATGAAGGATATCCCCTTTCGCCATTTTGTGAAAGGCCCGTAAAGCGGATCTTATAATAATTGTTGTCGCCGTCCTTAACGATATAATACCTATCCGTTCTTACGGCTGGGGCACTGGTAGGACCACCGCCGCTACGCCAATCGGCCGCAATGGCATTTTGTGTGGTTAAAAAAGTCTGTGCTGCCAAATCAGCTTGCCCAAAATCGGAAAAAGCCTTAGTGGCCGTTAATACTTTGGCAATTTGCACATTGCGGTTCAATATAATAATGTCCTGAAACATATAAGGCACTTCGCCGCTGCCAAAATTGGTAATGTTGGCAAAATAAGTCCAAGCAATATCCCATTTCTTTTTAACGGGTTCAACCGGTACGGCACCTGTTTCAAAAGACACATATTTAAAAAAGTAAATATCGTCTTTGCTGATGTCGATGGTGGTAAAGCTGGTAGCGGCAATATCGGCATGTTGCAAGGTGTAGCCACCACTGCCATTGCGGATGATGCGTACTTTTTTCCAGCCACGGCTGCCCCCTGTAACACCAACGCCGCGGTTGATGATGTACACTTTATTATCGGATGCTGTGTTGGCAATACTTGCAATGGCCGTCCTGTTCAAATCGCCATTGGGATAGTCGATATAGGGCAACTGACCAGGCAAGGGGTTGAACTGACTAAAGGCTGCATCTACACTAAAGCCCAAAGTGTCGGCAGTGCTTACCTGTGTTAAATCGGTTTTGTTGATTTGTTTGGCCATCATGGTGTTGGACGAGTTAAGGGTAACCCTAAAATCTTCGTTACCACAGTAAAAGCCCAAATCCCAATTGGTACGCAGCACCCCAGTATGTCGGTTGGCGCTCAGGTCGATAAACACTTTATTGGGAAAACTAGCGCCGCCGCCGTTGATGGTAGCAGTACTCACCGTGGATACCAATTCCGCAAAGTTGAGCGTAAACTTTTTGGTAAGGCCTACCAAGATAGGCTCAGGCGTTTTGGTAATGTCTACCACCAATTGCTCATCGCCATCAAACAGGGCGCCGGGCACTTTGATTAATTTAAAAGAAGTTTCGGTGCTACCAACCGGAATGGTAACCGTTAGCTTGCCCGAAGTGGTGGCAGGCTCTGTGGTGTAGTCGGTACCGTACACTAAATCCAGTTGTGTCAGGTTCAGTTCCACGGGCAAATCAGCCGTAGTGGCATGTTGCAATTTTAGCTTTACTATAATGCTTGTTTCGTTGGAGGTGATGCCTTGTGCGGCGGTTTCAAATACCACATAGTTTTCGGGCGGTAAGGCATCCCTTTTACGGCAAGCCATAAACAGCGACAGTGCCATTAACCCGAACAAACCTTTGATTAACCATTTTTTGCTGTACATAAATGTTGCTTTATTATTTACAGGGCATGGCCCCATTATTTTTTCTCCCAATTAAAAATGATGCCGGCAAAATAGGAGCGGCCCGTGGCTACATTGCGTATACCGCCAGCCGTGTGCACCCCGCCACTCACCAAAGTGCTGTTTACCCTGCCTACATCAAACAGGTTGCGGATACCTGCATTGAATGTTATATACTTGAATGCTTTTTTGTTGAGCGACAAATCGGCCATATGCCAGCCCTTTTGCTGTGCTTGTATCAATTGCCCGCTGCTGTTGTAAGCATAGTAGGGACGCTTGCCGGTAAATTTGTAAAACAGGTTGATGTCCAACCCGGCTTTGGCGAAGCTATAGCCCAAATTGCTGTTCAATTCGGCCGACCACAACATGGTGGGCAATGTTTTGTCGCCCGATACATAGTCGTTGTAAAAACCGGTGTAACCAAAGCCCAGTGCCGCATTCCACTGCTTGTGCCTAAATGTACCGCTGAGGTTGGCACCGGCAGTTTTACTGTTGAACACATTGGTAAGGATATATATATTGGGGTCGCTGGCCGAGATGGCATAATCAATCAAGTTGTTCACGGTGTTGTAAAAACCGCTGAGCACCGCACCATACACAATTTCCTTGTTTGTTTTCTTTTTCCAGTTAACAGAGCCCGTAAAGCTGTTGGAGGTTTCGGCTTCCAAAGCGGGGTTGCCCAAAATTTGGTGGTTGGCATCAAAAAAGTTGAAGTAGAGTTCCCGCAGCGAAGGCGAGCGGAAGCCCCTTGCGTATGCCAAGCGAATGTCCCAATTTTTGGCCAATGAAAATTTGGCGTTCAGCGAGGGCACTACCGGCGGTGCATCATACACGGAATTTTTGATGAAGCGCAGGCCTGGACGGATGCTTATTTTTTCGATGGGCTTTATTTCGGAAGTAATGAAAAACGCATAATCTGCTACACTGTTGTTGCCCGTTTCCAAGCGTTCGCCCTCGCCATTGTCGGTATTGATATCGATACCCGATTGAAACGAAACTTTATTGGATAGGAAGTAGTTGGCAAAGGCCCGTAAAGTAAAGCCGGTAAAATCTACATGCGCCTGCCTACCTGTGCCCATATCCAAATTTACTTTACCGCTTTGTTGGTTCACCGTGGTGGAAAAAACCTGACGGCTATAATCCGTGTAAGAAGATTGCAATTGAAAATCCAGCTTGTTGTTGGCCCTGTAGCTAGCCTGTAATTGGTGCATCAACCTGTTGGTAAGGTATTCTTGATCGTAAGCCAAATATTCGCCGCTGATGGGATCGGCAAAAGCTTGAAAATTGCCGGGGTTGGTAACAATTTCATCCAGCCCATCCAAGCGGTAGCGAATGCTAAAGCGGTTGGTGCGGTAGCCAATAAAGGCATTGCCGATGATTTGGTTTTTTTTGTGCCAAACCAGTTCACGGCCCACCGCCGTATCTTTCCAACCGCCAAAATAGTTGTAACCGATATTGCCGCCTAGCTCCCAATTCTTTTTGTGCCAACTTAGGCCAGCGTATTGATTGTGGATGCCCTGCTGGATGCCATATTCCTTGCCCACGGTTTCTTCGTGCAGCCTAGCCGTTACAGATAGTGTATTTGTATTGTTCTTTTTGGTAATGATGTTGATAACACCTGCCAATGCATCGGCACCAAATACCACTGACATGGGACCTTCCACTATTTCAATCCTTTCGATGCTATTGATATCAATTTGGTTGATGTTGATTTCGTTGCTGGCGCCCTGCCTGCCCACCAAGGGTAAACCATCCAGTAAAATCTTCACGTTCTGCCCTTTGAGGCCCATCATGGTTATGTCCGACCCGCCCGTAGCCATGTCCTGCGAAAAACGGATGTTGAGCTCGTTGTTCAGCACGGTTTGCAAGTTCACCGCACCTTGTTTGGTAATCCTTTCCTTGGTAATGGTACGTACTTGGTAAACCGAGTTTTTAGCCGATTGGGGCTTGTATTGGCCGGTAACCACTACTTCGTTCAAATCCTTTATTGGGAGGGTGTCTTTTTGGGCGATTGCGTTGCCAGTAATCAATGCCAGCAAGGCTACTAAACCTTTTCTCATAAAATATTTATTGTTGGTGATGCAAAGTTCCCGCAATGTTTTTTTTGTATTATCATGCTATTGTCATTAACTGAAATATTGGTTGATTATGACGTAATAATGACAGGAAAAATGGATGGGTTTAAACAAAAAAAACTTGGTATGGAACAATGTTGATTATTCCATATCAAGCTTGTGTTTTATTTTAAACAGTTACTGGGTTACTGCTTTTTTACCGGACAGGTATTGATGCCAAATATGGCATACAAGGGGCAGAAACTAATGGCACTGGTTAATACAAATACACCGGCCAAAACCAATAATACAATACCCAATGTGCCGCCGATTGTGTTGGTAAAATACAGGATGGCCACCAAGGCCGCCACCAAAAGCCTTACAATGATATCGGCTGTTCCCATGTTCTTTTTCATGTTGAACGATTTTATTTGTTACAGTTTTGAATAATGAGTACCACGGCAGTTACCAAAGCGATACAGGTAATACATACCCCTATCAATTTGTAAATGGTTTTTGTATGCCCCATGGTAGCGCAAAGAAACAAAGGGGTTTTTAGCCGCACGGTGACCAAAGTCACCCCGGCAGCAAATAACAATTATGTACAACTATTACTGGGGCAGTAGGGCAATACTGTCGTGGTGCTGTTGCAAAAGGCCTTGCCGCTCCAGTTTCTTCACCAATCGGCTCACCACTTCCCGGGCGGTACCCAATTCGGTAGCAATTTCTTTGTGGGTGATTTTGAGCGGATTTTTGCCAGTAACCTTTATTTTTTCGGTGAGGTAATCAAGCAGGCGCTTATCCAACTTGTGGTACAGCAGGTGGTGGATAGTATCAATCAGCTCGGAGTAGCGCAGGTCGTACTGTTGGTAAAAAAGTTTGTTGATGGCCGGGTGTTGCGTTACCCATTGCGTAACCTGTTCGGCGGGCAGCAGCAACACTTCGGTGGTTTCCTCGGTTAGGGCAAATATTTTACTTTTTTCTTGGTTGAGGCAAGAAGAAAAAGACATGATGCAGCTTTGTTCCGGCTGGATATAGTACAGCAGCAATTCTTTGTCTTCTATTTGGGTAAATACTTTTACCAAACCGCTCAGCACAATGGGTATCACTTTTACATATTGCCCCTCCCTTACCAGTTCGGTACCGGCGGCAAAGGTTTTGATATCGGCAACGTTCCATATTTTATCAACCAGTTCCTTGCCCAGATAGTTCAGTTTTGTTGCGATGGTTTGTTGTTTGGTCATTGTATGGCTGTGTGCAATAAAATTAATGCGCCTTGGGCGATTTAACAAATGGGCAGATCAGCTACTGTCTTTGCCCCGCACAAATTTATAATCCGAATCTTGGATGCCTTGGGTGCCCCTTTGTTTTTTGCCGGGCGGAGGCAATAACAAAACGGGGGCATTGATAGGGGCCACTGCACTATCTGGTTTCGACGTGGGTATATCGGTAACTTGTAACCGAAAACTATCCGTAGTAATCGGCTGTAGGGCTGTATTGTTGGAGGTTGGCGGGGTGTTGGGCGTTTGGCTATTGCGGGTGGGTACATCAGTAGCAATTGGGTTTGCCGATGGCACCGGTTGCACTTGCTGTATAGTATCGACCAGCGTTGCTTTTCGCTCAGTTATAATAGGTATGGGGGGCGTAGGTGTTGTAGCAGATTTATTTGTTTGGGTTAGCCAATAGGCCAGCAAAGCAATGCCCGCCGTACCAATGGCCAGCTTGATGCCCGTGGCCCAAGACATGCCGCCTTGGGGTGGGTTGTCTGGCCCAGGGTTGTTACCATCCTGCGGTAAGTCGCTGTCCAATTGCGCACTGATGTCCGCCCAAATGGCATCGGCCATATCGGCCCCCAACTTGTTGGGGGGCAGTTCGTCCAGCTTGGTGGCAATGCTTTGTTCGTATGGTAGTAACCGGTTCAACTATTCTATCACGTTGGTTAATTGTTTTTGTAAAATTTTCCGGGCTTCGCTCAGGTGCCATTTGCTGGTACCTTCGCTAATACCCAATTGTTGGGCAATCGCTTTGTGCGTGTAGCCCTCGCAGGCATATAGCACAAACACGGCATGGGTAGCCGGGGGCAGGCGGCGGATATGGAGCAAGATGGCTTCCGCATGCATCTTTTCTACTATCTGGTTGTTTACAAATGGCTCCTCTACCGTTTCCAACTCCTGGGTACCAAAGCGTGCCTGCTGCTTCAGGTGGTCCAGTGATTCGTTTACCACAATGCGGTGTAACCAGGCCGCAATGCTGCCCTTGCTGTTATCGTAGTTTTTGATGCTACGAAACATTTTTACAAAAGCATGGCTCAGGATATCGCCAGCGGCTTGGGCATCTTTGGCATAGCGGAGGGCAATGCGCATGGCAATGGGGTACAACTGCCTGTACAGTTGCTCCTGTGCCCGCCGCTGTTGCTGTCGGCAGCCCTCAATTAAATGGTCGATATCCTGCTCCAGTATTGCGTTGTTTTATCCTTTTATATCCTGTATGCGCCGCAGCAAAAGGGCCGATGCCATGGCACTCAATAATATGCGGTCTTTGGGTTCCAGCCCATTGTGCAGCCATACGTTTTTACCAAAAGCATCCACAATGCACACCAAACCCCCATCCCATTTCAGCTCATAACCACCCGGTATGCGAAAGGGCATATTGGCTTCCTTGCCATCCTTACCCTCGGCCTTGGTAATGTAAATGGAGCGGATGCTAATGGTATCCGTGCCGTTGCTGGCATGGCCCTTTTCTTCCACATAAGGTTGGTCGAACAAGCGGCGGGCCGTATCTTTTTGGCGGTCGTACACATTGGTCAACTCCAACTGCCACACTTCTTTTTCGCTAGCGCCGCCGGGTATGATAGTGGCCGCAAACGTGTAGAGATAGTTTTGGGTGCGGCCCCAATCGCCCAAAATGGTTTGGGTGCGTATTTGGGTGGATTGGCTCAGCATCTGCTCCCTTGCATACACTTCGGCAAAAAGGCTATCGGCTTCCAATTCAAACCGGAACTTGTCTTTTTGCCGGGTGCTCAGTTCCTGTGGCCCCACGCCAAAATGTTTGTATAGGAGGTCTTCCAACCGTTGCTGCGACCAACTGCCTTGGCGGCGGGTGCTGGTGATATTCCAGCCCCGGCGGATGCGGTTGCTTTGGAAGTTGCCAAAGTGCACCCGTTCGTTGATGGGCCAGCCGTTGAGCCCCTTCACCTTCATGGGCGTGGCTTCGGACTTGAAAGCCGCTGGTATCGCCATTTTGATGGTGGTGCAGGAGGCGATGCCCAACCACAGCAGTGCCGCCATGCCCAAAAGCTGTATATATTTCATTTGTTGCTGCATACGAGCTGCTTTATGGAGCCGGTGTAAAAGTATATAAAACATAATCTGTGGCCGTGGCAAAAGGCGATTTATAACTGAATTGTGCGGCGCTGATGGCAAACTGCTCAAATATTACCCCAAAGCCGCCAAAAGTGATTTTTAGCCGGGTGTTGTTGTCCAGCAGTTCCCAATGGCTATTGGTACCGCTGGCGCCGGTTTCATCGGTATAGGCCAAAGTACCATCTGCTTTGAATTGTTGCCTCACCAGCGAAAAATCCTCTTGGTTGTTGGTGGCGCCCCGTTGATAGATAATATTGGCCGCCGCACCGCTGCGTACTTCGGTTACTTTTTCCATCCGCCAAATTTTGTCCGTAAGCTCGGCTTGCACTGTGGGTACAGGGGTTGCGTCTGCTGATTTTTTGCAACTGGCCAATAAGGCGATGCCCACTAGGGCGGTGAAGATGGTTGTTAGACTGTTCTTTTTCATATTACACTTTTAATGGTTAAAAAATTCGTCGTTTAACCATATTACCCCTGCGGTGTGGCAAAGGGTTGGGTAGGCATGAAAAAAGGGTAAAAATTTTATCGCAGCTCCTTCATCACCGCCAGCAAACCCAATTTGGTGCCGTTGAAATAATCGCCTAACCGGTATTGCGGGAGGATGATATTGTCGATGATCGCTTTGGTTTCTTGGTCGGTCAATTGTTGCATAATGCCCATACCGGTGCTGATGCGGATGCGTTTGTAGCTGGGGCAAATGCCGATAACTACACCATTTTTGGTTTCCTGCTTGCCTACGCCCCAGCGGTTGCCCAAAGCGGTAATGTAGTCGTCAAAACCATTTCGGCTGGTTACCGTACTATCAATGGTTACGATGGCCATTTCTACGGTGGTGGCTTTTTCAAATGCAGTGATGAGGCTGTCCAGTTCGGTTTGTTGGGCTGGAGTAAACAAGTCGGTAAAGTCGTTCACCCAGCCGTAGGGTTTGTATGGCTCTTGGGGCGTTACCGTATCTATCATACTGTAACTGCTATCCGATAACAGATTACGCTTTGATTCTGCTACGACCCGGTCAATAATCAATTTGGCTTTGGCCACCATAATCCACATTTGGCCCTCTTCCTCCCTTTCTTGAATAGTCTTTTTAGCTGCAACCTTTGTTTGGGCAACTGTGGTTTTCTTTTTGCCCTTGCTCGGCTGTGCTGTAGTAGTAACACTGATTGTGAAAGCCAATAAGAGAAGGAATCCTATTCGGTTCATATTCGTGGGTTTGTGATGCTAAATTACAATTATTGCGCCAGCATAAACCGCACAGCCGCTGCCGCATGAATCTGCGTGGTATCAAATACCGGTACCGCCACATCGGCCTGGCCCAATAGCAGGGGTATTTCGGTGCAGCCCAAAATAATGCCCTCGGCCCCTTGGTGGATCAATTGGTTAAGGATGGACAGGTACGCCATTTTTGTTTCGGGTTTGATGATGCCGCGGCCCAGTTCTTCTTTCAGCGTTTGTTGGATATAGTCCCTATCGGATTGTTGTGCCGGAACCATCGCTTCAATGCCCAGTTGGGCCAACTTGCCCGTGTAAAAATCCATTTCCATGGTGAATTGTGTGCCCAGCAGCCCTACTTTTTTCAGCCCTTGTTGGTGAATGGCATCAGCCGTGGCGGTTACGATATGGATGATGGGCAATCCTACGGCTTGCTCCACTTGGTCGGCCACGGCATGGGCGGTATTGGCGCAGAGCACTAGGGCCGTGGCTCCGGCAGCTTTGAGGCTGTTGCCCGCTTCGGTTAAAAGCTGGGCAGTAGCGGCCCAATTGCCCTGCGTATTGTTGCGCTGAAAATCATCAAAGTTGAGGGAATAGATGAGGCACTCGGCAAAGTTGAGGCCGCTCAGTTGTTGGTTGATACCCTCGTTGATAAAGCGGTAATAATCCACGGTAGATACCCAACTGATACCGCCGATCAAACCAATTTTTTTCATGGTGCTGTTGCGCATGGGGTGATTGTTTAGTGCGCAAAATTAATTGTATTTTGGCTGATTGATGGTAAGTAGTACAAAATGAAACCACTGGCGCAGGGCTCCGGCCACAAGTGTTCGAAACCTTTTCCTACTGTTCATTAATCCCGAAGGGATGCCATTATTATAGTATGATTTGGGCAGAAAAATCAATCAAGTACAACCCTGAAGGGGTGGCATTATTATGTATTTAAAACGTTTTGAACAGTTATGGGCTCCGGCCCTGTGCCAGTCTACCGGACAAGCAGGCCTGCATATTACTAAACTAGCCCATTGACGTTGCTAGAAAATAAATATCGTTGCACAAGTAACGGAAGACAACAGGACAGAGTCCTGCGCCAGATTGTGGCTGGCATAGAACATCCAATTGATTCAACCGAATAACCTACTGAAACTGCACATTCGACTTCTCCAGTTCCAACTTAAACTTTTCCTTCTTCATTTTTACCTCCAAATAGAGCCATTGATCGGGGTTGGCCACTTTGGGGCCGAGGATGATTTTTTGCAAAGAAGGTTTGAGGGACTGTCCCGATTCGATATAGAGCCGGTGCGGAAGCCCGCCCGTTTCGTCAATTTGCACCCGGTCGCTTTCGCCATTTACATATTGGATTACCCGAAGCTCGTTTTCAAAACTGTAATCGGCCGATTTGAACAGGTAGCGGATTTCGGAAAGGGTACGGAATACCACCCGGTTTACCACGGAAGCCAAGTCGCTTTTCGGGTCCTTCTCTTCTTTTAAGGCCACCAAATTGTGCAGGGCTTTGGTCAGTTTTTTTAACCCTTTCCGTATTTCGTCTGCCTTTGGAGCAATAATACCTTCGCTGCCTAGTTTTTTGTTGTAATACACTACGCCATACAAGGCTTCTTTTTCCCGGATATCGGTGCTGGCTGCCGCCATAGCTTTTCCGTCGTTGTTGCCAAAATCCCTTTGCAAGGGACCGTTTTCGCCATCAAAAAAATTAGGGGCGATGACGATGCTACAACCACTGGCTTCCACATTGTTTTCCTTGCCATAGGTACGCCACATCACCAGCTCGTCTTGGTGCGATACCGGTACAAAGCTGCCAAGGTACACATTGTTGTCCTCCCGTATTTTGCCTGCATCAAAACAGCTACCTATTTTTTTAAAGTCTTCGCCGCCAATATCCGCTAGCATTTGCAATAGCACTTTGCCCTCCTCCGGATCGTTCATATAAGCCACATTATAATACCGCAGTTTGCTGGTGTCGGTAGGTTTGTTAACGATGATATTGGCCACCAGCAGTTTGGTGTAGTGTGCCACGGGCTCCCTAGCTTCTGTAAAAGCCATGGTTCGTATGTCATTAACTGCCGTCGCCACGGTGACGCCCAAAATTGTTACTTGCTCTTTGATTTCCTCACCCTCAGCCTGTAGTTTTTCGTCAATCAAGGCTTTGATAAATTCAGGTACGGAACTTTTTTCTTTATCCTCCGGTGCCGCTTTAATTGCTTGATATTTGCCCTGTAGTGCCAACGCTTCGTTGCGCCGTTGACTTACCCAATAATCCTCCGGATTTAGTGCCAGCGCCCTATCATAATCGGCAATGGCCTTATCGTAGTTTTGAATAGCTCTGTAGGCATCGCCCCTGTTACGGAAATATAAGGCAACGTGGGGGGCTTTTTCAATCGCTTGGGTGTAATTTGCAATAGCTTTTACGTATTCTCTTTTACGATGATACACACTGCCTAAACTGTTGTAGGGAGCTAAATAATCCGGGTCTTTTGCAATCGCCAGCCTATATTGCTCTATAGCCTGGGTATAATCTTTTTGGTCATAATACACCAAGCCCAAATTATAATAAACTACCGCATTATCTGGGTCTTTCTCAATCGCCAGCTCATATTTTTCTATGGCTTTTGCGTACTCTTTTTGTTCATAATATACTATTCCGAGATTATTATAGGCTGCCGCATTATTCGGGTCTTTTTCAATCGCCAATTCGTACTGCTCAATAGCTTTCGCATATTCTTTTTGGTCTTTGTACGCATTACCCAACCCATGATGGGGCTTGGCAAAATTGGGAGCCAAGGCAATGGCTGCTTCATAGTCTGTTATTGCTTCAGCGTATCTTTTCAAATCCCGGTAAGCATTTCCCCTACACCAAAGGGCCCTTGCATTTTTTTGGTCAATCCCCAAGGCCATTTGGGCTGCTTCCAATGTCTGTTCTC
This sequence comes from Chitinophaga pinensis, assembly GCA_943373145.1. GTDB lineage: Bacteria > Bacteroidota > Bacteroidia > Chitinophagales > Chitinophagaceae > Ferruginibacter > Ferruginibacter pinensis_H. The sequence goes on from CALSBI010000009.1 coordinate 108,922, forward strand.
CTTTGGCAAGATAATAATACACTTCACTTTGCAACAGGTAGTATTCCAGCTTGTCGGTAAAGGCTTTGGGTTGTTCTTCTAGTAATGCCAAGGCGGCTTTGAATTGGCGTTTATCCATCAATTGGCGGCATTGCTGTGCTACGGTTGGTTTGGCCATGTGTTTAGGTTTTATGGGTGTACCGGGTGCTAATGTACTAAATAGTGGGGAGATTTTGGGTGGTGCATCCCCAATTTTCGCTGCTGTAATCTACGCACTGGTCTTCGCTTCGTTGTAGAATTACCGAAGTTGAGCTTACAGTAGTACAAGAGCCAAATCAGGGAACCCTCCGCCGCCGGGGTGTAATCGGCGGCGGTGTCCTTTTTTGGTTACTTTTTTTGACAAGAAAAAAAGTAACACAAAAGGCTACCGAAAAGTGCGAACTGTGACTATAAAGGAAAATTTGAAATACGCCCAGCAAGGCAAAAACATTAATGTGATAATTATGGTCCAAGCCTGTAGCGTTGCATTTTACTGGACAGTCGCTTGTGCTTGCCTCCAGGGCCGGCGGGCCCCGTTCCCGGTTCACCACTGCATTTAGCCCTTTTTTTGGGACCCTACCCAAAAAATCCCCAACAAGTTGGGAGAACGGCCTAAATGAGGTGGTTCACCTGGGAACTGATGGAAGAGTGGCTTCTTTTTGCTTTGTGAAACCCTATTTTTCTGCTAACCTCATCATTTTCTCTTCTAAACAGCAATGGTTGACTGCTAACCATATAAGTTTGTCTTCCCCATAGCAATGATTTACTGCAATTCATATAAGTGAGACTTCCGCAATGCAATATTTGACTGGAATTCATATACGTGCGGCTTCCACAATGCACTAATCGCCTGCAATTCACATAAGGTTGTCTTCCAATCAGCACTAATCACTGGCAATCCATATAACATTGGCTTCCATTGAGCAATAGTTTCCTGCTAACCATATAAGTTTGTCTTCCGCAAAGCAATGGTTTACTGCAATTCATATAAGTGAGACTTCCGCAATGCAATATTTAACTGGAATTCATATACGTGCGGCTTCCACAATGCACTAATCGCCTGCAATTCATATAAGTGCGACTTCCATTCAGCAATAATTGTCTTCGAAAATGAACAAATAGTTTGCTAAACCGCATGGTTTGTCTTCAAATCAAGACTTTTTCCACTCAATCACTCCCCACAATAACCAATGCCTCGCTAAAGTCGACCACTCTCCAAGAGTGGTCGACTTTAAAAGCTACTGCTGCAAGGCCCAATGCACTTTGGGCTGCGGACCGGTTTGGTAATAGAATTGCAAGGTTGATCCCCCTTTTCCGCTCAAATCGGCCAGCCGGTGCGGCAGGGTAAGGGAGCACTGGTCGATCAACAGTTCTTCGTTTTCGTAAGTGGTAATCTCCGTAAGGAGGTATAAAAAGGGTCTGTCGGCCACCGTTGCTTCCGGTACCGCTATTTCCACTGTGGGGAAGGCATACATACCATTGGTGCCGTTAAAAGCTGCCGCATGTTGCCCAATCCTTTCTTTATTGAAGGCGAAAATAGTACCCATCTCTTGTATGGCGATGCTGCTGGATATGCCTAGCGCCTTGTTGCGGTTGCGCTGGCCGAGGTTGATGAATGCAGCTTTCAAGCGGATTGCCTGCGGTATCATGATGGCTTCCGGTGGCAGTTGTGGCACCAGGTTCATGCAGATGCCCACCTGCGGCTCCCTTTTCAGGGACTCCTGCATGGTTTCGGTTACAAAAATGTCTATCCGCTCCCCAAGAGGCAATAGGTAAGTGGCGGCATCGGTATTTTCCAACCGGCATACATAGTGTTGCAGGCCTAGCTGGGTTATCAACCGTTGTAGGCAGGCAAAACTGACAGGGTTGATTTCGAGCAGGCTCCATTGTACTTGTTGGCTGCTAAAGCGGGCTACTAGCGGCAGTACCAATGTGGCAAAGGGCCCGGTTCCGGCATATAGGATATGCACCGGCCGGTCGGGATGTTGGGCCAAGGTATCGCACACGGCTTGGTAAACGCCATCCACAAAACGTTTGGTGCGCAGCATTTCGTTCAGGCACATGGCGGCAAATGTGGGGCCGATGGCTTTTCCGCTGTCCAACAACAAAAAATCCTTATTGGCCTCGTCATCGGTATCCACGGCGGCCAGCGCTACCAAAAAACCGTACAGTTCCCGCACCACATTGCGGAGTGTTCCATATTCGTATTTGCCGGTATCCAATAAAATGCCGGTGAGGGCATTCAGCCGGGTGAGGGGGTCTATTTTTTCCATTACTTACAATATGGGCGCATACCCATGTACTATTTTTCCGTGCGAAAAATCATTGAAATAAGGCCCTAAGTTACGGTATTGCAAAATACATTGGCCCGGCCTGCTACCTCTTTGATGTTCCAAAAATCACTGGCAAGCGGCCGACCACAACCCCAATCTAACCAACCAGTTGTTTGAATACCATCATACCTTCGGCTCGATAACTACGGGCCAACCCGTAACCCGCAACTAAAACAACCAAAACAACCCGCCTAGTTTTTACCTAAAACGAAAACCCGAACAGCATCCACGCCCACGCATTTCCACCGTACTATCGTACATTTGCGTATGATTGAATTTGAGAAATTTACACTGGCCAACGGCCTACGGGTGTTGGTTCACGAAGACAAAAGTACCCCCATGGTTGTAGTAAATACCTTGTACGATGTGGGTGCCCGCGACGAAAACCCCGAAAAAACGGGTTTTGCGCACCTGTTCGAGCACCTGATGTTCGGCGGCAGCATCAACATTCCTTCTTACGACGAACCGCTGCAAACTGCCGGGGGCGAAAACAATGCCTATACCAGCAACGACCTCACCAATTACTATTGCACATTGCCCGCCGAAAATATCGAAACGGCCCTTTGGCTGGAAAGCGACCGCATGCTCAGCCTGGCTTTCAGCCACAAAAGCTTGGAAGTGCAGCGCAAAGTGGTGTGCGAAGAGTTTAAGGAAAGCTATATCAACAAGCCTTATGGCGATGTGTGGCAAAAGCTGCGCCAGTTGGCCTTTACCACCCACCCCTACCAATGGATGACCATCGGCAAGGAACTGAAGCATGTGGAAGATGCCACGCTGGAAGATGTGAAGGCCTTTTTTGCCAAACACTACAACCCTGCCAACGCGGTTTTGGTAATAGCCGGTAATGTAAACCTGGCCGACGTAAAGGTGTTGGTGGAAAAATGGTACGGCGATATCCCCAGCGGCGTAAAATACGAACGCCACCTGCCCCAGGAGCCGCCACAAACGGCCCCCCGCACCATGACCGTAAAAGCGGACGTGCCACTGGATGCCCTGTACAAATGTTGGCATATGGCCGGGCGGTTAGACAAAAGCTACCAAGCTGCCGATCTCATTACCGAACTGTTGAGCGGCGGCGGTTCTTCCCGCCTGTTCCAAGCCTTGGTGAAAGAGCAAAAACTGTTTAGCAATATCGAGTGCTACCATATCGGCAGTCATGATGCCGGGCTGGTGGTGATTGAGGGCAAACTGGTAAAAGGCACCAGCATGGAAGCCGCCGATGCGGCCATCAATGCCGAAGTGGCCAAACTGCAACAGGGCATCAGCGAAAAGGAACTGCAAAAGGTAAAGAACAAAACCGAGAGTATGTTGGCTTTTGAAGACATGAGTGTGAGCAACCGTGCCAGCAGCTTGGCGATATACGAACTATTGGGCGATGCCAACCTCATCAACAAAGAGTTGGAAATGTACCAAGCCGTAACCGCCGATGAGGTACTGGCCCTTAGCAAAACCATTTTCGACCCCAACAATTGCAGCACATTATATTATCATAGCAACAATTAACAATCAACAGCCGAACAGTATGCTCAACAGAACCATAGCGCCCCCCATTAAAGATGCAGTGCATTTTAACCTGCAATTGAAGCCCTACGAACATTTTACACTCGACAACGGGGTGCCCGTATATGCCGTAGATGGCGGCGTGGAAGATGTATTACAACTGGAGCTGGTATTTTATGCCGGCAACTGGTTTGAACAACAGCACCTGGTGGCTTCTGCTACCAACTCGCTGATAAAAAACGGAACGGTCAACAAAACCGCTTTTGAAATCAACGAGCATTTTGAATACCACGGTGCTTTTTTTAATAAGAGTTGCTACAACGAAACGGCTACCCTTACCCTGCACACATTGAACAAGCATTTGTCTAATTTGCTGCCCTTGATGCAGGAACTGATTACCGAAGCCACTTACCCCGAGCAGGAACTGGCCATATACAAGCAGAACAAAAAACAAAGCTTGTTGGTGAGTCTTAAAAAAAGCGACTTTGTGGCGGGCCGCACATTGGATGCCTGTGTGTACGGCGAGGCGCATCCTTATGGAAAGCGTTCCAAAGCTGAGTATTATGATGCCCTAACCGTGGAAGGGTTGCGCCAATATTACCAACAGTATTATGTAAATGGACAGTGCGCCATTTTTGTAGCGGGTAAAATGCCGGCCGATATAAAACAGTTGCTCAACGGGCATTTTGGCCAGCTTGCGTTAAAAGCGCCGGTGTACAAGCTGCCGCTTTGGCCCACTTCGCCTACGGCAGAAAGAAAAATCCGCCTACAGGTGGATGCCAATGCCGTACAGGGTGCCATCCGCATCGGTCGCCCGGCCCCGTCCCGCAACCACCCCGATTTTATCAAACTGCTGGTGCTCAACAATATCTTCGGCGGTTATTTCGGCTCCCGGCTCATGAGCAATATCCGGGAAGACAAGGGTTATACCTACGGCATTTCCAGCTACCTGCAAAACCACATGCAGGAAACCATGCTGCTGGTGGCCACCGAAACCGGTGTGGACGTATGCCAGGCCGCCATTGATGAAGTGTATAAGGAAATGGAACTGCTGCGCACCGAACTGGTGGGCGAAGAAGAGATGTCGCTGGTGCGGAATTATATGATTGGCACGATACTGGGTGATTTGGATGGGCCCTTCCACATCATCGGGCGTTGGAAAAATATTATCCTTAATGGGCTGACGGAATCTTATTTTTACAATAACATGGATGCCATTAAAAATACAACGGCAGAGGAAATAAGGGCATTGGCACAAAAATATTTGGATCCCAAGGATTTTTATGAAGTACTAGCCATTTAATAGCGATTGTATGAAGAAAGAAGGCTTTTTTACACGGTTTTTGCTAAAAGTACTGGTGAGTTCGGTGAATGTGTTCGCACTCGCCTATATACTCCCCGGTGTGGAGATAAGAGATTTTTTCACCGCCATTTTGGTAGCTTTTATTCTTTCGCTGCTGGATATATTTGTAAAGCCCCTGCTCATCTTTCTTACCCTGCCCGCCACCATTGTTACGCTGGGCCTGTTCCTGCTAGTGATCAATGCTTGCATCATTTTAATCGACGACCATTTTGTGCACGGCTTTGAGGTAGACAGTTTTTGGCATGCCTTGTTGTTCAGCGCCCTGCTCTCCTTCTTCAACTCGCTGGTACACCGCATGGCTTTTAAAGGGCAGGAAGTAAAGGGCCAAAACGAGCAAGGTAGTAATGGTGGGTATTGATTCAGGGCAAATGCATTGTTAGCGTGGTCGGTGTCCCACCGACCACAACGGAGCGAAGATTATATAACCCTACGCTAACTTCTTAATTATCAGCCTGCTCTATTTATCACTTACTTTACCGCAAGCTCAACTGGCTGCGTACTGCTCAATCGGCCTCATAAAAAAGCCGTTAAGAAAATTGAAGCTGAGGGCGCAAAAGAAAAACAGTTGTTACCCAAGCTCGGCGATGCCATTGGCCCGTAAGTCCTACTAAAGCTAGGTTTTGTACCACAGATTGAGCTTGTTTTTCTTTAGCCCGAGGGTTCAATTTTTAGGCTTTTTTATGCAGCCTTGATTTTTTGCTCCACTTTTGTATCAAGACAAAAGTGGAAAAACCTGAACATAAAAGCTTTATCAAAAACAAAAAGAGTTAAAAAATGCGGACTGCCAGCCGTTTTGCAGCCCCGTTGCTCGGAGAATTTAAAATACTATTCGGCGGATACTGATTCCCTCATCCTCCCTATCTTTACTACTCATGACAAGATTACTACTTAGTATAGCCATAGCCTGCTGCACAACGGCCAATGCCCAAATGGTCTCCGATTCGGTACTGATCGATGGCCATTACCGCAGCTTTCTGTTCCAACCTCCGCCCATGTTGCAACAACCCAAGAGCCTAATGTTCATCATGCACGGCTCGGGCGGTAGCGCACAAAACATGGTGGCCCCGGCTGCCCAACTACAGGCCATGGCGGTACAGGAAAAACTGCTGCTGGTCTACCCCAACGGCTACGGACATTTCTGGAATGAGTGCCGCAAGTATGCCACATCGGCGGCCAATAAAGAAAACATCGACGAAGCCGCTTTCTTTTCACAAATGATTGGGTATTTCCGCCATCGCTATGGTATTGATAGCAACCGGATTTATGCGGCCGGATTTTCGGGGGGTGGGCACATGGCCTATAAGCTGGGCCTCACCATGCCCGATAAAATAAAAGCCATCGCCGCCATTGTGGCCAACCTGCCCGACAGCACTTCCTGCGACTGTACCTTGGCCGGAAAGCCGCTGCCCGTGCTGATTGTGAACGGTACGGCCGATAACGTAAACCCCCACGATGGCGGCGAAATGTTTGTGGGCAACAGCAGCTATGGCGTAGTCAAAAGCTCGCAAAACAGTTTTGGTTATTGGGCGGGCTTGGCGGGTTATTCCAGCAGTCCGAGTATAAAAGAACTACCCAATACCGACACGGCCGATGGCTGTACGGTTACCCAATTTACGCACTACAAAAAACGCAAACCCACCATTACCTTGCTACAAGTAAATGGCGGTGGCCATAGTTTTCCCAAGGATGTGGATGTGTTTTTATACGCTTGGGAATTTTTTAAACAATCGCGGCGCAAATAAAAGGTTGCCGCATACAAACCCATACAACATGATATATAGAGAAGCAACGGTTGACGATATCGACAATTATATGATCGTACGAATGGCCGTTCAGGAAAACAAGCTGAACAATCCAGCCTTGGTTACCCGGGAAGACAATATTGATTATTTGACCCAATCGGGCAAGGGCTGGGTTTGCGAAGTGGCGGGGCAGATTGTAGGCTTTGCGATTGTAGGCTTGGTGCAGCGCAATGTGTGGGCGCTTTTTGTACTGCCCGGCTTTGAAGGAAGGGGCATTGGGCAAACCCTGCACGACATGATGATGGATTGGTACTTTGGCCAAACCAACGAAACGATATGGCTGGGCACCGAACAAAACACCCGTGCCGAGCAGTTTTATAAAAACAGGGGCTGGACGGTAGTGGGCATGCACGGCAGCGACGAAACCAAATTTGAAATGCAATGGGCCGATTGGCAGCGGCTGCGGAAGGGGTGAGGTTGGCCAATCGTAGATGCACATATTAGGTATTCAATCTAGAAGGCGATTTTAAACCATCGGCTTAGCAACTGTTCGATAAATAGCATTAAAATATCTATCCCCCTTGCAGTAACAATCCGAAAAGAAGCCACTCTCCCATCAGTTCCAAGGTGAACCATCTCGTCATTATTGACGAGACCGGTCCGCCACTTAGCCTATCGTGTGGACACATTTCTGATAAAAATACTACGCTATGCCATTTGTGCTTTCGGCTTGTAGGTATCTAATTGCCTCCAGGGCCGGCGGGCCCCGTTCCTGGCTCCACGCTGCTTTTCGCCTTTTAATTGGGGCCCCCTCCCCAATTAATCCCGTCTTACGACGGGACCAGCCGAAAAGAGGCGTGTCGCTCAGGAACTGATGGAAGAGTGGCCACTTTTTGCTTTGTTGGCAAAAAGAGAATAGGCGTAAGCCTATTTTGCCGTTAAAATGTTGAATGGCACTGATCTTTTTAAAGAGTGTTACTCCCAATTGCATCAAAGATGTGTCCACGCGATAGCCGCTTGGCGGGGATTTTCTGGGGCAAAGGGCCCCAATGCTGTTAAGTTAAGGACTTCCACATGCCCCAGCGGGGCATCTCGTTGGTAGTATTGCATTGAAAAGTGCCATTACGTTCTGTAGGAACGTTTGGTGCCCGCATTTTGCAGCCCCGCCGAGTAGCGGGGTTCCGATGGAACACTTGCCCCCAAATGGTTGGAGGCAACCCACCAGTTGTGTCCCAACTAGTTGGGGGGCATGCACAGGCAATCGAATAATGGAGTGCAGCGATATAGTTAATACAGGGGCAATGCCTACATTATAAAATTAAATGCATTTGCCTTGCGCCACGGCTCCCTCGTTTCCACATATTTTTATATCTTGCCCCTAACATGAAACTGCTATCTTCCGCAATATCAAAACTGGCCCGGATGCGTTTTTGGCGCATCCAAAACTGGAGCAACCACCCCGTGGCCGCCCAGCGGGAAGTGCTGCAAGATTTGGTAACGGCGGCCCAATACACCGAATTTGGCAAAAAGCACGGGTTTACCAAGTTGTTTTCCATCAAAGAGTTCAAAAGCAAAGTGCCCCTGCAAGATTATGAGGCCATCAAACCCTATGTGCAGCGCATGATGCAGGGCGAGGAGAACATTGTATGGAACACGCCGATTGCTTGGTTTGCCAAGAGCAGCGGCACCACTAGCGACAAAAGCAAGTTCATCCCCGTAAGCGACGAAAGCCTGAAGGAAAACCATTTTAAGGCTTCCAAAGATGTATTGACGAATTACTACAACAATTTCCCTTCCAGCGACTTGTTGACGGGCAAGGGCCTAGTGGTGGGCGGCAGCCACGAAGTGAGCCGGGTAAATGACGATATACAGTATGGCGACCTCAGTGCGGTGCTGCTGCAGAACAGCCCTTTTTGGGGACATTGGCTGCGCACACCGGAGTTGAGTATTGCCCTGCTGGACGAATGGGAGAACAAAATTGAGCAACTGGCCCAAACCACGGCCAACGAAAATGTTACTTCCATCGCCGGCGTACCCACTTGGACGATGGTGCTGATGAAGCGCATCTTGGAAATAAAGGGCAAGGCAACCATCAAAGAAGTATGGCCCAATTTGGAACTGTACATCCATGGCGGCGTTTCGTTTACCCCCTATCGGGAACAGTTTGCCCGTTTGATTGGCGGCCCCATCAACTATTTGGAAATATTCAATGCCAGCGAAGGTTTTTTTGCCGCACAGGAAAAACCCAACGATAATGGTATGCTGCTGTTTACGGAGCATGGTATTTTTTATGAGTTTATGCCCGTGGAAGAATATGGCAAACCCGATGCACAAACCGTGGGTTTAAAGCAAGTGGAGGTAGATAAAAACTATGCATTGATCATCAGCACCACGGGCGGGCTGTGGCGCTATATAGTAGGGGATACGGTGCGCTTTACTTCGGTGAACCCTTACCGTATTGTGGTGAGCGGGCGGTTGAAGCATTATATCAATGCCTTTGGCGAAGAGGTAATGGTAGACAATACCGATAAAGCCATTGCGATGGCCTGTAAAAAAGCAGGGGGGCAAGTGTCCGACTATACGGCCGCCCCGGTATATTTTAGCAGCGATAGCAATGGGGCGCATGAGTGGTTGATTGAGTTTGACCAAGAGCCCGATAGCCTGCCCCTATTTACCGCCGAGCTGGATGCCGCCCTCAAAAGCATCAACAGCGATTATGAGGCCAAGCGCTACAAAAGCATTGCCCTGCGTATGCCGATCGTGCATGTGTTGGCGCCCGGCACTTTTACCGCTTGGCTGCGCAGTAAGGGCAAGGTGGGCGGACAACACAAAGTGCCGCGGTTGAGCAACGACCGGCAGTATATTGATGAAATAAAAACTTTGGCCGATGTCCGGTAGCGTTATCTGTAAAAATTGCGGCAATCATTTCCGTGGTAAATTTTGCAATACTTGCGGCGAAAAAGTATATGGCGACCATGATAGGAAGCTGAGCCATTTTTTTGAGGAAGGACTGCATTTTGTTACCCATTTTGAAGGAACATTGTTTACAACCCTCAAAGCTATTTTTACAAGGCCTGGGCAATTATCAACCGATTATTGCAATGGCATCCGCAAAAAATACTTCAAGCCCTTATCTTTTTTCCTCTTGCTGGTTGTAATCCACCTCATCTTCCCCTTTTTTGAAGGGCTGAACATGCGGCTAAAATACTATCCCGACCAGGATTATTATGGTGATTATGCTGCTCAAGTTATTGAAAAAAAACTGGTAGATACTGGATTGACAAAAGAAGTACTCGCTGCAAAATTTCATGCCAAAGGGGAAAAGGTATCCAAATTTTTGCTCATTAGCTTGATCCCTTTTAATGCCTTGGTTTTTTATGCCTTGGGTTTTTTTAAAAGAAAGTATTTTTACGACAATACCGTTTTTGCTACAGAAATCAATGCGGTGTACCTGTTTTGGGGCTTCTTGTTAACGCCATTGCTGCTTACGGCAGCAACCATGCTGTGGAAATTATTTACCGGAGCATATCTCAATATCAGCGAAAGAGCCATTGGTGTTATCATTTATACAGGCATGTGTATTTATACGCTGAGGGCCAGCCGCAGGTTTTATGGGTATAAATGGTGGCAAAGCATTTTATTTACCTTTATCTTTTATTTTGCACATGTATTTATTGTGTACACGCTCTATAAGTTTTTATTATTTATCATTGTAATAAACCAAATGTAATACTATGAAGTTGTTAGAAAATAAAGTGGCCATTATTACCGGAGCCGCCCGTGGCATCGGCGAAGGCATTGCCTTGAAGTTTGCCGAGCATGGCTGCAACGTAGCCTTTACCTATGTGAGCGACAGCAGTGCCGAAAGGGCCGCTGCACTGGAAGCTAAACTGATTGCCATGGGTGTAAAGGCCAAAGCCTACCAAAGCAATGCGGGCGACTATGCACAATGCGAATCCTTTGTAAACGATGTGCTGAAAGAGTTTGGCACCGTTGATATTTGTGTAAACAATGCGGGCATCAGCAAAGACAACCTGCTGTTGCGCATGAGCCCCGAGCAATGGAACGAAGTGATACAGGTAAACCTGAACAGTGTGTTTAACATGACCAAACAGGTGATAAAACCAATGATGAAGGCCCGCAGCGGCAGCATCATCAACATGAGCAGCGTGATTGGCGAAATGGGCAATGCCGGGCAGAGTAGCTATGCCGCCAGCAAGGCCGGTGTTATTGGCTTTACCAAAAGCGTGGCCAAAGAATTGGGCAGCCGCAATATTCGTTGCAATGCCATTGCACCCGGTTTCGTGGAAACGGACATGACCAGCTACCTCAAAGAGGGTGATGGCGGCGAAAAATACAAAGCGGGCATTCCCTTGGGCCGCTTTGCCACCACGGAAGACATGGCCAATGTAACCTTGTTCCTAGCTTCTGAAATGAGTAGCTATATTACGGGACAGGTAATCAGCGCTTGCGGCGGGTTGAATATATAGTGAATAAGGAATAATTAATAATTAATAATGAATAACGAGTAGCAGTGTGGCTCCCGACCATGCTTTTGGCAAAGGGTAGGGAACATAAAAAACCCCGGTCAATGGCCGGGGTTTTTTAATGGCTTACAATGAGCGGAACGCTCAGATATAGAGTCGACCACTTTTTAAAAGTGGTCGACTTGGTGGGAATTTATATTATGATGACCGGAAAGCTACCGGATGCGTTAACTTTTTATGCGGCCCCATGAAGATGCGTAGCAAAATCCTAAAAGCAGATAGCTCGATAAACAACAAACAAAGGGCCAGCATGGCAATCAATATTGGTTGGTTGCTTTGGATATAGGTAAACAGCACGTCTATACCAATAAATGCGGCCGTTACCGGAAAGCCCAACATGCCAATGGCGGAAAACAAAAACAAAAGTCCCGTTCCCTCTTGCTCATATACATAGCCGTGGTACCGGTTGAGGGAGATATCGTTGTCAATGGCTTTTATTTTGCGCAAGCAATAGATGCCCAACAAAAATGCCGGGGCAACACCGCTGGCGTAAAAAATAATTTCTATTAAATTGATATGGGGCGCATTGCATACAATGGCTGCCATAATAAAACAATGGGCAATCAACAAATAGCCCCATGCTTTGATGGCCGATTGCCTACAGGCAAACGCAAAAAGGATAACGGCCAAGGCAGTGCCCATTAAAAGGTACGGCAAGGCCCCGCCCAAGCTATCCATACTGGCGGGATAGGCAAGCCCTAGCACCAATAGAGCGGTCCCTACAAGCCCCAGTATGCCGATAAGGGCGTTGGATTGCAAAAACTGCAACTGTTTGCCCAGCCACTTAAAAGGGCTCCACACATATTGGAACATGGCACTATCCAAATTCCACTCTTTGATGTTGATGGTGTAAAGTGTGGCTTTGATGCGTGACAGGTTTTTTTGAACCGGATGGGTATAATGGAAATATTGATGGTGTACCAAATAGTTCAATACCGATGGGGAAACCAACAACTGATAGGTTCTTAAAAACGCATTGCCGGCAAAATGCACCAGTACCAGCCAATGCCAGCCGATGGCCACTTCAATAAACATGAGGCCAATTTGTGCGGCAGATGAATAAGCAATCTGTGTTTTAACCGTTGGCTGCACCCTGGCAATCAGTGTGGCCATGATGGCAGTGATAGCTCCAATAACAATGATGACAATTTTAGCCCACAGCATATCTTCCCAAAAAGGATGGGTACGGAGCAAGAGGAACACACCGATATGCACACTGAGCGAACCATAAAAAATGGCCGAGGAAGCGGTGGGTCCTTCCATGGCCCTGGGCAGCCAAGCCGTAAAGGGAAACTGTGCGGATTTAACCACGGCGGGCAGTATCATGAGGCAAACGATAACGATGGCCATGCCCGTATAACCCGGTTGCAGCGCCATGGTTTTGGCTTCGCCCAGCTTATCGAAAGTAATGTTTTGATGGGTGAGGTGGTGCATCAGCCACATGGCCAGCATCAACGACACATCGCTGATACGGTAATACGATATGGCTTTGAAGGCATTTTTAACGGGCAGATAGCGGTTGCGGTAAAAGGCGATGAGGATGAATGAACAAACCCCCTTTATTTCCCAACCGATAAAAAGGGTTTCAAAATTACCGGCCATGATAATAAAGTTATATCCGGCGGCAAACAGTAAAATGGTATTGAAAAACCGCTTATACCCTTCGTCGCGGTGCATATAGTATTTGCTAAAAGTGGCCACCAAAAAAAACAAGAATGCCCCTACGATACTAAAAATGGCGGTTATCTCATCATAATACAGTTCAAAGGCAAATACAAAATGATCGGTTTGGTACAAGGTGGCCAACTGATAACGTACCGGTACAAGCCCGTTGATGGCCCACCATACGGCAAAGGATACGGCCAACAGGATATAGGTTACCTTGGTAACACGTACAATCCTGCCAATGGCCCGTTCGCTTTTGTTTTGCCAAAATAGGCTGATCAAAAATGCCAAAAAGGGAATGGCAATGAATAAAACGAGTAGTTGGTTCATTTATATTTACTTACAAATTATAGCACATAAGCAGCTCGAAAACATACCCTGCCCCATCATGATTCATCCAGCAGATACACGGGCAAGTTTTCTTCGGTGGCATGTACAATATGGTTGGTTTCCATTTCCCTGGCCCCTTCAATAAATTCCTCCATATTATGGATGGTTTGTATTTCCGAAGCGGCAGTTATGGGTTCATATTTTTCAAATGCCCCATTTTTAAAATAGTAAAACTGCTGTTCAGTTGGATGTAGTGCCACGATGTGTACCCACTCGTTTTGGTACCATTCAAACACTTCGGGGCTGGATTGGATGGCTTTTAGTACCATAGCAGGCTGATGCTCCACTATTACCAATAGCCGTACCGGGTCATGTACTTCTATCATTTGCCAAGGCAGGCCGGGCCGCAAATCGCCATCGCTGCTGTTGGCCACACCAAATAGGCCCATCACATTGTGCGGTAGTTTGGTACCAGCCCCCATTTTAATATTGTCAACCCTGGAAAAATAGTATTCCAAATTGATGCCCCCGCACACCAAGCCAATGGGCCGCATTACCGCCGAAAGCACCGTGCCATCGGGGTCGGTAGTATAATCGTAACTGTTCAAAAAAGCCCTTCTATCCAAAAACAAACCCTTGGTGGTTTGCCTGCGCCCGATGATGGCTAGGGTATTGGTGCCATGCCCCAGCTCTGGCCTTGGCTCAAACAAAGAAACCGAACGGCTGTGGATGGCTTTGCGCACCTGCTCCAGTTCCTGCTTGGTATTGATGGAGGCAAAACGCCTGCTGCGTTCCTTGGCGTTGAGGTTGAGGGCCGTTTCAAAGTGTTGCAGGTTGATGCGGTGCGCTTCTGCATTGGCAGCACTTAAAATATGCTCGTCGTAATAACCCATTACATCCGCAGCCGTGTCGTGCATACTGCCAATAAACTGGGTAGTATCCGGTATCACTATGCCTTTGGCGGCCAATATTTCCCTTACCTTTTTATGGTTTAAAATAAAGGACTGCACCCTTGCATTGGTAGCGCCGGGCCTGCCGCTGCAAGCCCCGCAATCATGTGCGCCATGGTGCGGATTATTGGCACTGCTGCTGCCATGCGCCACAAAATAAACAAGGGGGGCAAAGTTTTTTACCAAGCCAATGCCCCTTAAAAAACCTTCGGCCCTTGCGGCCATCTCATCAACGGTATAGCCTATCTGTAATCCGTTTTCAATATCATCGGTACCCTTGTTTTCGATAGTAAGGCTCGACAGATTGTCCATATGCCCATACGCATTGGAAATGGCCGGACTCATCTTGGGACGAAACAACAGTTGTATCTTTTTGAGGAAGGCCCAAAAACCAAAACCAATGCTCAGCACAAACCCCGAAAGGAAACCATGGGTATATTTGGTATAAATCAACTCGCCCTTGCGGGAAGTTTGGGCATTGTATTCCTTTATCAAATACTTGGGCGTAACCGGTGCCGGACAAAGTTTGTCGTAAAATTTACTGCCCTGTTGTAAAAAGTAAAACTCTACCCCAAAAAACCCGGGCGCACCAAAGGTTTCTGCCTGCTTGTCCACCGCCTCTATATGCCGCCTAATAGAGTCCTCCCTTTCATCAATGCAAAAAATGGCCTGCATGGAAGCGGCTTTCGCTTTGGCGGGCAGGGTAGCTTTTTTTTCGTTGGAGAGTAGAATGCCCTTTAATACCGAATCGTAGTAGCTCCATTCAAAAGCGTCCTGCCAAAGTTCAATCACTTCTGCCAATTCGGTTTTGGGTACATCTGCCAATAGGTTGACAGGCGGCTCCGTTACATGCGTGGCCAAGGGGTGCCAAGCATTGCCCAATGTATGGTAAAGGGCATCCAGTTCCAGCAGCAGCTCAAATGCAATCAGCTCTTTCAGGTTTATCTGCTTCCTATCCAACAAGGTTTGTGGGTTGTCTTCCAAAGCCGATACAAAGCCGCTCCAGCCGGGATGTGCAAATTGCTGGTCGAAAAGGTATTGCTCAAAATATTCGGCTTTGCCCACAATGGTTTGCAACAAACCTTCGATGGTAAAATTGCCCGATAAGAACTGCTGCCTTATTTTTGGGGTTTTGAAAAAACTCGAAAAACTTTTCCGCTCCAATTCTTGAACGCTGGCGGTAAAGCTTTTGTTTACCACCGGAAAACCCTCCACGGCAATGCCTTGATCCAAAAAAGCACAGAGTATGCGGAAAAGCAAAGGGTGTACTTTGTTGTCCAGATCAATCCGGTATTGTTGCTTCCAATGTTGGCGCAATAAACCAATACGTGGCCGGTTCTCGGTATCGTAGGCTTTATGCAACAGCTTGTCCATCCAAGCGGCATCACCATTTTTTTTGTTGGCAATTACCTGGTTCAGCACATCCTGCCTGATCCTTCCGGTTTTGTACAATTCCCTGTATTCGGGCAATTGCAGATGCACCTGAAAGCCGAATATTTTAGACGCTTTAAAAATGGCGTCGTAAAATTTCATGTTTTGAAAAGCATGCAACGTGTTGTGATGGATAAAATCCTTCAACGCCTGCTGCGAGGGCAAGTAATGCTTTAGTTCGTGGATGATATGCCCCTCATCAAAACCCGCTGTTTGCATATAGTTCAATTATGTTGTTGATCAGTGCCGTAAATCTGCCACGCTGAAGTCGGGATTTACATCATCCTTAATGTACTCCACATCATCATAAAATTCCACTTTGCCCGTAGCAATATTGTACATGGCGCCCACTACACCTATTTGCCCTTCCTCCACCATTTGCTCCAATATAAAACTGCGCTCAATGATATTCTTAACATTGCGCTTTACATTGATGGTAGCCACATTTTCCACAAAATCGGTGTTGGAAGAATTTCTGTTATGCTGGGTTTCTTTTTCCTGATATACAGCAGGCTGCAATTTGGCCAGCAGTTCGGTCAGGTTGCCCATTTCCACATGGTCGCAGGCGCCTTTTACCGCACCACAGGCGGTGTGGCCCAAAACTACTATCAGCCTAGACCCAGCTACTTTGCAGGCAAATTCCATGCTGCCCAAAATATCCGTATTTACAATATTGCCGGCAATGCGTACAGAGAAAACATCGCCCAGCCCTTGGTCAAAAATTAATTCAGACGAAGTGCGGCTATCAATGCAACTGAGTATGATAGCAAAAGGCCACTGTCCAGTGCGGGTATCATTTACCTGCGACAGCAAATCCCTATTCGCCATCAAATTATTCATAAAGCGATCATTGCCTTCTTTCAATATTTCCAATGCCTTTCTAGGCGTAATACTTGCTTGCGTTTCTTTTGTATGAACCTTCATATTTTTGTCCCGTTGGGAATTTTTTAAGTTTTTAAAATTACTTTTTTACTGTTCCTACCTTCTCATCATGGTACCTGCCCTACTAGCTGATTGTACTTGTTTGTTGTAGCTAGTCCTTTTCGGAATGTACATGCGAGAAGTCTTCCATTTTATAAGCCGGTTTAAAATTCCTTAGCTCAACTTTTATGTTTTTGTCTTGCGAGCCAAAATTCATAAAGTCCCTTAGTAGTTCCAATACATCATAATCAATGTACACGGTATTGGCAGCATCAATAATCAAGGTGCTGTTGGGGGGCAAATCGGCCAAGGTTTGTTTGATGGCCGCTTTGTTCAAAAAAGACACTTCCTGCGCCAAATCCATATGTATGGTTTCGCCCTCGTGGTGCTGCTCTTTTTTAAAGAAGTAAGCCAGTTTCATATTGCCCCTGAGGATGAAGAAAATGCTCACCACTAAGCCAATGCCCACACCTTTTAACAGGTCGAGCGCTACCACAGCTATTACCGTAACAATAAAAGGGATGAATTGGAATTTGCCCGACTCCCACATGTGCTTGAACACCTTAGGGCTGGCCAATTTAAAACCGATCATAATCAGGATGGCCGCCAAGCAGGCCATGGGGATTTTGTTGAGCAGGCTGGGTATTAAAATAGCTGTAAGCAATAATAACACACCATGTATAATGGCCGACAATTTACTTCTGGCCCCTGCGTTTACGTTGGCCGATGTGCGCACTATCACCGATGTCATGGGCAAGCCGCCGATTAAACCGGCCGCAATATTACCGAAGCCCTGGGCTTTCAGTTCCGTATTGGCACTTGAGTATCTTTTTTGCGGATCCATTTTATCACCCGCTTCCAAACAAAGCAAGGTTTCAATACTGGCCACTGCGGCAATGGTAAGCCCCGTTATCCAAACCTGTGGATTGGCAAAGCCCGAAAAATCGGGGAAGCGGAACTGGCCAAAAAATTCACCGATGCTAGAAGCGGTTGGCAAATTTACCAAGTGTTCGCTGGTGATAACCCAGGTGGGGGCCCATAGCTTATACGCTTCGTTGATTAATGTGCCTACCACTACCACCACCAATGCACCGGGAATAGCTTTGATTTTTTTAAGTGCCGGTATTTTGACAAAGGCAATCAAAATAGCCAACGACACCAATGTAACCAATATGATACCGTTGTGCGCAAAATTGAAGGAGTGGATGATTTCGTTGAAGAAGCCACCAGAGTCGGCACTGTCGGTTAGCTCGTAAGAATAAAAGTCGCCTTCATTCTCCTTATCGTAACCAATGGCATGCGGCAATTCTTTTTTGATGATGATGATACCAATGGCAGTAAGCATCCCTTCAATTACCCCCGATGGAAAGTAGCTGGAAATGGAGCCTGCTTTGGCAAAACCCAGCACCAGTTGAAAAACCCCTGCCAATACCACGGCCAATAAAAAGGGTTCATACCCCATTTTTGTAATGGCTGCCAAGATAATGGCAATCAAGCCTGCAGCGGGCCCCGACACACTTACATGCGAACTGCTCAAAAACCCTACTACGATGCCGCCAATTACACCGGTAATGATTCCGGCAAAAGGAGGGGCACCACTGGCTACGGCTATGCCCAAGCATAAGGGCAGGGCCACTAAAAAAACTACCATGCCCGACAACAAATCGGTTTTAAGATATTTGGTACTGAAGCTCATGTTGTTGGTTTTTTACTAAAAGGTATAAGGGCTAGCCCTTATAAAATGGAATTATAAAATTTTATCTGATTGTTGCTTTACCTAGTATAGCCCCAGTGATTGCTGTACACTCCAATGGTGCAATCACTGCATCATCATATATAATGGATATGGGCAACCGATGAGGTGGAAGCGATGGTTAGGCTGCCTTGGGAGGTTGTAAATCGGCTTCTTGATAGGGGTGCTTATGCAGCATGGTGCATACACATATATATTTGTCACGGTTGGACAGTTTGAATTGTACCGTGGTTATAGGGCTAACTTTTGTAAACAGTTTCTCATCTTCGCCCATTTTTTCTTTGGCTTCCTTGCCGGATTCTTCATCCATGGGCGATTCTTTGCCCTTTTGGAAGTGCTCGGCCTTACATTTGGCACTAAACCGCCCTACTGCATCCAATATATTGAGGTGACTGGCGCAGATAACGATCAAGAGAAATATGGGAACAAGTTTTTTCAACGGCCAAATATAGCAAATCCTTACCAAATGCGGCTTTTTGTTCGGGCAGCACACAAAAAAGGCCGTACAACAGTGGTTGCACGGCCTGCCTATGACATGGTTTTAATATTAACTACCCACCTGCAACTTATAGGCGCTGGTAATGCCGTTAACGGTTACCTGCACCGTAAGCAAAGTGCCGGGTACGGCCCTCAGGCTGGCAATATGACCGTTGATGCGGTGGCTGCCGGCCAAAAGGACGGTTTCCTTTTGCAACATAAGGGTGGCACCGGTTTGTGTGTTGATTACCTGTACGGCCACGGTAGCCCTATCGCTTAATTGCAACTGTACCTGTAGTTGGTCCTTTACCGGATTGGGCGAAAGCTTTACCTCAAACCCATCCACGGGCCCCGCAACCAAGTTGTTTTCAACGGGCTGCATTTGAGCCAGTATTTTTTCTATATACCGGATACCATTGCAATATTGGTTGTTGATGATATAACGGCCTTGCTTATCGTAAGGATTGGCCAAATACTCTTTTTTAACTTCTTCCAACAAGTGTCCATATTTCTCCAGTGTCAAATCGCACAACAAAGGGTCGCAGATAGCACTGCCTTGCAGGTATTGCTTAAAAAACAGGGGCAATACGGTAGAGCGGTTGGCTTGGCAGTATGCCAGCAACGCCTTGTACTGCTCATTTTCGCAATAGCGGGTGGGATTGCTCTGCACTACATTTTCCTGCCAGCTTGCCTGCCAAGCACTGTACAATTTGTCGAATGTTTGGCTAATGCCCGCAGCTACCCGTTGCTCCATGGCATTCAATTTTTCTTGTGCAGCAGGGCTAAGGGCAGCTTTATCGGCCACGTCCATACCCGCTTTGATGGCATCCATATCGGTAGGGATACCACCGGTACCGCTCAGGCGGGGCGCATAGCTTCCTGTGTGGATATAATAGGCCACTACGCTGCCATAATAGGCCGGTGCGGCACCATTAAGCGCATTGCGGGGGTGGAAGGTCCTGTCCAAACCGCCGGGCTTGCTTTCCCAATCGTAGCCATGGGGGTTGTTGTTGCCGGGTTTTTTCACCGAACCGTGTGTGTAAACACCACTGTAGGCCCAGAGGTCCACTACGGCATTGGTTACGGTGGCCCCAGTGCGGGTATAATTCCAAGCACCACTGTAACGCTTTACAGGCGTGTTGGCATAAAAATTATCAAAAGCGGTGGTGGGGTTGGCGTTATAATATACACTGGTATTGCTCAATGGCCAGCTCCAGACTGCGGTTACGCCGCCCGACCAACTGATACAGTTGTAATAAGTGCCCGTAGCATCGCCAGAGCGGATGGCATCGTCTGTTTTTAAATTGGCAAAAGAAGACCATACTGTACTGTTTGCAGCGCCAGCATAGATATCGCAGGTGCCATTGGCGGTAAGGCTGTAGGCACATACAAAAGCAGTAGCGGGCGTAGTAGAGAAGGTTTTTTTAATGCGGGAAGCAAGCCCCCAGTTCCAATCGCCCGAGGTAGCATAATCGTCATTGTAAGCCACGGCTGGGCTTGCATTACTGGTCATGGCAAATATGCGGGTATCGGGTGTGCTGCCCGAGGTAGGGGTTAAGTGGCTGGTAAAATAATTAAGGGTAGTAGCACCGGTTGTACCTACATTGATCCGCCTACCGCCAATGGGCGTGGCGCTATGGGTAACGATGCCGTTGCGGTAAAGGTTGGTAACGCCGGTAGCGGTACCGTAAGTGCGTGCCACCAAAATATACCATGCCGTAGCGGGTATGGCAACTTGCAGGTAGGATTCCATACCGCTAAAGTCGTCGTTGGACCATGAACGGGTATCGATACTATTGGGATCGAACAGCATCAGTACGGGATCGGCTGTAGAGCCACCGGTAGCGAAAACCTCGGTGGTGCCAGCAGTAAGGTAAATCCACTGCAAAGTGGTATAGCTAAAACTTTCCTCGATATCGTGGTTGTAACTGCCGGAAGGATTGGGCAATAAACGGGCCCCGGTTGCATTGCTTTTGTTTACAGGGGCTGCTGGGGTTTGATAGGCTGCCGCTTGCAATTGCCGGTTGGCAATGGCCCAGCGCCCTTCGATGTCGGGCTGCACTTCATTGTCGGAAAGGCTGATTTCGCTGATGATGGGGGCCATTTGGGTTTTGCTAACAAAACTGATTTGGTGCGTGCCCCTTGTAAGACTTACTTGTTTACCGGTTAAAAAACTACCCATACCCAGTTGAAAGCCCTTGCCCGTTGCAGTCAATTGCCCAACGCTTTGTCCATCCACTAATACGTTAATGTCGCGGCCAGATTCAAAATTGGCAATCGTTTTTAGGTAATAGGCGCCACCAGATAAGATCTCCACATCAAATACCATGGCGGGATATAGACCTTTCAACAGTTCTATATGGCTGCCCTTTAACCGGGCCTTGCCTACATAGTGATTGTATTTTTTTACTTCAACCACTTGCGCCATGATGCTACTACTGAGCAACAGGCAAGTACATGCCAATAAAGATTTGGACAAAAGCATTCTTTTCATTTTGTATTTGTTATGTATATAAATAAGAAACCGCTTGCGGCCTAGGCCACAGCATTATGCTGGTAAAGAAGTAAGGCGTTTGGGAAACTGGCCGTTTCAGGGTGCAAGTTGGGGAATAAATATGGACTGCACAATACCACGAATTGGTTACTCATGCTAAATGGTACCGTAGGTGCTAGTTATTTTAAGTGAGGCTTGGTAAAATTGATGTATTGGTTATCTATGCATGATAATAAAAAATTGCTATCAGCTATATTTCCATTAACCGATAGAGAAGATTACTTTTTTCTTTTGCAGAGATAAGCATGCCAGAGCAAGTAGGCAGCAATGGTGCGGTAGGGCGCCCATTTTTGCGCAATGGCCAGTACGGCTTCCTTGGTGGTTTGCGGGGGCAGTTGCAATACATCTTTGGCACTGTTGATGAGGGCAATATCGCCGCTGGGAAATAGATCACAGCGTTGCAATACCATCATCAAATACACATCCACCGTCCAATTGCCAATCCCCTTTACTTGGATAAGGGTGCTGCGTACCTCCTCGTTGGAAGCGGTGGCCAGTTTTTTTAAATTGACCTGTTTGGTGATGATGGCTTCTGCCAAGCAACGGGCATACACCGTTTTTTGTCGGCTGAAATAACAGGCCTTCAATTCGGCATCGCTGAGCTGTACTATTTTTTGCGGGGTAACGGTGCCAATGGTCGCTTGCAATTTATCAAACGCCGCTTTGGCCGATGCCAGCGATACCTGTTGCTCCAAGATAAAAAGTATCAGTGAGGCAAAGCTGGCAGGCCTACTCCAAAAAGGCGGGTAGCCGAACTGCGTAATGATGGCTTTGAGCTGCGCATCTTTCTTGGCCAGTTGATCGCAAAGCGGCCGCAGGCTTTCACTGGTAAATGATTCCATCTATTTTTTTGCCTTGAATTTTTCGATGGCGTTTCGGGTAAAATCGCTCAGCACCAATCGGCCGCTGATGGCCGCCCTTTGCTTCAGCAGTTCGTCCCAATGATCGGTGCCCTGCCAAAATGCTTTTTTCATTTCGGCCATGGCTTCGGGGCTGCTATGGGCCAAGGTGTTGGCCAAACGGCTTACCGATTCATCAAGGCCCTCTACGGTGGCATGGGTTTCGGCAAAAAGGCCCTTGCGCTTGGCCCAGTCGCTGTTGCGCCAAAGGGTGGCATCAATAGACAGTTGGGTAAAGGCCGATGTGCCGATTTTGCGCTCCACGGCGGGGCCTACCACAAAGGGGCCGATGCCCACGGCCAGTTCGCTCAGTTTTACTTCGGATGTTTCCATGGCAATGGCATAGTCAACCGCTGCTGCCAGGCCCACGCCGCCGCCCACGCATTTGCCCTGTATGCGGCCGATGATGAACTTGGGGCATTTGCGCATGGCATTGATCACATGGGCAAAACCGCTGAAAAACTTTAATCCTTCTGCTTCGGTTTGGATGGCCACCAGTTCATCAAAACTGGCCCCAGCGCAGAAGGCTTTTTCGCCGGCGCTGCGCAGCACAATCACTTTGGTTTCGTTGTGGGTGCCTGCAAAATGGATTTCCTGTGCCAGCGCCTCCAATATTTTACCGGGCAGGCTATTGCTTTGCGGATGGAAGAACTCGATGGTGGTAATGCCCTGATGGGTTTCCGATGTTACGTATGCTTCTGCCATAAAACTGATTTGGTTGTAAAGGTAGGAAATTGGGGGTGACGAAATACGAGTGACGAGTGATGAATGATGAATGATGTGGTGCCGTTGGCCCGGTGGCACTCTGCGACAAATGACGAATGGGGAGTGACGAATGTTGAATGGTGCAACGGGGTTATTGATTGCTTGGCTGCAACTGTTGTACTACATAACTCCAAAAGCTATTGTAACCATGGTAAGCGTACTTGTTGCCCTTTTCTTTTACAATCCTTGTCAGCAATTGTGCCCGTGGAATGTATTCTTCCAACTTGGCCAACAGCGCTGGAAAATAAGCATCATCATTTTCGTAATGATAGGAAGACCAGCCATGCCGTCCGCTCTTGAGTATGATCGACTCCAACAACAGGGCAGTATTGGCCTTGGCCATTTTATCAAAATGCTGGAGTATCAGTTGGTACGATACGGGATCATTCACTAGGCACTCAATCATTTTTAAGGGCTTGTTGAGGTGGTCGTACAGTTGCATGCAAAATATGGCAGCATTGCGGTTGCCCCTGCCCATGATGGTTTTGGCTTTGCTTTGCAATTTCGTACGCCAATCGGATTTCTCCTCGGATTCGGCCAGATGGGTGTCGATGTACAAGTAATCGTCGAAGTTGAATGTGAGCGGCAGCAGTTCATTCAACGTCTGTATCAGTTCCTTTTGCTTATGTTGCTGGGTATAAATGGTTTTTAATAATTGTAGGTAAGCAATATTGTATTCGTTACGGGAGTTGCCGGTTATTTGTTGGCGGCTGTACTGTTCGGCCAAGGCAAACTGCTCTATTTCGATGAGTGCTTTTATAAGCGCTTCGTTGTAGGTGTTTTCAAAATGGATGGGGGCAAAGATGGGATAATACGCTGCCAATAATTTGTGCTGTTGCACCAGCTCAAACAGCATTTTGGTATAAGTGTTTTCGTTATAGATGGCATTTGGCCTGCGTTGCTTGTAAGCGCTTACGATACGTGCTGCGATAGAGCCGATGCGTTCAAGGCTGCTGATGGCACAAAGATTTTGTAAGTATAAAAGGTAATGGGTGCGCACCATAAAACCGTTTTCCACCAAGTGGTTAATGAATAGGCCCGTAGCTTTTTCCCATACCGTATCGGTTTGCAAGATGTTTACCGGCTCTAGGCATTGGCGCAGGGTATCTTCAATATAACGGCTGATTTTGTTGCTGTTGTTATTGGTGCGTTTGTCAAATGCCAAGCAACAGTCTATCAGGGTTTGCAAGTTGGCGAAATTGTTTTCATCGGCTACCCCTTCCAGGTATTGCTTTACAATTACGGCATGCACATCTGTCCACAGTTCCACAATGCGTTTCAGCTCGGAAGTGTCCACCGTCCTTTTGTTTTTTACCACGGCCTTGATGGCATCTTTGGTAATTTGTTCCACTTCCTTCGGAGTGTATTGCCGCTGTTGGGCGGTAAAGTGATGCACAAAAGCCATTTCCAGGTCTTTGTTGCGCAACAGTACTTCTTGTACCCAGGCTTTGAGGGGCAGCTCCTCTACTTCGGCCAGCAATTGAACGCTGGGCGGCAGTTTGCTTTTGGGCGTAGCTTTAGATTTTTTGGCAACGGGTGTTTTTCCTTTTTCTGCCAGATGCAACAGCAGGGCCCCTTTGTGCAGGCAGAAGGTTTGGCCCTTTTTGCAGTCGCAGCTTTGCCCGGTTACCAATCCCTTGGCCGAAAGGGTGAGCGATACATCATAGCTTTCGTCCCCCTCATCTACATAAGCCACAAAATGGCCCTTTTCCGTTTCGTCGCATTCCCTTACAACGAGCTTGGCGGCTTTGGCCAAGAAGGTTTTGGCGAGGGTTGTGGTATAATTTTGTAATGATATTTCCATGTTGTAATTGCGTGGGGCTGTGGTGCAAAGTAACAGGTTTAACTGGAATTCAAAATGGCTATAACTACAGAGTATCCCTACTGCCGATAATAATGGTAATAGGACCAACCGATCAGACAAGGGTTTTATGCATCAGCGGGTACATATATCAGCGAAATGTACCTGTTTTTATACCGATTTCGTCCAATTGCAGGTAACATTCAGTTCCAGCAACTCCTCCGGCCCAGTTTTCAAGGCGATAAATATCCGCTTCACAAAACTTACTGCTGCTGGGGTGCCTTTTGGAACATAGCAAATATGTCTTCGGCTCTTAGCTTGGCAGCTATATTTTTTGGCCTAAAAAGGGATTACCTTTTTAGGCAACCCCTTAAATACCATTATAAAACGCCACTAAATTTTATACCTTGAAAAGGTTAGCATCCCCCTCTAAATATCTTTCATAAAAACTCGATAGCGTATCGGCGGTTTTTATAAAAGAGGTCTGTCCACTTCCTTCTCTATAAAAATAAACAGGAGGGTTATCGCCTTCGGAAAGTTTAAAAAAGGCAAATAAAATCCCTTGAGAATCATAAAATACGAAATCATCTTCTGTGAGGATTAGGTTGGAACCGTCTTCGTTAAGCAACTCGATTGCCCCTTCTTTATTGTCAAATAGATCTTCAAAAAATACAGCGGTACCTACAAATGAGCCGTATTCGTAATAATTTGACTTTTCTATATCTTCACTCATTCCCTTACCCATAGTACGAAGAAACTCTAAATAGCATACGGGCAAGGTTTTTTTGGCTAATTGTTTGATGCTATCTATCTCTTCACTTTTACATCCCATTAATCTTACTTGCCTTTGCTGAAATTTATCAATAATTTTATTTAAGTACATCATAATTTGGTTTTAATAAAAACTTTTGTAACACTTATGTTGGGAAACACCTTTTGAAATTGATTGATAATCCAATTGCAGTTTTTGCAAAACTCTAGATCTGTAACAATTTCAATATTTCCATTGACTAGTGGCGTTTTAATGTATTTTTTTCTTAAATACTCTATTATCTTTTGCTCTGTATGCTATTCTTTATAAGGTTCAGGACCTTTGTTATAAGAGTATTCTTTGGGTTTTGGAGGATTAAAGTTTCCTTTCTGACTCCATGGTGCCAATTCCCCACCACTAATTGATTCCAAATCAATTTTATCCCCTCCAATTTCACCTTTTGCAAAAGCTGCATTCTTCTTTTTACCTGCTCCATATTTTTTCCTGATTTGTTCAATTATCTTAACATCCGCTTGAGTATAAGCCCTTACTTTTCGCTTCCTTTTACTAAGTAAATCATCCAATATCTTCTTTATATCATCCCCTTCTTTTGCCTCTATTTCATCTAAAAACTTGCTTGCAGCAGCTTTATCGCCTTCAAAGATAACTTCGCCATTATATCTGGCATAGTAAATTCCCTCTCTTTGAAAAAACTTGATTTCATAATTATTCAATTTTTTCTTCAACGGCCCCGAAAGTATCCTAGCCAATAATATTGCCAAGTCTTCAAGTGGTATCAAGCTGCATGCCAAGCCTTAACCGCATCAAATATCCGCTTCACAAAACTAACTGCTGCTGGGGTGCCTTACTGGAGCAGAGGTGAATATAAAAAAGCTGCCTGTTACAGCAGCTCTTCAAATTAATCACTGGATGTTACTCAAGCATGCTCCTGTGTTAATACCCCACAATGCTTTACTCGTCCTCCATTTCTTCAACCCATCCATGTGCGTCCATTGAATATAAAACATCACCTGTCTCAGCGTTGATTACAATAAACTCACTTCTTTCTTCATTCCCCCAAATGGTGCCATAATTAACAGAAAATACATCCAACCTGCTCCCTTCATATTTGCCAAATAGAATCTCTTTTTTTGGCCAATATGCGACTTGTTCTGAAAGGCACAGGTTTGAGTATTCCCTTTCTTTTAAGATGAGATATTTTTCTGCGATTTCTCTTGCCTTCTCTTTAGTTATCATGTCATTTAATTTTTAAAATACTGTTTATATCGATTTCTTTTCTCACCAAAGGGATTTGCTCAATATCGAATTTAAGGCTAATTGGATCTTTGCCAAAGCTATTTCTGACTTCATTGGCATATTCCAATGACCTTTTGATTTCTTTTCTGGTAAATAAATCTTTGTTTTCCAAAATCTTATTGAAAACGTGCTGCTCTTTACTTAACTCGCCAAGTGTGCTGCGCCCCCTAATTTATAATACTTTACCAACCCTAAACTTCTTGCGTGCCTAGCATGCATAAGTTCATGGAAAAATTCAAACATTGTGCAACCTTCCCGTAAACATAGTTTTGCCTTTCTAGTTGTATACGTAAACATTGCTTGCGCTTTAGCGGGGAAAATATTAGGTTTACCTGCTGCATTTAAAAAACCCTCGATTTCATAAGCCCCTTTAGCAGGAAACAACTCTAATTGGTATCCTAATTTACTCAAAAACTCTTCGATAACTTTCAAATCCTTTTTCAATAATCTTTGACCCAAACGCCTACCCCTTCCACTAACTGCAAATTCATCCCAAGTTTTTAATAAATCTTCCTTCGCAACCTTTGTTTTAATCCCCAACAACTCCTCCAGCCAAGCTTTCACCGCATCAAATATCCGCTTCACAAAATTAACCACTTCTTCGGTACCTTTACGCAATTGGCGCTAATGGTAAAAGCTGCCCTAGTGGGCAGCTTCTCTAAGCAATCGTACCGCATTAGATTTCATAAAAAACCTATCTTCTTGCAATTCTCCTTTGCGTCTTTATAAACTTCTTTTTTTCAATATTGTAATTTTTTTTATTTGAAGTGGTTGGAGAACTTGGTGTGTTAAAAAAGCCAACAATATAGTTAGCTTTGAAATATCACTTAGCATAAATTACCAACTCAATTTTTTCTCATCCTTACCCGCATTTCAAACTTAATGTTCTTGTCAACATAGTCTTTTATCTCGACTTTTTCGGTATCAGTTATGTTGTCTGCCCATATTAAGTACTCATCCTTTAATTGAAATATGTCATTTAAAAAAGGGCACAATAAAAATAAATTGGCAAACTTATCTTTACGTAATAGATAAAATTCTAATTTTTCCAAACTCACTAAACCCTGTGCCACTTCCTTAAGCCAATATAATATATCTTTTGTTGTTAAAGCGAACCAAGGGGCTTCCATTTCCTGAAAAGCTTTTTTTAAATGTTTATTTGGCAAATCAATTTTATTGTGATATTTTATCATTTCGTCAAAAATCTCTTTTGTTTTCTGTCTCATAATTTAATTTTTAGGATAAACATAATTAATATGATCTACCATTTTCTCAATGGTTTCAAAGTCCTTTTCGATTCCGGCTGCTTCTTGGAAAGCCCGTTCATGGAAATAAGCTCTTTTTTCAAATGACTGCCTATTACCCAAAACTCTATCCACATCTCCCCAAGACTGTCCCTGCTTTAGCAGCTCTTCTTGAAATAAATAGTCGATCGTATGAGTGCCTTCGTGAACAAGTTCACCCATAAACTTATCAATTGGCTTTGTATCTCGGAAATAATTCGTCTCACCAACAGAAAAAGCCTCAACACGATATTTTTTATAGTCACTTAAACTGCCCCCTTTTTTTAAATACACGCTTCTAAATGTTTTTTCATCCAAAATTTTGACATGCATGCTTCCTTCTTCCAGTAACTTTGCAACTTTATTTGCCTGCTCGGTAAATCCTCTTAAATTACTAATAATTTCGGCGTGACTAAGCTCCTTGATACTTTTGCCTTTCCATTTTTTCATGAACTCCTTAAACTCAACTGATTTTTTTTCGCTAATCAGTGCTGATTCTTTCCTCAACCCCAACAACTCCTCCAGCCAAGCTTTCACCGCATCAAATACCCGCTTCACAAAATTAACCACTTCTTCGGTACCTTTACGCAACATTTCTACAAATCCTTCAAATAGGCGCAAAAGCCCCCCTGCGGTTTTGCTAATAGCACGTCCCGCTTTGTTTACCAATCCAAATATTATTTCAAATAACTTGCGCAGCGGTTCGGCCAATTGCTTTATTTTGCCAAGCTGCACCAGATCAACTATCGGTATAAAGCAAATAACAATGTTAATTCCTATGTAACCTACATAATACCCAATTTCACGGGGGTTAATGGAAGTGTTGAGCAATAAAGTAGGTAGTGTTATATATTTAAAGATTGTGTATTGCATCATGGCGTTTTCCACCAGTTTGCCCCAATCCACTTGTTTTTGAGCCTGTATATAATTATCCATGTACTCCATCACAAGTGCATTATAATAGCGCATATTGGATATCACTTCGGCCTCCGATTTTAAGGTGTACACCACAAGGTCAAGCAGCATGCCAATCAATATAAAGATGCCTGCA
This sequence comes from Chitinophaga pinensis, assembly GCA_943373145.1. Taxonomy (GTDB): domain Bacteria; phylum Bacteroidota; class Bacteroidia; order Chitinophagales; family Chitinophagaceae; genus Ferruginibacter; species Ferruginibacter pinensis_H. The sequence goes on from CALSBI010000009.1 coordinate 138,373, forward strand.
ATCATATCAATAATCGCATTGATGACACCACAAATAAGGGCAAATAAAACGTCGACGGCAATTACCATGCCTTCGTCCACGAGTGCTTTTATTGTTCTAAACGCATCACCTATTTGCTGCTTTATGCCCGGCATTTTTGCTTCAAAGTTTTTTTGTGCCGGCCGACCATCAGTTGGCATATCCTTAAAAAAGTCCTCAAATTTTTTGTACGCTTCTCCTTCCTGTTCTGCCAGCCATTTTTTTATATCGCCAGTATGGTCTTTTTGCCAGGTTTCATCGCTTATTTTTATTTTTTCAATCTGCTTGCCCACCCACATAAATGCCTCTGCTAGCGCTTTAATGGGCAATACAAGAATTTTTGCCGCAGTGTCCACAATATTGCCCAGCATACGCATAAAAAAATTTTTGTTGCCAGCACTTTTCAATAAATCTATTAAGTCAGCCCGTTTTATAGTAGCTATATTGTTGAGCCATTTGTAGAGATTTTTATTATTGGCATACTGTTTTATCTGCGGCTGCACATTGCCCCCAGCTTTTACCAGCATTTGTCCAGTACTCGCCAGATCGCCTTCATTATTTTCCAAAAAAACCAGTAGCTCGTCGGGCTTTGGCTGTGCGCCTTTCCATGCACGTAGCAATTTTGCCCCATCTTGCGACACAAACACTTTTATATCAAAAAGGTACGTGTCAACTAGTTCGTCGTAATCGTTGTTTCTATCATTGTCAGTATAAAAAACGGATTGTTTGGTTATTTCCAAGGAATTGAAAATGTCCGTTTCATCTGTTATTTCTACTGGGTCGCCATCTTTTGTTTTTTTGTTGCCCCCAAAAAATTTTTCGGCCAGTTCATGGCTCCAATAAGTACTCCACTCCTGCTCCAGCAAAGGGCTGCCCCCCGTGCCGCCCGCCAACAGCCCAAGTAACTGCTGGCTGCCCGTGCCATCGCCCAGCACCTGCCCCAACAACCCCCCATCAGCCGCCTCATCCCATAGCAACGGCACCCCGTTTATATATTCCGGCATAAAAAATGTTTTAAAACACCTCCCGTAACAAACTGTTGCGGGAGGTGGTGATTAAATAATGGTTACACTTTGCCTTTTAGGCCACCCATATTGCTGCTGATGGGGTTGTTGCTGTTGTCATCATCACAAGCACAAGGCAGGCCGGTTTCGTTTACCGCAATATTGTCCTTTTGCAATACCGTAAGCGATGTTGGCAGCCTGGTTTCCCAAGGCTCACCTTCGGGTATGCCTTCGATGGGCAATTGCTCAGCCAAAATGGACAGGTATAGTTCATCGTCCAGTGCAAGGCCTTTGCCATCTCCAATATTACCTGTGGCTAAGTAGTAGAGTACTGCTTCTTCAAAGCCTGGCCGTACCGATAGTAGCACTTTGCCCATGCCCGATTGAAGGAAAGCTTTGAACAGTGGATCGCCATCTGCCTGATTGAACTTGTTTTGCCATTCCGCTTCATCGGCCCAGAAATAGGGGTAAAAAATATAGCTCATTACTTCCCACTCAAAAGCTGCTTCAAAGAAGCGTACTTTGTTGCTGTGGACCGACAAAGTACTATTGATGTTTATATGGCCATTGGGCTTGATGGTTTTTACGCCCAAGGGGTTGCCGTAAGGTTCTAGCATCAATTGCAGACAGTTTTTCTTTAGCTCCGCCATTTCTATACTGCGGCTTTGCAGTGGATTGTATTGGGTGCCATTAGTAGGCGCATCGGCAGCAGCGGTTTTAGCAACGGCATCAGCCAAAGCCCTTTCGTAGGCCTCCATTTTCTTCTCATAGGCTTCCAATATGGCAGCGAAGGTTTCGTCTTGCCATTGCCTTTTGCCCGCATCGGTAAGTTGGCACATCAATACAATAGAGGCGCTGAAGGCACCTATATCGCTACAGTTTAAACCAATGGCCACCTTTTTTTCGATGTTTCCGATTGATGAAGCGATCATTTTGATATTGGCTCCATAAATGCCAGTGGCAGACTCTTGGTATTGCCCGATATTAACCGTGTAGCCAGGGCACTCTTGATTATCTGGATGAAACATAAAAGCATACGAGCCATAAGCGTGGGTTGCCATATAACCATCAGGCAAGTCAACATCCACAGCTAAAGCACTTGTGCCACCGGTGCCATCCAGTTTAAAGGCTTTGGAAATTTCCAAAGTGCTGTGCGGACAAGGGGTTACTGCTGCATTGTACTTGGCAGCTATGCTTTGGTAGTTGCCCACATTAAGCCCACTGGCATCATTCACTATGGTACGGGGATCAATAGGCTTTTGCAAAACTTGCATGGTGCCATTGGCAACGGGTGTAGCTTTGGTTAAAAAACGGGCAGGCTCAGGTACCATTATTTCATACATCAATCGGCGACCATAGTTTACCACTTGGTTTTTATACACTTTGTCAATCCAACGATACACCCCGCTGATGTTTTCGGCTCCCTCACCCCGGTTATCGAAGCCATGCTTGTTGCTTTCTTCAAATTCATCAATCATTTTAAGGGTGCGGCGTTCTGTAATTTTCTGCACTACCCTGTCCATGGCTCGGGCCGTTACATCCTTGGCATAACTTACTGCTTGACTGGCTGAGTCGGACTGTGAGCTATTGGAGGCATAGCCTGCGGCCACATTGAAGTTAATGGTCTTGCCGATGTTGCCACTTACAGACGCATTAGCAGTAACCGACTGATCTTTGGAAAGTACTTGGCTTACCTCATTGTGCATTTCATTCCGCTCGGTACTGGTGGTATCAGTAAGGTTTTCGGTTTCCCTTTCTGCCGATGTTTCCAGTGTGTTTTCACTACGGCGTAGCCTTCGCGTTGCCCTCTCTTTGTATTCGCCCTTAAGCACATTTTCAATATGACTTACTTCACCGGGTACATAACAGCATACTTCCTGCACCACTTTGCGATAATCGGCAATGCCCACTTGGTGAATACCAATAAGAGTACCTGGTTCCACATCGCCATTTTGGACCGAAGCGGGCAAGGCAATGCCGGGTGCACAGCTGTTGTACATCACAGTTGTGTCAAATGACAGCACAATACCGTTAGCTAGGGTAAGTGTACCTTGCAGCCTTACCGATTTAGCATTGGGTTGTACAATTAAAGCGGTATTGAACAGACCTATCTTTACAATTAAACCGTTACTGTCGATGGCTACAAATGTATTGTTTACAGGACTTACTGTACCATTATAAGTAGCCGTATAGCTAGCTGCGGTTATCAAGGGAAGCGCAAAGCCTGCGTTGAGTTCTAGGGTGAAACTCCAGAATTGTGGTTGGCCAGCAGGTTGAGTCACTGTCGAACAGGCATTAAAACCATACAATGTGTTCAAAGGCTCGTATGGTGTGTTCTGGGTGATATTGGTTTCAACCGTATTGCCCCGATAGACTACTACATTTTGTATTGGGGTAGGATTATTGGAAAAAAAATTGCCTGCTTGTTGCATTCCTGTTTCTACGGCTGTAATCACCTCAGCTAGGCTGGTGTAGTTTCCTAAATTAAGGCTACCAATTATTTCCATCGCATCACTACTTAAATGCTGCTCCAAATAATTTTCTGTAAGAGGGTTTGTTGGTGTAAACTCAAAAAGGGATAACTCCAAATCAGGATAGGTCACTTTTCCTGTTATTGGATCAACATCCTTCGTTGTTTCTTTAAAGGTGGTGCGCACATTTTCTTGATAGGTGTTCAATGCTTGTCGATAAGTAAGGGCCGTTTCTGATAACCAAACATTGTTTAATGTCCGTAATCCGGTTATTGCTGCTTCATACCGCTGCATCAACGTTTGTTGCTGACCGGCTTTAGCCATTTCGTCTGCCTGCCTGTCATCCACATATCGGCTCTGCGCCGAAGGGCTTTGCGCACGACTACCAGCCACTACCTTTGGTATTACCACTTTGGCGTTGGCGGTAATGGCGAAATCTGAATACGTTTGGGGGCCTGGTTCAGGCAAGCTGTCCACAAAGTTCTTGAACAGTTGTAAAAAATGATTGGCAACCAGTACTTGCACCAAAGCTTCCCGCAAACCCGTGTTTTTTTGATTCACTGTTTCATTGAACAGGTTTTCCCATACCTGCAATAAATCACCCTCTACGAGGGGAGTTACACTAGCCACTTGTTCTTGTAATTGGCTTACCAAAAATTGGCTGCCCCTATTTTTGCCCAGCCATAGTGCAAAGGCATAAAGGTTAGCATTGATATCCTTTAACTGCCCCTTGTTGGTAAAAAAAGCGGTTTGACTTGGTAATGGCCCCTCGGGGTTTTCTTCCTGTTCAGCTAACATGCTCATGTAGATATTGCTTTCACTGAGTTCAGGGTGGAAGACAAAGTTTTTATCCTTTTCGTCTTCCGATAACAATTGCGGGCCTCGAAATGTTACAAACCGGAATAAATCTGTTTGAATGTTTCTTTCCATTTTTTTTGTTTTAATTATTAAAAATCTAGTTGTCATTTGATCAGATAGCCATACTTGTTGCACCTAGGCCATTTAGCCGGGCAAAGCATTGCCATTAGCGGTATACCACTTTGATTTTATATCTATTATTTATTTTGAAGAATAAGGATGGATTACTCTTCCCGTTTAGAAATTGCTATTACCAACTTTATATAACTATGGCCTGTTCAACTGGTATGATATGGCTGCCGCGAAAGATTGGATACAGTAAAATCGGATAAAATAATAAGACAGTATTAATAGCTAACCACCCGTGAGGTGCTTGCTTTTGGTTTGCGGGGAGTGCAAACTACTGCTTGCCCAAGCCTTTGTCAGCCAAGCTTTAAGCAATGGTTTTTTTAGAGTTTATAATCATAATTTTATATTTTGTTTACATAAAGGATTAAAGAACTTACTCTGTAAGCACTTGCATTTAATATTGAATAATCAACAGTACCCAGGTAACAGAAGGGGCACAAAATCTAACACCTTCAAAAATTTCTCATGGTAATCGTGTAGGTCTTTCTATCTGCGTTTTTACTCCATTCTATTATTCATTCATTTTATCTCAAGGAGCAAAAATACTAAAAAAATTAGCTTTTCGTTTTTTTTGTTTTAATTTTTTTTACTAAGGACGCACGTTACGGAACCTTACATAATCAACATTTCGCCAATAGCATTACTACCATAATGCTAAGTTGCAATGTTTGGCGCAAATAAAAATCATAGAGGGGGTTGTAATATACAAGCGAAGACAAGTTTTAACATTTTTTTAAGAAATACTTTGTTGGCACAACAAAACAAAATATTTATTTTGCATTGAATAAAATCTGTACAAATATGGAAGGAGGAATGCTTAAAAAATACCGCTTGCTAAACGGTTACAGTCAACAAGGTATAGCCAAAGAAATGAAAATAAGCCAACAGCGATTAGCGGCAATTGAAAAGAAGGAAAAAGTAAGTAGTAATACATTGAACAAGTATTTACGGGCCATGGAAAAAAATTGGCAAGAGTGGGAGCGCTTTGTTCAGTTTTTCATGCAGGGTAAATAATAAGGCTTCGCTGTATCAGTTTTTCTCCATAGTAAGTTTGCACTTACGGGCTAAAAATTCTAGCGCTGTTGATTGCGGCTTCGAATAACTTCCTGCACCGGCACACCCAATATCTTGCTCTCCAGCCAAGACACAATATCCAAATAGACAAAGGCACGGGTTTCATAGCGGTTGTGCTGGTAGGGCTTGATGCGGGCCAGCAGTTCGGTAAACAGTGGCTGCAGCTTGCCGGGCTTGGTTTTGAGGGCCGTGCGGAGGAACTGGAAAATTTCTTCTTCCACCCTGCTCAGACTTTGCATGCCCAGCATAAAGCGGTACACCGATTTGGTGAGGTATTCCAGCAGCTCAAAATTACCAAGTTCGTAATGGGCAATGAGGTGGAGCAGGCGGGCATAACATTGCAGGTCGGTGCGGAGGTTACTTTTTTGCTGGATGATTTTGTTGAGGTAATCAATGGCGGTTTCACTATCGCCGCTGCCAAAGTACAGGCAGGCAATCTTGTAATAAAAAATCAATATCCGGTGGCGGTCGAGGTACAGCTCATGCTCCTCCAACCCGGCTTCGATGGTGGGCACCAGTTGCAGCCCTTCATCAAAACTGCCTTTTAAAAAGTGTAGGTTGATTTTGGCGGTGTGCAGGTAAATAAATACTTGGATGCTATTGTTGTTGTTCTGCTGCACCAGCGGGGTTTGGGCAAAGGCTTCAAACTGTGCAATGGCCGCCGCCAGCCCCTTAGGATTGCCCAAATTGAAATGCGCCCCCATTAGGTTGTGCATGCCCTTGATATAATGCCCCGTTTCGGCTTCCCGCATGGCCGGCTCGGCGTCAAACAGGCTTACCCATTTTTGTGTATTGCGGTAATACTGCAAAAAATCCAAACGGATAAAAGCATGCCAGGCCCGGCATTGGTACAGGTACAGGCGTTCATAAAAACCGGTAGCTTTATCGGCATCCGGTGGCAGCCCCTGCTGCAAAAATCCATCCACGGCGGCAATGTCTTGGGGATTGCGGGCATGGCCGTGCTGGATATACCAACCATACAACTGCAGCGCCATGCTGGAAAGTCGGTTCACCATGGCCAACTGCTGACTGGCGGCTTCGGCTTCGGTGGCCAATGCTTCGGCCCTATCTTGTATGCTGCGGGTGATGAACAAGGCTTCAATCTTCTTCTCAAAAAAAAGGCCTTGCTGCAAATAGGTAAGCTGGTGGTAGGCCCTAGCCATCTCCTTCATCTTGTCCAACACTTTCAGACTCTGCAGGTACAGCCCCTTGTTGTACAAAATCCGGGCATGGTCCATCTGCTCATGCAATTGCATATCAATATGGTCGTCTTTGATCAGGCGTAGACTGGAAAGGATTTCCTTGTACAAATGTGCCTTGAGGTTGGAGAGTTGTTGCTTTTTGATGTCCTTTTGTTTGGCCAACAATACCGCTTCATCATAATGGGCCATTTTGTCCAGCGCATCAAATAAGTGTACAATTTTCAAATCGTCGTTGGCCGAATTACGGGTGATATACAGCTTAAAGTTCCGCTTCTCCGCTTTTTTGAGCGACTTAATCAGTTGAAACAAGTTATCAGTTGAGCGGTTAGGCATCGTATGTATCCTTTTTTAAAATCCTTTGCTGTAGCGGGTTTGATGGCCGGCCGGTCGATTTGCCCGCTGTAAATCAACCCCTAGTTTGATTTTTTAGCCCTTATGAACTGTGGTAAGTTTACAGACAGCCTCGGAAACCGTGCAGGAGTACAAAAGTAAGCATCTGCTGTTTTTTTAGGGGATATAATCTTGTTTTAGCAATGGATACAAACAAAATTTACATTTTTGATACTACCCTGCGGGATGGGGAGCAAGTGCCCGGCTGTAAGCTGGTAACATCCGAAAAAGTGGCGCTGGCCCTGCGTTTGGAGGCCTTGGGCGTGGATATCATTGAAGCGGGTTTCCCCATTTCGTCGCCGGGCGATTTTGCTTCGGTGGAAGAAATTTCCAAAATCATTACCAACGCTACCGTTTGCGGACTGAGCCGGGCGGTGCAAAAAGATATTGAAACGGCGGGTGCCGCCCTGCGCCATGCCAAGCGGCCCCGTATCCACACGGGCATCGGTACTTCCGACCTGCACATCAAGGCCAAATTCAATGCCACGCAGGAGGAGATTCTGCAAAGGGCGGTACAGGCGGTTGTTTGGGCACGGAACTTTACCGATGATGTGGAGTTTTATGCTGAAGATGCGGGCCGTACCGAAAACGGTTATTTGGCCCGGGTGATTGAAGCGGTAATCAAAGCGGGTGCCACCACGGTGAACATACCCGATACTACCGGCTATTGCCTACCGCACCAATACGGTGAAAAAATTGCTTATTTGGTGAACAATGTGCCGAATATCGACAAAGCCATCATCTCTTGCCATTGCCATAATGATTTGGGACTGGCCACGGCCAATTCCATTGCCGGTGTGCTGAGCGGTGCAAGACAAATTGAATGTACCATCAACGGCCTAGGCGAAAGGGCGGGCAATACCTCGCTGGAAGAAGTGGTAATGATCATCAAACAACATGGGTACATGGGTTATTATACCGATGTGGATAGCACCCAACTGAACCCCATGAGCCGTTTGGTGAGCGATACCATGCGCATGCCGGTGCAGCCCAACAAAGCGATTGTAGGCAGCAATGCTTTTTCACATTCATCCGGCATTCACCAAGATGGATTTTTGAAGGCAGCCCAAACCTACGAGATCATGAGCCCCGAAGAAGTGGGTGCGGAAAGCTCTAAGATTGTATTGACAGCCCGTAGCGGTCGCAGTGCCTTGGCTTACCGTTTTCAAAAGCTGGGCTTTGTGTTTGATAGAAACGATATTGATTTTTTATATAGTGAGTTTGTAAAAGTAGCCGACAGTAAAAAGGAAGTGGGCGATAATGATTTGGAGCTGATGGCGGCGGAGTACCAGCCTACGGCAGCAACGGCTTAATGTGCAAATATGCAAATGTGCAGATTTGCAAATAGCGGGAGGTTGATGAATAAGCGATAGGGGGTAGTAGGATGTAGGAATGTGCTAATTAGCTAATTTGCTGATGTGCTAATTTTTTCAATTCGTTTGTGCACAAGTAATAGGTAACAGTTTTAAGACCTGTCAACCGTCATCTGTCAACTTTTTTAAAAAAGCAGCGACCGAAAAGAAGCAAGTGGCAACAAATTAAAGGACTGTGAACTGTCAACCGTGAACTGTCAACTTTTCCCGGTCAACGAATAACGAACAACGGCCAACGAAACATGAGTACAACTAACAATAGTAAACAAGGGCTTTCTCTATTTGAAAAAATATGGAACCGTCATTTGGTGCAAACCATCGAGGACGGGCCTGCTGTTTTGTACATTGATACGCATTTGATACATGAGGTAACGAGTCCGCAAGCTTTTGCGGGCATTGAAAAGCGGGGGCTGAAAGTGTTGCGCCCCAAGCAAACCATTGCCACCGCGGACCACAATGTGCCTACGCTCAACCAACATTTACCGATACAGGAAGAACTTTCCCGCTTGCAAGTGGAAGCATTGGTAAAAAACTGTGCAGCGCACGGCGTTGAACTTTACGGTCTCGGCCATCGCTACCAAGGCATTGTGCATGTGATCGGTCCCGAGCTGGGTATCACCCAACCCGGTGCCACCATTGTGTGCGGCGATAGCCATACCAGCACCCATGGCGCATTTGGCACCATTGCTTTTGGCATCGGCACCAGCGAAGTGGAAATGGTTTTTGCCACCCAATGTTTGTTGCAACAAAAGCCCAAACTGATGCGCATCAACATTGATGGACAATTGCAAAAAGGCGTTTCTGCTAAAGATATTATCCTATACATCATTGCGCAGATTTCGGCCAGCGGTGCCACGGGCTATGCAGTGGAATATGCCGGCGAAGCCATCCGCTCATTGAGCATGGAGGCCCGTATGACGATTTGCAATATGAGCATTGAAATGGGTGCCCGCTGCGGCTTGATTGCGCCGGATGCTGTTACGTTTAACTACTTACAGGGCCGGCCCTTTGCGCCACAGGGCGAGCAGTGGGAACAGGCGGTGGCCTATTGGCAAACCCTGTTTACCGATGGAAATGCGCAGTTTGATGAAGAGCTGAACATTGATGCCTCGGCCATTGAACCCATGGTTACCTATGGTACCAATCCCGGTATGGGCATCGGTGTAAACAGCTTGATACCGGATGTGGCAGCCGGTTCCGGCAACGAAAAAGCGGCGCATCAAAAAGCGCTGCAATACATGGGGCTCACATCGGGTGCGGCCATCAAAGGACAAAAAATTGATTATGTTTTTATCGGCAGTTGCACCAATAGCCGCATTGAAGACCTGCGGGAAGTAGCTGCTTTTGTAAAGGGCAAGCAAAAAGCTGCGGGTGTGGAAGTGTGGATCGTGCCGGGCAGTCAGTTGGTGGCCCAGCAAGCAATAGAAGAAGGCATTGATACGATTTTTGCCGAAGCCGGTTTTGCCCTGCGCCAACCGGGCTGCAGTGCTTGCTTGGGCATGAACGAGGATAAAATTCCAGCAGGTAAATATTGTATCAGCACCAGCAACCGCAATTTTGAAGGGCGGCAGGGCGCTGGGGCCAGAACCTTATTGGCCAGCCCCCTAACAGCGGCAGCGGCGGCCATTACGGGGTATATAACAGATGTAAGGGAATTGTTAAATTGATAAAACAGGAAAGGGAATGATGAGTGACGAGTGTGGAATGACGAATACAGGGCAAAACCCCAACGGGGTGAAATTATTCTAGCGAAAAGATTATATGAGCACAATAGAACAAAATATAACGGGTAAAAATGGCATTGGCACCATCGTGTCAACCTTTGTACCGCTGCCGATAGAAAATGTGGATACGGATCAAATCATCCCGGCCCGGTTTTTAAAAGGTACTACCCGTGATGGTTTTGGCGATAACCTATTTAGGGATTGGCGCTACTACAACGATGATACGGCACAGCCCAAAGCGGATTTTGTGCTGAACCAACCACAGTACAAGGGCGCTATTTTGGTGGCGGGCAAAAATTTCGGTTGCGGTTCCTCCCGTGAACATGCGGCCTGGGCTATTGGCGGCTATGGGTTTAAAGCAGTGGTGAGCAGTTTTTTTGCAGATATTTTTAAAAACAATGCGCTGAACAACGGACTGTTGCCAATTACGGTAAGCGAAGATTTTTTGCAACAATTGTTTGCACTGCCCACCGCTGCCACGCTCACCATCGATTTAGCGCAGCAAAGCATTACCATTGATGCCACCGGGCAGAGCGAAAGCTTCCCCATCAGTGCCTACAAGAAAACCTGTTTGCTCAATGGGTTTGACGATATTGATTATTTGATTAACAACCGGGCAGCGATTGAGGCTTTTGAAATTACGCACAATCAGCCTTGGCAATAGTTTTTGGAATATAATTTGAAGCATTATCAAAATGAAAAAAAACATAACGGTCATGCCCGGCGACGGCATTGGTCCTGAAGTAACTCAGCAGGCGGTTCGGGTATTGAGTGCCGTGGCAGCCCAGTATGGTTATCGCTTTGTGTACACCTATTGCTTGATGGGTGCCGATGCCATCGATAAAACCGGTAGCCCCCTGCCCGAAGCCACCGTTGGTGCTTGTTTGGACAGTGATGCGATATTGTTTGGTGCCATTGGCGACCCCAAATACGACAATGATCCTACGGCGAAAGTAAGGCCCGAGCAGGGTTTGCTGGGATTGCGCAAGGCGCTCCAACTGTATGCGAACATCCGCCCGGTAACGGCTTATCCTTCGCTGTACCATCTTTCGCCCTTGAAAACAAAAAATATCGAAGCGGTTGATTTTGTAATTTACCGGGAACTGACGGGTGGTATTTATTTTGGCAACAAACAAACCAATGCCGAGCAAACACAGGCTTCGGATGAGTGTACTTATACCAGGGAGGAAATTGAACGCATTGCCCATTTGGCTTTTAAGGCAGCACAGCAACGGCATAAAAAATTAACCTTGGTAGACAAAGCCAATGTATTGGAAACCTCTCGCCTATGGCGCAAAGTGGTGCAAGAGTTGGCAATGCAGTACACAGATGTAACGGTTGATTTTTTATTTGTGGACAATGCAGCTATGCAGCTCATCCTAAACCCCAAGCAGTTTGATGTGGTGTTGACCGAAAATATGTTTGGCGATATATTGAGCGATGAAGCCAGTGTCATCAGCGGCTCACTGGGCCTCTTGCCCTCGGCTTCTATGGGCAGCCACACCGCTTTGTTTGAGCCAATTCACGGTTCTTATCCACAAGCGGCGGGCAAAGATATTGCCAATCCCTTGGGTGCCATTTTATCGGCAGCCATGTTGCTGGATTATTTTGGTGCCAACGATGCGGCTGCTAAAGTAAGGGAAGCTGTCGATTGGACACTGCGCAATGCTTTTGTTACTAAGGACATTGATCCGGTGAACTTCTACTTTACCTCTACCATTGGCGATCTCATCAGTGATTATGTCAGTGGCAAAATTCCCGATTCGGTAAAACTGGAGAATATTACGTTGCGCAAATCAACGATTATATAAATTAGAAATTGGTGCGTAATTAATCCGGTCGCAGACCGGCGGATTTAGTAGGCACAAGCCTGCCTGCCGGCAAAGGCAGGTTACGCTTCGCTAAACTTTCGCCAGAATGTGACTTTCGCCAGAATGTAACGATGCTATATATAAAGGCTGTGCTGTACAAAGCCCACTCCTTGTTTCGGTTGCAATTGTTTGATTGATTTTCATCAACTTTTGCAACAGGGTAATGACGCTTTTGCAATGAACCTTTTGCTTGCTATATAAAAATTAAATCAGCAAAAAAAGTTCTTTGCATTTTGCAAAAGGGTCGTATATTTGAAAAAAAGAGATATACTTCTTCATGCGTAAAAATCAGGTAAATAAAGTAATGACCGCTATCGCCGCAATAATTATTATTGTGGTTGTCATTATTATTCCTGCACTGCATGGAGGAGGACTTACTGTATAAATTTCAACACATTACAATACGACCCGCCTCCATCGAGGCGGGTTTTTTTATGTACTTAAACAATCAAAATAGGTGTACTATGTATTACAACGAAAGCACAATTATTTATTTCAATGGAGAATTTGTAAAAGCCACTGAAGCCAAAACGGATTTGTATAGCCAAAGCCTGCATTATGGTTATGCTGTTTTTGAAGGCATCAAATCGTATGAAACTGCTAACGGCACAAGGATTTTTAAGGCCAAGGAACATTTTGATCGTTTGCGATTTTCGGCACAAACGGTACACATGCCTTTCAATGCCGACTCGGACGAACTAACTGCAGCCACTTACGAGCTGTTGCAACGAAACGGCTTTACCGATGCCTACATTCGCCCCTTGGTATTTTGTCCGCCCAATATGTCGCTCAGCAAGGCCAAAGCCACCCATTTGGTCATCATGGCTTGGGAATGGACCAACGGTTATTTGGCCAACAAAATGCGCATCATGACTTCCTCTTACCAGCGGCCCAACCCTGGTGCCTTTCACATCGAAGCCAAAGTGGCGGGGCATTATGTCAACTCCATCATGGCCAGTCAAGAAGCCAAGGACAAGGGTTTTGACGAGGCCCTGTTATTGGACGGCAATGGCTTTGTAGCTGAGGGGCCCGGTGCCAATATCTTTTACGAAAAAGATGGCACGCTCTACACACCTACCAAAGGCAATATCATGCCGGGCATCACCCGCACCACCGTGCTGGAAATGTGCGAAGAAATGAATATTCCCGTAGTAGAAAAACAGTTTACCCCTGCCGATATGTACGAAGCCGATGCCGCATTTTTCTGTGGTACGGCTGCCGAAGTGGTAGAACTGTCTTCACTCGACAATATTCCCTTTGCCAAGCCTTGGGAAGATAGCCTTTGTGCCGTAATACAAAATGCCTACCTGTGCAGGGTAAGGGAAAAAGCGTATATCCGCCAAACGGCATAATGGTACTTTAATAATTTACAATGACTGAACTCAATAAATACAGCAAAACCATTACGCAAGACAGTACGCAGCCTGCCGCACAGGCCATGCTATATGGTATTGGTTTAACAGAAGCCGATTTGCAAAAGCCACAAATTGGCATTGCCAGCATGGGTTATGATGGCAATACCTGCAACATGCACCTAAACGGATTGGCACAGCAAGTAAAGCAGGCCGTATGGGGCAACGAAATGGTGGGCCTCGTGTTCAACACCATCGGCATCAGTGATGGCATCAGCAATGGTACCGATGGTATGCGTTATAGCTTAGTAAGTCGCGACATCATTGCGGACTCTATCGAAGCGGTAGTAGGTGGATTTTATTACGATGGCATCATTGCGCTGCCCGGCTGTGATAAGAACATGCCCGGCAGCATCATGGCCATGGGGAGGCTGAACCGCCCATCTATCATGGTATATGGCGGCACCATTGCGGCGGGCCATTATCAGGGTCAGGATTTGAACATCGTTTCTGCCTTTGAAGCACTCGGGCAAAAGATTGCAGGACAATTATCCGAGGCCGATTTTAAAGGCATCATCCGCCACGCCTGCCCCGGTGCGGGTGCTTGCGGTGGGATGTACACGGCCAATACTATGGCCAGTGCCATCGAAGCCTTGGGCATGACCCTGCCTTATTCTTCTTCCAATCCGGCTTTGAGTCCAGAAAAGGAAGCAGAGTGCCAAGCGGCTGGAAAAGCAATACGGGTTTTGTTGGAAAAAGACATCAAGCCCTCGGATATCATGACCCGCCAAGCTTTTGAAAACGCCATTACCATTGTGATGGTGTTGGGCGGCAGTACCAATGCCGTGCTGCACCTGATTGCCATGGCCAAAAGCGTGGATGTGCCTTTGTCGTTGGATGATTTTCAAACCATCAGCAACAAAGTGCCCGTGCTGGCCGACTTTAAGCCCAGTGGCAAATACCTCATGCAAGACTTGCATCAATATGGTGGTACCCCTGCGGTGATGAAATACTTATTGGGCAAGGGTTTGCTGCACGGCGATTGCCTCACCGTAACCGGCAAAACCTTGGCCGAAAATGTGGCAGCAGCAGCCGATTTGGATTTTGAACAACAACAAATCATCCACCCCGTTGAGCAACCACTGAAAGCTACCGGCCATTTGCAAATACTGTACGGCAATTTGGCTACCGGCGGCAGTGTGGCCAAAATCAGCGGCAAGGAAGGGGAGAAATTTATTGGCCCGGCCCGTGTGTTCAATGGTGAACAACATTTGATAGCGGGCATACAAAGCGGAAAAGTAAAAGCCGGCGATGTGGTGGTGATCAAAAATGAAGGCCCCCGCGGTGCGCCCGGTATGCCCGAAATGCTAAAACCCACATCGGCCATTATGGGTGCAGGATTGGGCAAGTCGGTTGCATTGGTAACCGATGGTCGTTTCAGCGGCGGTACACATGGTTTTGTGGTAGGTCATATTACCCCCGAAGCACATGATGGCGGTTTGCTTGCTTTTGTGGAAGACGACGATACGATAGAAATAGATGTAGCGGCCAATACCATCAGCCTGCAAGTGGCGGAAGAAGTGATAGCGGCCCGCAAAGCCAACTGGCAACAGCCGAGCCTAAAAGTAAATAAAGGGGTGCTGTACAAGTATGCCAAAACGGTTACCGATGCCTCACAGGGCTGTGTAACCGATAACTAATAAAAGTGCGAATCATTCAAATATTTAAAAAGGCATTATGCATGTAATAGAAGCGAAACAACCGGCCATTGCCACCATTGAGGTTACTGCAACAGTAAGCGGCTCGGTAGCGATTTTGGAAACATTGGTAGCGGAAAATGCCCCAGTGGTATTTGGTTATCCCGGTGGTGCCATCATGCCCATTTATGATGCCCTGTACGACTATGAATCCAAAATCCGGCACATTTTGGTAAGGCATGAGCAATGTGCCATCCATGCCGCTCAGGGCTATGCCAGGGCCAGTGGACAAGTGGGCGTGGTATTTGCCACCAGCGGCCCCGGTGCCACCAATCTGGTTACCGGCCTGGCCGATGCCATGGTGGACAGTACGCCCATTGTATGCATTACCGGTCAGGTGTATGCGCATTTGCTCGGCTCCGATGCTTTTCAGGAAACGGATGTGATCAATATCACCACGCCCATTACCAAATGGAATTATCAAATAACCGATGCCACCGAAATACCGGCGGTATTGGCCAAGGCTTTTTACATTGCCCGCAGCGGTAGGCCCGGTCCGGTATTGGTGGACATTACCAAAAACGCCCAGTTGCAATTGTTTGAATATGCAGGCCATACCGCTTGCCGTCATATCCGCAGCTATCGCCCCAACCCCATTGTGCGCCCGGCTTATATTGAAGCGGCTGCTGACATTATCAACCAAGCCAAAAAACCGATGGTACTATTTGGCCAAGGGGTGATACTGGGCCAAGCCGAAAAAGAACTACAAGCTTTTATCGAAAAAGCCGGATTGCCCGCCGCATGGACCTTATTGGGCTTGAGCGCACTGCCCACCAACCATCCGTTGAACGTAGGCATGTTGGGCATGCACGGCAATTATGGCCCCAATGTGCTCACCAACGAATGCGATGTGCTGATTGCCATCGGTATGCGCTTCGATGATCGGGTTACGGGCCGCTTGGATCAGTATGCCCGCCAGGCCACGGTAATTCATTTGGATATTGACCCGGCTGAAATTGACAAGAACGTAAAGGCCCATGTGGGCGTTTGGGGCAATTGCAAGGAAACCCTGCCCTTGCTCACGGCCTTGGTACAACCTGCATCGCATACCGAGTGGCTGTCCACTTTTGCCGAGTATGCGCAAAAGGAAACAACCGTGGTGATCGAAAAAGAATTGAACCCCACCTGTGAAGAACTAACGATGGGCGAAGTGATCAAAACCCTCAATGGTATTACCGGTGGCAATGCCGTATTGGTAACCGATGTAGGGCAACATCAAATGGTTACCAGCCGCTATGCACAGTTCAACCAAACCCGCAGCAATATTACCAGTGGCGGATTGGGCACCATGGGCTTTGCCCTGCCCGCAGCCATCGGGGCCAAATTGGGCGCACCGCACCGCCAAGTGATTGCCATTGCCGGTGATGGCGGTTTTCAAATGACCCTACAAGAGTTGGGCACCGTCATGCAAAGCGATGTACATGTTAAAATCATCATCCTCAACAATAGTTTTTTGGGCATGGTGCGGCAATGGCAACAGTTGTTCCACGACAAGCGCTATTCATTTACCGAAATGACCAACCCCGATTTTGTGCAATTGGCGGCGGCCTATCACATACCCGGCAAGCGCATCGAGCAGCGGGAAGACATCAAAGTGGCTTTGGAGGAAATGCTGGCGCATGAAGGGGCTTATTTACTAGAGATTATAACCGGCAAAGAAAACAATGTGTTCCCCATGGTGCCGCAGGGCTGTAGCATCAGCGATATCCGGTTGGAGTAATCAACCCGATGCGTAACAGTGAGATAAAAAATAGTAGTAAGAAAAGATAATATTAAAACGAACAACATGACAAAGAACAGTCAACACAGCTTCCCCAATTTGGCCATCATATCGGCCACGGGCAAGCACCAGGAGTTTACCATTACGGTTTATACCGAAAACCAAGTAGGACTGTTGAACCGTATTGGCATTATCTTTTCCCGCCGCAAAATCAATATCAGTAGCTTAAATACATCGCCCACGGAAGTGGACAGCGTTCACCGTTTTACCATCGTTATCAACGAAACCGAAGATGTGGTACGCAAGCTCTGCCGCCAAATTGAAAAGCAGGTAGAAGTATTAAAAGCCTACTACAATACCGAAGATGAAATTGTATGGCAGGAAATGGCGCTGTACAAAGTGTCCACCGACGCCATTGCCGAAAAGGTAAAAGTAGAAAGGTTGCTGCGCAAATTCGGGGCCCGGGCCGTGGTGATACGTAAGGATTATACCGTGTTTGAAACATCGGGCCACCGGGAAGAAACCGATGCCTTAACGGATGCGCTGAGCCCTTATGGTCTGATAGAATTTGTACGTAGCGCTAGGGTAGCCATCATCAAAGACAGCGATGGTTTTCATGGCCGGTTGAAAGAATTTGAACAACAAGACCCCGGCGAGGAAGTGGTGGAGAATGCATATTTGAATGAGCAGGGGAAGGTTTTTTCAATGTGAGGACAAATATGCAAATATGCAGATGTGCAAATAGCGGAAGGAAGCTGTATAATGAATAGGTGTCAGCTTGATTGAGGAATGTGCTGATTAGCTGATGTGCTGATATGCTAATTTTTTCAACTTGTTGATGAATGAGCAATAGGTAGCAGCTTAAAACCTGTCATCTGTCAACATGCATTTAAAAGAGGTAACCGAATAGTAGCAGAAACGAACAAGGCCAAGGCCGGTCAACGAACAACGGTCAACGAGCAGTATAAAAGAGGAAACCGAGAAGTAGCAGAAACGAACAAGGAAAAGACCGGTCAACGGTCATCGGCCAACGGTCAACGAGCAGTATAAAAGGGGCAACCCAAAAAAATAAACAGTAACAAACCAAAAAAAGCAAAATGGCACAATTAAACTTCGGCGGTACGCTGGAAAATGTAGTAACAAGGGAAGAGTTTCCTTTATCTAAGGCACAGGAAGTATTGAAAAACGAAACCGTGGCCGTGATTGGTTATGGGGTACAAGGCCCCGGCCAAGCCCTCAACCAGCGGGACAATGGCATCAACGTAATTGTGGGCCAACGCAAAGATTCGGCTTCCTGGGACAAAGCGGTGGCCGATGGATTTGTACCGGGCGAGTCGCTTTTTGAGATTGAGGAAGCTTTGCAACGTGGTTCCATTATTTGCTACCTGCTGAGCGATGCTGCCCAAATAGCCCTTTGGCCTACCGTACAAAAATATTTGACCGCTGGTAAAGCTTTGTATTTTTCACACGGATTTGGTATTACCTTTAACGAGCAAACAGGCATTGTGCCACCTGCCGACGTAGATGTGTTTTTGGTAGCCCCCAAGGGCAGCGGCACTTCACTGCGCCGCATGTTTTTGCAAGGCCGTGGGCTCAATAGTAGCTATGCCATTTATCAAAATGCTACGGGTAATGCCTTTAACCGGGTAGTGGCCTTGGGCATTGCGGTAGGCAGTGGCTATCTGTTTGAAACCGACTTTAAAAAAGAGGTTTTTAGCGATTTGACAGGCGAGCGGGGCACGCTGATGGGGGCCATTCAGGGCATTTTTGCCGCCCAATACGATGTGTTGCGCAGCCATGGCCATTCGCCCTCCGAAGCCTTTAACGAAACCGTGGAAGAGCTTACCCAGTCGCTGATGCCGCTGGTGGCCGAAAATGGCATGGACTGGATGTATGCCAACTGCAGTACCACTGCCCAACGGGGCGCTTTAGACTGGTGGAAAAAATTTAGGGACGCCACGGCACCGGTTTTTAACGAACTTTACCAAAGCGTAGCGGCTGGCAAAGAAAGTCAGCGCTCTATTGATAGCAACTCAAAACCCGACTACCGGCAGCAACTGGAGGTTGAGCTAAAAGAACTGCGTGACAGCGAACTGTGGCAAGCCGGCCAAACGGTGCGTTCCCTGCGCCCCGAAAACCAGCCCAACAACAAAACAACCGGTTAACAAAACCGTAAAATTGAAAGAACATACACAATGGAAAAGGAACTGCTTTATAACCAAGTACAAGAAAGCCCAACGGTAAGCGTTGAGGGCATCAGGGAGGCTGCGCAACGATTACAAAACGTGGCGGCCCATACACCACTCACCTACAGTCATACCTTATCCAAAAAATTCCAGTGCCAGGTTTTCTTAAAACGGGAAGACTTGCAAGTGGTGCGCAGCTACAAACTGAGGGGCGCTTATAACATGTTGAGCACCCTGCCAAGCGAACAATTGGAAAAGGGCGTGGTATGTGCTAGTGCGGGCAACCATGCACAGGGCTTTGCCTATAGTTGCCGCAAGCTGAACATACACGGTGTGGTATTTATGCCCGTGGTAACGCCCAAGCAAAAAATCAACCAAACCAATATGTTTGGCGAGGGTTTTATTACGGTAGAGTTGGTAGGCGATACCTACGATGATTGTGCGGCGGCCGCAAAAAAGTTCACGGCCGAAAAGGGGATGACTTTTATCCCACCCTTCGACAACCAATATGTGATAGAAGGACAGGGTACGGTGGCCATGGAAATACTGAACGAGCAGGCGGCCATCGACTACCTGTTTGTACCCGTGGGCGGCGGCGGTCTTTGCGCCGGAGTGGGTACTTATTTTAAAGCCTTTTCGCCCAATACACAAATCATTGGGCTAGAGCCAGAAGGGGCTCCTTCCATGGTAAAAGCATTGCAGGCAGGCCATCCCGTTACTTTGGATAAAATTGAGCGCTTTGTGGATGGAGCTGCGGTAAAGCGGGTGGGCGACATCACTTTTCAGATATGCCGGGAGGTATTGAGCGATATGCACTTGGTGCCCGAGGGCAAAGTATGCTCCACCATTTTAAAACTGTACAACGAAGATGCGATTGTGGTAGAACCCGCCGGGGCATTGAGTATTGCGGCCTTGGATGATTATGCGGATGCCATCAAGGGCAAAAACGTGGTGTGTGTGGTGAGCGGCAGCAACAACGATATTGCCCGCATGGAAGAGATCAAGGAACGCAGTTTGGAGTTTGAAGGGCTGAAACACTATTTCCTCATCCGCTTGGCACAACGCCCCGGCGCTTTAAAGGAGTTGGTAAACAATGTATTGGGCGAAAACGACGATATCACTCGCTTTGAATATCTCCAAAAAAATAATAAAGAAACTTCGCCCGCCTTGGTGGGCATTGAATTGAAAAAGCGGGAAGATTACCATACCCTGCTGGAAAAAATGGATTACTACGGTTTCAATTATACGGTATTAAAGAATAATGACAACCTAGTGGGCTTCTTGGTATAAGCCAAGATACGATTGCGATTTTACTGCTATTTGAACGTGAACCCCGTTTGCGGTTAGCCGCTGCATGGGATTCAGCCATTGTTTGTTTTTAAACCAACAGATGCAAATGAGTAAGCAGTTGAACCAATCGGAGCCAGTTGTAGTACCGGTGGGCAAAATGCCCGGCCTCTACCATCCATCGTTTGAGCATGATGCCTGTGGTATTGGCTTTGTGGCCCACATCAAAGGGGTGCCCTCGCACCAGCATATCAGCGATGCGCTTACCGTGCTGGAAAACATGGAACACCGTGGTGCTTGCGGTTGCGAAAACAATACAGGTGATGGTGCCGGCATTTTGATACAAACCCCACATGCTTTTTTTGAAGCGGAATGTAAACAACTGGGCGTAACATTGCCCCCCATTGGCAAATACGGGGTTGGTGTGCTTTTCTTCCCCAAGTCCATTGCCCTGCGGGAAGCCTGCCGGGCCCTGTTTGAACAATGTGCCCAAAAACTGGGGCTGCCCATTTTAACCTATCGCAAAGTACCTGTCAATTCCGCTGATATTGGTGCTACCGCCCTGAGTGTGGAACCAGAAATGGAACAGGTGTTCATCGCTTGCCCCGAGCATATCCATCACGTCGAAGATTTTGAACGAAAATTATTTTTGCTGCGCAATTATGCAGCCCATACCATCCGGGCACAAGTGGCGCAGGATGCCATCGGTTTTTACATCGCCTCCCTTTCTTACAAAACCGTGGTGTACAAAGGCCAGTTGACCAGCCTGCAGGTGCGGCCCTACTTCCTCGACCTGAGTAACCCCATGATGCAGAGTGCCTTTGGTTTGGTGCATTCCCGTTTTGCCACCAACACTTTTCCTTCTTGGAAACTGGCACAACCCTTTCGCTATATTGCCCACAATGGTGAAATCAATACTTTAAAAGGGAACGTGAATTGGTTCAATACGGGTGAGTATGGATTTGCCACGCCTTATTTTACCAAGGCTGAAATGGAGCTGCTAACCCCTGTGATTGGTCAAGGACAATCCGACTCTGCATGTTTGGACAATGTGATAGAACTGCTTACCCTTACCGGCCGCAGCCTACCGCATGTGCTGATGATGCTGATACCCGAAGCCTGGGATGGCAACGAGCAAATGGATCCGGTGAAGAAAGCGTTTTACGAATTTCATGCATCGATGATAGAGCCTTGGGATGGCCCCGCCTCCATTTCCTTTACCGACGGCAAGATCATCGGTGCCACACTGGATAGGAATGGCCTGCGCCCTTCCCGCTACTGCGTAACCCACGACGACCGGGTAATCATGGCCTCCGAAACCGGTGTCCTGCCCGTGGCACCCGAACTCATCAAAGAAAAAGGAAGACTACAGCCCGGCAAAATGTTTGTGGTGGATATGGAGCAGCAGCGCATCATCAGCGATACGGAATTGAAACAAACCATCTGCTCACAAAAGCCCTATGGCAATTGGCTGAACCAATACAAAATCAAGATGGAAGAACTGGCCGACCCGAGGGTAACTTTCTCCCATTTGTCGGATACCACCATTGTAAAATACCATCAGGCCTTTGGTTATACTACAGAGGACATCGAAACCATCATCAAGCCCATGGCGCTGCAGGCCAAGGAACCCATCGGCTCCATGGGAACGGATACGCCGCTGGCCGTATTGAGTCAACAACCGCAACATTTGAGCAGCTATTTCAAGCAATTGTTTGCACAGGTAACCAATCCGCCTATTGATCCCATCAGGGAAAAAATGGTGATGAGCCTTTCCATCTTTTTGGGCAATATGGGCAACCTGCTGCAAGAGTCGCCGATGCACTGCCACAACATTGCTTTGAAGCAGCCCATCCTTACCAGTACCGAATTGGAAAAAATCAGGAGTGTGGATACGGGCATCTTTCAGGCCAAAACTTTGCAGACTTATTTTAAAGCCGATGGAAAACCCGGTTCGCTCAAGCATGGCCTCAAACGCCTTTGCCGCTATGCCGAAGATGCCGTGGCCGATGGTTTTGAAGTGATCATTTTAACCGATCGGGCGGTTGACAGCGACCATGCTTCCATCCCTACTTTGTTGGCCACATCGGCGGTACACCATCATCTCATCAAAAAAGGATTACGGGGCCAGGTGGGCATTGTGGTAGAAGCCGGCGATGTATGGGAAGTACATCACTGCGCTTGTTTATTGGCTTTTGGTGCTACGGCCATTAACCCTTATCTGGCGCAGGCCACCATCCGCAACATGAAGGCCAATGGCAGTTTGCAAACCGAACTCACCTGGGAAGAACTGCGCAAGAATTATATCAAGGCATTGTGCGATGGCCTCTTGAAAGTATTTTCCAAAATGGGTATCTCTACTTTGCAATCCTACCAAGGCGCACAGATTATGGAAATACTGGGCCTCAACAGCGAAGTGGTGGACCGATATTTTACCGGAGCCATCAGCCGGATCGAAGGGCTGGGCTTGGATGAAATTGCACAGGAAGCATTGGCTAAACATTATCTGGCTTTTAGTAAAACTGCCATACCCGTTAATCGTTTGCCCGTGGGCGGTATCTATCAATGGAAACGCAAAGGTGAGTTTCACCTGTTCAATCCGCAAACGATACATTTGTTGCAACAGGCCACACAAAACAACGATTATGCAGCGTTTAAAAAATATTCGCAATTGGTGAATGACCAATCGGAGAAAGCTTGCACGTTGCGGAGCCTGCTCACCTTTAAGTCAATCAATAATCCGATCAGCATTGATGAAGTAGAACCTGCCGAAAAGATTTACCACCGGTTTGCCACAGGTGCCATGAGCTTTGGCTCTATTAGTTGGGAAGCCCATACCACGCTGGCCATTGCCATGAACCGCTTGGGCGGTAAAAGCAATACCGGCGAGGGCGGCGAAGACGAGCAACGATACACACCACTCGCCAATGGCGACAGTATGCGCAGCGCCATCAAACAAGTGGCCAGTGCTAGGTTTGGCGTAACCAGCCAGTACCTAACCGAGGCGGAAGAAATACAGATAAAAATGGCGCAGGGTGCCAAGCCCGGCGAGGGTGGCCAATTGCCGGGGGACAAAGTAGATGAATGGATTGGCCGTGTGCGCCACGCCACGCCCGGAGTGGGGTTGATATCGCCGCCGCCGCACCATGATATTTATAGCATAGAAGATTTGGCGCAACTGATATTCGATTTAAAAAATGCCAACCGGGCGGCCCGCATCAATGTAAAATTGGTGAGCAAGGCAGGCGTGGGCACCATTGCGGCCGGGGTGGTAAAGGCCAAGGCCGATGTGGTGTTGATCAGTGGGCACGATGGCGGCACAGGCGCATCGCCCATCAGCTCCATCCGCCATGCGGGATTGCCCTGGGAATTGGGACTGGCCGAAACACACCAAACACTGGTAAAAAATAAACTGCGCAGCCGGGTGGTGGTGCAGGCCGATGGGCAGATGAAGACCGGACGTGATATTGCCATTGCCGCCTTGCTGGGCGCCGAAGAATGGGGCGTGGCCACAGCGGCATTGATAGTAGAGGGCTGCATCATGATGCGGAAATGCCACCTGAACACCTGCCCCGTGGGTGTGGCCACACAAGACCCCCAACTGCGGCAACGCTTTACCGGAAAGCCTGAGCATATCGTGAACTTTTTTACCATGATGGTGCAGGAGCTGCGGGAAATTATGTCGGAACTTGGGTATCGCACCGTAGATGAAATGATTGGTCAAACCCAGTGCCTCAGGGTGCGGCCGGGTATTGAGCATTGGAAGTTGAGCAAACTGGATCTATCGCCCATTTTGTACCAAGAGCCAGTCGATACACCTTTGCGCAATACCGAAATACAAGATCATAGCTTGGCCGATGTGTTGGATTGGCAACTATTAAAAGCCGCTACACCCGCACTGGAAAGCGGTGGGCCCATTACGGCGGCCTTTTCCATAAAAAATACGGATAGGACAACGGGTACCTTGCTCTCCAACGAGATTACCAAAAAATATGGCGCAGCAGGTTTGCCCGAAGGAACGGTACACCTGCGCTTTACCGGTACGGCTGGGCAGAGCTTTGGTGCCTTTAGCGTACCGGGGCTTACGCTGGAACTGGAGGGTGACGCCAATGACTATTTTGGCAAGGGCCTCAGCGGTGCCAAGTTGGTGATCTATCCTCCCAAGGCCTCCAATTTTACGCCGGAAGCCAACAGCATCATTGGCAATGTGGCGCTGTACGGTGCAACCAGCGGTACGGCCTTTATTTATGGCAAGGCCGGTGAACGCTTTGCGGTACGTAACTCCGGTGCGCAGGTGGTGGTGGAAAGTGTGGGCGACCATGGCTGCGAGTACATGACCGGCGGGCGGGTGGTGGTACTGGGCCATGTGGGCCGCAATTTTGCTGCGGGCATGAGCGGCGGCATTGCCTATGTGTATAACGTAAACGGGCAACTGCAACAAAACTGCAATCCCGAAATGGTGGACTTAGATCCATTGGATGCAGCCGATGCGGCCGAACTGTATCAATTGGTAGCGGCACATCATGCGCATACGGGCAGCAGGGTGGCCAAATTTGTGCTGGATGATTGGGAAAACCAACTGAAGCAATTTGTAAAAGTGTTTCCGAAGGATTATAAAAAGGTGTTGATGGGAAAAGCCTCACCCCAGCCCTCTCCCCAGGGAGAGGGTGTTGCGGAGATTGGAGCGAACCTGCCTAACGGCAGTCAGGGATTGTGTAGGGAAGGGTTGCTGCGGTCTCCGTGATTACCTCTGACGCTTGCGGTCTGAGCGAGACCAAAGCGTCTCGCCTTCTCCAAATGGAGAAGGGATAGGGATGAGGCCTAGAAAAAGAGCTTGCCAATAAAAAGTTTCTAATGCTGAAGGGATGTCATTTTTATAGCGCTGAATAGCGAGATAGGGTACAAGAGTCAAGACGCTTGCGGTCTTGATGCCGACATTTATCGTCGGCATGCGACGCCCATGCCGTTGCACAAAGCGATGGTGTTAGGGTCAAAAAAAAGAACCAATCCCGAAGGGATATAACTATTATCAACGAAATGATTATTATGGCTAAACCAACAGGATTTTTAGAATTTAACAGAACATTGCCGGGCAAGCGGCCCGTGCAGGAGCGCATCAACGATTATGGCGAGTTTGTGCAGCGCTACAGTGATGGACAGTTGCAGCAACAAAGCGCCCGTTGTATGAATTGCGGGGTACCGTTTTGCCACAGCGGCTGTCCGCTGGGCAATGTGATACCCGAGTTTAACGATGCGGTGTACAACCAACAATGGGAGGAAGCCTATCAGATACTAACGGCTACCAATAACTTCCCCGAGTTTACCGGCCGCATCTGCCCGGCCCCCTGCGAAAGCGCCTGTGTGCTGGGCATCAACCAACCGCCCGTGGCCATTGAAGAAATTGAGCGGCACATCATTGAAATCGCATTTGAAAAAGGATTGGTAAAGGCCAAAGTGCCACATGTACGTACGGGCAAAAAGATAGCCGTGGTGGGCAGTGGGCCCGCAGGATTGGCGGCAGCGGCACAGTTGAATGCGGCGGGGCATTTGGTAACCGTGTTTGAGCGGGACGATGAACCCGGTGGCCTATTGCGGTACGGCATACCCGATTTTAAGTTGGAGAAATGGGTGGTAGAAAGGCGCATTGCTTTGTTAAAGGAAGAAGGCATTGTGTTCCGTTGCGGTGCCAATGTGGGGGTGAACATCGATATCAGCGATGTGTTGCGGGAGCATCATGCCGTGGTATTGGCGGGCGGCAGTACCGTGCCCAGGAATTTGGATATCCCCGGCAGGGAATTGGAGGGCGTACATTTTGCCATGCACTACCTCAAGCAACAAAATAAAAAAGTAAATGGCAAGGCCCCGCTGAGCGAGGGTGCCATCGAAAGCAATATTTACCCCATGGATATTTTGGCCAAGGGTAAAAACGTGGTGGTCATCGGCGGCGGCGATACCGGCAGCGACTGTGTGGGCACGGCCAACCGGCAGGGTGCGGCATCGGTTACGCAGTTGGAACTGTTGCCCATGCCGCCCGAACAGCGCACGGCCACCATGCCTTGGCCCAGCTACCCGATGCTGCTGAAAACCACGTCTTCGCATGAGGAAGGGGCTGACCGTAAATGGGCCGTGGCCACCAAGGCATTTATTGGCGATGCGGAAGGGTGGTTGGCCGCCATCCGTTTGGTGGATTTGGCTTGGACGGCCGGTAGCGATGGCCGCCCTGCGCAGTTTACTGAAGTGCCGGGCAGCGAAAAGGAGATCCCCTGCCAATTGGCCTTGCTGGCGATGGGCTTTGTGCACCCGCAGCACGAGGGCCTGTTGCAACAATTGGACATAGAACTAGATAACCGCGGCAATGTAAAAGCGGGTGAAAAAGAGTTTAGCACCAATATCCACAAGGTATTTACCGCAGGCGATATGCGCCGTGGCCAATCGCTGGTGGTATGGGCCATCAGCGAGGGCCGGGAATGCGCCAAAAAGGTAGATGAATGGTTGATGGGGCATTCGGTGTTGGAGAGTAAAGACAGTGCGATGCAGTGTGGGAGTTGGGTTTAGCGCCACCAATAAACATAAAAAAAGCACAGTAAACACTGCGCCTTTTTTATACCTACCAACAAAAAATTATGCATCCTTTTTAGGGCTTTCTGCACTAGCGCCGGAATTAGGGAAAAACTGTTTTAATTTTTTGTGTTTTTCGGCAAAGCCCGGTGTAGCGGTGCCGCTTTTGTAGCCTGCAAAATCATAGTCTAC
Source organism: Chitinophaga pinensis (assembly GCA_943373145.1). Taxonomy (GTDB): domain Bacteria; phylum Bacteroidota; class Bacteroidia; order Chitinophagales; family Chitinophagaceae; genus Ferruginibacter; species Ferruginibacter pinensis_H. The sequence continues at coordinate 165,539 of CALSBI010000009.1, forward strand.
CAATGCATTTTGGTAATTGTCGTAGTCGTGAACAATTTTAAAATCGCTCAGCATACGCTGTAGCGTTATCAACTTGTTGATGCGGGTGTCAGCAAACACCCTGTCGGCATAATCCAGTTCAAACTCAGTCCAGTCCACATCTTCCGAGGATAGGGCGGTCTGTGTACTGCGATAATCACGTACGCTGTTGATAAATAATTTGTTCGTTTCGTTTACACTACCAAATTTGAGGCGTTCACTTGTACTTAGGTTTTGGGTAACCAGCGTTACAATATCTGTAAGCTTGTCCAAGGCTTCATCAAAATCTTTAGACTGTTCGGGCGTAATGTGTTTTTTGCCCAGATTCTCAATTGACATAATTAAATAATTTAGACACTGAAATTAAAATGCAAAAGCATACAAAAGTGTTAACGATTTGTTAAAATATATAAGCGTGTTAAACTGGCGGATAAGTGTGCAGTTTTTGACAATAACTATGCAAAATTTTTTTGCAGCCCTCCATTTTTACCCGTAAAAGACCAATACCATTTATCGCCATCCATTTTTTTCTTTGGGTAAATATTGCCGCTATCCTTGGGCAATGGCAACCAAGCCCCACGCCCAATCGGCAGCTTGCCAGGCCAATAATTGGGGTATGGCACCCAACGTTTTGGGTAGCGGGGCTAAAAGTTTGGGCTACAAGCCCAACCGATTGGGTAGGCATACCCAACCATTTAGGTTGCCAACCCAACGCTTTAGGTACAAAGGCCAACGTTTTGGGTACCCCTACCCAAAAGATTGGGTTAATAACCCAATCGATTAGGTGCCACTACCTAAATTTTTAGGTTCCGAGGGTAAAATTTTGGGTTGCCAACCTAACCGTTTACGTTCACCCACCTAAAAATTTGGGTTCCAGTGGTAAAATGTTGGGTTCTAGACCCAAAATTTTGGGTTACCCTACCTAAAATTTTAGGTTCCGAACCTAAAAAATGGGACTTTGGTGGGAAAATTCAACTTTTTGGAATAAATAGGGGCAGCCCTTTTGTAACAACTAGTCGACTCGGGGGATAAACCGAGGCAGCCAATGGGTTTTTATACCTTGCATATTTGTATTAAATTGTTGCCTAAAAGGTGTACGGGCGATAGGCCCGCCTACCAATAGCATCAACCAGCAGTATGAACAAATACAGTTATTACAAGCTAATCAATGCAAGGGCAATGCCCGCCACAGCGAGTAAGCCTCGATACCAATCAATATTTCAACCAATCAACTTTTCAACTAAAAACCCATGAACCAAGAAGCCATTGCAATTGTACAGAAATGTTTGGACACCCAAGATCCTTATTTGGATTTGGGGAGCTTGGGCCTAAGCGATGAAGATTTTGCAGAAGGCACGGAGCTGGATGGGCTGCTGCGGCAATGTAGCCATTTGGAAACGCTGGTGTTGAGCAATAACTGGTGGCAGTGGGATGCGGATGGAAAATGGAGGGAATATGAAAGCCGCAATACCGGTGGCCGCAACCATTTTGCCACCCACCCACCCGCCCTGGCAAAAACCAGCGGTTTACTTACCCTCGTCATGGCTGGAGAAATCGGGAACAAATGGGGCATCAGCGATATGGGTTTTGTGGCCGGGTTAAAAGGTTTGCAGCAGTTAAATATCAGTTACAACCAAATCAGCGAAATCCGTGGGCTGGAAGGGCTGTCCGCCTTGCAGCAGTTGGATTTAACTAGCAACCAAATCAGCAAAATCAGCGGGCTGGAAGGGCTGTCCGCATTGCAGGAGTTGGATTTAAGTAGCAACCAAATCAGCGAAATCAGCGGGCTAGAAGGGCTGTCCGCCTTGCGGCAGTTGGATTTAAGTAGCAACCAAATCAGCGAAATCAAGGGACTGGAAGGGCTGTCCGCCTTGCAGCAGTTGGATTTAAGTAGCAACAAAATCGGCGAAATCAGCTGGCTGGAAGGGCTGTCCGCCTTGCAGCAGTTGGATTTAAGTAGCAACAAAATCGGCGAAATCAGCGGGCTGGAAGGGCTGTCCGCATTGCAGCAGTTGAGCATAGGAGGCAACCAAATCAGCGAAATCAAGGGACTGGAAGGGCTGTCCGCATTGCAGCAGTTGAGCATAGGAGGCAACCAAATCAGCGAAATCAGCGGGCTGGAAGGGCTGTCCGCCTTGCAGGAATTAAGATTGTATAACAACCAAATCAGCGAAATCAGCGGGCTGGAAGGGCTGTCCGCCTTGCAGGAGTTATATTTAAGTAGCAACCAAATCAGCGAAATCAGCGGGTTGGAACATTTAACCGCTTTGGAAAAACTGGAAATATCCAACAATAAAATTTCCAATATAAGCGGCCTGCTACCTTGGTTAAAAAGGACGGCAAATCCCTTGCAAATTGTACTTAAAGTGTTCCCCCCTCACAAAGTTGAAAAAGGAGAACTGAATGTTTATGGCAACCCGCTTACCACCCCACCCATATCAGTTGTAAAGAAAGGGAATGAGGCGGTGCTACGATATTTCGAAAAAATAGCCAAAGAAGGACAAGATTATATTTACGAAGCCAAGCTGATACTAGTAGGCGAGGGCAGTGCCGGCAAAACATCGCTGCAGGTGCGCCTACAAGATGCTAAAGCCAAGCTACCCAAGCAAGATAAACGTACCAGGGGCATACAGATAGCAGATTGGCCTTTTAAAACCAGTAAGGGCCGCCCCCATATTGCCCATATATGGGATTTTGGCGGGCAGGATGTTTATTACCCGGTACACCGCTTTTTTTTAACAGAAAATGCCGTGTTTGTACTGCTGGCCAGTACCCGGCAAACCACCCATAATTTTGACTATTGGATACCCACCATTTTTCAGTTTGGCGGCAAAAGCCCCATCATTCTTGGCCAAACCTGCCACGATGGCAACAAAGTAGCTTGGAACGATTTGGGCTTTTATATGGGCAGCGATAATTTTAACATCATTAAAACGGGAGCCCTGCCCTATCAGGAACTAAATCTAGTCAACAAAAACGAGGGGCTGGTTAAAATAAAGAAAACCATTGTGGAGCAATTAACCAGTTTGCCCCATTATGGCAAGGGTGTACCCAAAACCTGGGTTACAGTAAGGGATAAGATAGCGGCAATGGCCCCCAAAACTGCCTGCATCCCTTTTAGTAAATTCAAAGAACTATGCAGGGCCATTAGTAGCGAGGGCTTTGCCGATGCGGTTGCGGTGGATGATTGTGCGGGCTTTTTACATTCCATTGGTGTGGTATTGTGGTATGCCGATATTGCGGGGTTAAAAGACTGGGTGGTGTTGCAGCCCGAATGGGCCATGAAGGCCGTGTATAAAATTATTGACGATGCCGATATACAAAAGCGCCGGGGCATTATTTTGGCCAAAGATTTTAAACGGCTATGGAGTGAGGGCTGCTATGAAGGTATGCACGATGTGCTAAAGCAAATGCTGGAAGTATTTAAAATTGCCTTCCCTAAAAAACACCCCAAGGGGGATTATATCATCCCCGCCCGGCTGCTGAGTATGCCCGCCGAAGCCCGCTGGCAAATAGCGGAACCCTGCCTAAGGCTGGAGTACAAGTATGAGTTTATGCCAAGGGGTATGGTAAACCAACTGAGTGCCGAACTGAGCCGCTATATCATTGCCGATGAACAGGTATGGAACGATGCGGTAAATTTTAAAAACAATGATGCCAGTTGCCAAGTAACCGAAGATTTCTACAACCGGTTTATCCGCATTTTTGCCACCGGCAAAGATGCACGGGCCTTGGTGATGTTGGTTATGAACGGTTTACAGGATATTACAGATGGTTATCGGGGTGTAACGCCACAGATTATTGTACCTTGTACCTGCAAAAAGTGTGAAAAGTCAAGCAAGCCCATCACTTTTGAATACGACCGATTACTGGAATGGTCGAAGGAAAGGGAACAGGTTACCTGTAACAATAGTGGCGAAACTTTGCGCATTGATGATTTGTTGTATCATGTGGGGCTGCGCAATCCGGAAAAAGAAAAAAATACGAACAGTAAGAATAAAACCATCAAGGTCTTTTTGGCATCCTCTGCCGAACTGAAAGAAGACCGGGAGAAATTTGAAATATTCATCAACCGGGAAAACAAGCGGCTGAACGAGCAAGGCATTTTTATTGAACTGAACCTTTGGGAAGATTTTATTGATGCCATGTCGCAAACCCGCTTGCAAGATGAGTACAACAAAGTAGTAAGGGGCTGCGATATATTCGTGTCGTTGTTTTTTACCAAAGTGGGCAAATACACCGCCGAAGAATTTGAGCAGGCTTTTGGGCAGTTTCAGGCTACGGGTAAACCTTATGTATATACCTACTTCAAGGATGAATATGTAAAAATTGACAAACTGAACAAACCTGATATGGATAGCAAATTCGAGTTTCAGGAAAAACTAAAAGCGTTGGGGCATTTTCCAACCACATACTCCAACATAGACAATCTGAAGTTTCAGTTTAAAGCGCAGTTGGAGAAGCTGCTGCCTGGTTTGTAGTGCGTTGAGTGTGGTCACATGGCTGAAAAGAAAAAGTAAGAAGCTCGGTAAAGCCTCACCCCAACCCTCTCCTTAAGGAGAGGGTGCCTCGAAGACCAAAGCAAAGACCGTCCCGAAGGGGTCGCTAAGGTCGTCGTGATTACCCCTCTCCCCATGCGTGCCGCTTGGCAGGCTTGGAGAAGGGATAGAGATGAGGCCCTCACACACACCTGCCATTGGCATCAACCAAATAAAACGCCCACCCCCACCCAACTGCCCCCTATCCCTCTATACTGCCTCTTTCTTTCATTAGCACATTAGCAAATCAGCTAATCATCCCATTAACCTTGTTCAGTACCCATTTATACCCGTTCGGTAGGGTTTAGCGGGTGTTTAGCCCCATCGGCAATAGCTTTATACTTGGTTAGGTGTCGTCACCGATAGCGGGGAGGGCCGGAAAGGAATAAAACTTTATCGGTAGCTTTAAGGCATAATTACAAGCAACATGACAGCAAAAACGAAGAAAATTGTACTCAGAACCCTACTGGCCCTGATAATCATCGGCGCCGGTGCCGGGTTTTATATATGGAAGTATGTGTACAACAAGCCCCACCAAAATGTGGCCGAAGCCAAGGCCATCAAAGTAGCGGCCACCGAGCTTTATGCCAGTTTTGTAAAGGATTCGGCCACGGCCAACAAAACCTACACGGGCAAAGTGCTGGAGATCAGCGGCGAAGTGGTGAAAAGTGAACTGGACCAGCAACAAAACGTATTTGTCCACCTCAAGGCAGGCGAAGATGGCAGCATCATCAACTGTAGCATGGAAGAAAAAGTAGCACCGTTTAAAGCGGGCGATAAAATTACCCTCAAGGGTGTATGCGATGGCTACAACCCCGGCGATACCGACATGGGCCTGCCCGGCGATGTAGTGGTAAACAGGGGATATGCCATAAAATAAATACAGCGTAGCATGAAAAAAATAATATTTACAACAATCGTAGGCCTTGCGGCCATACTCTATGCCTGTAAGCATGAGCCCGAAGCGCTGGTGCCAGCACCGGTTACCATACCCATCGGCGGGCTACCCAGCAGCGAAGTATGCTTTCAATCGGAAGTGCTGCCCCTGCTGCAAACCAACTGCGCCAAATCGGGTTGCCACGATGCTACCACTCGGGAGGGTGATTATGTACTGGACAACTACAACAATATCATCAGCCGGGGCGTGGTGCCGGGCAATGCCACCAACAGCAAAATATACAAAGTGCTGTTTGAGAGCGGCAGCGATAAAATGCCACCACCGCCCAACCCCGATTTAACGGCGGCCCAAAAAGCCCTCATTGGCAAATGGATCAACGAAGGGGCCAAAAATACCACCGGCTGCGGCGTGGCCTGCGATAGCAGTCAGTTTACGTATGCGGCCAATATCAAGCCCATCATGCAAACCTATTGCGTGGGTTGCCATGGCGGCACGGCCCCTTCCGGCGGCATCAACCTCAGCGACTATGCCGGTGTGCGCCAACAGGCCATCAGCGGCAGGTTGTACAATTCGGTTATTCAAGCGCCGGGCTATTCGGCCATGCCAAAAAGTGCGGGCAAGCTGAGCGATTGCCAAATAGCACAGATACGCAAATGGATAACCGCTGGCTACCAAAACAATTAAACTTTTTATCAGCATGCGTTCATTCTTTTCAAAACCACTTTCTATCATAGCCATCACCTTGGTTGCGGTGTTGCTGTTAACAGCCACGGGCTGCTACTACGACAAGGAGGAGGTTTTGTATCCATCCACCGCTTGCGATACGGCAGCGGTTACCTATAGTATGTCGGTGGTGCCGGTATTGAGTGCCAACTGCATCAGTTGCCATGGCGGCAGCACGCCCTCGGCGGCCATCCGGTTGGATACCTATGCGGGGGTAAAGCAGCAGGTTGACAATGGCAGGTTGCTCGGCAGCATCAACCAAGCAGTCAGCTATTCGCCCATGCCCAAGGACGGCACCAAATTGACCAACTGTAATATTGCCAAGATACGGATATGGGTAGCGGGGGGAGGGTTGAATAATTAATAGTGAATAGTGAATAGTGAGTGATGAATGACGAGTAATGAATGACGAATGATGAATGTTGAGTGACGAATGTTGAGTGACGAATCTGTGCAATCATTTGCGATTAGTGATAAACGAAATTCGTGTAATTAGTGCAATCGGTCGTAATCAGTGATAAAGGAATGACGAATAATGAATGTTGAGTGACGAATATGGAAATTTGTGTAACCTGACTGCCGTCAGGCAGGTTGGTGCAATCAGTTTCAATTAGTGTTAAAGGGAATCAGTGTAATCAGCACAATTCGTCTTCATTCGTGTTAAAGAAATTTGTGTAACCAGACTGCCGTCAGGCAGGTCAGTGCAATCAATCGCAATCGGTGTTAAAGATAATTCGTGTAATCAGTGCAATCAGTCGTAATTAGTGGTAAAAAGAAAAAATTAGTGTTAAAGAGAAAAGTGGCCAATAATAAATAATTCAATAATAAATAATTCAATAATAAATAATTCAATAAACAAATACATGAAAAAAAATATCATAACAACCCTCGTCCTCCTACTCGCCATCACGGCGCAAGCGCAAAGGGTATTTACCAAAAACGGTAGCATCAACTTCAATTCCAAAACCACCATGGAAACCATTGATGCCACCAGCAACCAAGTTACCAGCGTACTGTTGCCCAATACGGGCGATATCCAGTTTTCGGTGCAAATCAAAAGCTTCCATTTTAAAAAAGCCTTGATGGAAGAGCATTTCAACGAAACCTATATGGAGAGCGATAAATATCCCAAAGCTACTTTCAAAGGGAAGATTACCGACCTGAGCAAGGTAAACTTTACCAAAGATGGTGCGTATAGCGTAACGGTGTCGGGCGATTTGAACATGCACAATGTAACCCAAAAAGCAACCACCACTGGCACGGTTACGGTAAAGGGCGGTAAAATAAGCGCCAGTTCTTCCTTTGTGGTAAAGTTGGCCGATTATAAAATTGATGTTCCCAAAGTGGTGCGCAGCAATATTTCGGAAACGGTAACGATTACCGTTAATTGCACCTACGATCAAAAATAGCAACGATATCTTCCGCACGGGTGGCGGGCCAATTTGATAAACCATGCACATACAAAAAATAACAACTGTTTTTACCCTGCTGATATTGCTAGCGCTAAAAGCGGCTGCACAGGATACCACGGGGGTGGACCTGTTGGCGGAGCTGGAAAAGGAAACGGCGCAGAACGAAGCGGCACAAACCCAGTATGCCACGGCCACTTTTAAAACCACCCGTTTGGTGGGCGGCCACTCATCGGAAAATGTGGCCAAGGGCGTAATGGATGTAAAAATATCCCACCGCTTTGGCACCATCAACAAGGGAGGCTACGAACTGTTTGGGCTCGACAATGCTACCATGCGCATGGGCATCGATTACGGCATTACCGATTACCTGATGGTGGGCATTGGCCGCAGCACCTACCAAAAAACCTACGATGCTTTTTTTAAATTGAAACTGCTGCGCCAAAGCACGGGCAAGCGTAAAATGCCCATCAGCCTGAGCTATGTGCCAACCATTGCCTACAAAACGCTCCGGTTTGAAAACCCCGAGCAGAACAACTACACCAGCTCCCGGCTCTACTATACCCATCAGTTGATTATTGCCCGTAAGTTTTCCGATAAGCTGTCGCTACAACTGATGCCTACGCTGGTACACCGCAATTTGGTATCGCTGCAAAATGACCCCAACGATATTGTGGCCATCGGCATCGGCGGCAGGCAAAAAATTACCAAGCGGTTGAGCCTCAACGCTGAATATTATTACCAGTTGCCGCAATACAAGCTGCAGGGCACCACCAACTCACTTTCGATAGGTTTTGATATAGAAACCGGCGGGCACGTTTTCCAACTGCATTTTACCAACTCGCAGGGCATGAACGAGCGCACATTTATAACCGAAACCACAGGGCAGTGGGAGAAGGGGGATATTTTGTTTGGGTTTAATGTTTCGAGGGTGTTTACGATTGGGAAACGCCGATGAGGATGTGCAAATATGCAAATGTGCAAATGTGCAAATGAATGGGCAAGGGGTATAAGGAATAGGGTGCGGTATGTGGTGTGAATGTGCTGATATGCTAATTTGCTTATTAGCTATTTTTTTCAACTTGTTTGGGAGTGGTAATGTGCAAATATGCAGATGTGCAAATGTGCAGATGCCTACGGCCGAGCGGAACGCACGGTGCAAATTGATAGAGGGTGGTCCAAAAGTAGTCGGTAACAACCCAAAGGACGGACAACGGCCAACGGTCAACGAACAACGGCCTCCGTCAACCGTCAACTTTTCATTATCCACTATCCATTATCAATTATCAACTAACGTATTAGCACGATTTTTGCCTAAATTGTAGCCAAAACCCAAATACATGCGTAAGCAGGCTATATTGATATGGTTAGGCATTTTGCTCATACAGGCGAAACCGTTGCAGCAGGGCGTTTTTAATGTGAGCAAGGGCAGCATCAGTTTTAGTTCGGATGCACCGCTGGAGCTGATAAAAGCCAGTAGCGGCGAATTGAGGGGCAAGATAGATGCGGCTAAAAAGCTATTTGCTTTTAGCATCAAAATCAACACTTTCAAAGGGTTTAACAGTGCTTTGCAAAAGGAGCATTTTAACGAGAATTATTTGGAGAGCGAAAAATACCCCGATGCTAGTTTTAGCGGAAAAATAATTGAGGAGGTGGATTTTAGCAAAGACGGTACGTATACCATCAGGGCCAAGGGGCGGCTCAACATACACGGGGTGGCGCAGGAGCGCATCATCAAAAGCGATTTGACGATTAAAAACGGACAGGTGACCATCAAATCCAACTTTACCGTGTTACTGGCCGACCACAATATCCCCATCCCCAAAGTGGTGCATGAAAAATTAGCCTCGGAAATAAAGGTAGAAGTAAATGCGGTGCTGAAGCCATAGCGCTATATTTCAAAAAAAGTAAAGGAATTGAAACATTAAGACATTAAGGGCCATTAAGTTATGGTTGATGCACTTTTTGCTTGAATGGTAGTTTACAAATGTAGTTGGATTGCACCGCATAAAGGGTTTCTTAATGCATCTTAATCCCTTAATGTTTTTCAAAAAAAAGAAGTGTAGGCTAGTAAGATAATGTTTCCCAACAATCATGTACAAGGTTTTAAAATATAGTTGTTTGATATTGTTGTGCACCCAGGCCCTGTTGCTGGCTGCCCAGGGCGGCTATGTAAAAACCATTCCCTTAAACGAGGGGGGCAAACCTGTAAAAATAAATACGCTGTACAAAAATCCGCAGGGCCTTATTTATGTAGGTGCAGTAAATGGGCTGTACATATTTGATGGCACCCCCAATTTTAAAAAAATCACCCTGCCCGATTCGGTGGCCGGGGCAGCAGTGTCGGCGGTTTTTCAGGCCAAGGACAATCGCTTGTGGGCCGGTTTTGAAAATGGAAAAATCGCCTCGGGCTATGGCGAGCAATGGCAACTGTACACCCCCGAAGAAGGGACGCCCCAAGTGGCCGTTACTTGTTTTGTGCAAGATGCAGCGGGGCAGATATGGTTTGGCACCAATGGCGAGGGCATCTATTACATGGCCAACAATCATTTGTACAATATAGACGAAGCCGATGGACTGAGCGATAAAAATATCCATGCACTTACCTTGGCTGCCAATGGCGATGTGCTGGCCGCTACCGACCAAGGCATCAATATCTGTAAGGTAAACGGTCAACAAAAAACCATTAAAGTAATTACCACGGCGCAGGGCCTGCCCGATAACCTGGTAACCTGTATTGTGCCGGATGGCAAGCAGGGGTTTTGGATAGGTTTGCAAGATGCGGGCTATTGCTACTATAACCACAGTAACCAACAGTTTTCTGCCAGTAGTACCGGCTGGACGCACGGGCAAGTTAATGGCCTACAGGCTTCTGGTGGTGCTTTGTGGGTGGCTACCCAAAGCAATGGATTGTTTAGGCAGCCCATTGCAGCAGCCTTTACAAACCCCCATAAACCCGTAGTAAGTTTTACGGCCCCCGTTGCGGCTTTTGTAATCGACAACGAGGGCAATACTTGGTGCAGCAGTGGCAATAATATGGTACGCACCAGTGGCGAAAGGCTGCAACTGTATGCTCCTTTGGACGCTGCGCAGTTTGCCAACACACATGCCTTGCTGGCGGATGCGGCGCAGAACATTTGGCTGGGCAGCAACCAAGGCATTATCAAATATTCACCTGCTACGGGCAAGTATCAAAAAATAAACCTAGCTGGCCTAGGCAACAGCAATGTTATTACCACCCTCTATCAAGACCCCACTGGCACCATTTGGATTGGTACGATGGGCAAAGGTGTTTTTTTGCTAGACCCTACCACTGGCAGCTATCGTCAATTGCAGCAATTGCCCGGCCCTGCCAACCGCAGTATTCTTTTTATCGGCGGCAAGGGCAATGAAGCGTTCATCAGCAGTTTGGAAGGGCCTTTGTTGGCTACTTTATTGCCGAGCAAAAATCAGTATGGGTTTTCCGACTATGGCAGTATTGCTACTATTGGTAGCAGTTATGTATATAATATTTTTAAAGACAGTAAGGGCAGGGTTTGGTTTGCCAGTTTTGGGAAAGGCTTAACGATGCTGCAAGATGGGAAGTATAAAACCTTCAACAAAGCCCAAGGATTGCCCAGTGATATTGTGTATGGTGTAACGGAGGACAAAAAAGGTGATATCTGGTTTAGTACAGGCGATGCCGGGATATGTCGCTACGATGGTACCAAGTTTACAACTTATGGTATGGCGCAGGGCTTGAGCAATTTGGAAATTTCGGGCATTAAAACGGATGCGTTGGGCCGCATTGTGGTAGCGCATAAAACCGGATTGAATATCCTTGACCCACAAACCAATACCATTGGCTATATCGGCAGCGCCTTGGGCATCAACCAAGTAAATACCGACGATTTGGGCTGCTTGGTGCAGGGTGCCGATGGGGCCATTTTTTTTAGTACGCCATCGGGGGTGGCCAAATACCAAGCGGTGCCCGATTTGGCGCTGAAGCCCATTACCATGATCGAAAGTGTAAAACTGCTTTTAGAAGAAATTGGCCCCGGACCGCATGGCGCTTTTAAATACGATGAAGATAATTTTACCTTTCACTTTAATGGACTGTACTACTCCGACCCCGAACAAGTGCAATACCAATATAGGTTGGTGGGGTTCAACAATGATTGGGTGAGTACCAAAAATACCGATGCCCCTTTTCCCAAATTGCCGCCGGGCAAATATACTTTTCGGGTACGTTCATCGCTCAATGGTAATTTTAGCAATGCCATGGAGGCGCAATACAGTTTTGTTATCAAACAACCTTTTTGGAAAACCTGGTGGTTCATTATCTTAAGTGTACTGGTGGCTACAGCACTGTTATACTGGTACATTAAAAGCCGGGAGACCAATTTAAAAAATGTGGAGCGTTTGCGGCAGGAAAAAATACAGTTCCAGTTTGAGGTATTGCGCAATCAGGTAAATCCCCACTTTTTGTTCAACAGTTTTAATACGCTCATCACCATCATTGAAGAAAATCCCAAAGCCGCCGTGGATTATGTAGAGCAACTCTCGGATTTTTTTAGGAATATTGTTAACTATCGGGATAAGGATGTGATTGCGTTGGAAGAAGAAATTGATCTGTTGCAAACCTATTATTACCTACAGCAACAGCGCTATGGCAACAGTTTGCAGCTCACCATCAATTTATCGGCCAAGGAAGCCTCGGAAATATTCATTCCCCCGCTTACCTTGCAACTACTGATGGAAAATGCGGTGAAGCACAATGCGGTGTCTAAGGAAAGTTTACTCAACATTGCGATATCTGTAAATGCCCAAGGCTATGTGGTGGTGCAAAACAATATCAACCCTACCCTGCGCAAAGCTGTGGGTGCTGGTATGGGGCTGCAAAATATTGTAAACCGATATGGCCTGCTGAGCCATAAGCAGGTACAGATAAACAATACAGGAAAGGAGTTCATTGTACAATTACCCATTTTAAAAAAATAAGATGCTAAAAGTATTATTGATTGAGGATGAAGATCCCGCTGCAAGGAGGCTGGGCAAGATGATTATGGAGATTGTGCCCGATGCGGTGATACCGGAACATATCGTAAGTGTGGCTTCGGCCATTAGCTGGTTGGAACAGAACCCGGAGCCGGATTTGATTTTTTCCGATATTCAACTCTCCGATGGACTGAGCTTTGATATTTTTAAAGCGCATGATATTTCCTGTCCTGTTATTTTTACTACGGCTTATGACCAATATGCCATTGAGGCGTTTAAGGTTAACAGCATCGATTACCTGCTGAAGCCCATTAAAAAAGAAGAGTTGGAAGCTGCCATTAAGAAATATAGAAAACTGGCTGCGGCGGGTACCCCTGCCATTAGTATGGAAAAGCTGATGCAAACCTTACAACCCGTTTTACAGCCTGAGCATAAGAAGCGCTTTGTGGTACGCTACGGCGAGCATATCAAAACCATACCGATTGAAGAGGTGGTGTATTTTTATACGGAAGACAAGATTACTTTTATGTGTACCAAGGATGCCCGTCGCTATGCCATCGACTTCAACTTGGATTCGCTGAGCAATATGCTGGACCCCAAAACTTTTTTCCGCATCAACCGCCAATACATCATTGGCATCCATTCCATTGCCGAAATGTTTGGGTATAGCAAAAGCCGGGTGCTGATAAAACTAAACCCGCCTGCCAAGCATGAAACGATTGTAAGCACCGAACGGTCGGCGGAGTTTAAGCTTTGGTTGGGGGATGAGAAGTAAGAGTGGTCCAATAAGGAATTTGGAATTGCGGATTTGGAATTGGCAGGGGAATCAGGAATGGCGAATGTGGAATGATGAATGCGGAATGCCGCCGTCTGGTCTTCGACCAACGGCAGGGGAATGATGAGTGACGAGTGATGCCATGCCTACGGCTTGGTGTCGCTATGCGACAAATGATGAATGTGGAATGCCGCCGTTAAGGGAACGACGAATTTGGCGAATGTAGAATACCGCCGTCTGGTCTTCGACCAACGGCAGGGGAATGATGAATGACGAACGTGGAATGAAGAATGTGGAATGATAAATGTGGAATGATAAATGTGGAATGCCTGATCTTTCTTGAGCGGCTACCAACTTGAAACTTTAGACTTTAAACTCCGAACAGTCGAACAACCGAACAATCAAACAACCAAACACCTCCTACCGCTTAAACTTCGACTCATAACAGTTAATCCAATCCTTTACCGACATTTTTTTAACCAGTTGGCCAATGAGTTTGTGCGGGATATGCTCCGGCTTTTTAAAACGGATGCAACTCTTGCCCATGTCGAGTTTGGCGGTGGTATGCTTGGGATATTCGGTGGTAAACCATTCCATCAGCTCTGGCATGGCATAGATGCCCATATGATAAAAAGCGATGAAGTTTTTTTGAGAGGCGAGGGCCATAAAGGGCAGTGGTAGTTTGGGGTCGCAGTGATAACCTGCGGGATAAATACTGTGCGGCACCACATAGCCCAACATGCCATAGTTCATTTCTTCGGTAAAGCCCTTGGGCATGTTTTTAAGAATGGTATTGCGCAGCTCGGTAATCGGCCCTTTGCGGTCGGCGGGTAACTCGGCTACATAAGCATCGGGGGTGGCAGCTTTGGATTGCATTTTTTATTTTAAAGGTACAAATTTTTTGAGAGGAGGGTAGTGGGCATAAACAGTACGGCTGTTTTTCAAATTTCCCCTTTCCGATCTGTTTGCGGTCGGTGAGACACATATCTTATATCTCGCCAAATTGTCTCCAAAAACATATAATTTGGCGAATTATAATTTTATATCTCGCCAAATCTCTCCTTTTTTTAGTAGATTTGGCGAATTATAAACAGATATATGCGGATAGCAGGCAGAAAAAATGAAATAGCGATACTCCAAAGCTTATTGCAAAAGAAGCAGTCGGAATTTGTTGCCCTATATGGCAGGCGGCGGATAGGTAAAACCTATTTGATTCGGGAAGTTTATCGGCAAAACATTGTTTTTGAATGTAGTGGGCTACACCAGCAGGATTTTGCACAACAGCTGGAAAATTTTTGGATGACATTGGTAGAAGCCAGTCCCGGCGAAAAACCGCCAGTTCCCAAAACATGGTTACAAGCATTCGCATTACTGAAAGCACATATAAAAAACTTACCGGGTAGCGACAAAAAAGTAATATTTCTTGATGAAATTGCATGGTTTGAAACGCCTAGGTCAGGGTTTTTGGCTGCACTTGATAATTTTTGGAACCAATACTGCTCAAAAAGAAATGATATCATTTTAGTTATTTGTGGCTCTGCGGCTTCGTGGATTATTGAAAAAGTGATAAACAACCGTGGAGGTTTACACAATAGGATTACTTGCCACTTACAGCTCATGCCTTTTACGCTTAGAGAAACAAGAGATTTTTTGGAAATGCAAAATGTAACCCTTACAAGCAAGGATATTGTTCAGCTATATATGTGCGTGGGCGGTGTTCCCTATTATTTGAAAGATATTGACCGTGGAAAAAGTGTAGCCCAAATAATGCAGGCTTTGTTTTTTAGCAGTACCGCCAGTTTAAGGCATGAGTTTTCAAACCTCTATGCTTCCCTATTTAAGAACAGCGATTTGCACATTGCTATTGTAAAGGCATTGGCTGCCAAAAATAAAGGGCTCACCCGAAATGAAATAATAGCGGCAACCGGAATAAAAAGCGGGGGCGGTTTATCGGGTTTGTTGGAAGAGCTGGTTGCCTGTGGCTTTGTGAAAACGATTTACCCCATTAATAAAACCAAAGATGATTTGTTGTATAGGTTAGTGGATGCTTACTCGTTGTTCTATTACAAATTTATTGCAAATAATAAAGCGAATAATAATTGGGAGCAAATGATAAATGGTCAACCTTATAAAATATGGACCGGGTACGCATTTGAAAATCTATGCTTTTTGCATGTTGCCCAGATAAAAAAGGCTTTGGGCATCAGTGGTATTGTATCTAACGAATACTCATGGCTCAAGAAAGGTGATGCAATTGATGGGAAGGGCACACAAATCGACTTTATTATTGACAGAAGCGACAATTGCATCAATCTGCTGGAGGCTAAATTTTATGATGGCGTTTTTGATGTAACCAAAGCTTATGCGGAGCAATTAAGGACCAAGGTACAGTTATTCAAACAGACAAACCATATAAAGAAAAATGTGTTTGTTACAATGCTTACGGTTTATGGGGCTAAAAAAAATAAATACTTTTTAAGCGAAGTGGCCAATGAACTACTAGTAGATGACCTATTTGATGAATAAGGCATACAGATAAGGTGCTGTATCAGCATAAACCTTCTTACTCCGTAAACTTATACCCCACGCCCCTTACCGAATGGAAATAGGTAGGATTGCGGCTATCGGCTTCAAAATACTTGCGGAAGTTGAGGATGAAATTGTCGATGGTGCGGGTGGTGGGATATACATTGTAGCCCCATACCGACTGTAATATTTTTTCACGGGTTACCACTTCGTTTTTGTTTTCGATCAGCAGCTTGAGCAGCAACAGTTCTTTTTTGGTAAGGGCCACCACGGTTCCATCGTAGCCGGTACATTGTTGCGCCTTGAAATCGATGCTGTTTTTACCAAATGTATATACTTGCGCTAAAGGCTGACGGGCAGAGAGGCGCTCACTTTTGCTGATGAGTTTTTTTACACGCAAGAGCAATTCCTCTAGGTTAAAAGGCTTGGTAAGATAATCGTCTGCCCCTTTTTTGAGCCCCAGCACTCTATCGGCACTGCTATTTTTGGCACTCAAAATCAAAATGGGTATGTCGGGGTTTTTGAGTCGCACCGTTTCGCAAACGCTGATGCCGTCCAGCTCGGGCAACATCACATCCAATATCAGCATGTCGAAATATTCCTGCGCTACCATGTCAAGGGCTTGCATGCCATCGTAGGCACTGCTTACCGAATAGCCCTCCAACTCCAGGTTGAGTTTTAATGCCTCTTGCAGGTTCTCCTCGTCTTCTACCAACAGTATCGAAATTTTTTTGTCGCCCATGTTATGTTAAATAATTGCGCAAAGATAGCTGATAAATGCGCTGTTTTGATAATTAGGTGGGCCTGCACAACCACGTCAACCAGATGACCCCCTACGCCTGACTAGGGAAACGGATTTGGAAGATACTGCCCGTAGGCTTGTTATCGGCCACCGTTATTTTTGCTTTGTGCAGCAGCACTATTTTGCTTACGATAAAAAGTCCCAAGCCAGTTCCTTTAGCCGTTTTGGTAGCCGTGTTTCCGCCCCGGTAATGCTTTTTAAAAATTTTCTCCTTTTCGCTTGGCTCAATACCCCTGCCCCAGTCTGCCACCTGTACCACCACATCACCCGCATCGGCCCTTACGCTACACTGTATGGGCGCTTCCTTGGGCGAGTACTTCAGCGCATTGTCAATCAGGTTATTGATGGCCATCTGCAATAAAAAGCGGTCGGCATATACAAATTGTTGTTCCGCCACTGCTTCAAAGCGGATTTGCCGATTGGCAAAGCGGATGACAAAATCGTTTACACAATCTTGCACCAACTCTGTTATGTTCAGTTCTTCTTTGGTAAAACGGTAGCCCCCTGCTTCCATTTGCGATGAAAGGAGCAGGTTGTTGCATAGGGCGTTCAAGCGGTTGGTTTCCTCTATGGTATTTTGCAATAGCTTTTGCTGTTGTGCCCCATCCAACTGCCTTTTTTGCATGGTTTCCAGGTTGAGACGGGCCACGGCAATGGGCGTTTTCAACTCATGGGTGATGGCCATCATAAAGTTTTGCTGCTGCTGCCCTTCCTTCAACCGCCTGCGCACGGCCCGGTACACAAACACCGCACCCCCGAGTATCAATAGTAAAAAGATAATGCCCTCACCGGTGTATTGGGCAGTCTTCCGCTTTGTTTCATCTTCCACCTGCGCCATTTTTATCGAATAGCCGGGGTCCCCCTTTCTTATATCGGCTTCCCTAAAACTGGCCATGCGTTCATTTTGCCGGTTCAGCGCAATGTACCACCATACCAGTGCCGCTAACATATACGTAAGCAGTAACCAGTAAAAGAAAAATATCCAACGCAGTCTTTTGGGTTTCATGTTGAGTTGTTACAGTTTACTTTTTTCGGTTGCCTCTTTTAGACTCATCGTTGGCCGTTGACCGATAACCGTTGACCGGCCTTTACCTTGTTCGTTTCTGCTTCTTTTGGGGTGCTGCTTTTAGCTGCTCGTTGACCGTTGGCCGATGACCGTTGTTCGTTAACCGGCCAGTGAGCTGTTACCGATTGCTCCTGCTCCAACAAGTTGAAAAAATTAGCTAATCAGCACATCCGTACAATATAAGTTACCCTATTTACTAAACTCCCTCCCGCCACAATTTGCACATTTGCATATCTGCACATTTGCACATTCTTACCATATACTCCACCTTATTCCTCATACCCCTTCCCCTATTCATTAGCACATCAGCTAATTAGCAAATTAGCACATTCCCTAGTTCCGCTTATCCAACCCCCACGACAGCTTGTTGCGCAAGGTTTGTAAAAAATTATTTTCGTTCAGCCGTATCAGGTTGATACCAAATTTTTCCTTTTTAACCGCCAGTTGGGTCTCTTTGGCAACCACCTCCCGTCGGCTGTCCAGCGAGCACAAAAAACCATCCGTGCGGCCTTCTACCTCAAAGGATACAATGTTGTCATCGGGCACCACAATGGGCCTGATGTTGAGGTTGTGCGGTGCCACGGGGGTAATTACAAAACTGCCGCTATCGGGAAAAACCACCGGGCCGTTGCAACTGAGCGAATAACCCGTAGAACCCGTTGGCGTGGCCACAATCAGGCCATCGGCCCAATAGGTATTTAAAAATTCGCCGTTCAAATACGTATGTATTTTAATCATGGGCGAAGTATCTTTTTTGTGCAATGTAAACTCGTTGAGGGCATACGGTATATCGCCAAACAGGCGGATATTGGCATCCAAATGAATGAGGGTACGCTTATCGGTAACATAGGTTTGGCCCGCCAGTGCCTCAATGGCCGTACCCAAATCCTCCCGGCCGATATTGGCCAAAAACCCAAGCCTACCATAGTTGATGCCCAAGATGGGGGTCCCCTTGTCACGCACCAAGGTAACCGTATCCAGCAAAGTGCCATCGCCGCCGAGGCTGATCATACAGTCGATGCTTTCATCAATATCCGCATAGGAATTAAAAGTGCTATAGCTGGTGGCCAAATCAACCGCAGAATAGAATTGGTTGAAAAAATCCTGAAAAAAAACAGGTTCTATTTTATGGCGTGCTAACTCATCCAGCAATAGTTTAATATCGTGATGCTGGTTGTTTTCGATACCCCTACTATAAATAGCGATGCGCATAATTGTTATTTTACCGGTAATAAAACCTATTAGGCAATCTTAAAAGGCTACCTGAGTATGTAAAAATAACCCCTTTTTGCCTAATTGGTTCAAGCTGTATTCAAAGCGAATGTTCACATCGTACAGGGTTTGTACATCAATGCCCACACCGCCGCTGTACAATAGGCGGTTATTCAGGTAGGTATCATATTTCTTTTTGTTGTAGGCATAGCCAAAGTCGGCGTAAGTTTTGGTATAGATGGTAAACGGTATGCGGGGGTGCGATTTGGATTTGAACGGAAAGGGCAAGCTAAACATCAGCGTTTTGAAGCGGAGGCTATTTCTGACGAAGGTGTAAGCCGCCGCATCAATCACTTTTACTTCCAGCCCACGCAGGTAGTTTTCGCCATAGCCCAACGCCGATTGGTTGTAATAAGGTTGATCGAAGGGCAGTTTTATTTTTCCTGCCAACAGCACATCGCCATACCAGCGTCCGCCCAAGTGCCGCAATCGGTGGTAGTGCCCTTCTATGGCAAGCATATTGAGCCCGCCCGTAAGGCCCAGCCCCCTTTTTAAAACGGTAATGGCGTAGCGTTTACCTGTGAGGGGATAAGTGCTATTGTTTACATTGCTGTGCGAAAAATTGTAGCTCAAATCAAGGATACGGGCCGTTGTTTTGCCATCGCCAAAATAATTGGGGTTATAGCGCTGCTCGGCAATGGAGTCGTTTACCTGGTACCGGCTGAAGCTTACTTGAATGGTGTGGCGGTTAAAAAATCCGCGGCGGATGATATAGCCCGCATTGGCAAACCAATTGTTGCGCACAAAACCACCTAGCGATTTTTGGCCAGTGTCTTTAGCTGGCAAAGCAAAAAACTGCAACTGGTTGTCGTAAGAGGTAGTATAGGCCACCTGTCTGTTTTGAAAAAACCCGCCACCTACGGTGAAACCCTCTGTGAGGCTGGGGTTGCTGCCCGGTGAGGTGTACGAAAAAGAGATATTGCGGGCAAATCCGCTGAACAAGTAAATGCGCAATTGGTCCCTGCGGCCACTGAGGTTATAATGCACAAACTTAATGCCGTAGCTGATGCGGTTCAGGTCGCCTTTGTAGGTTTTGAGCCATTCGTTCAGGTTCCTATCTACCAATTTAAACTGTGGCACGGGGAAAATGTACCAACGCTCATGTACGGTTACGTTTATGTTTATATCATGTGCCGATAGCACTTGGGCCGTTACGCTCACTTCGTTGAACAGGGTGGTATTGTATATCTGCTGCCGGGCTTTTTCCAACTCTTCCGTAAGTTTTGCCGCAGGGATACTATCGCCTGGGGTAAATTGTATTTCCCTTTCAATTACATAGGGTTTGGTTTTTTTATTGCCTTGGATAATGATTTGCTTTACGGCCAATAAGGGGATGGCAAGTGGGGCGGGGGATGCTGTGTCTTGGGCATGTAGCCATACAGGGCCAAGCAATAATAGCAATATCGTTATTTTTTTACACAGCATCAATAAAGGAGTAGTTGGCCAATATGGCAAAAATGTAAATGTAATGGATATGCCTGTATTTTGATGATGTACCCCTTTATATGTCCAAGTAGTTCATTAAATGGCGGTAATTGCTATGGATTTCGTTTTCAAAATTTTCATCGCCAAAGAAGTAGATTACCTCGTATTCGTAGCGTTCAAAAGTAGCTACTACGGAAGCGATTTCTTTTTTATTGAGGTGGAGCGTAACCGTAAGCATACCGGTTTCGGGCTGTACAATGGTATTGAGGTGCAGTATGGTAGCATCATTGCTTTCCACAATGCGGCTGATTTCGGATATGGCGAATTGGCTGCGTTCCATTTCCAGTACAATGATGCCGCCCATTTCGCTTACGCCGGCAAAATTACCGAGTGCTTTTAGCAGTTCATTGCTGGTGATAACGCCCAACAATTCCTTTTCTTCGGTAACCACCGGTACTATATTGGTATCAAATTGGGTGCTGGTGTTTACAGCGGTTAAAAAATGCGCATTTTCATGCACATAGGCATTTACAAAATGATTTTGCAAATGTTCCAGTGTGGCTTTTTCGTTGCCTGCATCCAATAAATCTTCTTCGCTGATGAGCCCCAGTAGCTGGTCGCCGGTAACTACCGGCAAGTGGGAGGCTTTGTAATCGGCAGCCAATTGCAAGGCTTTGGCAACCGTATCCTGCAAGTTCAGGCGGGGTATATTGTTATTAACTAACTCAACTGTTAACATAGTAATGATTGGTTTTTTAAGGCCATTGCTAAACTGGCCAGTACTTACATAGACCCCAAAAATCCCTAAACTGTTGCAGCCACCGTTTTGTTTTTGGCCAAAAATGTTGCTAAAATTTTGTTAAATTCTTCCGGCACTTCCATCATGGGGGCGTGGCCGCACTTATCTACAAAATGCAGTTCGCTATTGGGAATCAAGCGGTTGAATTCTTTGCCTACAAAAGGTGGGGTAATGGTATCGTTGTTGCCCCAAATAAGACAGGTAGGCTGCATGATTTGGCTCAGTTCGTCGCCCAAGTTGTTGCGGATAGCGCTTTTGGCCAGTGCAATGATCTTGATTACTTTCAAGCGGTTGTTGGTAATTTCAAACACTTCGTTTACCAGTTGCTCGGTGGCCATGGCAGGGTCGTAAAAGGTAAGTTCCGTTTTTTTGCGGATGTATTCCTTGTCGCCCCGCTTGGGGTACGTATCGCCCATGCCATTTTCAAAAAGACCGCTACTACCTGTTAGGGTAAGGGTTCTGATCCTTTCGGGATGCTTTAAAATATATACCAAGGCCACATGTCCGCCCAACGAGTTGCCCAGCAGGTGGATATTGTTGTAGTTCCTTGCCTCAATGAATTTGTACACAAATTTCTGTAATCCGCCCACCGAAGTATGCAGCAGGTCCAGTTCAAATAAGGGCAGCATGGGTACCACCACTTTGTAGTGCTGCCTGAAGTATTCTATCAAATCCCTGAAATTGCTCAAAGCGCCAAAAAGGCCATGCAGCAGCACCAGCGGTTCCCCTTGGCCCACTTCAATAAACTTAAATTTCCCGTCTTGTTGTATCTCGTAATCCATCAGTCAGTTTGTTGCTTTGCGTCACTTTTTAATAAACCGGCTCGCCACGAAAATAAAGGATTTGCTTAAAATTACAGCAAATAACTGGGCAAAACTAACAATTGCCCCACTACTTGGGTATATTGTTGCCCACGTTGCTAAAAAACTGTTCCAGTTCTGTAAAGGTATCTTTAAATAGGGGGATCAGTTTGCCGAAATTATCAATTACCATGGGGCCCCAAGGGCGAATAAAATCCGCCGTAACCGATGATGCCATGGTTTCCGGTTTGACCAGTTGCAGCTTTTCTGCATAAAACAAAAATATGCTGAGGATGATGGTATACAAGGCCATATACAATAGGATGCCGCCTATACGGTTGGCCCAACCTAGTAGTACCGCTTCAAAAGTATTTTGCACCAAGCGGGCACCCCAGCGCACCAGTAGCACCACTGCAAAAAATACCAGCGCAAAAGAAAGCACCGGCAACCAGCGGGCCGATACCGAAATACTGTTCTCCAACCAACCAGCAACCACCGCCGATAGCTTGAGCGCCGCCGCCAGCCCTATTATAAAGGCCAGTATTGAAAAAACGGCAATGATTAACCCCTTTTGATAACCTTTGATACAGGCCATCACCAGTAAGATAACTGCAACAATATCGATAAGCATGCTGTAAATTATGCTGAATAAGTAGAATAACTAGCTGCCCAACAATTGCTTTACCACACCGCTGATGGTTTTGCCATCGGCCTTGCCCGCCAATTGTTTGTTGGCCGCACCCATTACCTTGCCCATATCGGCCGCCGAGCTAGCGCCCGTTTCGGCAATGATGGCTGCAATGGCCGCCTTTAGTTCCTCCTCGCCCATTTGCTGGGGTAAAAACTTTTCTATCACCGCAATCTCTTCTTTTTCCTTTTCGGCCAAATCGGGACGGTTTTGCTTTTCAAAAATCTCCAAAGAGTCTTTACGCTGCTTCACCAGTTTTTGCAGCAGCTTCATTTCATCCGCTTCTTGCAATTCTCCGTGGGCACCTTCGGCCGTTTTGGCAATGATGATGGCCGCTTTAATGGCCCTAAGCCCCCGCAGGGCCGCTTCGTTCTTTGCTTTCATGGCGTCTTTCATTTCCGCCATGATGTTTTGTTCCAATCCCATATTTACAAAATTTGCAATATAAAAAATCCGGTTGCTTAGCTGGCACTTTGCTCTTTGAGCTGCATGGCCCTAAACTTATCGTAAAACTGTTTGGCAAAAGCCTTCATATCGTTGGTGAGCTCCTCTTGGTGGGTGGCCCTTTTAAACGTATCGGCCATCGTCATCATCATTTGATAATAAAACTCGGCCATTTCGTCCACCATCATGTCTTTGGTCCACAAATCAATGCGCATGGCACTGCGGTCGGCCCCGTCCCAAAAAGCGATGCACATGGCTTTGGCCTGCTGGGCCATATCGGCCGTACTGTCCGAAGCCTTCCAGCTTATCTGTTGGGGAACTTTGTCGGGATCCAATAATACATCTATATTAATACTCGATTGGTGCATATTGCTGTTATGTTGAATAAGGTGCAAAAGTAGTGAGGAATAATGAATAACGAGTGGGGAATAGGGGAATGACGAGTTGGGAATGACGAATGACGAATGGTGAGTGACGAATAATGAATGTCACCGCTGTTAGGGGATGTACCACTCGGTCCCCCGCACCCAGCCATGCCTACGGCTTGGTGTCGGCAAAGCCTCCACATCTGCTATCGAGTATCCAGCCATGCCTACGGCCCGCCTGAATGACGCAGTCGGGCAGGCTTAGTGTCGGCTAGGCCCATATCCAGCCCCCAGTATCTGCTATCTAGTATCCAGTATCCGCCATCCAGCCCCTACATGGTAGCCGAACTGCCGCATATTTGCACATTTGCACATTTGCACATCTGCACACATGCACATTACCGCATTAACCCTACCTTTGCAGCGCAAAAAGTTAAAAAAATCAAATGAAAGTATTAGTTACAGGGGGCGCTGGGTATATTGGCTCCGTATTGGTAAGGCAGTTGTTGAACAAAGGCTATCAGGTAAAAGCCATGGACAGCCTGAAATTTGGCGGCGATGCTTTATACGATGTAATGCTGCACCCCAATTTTGAATTTATGAAAGGCGATGTGCGCAATGCCGCCGATGTGGACGAAGCCCTGCAAGGCGTGGATGCCGTGGCCCATTTGGCCGCCATTGTGGGCGACCCGGCATGTAAAAAGTTCAGCGATGAGGCCCGTGAAACCAACTGGGACGGTAGCGTGAACCTGTTTGAAAAAGCCGAAGCTGCCGGTATCAAACGTTTTGTATTTGCCAGCACTTGCAGCAATTATGGCAAAATGCCAGACCCCAATTCTTTTGTGGTAGAAACCTCGGCGCTCAACCCCGTGTCGCTGTATGCCGAGTTGAAAGTGAAGTTTGAAAAATATTTGATGGAAAAGCGGAAGGATAGCAATATGTGCAGCACGGCCCTGCGTTTTAGCACCGTGTACGGCTTTTCGCCCCGCATCCGGTTCGATTTAACGGTAAACGAATTTACCCGCAACGCCGCCGTATATGGTGAGCAGGAAATTTGGGGCCCGCAGTTTTGGCGCCCCTATTGCCATGTAGATGATCTGGCCCGTGCCGTGATATTGGTGCTGGAAAGCGACGAGGCCAAGGTACGTGCCAACGTATTCAACGTGGGCAGTACAGAAGAAAACTACAACAAAGGCATGATCATTGAAGAAGTGTGCAAAGTGGTGCCCAATGTAAAAGTGAATTTTGTGGACAGCAGCGAAGACCCCCGTGATTACCGGGTTAACTTCGACAAGATAAAGAACGAACTGGGCTATACCATTACCAAAACGGTGCCCGAGGGCGTAAAAGAAATTTATACCTTGCTGAAAACCGGCATTGTTACGGATTCCTTTGCGCAGAAGTTTAGGAACATTTAGGTGATGTGCTGATTTGCTGATGGGATAATGTGCTAGTATTTTAGACTTGTTGGCTGGTGCTGATTAATGTGCAAATATGCAGATGTGCAAATGTGCAAATTTTGGCAGGAGGGAGTGTAGTAAATAGGGTGCCGTATATTGTACGGATGTGCTGATTGGCTAATTTTTTCAACTTGTTGGTGAATAAGCTATAGGTAGCAATTTGGAAATCTGTCAACTGTCATCAGTCAACCGTCAACTATTAACCATCAGCCACTATTCACTATTCATTATTAACTATTAACTCTTCACTAATATGCTACTCTTATCAGGCCCTAACATGGGCGGCAACGAATTAAAATACGTAACGGAATGCATCACCACCGGCTGGGTGAGCAGCGTGGGCAGCTATGTGGACCAATTTGAAAAAATGGCTGCGGAGTTTGCCGGCACTAAATACGCCGTGGCCACCAGCAGCGGTACCACGGCCCTGCACATTGCCCTTATTTTAATGGATGTGCAGCCCGATGAGTACGTCATTGCGCCCAACATTACCTTTATCGCCACGCTCAATTCCATCAAGTATACCGGTGCCAGTCCCATTTTGATTGATACGCACCCCGGCTCTTGGCAGATGGACTTGGACTTGCTGGAAGAATTTTTGACCAACGAAACAGAACAGAAAGAAGGCGCTTGCTATTACAAAAAAGATGGCCGCCGCATCAAAGTGCTGATGCCGGTGCATGTACTGGGCAATATGTGCGATATGGACAGGTTGATGGCCCTGGCCCAACAGCACAACCTGATTGTGATTGAAGACAGTACCGAAGCCTTGGGCAGTTATTACAAAGGTCAACATGCGGGCAGCTTTGGCCTGATGGGCACTTTTAGCTACAATGGCAATAAAATCATTACCACCGGTGGCGGCGGTATGATTGTTACCAATGATGAAGCCTTGGCCAAAAAAGCCAAGCACCTCACCACCCAGGCCAAGAGCGATCCTTTTGAGTACATGCACGACGAAATTGGTTATAACTACCGCTTGGTAAATGTAGCTGCGGCCATGGGCGTGGCACAAATGGAGCAACTGCCCGGCTTTATACAGCGCAAACACGAAATCATTGATTTTTACAGAACAGCACTGAGCGGCGTGGGCGACATCGCTTTTCAAGAAGTGAGCGCCGATGTAAACCCCAACTGGTGGTTGCCTACCATTAAAACGGAAAAGCAAAAGCAGGTGTTAAAACTGTTGAACGACAGCAAAATGCAGAGTCGCCCTTTTTGGGTGCCCATGAACCAGTTGCGCATGTTTGCCAACGATATTTATTACAACAAAACCGACCGCTCCAATTATGTATACCAGCATTGCCTGAGCATTCCTTGCAGTACCAATATTACCAACGAGGAGTTGCAGGCTGTGGCGGATAAGATAAAGGAAGCGTATTGATTAGCAAATGTGCAGATGTGCAAATGTGCAAATGGCCTTCGGGTTGAACAGTTTTGTAGTTGTGGATGAAGTATTTGTTGGGCGGCTATAGGCGTTAATTGGCCTGTTTCCGTATCGATTGATTTTTGCATGTGTAACGGAAAGCATGGGCTTACTATTATAACAATCTCTAACAAGCTAAACATATTTGCACATTTGCATATTTGCATATCTGCACATTAACAAAAAATGTACAAAGTAACCAAGCGTTTAATAGACATTCTAATAGCCACAGTGGCGCTGATAGTGCTGTCGCCGATACTCATACCCGCCATCATTGCATTGCTGCTTACCGGCGAGCATGAGGTTTTCTACTTCCAAAAAAGGATGGGGTACAAAAACCGCTTCTTTTCTATTTGGAAATTTGCCACCATGCTCAAAAACAGCCCCAATATCGGCACGGGCGAAATTACCCTGCGCAACGACCCTAGGGTAACCAGTGTGGGCAAATGGCTGCGCATCACCAAAATAAACGAACTGCCCCAGATCATCAACGTTTTTAAGGGTGATATGAGCATTGTGGGCCCCAGGCCGCTGATGGAAGTGAGTTTTAAGCTCTATCCGCCCGAAGTGCAGGAAAAGATATACAATAGCCCCCCCGGTATGACCGGTATCGGCTCCCTTATTTTCCGCGACGAGGAAAAAATAGTATCCGATGCCGAAGACCCCAAGGCCATGTATGCCCAGATTTACCCCTACAAAGGTTCATTGGAGCTTTGGTACCAGCAAAATGCCTCCCTCTACACCGATTTTATGATCATTTTCCTTACGGCTTGGAGCATCCTGTTCCCCAAAAACCAATTGGTGAACAAGGTATTCAAAAACCTGCCGGCACGGAGTTTTTGATTTTGACCCTGCCCAATCCCCCACTTATTACGCTAAACTACTTGCGAAAGAGCAACCGTGCCTCCCGAAGTATTGTTAAATATTTGGCAATTTTTTTTAAACAAAACCGTTTAATTGTTGTAATATTGACATAAATCCTTCAAAATGAACTCCTTCACTATCAAAGATCTTGAAAATCTCTCGGGGATAAAGGCACATACCATTCGGATATGGGAGCAACGGTATTCATTTTTGAAGCCCGAACGCACGGGAACCAATATCAGGTATTACAGCAATACTGAATTGAAAACGGTGCTGAACATTGCCTTGCTGAACAAGTATGGCTATAAGATATCGCACATTGATAAAATGACCGAAGCCGAGATAAAAGAAAAGCTTTTGTCGCTCAATCAGTTGCAGGCCCAGCAGGAGCGGATTGTAAACGATTTGATCCAGCACATGGTCGATATGGACATCGACAAATTTGAAGCAGTTTTGGACAATTACATCATGGCCAGGGGCATCGAACGCAGCATTACGCAAATCATTTTCCCTTTTTTAGAAAAGATAGGCATCCTTTGGTTAACCAGCCATATCAACCCTGCCCAAGAGCATTTGGTGAGCAATCTCATCAGGCAAAAGCTGATTGTGGGCATCGAAGGTGTTTCTACTTCATTGAAAGTAGATAAGACCGTTTTGCTGTTTTTGCCCGAAGGCGAATACCACGAAATGGGTTTGTTGTACATGAATTATATCTTAAAAAGCCGCGGCATATCCACTGTTTACCTAGGCGCCAATATCCCCTTGGATGATGTGGAATATGTGGTACGCTATAAAAAACCCCATTACCTATATGCCCACCTTACCACAGTGGGCCACAACTTCAACTTTGAACGTTTTGTGGGCAATATCACCAAAAAATTCACCGACATCCCCATCATCATTTCTGGGCAATTAACCCATACTTGGGAGAAGAAAATACCCCCTTCCATCAATTTTAAAAAGTCGCTGGCCGAAGTAATGGAGTTTGTAGCGGGCCTTTAATGGGTTTTTTGGCCCCTTTATTGTTTCCTAAGCTTTTATAACTGCCTGTATTTCAGTTTGTTTAATATTTTTTTAAAGAAATTAAACAAAATTCTTTGCCATCTCAGCATTTCTGTTTAAATTTGACATATAAATATCTAAACAAAATTCATTATGTCAACTGTAGAATTTAACCAAATGTTGTTAAGCAATACAGACTTTTTGAAGCCTTTTGCGATAACACTTACGAGAGACAACGAAACAGCCAAAGATTTACTGCAGGAAACCATGTTTAGGGCATTGGCCAACCGCGAAAAATACAATGTGGGAACCAATATCAAAGCTTGGCTGTACACCATCATGCGCAACATCTTTATCAACGATTATCGGCGCAAGGCGAAGCAAAACGTGGTATTCGACAAAACGCCCAACGATTTTCTGCTCAACTACAACCAAGCGGTAATAGCCAATGAGGCAGAAACGAATTTAAAAATCAAGGAAATCATGGGTGCCATCCACCAATTGCCAGATATTTTTCGCCACCCCTTCAATTTATATTTCGAAGGCTATAAATACCATGAAATAGCGGGTATGTTAAAAGAGCCACTGGGCACCATCAAAAGCCGCATACACTTTGCCAGAAAGCTATTGAAAGAACAACTGTCCCGTTTTTAAAATCGCAATATCCGATAAACAGTTTTTACAAGGTTGTTCAAAATAGCCTATTTTTATTAAGTTGAAAAAAGTAATCGTCATTGGAAGTGGTTTTGCGGGTATGTCGGCGGCGGCTTTTATGGCAAAAGCCGGTTGGGCGGTAACTGTGCTAGAGCAGCACGATACACCGGGTGGCAGGGCTAGGCAATTTAAGGCCCAAGGCTTCTTGTTCGATATGGGGCCGAGTTGGTACTGGATGCCCGATGTTTTTGAGCGCTTCTTTGCCTGCTTTGGCAAAAAAGTAAGCGATTATTACCAGTTGGAGCGGCTGAGCCCCTCTTACCGCATTTACTGGCCGGATGGACCTATGGACATTCCGGCCGATTACGAAGCTTTGGCGCAGCTATTCGAAAGCTTGGAGCCCGGCAGCAGTGCAAAGCTGGACAAGTTTATGCAGGAAGCCGCTTATAAGTACGAAGTGGGCATCAACAAACTGGTATTCAAGCCCGGCCGTTCGCTGAAAGAGTTTGCAGACATGGATTTGGTAAAGGGCGTTTTTAAGTTGGACGTTTTCACCTCTATTCAAAAGCACATACACAAATATTTTACGCACCCCAAACTGCGACAGTTGTTGGAGTTTCCGGTGCTGTTTTTGGGCGCCCTTCCGCAGGATACGCCAGCGCTGTACAGCCTGATGAACTATGCCGACATCAAGCTGGGCACTTGGTACCCGCAGGGCGGCATGTATCAAATAGTGGCGGCCATGCACAGCGTGGCACAGGAGCAGGGGGCGGATTTTATTTTTAACAAAAAGGTTACGGGCATTTCCATAAAGGGCAAAAATGCCTATGCGGTAACGGCGCTGAACATGGGTACGGGTGCTACCGAAACATACGAGGCGGATGCCGTTATCAGTGGTGCCGATTACCATTTTACCGAAACGGAACTTTTACCACAGGCCTATCGTAGTTATAGTGAGGGGTACTGGGCCAAGCGGGTAATGGCCCCCAGTTGTTTGTTGTACTATGTGGGGCTGAACAAAAAGCTGGACAACCTGCTGCACCATTCCTTGTTTTTCGACACATCCTTTGATGTGCACGGCAAGGAAATCTACAGCAACCCGGCCTGGCCAACCGATCCGCTGTTTTATGTAAGCGCTACTTCGGTTACAGACAGTACAGCGGCGCCCGCAGGCTGCGAAAACCTGTTCTTTTTGATACCGGTAGCAGCGGGGCTACAGGGGGATACGGAAGCGGTGCGGGACCAGTATTTTACCCAAATCATGGCCCGTTTTGAGCGGCACTTGGGTCAGTCGGTACAGCCGCATATTGTATATAAAAAGTCCTTTGCCGTAAGCGATTTTGTAAGTGAGTACAACAGTTTTAGGGGCAATGCTTACGGCTTGGCCAATACGTTGATGCAAACGGCTATTTTAAAACCGGCTTGCCACAGCAAAAAAGTAGATAATCTGTTTTACACAGGTCAGCTTACGGTACCGGGGCCCGGTGTGCCGCCGTCGCTGATCAGTGGCGAAGTGGTGGCCAAGCAGGTAATTAAGCAGTTTGGTTAAACAAAAAAGGTAAATGAATGTAATAATTAAGTCATTGAAACAATTAAGCAAATAAATGATGCATCTTTTCAATCAGGTAAGCCAACTGTGCAGTAAAACAACCACTGAGCAGTACAGCACTTCCTTCAGCAGCGCCATTAAGTTGCTGCACCCTGATATGCGCATGCCCATATACAACCTGTATGGCTTTGTTCGCTTTGCCGATGAAATTGTAGATACTTTTCATGATTTTGATAAGCATCAATTGTTGCAACAGTTTAAGCAGGAAACCTACGAAGCGGTAGAAAGGGGCATTAGCCTCAACCCCATCCTCAACAGTTTTCAACTCACGGTCAATACATACAATATTCCCCTGCACTTGGTGGATGCTTTTTTTGAGAGCATGGAGATGGATTTGGCCAAAACGAGTTACAATAGCGATGGCTACAAACAATACATTTATGGTAGCGCCGAAGTGGTGGGCCTGATGTGCCTATGTGTGTTTTGTGAGGGCAATCTAGTGCAGTACGAAGCACTCAAACCCGGGGCGCAGGCATTGGGTGCCGCTTTTCAAAAAGTAAATTTTTTGCGGGATGTAAAGGCCGATTACCAGCAACTGGGGCGTACTTATTTTCCTGGGGTAGATTTCTTAAACTTTACGCAGCACAACAAACAGCAGGTGGAAGCGGATATAGCGGCCGATTTTGCCATGGCCTATCAAAGTATATTGCAATTGCCATCCAAGGCCCGCTTTGGTGTATATGTGGCGTATAAATATTATTTGTCTTTGTTTAAAAAAATAAAGAAAACAAAACCGGCCCATATTTTGGAGCAGCGCATCCGCATACCCAACTACAGCAAGGCTTTTATCGTAGCCAAAGCGGGTTTGCGCAGCCAGCTCAATTTTTTATAACATCCCATAAGCAAGATTGATACAGTACGTAACGTACGCTTTGGTAAATTTGCAATATGCCCCAAGCGGTGCCAGCAAAAAACAGCATAATGACAGCGGTAATACTAGTAGATGAACAAGATAGGGAACTGGGCCTGATGGAAAAGATGGAGGCGCATGAAAAAGCCCTGTTGCACCGGGCTTTTAGTGTCTTTATTTTTAATGCAACCGGCGAAATGTTGCTGCAGCAAAGGGCCGAAACCAAGTACCATAGTGGCGGGTTATGGACCAATGCCTGCTGTAGCCATCCCCTGCCCGGCGAAGCGGTGGGAGATGCGGCCCTGCGGCGTTTGCAAGAAGAGATGGGCTTTACCACCCCGCTTGCCAAGGCATTTGATTTTGTGTACAAAGCTGGTTTCGATAATGGGTTAACGGAACATGAATTTGATCATGTGTTTACGGGTGTGTACGAAGGGCCCATTGTACCCGATAACACCGAAGTGCAAGCCTATTGCTACAAGCCGATGGATGCTATAAAAGCGGATATGGTATCAGCTCCCCAAAACTATACCGAGTGGTTTAAAATTGCTTTTCCAAAGCTAGAAGAGTATCTTGCAGCCCGCAAGTAATTTCCAAATTGTATCAAGCATGCAATCCCGTAAAGTAATCATCATCGGTAGTGGCATTGCCGGCTTGGCAACCGCCATCCGACTGGCCGTGCAGGGCTTTGAAGTAACGGTATATGAAAAAAACAGTTACCCCGGTGGCAAGTTGAGCGCTTTTGAAAAAGGCGGGTATCATTTTGATGCAGGCCCATCGCTTTTTACCCAACCCGATAATATTGCGGAACTGTTTGAGTTGGCTGACGAACCGATGGAAGCTTACTTTCAATGTGAGCCCGTTGATATTGCCTGCCACTATTTTTACGAAAACGGCAAACAGGTAAATGCCTACACCAATGCCGAAGCTTTTGCCAACGAACTGTCCGATAAGCTGGGCGAAAAACCGGAAACTGTTACCAGCTACCTGCGGGATGCAGCCAATCTGTACAACCATGTAGGCAGCATTTTCCTCAACCACTCGCTGCACAAACGTGGCACTTGGTTGAACAAACGGGTCTTCAAAGCATTAAAGGCGGTAAAAGCGGCGCATTTGTTCAAAAGCCTGCACCGGCACAACCGCTCCCGTTTTGCCACCCCAGAAGCGGTGCAACTCTTCAACCGCTACGCCACTTACAACGGCAGCAACCCCTACAAAGCGCCGGGTATGCTCAGCCTTATACCGCACCTGGAACTGAACCAAGGCACTTTTTACCCCAAAGGCGGCATGATCAGCATTACCAACGCCCTGTACCGCTTGGCCCAAGCCAAAGGGGTCAACTTTCATTTTGATACCAACGTACAAAAAATCATTCACCACAATGGTCGGGCAATGGGTGTTGTAGTGAACGATACCAATATGGCAGCAGATATCGTGGTGTGCAATACCGATGCCTATCTGGCGTACCAGCACCTATTGAGCAACCCTTACAAAGCCAAGCAAGTATTAAAGCAAGAACGCAGCAGCAGCGCCATCATATTTTATTGGGGCATTAAGACGGGTTTTGAGCAATTGGGTTTACACAATATCTTTTTCAGCAACAATTACCAGCAGGAGTTTGACCATTTGTTCAAGTCCAAAACCCTCAGCAACGACCCAACGGTGTACATCAATATCACTTCCAAAATGGAGGGCGGCCATGCACCCGCAGGCCACGAAAACTGGTTTGTAATGATCAACGCACCCGCCAATGTGGGCCAAAACTGGGAGCAGTTAAAAGAAACCGCCCGTGGCCATATCATTGCCAAGCTCAACCGCATTTTACAAACCGATATTGCCCCCTTGATAGCCGTGGAAGAAACCCTCGACCCGGTTTTGATTGAAGAGCGTACCGGCAGCTACCAAGGTTCGTTGTATGGCACCAGCTCCAATTCAAAAATGGCCGCTTTTTTGCGCCAGCCCAATTTTACCAGCTTGGTAAAGGGCCTGTATTTTTGCGGCGGCAGTGTGCATCCCGGCGGCGGCATACCCCTTTGCTTAAAAAGCGCTCAAATCGTAAGCGGTTTAATACAAAAACAAGAATCCCATCAACCACACTAACAACATACACAGCCACAGTGCAAAGGATACCTGGGTGCTCAGTTGCCGAACAGCCACTTTTATCGCCCTGCTCTTCCATGGCTTTGGGGCGCTGGGCATCATCACCAATACCTACAAAGATTTTTTCATCAATGCCACACCGCTCAACCTACTGCTGATGGGCGGCCTATTGGTGGCCACGCATCCCAAGCGCAATGCCGCTTTTGGGTGGTTTGTAGCCATTTGCATCATTACCGGCATTGCCGTGGAAGTAATTGGGGTAAACACGGGCTGGCTTTTTGGCCAATATAGTTATGGTAAAGTGCTTGGCTACCAGTGGAAGGGCGTACCGCTGCTGATCGGCATAAACTGGTTCATCGCCATTTATTGCTGCGGTGTTACCATCCACACGCTGTTGCGCAAACTGATTGCCAAATTGGGCGAGGCGTTGGGTGGCGGGTCAAGAAAAATACAGGCGCTTTCTGTAGTGGTCGACGGGGCCAGCTTGGCCGTGGTGTTCGATTGGATCATCGAACCGGTGGCCATCAAACTGGGCTTTTGGTCTTGGGGCGGCAATGGTGCCATCCCCACGTTCAACTATGTTTGTTGGTTCGGCATTAGCCTACTTTTGCTCGCCTGTTTCTACTTTTTCAACTTTGGCAAAAGCAACAAATTCGCAGTACATTTGTTATTGATACAGATTTTGTTTTTTTTACTACTGCGCACATTTTTATCATAACAATATGAATTGGGTCGGTTTCATAGCAATTATACTCACTACCTTCTGCTGTATGGAAGGCATTACTTGGTTAACGCACCGTTATGTAATGCATGGCTTTTTGTGGTACTTGCATGAAGACCATCATCAAAAAGGCCCCGGTTTTTTTGAAAAGAACGATGCCTTCTTCCTCATTTTCGCCATACCCAGTTGGCTCTGCATCATGCTGGGGCTACAAAGCCAAAACTATTGGGCGGCGGGCATCGGCTTTGGCATTGCCATGTACGGACTGGCGTATTTTTTGGTGCACGACGTTATCATTCACCAACGCTTTAAATGGTTTACCCGCAGCAACAATGTGTATGTGCGTACCATACGCTGGGCCCACAAAATGCACCACAAGCATTTGAACAAGCACCATGGCGAAAGCTTTGGCATGTTGATCGTAGCGGCCAAATACTGGCAAAAAGTACGTAAAGACAAGGCTTTCCAGCAGGCGCAATAGCGCCAGAAGTAACGGATTTTTTTAGCCAACTGGCAATCATCAATCAACATCGTTGTGTCACTCACTTCAACTTTTAGCCACGCTGCCCCAGCGGTTTACCAACAGCAGTACGATATCATTGTACTGGGTGCTGGCTGTGCGGGCCTCAGTTTGGTGATGCGGCTATTGCAAAATCCGGCCACACAGCACAAAAAGATATTATTGGTAGATAAAGCACCCAAGCAGCAAAACGACCGTACTTGGTGCTTTTGGGAAAAGGGCGAAGGCTTTTTTGAAAGCATCACTACCATGCAATGGGCGCAACTGGATTTTTACAGCGATGCTTATTATGGGCAATTGGACATGGGGCCCTATCGCTACAAAATGATACGGGGTATCGACTTTTACAACCATTGCCTTGCTGTTATTGAACAGTGCCCCCATATTACTTTGCTGTACGATGAAGTGCTGCAGTATGATGCCCAAACGGTACATCTGGCCCAAGGACAGGTCAACTGTGCGGGGGCGTTGGTGTTCAGCTCCCTGTACATCCCGCCCCCCCAAAAACCGGGAAGGTATTACCTGCTCCAGCACTTTAAAGGGTGGATGGTACAAACGGAGCAGCCCCATTTTGATGTACAACGGGCCACGCTGATGGACTTTAGGGTGAGCCAGGCGCAGGGTGCCAGTTTTGTGTATGTAATGCCCCTTGCCCCCAACCGGGCCTTGGTGGAATACACCCTGTTTACAGAAAGCCTACTGCAACCGCATGAATACGATGCGGCCTTGAAAGGCTATATCGACCAATACTTGCACATACAATCTTACACCGTAACCGATGTAGAGTTTGGCGTTATCCCCATGACCAGTGCCCGGATACCCGCCATGGCCAATGGGGTATATTATATCGGTACGGCAGGTGGGCAAACCAAGGCTTCATCGGGGTACACCTTTCAGTTCATACAAAAACAGGCCGCAGCTATAACGGCCAACTTGGCTGCTGGCAAAGCACCTTTCGCCAATCGGAAAACCAATCGGCGTTTCCAGTTGTACGATAATACTTTGCTGCATGTAATGGCCACAAAAAAAATGCCCGGCGATGCCATTTTTGCCCGTCTTTTTGCCAAAAACAAAGCCGCTGCCTTGTTTAAGTTTTTGGATAACGAAACCACGCTGCCCGAAGAGCTAAAAATCATGGCAACGGTGCCACAGGCAATATTTATCAAAGCTGCCCTTGCCGAATTGCTAAAACGATAACGAGCCAATTGCCTGTAAATGGATGCCCTTATGCCGGGTAGCATAATTTAATGTAGAAAGGATTGCTGTGTTGCCTCTTGTGTTAGTATGCCTGTGTTGCCCCTTATTGCGAAAGCTGTTACTCTGTTAGATAATATTCTACCAAATTGGTACTGTAAACCGGTTCTGCTTTCAAAAAGCTTTTGTTCAACAAGTCATAGAGTACCTCGACATAAAAATCATAGATTTTAAATATGCGGAGTAATTGGTCATTGACATATCGTTCGGTTACCAGTACTCCAAATTCCTTGAGCAAAGCTAATCGCGACTTGAGGCTGAACTGGCAATACTCTCCTTTTGTCAGTTTCATGTTCAATCTTTGAATTAATTTTTTTTCTCTTTGGCATAGTCAATTTTGGTTATGGAATTTTAAAGAGTCAAATTTCAATGGTTTAATGCTGATAAGCGCTTCCCCGAACATTCATCGCAGCAATTACTTCAAGATTGAAAGTATCCTTCGTTTGCATGTAGGCATATGTGTCATGAGCGATAGCTCCCATCTTTCTTTTTTCAATGCCAGCCGAAAAACCAAGGTGCACTTTATTACATTGAATTTGCATTGCACGCCGCATTACTTGGTAAAGGGTTTGGCGGTATACATTGTAAGTTTTATTATATGTATAATCAAGGCCTACCAACATCCAATTGTATGTAGTGCCTGATTTATA
The DNA here is from genome assembly GCA_943373145.1 of Chitinophaga pinensis. GTDB lineage: Bacteria > Bacteroidota > Bacteroidia > Chitinophagales > Chitinophagaceae > Ferruginibacter > Ferruginibacter pinensis_H. Next base: position 202,174 of record CALSBI010000009.1, read on the forward strand.
ACAAAAAGCAACAGCTACTGGTTCTTCAATACTTTCATAGTCAAACGCTTTTTTGACCCTAAGTTCAATTACCTCCCAAGCGCTACTTTTACCCATTTCCTCAAAAAAGGATTCAGGTAGGGCGAAAGTGTTAAGGCCCAAATTCCTGTTTTTCACATTTAGATAAAGTTGATACCAATGCGCCATCTCTTCATCGGTAGCAGCCCCCTGTCTAATGGATACATCAAATTTATTTTCATGTCGGGCTATAAATTGGCTAAAACTTTGCCGGTTTTTGGGTGAAAGAGAAACCCTTAAACTTTCGCCATCTGTTTTACCCGCTAAATGCGCAATATCTGCCATACAAGTTTCGGGCATTACCATACGGAAGTAACCGTTATCCACCAGAAAACTATCCATTACCTGATCGACACCATGAAAATCCCTTAGCATTATTGCAGATGCCTCATTTTCTTCTTGTAATAGGCCAAGTTTTTCAAAAATAAGCTGCATGGCATCTTTCCAAAGTGGCGACGATTGATCTGTATAAAAGTGCTTCCCTTCCGTTAACAGAGAGCCTGTGGCAATTACTTTTGACGTAAGATAGTAAGGGTCTGCATGTCGTTTCATTTCTATCTCCGCAGAAATTTCTGCCGGGGCAAGCATGTCGTCTTTGTACAGGGCTGTAGTGGCAAATGTTGCTGCTACTGGCTTTCCGGTCCTATCTTTTACAATCAAGTAATCGAATTGCCAATTGTTTTCTTTAAGGGCATGGCCTTGGAAAGCGGCTTCCAATACCCGTAAGCCCTCCCAATCAAAACTGCCCCTTCCTTCAAACATCGAGTTCCAAAGGGACTTATCCACAGCGTGGATGGATTTAACATGGGTAACAACCAAATCCAAGCTTTGGGCAAGCACCGATTCCACCGCCTTATCCAGCAGCACCTCTTCTGGCAAGGGCATTTTAAAGGCTTTATAAATCTGTGCCATTGTAAGCCCCTCCTCTGCCAAAGCCTTGGGAAATTCGGCAGCCATGGTGGCAATCATTTGTTCAATTTGGCCGAAGGTGTGCAGCCGGGTAATGGTAAACCGGATGCCGGTATTCTTCATAGGTACCGCCGGAAAAATGCCCAAATTAAGGTAGTAGCCTGCATTGAGCATGCGTTTTATCATATTGTAGCCCATTTTGGGCAGGCTTACGCCAATAAAAAACACAGCCGCTTCTTCTTTAGAAATTAGGGGGAGGCCATGTTTTTGCAGCAAGAGCCTTGCATAACGGATGTTTTCCTGCAGCTCCAATTGCATCTCCTCCATTTCTGCGGAAAGATGTATTTTGGCCGAAGCGATGGCTGCGCCCAGTGCGGCGGGCTGCATAGGGCCAGAAGTGATCAAAGGCCCTCCACAGGTTCTAACCTTACGGGCCAACTCTGCATTGGGGAAAAGCAAAACCCCGCCACCACTTGCGAAGCCTTTGGCCATGGAGGCGGCCACTACCATTTTGGGGTGAAAGGGCCTATTGTTCAATACATACCCCCGGCCGTGCAGGCCATATACACTAACGCCATGCGCATCATCCACATAATAATGTAGCTCCGCATACTTGTCCATAAGTGCATACATGTCATCCACAGGACTGGTATCGCCAAACATGGAATACACCCCATCGGCCATGTACCAAATTTTACGATACTTGCTGCGTAATTGCTGTATCTTTTCTTCCAGTAAATCCATGCGGTTATGCCGTAGCAACTCTGTGTACACCCCCCTTGCCTTTAACAATTGCACGGCGGTTTGAATAGAGTTATGTGCTTGCTGGTCAATAATAACTGCATCTGCATTGCCCACCAATACCGGCAAGCAAGCAATATGACCCAGCGTGGTGGTAGGTGTTACCACACAATGTGCATCAAATAGGCGCATCAGTAATCGCTCCAGTTCATCATAGTGCCTTATCGATACATAGGCCCTCGATTCTGAAAATTGTGTTCCATAGTCATCAACGGCCGATTTTGCTGCTAATTTTAACCGTTCATCAAACTCAAGCCCCAAATAACTACAGGAGCCAAAATTGACTACCTGCCTGCCTTTCAGCATGATATTGTTGCCTGATAATGTCATATCTTCGGTATACAAATGCAGTATTCCCTTATTAACCCCATCGGTTACTATTTGATCTACTGTATCAAAAAATTGGTTGGTTTTGTTGGTCATACGGCTTGTTTGGATATAATTAACAGCATAAGCAAATTTCCACCTAATTGCATATTAAAACAACCGATTAAATACGTAGGGTTTCTACTTTCTTCTAAGAGAAATTCTTACGTATTTCAACTTATTTCAAGGAAAATCAGCAACTTTGCGTTATGACAGAGATTTTGGATACACCATATATAACATTCGAAATAAAGCACGGCCTGTTGTACGCCACCTATAAAAAGGGAGTAAAAATTACGCTGGAAATAGCTAAACAGGTGGTGGCCGATCGGCTTTCGCTCATCAAAGACCGAAGATACCCTATCCTCATTTTAAACCAAGGGGTGGTGAGTATCGACAAGCCGGCCAGGGATTATCTGTCTTCCAGTGAAGGTATAAAAGGGCTTACGGCAGGTGCTTTAATATTAGACTCTCCCTTTGGCTCATTTCTCGGTAACTTTATGCTTTCGGTTACAAAGCCAGCCTTTGCAGCAAAAATCTTTACTAAAGCTGATGCTGCTATCAAATGGCTTGAGAAATACAAAGTTTAAAAGGGATAAAGTTGGACGAACGCTTTAAAAAAATTAACAGGCTACTAACGGATTATTCGTTAGGAAAATTTCATAAGCAACTTAAGATATCCAGCCGCATGGACGAAGTGGATGCTTTTATATCCGGCGTGAACATGCTGGGTGAAGAGCTGAAGGCCACTACCATCTCCCGCAACTATTTCAACAATATCTTCAATTCCGTATCGGACATGGTATTTGTTGTGAATAACAAAGGAGGTGTAGCAAACGTAAACAATGCGGTGTACGAGCAGTTGGGCTTTGACCTAGAAGCCTTATCCGGTCAGTCTTTTGATGTGTTGGCCGCATCCAAAGAAGACATGCTTTTCCCTGGTATTGTAAAGCAGCTTAAAAATGAAAGCAACGTACAAAAGGAAATAGTACTCAAGTCGCAAAAAGGACAAAAACTGCCCGTATTGATTTCTATTGCGCACTTGATAAGTGAAGAAAAAAAGAAGATTGGCTTTTTGATTACGGCCAAGGATATTACGCTGCAACGGCAAACCGAAAACCTGATTATCCGCACTATTATCGACACACAGGAAAAGGAGCGGCAACGTTTTGCAAAAGACATACACGATAGCCTTGGGCAACAAATTTCGGCCATCAAGTTTTACATAGGCACTTCGGTTAATATTGTAACCGATGATAAGCAGCGGCAGATATTATTAAAATCGAATGAAGCCTTGGTACGGGTGCTGGCCGATATGCGCAATATTTGTTTTAACCTGATGCCCAAAACCTTGGAAACCTTTGGTTTGGTAGAAGCGGTACAAGAGCTGAGCAACCAAACCGCCGTGCCGGGAAAGCTCAATTTTGTTATCAATGGCGGCGACGATTTTCCGAGCCTTGACAAATCGCTGGAAATAGCCGTTTTTAGGATTACGCAGGAATTCATCAACAATGCCATCAAGCACGGCAAGGCCAGTAAAATTGAAATTATTTTTCGCAGCGCAGGAAACCAAGCAATGGTTACGCTGAAAGAAAATGGCAAGGGATTTGATATAGCGAAGGCCAATGCACGGGGTATGGGGCTCAAGAATATCCAATCGAGGGTGAAAGCCCACAATGGAACCGTACAAATTTCAAGTGCACCGGGCAAAGGAACCAAATATGAACTAACTTTACCTGTAAACAGTTAAATTAATTTAACATGATAGCTACTGCCAAACCCGTTAAAACAATTAGCCTGCTGATTGTGGACGACCATCAGATGGTGAGGGACGGTATCCGGGTAATGCTGGAGTCGCAGCAAGGTTATTGGGGATTTGATATTACCGAGGCGGATAGTGGGGAAGAAGCGATACACAAGGTGCTGCGCAGCAATTTTGATGTGATTATTGTGGATTATCAAATGCCCGGTATCAGTGGTGCGGAAACCGTAAAAAACATCATGATGTACCGGCCAGAATCCAAGGTGCTGGCGCTTTCCAACTACGACGAACTGTCTTATATTTCCAATATGCTTACGGCGGGTGCCAAAGGGTACGTGTTGAAAAACATCGAACCTTCCCAACTGATGCTGGCCATACAAGCCATTATGGATAATCGGCCCTACTATTCTAATGAAGTGGCCATAAAGCTGCTGGATGCCGACCGCAACAATGTACGTACCGGTACACCCGAAAGCTATGGCCTTACCAAAAGGGAACTTGAAATTTTGCGCCGCATTGCCCTCGAATTGACAAACGATGAAATTGCAGCCGACCTGCAAATAGCCAAACGTACCGTTGACAGCCATCGCCAAAATCTACTGAACAAACTGCACGTTAAAAATACGGTGGGCCTCATCAAGGCTGCCTACGAGTTTAAACTGATTTAACCCAGCTATTGCAATAGAAAATTCTCTTGCAACCCCCAATGCCCGTCTTTATTGGACTTTCGACTTTCATAACGATGGCTACTGCAAAATAGGGGTTTAGCGTACCGTTTGCAGTTCCTCCCAGCGGGTACTGTACCGTGGGCTGCGCATCTCCTGTCGCATCTTCCAGTTTTTGGTAGTGCCTGCTGCGGCAAATTTTATCACATCGTTGCGCATACTAAAGTTTACATTGTCGATCATTTGCATCAGTTGCCGCATATTGTTATTGGTACTGGGTTCAAACAGGTTGTATTGCACTGCATCATCTGGCACAATATGGCTGAGGGTAATCCCTGCCTTTAAATAGCGGGAACCTTTTTTGTACAACTGCTCTACCAAGGGCAGGGCATGGGCTATCAGCTCATGCGTTATTGCCGTGGCCTGTGGCAGGGTGGTGTACAGCCCCTTGGTGCGTGGGCTGTACTGGTATTCGGTTTCATAATCGTTGGTAACCACAAATACATGTATCAGTTTGGCGGCAGCGCCCTGTCGGCGGAGTTTTTCTGCTGCACGGGTGGTGTAAGTTGCAACGGCCTCTTTTAACGATTGAAGATCAAAAACAGCTTTGCCGAACATACGGGTGGTGGCAATCATTTTCTTTGTTTCCAGCGGGTCTTTCATTTCTATACAGGGTTCCCCGTTCAGTTCCTTTATCAGTCTTGCGCCTACCACCCCGCCCAGGTTTTTGGCCCCCCAATATTCGCTCATGTTGCGGAGTTGCCAGCCGTTTACGATATTGTACAACCGCAGCTTTCGGGCATTTTGCCTGCCCACGCCCCAAATATCCTCCACGGGGGTGCGCTCCAATGCCTCGTGCTGTTGGGCGGTGGTAGCCAATTGCATCACCCCGCCAGTGGCAATTTTGTTTTTTTTGGCCAGGCGGTTGGCCACTTTGCTCAGCACTTTGGTAGGTGCAATGCCCACGCTCACCGGTATGCCGGTCCACTGTTCCACGGTCTTTTTTACATAGTGCCCATACTCATCCAGCAGTTCGGTATTGATGCCCGTTAGGTCCAAAAAAGCCTCATCTACCGAGTACACTTCCACTGTTGGTGCCATGCCCCGCAGGGTTTCCATTACCCGCCAGCTCATATCCCCGTACAAATGATAGTTGCTGGAAAAAACGCTCACCTTGCCTTGCTCAATGATGTCTTTGTTTTGGTAATAGGGGGCCGCCATGCCCACGCCCAGCATTTTGGCCTCATCCGAGCGGGACACAATGCAACCATCATTGTTGCTCAATACCACTACGGGTTGGCCATGTAGCGAGGGCTCAAAAACCCGTTCGCAGGCCGCATAAAAACTATTGCAATCCACTATTGCCTTCATATTTTCTTTTTGTGGGCTGATGCCCTGTTACAAGGGTGTTCGGTAGCAACGGTTAGGTTTCCGCTTCTTGATCTTTGAGTAGTACGAAGCCATACTTTTCGATAATTTCCTTTTCTTCTTCCGCCCATGTTTTGCGGCGGTGGTGCGCTTCTTGGTTGCGGATGTACCGCCTTAGCAAGCCAATACCCGATTCGCTTACGGATACGGCAAAGTAATTGGTTTGCCATTCCAGCTTTTCTTTGCTCAATTGTTGTTGGTTGGCCCAAAACGCACTTTCCCCTTTGAGCAACTGTACGGTTTTGGCAATGGTTTGGTCGGCATCCAGCCCTATCAAACAATGTACATGGTCTACATAGCCATTGATATGATCTACATAAATGCCCTTGTTTTTTGCATTGTCTTTGATGTGCATGAACACTGTTTGGCGAATGTCATCGGTTAGGAACGGCCTGCGATATTTGGTGCTCCACACAATGTGGAGCCACACTTTTAAATAGGGCATGATTTTTTGTTTTTGATGATGAAATGTTGTTTGCTATTATATATTATATTGGTTTCGCTAGACTAAAGTCTAGCGCAATGGAGATTGGACCTATACGCAATGGAGCTTGGACCTGTGTGATGCAATCCGAGTAAAAAAACAACCCGAACCCGCATAATGCACCAATCTCTCTTCCTGCTCCATTCCCCCGGCTTTTAAGCCGAGGCTCCATTCCCCCGGTTTTTAAACCGGGGTTCTCTTCCCCTGGCTTTTAAGCCGGGGTAGATCTTTGACTTGTAAGTCGGGCATCTTTTTCAATGCTCAAGCCATTGCATGTATCGTATAAACCACCACGCCCCAAATACTCACTTCGCTAAATTCGGTTACTTCAATGGCAGCCAGCTTGGGCGTTTCGGGTATCAGCCGCATGCGGTTGAAGCTTTGCTCCAGCCGCCGGATCAACATTTCCCCATTTACCACGGCAATAACCACTTTACCCGTAACGGGGCGTATGCTGCGGTCTACAATTACAATATCGCCATGGTGTATGCCTGCCCCTACCATGCTGTTGCCGCTCACCCGCATAAAAAAAGTGGCGGGCTTGTTTTTGATCAACTGTTCGTTCAGGTCGATGCCCCGCTCCATATAGTCGTCTGCGGCGGCGCCAAAGCCCGTGGCGTTGGCATTGGGCACATCCAACTGGCCAAAACGCTTGCTGCCAGTATAACCGGCACTAAAAAATTTTTCAACTTCCATGACAAATTATTTGTTTTACCAAAATATTTAGTAAATTTATACCAAAATTATTAGTAATTCAAATTTTATCACCATTAAATTTATCCCCATGGGCAAATTATTAAACATCCCCGCCTACCGCCAAGCCCAGTACCTGCTGGTGTTGCAGCCCAGCGAAACGCTGCGCAACCGCATCCAGCAGCAGCGGCAAAATTTTAGCGATACCTACCAAAGTATCCTGCCCGGCAGCAAGCCGCACATTACCTTGGCCCAGTTTGTAACCTGGCAAATGAGCGAAGAGCGCCTGCGCCACCGCCTGCACATGGTGGCCATGGGCAGCCATCCTTTTAAGGTAGATCTGGCCAATTACGGCAGTTTTCCTTCTCACACCATTTATATCAATGTAGCTACCAAAAACCAGATACAGCAATTGGTAAGGGAGATAAAAGTGGCCCAGCGGTTGATGAAAAGCACCGATAACACCCCGCATTTCATCACCGAGCCCTATATCACCATTGCCCGCAAGCTCTTGCCCTGGCAATACGAAAAAGCTTGGCTGGAGTACGAGCACAAACATTTTAGCGGCAGCTTTGTGGCCGATAGTATGTTGTTGATAAAACGGCCATTGGAGAGTAAAGCTTGGCAAATAGTAGAACGTTTTGAACTGATGAACCTGCCGGTAAGTACCACACAGGGAGCGCTGTTTGTGTAAAAGAGCTTACCCCAGATGGCAACGGCATAATAAAAAAAGACAAGCATGATAGACAAAAACACCGGTCCCGAGCCATCGGAAAAAGAAGACACGTACCTGCGTGGCCGGGGCGCACAAATCAATACCGCCAACCGCTTTTTAAAAAATAAGCAGGTACGGGAGCATGTGGAGGGCATTGACGATTGGGCCGACCCCAACCTGCCCACACAATATTTGGAACAGGATGCCAAAACCATTGTGAACAAGGTAGACAGTCCCGATGTGGGCATGTGGTACAGCATGAACCCCTATGCCGGCTGCGAACATGGCTGCATCTATTGCTATGCCCGTAATGTGCATGAGTACTGGGGCTACAGTGCGGGACTGGATTTTGAACGCAAGATCATTGTAAAGAAAAATGCCCCGCAACTGCTGCGCAAATTTTTGATGCATCCCAAATGGGAGTGCATGCCCATTAGCCTCAGCGGCAATACGGATTGCTATCAACCTGCCGAGCAAAAATACAAGCTCACCCGTGGCCTGTTGCAAGTGTGCAACGAGTTTAACCAACCCGTGGGTATGATTACCAAAAATGCGGGTATGCTGCGGGACATGGATATTTTACAAGAGATGGCCTCCAAGAAACTGGTGTCCATCTTGGTATCCATTACATCGCTGGATGAAGGGCTGCGGCGGGTGATGGAACCGCGAACCACTACGGCCAAGCAACGGCTACGGCTCATCAACGAACTAAGCAGTGCTGGGGTACGCATGGGCGTGATGCTGGGGCCGATGATACCTGGCCTAAACGAACATGAAATGCAACGTATCATGAAGGCGGCGGCCGACAATGGGGCAACGTTTACCGCCTACACATTCATTAGGCTCAATGGCGCCATTAAGCTGATGTTTCATGATTGGCTGTACAAAAATTTTCCCGACCGGGCCGACAAGGTTTGGCACTTGATTGAACAAAGCCATGATGGCAAGGTAAACGATAGCCGCTGGGGCATACGCATGCGGGGCGAGGGGCCGATTGCCCAAATGGTAGCACAGCAGTACAAAAAGTATGGCTTACTGTATGGTATGAATGCGGAACGTTGGGAGTTGGACACCACACAGTTTAGGGTGCCGGGCGGGCAGGGGAAGTTGTTTTGAGGGGGCGGTGGGGTTGACAGTTGACGGATGATAGAAGACAGGGGTTTGACTTGCTACCGGTTGCTGTGGGCGGTGCTGTGTGGTGTTCGGTAGGAACTGGGCACCAGATGGTTTCGGGTGCCGGGCGGGCAGGGAGATTGTTTTGAGAGGGAGTTGATTCGTTGCTGTGCCACTGTCTGGTCTTTGACCAACAGTAAGGGGGGAACTCTATTTTTGGCGTAGTAATTATTTGCATAAATCATCTAACGCTGACAAGTGTTCATCCTTTGCGATATCGCTTGCCATAAGCCCATATTTTTTTGCAATCTTAAGTGCTTCGCATGCTTGCGTTTCTTTTTTGCTTGTATGGTATGCTAGTGCAAGATTGGAGAAAACAACCCAATTTTTGGAACCTAATGCAATTGCTTGTTTGTAGTCATTTATTGCATTTTCATCTTTATAAAGTTTCCAATAGATTAAGCCTCTGTTATTATAAAAATCAGGATTTAAGCTGTCTAATTTAAGGGCCGTGTCTAAAGCAAATAATGATTCATTAAATTCCTGCTTGTTTGCATAGCATTCCGAAACATCAAAAAATAGTTTGGGGTTATCTGGCTCAATTGCAATTGCTTGTTGGTATATGCTTATTGCTTCATCATACTTTTTTTCTTTGCGAAGATTAAAGGCTTTTACACTTAGGCTTTGGGCTTTTTCTGTTTTAAACTTATAGGGTAAATCTATTGGTATGGCTTTTGAATAAGTTGTTTTTTGTTTACAATTAATGAGTGTGATGCACAAACTTATAAGTACAATCGGATATTTAAAATAGTATTTTTTTAAATTCATTTCACTTTATTATTATTTCCAACACTTATATATTGTTGGTAGGTTAAAATAATATTGTGTAAAATACGCAAGTTTTTTCGTAGAAAACCTTGTGTATGGCTTTGGGATCTGATTGCATGGCCTTGGTAACCGATTGTACGAGCTTGGGAACCGTTTACATGGCTTTGGGAAACGATTGCATGACCTTAGGAGTTGTTTGCATGGCCTTGGTAACCGATTGTACGACCTTGGGGACTGTTTGCATGACTTTGGGAGTTGTTTGCATAACCTTGGGAACCGTTTGCATGGTTTTGGGAACCGTTTGTACGACCTTGGGAACTGATTGCAGTATTTAAGTTGCTAACAAGTTGCAAAAAAAGCCCCGGCAATTGCCGGGGCGGTTATTTTTATTTCCTTTTTCGAGGCTTTGAAAATTTGATGTGTTTTACCGAACGATATTCTGCCGATTCGGGGCCAAAGGCACTCCTTATATAACGCTTTATAGCATACCCTTTGTCAACCAAACCGGTTTTATCGGTGTAGAGAGCCGCATCCCTAAGCTTACGGGCATCGGCCTCTGGGGTTTCGGCTATTACTACTGCTTCCGAAAGATTTTTAAGTTCATTGGCATAAGCGGTAAGGCTCGGCAATGTTAACTCGCTTTCGTTGGTGGCATAGGTACCGCTATCGGTAAAAACGGCTATCAAGCGGTAGAGATTTTCTACCCGCATATCCATGCTGCGATGTGAGTTGGAACGACCCTTACCTGCTGCTTCTCCTTCGGCGGCTGCCTTTGGTTTGCCATAATTTTTGCCGCCCTGGCCCTTGATGCTATTGGCAATGGTTTGCGCATTGCGCATTTGGCCAGCCAGCGGCGCACCAATGGCAAAAATACCAAGTGCACGGGTAACCCTGCTATCAAGCAGTTCAAAAGCCTTGTCTTTTCGGGCCACGGCCGTTGTGTGGCTAGGTGATACATCGTTTAGTTGCTTTTGCAGTTGTTCTGCTTCCTTTAGCTGTGGTTCTACCTGCGCAAGTTCCAACTCTTTATAAGCTGGTTTGTAGCTACTGCCAAAGCCCTTACTAATGTTAAAAAGGTCGGTAAAGTTGGCCACATTTTTGGCGTGGCCTTTTTCTGATTGACTTGACATAAAAAACTAATTTTTGTTTTGTACGGTTATGAAATATGATTAACAAGACAAAAATAAAAAGTGATTTGTTAATGAAATGTTAAAATTATTTAGTAGGGCAAAATATTTAAATTTTAACATTTATAAGTTAGCAGCATTAATAACCATGGGGCATAAAAAAGGCCAGAAGTGGAAACTTCGGCCCGTTTTTAATCCGTACCCTATGAAAACTGATGTAAAGATAAGGAGGAGATTTGTTATGCAAGTGTAAAAAATTTGTAAAGAAAGCGGTGGTATTTACCCACCGCTTTTTGCTTGGCCACTTACTTGAGGGTGTGGAAGCGGCAAGTAGGAGCAAGACTAACGGTTAGATTGCTTGTTGGCGCAGTGGACAGCAATAAACCACCGTCTGTAAAGAGTACCGCCATAACGGGGCGATCAAAACTGGCGATTGTAACTTTTTTTAGCGAAAGTTTGCGCATTTCATTCTTTTCCATATATTTAATTTTAGTTTTTGTAATTTATTCATTAACCATGGATAACATTGCACCACTCCATTAAAACTTGAGCAACTATTAATACACTCAAAAATGATAAAGCCTAGAACCAGAAGGATACTGAAGCACATAGTTTTGTGGGCACTGTGGGTTGCTTATGAATTTTTGGGATTCTACGATAAGCTAGACCAGTTTACGACAATACGTTGGGCCTTGTCCATTTATAATTGTTTATCCTTGATAATAGCTACCTATATTGCTTATGGTTATGCGCTTAAGTTTTTCGCATCTAACCCCTCAATCAAGGAATTTTGGTCGCTTCCGCATACTGATAAGTATAAGTTGCTTGCCAATAGGTATTTGTTTGGTATTGGTTTCGTCATAGTAGGCTATATGGGCCTTTCTTTTTGGCTCGACACTGAATTTTTTGGTATTCACTATAGCGAAATCGTATTGCAGTTGAAGAGCCGCTTTACCAAATTGCGGGAGTTATTGGGTGTTGCCTTGGTATATAGCTATCTTAAGATACATGTATTTCAAGCCAATCAACAATTGGATATTGCTAATTTCAGGGTTCGGATTTACCAAGATACTACAAGTTATATTAAAACGCTATTGGACAAGCTAAATATCAACTGATTTTGAGTGCGGCTTTTAATCTTTGAATTTCCGCCTCATGGGCTGCTATTACTTTTTGCTGTGCCTCGGTGGTAAGGCGTAACAAATCCACCATTTCGCCCAAAAGTTTTGCCCTTTCTTCGGGCTGCATATTCATCGTATTTATATTTTGAACCCCTTGGGCAATAACTGAACCTGTATCTCCTGCTTCGGCGGGAGCAGCGCCAAAAAATATACTTACAGGAACAGACAGTACCTCGGCTATTTTTTCGAGTATATCAATTCTCATGGACTGGTTGCGCAACATTTGATGCAGGCCCGCTTCGGTAATACCGCATTTGGCAGCCAATTCCTTGATGGGAACCCGTTGCTTGTCACACAAAATTTTTATTTCGTCGTAGTTCATTATTCAATTGATGGAAAATAATTTTTAAGAAATATTAAAAATTATTTTGTATTTACTAAATAATTATTTAGTATTGCATTTATAACCATGATAGTTGTACAAATAGGCATAATACCCATTTGGTTGCCCATAAGCTATTGATAAAACCAGCATGGCCCGGTAAGGGCTTATTGTAAAAGCCCAATAATGTACGAATGTACGGTAAATGGCAAGAATGTAAAAATTGGGGGAGCAAGCATCAAGGAATGGCTAGTGAAGACACAAGCCATGGCAGCGAATGGACGGTATGTGTGGGGTGCGGTAAATACAGTAAGGCGTTGCTGGCCGCACAACACACGTACCATGTGGAGTATTTTTTTTGATAAGACCGATGAAAAGCAAGCATTTCTACCATATAAAGTAGCATTTATGTATGTAAAACACAGCGGCCTAAGCCCACCGATATTTTATTGCCTTACCAAAGCTGATAAAGCAGCGTTCCGTTTTTAAAGAACAATATCCCTACCGTTTGGGCATTGCTTAAATCGCAAATGCATTTATTATTTCAACAATTAACAACTACGATTATGAAAAGGAATAGAAAAATGACCCTTTTGGTCTTTACAATTGCATCGCTAATGCTTGTACACTGTAAAAAAGAGGAAACTAAAAACTTGGCCACAAGCGAAACCAAAGAAAGTGCTGCCATTTCACCAAAAGCTTGGCTTGCCCGGCAGCAAGCTGCCCTTGTAAAATCGGGCTTATCCATGCGGTTTGCAGCGGCTGAAAAAGTTGACTGGGACAACGCCATTGCTGGTATCGATGGGCTTACATCATTTATACCCGTATACACCGATAACCAACTGCTTGGCAAGTATTTAAAAATAACCAAGGGTACCAACGGGGCTATTACCGGAGGGAATTATGTATATTTATATCCCACAATGGATAAACAGGCCAACACTTATTTACTGGAAGGCAAAAATATCCCTACCGGATTTAGCGGTACCTTACTGGAGTATGGGCTTAACAATCAGTGGCTGGCCTCCAAGGTATACGAAAAAGGCAGTAGCGTGGCAGGTAAAACAACCAAGCTGGCATTAAAGCCCATTAGTGGCAAGGACAATACAGCAGCGGCACGGGCGGAATGTAAGGCCTATTACTTAGAAACATATTTGGACGGTGTACTTGTAAATGAGGTATATCTGTACACTATTTGCGTTAAAGAACCCGATGAGGCACTGGTAACTGACGACGGCAGCGGTGGCGGTGGGGACGAGGATGCTGCTGCGCTGGCCTATTTTGACAGATATTGCCAAAGTACTTCCACTCCGGCAAGTGTTAACGCCCCAGCAACCATCGCAGACCCCACGCCCAATTCTTTTACGCATACATGGACAGTGGCTTCAAGTCTGCTTGGCGAAGGGGCTTGGAAGGTAACGGGCACTACCCGGATGGACTGGTACACCAAAAAGTATTACAACATGAATACCAATGCCTTTGAGTACAAATACGATATCATTTACCTCAAAACATTGAACACTGCGATGATATCAAATGCCATTGGTATCGAATCTACTTGGGAGCCTGCACCTGTGCAAGACAATATATACGAAAACAATACTGATAAGGCCTATGGCCGTTCACAGGTTACGGGGAAGGTACGGCACAAGTCCTTGATATTAAAGGTCCCTTTTACCAATGTAGGCCTTCCCCCACGTGAAGAGAACATAATCAATGATTGCAATACTTACGCTAAATAGATTTTTTATGTACAGAAACGTAAGCATAAATGTTTTTAGTTATATGATTTTTGCCCTGCTGGCAAGTTGCGGTACTGCACAAACGGTATTTTACTCCTACAAGGTAGATAACTATTATAATCTTCAACGCAATAATAAGTGGTTTACTACCAGCCATGTGATATCCTGTGGCGAGTATTTGTTGGAATTTAACGTGCGTACACATTACAACGATACCGCCATCGCTCATGAAGGTGAGATAAAGCTGGTTGGCAGTGAGATTACCTTTGATACCCAAAGCGTGTATGTGCTATCGCCCAATTGGCGGTATGTTGAGTTTGATACTTTTACGCTAAAGGCCAAGGTGGTGGGGCGTGGGGATATTTCCGAAAAGCCCTTGGGCATCAAGCCCCAAAGGCCCGACCCCAATACGGCTGCGGATAGCGGTACCAAAAAGCCTAGCTATTCGCCCCTTAGTGATACGGTTATCAATAATATAACCTGTTATTATGCCGACCAGATAAGGGATAAAAACGATGCACAGGATACTATTGGTATAAGGGTTTATTTGGTAAAGAACAAACAGCTCAATTCCATTTACAAATTGATAGGAGGCAAATGGCCGGACAATGAGTATTGTATGGTAGGGCTACAGCCATTTATGTATGACAATGGGGCAGGCTATATAGAAAGAATCGCCGATCTGCGTCCACTTACCACCGCCGAGCAAAAAATATGCGAAAGTTTGATACAAAAGGCTGGGTTGCCACTACCCAAATAGAGAGGCTTCATTATTTAACTATTTAAGATTTGTGTTTAAAGCCGCCGCCATATTATGGTGTAACGGTAAAATTAGGGCTGGGGTTTCAACCCTAGCTTTTTTATGTTGCCATGTTACCATTGGGCAATAGGATGGTTACGGTAGTGCCTTTGTTGGGCGTACTCTGTATATCCAATGTGGCCTGCATGGTTTTTAACAAATCTTTGATGATGAGATAGCCCAGCCCGTTGCCCTTGCGGTTGTCCTTATTGGCAGAAGAAACAATGGTCTGCTCGTTCATGATATTGTTGATCTGCTCCACCGTCATACCTGCCCCTTCATCTTTTACCAAAAGGGTGAGCCATTGCCCACTGCCGCTACAGCCAATGGTAATGCGGCCGCCCTCACTAAAGTTGATGGCGTTGGTTACCAAATTGTACACCAGTATTTTTAGCGGTTCTAAGTATTGCCATACGACCGTATCAATCGGCACTTCATTGTGTATGGCGATATGCTTTTGCTTGGCCAGCGATTGCAAAACGCTTAAGGATTGGTTCACCAGCTCATGTAGATTGAACGACTCTTTTACCAATCGGCGGTTTTCTGTTTGGTACTTTATCCAGTTGAGGATATTGGTAGAAAGCAGTTGCAGTTCCTTGGATGTGTTGGTAATTTCCTTGATCGTTTCGTCTTTTAGTTCTTCTGGCATCAGGCTCTTTTTTTCGAGCAGGTTTTTACCGGCCACATGTAAAAACTTTAGCGGGGTAACAATATCGTGGCTGATAATGGAAATAAGGCGGGTATTGATGCCGTTGTTTTTTTCAAGCGCCATGTTTTTTTGTTGCAGTTCCTTTGTTTTTTCGGCCACCTGCTGCTCTAGCTTCAATTGGTTGCGCATCAGTTGGCGGGTCCTCACCCGATAAAAAAGCACAAAAAGCCCTGTGGCTGTGGCGGCCAGCAATAGATAAAACCACCATTGCTTATGCCAAGGGGCAGCAATAAAAAAGCGAATGGTTTTGTAACTATAGTTGTCGGCCCCAAAACCGTTCATCTTGCGCACTTGTAGCTGATAGCTGCCAGGGGGCAGGTTGTTCAACTGGATAACCGGGGAGCTATTCACCTCAATGGGCAGCCAAGGATCATCTTCGGCAAGGCGATATTCCAAGTAAATATTTTCCCTGTTGCACCAGGCAGGAAAACCTAGCGCAATCTGTATTTCTTTGGTATCGGGCGAAAGATACACCGCCTTGTCTGGGTTGTACGCTATGGATACATTATTGGCCGATAGTTGGTCGATGAACAAGGTGCCTGCCGGCAGCACCAGGCTATTGGCTTCGGTATTAACCCATAGCAAACCATCCATGGTAGGAAAAGAAAGCGTATGGGCATTGAGCGCAAGGGCACAGGGCGAGCAACCGCCGTTCATTTCGGTAATGTCCATGCCGTCGTTGCGGCCCAAGTAATGATAATATACCTGTGGGGTATTGTTTTCAAAGGCATCCAATAGGTCTTGCATTTTTGCCTTAAATAGCCCTCGGTTAGTGCTCATCCAACAAAAGCCCGCAGCATCTGGCATAAAGCAGTGGGTATATAAAAGAAATTTATTCTTGTCAACCGGCATCTGTTTGCACACACCATTACGGTAAATATAAAAGCCGCCACCATAAGTGCCCAATAGCAGGTAACCATTGTATTGCTTTAAAGTGCGTACGCAATAATCTCGTAAGCGAAAAAGGGTATCCAATTTATAACGTTCCGTATCAAAGCGCAGCAAGCAATTGCAGTTGGCAAATACCAACGATTTGCCTTCTTGTAGTATCATATCCAACGGCTCATGGGTGCCGGGCAAAACCTCTGGGTAGCGATATACGTAGTGCAAGCTATCGCCCTGTAGTACTGCAATACCGGCCACGGTGGCTATAAACGTTTTATCGCCCACAATAACAACACTTGCCGAGAGTGATAGGGCAGCCCCTTTGTAAGATTTTTTTTGGCCTGTTTTCAGGTTGTCGCGGTGTAACATTCCTTTTCCTCCCACATACTGCGTGTACCATATTACAGAATCGCCACTGGCCGATGTGCGCAGGCTAAACTTGCCTTTTATGGGCGGGGCAATGTTGCCGTGCGCACCCAGTACATGGCCCTCGTTGGTAAGTACGGTACTGTCGCCAAGCCTTACCTGCGAGTAGTAGGCTGTTCTTTGATTGATGCTGGTAGCCGAGGTTTTGACCGGGAGCACTCTATTCTCCGTAACTACAATAATACCCTTCGACTCAGTACCGATAAACAGGATCCTGCCCTTATCGTCGTACTGGGCAAACCGCAAAAGCGAGTTGGCAGGCAAGTTGGAACAAACCTCTCTTGCGTGAACCCCCCCATTCACATACTCCAGTAGCCAAGCCATTTCGCCCGAAAATAAGATGGGGCAGCGCATGCCATTATGCCAAATCAGCCTTGAGGAAGCGGAAATACCCACCGTTTTACCATGCTCGTCGATGATTGGCAAAGGCATAGTAGTTGAAGCGCCTGTATGTATCAAGCGAATGGTATTGTCGTTCTTCAACACAAATGAGCTCCCCCCTGTTTGAAAAAACTCCTTAACATCCTTGCTAACGGTAATCGGTGCTACCGTGGTATCGCTGGTAACATTGTAAACAGTGTTGTTGGCATCGGTTATCAGCCAACTGTTGTTACTCATGGCAAAAACCTTTGGTAAAATAACGATACCCCGCTTAGCCGCAATCCGTTGCACCAATGCGAGATTGTTGGGGTCGGGGTCTTTTGTACTAGGCCCCCGCCAAGGAGCTGATTGAGGCGAGGCAACCAACTGGTTGGCTGATACGGCAAAAAAAACACCTGTTTGGTTAAAGGCGAATATATTGCCTCTTTTATCCTTCAATAGGTACGAAATCCTATCCGGGTTCATCTCCGGTAGGTTCTGTTTGGAAAATACCCTAAAATCATTGCCATTGAAACGAACAATGCCCGCTTCGGTACCGATCCATAAAAAACCATTTGTTTCATCCCATTGCAGCCCCTTGATGCCATTGGAAGGGAGGCCCTCTTCAGTAGAAAACTGTTGTATGCGAAAACGGCCTGCCAACTGTGCAAAACAGTTGGCCCCCACGAGCAATAATAGGAATAAGAGAAAATGACGCATCATTATTGCATCAAGTTACTGTATTTGTTCAATAATTCACGTTGTAAAGTGTGGCCAGCTCAATAAGCTCTCTCAAATTGCCCGCAGTGGTCTTTTCGAATATGCGGTTTTTAATGGTGGAAATGGTGTTCATTTTTAGGTTGAGCGTATCGGCAATCTTTTTGGTGCCCAAGCCCTTGAGTACATAATGCAATATCTCTAGTTCCCTAGGGGCCAAGCTGGCAAAAGGGTTTTCTTGCGGTAGCCCGGTACTTTTGCGCAAGGGCAGTTCGTTGTGCAAAAACTGTTGTAGGGCCTGTATGATTTCCTCCTCGCCCACCGATTTGGAAAGATAATGCTGTATGCCATATTGCTTTAGCGCCTCGCCATATACTTCCTGCGGTTGCATGGAAAAAATAAGGATCTGCATGTGGGGGTACACTTTGCGGATATTGGGGATAATCTCCAATGTGTTGCCATCTGCCAAAATAATATCCAGTATCAAGTGGCTGTACGGGTTCTTTACCAGTTCACGCATTAACTCGTTGCAACTGGCTACTTCTTGTATTTGATTATAACCCATATTGAGCTGCAGGTAAAGCTTCAGCCCCTTACGTATCATACTGTGGTCGTCTGCCAATAAAATGGTTGGTTGCATATTAACAGTTCTTTATCCTAGCAAAGCCATACACACCGAAAATACCTCTTTTATCGGTATGCCTAGCGTATTACCAGAACAGTGCCTTTGATTATTTCTTTATTATCGTTGTTGAGTTGAATGATATATACATAGCCGCCATTGGGCACCGCTGCACCTTTAAAGCTGCCATCCCAAGGTCGGTTTTGATAAGCCTTGCTTTCGTACACCACTTGCCCATACCGGTTGTAAATGGTTACCAAACCATCGGGGTACAAAGCCATACCGGGTATGCCCCACCGATCATTTTTGCCATCGCCATTGGGCGTAAAGGCATTGGGGATGAATAACTTGGAAATGACGTTTATCATTACCGAGTCGCTGCCACTGCACAAGGTAATAGGGTCCCGCACTACCAACAGATAGTTGGTGGTATTGGCAGGACTGGCCAAGGGCTGTAGCACATTGGCATTGTTGAGTCCGGTAGCGGGTGTCCACAAATACGTATAGTTACCTGCGGGACTAACGCTGGCATCCATCAACACGCTGCCCCCGGTTTGTATAAACTTATCGGCCCCAGCATTTACTTGGGGCAATGCACCTACCAGCACAGTGCCCGTTGCGGGCAAAGAACCGCAGCCGGCTGAATCTTTTACCACCAACACAATGGGGAAACTACCTGCACTGGGATACGCACGGGTAAACGGAGGAACATTGCTGCCAATGCCATTGCCAAAGCTCCACAACCAACTGGCGATGCCGGTACTGCTAGAAGCGAATTGAACGAAGTCGCCTGCGCAGATAAAGAACTTATCAATTGCATAATTAGCGGTAGGGTTGTACCTTATGTTGGGTATTACCGCAAAAGCCGTATCACTGGTGCAGCCTTGGCCAATGCTCACCGCATGACGAATGGTGATATTGTTCAATGGATTGGTATAGGTATGCGTGGCGGTAGGCCCACTGTTGATGGTGGTTGTTTGCCCATCGCCAAAGTTCCAATACCAACTTGTATTGGTAGTATTGGTATAGCTGGATGTAAATATAAAATTGCTATCGATGCAGGGCCTGCCCGTAAAACTAATGCTGGCTACAGGTTTATTGGCCACCGTAACCGTTCTACGGAAAGTATCGCTGGGGCAACCCAAGTTGGAAACCGTAACCAAGCTTACAACATAATTGCCAGCAGCAGTATAGGTATGATAGAAAGGCGTGTTGTTATTGCGTACCAAACTATTGCCATCCCCAAAATCGTAACGCCAAGTTATAATGCTGCCGCCTACTATGCTGGAGGTATCGGTAATGCGGATGGAATCGCCCACACATATATTGCGATCGTATCCAAACTTGGCTATTGGGCTAGGGTTTACCGTAACGGTCGCATACGATGTATCACTTTTGCAACCGTTGTTGGAGGTGGCCACCATTTTTACCGTATAAATGCCGGGGTTGGTATAGTGGTGATAGAAGGGGGTAAAGGGTGCCGGTTGGGTAAGGGTATTGCCATCGCCAAAGCTGTAATAACGGCTGGCGATGGTGCCACTGCCAATGCTGGAAGTATCCGTAACCAAGGCCGAATCTTTTTGGCAAATGGTAGCGGTGATGCCCAACTTGGCCAATGGGCTGGGGTTGATGGTAACGGCTTTGGTGGTATCGCCCACGCAGCCATTGGTAGCGAAAATGCGATAGCGCACATTTTGTGTACCGGCGGTTAAAAAGAGTTTTTTGGCATCAATGGTGCTTTGCGTGGTAGCATCATCAAAGTTCCACAAGTAATTATTGATCGTAAAGCCATTCAATGTGGAAGCACCAGTAAAATACATGGTGTCTTTTAAACATACAGGATTGGTAAAAGTAAAATTGGCCACTGGTCCTTGCTTTACCACTATCACCACCGTATCGGTTTCGGTATTGTTGCAGGCATCAATATCGGGGTGGGTATAGCTTATGGGGATTTTAAAAGTACCAGCGTAGGCAAAGCGAAGATCTTGCTGTAACGTATAGGTATAATATTTTCTGCCATTGATAAGCGGCGAGTCGATGGGCACGGGGTTGGCAATAATAGAATCGGTGCTGGGAAAGAGGCCCGGCACCTGGCTCAGTTTCCAATGGATATTGGTAAGCCGATAGCCGATTTTGGCAAATACCCTAAAAGGCGTACTGGGGCAGGTAACCGTATCTATCGAGCCTGGCGCACTGAATACGTTTTTGATTTCGGTTTTGATGTTGAGGTTGTTGATATTGCAGCCGATATTGTATCCATAACTTTCATAAGCGCCCAATCCATACACCGTTGCGGTAAGTGCCGAGTCGCTGGTGATGGTATGTTGCATATCCATCGAGCCCGACAAATCGGCAATGGCAACGGAATAAGCTGGGTTGTTGGGGTGGAGTTTTATTTTGGCAGCCGGTACCGGAGCCCCATCTACCAGTAAAGAAGAAACCCCTGCCGTGGGCACAATAATATTTACATACGATTTTGAAATCAGGTTGAGCGAACTGGTATAAAACAATACCGATTTTTGTCCTTGTTCAACCGGACTGAGGTAAAACATTTCGGGGTCGCCGATGGCCAATTGGGGTGGTGCAATGTTCATCCAGCATTGCGCCCTATTGGGTGTGTATTGCGATACCAAGATGGGTTTGTCGGCTTCGATAAAATCACCTCCTGTTGAGTCCATGAACTGGTAGAAAAAGTTTCGGATAAGCCCCGTAAGCACTACACCATTGCGTTTTACCACGGTACTAGGGTCTTTTACACAAACACGGTAGTAGTTTCTAAAAGTTTCGTTGATATTGCCAGTAAAGCTGCTGAGTGTATGATGGGTTATATAGCGGGTGCCCCATGCCTGTGACGGAAACACTTGCTGCTGCACGGCTTCACCGCCATCTTTTTGGCAAACGTGCATACCGCCCGTTCCTGAAAATAGCGCAATGGGGTGGCAATTGCCATCAGCCCCTGCTACCGACAAAACCTTGCTACCGGTTAGGTCTTTGCTGGCATTCACCGTATCGCTAAACCATCCCGCCGAAAAATTGGCTTTGCCGAAAACCGTATAAATCTCGCCCTTGCTCAGGTTTACCGTATAGGTTTGTCCGGGCAGCCATCCATTTTTACAGCTATCCGAAGGCGTAATCAACACCCTTGTATTATTTTCTTTGGCCACAATGTAAAACCAGTTGTACCAATCGGGAAAATTAACCCCTTGGGTATTGCCACTATACGGCGGATTGGATAATCCTTGGGTTTGATAGTAGTTTACCGAGTAATATACAAAGCCCCAGGTTTCAACCGGCATCAGCATGGTTGCGGCAGAATACATCCCATCATATTCATGCGCATATACCGCTACCGGCACATCGCTTACGATATGGATACCCTTGTTAGAAAGCCCATCGCTGAGGATGCGGGCATCATCTGCACCAGCTTTGGGTATCATAATGGAAGCATCGGCGGTATTGGCAGGTATGGCCAGGGTTTGCGTCCAAGTAGTGCCATTAATGCTAACCGTTACGTTGGCTGCTTGTTGCGTGCTGATATACAGCGATAGCTCTTGTTGGTTAACAGGATCGGATAGACCAGCATGGGCAAAAAAATTGGAGCTAAAGCTATAGCCCAACCAAAACTCCTTGCCCCTGTTCGACTTGTTTTGACCCAATACCCCTGTTTGGCCACCGAGTAGCAAAACCAGTATGAATATATGATGCAACCGAATTTTCATAATTATTTCAAGATGCTAAATTCCGCTTTCCGGATTGAGCAGAGGGTAGAATTAATTCTACAACAGAAACTTGCGACATTGAGTAATCTTGCTTTCGGAATTTTTACCAAAATTTAAACTACTAATAATGAGCAGGATCATTACACACAGAAAATGGCATTACCTTTTGGCCATTCTCATGTTGTTGGTTGGCGGGGCAGCCCATTCCCAGGGTTACAATACTACCAACTGGCGTTTCAGCAATCCCAAGCAGTTTGGCTTTACCATACTAGACTTGGACTATTTTGACAATAACAATGTAATTGCCGTGGGCAGCGATGGCGGTATTGCCAAAAGTACCGATGGCGGTAGCAACTGGACTTATGGGCCATTTACCTACCTTACGCCGCAAGGGCAGCAAACAAAAGCTACCTTTAACGATGTGCATTATATAACCCCCACGATTGCCTATGCTACGGGCGATAGGGGTTTGATGGCCAAAACAACCGATGGTGGTGTTACTTGGAATTTTGTAACCACGCCACTTTTTGCCAATTCCAAAAATATAAATGCTTGTTGGTTTGTAGATGCCAACAAAGGATATATTGGCGGGGATCCAAATAATGCGGCTGATTCCCTGCCCAGATTATATGTAACCCTGAATGGAGGGGCTACCTGGGATTCCATAGCTCCCCCCGCTGTTAACGGAGTTTCCCGTGTAGGATACATTAATAATCCAAATATACCGCCTGTTTTGTGGCCGGTGGATTCGAAGCTGAAAACGATATATAGTATACAATTCATCAATGACAGTACGGGGTATATTTGTGGCAGCAACTCTTATGGTGTCACGTTGTTCCCGAATGTTAGTTTAAGGGCCACCAGTGCTACCAATTGTGCACCACTTACCACCTTCTTAACCTCTGGATCAATGGGTGCAAGTTTACTCTGGAAATTCAAAAGTGGTGTACTTACCGATTATTCATTAAGTAAAGAAAGGCTTGGATACACAGGTATTAGTACCGCCACGATTAATTGCACTACCACTTATGCAAATATTGCGCCCTCTTCCCAGACATATAGGGCATTGAATATCATAAACGACAGCTTAGTAGTTATGATGTCGTTCAACAATAATACCGTGGTTAGGGTACGTACCGGAAAGAACGACAGTACGGCCAATGTGAATGCAGCAGGTGCGTTTGAAAAAGGGAAATATGAAGTGCTGAATTTTCCATTTCCCCCAACGGCTGGGCCAAATGCAGGGCCACCCATTCCGCCGGTACAAAACCTATTCGCTTCTAACCCCTACCACATGATCCGCAATACAGCGGGCACCTTGGTAACAGGGTCTTTCAATAATATTGGTGGTCCCGGTTATTTGTGGACTTCCTCCGATACAGGCCGCACATGGGCACAGCGCCGCGTTTACCCCCAAGGCCGCAACTGGAGCCCGGTAGCCGCTGCCCCGGCACTCGATTTTGCACCCAATGGCAAATTGCTCGTAATGGGCAATAACGGTATTGTGGGCGATTCTACCGCTGGCGGATCTTGGCAAAGCAATTACCTAACAGTTCCGGTTGGGGCTAGCTATAACGACATAGAATTTGCCGATTGCAACAATGGTATTGCTGCCGGTGGTTCAAGTATTACCATCACTACCGATGGTGGCCAAACTTGGGTTGATAGGGCCAATGCAGGTCTGCAGGGCCTCAATGCCAACATCACTTCAGTTACCTATCCGCAACCGAACAAGGTTTACTTTACTACCAGTATCGGAACCATTTACCGTTCTGTAAACCAAGGCACCAACCTTACCCCTGCGTTTATTGACAATTATGGCGGTACCTCCACCATCAACGATTTGGCGGTTGCCGGTAACGATAGTATCTGGGCCTGCGGTTCGCAACAAAACTTTACCATACCTGCTGCCCAGCGCTTCGGGTTGGTTTACCGGTCATTTAACAATGGTGCCAGTTGGGATACCATAAGGGTAGGCCCACAGGGAACAACCGGCACACAAGCCCAGCAGTATGTAAACTTTAGGGGTATCGAATTCCCCAGCCGCAATGTGGGTTATATATGCGGCACCAGGGGTGCGGTGTACAAAACAACAGATGCGGGTAGTACTTGGACGAATATCAGCCCCTTCCCAGCGCTGAATATTTCACCCACAGGTTTTGCCAATGCAGCGGTTTCCTATTCGGATATCTTAGCATTGGATAACAACACGGTTTTTGTAGTGGGCAATATGTTTACCAGCGCAAACAACCGCCGCATTTATAAAACAACGGATGGCGGTGCGACTTGGACGGATATTTCGGGCAACATTGATTTGTTGTCGGGCGGTAACCTCAACGGCATCCTCATGCATGATGTGAACAATGGATATGTGGCAGTACCGGGCGGTGTGTTGTACAAAACCAATAACGGCGGTACTTCTTGGACGATGGATTTGGCTCCAAGTGCCACGCTCACTACAGGCTTGGCTTTTGCGCCCAAAACAGTACCACCCGCTATTACAGTCACCAACCGTAAATTGTTTGTGGTAGGCCCCAATATTAATGGTGCCCCCATTTTGGAATATGGTAACCCTGCCAACATCAATGTAAATACTACAGAAACCATTACCAATGTTAACTGTAGCAATTTGTCGGGCGGTGCCATTGCCATCAACGCTACAGGCGGTATTACGCCTTACACGTACAGTATCAACGGTGGTGCTTTTCAGTCGGGCAATACTTTTACCGGTCTTACTCAAGGCCCTAAAACGATTACCATTAAGGATGCTTATTGTGGTACGTTAACAAAAACGGTCAACATAAGCTTTACCGATAACCTTACACTAACAGCCAGCAACGACACGTCGGTTTGTGCAGGCGCACCGGTTCCTTTGGTGGCTACCAGTGCTGCGGGTGCCAGTTATGCATGGTCGCCCTCGGCAGGGTTGAACAATGCGGCAATCAGCAACCCCACAGCAGTAACCAATAACAATGCAGCTTACACGGTTACGGCTACCTTAAACGGTTGTGTAAGAACGAGAACGGTTAATATCACCATCAAGCCCAACCCCGTTATTGATGCGGGCCCTAGCAAAACCATTGTAGATGGCGATGCGGTGCAATTGGAAGGACTGGCTAACGGCATTGTAAATTCCATAGCTTGGACGCCGGCTGCCACACTTACCAATGCCAACACGTTCAAACCCACTGCCAAGCCCAATGTTACCACGGTTTATACATTAACAGTACGTGATGCCAACGGCTGTACTTCTACCGATAATGCAACCGTTACGGTTATTCCTTACTGCGTAAAAGTGATGGATGCCTTTAGCCCCAATGGCGATGGAATAAACGATAAATGGCTGGTAACGAATGGCGCATCATGTGCGGCACAAATCATAGCCAAAGTGTTCAACCGCTATGGCAGCCCAGTTTACCAAAGCGATAACTACAAAAACGATTGGGACGGCACTTATAAGGGCAAGCCTGTTCCCGATGCGACGTACTATTATGTAGTTACTTATCGATTGATCAATGGGCAAACGGTAATGGCTAAGGGTGATGTAACCATTTTAAGATAATTTCAAAAGAACAATTATGAAAAAGTATATAATCATTTCTTTTTTTACGCTGGTAGCAGGAAGTACGCAGGCCCAGCAGTTGCAAGCCTCTTCCCTGTACGAACTACAAGGGGTGCTGCACAACCCTGCCATGGCAGGTATGCAGGCAACCAATATGGTAGGTGTTACCTACCGCTCGCAGTGGAGCGGCATCAGTGGTAGCCCCAAAACCTTTACTGCTTTTGGCTCATTTAATTTGCCCAAGCATAAGATAGGTGTGGGCGGTTATGTGTATAGCGATAAAACGGGACCTACATCCCGCAATGGCATACAACTGTCTTTTGCCAAGCATATCGTAATGCAAAACGGCAACCGCTTTTCACTGGGCATAGAAAGCCGCATCATGCAATACAATATCAACCAAGCCAAGCTGGCCGCTACTTTGGGCAACGACCCTGTTATTGGCGGCAGCGATAACAGGATGAAGTTTGATGCGGGTTTTGGCATGGCTTATAGCACGGAACATTTTCAAATAGGGGCCTCTGTTTCGCAATTGGTTCAGTCGAAGTTGGATTTTTACAATGGCAATTTAAACCGCACCGAAGAAGCTAGGTTGTATCGCCATTATTACCTTCACGCATCGTACAAATGGGATGTGGATGATGCCACCACCATTACACCCAATATGATGGTGATATACCTACCCAATGCCCCAACTGATGCGGTAATGGGTGCTAGGGTAGAACATAACAAAACATTTTGGTGGGGCCTTGGCTACCGGGCTAGGCAAAGCTATATGCTGTCTGCCGGCGTGGTCATCAACAAGCAATTCGTAATAGGCTATTCCTATGAAGATTACAAAACCCCCATCAGTTTGTTCGATGGATCCAACAGCGGACATGAGTTGATGCTTCGTTATAATTGGACAAAATAAGTTGATATACGGATAGCCATTAAGGCTAAGTAAAAGAGATATACGACCAGCACTTCACAATCCCCCGGCGTTTACAGTATTGATGTAACGCCGGGTTTTTTATTTGCTAACGTAATAGGGTAAACGGTTTTTAATTTTTTAAAGCCCTGAAAGCATTGATTTTACTGGTGTTTCATTAGTTTTGCGCTGCTGCTGCAAAAATTTATTTAAAAATTATTTGGATATATTAAAAAAATAATTACACCTTTGCAATGCAAAAATAAAAATTAAACAACAAAACGTGTTACGCATACAACTACATATTGAAATGGCAAAAGGGTTTAGTCCAAAAGGCTATAATACCAGATGCGGGGCACATGATGCTGTAAGATAAATTGATAAAAATTTTCTGAAACATAGGCCCCGCACATACTGCGGGGCTTTTTTATGCTGTTTCAGTAGTAAATTAATAACAAATGGTGCAACAAAAGCGCAGTTCGATACAGGATAGACCATGGGCAAGTTGTTCATGGAACGGGCAGGCAAGCTTGATGGGCCATCGTATGCCCATACTATTCGAACGCAGTAATGATACAATGAAACGACCGAGGCAATTGCCCGTACATTGATGATGTGCAGGTATTAAAGAAAGCCCGGTCAATTACTGACCGGGCTTTTTTTATGCGGTTGCTGCAAGACAGCAAAGCAACTGACAAGATGGAAGCCACAAAACATAGAATGATGAAATTTATAATGATCGTAATACTGGTGCGCACTGTGATGGAAATGATTGACAGGCTATTGGCCAACAAAGCAATCCATAAGCGCAGCACGCAGTAAAGGCCGTTGCTAACAATATTGCAGAAGGAGGAATGAAAGGAGTCCGGGAGATGCACCGGCTCCTTTTCAAAAAACGAACAGAAGAACAAGATTATAAGTTGTCTTTAGCTTAACCGGTAAAGTGCCGCACTGTGAATGCGGAGAAGAGAGCCAAGACGCAGCAAAGCTGGTCTTGGTGCCGACCGCAGCGTCGGCATTCGAGTCTCCAAGACAACCAATGCGGTTGGGTGTAACGGTAACATGGGCAACTTCCTTTCTTTCTGAAAGGCAAACATAAGTTGCCAGTTTTCAGTTCAAGTCTGAAAGCCGCACGAGGTATAAAATGATGGCCTGTCGTTCAATGGATAGGATACTGCATTACGGATGCAGGGATGCAGATTCGATTTCTGCCGGGCCAACAGAAATGGCTTGTAGCTCAATGGTGAGAGCAGGAACCTTATACGTTCAAGGTTGGCGGCCTGCCTGCCGGCAAAGGCAGGTTCGAATCCATTCAAGCCAACAACAATGCGGTTTGGGGAAGTGGTTAACCCGGCGGTCTCATAAGCCGCAGGAGCTGGTTCGAATCCGGCATCCGCAACAAACTGGTTCGTAACTCAATAGCGCTAGAGTACCGGTCTTTTACACCGGGAGTTCAGGGTTCAAGTCCCTGCGGGCCAACGAAGGATGGATAGCTCAATGGTAGAGCAGATGTTTGTTAAGCATCAGGCTGCAGGTTCGAGCCCTGCTTCATCCGCAATAATTTGCAAAGCACGTATTCGACAATGAGGAAAAAGGAAATCGGTCAGTTGTTTTGCAAATAAACCAAGGAGGATTGACAGAGTGGTAATGTGCCAGCCTGCTAAGCTTGGGCTACCGTTTATTCGGTACAGCCGTTCGATCCGGCTATCCTCCGCATGGTGCTTGGGCAGGGACGGTTCCATTGCACTGGTCTGAAAAGCCAGAGATCGTGGTTCGACTCCACGGAGCACCGCAAGGCAGCTAACAAAAAAACACCCAACACCCCTGTGGAAACAACACCGTGGCCGTTCGCTCCGGCGGGCAGCCACATACGTGAGCGTGGTGCAATGGCAGCATGGTGGTCTCCAAAACCACGGGTATAAGTTCGAGTCTTATCGCTCATGCTAAAACAAAGGCGTATGGAAGCAGAGCAGCAATGGCGGCAATTGAACGGCCGCCGGGTACAGCGCCCCATCGAAGATGAAGTAAGGGCGGTACTGGAAAAGGAAAGGGCAGAAGGACATGAGCTAAAAGTGTGCATAGGCACCGATAGCCAGGTGAAGAGCCGGGAGACCGAGTTTGCAACGGTGATTGTATTTGTACGCAAAGGCAAGGGTGCTTTTATGTACATCCACAACCATACCATCGTACAAAAGATGAGCATCAAGGAACGGATGCTTACCGAAGTAGGCATGAGCATTGATATCGCTTATCGCCTGTGCAATATCTTCAGCCGATATGGGGTGGATATGGAAGTGCATGCCGATATCAATACCAACCCAGCCTTCAAAAGCAATGATGCACTGAAAGATGCGATGGGCTATATAATGGGAATGGGTTTCGCTTTCAAAGCCAAACCAGAAGCCTTTGCCAGTTCCAGTTGCGCCAATAAAGTGGTACAGTAAAGGATGAGCCAGTATATAAACAGGGCATCCTTTTATCAGCAATTAACATAACAAACATTGGTTTTGCTTGGCAACTACTGATGGATAAAACAAAAAAAATGGACAGCTTATTATCAAGAAATACCTTTAATACCAACGGTATTTTCGACAATGGCTTTTTGCACGGCAAAGCACTGTACTTGTATTGCTTCAATGTGATACCCAATGTGCATAGCATGATGCAGATTGATGGCGAGAAGGCGTTCCAGCTATTGATGCAGGCGTATCCGCATCTTGTAAAATCGGTACACAGTTACCGTTGGTACGATCAACAAAAAAGGGCTTACGAATTTGGCGAAACTTTTGCCATTGCCAATAACGGTTGTATTCTGGAATTCGATACCAATTACTGCGATATTTATCACGATGGTACACAGGATGCTTTTATTGAAGCCTTTTCGGCGGGCATGAAAAAGTTTAAACAACGGCAACGGCGCAAGCCACTGGAAATAAACTTGGTAACGGCAGGCAGAAACGGACTGCAGCTTACGGGACTCGAAATTAAAAGGAACAAACTCGACCTTGGCTTATATTATGAAGATGATTTTGCCGAAGTGGATAAGGTAATTTCCAAGCGATTGGGCAACCCAAAAGACAAGGGCATTGTACTGTTGCACGGATTACCGGGCACGGGCAAAACCACTTATCTGCGGCATATCATCGGCAAAATAAAAAAGAAAGTGCTGTTCTTGTCGCCCGGTGCGGCCAAGGATATCATGAACCCAGATTTTGTTCAGTTGATGGTAAACAATCCGGATTCTGTACTGGTGATAGAAGATGCAGAAAACATCATCATGGACAGGCGCTATAGCTCCGACTCCAGTGTGTCCAACCTGCTGAATATTGCGGATGGATTGATGGCGGATTTTTTGAATCTACAGATTATCTGCACATTCAACAGTCCACTAGCTATGGTAGATGCGGCGTTGATGCGGCAAGGAAGGTTGATTGCCAAGTACGAGTTTGGCAAACTGAGCGTGGCCAAAGCACAACGACTTTCAAGCCATTTTGGTTTTGATACGGTTATTACCGAGCCGATGACCATTGCCGAATTGGCCAACCAGCACGAAGTAAAGTATCAACCGCAACAGGTGCAGGTAGCTGGCTTTCGCAGGCAAGAGCCGGTATTGAATTGATTAAAATATTGCCAACATAGGTGTTGGCGCAAAAGCTTGCCCAACGGCAAGACTGGTATTGGTTTGCTGCATACAAACCGGGTAGGTGTGTAACAGCACCGCAGTGCAGACGTAGTAACCATCTGTATGCTATTGTTACAGTAAGCAATGCCAGCTACAACCTGTAGGTCAGAGGTTCGAATCCTCTTTCTGCCAAAAGGTGGAATAGCTCAGTTGGAAGAGCAACAGTCAATCATGCGGGTTCGAATCCCGTTCACGCTACTGGCGTGATAGCCAAATTGGAAAAGGCAAAGGATTACGGTTCCTTCGATTCTGAAGAAGTAGGCCGCTTCTTAAAAAATGGCCAACTGCATAAAGCCGGTTTTGTTGCACCGGGCTACCGTTACGTCACCTTCGGGAACGTATCGGCAGCCACCCGCAACTAGCCAGTGGCAGTATGTATCAGCGGCAGGAGCCTGCTGCACTCAAACAATTGAAAAGCAAAGGGAATCATGGAAACATGATCTTGTAGCTGGAACAACTGCCTGACTGCAATTGGAAATGCCATTGAACTACTGCTCCGCTTGTAACGGGCGGTGAACCATATCGGCTTTTTTAATTAAGTATTTTAAAACAATCATACAATGAAACGAGTACGGGTAAATGCATACCAAAAAGCATTGATTTTTAAGCGGGGTGTTTACCAGCGCATGTTGGCCGAGGGTACTTATTGGTTGCCTTGGGGCCAGGAAGCTGTGCTGTACGAATTGGCCAAGCCCTTTAATGCCCCCATCGAACTGAACCTGATGTTGCAAGATGCGGCTTTGGCCGATGCGTTGCATGTGGTAGAAGTAAAAGACAACGAAATCGTATTGCGGTACGAAAACGGCCTGTTGAAGCAGGTGTTGACCGCTGGCCGATATGCGTATTGGAAGGGCATGGTAGCTTATACATTTGTAAAAGCCAATATCGCTGTGGCGGATATTGACTCTGCCCTTGACCGCACCGTGCTGACCCACCCCTTGGTATTGCCTTATGTGCGTACCTATACGGTGGAAAGCTACGAGCAGGGCTTGTTGTTTGTGGATGGTAACTATGTGCGTACTTTGACCAGCGGTATTTATTTCTGGTGGAAAAACAGCACGGCCATCCATGTAGGAAAAGTGGATACCCGCCAACTGCAACTGGAAATCAATGGTCAGGAGATTTTAACCAAGGATAAAGCGGCTTTGCGTATCAACGCATGGGCACAGTATCAAGTAACCGATATTACCAAGGCGCTGTTGCAAAACAAGGAGTACGATAAACAGTTGTACGTGGCTTTGCAGTTGGCCCTGCGAGAATATGTGGGCGGTTTTGGTTTTGACGAACTGTTGGAGAAGAAAGATGCCGTGGCACCTTTTGTGTTGCAAGCGGTGAAAGAATCTGCTGCTGCCTTGGGTGTGGCCATCAATGGTTTTGGTATCCGGGATATTATATTGCCCGGCGATGTAAAGGAAATCATGAACCAAGTATTGGTGGCCGAGAAAAAGGCACAGGCCAATACCATCATGCGGCGTGAAGAAACCGCCAGCACCCGTAGCCTGTTGAACACCGCCAAGCTGATGGAAGAAAATGCCATGCTGTGGAAGTTGAAGGAGATGGAATATGTGGAGAAGATTGCCGACAAAATCGGTGAGATTACCGTAAACGGTAACGGCTTGTTGGTGGAACAGTTAAAGGGGATTTTTGTGGGTGGAAAGTAAGAAATGACATCCGGTGCTGAATGGTGCCGGATGTTTTGGTTTTCTTACTAGAGGATATTTGTCAGATTTGGCTCTAGTTTTTCCTATAAATTATTACTGCGAGAAGAAAAGTCAAGTAAATGGAGTCAATAATTGAGTATTTTTAATAAGTTTTTTATGCATAGTCAAAAGTATTATAATCATGAGGTAAATGAGACACTTAGTGTTTCACGTATGCCTGATATTGAGTTGATAAGTCCTATTCAGAGGGCAAAAGATATTATATTCTCCGTATCTACACATGGAGATAAAGAGTACTTTACTAGCTTGCTTCAAAGCCTTGAAAAGAAGAATGTTGATGAAAAAACCCAGCAATTAATGAATCAATTAATTGACTTACGAGCTTCGAAGCAATGGGATAAATTTATTAAGAGAATACAAATGCAAGTGCTTCCGACAAGTTTAGCTGATTTATTAAAAGGTGTTTCGAAAACAGAACAGCAAAGTATTTTAAGAAGAATTTTTTTTACAACAGATAGTTTTTGGGCTTTTCTTTTTGAAGCATTTGAAGGCTATGGATATTTGTATAGTTTTTACTCTGTAGAACATTTATCTACAAATTTAGAAGGGGAACAACGGCCCATTGCTGCATACCTAATTAATGGTGGCATAAATAAATTCGGAAGTACAACTATATCAGACGGACAAATCAAGCAAATGATTGAACATAGACATTGTCATTTTGCAACTTTCATAGACAAGGGAGATGATTGGCATTGTTTCTTCTACACATTCAAAAGCCTTGGCGGGAATGAAATGGCTTACAAGGATGGTCAACCGCACATGCACTACATTTCTAGCAAATGGGGGTTATCGAGGCAACAAGTACTCAAGCAACTGAGAAACAAAAGGTATAAACTGCCATCATTTCATGTTGATTTTACTGTTTGAATTTCCCTTCCCTGTGGTGTCTTTGCCCGAATCCCCTATATAGTAAAAAAGCACTATCTTACTAAGACACCATTGCAGGAACCTTTTACAAACAGTAGACCCCACGGCTTATCTCCCGCCGTGTCCCGCCAGTTTGTGTATAATAGCTGTAATGCCTTTTTGGCAGAGACTCGGCTATGACAAGACCGGGTCAAACCGAAAAATGCGAACGCTAACTATAGATCGAAAATTTGAAATGCACCCTTGTCCCCGAAAACGTATCCGAATTTCACCTGTAAAGCTTATATTTGTCATACAAGTACTATTAAAAATGGGCCTTATAGCAAAAAAGAAAATTTCATTCAAGTCGCTGCTTTCGGCGGCGCAAAATCTTAGTGCGGAAGAAAAGCAGTTACTGCGGCTACAACTCTTTGGCAATGAGGCTATTGATGAGATGAAGGCATTTGAAAAAGCGTTGCAAAATAAGAAACCTGTAACCAAGAAATCCGACAAAGAAATTGTAACCCTTATTAAAACCATCCGATCTGCCAACAATGAAAAGCGCAAAAAAATGTTGCATTGATAGTTCTGTATGGGTAAAATATGCGGGGCATCATAAAGCATCCACTTTACTCTTCTATATTACCAAGAATAATTTATTGGTATATGGTGATAATTATTTATTGGGAGAAATACATCAAGCACTCATTATAGGGTTTGAATTTACGGTTAAGGAAGCTGATAAAGTGATACAAATGATTTTACCCTTTATCATTATTAATGCACCACACAATTTATTTAGACTATCAAAAGACCCCAAAGACAATTATTTATACGATTTGTGTATACAAAATAATTGCAGCTATCTCATCACAATCGATAAGGAATTGCTTACCGATGTCAATGCGCCTTTTCAACGGAAAACAGATGCTTGGCTGAAGAAGCAATAGTAATAATAATTCCTTAAGTAGCCCTTGTGATTTACTCTTTAAATAAGTGTATATGGTAATCAAGCTAAACCTTTTTTTAAAACACGTATTACTACTTGATAATATATGGTACGGCCGTATTACTTTAGCACCGTTTTTTAACTGTTGAATTAATCAAACCAAAACCTTTAATCATGAAGAAATCGTCATTGCTACTATGCATCCTTGTGCTATTATGGAATTCAGCCAAACCCCAATTAATGCCACCGGGCAAGGATGCTACTTCCTACACGGTTCGCTACAATGATTCCATTCGGTATAGGGCCGGCCTCAACTTTTTTAGTCAACAAGACTCAATTGATGCACATTATGGCGCTATTAAAACATGGCCCAACCTCAAGATTGCCCCCAAAGGGTTGATTGGTGCTGCTTGGGACATGACTGATTTTTCTTTTTTGAACAACGCCCCCTCGCAGCATGCACCCGCCACCGTTAACCCCAGCCTTTGGCGGCAAGCCAAGCTGAATTATATACCCGGTATCTTTAAAGTAACCGATAGTGTTTATCAGGCCCGTGGCTTCGACCTTTCCAATATTTCTTTTATCCAAGGCAATACGGGCTGGATAGTTATCGATCCCTTGGTTACAAAAGAAACAGCCAAGGCGGCGCTCGACTCCCTCAATAGCGCAAAGGGCACTAACTATAAAGTGTCGGCCGTTATTTTTACCCATAGCCATATCGACCACTATGGCGGTATTTTGGGCATTACTGATCAATTTACCTCCAATGCCAAAATTTATGCGCCATCGGGCTTTTTGGAGCATGCTGTGAGCGAAAATACCATTGCGGGCAATGTGATGGGCAGGCGGGCGGCCTACATGTATGGTGCCTTGTATCCCAAGGGCGAAAAGCTAATGGTGGATGCTGGTTTGGGCAAGGGCATCTCTAATGGCGTATCGGGTATTCTGGCGCAATCCATCCCTGTTTCGGCCGGTATATTGAACCCGCAAAAAATTTATGTGGATGGCATGGAAGTGCTTTTTTGGAGTGCGCCCGGTGCCGAGGCCCCCGTGGAGATGATGTTTTATTTTCCCGCCCTCAAGGCGCTTTGCACTTCGGAAGAAGTAACACATACCATGCACAATGTGTATTCGCTAAGGGGTGCCAAAGTACGGGATGCGTTGGGCTGGAGTAAGTTCATCGATTCTACCCTAAGCGTTTATGGTGGCGTTGCCAATGTGGTATTTGCCAGTCACCACTGGCCTGTTTGGGGTACCGAAAGTATTACCCGTTTGTTAAAGGCACAACGTGACCTTTACCGTTATATGCACGATCAAACCATGCGCATGGCCAACCAAGGCAATACGGCGCTGGAAATTGCCGAGCAAATAAAACTGCCCACTAGCTTAGATACCGTTTGGGCCAACCGCGGTTACTATGGCACATTGAGCCACAATGCCAAATCGGTGTATGATTATTACCTCGGTGGTTGGTTTGATGGCAACCCTGCTAATCTACATCCCTTGCCGCCGAGCGAGGCAGGTATTAAGTACGTTGAGTTCATGGGTGGACCTTTGGCTACTTTGCAAAAGGCGCAGCAGTCGTATGCCAAAGGCGAATACCGCTGGGCAGCCACGGTGCTGAACCATTTGGTATTTGGCTATCCCGATTACGATACTGCTAAAAAATTGCTCGCCGACACCTACGATCAATTGGGCTACCAATCGGAGTCGGGGCCTTGGCGCAATTTTTATCTTACCGGCGCACAAGAGTTGCGTTACGCAAATCACTTGCCTTATACCAATGAGAATAAATACCCAACCAATGAGGTGATGAATACCATGCCATTGGACCAGTATTTAGACTTTTTGGCCATCCATTTGGTGGCGGATAGGGCCAGCAATAAAACCATGCGCTTTGAACTGCATTTCAACGACCCCAAGACGGATACCTTGCGTATGTTGATTACATTGGAAAACAGTACCATCAACTACAAAATATTGCTGGGCAATTTTGGCAATGATTTGTTCAAGCCGGATGCGGTGGTTAAGCTGCCCCGCAACACCATGAACACCATCATCAACTATGGGCCCGAAGCAGGCATAGCGGCCATGGATGCTGCCATCAAAAACCAAGGGGCCAGTGTTATTGGTACCAATCCACAAGCTTGGTACGAGTTTATCGGCATGTTGCAAGCCTTTGAGTTTTGGTTTAAAATTGTAACCCCTTAGGCCACCGCTCATAGGAACAGTTACACAGCCTATTGGCTTTTGTTTTCTGGTGCATCATTTCTTCATCTAAATATCCCATTATGAGTTTTGAAGCAAACTTGGCCAAGCTAAAGGAGCAGCCAGACCTTATCATCATCATTACCGATCAAGAAAGGGCCACACAGCACTTTCCACCCAATTGGGAGCAGGACAACCTGCACAGCCTAACTTTTTTAAAAAAGAACGGCTTTAGTTTCGACCGGGCATTTTGCAATACCTGCATGTGCTCACCCAGTCGCGCCACTTTATTTACCGGCACCTATCCAGCTAGCCACCAAGTTACCCAAACCCTTACTTGGGGCGGCCGTTACTCACCTGCGGAAGTTACACTCGATCCTACCCTTTTCAATTTGGCCCGTATGCTGCAGCCCAAGGGCTACGATGTGCAGTACCGTGGCAAATGGCACCTGAGCAAGGGCTTTACCGAAAACGGCCTTACTTCGGCCGAGGTGGCCCTCTACGGTTTTATGGGCTGGATACCGCCGGATGCTGGCGAAGACGTGAAGCCCGAAAATTTTGGCGGCGGCTTTGCCAATCACGATGAAGCCTATGTGCTTCAAGCCATTGATTACTTACAACAGGTAAAAAAGCGAAGGGAAAAAGGCGATATGCGGCCTTATTGTTTGGTACTGGCCTTGGTAAATCCGCATGATGTGCTTTGTTACCCCAATGGCACCAACTATGGCTACTTGCCCATTGATTGGGAGCAACGCATGATAACCCTGCCCAAAACGGTGGAAGAAAACCTATTGCTGAATAAAAAACCTGCCCCGCAGTTTTTTGCCAATATTGGTGCCTCAGCTTTGTTGGGCTCCTTGCCCAATCGGGAAGACAAGCTGAACTACATCAATTTTTATGCACATACGCTTAAAAAAATTGACCGTGAAATCGGGCGCTTCATCAACGAACTATACGACCAAGGGCCTGCCCAGCCAAGGTTGGCCGACAGTGCGATTGTATTCCGATTGGCGGACCACGGCGAAATGGGTATGGCACATGGCGGTATGCGGCAGAAGGCATTTAATGCGTATGAAGAAACGCTGCGCATCCCCTTTGTGGTCTCCAACCCGTTGTTGTTCCCTGATGATGGTACGGAGCGTAGTACCCAACACTTGGCCAGTTTGATAGATGTGATGCCCACCATTGCCAGCCTTACCAATGCGGATACATCGACGGCGGACTTGAAGGGCGTGGATTTATTGCCGGTTATCAAAGAGAACAAAGTGGTGCAAGAGGAGATACTGTTTACGTTCGATGATACCAAGGCGGGTTCGCCCACCCAGCCTTCTGCGGTGCCTGCAGCCAACCGGGTGCGCTGCATCCGTACACCGGAATGGAAGTATGTGTATTATTTTGATGCACTGGGCCGCTACGCCAACCAATATGAACTGTATAATTTGATTGAAGACCCAGACGAATATACCAATTTGGCTTACGAGCCCGAGCACCAAGCCAAGCGGGAAGAATTGGCGAACCGATTGGCTCAACTGGAAGCCGAAAAACTGTTGCAAAGGCAAGCCGCTCTTACCGAAACCGAGTTTTGGCAGTGGACGGCCGGGCAACAACGGGTGTAATAACGCATACCTGCCGGACAGCATGGGGCCAGGGCTAGCAAATGCCTGTGTTGTCCGGCGGGTTTATTGTGATAGTTTGTTGGTTGTTAAATCCTAAATAAATGCCGTATATTTACAGTAGCATTATTATTATACCCAATGTCAGTAGCAAGTAAAAAGGATGTGTCGTTTAAAATGGTATTGGCTGCAGCTAAAAAGCTAACAGCAACAGAGCAGCAAAGGCTAAGGCTTGCGCTGTTGGGAGGGGATGCCCTTGATGAAATGAAAACATTTGAGCAGGAATTAAAAAAAACTAAACCTGTAACTAAAAAAAGCGATGCCGCCATTGTAAAACTGACTACTACTATTCGCCGTACCAATCATGCCAAAGCAAAAAAAATGTTGCATTGATAGCTGCGTATGGGTAAAATACGCAGGTCATTTTAAAGTAGCTACCTTACTGCAATGTATTATAGAAAATAATTTACTGGTATATGCCGATAATTACCTGTTGGCAGAAATACATCAGGCTTTAATGCAAGGCTTTGATTTTAGTACAAAGGAGGCCGATAAGATGATTGACCTTATTCGCCCTTTTGTAATAATAAAAGCTCCGAGAAATATATTTAGGCTTTCTGCAGACACCAAAGACAACTATCTCTATGATCTGTGTATCCAAAATAACTGCCGTTATCTTATTACAGTTGACAAGTTAATATTGAATGATCACAACGCCCCTTTTATGAGAAAGACAGATGCTTGGCTAAAAAAACTTAATCGGTAGCCCATTCGCTTTTATGTGCATCTCCGTAATATCAATATAAGTCCAACAAAATTCTCGTAAACGCCTCTCTGTTCTTCCAAGGTATTTGGTGGTCGGCCCCAACCAAAGTGTCGGCGGTAACCGATTGGGCATTTACCAGCATTTGGGTGCCAAAAGCCACATTGGCTATCGGTACCCAAGTATCTTTGTCGCCATGTATAAAATGTACTTTGCAGGTAATCTTTTTAAACGCCTGTTGTAAAGGGATCAAGTCTTTTTTCAGATAAAGCAATTCGGTATTACTAGGGGCAAAAGCGCCGGGCAGCAACCAGTACAAAGGTTTTTTGTCCATGATTTTGCGCCATGTTTCGGGCTTTTCTTGTGCCGCATCAATAGCCCCGGCCACAATAACCAGTTTGGTAAATAACTGAGGATCGCTGGCGGCCAATTGCACTGCCACTGGGCCACCCATGCTATGGCCGCACAAAAACATAGGCCTATTGTTTTTTAAGGATTGTAATACGGGCAAGATGATAGCTGCCTGTTCCTGCAGGTGTAAGGCCTTGCCAAAATCACTGTAACCAAAGCCCGGTCGGTCGATGGCCACCATCCGATACTTGCGCTGCAGGGCCGTATCCCACATAAACTTCATATAGTGCATCCAACTGCCGGGGCTGCCATGTACAAATACCAGTGTAGGCAGGCTATCGGGGCCGCTGATGGCATAATGTAAATGACGATTGTTGACAACGGTATCCCGCATGGTCAGCGGCACTTTTTTGTTAGCAAACACCGTATAGGCCTTGGCGTCGCTCCAGCGGTTGCGCATGATGAAACAGCGGGCCAAGAGTAGCCAAATGCTTAACAAGGCAAGGGTAGAGAGCATGAACTTTTGCATATCATTAAAGATAGGGCGAAATAATGAAAGACGAAGTTTGAATGACGAATGGCGAATGAAGAATGACGGATGAATTTTCTCCTCGGCCTGTCAACCGTCATCTGTCAACTGTCATCCAAGCACCCTACACAATCCGTTGGTTAATCGCCTTGGCCACCGCCTCCGTTAAGGAAGCCACATGTAGTTTTTCATAAATCTTTTTTACATGGCTCCGCACGGTTTCGTAGCTGATGTTGAGTTGGTCGGCAATCATTTTATAGCTCAGGCCATTTACAATACAGGCCAGTGTTTCTTTTTCCCTAGCGGTGAGGCGGTAATCGGGTGCGGCTTCGGGTTGTACATGCTGCGGTATCTGCTGCATTTTGGTCAAGACTTTGCGGGCAATGGAGGGCGACATGGGCGAACCGCCAAATTGTAGCTCCCGGATAGAGTCAATAAGCCGGGTATTGAGGAAGTTCTTTAATATATAGCCCGATGCCCCGGCACAAATGGAATCGAACACCCGGTCATCATCTTCAAATACGGTTTGCATCAACACTTGTATATGCGGCAATTCTTTTTTTACGGTGCGTACCGCTTCAATGCCCGTCATGCCCGGCATTTCAATATCCATCAGCACCACATCGGGCTGACAGGCTTTTACATCTTCCACACAATCCAGCACATGCGAAAAAGAACCCACTACCTCAAAGTCGGGCACGGTGCTCAATAGCATGGTAATACTTTCCCGGATGTTTTTATTGTCGTCAAAAATAGCAATGCGTAAGCCCATGATGAGTATTCTTAAATATAAAGGTCTAATAAAAAAGCCAACCCGCCTATCCCCGAATTAGGGGATAGGGCAGTGCAAGCCAATGGTGGTGCCCTGTCCGGGTGCGGTATCAATGTCCAACTGGCCCTTCATCTCCTTGGCACGCAGCAACATATTGCGCAGTCCGTTGCCTGATAGGGAGCCCGTTTCCCCATCCATCTCCCGTTGTTTGTTGAAACCCACACCATCGTCAGTAACCTGCAAATGCAATTGTTGCCCTTCGGTTTGTAATGTGGCGGTAACCGTGCTACTGCCCGAATATTTTACCGCATTGTTGATGATCTCTTTAAAGATGAGGTAAAAGTTCTTTCTTTTTTCCATGGAGAGGTTGATGTGGCGGATACCTTCCGGGTACTGAAAGGTAAAACGGATGTTGCGGGCCGTCATCAATGGCCGGGCAAACGACTCCATGCGCTGCACCATTTTCTCCATATTGTCGTTGGCCGGGTTGATGGCCCATACCGTATCGCTCAACTCCGAAATCATATCGGTACTGGCCGAACTGATTTTGTCCAGCACATCGTTGGTGGCAGCTTTGTTGCCCATTTCGTGTTGTATTTGTGCCACCTGACTGTACACCGAAATACTACTCAGGGTAGAGCCCACATTGTCGTGCAGGTCTTGCGCAATTTTGTTGCGGATGGCCTGCCGCTTTAGTAGTTCGTTGATGCGATAGCGGTAGATAGCATAAATGCCCACGACCAGCAGGGCCGCACAAAGCAGATAAAACCACCAGCGCTCCCATATCGGCGGAATAATAACGATGGTAATGCTGCGTACCGGTCCGTTCCAGGTGCCGGGCTGGTTGCTGGCCTTTACTTTAAAAGTATAAGTACCGCCTTTTAGGTTGCTAAAGGGCGCAAAGTTGCGGGTACCGCAGGCTACCCAATCCTTATCAACACCTTCCAGCATATACGCATATTGAACCGGCTCGGCAAAATTGTAATTGGGTGCCGCAAACTCCAGTGTAAAATAATTTTGGCGATAGCTCAGCTCTATGGTAGGGTTGCCCAATAAGTGGCCATACGAAGCATTGAAGATTTTAAAATCGGTGAGGAACACTTCCGGCGGGTTGTTGAAGGTTTTAATTTGTGCCGGATCAAAACGGATGAAATAGTTTTTGCCGCCCACATACATTAACCCATCCTTATCTTTATGTAGGTAGCCGCTGATGCCGCCGGATTTTTCCAAGTCAGGTGGGATAAAAGTGGTTGCCGCCTTGGTGCGGATATCATATCGCTGCAAATGGCCATTGGTTACCGCCCATACATTGCCTTGGCTGTCAGTTGCAATGCCTTCCAGTAGGTTGGCGCTGGCGGGCAAATGCGTAAAAACCTTGGTAACGGTATTGAAATGATTAAGGCCGCCGCCATACGTGCTGATCCATAAATTGTTTTGTGCATCGGCCGTAATATCATACACATGGTTGTTGCTGATGCCGGTATTTTGCTGCGGATTATTTTGATAAAAAACAATTTTGGGCGATGGGTTGTTGGTCCACTCGCCCAAGCCTTCCTTGGTATTGGCCAGCCAGATTTTGCCATCGGGGGCTTTGTATAATTTATGCACCAAATTGTCTTTGATGTTAAAAGAGCGGATGATGTTTTTTGCCGAATCCAACCGGGATACCCACTGCTTGGTCGCCCAATCATAATAACTTAAAAAGTGGCCATAGGGCGAAACGAGAAGGACTGGGTTACCGTCGATAGTGGTTGCTACCGCCGATACCACCCTCGATTCAATTATCTTGTTCATCACTTGGTCCTTTTCGGTGTTGGGCAACAGGTTGATGGCATAGGTAGTAGGATGGAACAGGAATAAGGAATAGTTGGTGCCGAGATAAAGTTGGCCTTTGCTATCGGGAAAAAAATGTGTAACCGCCAATGGACTGCCGTTGTAGGTTAAAGGAATATGGCTAATGCCCGGTTGTCCATTGCGCTGCACATAAAGCCCGTCGCTACTGCCAATCCATAAGTTGTTGTTGGCATCCCTATAAAAATTATATACCAAGGGGGCGGTACCGTTGTTTTTTGTGGCAGGTAAAAAGGTTTGTACAAACTGTTGCTGTGCCGGATGATTGATATTGATGCCTTT
This sequence comes from Chitinophaga pinensis, assembly GCA_943373145.1. Lineage (GTDB taxonomy): Bacteria > Bacteroidota > Bacteroidia > Chitinophagales > Chitinophagaceae > Ferruginibacter > Ferruginibacter pinensis_H. The sequence goes on from CALSBI010000009.1 coordinate 244,646, forward strand.
ATTGGTACCCACCCACACGGCCCCTTGCTTATCAATGTATATACAATTAACGCTATTATCGCTCAGAGAGCCTTCTTGCAAAGGGTTTTGTGTAAAGGGGTACAAGCGCCCGGTAGCCTTGTTCAGCAATTGCAGCCCGTTGTTTTTGCCGCCCAACCACAGCCAACCTTGGGCATCTTCCGCCATGCTGGTGATAACATCGGGCACAAAATCATTACCCCAAACCTGTTCTTGCTGGGTAGCTTTGTTAAATTGATACAATTGCTTGTCCCACGAGCCATACCACATATTTTGCTGCTTGTCGCAATACAAAGCCGTTACCACCACATGCGGCAATTTGGCATACAAATCATCATAACGTTTATCGGTTTTATAAGTAAAATCCTTGGGGTTGAATTGGAGCAAACCACCACCTTGCCTGCCCGCCCAAATGGTACCTTGGCCGTCCATGCAAAGGTCTAAAATGGTACGGGTCCAAGTGCGTACCAAATAACGGAACTGCCCCGTCTTTTTATCCAATCGTATCACTCCTTTACCGCTTGTTGCTAGCCAAAGGTAACCGGCCTTGTCTTGCAGCAGGGCGTTGATCATGTTCACCGGAATGCTGTTGATATCGCCGGGCAAGTGTTTGTATTGTTTTAGTTGTTGGGCCGGTGGCAAGCGGTAATCGTAGCGGGTAAGGCCCCCATCGGCCGTGGCTATCCACAATACACCGGCTTCATCCTCCAATAAGTCGGTAATGATATTGCCCGATAAGCTGGTGCTGTCGCCGGGTTTGTTGCGGAAGATGGATACGCTGTTGCCATCAAAGCGGTTGAGGCCATCATTGGTGCCAATCCACATAAAACCCCGCTTGTCCTGCACCATGCAGTTCACTTTGTTGTTGGACAGGCCGTTCTGCACCGTTATTTTCTCAAAATGCAATACAGGGGCCTGCGCCCATACATAGGTACTCAGTATGGCAGTAAGAAAAAACGAGAACCCTTTTTTGTGCATAAGCAATGGCATATTATCAAATGTAACAAAACCTACGATACCGATTGATTTCGGATTCTTATAATAGCAAAACCACCAACAAAGCAATGGCCGCCCATTAAGCAAGGCGGCCAGCTTTTCAAAAACCCCCAAAAGAACAATTTATTGCGCTACTGGCTCGCTATATACAAAATCGTCGAATACCACCAAGTCTTTACTGCCGCCATTGCTGATATCTTTTTCACCATCGCTCAAGCGGCCCTCATGGCCAATGGTAACTTTGGTAATAGTGGCTTTGGCAAAGTAAACGCCCAAAAAAGAAAAGGCCGACCCACTGGTACGCACCGGAAAATAATATTTGCCCAAGCTGGTACTGCCATTGAAAAATTCGGCATAGGTACTATGGGCCTTGTCCACATCAGCGGCAACCAGCCCAAAGCCCTTTACCCCGGCAGTAGTGGTTTGTCCCGCTACTTTAAATTCTACAGGCCATTCGTTGGCGTTCACCACCGCAAAGGTTTTACTACCGCTAAAAGCAGCAAAGTCGCTGGCCGCAAGGGCATTTACTTCGGTAAAGCCTGTTTTGCTTACCATGGCATCGTTGAGGCCTGCATATACCAACCCCCGCTGCCTAGCTGTTGGGGCACCCGCTGCCGTAGGGTTGAAAAAATCGTTTGGCAGTTTGATGCCGCTGAGCGAGTCGGGCACACCGTCCCAGTTTACTTCCCGGCGGCCACCGCTTGCCCCCGGTGCGGTATTGAGGTTGCCCAGTTGTAAACGGAAGGACTCCAAGGTGCTGCCGATATCGCCATTGGCCGAAAAGATCGTGGCATCGCTTACGGCCTCTTTTTTACAACCTACCGCCAAAAGAACCCATGCTGCGAAAACATATTTTTTCATAACCCTTATTTGTGTACAAAAATCGGGTAATAGCACCATCGTTCCAATCACCTAATCTGGGGATACAGCTACCCGACCCCAGTAGTAAGCCTGCTACACTTTTAACATCAAGTCGACGACTTTCGAAAAGTCGTCGACTTGATGCGGATGGATAAAAAAACCCCCGACGCTGCGGTCGGGGGCTGCTGCATTTTCAAAAAAACCTATTACAAGTTGAGAAACACAATTTCAAGCGGTGTTTATAGTTTGGCCACCGGTTCATCGTACAAAAAATCATCCATCACCACCAAGTCGCCCGTGCCGCCCACGCTTATATCCCTGATGCCCGAGGCCAAAGTGGCGCTGCCTACGGTGATTTTCACTTTCGTAATTTTCTCGTCAGGAAAATAAACACCGAGCAAGGAGAAGCTGGAACCCACAGCCCGTACCGGTGCATAGTAAACGCCCAAGCTTTTGCTGCCGTTGAAGTATTCGATATAAGTTGATTGCGCATTGTCAACACCGGAGAAGATAACGCCAAAGCCCTTGATGGTGGCATCGGTAGTGCTACCCGGCACTTTAAATACCGCTTCGGTAACCACGTTGGTGGTATAGGCAAATAGTTTTTTGGGACTGAATGCATCAAACTGGGCACCAAAGCTGGCATCCAAATCAATAAAGTCGGTACTGTCTACCCTAAAGTTGGCGCCGCCCAATAGTATAAAGCCCCTTTTGCGGCCATTGGCCAAAGCTGGATCGGCACTGCCAAAAAAGTCGAGCGGAAAATTGTTTACATTGGTGAATGAAGCGGGCACTGCATCCCAGTTGATTTCCCGGCGGCCGCCCGTAGCCCCCGGCGCCGTATTGAGGGTAGTGCCCAATTGGTTGCGAAACTCGGTGAGCTTGGCGTTTATATCGCCACTGGCAGTAAACAGATTGGCTTTTACGGCAGGTTCCTGCACGGTGTCGTCTTTTTTGCAGCTCATGAAAAATGAGGCTGTCAGTAAAATGGCGGCGGATAGAATTGTTGCTTTTTTCATTTTTGTATGTTTTAATTTTTTTGTGAATCGTATCGTTTTGTTGTTCAAATTGATAGCACAAAGATGGCCGATTGCAAAAGCTTGGGCAATCGCCAAACCCGTTGTTTTATATCCCCTAATATGGGGAACCATTCTTTAATTACACCGTAAACCCGCTTATATACACCGTAAACCCGCTTATATACACTGTAAACCGCTTTTCATGGCAAATAGCGGATATGTTGTTTTTTTAACCGAAATTGAATGGTGAAAATATCGATAAGGCAACATATTCTTTTTTGGGTAGTGTATGTAATTTGGGATTGTATACAGTCCAATTTGGCCATGTCTACGTCAGCAGATAAACTTTCCGCTTTTTCCATGCTGCTAACGGTATTGATAGGCCTGGTACCCAAGTTGCTCCTCTTTTACTTTTTGTTTTATTACACCCTCCTTCCTTTAACAAAGGGTGGGGCACAAAAAACATGGGTGCTGGTACAGTGTGCCATTGCTTGTCTGCTGGCCCTGTTGTTGTACCGGGCAATGGTGTACCATATTGTGGTGCCACATATTTATCATACCAGCCCACCCAACCGCTACTTTTTTAACTTGTCAGCACTGGTATTCAATCTTTTCGATGTATTGATACCCGTTTGCATCCTGTTGGTATATGAAATGTACCGCTTTGTGCGGCGCATGAAAGAAAGGGAAAGCACCTTGGAAAAGGAAAAGCTGCGCAATGAGCTGAGTTTTTTAAAAGCACAGATTAACCCGCACTTCTTGTTCAATGTACTCAGTACCATCCATGCATTGAGCCGCCAAAAAGCACCAGCCGCGGCCGATGTTACCCTTAAGCTGTCGCAGTTGATGCGGTTTATGCTGTACGAGGCCAAAAGCAAACACATTACCTTGGCCGAGGAAGTAAAGCTATTGGATGATTTTATAGCATTAGAGCGGGTGAGGTTCAGTAATAAACTCACCATCCGCTTTAACAAAAAAATTGATGATGCCACCCTTGGTATAGCCCCCTTACTACTATTGCCATTTGTGGAAAATGCTTTTAAATACAGTGCTGGCGAGAGCAGGTTTACGGCCTTTGTATATATTGATTTAACCGTGCAAGCGGGTCTCTTGCGATTTGAAGTGGAAAACTCCATGGAAGAACCGTTGCGCAATAATATGAGCACCCATATTGGTTTGGCCAATATCAAAAGGCAGCTTGAACTGACTTATCCCGACCATGAACTGGTATGCACCAAAAAGGAGCAAACATTTTTTGTATCACTGCAAATAAAACTAATGCAAGATGAAAAAAATTAGCTGCATCATTATCGAGGATGAACATTTGCTGGCGGATGTGCTGGCAGATTATGTAAGCCAAGTGCCATTTTTAGAGCAAAAAGGTATTTTTGGTGACGCTGTTAGCGCTCTTGCTTTTTTACAACAAACCCCTGTGGAACTCATCTTTATCGACATCAACCTACCCAAGTTAAAAGGGATAGATTTTATCAGGAGCTATCAGGGGGAAGCTCGTTTTATTATTACTACGGCATACCATGAGTATGCGGTGGAGGGCTACGAACTGGATGTGGCCGATTATCTGCTCAAACCTATTTCATTTACCCGGTTTTTAAAAGCGGTAAATAAAGCTGTGGCCGATCACCCCAAAGTTTTGGCTAACGGTATTGCATCCAAGGCGTATTTCTATATCAACATGAACAAAAAAAGGGTAAAGGTTAATTTTTCAGATGTACAGTATGTGGAGGGCATGAAAGAGTATGTAAAAATATACCTAGGGAAAGATAAATTTTTGGTAACAAAACTGCAGATTGGTATGATAGAAGATATGCTCACACAAGATTTTGTACGCATCCATCGGTCGTTTATTGTAGCCAAACATAAAATCACCGCTTACAACCAGGCCGAAGTGGCCATTGGCGACATCATCTTGCCCGTGGGCACCAATTTTAAAGAGAGCCTTGCAGCCATGCTTGAATAATGGTGCAATGTTTCTTTGTATGGCAAAGCTCAACTGATGAAAACAATTTCAAGCAAAATACACCCCATTATACTTATTGTACACCGCAAATACATATTGGTTGAATTTGTTGATTTTGTCTTATTAATCATCGTAATTTTAATTAATACCAATTACACATATGAATTAGTCCAATTGTTTGTGGTATAATGCCGACCTACTTTGAATTAGCTCAGAAATGATTGGACTATTTAATAAGTAGCGTCGGTATAACATTCAAAACATGAAAAAATGGGCTGCCCAACGCCCTTGCCAACTGCCGAAACGAGCATTTCATGTAGTGAAAAGCCTTTATAAAAACACCGGGGTTTAAGCATTATTAACGTAAAAATTGTAAACATGAAAAAGTTGAACGATGCCCGCATGGAGCAGTTGGCCGCATCGGGCTTAATTACCTGCGGCAGTCTTAGGGACGATCTTGCAATAGCCGTTTTTTCTTTTAATTACACAGCGGCCGTACAAGCCATTGGCCTATCCCTTTTCCTAAATTGCCCATTGGCTGTATAATACAAACAGGCCGGGCATTTACAATAGTTATACCGATATATCAGTTAACGGGTGTATCCCGCTACCCCTAAGTGTGGGCATTTTAAAACCATTAAAAAAGAGTGCATGAAAAAACTATCAGTTGCCCAAATGGGCCAATTGTCGGGTGGTTGTTTCGTCATCGGCCTTATGGGCGGCAGCGGTGAAGACCTTGTATGGACAAGACCGCTGTTGATTTGCTTTAGGGTTTAGGCAGGATGGCTGAAAAACGGGCAGTTAAATGATTTCGACAGTTAAAAAAAGGTGAAACCCACTACCTGAAGTGCGGGTATTTTTTAAGCATTAAATTTTTACAGTTATGAAAAAGATGGAAGTAAAACAAATGGAAGCCATTACCGGCGGCAATGAATTTTGGAAAGGCGTAGGCTGTGGCCTGGGCATTATAGCGGGCGCAGGCATGGCCGGACCATGGGGGGCACTGGGTGGTGTGGCCGTTTGTATGATGTTGTAATTGATTTTTGAAACAAATTTTTAAAACCAAAAAAAGAAAAAAAATGAAAAAGTTAAATGACAGCCAGATGTTACAGGTAGAGGGTGGCCTCGGCCGTTGCTTTTGGGCAGGGCTTGCTTCCGTGGTCCATCCTATGATTGGTGTAGGCATTGCCGGCGGTTTCGGTGAATACTGGGATTGCATAGTGGCATAAAGAAAAATCAACACTGCCGTATCAAAAATGCGGCAGTGTTTTCCTCGTGTTTCATTTGAGCGGTCAACCACCGCTGCGTTTTACAGTTAGCTAAGTATGATTCCTACACGCTAAAAAGTTCTTTGTACGGTCAAAGCGTTGTTTTGTACAGGCAAACAACCTGTTTGTTGAATTTCTTATTTTGAGAATGATGGACGCCGTAGTTTTATTTCGAAATCAACTTCGCATGGTTTCTGTTTATCGGGCAAACCATTGGTCTATCACAACACAATCAGAATTACGCAACTTTTGGCAAAACAGCAATGGTGCAATGCTGTAATATCTTTTGAGTAAGGTGTTATGGATGATGCTGTACACTTTACGTAAACCGTAAGGGGAAGGCGTGCCATGCTGCTGCATCAATAACAACAACGAATTTTTCGCAATAACTTTTTCAGCGCTGATGAAAGGAGAAACCTGCTGCCTTAAATGTGGGTATTTATTTAACTGTAAAATGTAAAAAATGAAAAGAATCGAAATGAATCAAATGGAATTGATTGTAGGTGGTAGCAACCCCTTCTGGTCTGGTGTTGGATGCGGCCTTGGTATTGCAGGTGCCACCATATTGGGCGGTTTTGCTGCAGGACCAGTTGGTATTGTGGCGGGTGCAATGATAGGCGTGGGCAACTGTATCAGGTAATAATTGGTAACTATTTAAACAAAAACAAATGAAAAAATTAACAGAAACCCAATTGCAAACTGTAATGGGCGGCGCCATTGATAGGTGCTATTTGGCGGGTCTCACTTCAGTAATCAATCCACTCATCGGCGTGGCAGTAGCGGGAGGTCCAACGGCTTATTGGAACTGTATTTGGGCATAAACATAGCCGTCTTTTTTAATGACACTGCTGCTATCACTGGCAGTAGTGTCATTTTTTAAAATTACACATTGTTTCATTCGTAAAGCATTTAATATGCAAGCATTGTCATTAAGCAGAAAAGATTATGAGTTTAACAACTGGTACCTCTTTGGCATCATTACCGGCTTGTATATGTTACTGGCTTGGTACACTGCTCATTACATTATTAAAGATCAATTGTACTACAATTCCTTTGGCGACCAAGTAGCCATGGAGCGTATCGATGCATTTATCAGCAAACGCAAAAGTCAAGAGTGGGTTAGCTATGTTGCCACACCGGCATTGCTACTGCTCAAAATTGGGTACACAGCGGTATGCATCAGCCTTGGTGGCTTTATAATGGGTATGGAAGCGCCATTTAAAAAAGTATTTAAAGTGGCACTTTTTGCCGAACTGGCACTGCTTATGGGCGGTATTGTACAAAATGCCTGCCTGTACCTTTTTCAGGAAATCAATACACTGGAAGATATCCAAGGTTTTGCGCCCTTTTCTTTGTACGGCATCATTGGCGGCAAGGATACGCCGGCCTATCTCAACTATCCCCTACGGGTAATTAACCTGTTTGAAATTGGCTATTGGTTCTTACTGGCGATGGGGTTAAAAACGCTTTTTGACAAGCCATTGGGAAAAATGCTGGGCTTTGTGCTGGGTTCCTATGGCATCGGCTTACTGGTGTGGACGGTTTTTATTGTTTTTTTAAGCATTAATCTAACAACTTAATATATGAGAAAAGTAATGGCCATACTGTTGGTATTGCTGCTGCTGAGTGGGTTGGGCTATTTGGTGGCAGGGATTATCAAAACGAATAAGCTCAAAAAAGAAGCTATTGCTAAAACACAATTATTGCCCACCCTCGATTTTAAACAGCTAAGTGGGAAGCGGTTTGGCAACGATAGTTTACCAGCCCGGCAACCTACCGTTGTATATTATTATTCACCCGATTGCGAACACTGCCAGTACGAGGCAGGTGAAATTCAAAAAAAACTAGCGCAGTTTCAACGGGCTACACTGGTAATGGTATCCACCGCAGATAGTGCTGCCGTAGCCACATTCGCCGCACAATACGGGTTGGCAAAACAGCCCAATATCCATTTTTTATTAGATAGTAAAGGTGCTTTCTATAAAATCTTTGGCACAGCGCTAATACCCAGCTTTTTTGTGTACAATAAGCAGCAGCAGTTGGTACAAAAATTTGCTGGCGAAACCAAGATTGATGCCATCACAAAACTTATTCAATAAACCACTGTGGAATTATGGAGCATCAGCAAAAAAAAGAATTAAAGCGACTGCGGAAAAATTTTGCCCGCCAAAATGATGAGGCTGATTGTGGGCCTACCTGTTTGCTAAACATCATGCAATATTACGGTGCGGCCTCGCCTTTGGAGCGGCTTCGGGAGTGGAGCGGTGCCACCAAGCACGGGGCCACTTTGCTGGGCATTTGCCAAGCAGCTCGGCAAGTGGGTTTTACCGCGGATGGTGCCGAAGCCGATAGCATACAAAACTTATCCGAAGTGAAGGATCCCTGTATTTTGCACTTAACCATTGAAGGGCGGACCCTGCATTATGTGGTGTATTATCCCTCACTCAGCAACCTGAACGATCCCAACCCTAGCTATGTGATAGGTGATCCGGCCCGCGGCATCATTACCTACACCGAAGCGGCATTGGAAAAAGAATGGATCAGCAAAACCTGTCTGTTGCTCACCCCCACCGATGCTTTGGAAGCGCATACAAGCACAAGCAACAACAAATGGAAATGGTTCAAAGCCATATTGCAGCACGATGTACAATTGCTGTACATGGCTGCCTTTGTGGGCGTGGCGGTAGCTGCCCTCAATTTGGCAACGGCCATTTTTTCGCAACAGTTGGTAGATAAAATTATTCCCAAGCATCAGTTGTCCAAGCTATACCTGGGTGCTGCCCTATTGATTTTTTTACTGTTGGTAAAAGCAGGTTTGGGATATGTGCGGCAACTGCTGTTGGTGCGGCAATCCACCCAGTTCAGCACAAGGCTGGCCAATGGATTTTATGCGGCATTGCTCCGCCTGCCCAAGGCTTTTTTCGACAATCGAAAAACGGGCGATTTGGTGGCCCGCTTAAATGATACGGCACGTATACAACAGGCAGCTACCATGGTGTTTGGCGATGTAACCATCCAAGCCCTGTTATTGCTGGTGTCGGTCGTGTATGTACTGGTGTATTCTTTGCCCATTGGCCTTATTTGCTTAACACTGGTGGGCATTATCTTTTTGATTGTTAATAAAAACAGAAACGAAATTTTAGAGCGGCAACGCAATGTATTGGCGGCTTATGCCAAAAACGAAGCCAACTATATCGACACCATCAATGGTATTGGCACCATTAAAATATTGAACAAAGAGCCTTTCTTTAGCCAGATGGCCTTACAGGTTTTTTCTTTTTTTCAGGCCGGTATTTTTAAGCTGGGCAAAACAAGGGGCCGCTTTAACGCCACCATGGAAGTGGTGATGGCTTTTTTTACCACGGGCATAATACTTGTTGCCACCTTATTGGTGTTTAAGCAGCAAATAAAAACTGGTGAATTGATAGCAATCTTACAAATGTCGGCCTTGATGGTGCAGGCAGCCTTGGGTATTGCACTGGCCACCATACAATTGCAGGAAGCCAAAGTAACTTTTGATAGGATGTACGAGTTTACATCCCTAGAGCCCGAATATGTTGCCTTGACCGATGCCGGTGAAACTACCCCTCCCGTATTCGAAAGCCTATCGGTAAGCAATGTATCTTTTCGTTTCCCTGGCAGGCCCTTACTGTTACAGCAGGTAAATTTTTCGGTAAAGCGGGGCCAATTGATAGCCATTGCAGGCGAAAGCGGTAATGGCAAAAGCACCCTATTCAGGATTTTACAACGGTTTTATGGTATAGAAACCGGCGAACTATGGCTGAACCGGCAAAGGGCCGAAGGTATTTCCACCCCGGCTTGGCGCAATATGATTGGCGTGGTAGCGCAAGAAATGGATATTTTCAGTGGCACCGTTGCCGATAATATCGTATTGGCCAAAGAGGGTGCAACCGCTGAAGCAATGGTGGCTTTTTGTAAGGAGTATGGCTTCGCCCATTTTTTCGAAAGCCTGCCGCAAAGCTATGGTACGGTGATAGGCGAAGGGGGCGTAAACCTATCCGGCGGACAAAAGCAATTGCTTTGTTTGGCCCGCTGCCTTTTTGGCCGCCCACAATTGTTGCTGCTGGACGAACCTACTTCTGCAATGGATAACCAAACAGAAGCTTTTGTAATCAACCTATTGCAATCCATTAAAAAAACTACCGGGCTTATTGTTATTTCGCATAAAGATTCATTGACCAAAATTGCAGATATGGTTTATGTGTTGAACAATGGAACCTTTTGCCCACAAAAAAAGATGGAAACGGGTATCGCTTATGCTTATAGCTAGCAACTGAATATATCAAAGTAACATATATCAATGTTATCAAAACATTATCGATACAGCTTTTTGCAATAGGCAAATAGCATTTGGGCATCATGGCAATATTCCGCTGTAACCCTTTACCACAAAGGATTTTAACATTTTATTAACCTATTACGCATCCTGAAACCCATCAAAATACGTGTTTGTTACCCTAGCGCTGCGGTGTAGTTTTGTGTTATCAAAATCGGGATTGCATTTAACCAAGGCATAACAAAGTAAATAGGGCCAACTGGTTACCCTCGATTTTATCTACTGCGGTTACTGTTATATGAAAGGACAGTTTTTTATTTATTAACACAAAAAACAATTTTATGAAAAAGTTAATGAACAAGTATCGCATATTGGCGATAGCAGCAGTAATGGCATCTTTTGGCTTTGCTACAGTAGCACAGGCCGCTGGTGGCAACAACAAAGCTCCTTTTGAGCTGAAGTGGATCGGCAACAAAAACGAATCGCCTGTTTTTAAACTGGCTTTGAATAATGCAACCGCAGGCGATTACAGCATCGTTATCAAAGATGCCAGCAATCAAGTGCTGTACGCTGAAAAGTTGAAGGGTAGCAATATTACCCGCTTGTACCAGTTGCAAAATCAAGGCACCGAAGATGGTGATACCGATATCTTGTTTGAGGTAACCGATCGTAGCAACAATGCTACCGTAGTGTACAAAGTAAATACGTCGGTGCTGTTTCAACGCACAACCGAAATTACCATTACGCAGTAATCGGCATGGGTAACCGCTTAAGTTGGTGACAGCATTTGTTGCCACTTAAGCGGTGCTTTTTACCACTCCTGCCCCCAATGCAACATTTGGCCTTGTTAGTTTGTCTATAATGGATGTGATTACAACGGTTTTGTTACCTTTGCAGACCGGATAAGGAAACAGCCGGACAAACATACATATTATGGCAAAGCAACATACGTTACATTGTTCTTTTTGCGGACGCAGCCGCGATGAGGTGAAAATACTCATTGCGGGCCAAGATGGTCATATTTGCGAAAGCTGTGTGGAGCATGCAGAGGATATCATTGCGCAGGAACTGGGTCATTATCAAGAAAACAACAAGCAACCACAGGGTACCGCTGCCAAGCTTACCATCAGAAAACCACATGAAATAAAGAAGTTTTTGGATGAGTACGTAATTGGGCAAGATGAAGCCAAGAAAGTACTGGCAGTGGCCGTTTATAACCACTACAAGCGCCTCAACCAAAAGGTAGAGAACGACGTGGAGATAGAAAAGAGCAACATCATCATGGTGGGCGAAACGGGTACCGGCAAAACCTTGCTGGCCAAATCCATTGCCCGCATGCTCAATGTGCCCTTTGCCATTGTGGATGCCACTGTGTTTACCGAAGCAGGTTATGTGGGCGAGGATGTGGAAAGCATGCTGAGCCGATTGCTACAAGCCTGCAACTACGATGTGGCCGCTGCGGAAAAAGGGATTGTATTCATCGACGAGATAGACAAAATTGGACGCAAAAGCGATAATCCCAGCATTACCAGGGATGTAAGCGGAGAAGGTGTGCAGCAGGGCCTGCTAAAACTGTTGGAGGGCACCGAAGTATTGGTGCCGCCACAAGGAGGCCGCAAGCACCCCGAGCAAAAACTGGTAAAAGTAAATACCCAAAACATCCTCTTTATGTGCGGGGGCGCCTTTGCCGGCATCGATAAAATCATTGCCCGCCGGGTAAATACCCACGCCATCGGCTTTAATGTAAACAAGGCACAACAGCAATACAACGAGGAAAACATCCTTCGTTTCATCAATGCACAGGATATGAAGCAGTTTGGCCTTATACCCGAGCTGTTGGGCCGTTTGCCGGTAATCACCTACCTCAATCCATTGGATGCGCCCACTTTGCGCAGCATATTGACCGAGCCCAAAAATGCGCTCACTAAGCAGTTTATACGCCTTTTCGAAATGGAAGGCATCGAACTGAAGTTTGAGCCGGATGTGCTCGACTTTATGGTGCAAAAGGCGCTGGAATACAAGCTGGGCGCCCGTGGCCTCCGCAGCATTTGCGAAAGCATTTTAACCGATGCCATGTTCGACCTGCCTTCGCAAAAGGTAAAGGAGTTTAACATTACCTTGGAATATGCGCAACGAAAGTTCGACAACAGTACGCTCAGCCTGCTGAAAGTGGCTTAGTACATCTTTTATATTATTTTTTTCAAACAACCACCTCGCATTTTAGGTGGTTGTTTTTTTTCATTTTACTTTTACGGCCTGTTTGATTTTGTGGGGCCTTAGCAAACGGTGCAATTGGGCAACGAACCGCTGATGGCTGACAAAAATTGGGCACTTAAGTAAAACTGCCCATGCCGAGCAGTAAAAACAGTAAAAATGATTGATGTAATTTTAGGCCTACAGTGGGGCGACGAAGGGAAAGGTAAGATTGTAGATTATTTTGCCCCCGGCTATGATGTGGTGGCCCGTTTTCAGGGCGGACCCAACGCTGGCCACACCTTATATGTAAACGGCACTAAAATGGTGTTGCACCAAATCCCCAGCGGTATTTTTCATGAAGAAAAGATAAACCTGATCGGCAATGGCGTGGTGCTGGACGCCGTAACCCTGCAAAAGGAATGTGAGCGGGTGGCTTCGATGGGGGTTGACTACAAAAAAAACCTGTACATCAGCGAACGCACCCACTTGATACTGCCTACCCATCGTGCCATCGATAAAGCCAGTGAAACGGCCAAGGGCAACGAAAAGATCGGTTCTACCTTAAAGGGCATTGGCCCTGCTTATATGGACAAAACGGGCCGAAATGGCCTACGGGTGGGCGATTTACTGGATAAGAATTTTACAAGCCAGTATATCAAGCTGCGCCTGAAACACCAAAAACTGCTGGACAACTTTAACTTCAATGAGGATATCAGCGATTGGGAAGACGAGTTTTTTGAAGCGGTGGAACTGTTGCGCCAGTTGAAGATTGTAAACGGTGAATATTTCATCAACGAACAGTTGCGGCAGGGCAAACGGGTATTGGCCGAAGGTGCGCAGGGCAGCATGTTGGACGTAGATTTTGGCACTTTCCCCTATGTTACCAGTAGCAGCACCATTTCGGGTGGCGTATGCACAGGGCTGGGCGTGGCACCGCAAAAAATCAGGGAGGTGCTGGGCGTTACCAAGGCCTATTGCACCCGTGTGGGCGGCGGCCCTTTCCCTACAGAACTGAATGACGAAATAGGCGAGCAGATACGCAAAACGGGCAGTGAATTCGGTAGCACCACGGGCAGGCCCCGCCGCTGCGGCTGGATGGACTTGGTGGCCCTACAATTTGCTTGTATGGTAAACGGCGTTACGCAGTTGATTATGACCAAGGCCGATGTACTGGATGAATTGGCAGAACTGAAACTGTGCAGCCATTACAGTATCAACGGCAATAAACAGAGCTTTGTGCCCTTCCAAATGAACAAATTGGCCATTGAACCCGTTTACGAAAGTTTTGAAGGATGGCAAACGGATATTACCGGGATAAAAAAATACGAAAACGTACCGGAAAAAATGAAAGTATACATCCAATATATTAATAACTTTGTGGGCGTACCGGTTAAGTACATTAGCAATGGGCCGGGCAGGGAGCAGATTATTGTGGCGGAATAAAAAAAGTAAAAAAATTATCGTTTTTTTTTGGCTATTTAAAAATCTCTAAGAAATTTTACAATACTAATCTTTTTGATTTATGGCTTCGAAGTCTGAAAAGGAAATTAAACCAACAGTGAAAAAGGCAGCCACTAGCGCTGCCAAGGGCTCTTCTAAACCCAAAAAGCAAGACGTGGAGGACGACGTGGATGATGACGATGAAGGATTTGAAGAAGAGGATACCCCTAAGAAGGGTAAAGCCGCGTCTAAAAAAGGCAAGGGGGATGATGACGAGGAAGAGGATGATGTGGATGTAGAAGATGACTGGAACAAACCAGAGGACGACGATGATTGGGATCCTGATTTTGACGAGTTTGATGTGCCCCGTTCCAAAACAAAGAAGGCTGCCAAGAAAGGCGGCAAAGAAGAGGAGGACGATGAATTTAAAATGGACGACGACTTTAAAGATCTGGGTCTGTTTGATGACGACATGGGCGGTGGACGCTACGACGACGACGATGATTTTTAGTTTCACTTAATCAGCATTGGTGCAAATACAAAACAGTGCTTTTCCTGTAACAGACTTTACTGCATTTAGATATAAAATGTTGAACTGGGCCAACCGGTTCAACATTTTTTGTTTGCTCGACAATCAGCAGTATGCTTTTACCGATCCGGCCTTTGAATGCATATTGGCAGTGGGTTGCAAAAGAAACATAGCGCTGCCCGCTGGTAATGCATTCAATGAATTGCAACAGTTGTACAACCAGCGTCAGGGCTGGCTTTTCGGCCACTTGGGCTACGACCTTAAAAACGAAACCGAACAACTTACTTCTTCCAATCCCGATGGTGTAGGGTTTAGCGACCTCCATTTCTTTGAGCCGGAATATGTAGTGAAGCTGGGCAAAACCACAGTGGAAATAATGGGTACGGCAGATGCGCCAGCCATTTTTACAGCCATCAATAACTGTTCGGAATCCTTTTCCGCAAAGTCAACATCCCCTGTTGCCATAAGCACTCGATTTACAAAAGAGGAATACATAGCGGCTGTACAGCAATTGCAGCGGCATATTGTTCGCGGCGACTGCTACGAAATCAATTTTTGTCAAGAGTTCTATGCTGAAAAAGTGAAGTTGGACCCCTTGGCCATTTACAAGCAGTTAATCGAGTTGTCGCCCAACCCCTTTGCGGCCCTATACAAAGTGGATGGTCGCTTTTGCCTTTGTGCCAGCCCCGAACGCTATCTCAAAAAAGAAGGGCATTTGCTTTTTTCGCAACCCATGAAAGGTACGGCCCGCAGGCATTTACTGGATGATTTACAAGACGAAGCCAGTAAGCAATATTTAAAAGACAGCGCCAAGGAAAAAAGCGAAAACGTAATGGTGGTAGATTTGGTGCGCAATGACCTGAGCCGCATTTGCAAGCAGGGCAGTGTAAAAGCATCCGAGCTATTTGGCGTGTACAGCTTTCCGCAAGTACACCAAATGATCAGCACGGTGAGCGGGGAGTTGACGGGCGAAGAACTGTTTACCGATATCATCCGGGCCACTTTCCCTATGGGCAGCATGACCGGCGCCCCTAAAAAGCGGGTGATGGAACTGATAGAACAGTACGAACGCAGCCGCCGGGGCCTCTTTTCGGGTGCCATCGGTTATATCGACCCCCATGGTGATTTTGACTTTAATGTAGTAATCCGTAGCATGTTTTATAACCAAACCACCGGCTATCTCTCCTTTCAAGCCGGTAGCGCCATTACCTTTTACAGCGATGCCGAACAAGAGTATGAAGAATGTATGCTCAAGGCGGGGGCCATGCTCAAAGTGCTGGCGTAGGGAGGGCCGTGGTTCGTAGGCCGGGAAGAGTTGACGGCCTGCCTGCCGGCAAAGGCAGGTTGACAGATGTGGAGGCTCTGCCGACACCACGCAGTAGGCGTGGACAGTTTACGGTCCTCAAAGCCGATGCCAATTACTTTGTCACAAACGAGTTGAAAAAATTAGCACCCACCAACAAGTTGGGGGCAAGCATTAGCACATTAGCTAATCATCACATCAGCACAACTTGTCCCGCCAAAGGCGTGGATTAGTTGGGAGGCAGCACCGCACAATTGCCCGCAATGGTTATTGTCATACCATTATTCATACTCAATACAGCTCCGTTGCGCAACTGTACACTGGCTGCTATAGCGTTGGCAGTACCAATTACACAATTATTGGGCGTGCCGCTGTTGATGATCACATGCGTTAAAGCATTGGGTACTTGGTTGATGCTCCAATTGCCCGCCGTATGCCAATCGCTGCTGATAGCACCGGTCCAAGTGGCAACCAATAGTTTGATTTCAACAAGGGCCGTATCCGCACAACCAGCCACAGTTGTAGCGATCAACTGGTAATTGCCCGGAGCCGCTAGGGTAGGCGTTGCCGTGTTCCAAGTGGCAGTAAGGCCCGATGTGTTGTACAGAAATAGTAAGTTGGTGGTCTGCAAATAACAGTCGTGATAAAGAAGGGTATCGGGGCCAAGATTGGGCGTGGGGTTCACGGTTATCCGCACCGTGTCCATAAACTCTTGAATGGCACTGCCGTCATCTATGTATAAAATATAATCAGCAGTGACTGTTGGCGTAATACTAATATAAGGGTTTGGCAAGCTGGCTGTGGCCAATCCGCCAACAACCGAAGCCCAATGATAAGTAACGGTACCGCCGGGCATACCAAAATAAGGCGGGTTGCCGCCTAGGGTAATGCTTTGCCCCGCACAAATGGTGGTGTCGTTGCCCGCATTGGCTTTTATAAAGTAGTAATAAAAAACGTCCGAAGTAGCTGAGCAGCCGTTTAAGCCATTGGTAATGGTTACCCGAAAGCGCTCTGGCTGGGCCTTGAATACCAGTAATTTGGCTCCACTGCCCACCAAACTGCCAAAGCTGTTGCGCCAATCGTAGCTAAGCCCGGTTTCCGGCGATACGCAAACCAAGGTATCATATACGCTTGGCGAAATGCCGGGTATCAATTGCACGATAGGCTTGGCCAAAGGTGCCCGTACCGTTATCAATATCGTATCCCTTAACTGGCTGCCCACGGCATCGGTTACCGTTAGTATATAGTTGATGGTGTTGCCCGGTGCTGCCGTGGGGTTTAAAACCGAAGCATCGCTTAGCCCAAAAGGGGGCGTCCAGTTATAGCTATAAGGCTGTACACCACCCGTTACCGTAATGCCCGGTGCCAAGGCAATGCTGCCGCCTGCGCAAATGGTTTTATCGGGGTTGGATGCCGAAAAAGCCAGCGGTAAAATGGGTGCCGTGTAATGTTCCAATTGGGCCAAAAAGCCGTCCGAGCCAGCTGCATAGGTAGCCGAAAGATTGGCGAAACTACCGCTGTTGATTACACCCACGGCATAAGCGGTGCCTTTGGCCGCCAATGCATTGATATAAGAACTGTTATTGCTGTAAACCGATGACCATTGCAGCGTACCATATTCGTTGATGCAGTGGATCCTGGTTTCTTGCGGCGGAAAAGTGCCACTGTTAAAAAGGGTTACTTTTTCCGACAGATAGGCTTTGCCCTCACTAAAGGCCACACGGGCATTGGTGGCCGGGGCAGCTTGTGCGGGTGAAAAATAGGTGGTTATCGAATTTATCCATTCCAGCCCGCCTGTATTGTTGTATTTCCCCAGTCTGGGTGTAAAATTACCAGCGCCTGAGGCCTTGCTCATGGTTTCATAAGCGATGTACAGATCTGCATTGGCATTGGTGGCCGCATTTTGGGGCATTGTCCAATAACGGCCGCTGTTGATATTGTTCAGGTTGTCTTTGATCCAAAGCAGGTTGCCCGTGGCATCCCATTGCATAGCCAAACCAATAGGGGCATAAGTTTGCTGTGCATCCCACACAATACTGGTGGTAAAAATGGTGTCGGTAACCGTAGCATTTTTGATATAAAGTTTTTCGCCGCCCGATGTATAGCCACAGAGGCCAATGGTACCGTTGGGTGCAATGGCCACGGAACTACATATTTCAGACACACTACTGTATTGGCTATTGAAACTGGGCTTGGTAGCATACAATTGCTTAAACCAACTAAAGTTGCCACTGGTATTGTACCGTGCCACAAAGCCATCGTTACTTTCGTTGGCTGTAACTGCATTGCCGCCAATGGTGCAGCTTCCAGCAAACGTGCCGCAAATAACGGTGTTGCCATTGGGGTCGGCCGCAATGTCTTTGATGGTAACATTGGTAGCCGGTTCCGTTACCCAAAGCACATCGCCAGCATTGTTTATTTTGGCAATGAAGTTGGTTCCAGTAAAGTTAAGCGCCCCAAAACTGGCAGTGTCGCCGCAACTCCCGGTTAGGTAAATATTGTCCAAACTGTCCGTAGCTATGGCCACCGCTTCATCTTGCCCAGCACCGCCCATTTGCTTTGCCCAAATGAGGTTGCCCACCGTATCATATTTGGCTACAAAAATATCCTTTACCCCACTGTTGCTGAGGGTTTGGCCGCCCAGTTGTACCGTAGCGGAGGTAAAGGTGCCGCAAGTGTACAGATATTCACCCTTGCCGGCCACCACATCGGTTACAACTTCAGCGGCAGCACCATTGGCTGTTTTAATCCAGTTATACCCGGGGTTTTGGGCCAAGAGATTATTGGTGATGATTGAAAAAAAAGCCAAACAAAAAATAAGGGGTACCTTTTTTCTCATACAATTACGGTTTTATAGTTTATTGATACTTCATAAACGAAAAATGTGTAACTAAAGTACGTATTTTATGTATCAATTAAAAGTGTATTGCCGACATGGCTATTAAGCCCTAGCTTTCTTCTTCTTGGCTTTGGGGGCGGTAGTTTTTGGGCCGGTATAAATGGGCGGTTCTTCACCGTTCAGCATCACTTGCACACACTCATTCAGTATCATGTACTTATTGGCGATAAATTGCTGCATTTTATCAGCAGGTAACCTTAAATCGTAGGTGCCATTAGTGGCCAGCATTTGGTCGAACGAGGGGTTATAATGGTTAAAGTGGTTGATTTCCATAGTGAGGTTTTTGGCAATCACCATCGAATTGTATTTGCCCGAAATGCCCAACACTTCTACCTCTTCCATTTCTGCGGCACTCAGCTTGGGTTTGTTCAAGTCGTGCGGACCAATGGGGTTGCCCGTGCCTACGGCAGGCAGGCGCCCGGCAGCTGTACTGCCCAGACCCGCAGGCATAGGTACGGTGGGCAAAGATGCACCCGTGCCCGTTCCCTCCATGATATAATGGGTGGCGATAAACTTTTTTACGTGGTTGCGGCTTTCTTGCGGCAAGTGGTATTGTAAGGCCCAAAAATTGCGGCTGCCACTGCGTTTGATGGCGCTGAATACCCGGCCAGGCCCACCATTATATGCGGCAATTACCAGCAGCCAATCTTTGGTTTGCCGATAAAGTGTAAGCAGGTAACGGGCCGCCGCATGGGTGCTTTTGTAATAATCCCGGCGCTCGTCGATAAAGCCATTCACCACCAACCCATACTCACGGGCCGTATAGGGCATAAACTGCCAAGGCCCGCCCGCTCCCACCCAACTGGTGGCACCGGCGCTCAGGTGGCTTTCTATCACGGCCAAATATTTTAACTCCCGTGGCAGGCCATACTGCATCAATATATTATCAATCAAATTAAAATAAGGCTGTCCCCAAGTTTTCATCCGCACCAAGCCTTTGCCATGGGCCTTTAAATAATCCTGCATAAAGGTTTCCGCATAAGGGTTAACCTGACTGCTGTAAGGCAGGGAAGGGTTGTAGCGGTAGTTGGCAAACAGGTTCTTAAAACCATAGCGGGTAACCTGACTAAAGTACTGCACCCGGTCTTTTTTGGGTGGGGTGCGGTTTTTTATCACTTCGTCAATCAAAGCATCTTCCGTCTTTTCATCCACAGGGGGCAGGCTGTCCATTACCACCGTAAGCCCCACCGTATCCACTACAGCAGGCTCCTGTGCTTGGGCCAAAAAGCCCATGAGCATCCAACAAACCAATATGATAATCTGCTTTTTCAAATTTTAATAACTAACGTAATCCTCCATTAACAGGTTTGAAATTTGCAGCAAAGTTAACTCATCTGCGGCTTTTGTAAGCACTTGTATGCCAAACGGTAAGCCGTTGCTGTGTTTGTACAGCGGCAGGGCAATGCCCGGTACCCCCGTTAAATTGGCAAAAACGGTATAAATATCGGCCAAATAGATGGCGGTCGGGTCATCGTTCTTGTTGGCTAAGGGCATGGCCGTGGTAGGACTATTGGGCAGCAGCAGGGCATCAAAATCCGCAAAAACAGCATTTACCTTGTCCACCAGCATGCGCCGTACCTGCTGGGCCTTGGTATAATAAGCATCATAGTAACCAGCGCTCAGCACAAAAGTGCCCAGCATGATGCGCAACTGCACTTCCTTGCCAAAGCCTTCGGTGCGGTTCTGCTCATAAAAAGTCGTTAAGTCGTCCACCGGTTTTTGACTGCGGTGCCCAAAACGCACTCCGTCGTAACGGCTGAGGTTGCTGCTGGCTTCGGCAGTGGTAAGCACATAATAAGCCGGCACCACATAATCCAGCAGGTCAAAGGCCACCGGTTCCACCGTATGGCCATCGGCCTGCAGTTGGGCAATGGTAGCGTTGATGCCCGCCGCTATTTCCTTATCCAACGAGGGATGGGTAAGGGCTTCGGCAAAAGAGGCGATGCGGAATTTTTTATCCGCTTTCAAATCATTGGCCAAGGGGGGCAAAGCCGATTGCAAAGCCGTGCTGTCGTAATCATCCGGGCCCGCCATCACTTCCAGTAGCAGGGCCGTATCCGCCACGGTGGGGCTAAAAATACCGATTTGATCAAAAGAAGAGGCATAGGCGATCAATCCGTACCGCGAAATGCGGCCATAAGTGGGCTTTAAGCCGATCACCCCGCAAAAGTCGGCGGGCTGGCGCACACTGCCACCGGTATCGCTGCCCAAGCTGGCCATACAAAGGCCCGCCTGTACGGCCACGGCACTACCGCCTGATGAGCCGCCCGGTACTTTGGTATTGTCCAAAGCGTTCAGCACAGGGCCGTAACAAGAGTTTTCGTTGGTGCTGCCCATGGCAAATTCATCGCAATTGCAACTGCCGATGATGATGGCCCCGGCATCTAGCAAGCGTTGTACCGCAGTAGCCGTGTACACCGCTTCAAAATTGTTCAATATGCGGGAAGCGGCCGTAACTGTATGGCCTTGGTAGCAAAGCACATCCTTAATGGCAATCACAACCCCGTGCAAAAGTGGTAGCTGGGGCAGCGTGGCCCTTTCGGCATCCAGTGCCGCTGCCCGGGCCAAGGCTTCCTCGCCATATACCTGCACCATGGCGTTCAAATGCCCATGCTGCGCTATTTGTCGCAGGTAATGCTCCACAGCTTGTGTGCAAGTCACTTGACCCTGCAACAACTGTTGATGGTATTGGTAAATATTGGTAAATGTAAACATCGGTAAAGCCCAAGGGCAATTATGGAACCGGCTGAAGTGCTTAACCCAACATCGTTGTGTCACTCACTTCAGCCGGAAATACAATAATGTAGCTATAAAGCGTAGATTAAGAAGCCTGCTTTTCAGCCAATTGCTTTTTCAGCTCCTTGATTTCGGTTTCTTTGTCCTTATCGGTCATACCCGCTTCTATTTCATTCTTCACATTGTCCTTGGCATCCTTAAACTCCCTTACCCCACGGCCAATGCCACGCATCAGTTCGGGTATTTTGCGACCGCCAAAAAATAACAGTATGGCCAATAGGATTAAAATCCATTCACTGCCACCCGGTAGCGAAAAAAGGAATATTGCATTGAAAAAAGAGACTATCATAATATTGATATTAAGATACAAAGATAAACCAATTATTGGGTAAAATCCGTTTTTTTAGATGAACAGCCTCAATGTCAGTAAGTTAAGGGCTTGCGCTTCCCAACTAGTTGAGGACACAGCTCGTGGGTTGCAACCATGCTTGAGGGGCACTTGTTCCAGCGGAACCCCGCCACTTGGCAGGGCTGCTAAACTCGGGGCACCAAACGTTCCTATGGAACGTAGCAATCACTTTTTAAACCAAAACTACCAACGAGATACCCCGCTGGGGTATGTAAAACTCCTCAACTTAATAGCATTGAGATGGAGCCCCAACAAGCATTTAAAGCTATGCCAAATAAAACAGCAGCCATTTTACTGGCTGCTGCTTGTTTGTGTTTGTGTCCGATATAATATTTTATCTGAGATATCTTCCGCATTTGGCCTTACCGTTGGCGGCCTCGTAAGGGGTAATGCCCCTTGCGCAAGAAGCTAAATACAGTACTGCGCTGCACAGCAGCAAAATTGAAACAACTCTTCTCATTGTTTGTAGTGTGGTTTTGATTTGAAAAATTGGTAAGTAATGAAAATTTGGTTCAGGTAGAGGTAATATCAGTGGCTTTTGTTTTTTTTAAATTTTAGCAAATACCGTTCCATTTTTATAAAGGGCATTAAAAAAGCGGAAAATATTTTCCGCTTTTTCGAATGATATGTAGTAAAAATTACTTTTCTTTTTTGGCAACTGGCATCCTTTTTTCTTGGATACGGGCACTTTTACCACTCCTTTCACGGAGGTAAAACAACCTGGCCCTGCGCACTTTACCTACTTTGTTCAGTACAATGCTTTCGATATTGGGCGAAAAAACGGGGAACAAACGCTCTACACCTACCCCATCGCTGATTTTGCGTACGGTAAAAGAGGCGGTTGCACCATTGCCTTGACGCTTGATCACATCGCCTTTAAAGCTTTGGATACGCTCTTTGCTGCCCTCTACAATTTTGTAGTTAACAGTTATGTTGTCGCCAGCTTTAAAAGATGGCATTTCCTTTTTAGTTGTCAGTTGTTCATGAACAAATGCTACTGCGTTCATATTTTTTATTTTTAACGGACGGCAAAGGTAGGGGAAACAATTGAATTATGGGCTTTTGATGGCAAAGTTTTTTGTGTTTTGTGGCACTAGCAGCCTGTTTTAGCCCATTTTATACGCAACCCGGCCCATTCGGTAAGCCACAAGGGGCGTTTTTTTGCAAAAATAGGGTATAACTACGCTTACTGCATTTGTATTATTTTATCATATTACAGCTTCTAAACATTTATGGCGGCCGCCAAAGCCGCTTCATTTTAACTCAAAGTAATATGATACGCATAAAGCAAATAACGCTGGTATTAATGGCCCTGCTTTCCTCGGGCAGCATGGCCTTGTTGGCACAAAACAATGTGGCCCTCAAAGTGGTCATCATCCGCCATGGCGAAAAACCCGACAGTGGCGATAACCTTTCCTGCCAAGGGCAGTACCGGGCCTTGAAATTGGCCGATGTGCTTACCAAACAAATTGGCAAACCCGATTTTACCTATGTGCCCACCATTGGTACGGGCAAGAGCCATACCACGAGTGTGCGCATGTTTCAAACAGTTTCGCCCTTTGCCATCAAACACAACCTGATTGTAAACAGTAGTTTTAAGGAAACCAAAGTAACGGCTGCCGCTGCCGATGTGCTTACCCGCCGTGGGCTGGTGCTGATGGTATGGGAGCATGGCAATATTCCGCCGCTGGCAAAAGCATTGGGGGTACCGGCCTCGCAAGTGCCCAGCAAATGGAAGGGGCATGATTTTGACAGCATTTGGACGATCGAATTTGAGCAAACCGCTACGGGCGGCCTGCAGTTCCTCAGCTTTAATACCAAGGGCAAGGAGGGGATTGTGCCGCCGGCTTGTAATTAGTTGAGAGTTGATAATTGATAATGGATAGTGAGGCGGTTTGTCGGTAGTGAATAGTTAATAATGAATCACTAGCGTTTTGATATAACTAAAAGATTTTCAATTGTTTATGTTTTAGTTCTTTGAAATATTGTTTTTGAGTTTGCTCAAATAGTTGATTTATGGGCATTTTTTCAAAAATAGAGATGCTCAAAATCTGTATGATTTCGTAAAGGG